>NZ_BCPT01000054.1 GCF_001544095.1 Enterococcus casseliflavus NBRC 100478 | reverse complement strand
GAAATTTTCTTTCCGTATGTATTGATGAACCCATTGCTGCTGATTCCAGCTATATTAGGAGGAATGAGTGGTGTCGCAACATTGATGATTACTGGAGCGGGGATGATTTCACCAGCTTCCCCCGGATCTATCTTTGCCTTCATGGCTGTGACTCCCCGAGGTAGCCACTTTGGTATTTTGCTTGCGATCGTTGTTGCAACTGTGGTCACCTTTGTCGGAGCTGCAGTAATTCACAAATTAACTAATCGAGCATTGGATAATAACAATGACGAATTTATCCTTGCAGAAGAAAAGACAAAAAAAATGAAGCAAAAAGGAAAACTGATAAAAGACTTTTCAATAAAGAGAATTATCTTTGCTTGTGATGCAGGTATGGGTTCTTCAGCAATGGGGGCAGCAATTGTTCGAAAAAAAATCCAAGAGTTAGGTTACGATATTGAGGTAACAAACGTTGCGATTCGTGACTTATCCGCAGATGAAACGTCATTAGTTATCACCCAGAAAG
>NZ_BCPT01000053.1 GCF_001544095.1 Enterococcus casseliflavus NBRC 100478 | reverse complement strand
GTCAGAAAAAGCTGTATTTAGATCCTTTCATGGATTTCTACAATAGTGAAATTCTATCTTATCGGATTTCTGAAAAACCAAACGCACTAGCCATAATGGAAGGATTAGAAGAAGCAATCCAGATGACAAATGATTGTCCATTTCGTAGAACCTTCCATTCAGATCAAGGATGGGCCTATCAAATGAATGCTTATAAGAATAAATTGAAGCAGCATAAAATCTTCCAGAGTATGTCTCGTAAAGGGAATTGTTTAGATAACTCACCTATGGAAAACTTCTTTGGTTTATTAAAGCAAGAGATTTTTCATGGAGAAGTCTATCGGAGTTTAGATGAATTGAAAACAAAAATTGACCAATATATCTATTATTACAACCATAAACGCATCAAAAAGAAATTAAATTGGCGAAGTCCGGTTCAGTTTCGAGAAGCTGTAAAAACAGCTGTCTAACAGTTAATCTTATCGTACAAAAAAGGAGTGGATTTCTCCACTCCATAAAAGTCTAA
>NZ_BCPT01000052.1 GCF_001544095.1 Enterococcus casseliflavus NBRC 100478 | reverse complement strand
GTTTTTTTTACCTTATGGGGGTTTAGCTCAGCTGGGAGAGCATCTGCCTTACAAGCAGAGGGTCAGCGGTTCGATCCCGTTAACCCCCATATGAGTCGTTAGCTCAGTTGGTAGAGCATCTGACTTTTAATCAGAGGGTCACAGGTTCGAGCCCTGTACGACTCATAGTAATAACCTATGCGGGTGTGGCGGAATTGGCAGACGCACTAGATTTAGGATCTAGCGCCTTCGGGCGTGGGGGTTCAAGTCCCTTCACCCGCACTTCATTGCCGGCTTAGCTCAGTTGGTAGAGCATCTGATTTGTAATCAGAGGGTCGAGGGTTCAAGTCCTTTAGCCGGCATCAGGAATACGCGGAAATAGCTCAGTGGTAGAGCACCACCTTGCCAAGGTGGGGGTCGCGGGTTCGAACCCCGTTTTCCGCTTTGCCTTAGCAATTTTCAGCCGGGGTGGCGGAACTGGCAGACGCACAGGACTTAAAATCCTGCGGTGAGTGATCACCGTACCGGTTCGATTCCGGTCCTCGGCATTT
>NZ_BCPT01000051.1 GCF_001544095.1 Enterococcus casseliflavus NBRC 100478 | reverse complement strand
TTTTCATCCACTAAAGCCTCCATTGCAGAAGCAACGATGCTTAGTTCGTGGAAAACATCAAAGTCCAATGCTTCAGGAACAGCTTTTTCATCACCAATGGCTTTTGCTAATAACGTCATCACTGCGATCTGTGCCGTATACGCCTTTGTAGAGGCAACAGCGATTTCTGGACCAGCATGAAGCAATAAGGTATGGTTCGCTTCTCGTGAAAGAGTAGAACCAGCAACGTTGGTAATCGTCAGACTAGGAAGACCTAACTGGTTGATTGTCACTAATACTTGACGGCTATCTGCCGTTTCACCACTTTGTGATAAGAACAAGAAGAAGGGTTTTGCTGACAACAATGGCATGTTGTAGCCAAACTCACTAGATAAATGAACCTCAACAGGGATCTGTGTTAGTTTTTCTAAAATGGCTTTTGCTGCCCAGCCAGCATGATTGCTGGTACCACAAGCAATGATGTAGATCCGATCGCTAGCTAAAAGTTCGTTTTTTAACGCTGGATCGATCACTACTTCACCAGATTCTC
>NZ_BCPT01000050.1 GCF_001544095.1 Enterococcus casseliflavus NBRC 100478 | reverse complement strand
TTACCATTTTTGAGATTTCGATCAATTTTCGATTCAATCAACTTGAATCGTCTTTTCGATAATTCTAGTAAAATTTTGGTTTGAATTATCTTGCAAATTGATTCCCTTTAAATGATTCAATCGTATTCTCCAAAGTGGTGATTGAATCTTACGTTTTTGCTAACTACTCTCCGACTTGATATTCTTTTTCTTCAGTGAAAGGAGCAAATTTTTTCTCGTAAAAGCCGACAGCTACGCCCATGATGCCAATACGAAGGGGATTGATCGAATCAATTATTTAGCGATGGCGGGTCTTGGAACGATCTTCGGCTTGATCGTGGTCTTATTCTTTATCGGCGGTGCTGCTTTCGGGAATCAAGCGGTCGCAGCGATCCCTCAATGGTTGATGGGTGGGCTCGGCGCAGCTGGGGGCATGATGCGGTATGTCGGTTTTGCGATTTTACTAAAAGTGATGGTTTCCAAAGAAATGTGGGGCTTCTTCTTTATGGGGTTTGGTTTAGCCACGATCGTAATGGCGGCACCTTCTTTGCAAGG
>NZ_BCPT01000049.1 GCF_001544095.1 Enterococcus casseliflavus NBRC 100478 | reverse complement strand
TTTTTTTATGTCTAACGACGATAAAAGTTTAGCACATACTAGATGGAATTGTAAGTATCACATAGTCTTCACCCCGAAGTATCGACGAAAAGTGATTTATGGAAAGTTAAGAGTAAGTATTGGTCAGATATTAAGAAAATTGTGTGAGATGAAAGATGTTGAAATCATTGAAGCTCATGCCATGCCTGACCATATTCATATGTTAGTAAGAATACCGCCAAAGATTAGTATTTCTAGTTTTATGGGCTACTTAAAAGGACGAAGTGCAACCTTAATCCATGAAAAACATGCGAATTTGAAATATAAGTATGGGAATAAAAGCTTTTGGTCCAAAGGATACTACGTGAGTACAGTTGGGTTAAATCAAAAAACAATTGAAAAATATATTCGAGAACAAGAAGCAGATGATCGAATAAGAGATAGTATAAGTAAACAAGAGTATGTAGATCCATTTAAATAGTTAAAGAGAGATAGGGCTGTGAGCGGTTGCTGGTCATTTAAAAAGCCCCTTTTAAGGGGCTAGCGAGTGGTGAGCCCTTCTAGGGCTGTTAAAAAGCCACCCGTTTCACGGGTGGATATTTAC
>NZ_BCPT01000048.1 GCF_001544095.1 Enterococcus casseliflavus NBRC 100478 | reverse complement strand
AGTAAATATCCACCCGTGAAACGGGTGGCTTTTTAACAGCCCTAGAAGGGCTCACCACTCGCTAGCCCCTTAAAAGGGGCTTTTTAAATGACCACCAACCGCTCACAGCCCTATCTCTCTTTAACTATTTAAATGGATCTACATACTCTTGTTTACTTATACTATCTCTTATTCGATCATCTGCTTCTTGTTCTCTAATATATTTTTCAATTGTTTTTTGATTTAACCCAACCGTACTCACGTAGTATCCTTTGGACCAAAAGCTTTTATTCCCATACTTATATTTCAAATTCGCATGTTTTTCATGGATTAAGGTTGCACTTCGTCCTTTTAAGTAGCCCATAAAACTAGAAATACTAATCTTTGGTGGTATTCTTACTAACATATGAATATGGTCAGGCATGGCATGAGCTTCAATGATTTCAACATCTTTCATCTCACACAATTTTCTTAATATCTGACCAATACTTACTCTTAACTTTCCATAAATCACTTTTCGTCGATACTTCGGGGTGAAGACTATGTGATACTTACAATTCCATCTGGTATGTGCTAAACTTTTATCGTCGTTAGACATAAAAAAAAA
>NZ_BCPT01000047.1 GCF_001544095.1 Enterococcus casseliflavus NBRC 100478 | reverse complement strand
GTCTTTATAATAATCCATAAAAAGAGGAGTTGATATTGTGCACGGTGCAGAGGATTCTCGGCTAACCTATGAACTTTCCCGCTACTTGACCAATACAGAATGGGATCGAATCGAACGAACCAAAAAAATTTATGAAAGGATCAAGAGTGAGGAAGAACTGAACCAACTCAGTAAATCCACAAAAATCCCTTTCGACCATTTACGGCTGATCATGCAAGGTGAGATCATAGCGGACGACTATATACTAAAATTACTAGAAGAAAACATGTAGTTTTCTTACTACATGTTCCTCTACTTTGATTGCTGCATTCAATCGGTTTCGCTTGGCAAAGCGAATTCATGTATACTAAAAGAAAAACAAACGAGGTGGCACCCTTGTGACAACGGACTGATAACCAAAACAAATGTTGACAGTAAAAGAACTTGCTGAACTTTTTGGTATCAGCAGACAAGCTATGAGGAAACATGCTGACAACCTAGAACCAACGTACCTTGCCAAAAACAGCCAAGGTATAAGACAGTTCTGTGGTCGGGAGTGTTGCACCTTGCTGACAAGCTAGGACGTGGCTAGGACGCGCTGAGTTGCTTGAAGCGTTCGAAATTCCTGACGTA
>NZ_BCPT01000046.1 GCF_001544095.1 Enterococcus casseliflavus NBRC 100478 | reverse complement strand
GTAAGCGTGTCATAGGATAGTATCTCGTACGCCGGTTATCTTTCTTCTATAATTAAACTATCAAATATAGAAGGAGAAAAACGAATGAATAAAAAAGATATTGTACCAGTTCAATTTTCAAGTGCGGCTCAAAAATCGCAAATTGAAACCAAGCCAAAACTAGCTTGCAGAATCAAATCGGAAGATAAGGAAATATTTATTTATAATGGAATGGATAAATATCTTTTGTATACCTTGTTAAAAGAGTTGAATGCCAATGCTCATTGATGCAACTGCATTGAAACATATTTTTATCGTTTGTGGAAAAACAGATCTTCGAAAAGGAATTGATGGACTAGCAGCTTTCGTTATAGAAGAATATGACCTTGATGTTTACGATCAAGCGCTTTTCTTATTTTGCGGTACGAAGAAAGATCGCTTCAAGGCTCTTTACTGGGATCAAAATGGATTTGTATTAATGTACAAAAGATTTGAAAGTGGGTACCTTCAATGGCCGCGTTCCAGAAAAGAAGTCTTACAATTAAATCCGCTCCTTTTGGAGCGATTGTTGACTGGCCTTTCAATCGAAGAAAAATGTACGCTAAAAGAAACGAAAAAAGGTGCGATATATTAGACGAAAACCTTGTTAAATCAAGGATTTTGTCTGTTTTTCGTTGTCATAAAATGGTATAATAGATGTAAG
>NZ_BCPT01000045.1 GCF_001544095.1 Enterococcus casseliflavus NBRC 100478 | reverse complement strand
TGAAGCGACCCCCAAAAGTTAGACCAAAAAATCTAACTTTTGGGGGTCGTTATTTGTATGGCAAAATATCCTTTTGAATTAAAACTAAAAATCGTTAAAGAATATCTTAGTGGCGTGGGCGGATATCGGTATCTTGCCAACAAATACGGTATTTCAAGCAAGTCTCAAGTAAGTAATTGGGTGAATGCCTATCGTGAATACGGAGAGGAAGGTCTATTGAGAAAACATCAAAATCAGAAATATTCTGTTCAATTTAAGTTAAATGCGCTAGAGTTATATCAAACAAGTGAGATGTCCTATCGAGAAGTTGCTAGCACTTTAGAAATGAACAACCCTGCGCTTATTGCCAATTGGATGCGTAATTTCAGAGAAGCAGGTATTGAGGGGCTCTCAAAAGAGAAAGGGCGACCACTTACTTTGGCTAGAAAAAAAGAAAACAAAAAAGAAAATACAACAACTGAAGAACGCGATCGTATCAAGGCATTAGAAAAGCAAGTCCGATCCCTTCAAATTGAGAATGCCTTTTTAAAAGAGTTGAGGAAGCTGCGAAAACAGGAAGCCCAGCAAAGACGCAAGAATCAATCGCACGAATCATCGCCAGCCTCCGAGGATCATTCAAACTAGTTGAGCTTCTTGAAACATTGAAATTTCCTAAAGCAACCTATATGTATTGGCAGAAACGGTTTGACAGACCAAACCCAGACCAAGAAATTGAAGAAAAAATCCTTGAAATTCGCAAGGAGCATAAAGACTATGGCTGTCTGCGACTAAAAAAAGAATTAGAGAATCAAGGGATTCATGTCAATAAAAAGAAGATTCAACGTCTGATAAAAAAACTAGGTATCGAAGTAAAGTCTTACACTCGAAAATCTCGACGGTACAATTCTTATCGTGGGAAGGTTGG
>NZ_BCPT01000043.1 GCF_001544095.1 Enterococcus casseliflavus NBRC 100478 | reverse complement strand
GCAAGCTCTGACAGTATAGAAACGAAGTTGTTTGCACAGTTGCAACAAAAGGACGCACAAATTGAGCAGCTGCAGTCGTTATTAGCCCAACAACAAAAACTTCTTGATCAGCAACAACAACTAACTTTGCAAGCGAACAAACAAATACTGCTTCTGACGTCGCAGGAACACTTCTCATAAGATTTAAACAAAGAATCCAACAATGATACCAAAAATTTTAAAACGTCTCAAAGTGGTTATGAGACCCCCTCAGAACATAAGGGGAAATTTACTCCTGAAAATGAAGTCGTGCGACTGAAACAAGAAAGACAGAAGAAGTGGTGGCACTTTTTCCGTGAAACCTAAGATAGCGTTGAAAGGATGAATTGTGTATGTCGTTTTCAGCTTATGTTGACAGCTATCCGATTACTGCGTATATCGTGGGGCACCTTGGTTTGTCGGTGAGTGATTGTTGTCGGCGGTATGAATTTGATCCCACGATCGTCAGCGGCTGGCAGACAGCGAATCGTTCCGTTTTCTCCTTGCCTGCTGACTTTGTGGAATGCCTGGCTATTACGTCCGACAAAACAGCGGATCAAGTCCCCTGCATTTTACGCTTGTTAGAAAAGCAACATTTCGCTTATCTTGCGGCGAGTCCAGCTTGGAACATAACACCTTTCCAACTCGTCCCCCCGATTTCTTCAAAAAAGATCCAAAGAGAAGAAGCTTGATTTACCGACGTTTTAGGCTCTCAACATAGCTAGACCAATTGAAAATCACAAAGAACGCCCGTCAATCGTTGCCATTTTGAGAAACAAAGACGAAAAAAGACCTGGAAACTCCAGGTCTTTTTTGATATAAAATTCAGGTTCAAACAACAACTGTTTGTATCACCTATCATGAAAAGAGGAATAATGTGCGATTATTTGATGTTCACCAATTTGAATTACCTGAAAAAGAGGTGATCGATTGGGAAAAAACCAAAGGAGAGATCGGATCGATGCTCTCTAGTTATCTTGTTTCAAGAGAAAGGATGGGATTGACGAGAATGCCGCCGATCCATTCAACGTATTCGCTTTTAGACCAAGATATACCAGAAATCAAACACTCTAGCTTTGTTCAAGAAAATCAGCAGTTCAAACAAGAGTTTCTTTATTTTCACCACTTGTTTTCTTTGGGTCTGACGGCCATTAGCCATCCATATAAACCAGAAATCACCGATCGGAGACGAAAGATCTTTTTGATGCGTTTTGTTTACGGATTATCAATCAATCACGTGAGTGATCGGATCCATTATCAGAAAAATGTGATCGTCGATGATTCTCAATCAGGCTTACTGCAGTTTGCGAACGCTTTGTCTATTTTGGCTTTAAAAGAACAAGAGATCTCTGCCTGATCCTGGTATTTTTTTCTATCGATCACTTCGGGTTGTGTCAGCA
>NZ_BCPT01000042.1 GCF_001544095.1 Enterococcus casseliflavus NBRC 100478 | reverse complement strand
CTCTATAATTTATGGGACTGATGAATCAGAATTGATTCTTCAGTCCCATTTTCATTTTAGGTATTAAAAAACATATCGTTCTCTAGTATGATTAAATCACCACAAAATAAACAACTGAGAGGACGATATGCTATATGAATGATTCTATCAAAAAAATGCTGAGAATAATAGAGAAAGATTTGTTGATTACAGAGCTCTCTTACGAGACCCTTCAGAAGAAAAAGACGTTGGTCGTCGATGCTGTTCTCTCGCCTACTCCTCGTGCTTGTAGAAGTTGTGGTTCTACTGTGGTAGATGGAAACGGGAAAGCAATTATAGTGAAAAATGGGAAGAAGGAAACGATTGTCCGTTTTGAACAATACAATCATATGCCTTTGGTTATGCGCCTAAAAAAGCAGCGCTATACCTGTAAAAACTGCCGAACCCATTGGACGGCTCAAAGTTATTTTGTCCAACCCAGACATTCAATCGCAAATCATGTTAGATATAAAATTGCTTCTTTACTGACTGAAAAAGTATCTTTATCTTTTATTGCGAAAAGCTGTCAGGTATCTTTGACCACCGTTATTCGTACATTGAAAGAGTTTAAAAGCTATTTACCAAAGCAATCTAAGAAGATTCTCCCCAGAGTATTGATGGTTGATGAATTTCGTTCGCATGCTTCTATAGAAGATAAAATGAGCTTTATTTGTGCAGATGGCGAAACAGGAAAATTAATAGATGTTTTGCCTACGCGTAAATTACCTCGATTAACAAGCTATTTCTTAGGTTGTACCAATCCAGAAGAAGTAGAATTCTTGGTGACAGACATGAACGCCGCCTACTTCCAGCTCACCAAACGTGTTCTGCCAAATGCGAAAGTCGTGATTGATCGGTTTCATATTGTCAAACACATGAATCAAGCGTTCAATGAGTTGCGTATCCGTGAAATGAATGAACTGCGTAAAGTCGGACAGAAAAGCCAGGCAGAAAAACTGAAAAAGAACTGGCGCTTTTTGCTAAAAAATCGTGCAAACATCAACCATTATGAATACAAAACATGGAAAAGTTTCCGAGCACCAAAATACCCATTTCTTACTGAAGCAATGATGATTGATCGATTGCTTGAGTTTTCTACGCCCCTGAAGGAGGCGTATCCCTTTTTTCATGAATTAGTTGAAGCCTTTCGAGACAAAGACCCTAACCTATTTTTCTCCTTATTGGCAGAACTTCCCGAAACGTTAGATGACGGCTTTCGAGAAAAGCTTCAAAACCTTCTTACCCATGAAGAAGGCATCACCAACGCAATGATCTATCCTTATTCCAATGGAAAAATAGAAGCGAAGAATACCCACATAAAGACAATGAAACGAGTATCCTACGGATTTAAATCATTCGAGAACATGAGAATTAGAATCTTTTTGATCAATCAATTAATCAATGTAAGATAACAAAAAAATCTGAGCCAGAA
>NZ_BCPT01000041.1 GCF_001544095.1 Enterococcus casseliflavus NBRC 100478 | reverse complement strand
TCGCCGTTTTTATCCATGAACTGGTCGAAGCGCTTCAGATTAATGACCCCTATCTTTTTGGTCGACCAAGAGAATATGATTTAGGTGCCATGATGAAGTTGGTTCTTTTTGCGTATACGCGAGAAACCTTTACAAGTCGCAAGATTGAACGCTTAGCTGAAGAAAACCTCTATGCTCGTTGGTTGACGCAAGAACGGGTTCCAACTTATCGAACGATCGCCCGTTTTTGTGTATCTAACGATGTGCAGGAGTTGACCAATAAAGGCTTAGATCAGTTGACAGAGTATCTGCGTGCACGGAATCTGATTGATGATGCGTTGTTTATTGACGGTACAAAAATCTTGGCAGATGCGAATAAGTACAGCTTTGTCTGGAAGAAAAACACGATCCGATTCGATCAAATGAATCGCGAAAAACTGCTTACTATGATGACGGAACTAAGAGAAGCGTATGCCCTGAAACAGATTCCCGAAGGGACGTCCTTGACAGTAGACATGATAGATGAACTGTTAACACGGATGGAACTACGTCTGGAAGAACTAGAAAAAGAAGTTGAGGCAACGAAACGTCTTTCGCCAAATCCAGCGAAACAACAACGGCGAACGTTGAAAAGCCAAGTACGCAAATTAAATACAAAACGAGAAAAACTTCTGGAACATCAAACGCAGTTTTCTACTTATGGGACAAGAAACAGTTATTCAAAAACTGATCATGATGCGACATTCATGCGCGTAAAAGAAGACCCTATGAAAAATGGCCAACTTAAGCCTGCGTATAACCTGCAGATCGCTACTTGTAATCAATTTGTACTCGGCTACGATGTCTTTCAAAACCCAACAGACACTAAGACACTGAAACCATTACTGGAAAAGATGAAGATTGCACAAAAGTCCCCTCATTATTTGGTCGCCGATGCAGGCTATGGTTCAGAAAGCAATTACCGCTATATAGAAGATGAACTTCCTCAGCATACTGCACTGATTCCTTATGGAACGATGTTTAAAGAACAAAGCAAGAAATGGCAGACAGATGATCGGAAAGTAATGAATTGGGATTATGAGCCTAAGGAGGACTTTTACACCGACCCCAAAGGGGTACGATTCAATTTTCATGCTTACCGTCAACGAACAGATGCGGATGGCTTTGTCCGAGATTTTAAAGAATACCAAGCAGAAAAAACGGATGCGAACCAAGCGCTCATTCCTGAAGCCTTAACCCCAAAGGGGAATCGCAGAAAGATCACTGTAAATCCTTCTTGGGAATACCATAAAGAAAAACAAAAAGAGCGCTTATTAACGCCTGAAATTCAAAAAATATATGGTCGGAGAAAGATCGACGTGGAAACAGTCTTCGGATTTATGAAGGCTTGTTTGGGTTTCACTCGATACACGGTTCGGGGCTTAGAAAAAGTCAGAAAACAGACGGGTTTACTCATTACGGCAATCAATATGATGAAATTGACAAAAATAGGTACTTGAACTACCCAAAATGAATAAAAAAACAAGGAGCACTCGAAAAATCACATGATTTTCGAGTGCTCCTTATATTTTGGCGAGCGTAACTAGTTAACTTATGTCACGCCCCC
>NZ_BCPT01000040.1 GCF_001544095.1 Enterococcus casseliflavus NBRC 100478 | reverse complement strand
AAAATCGCTAGAATGGTGGTGTAAAAATGACAAAATTGGAATCTGAACTTCTTGTACAAATCAAGCAATTAACACAGTTGCTTGAAATCCAGCAACAGGAAAATACTCTTCTTAGAGAACAAATTGCTGAAATGAATCGACGCTTGTTTGGACGAAAAAAAGAAACACCACCCGTAGATGGGCAAATCGATTTATTAGACGACTCAACTTTTAATGAACCAGAGCACACTGGACAAGAAAGCCAGGAAACCATTACGGTATCTTCTTTTAAACGCAGAAAACGCAAGGGACTCAAAGCACTTTCATTAGAAGGTCTGCCTGAAGTTCCTATTCATTATGAATTAAAAGGTGCCGATTGTTTGTGTGAAGACTGTGGTCATACTTTACATGATATCGGTGCGACAAGGCTTAGAGAAGAGCCATTGTATGTTCCTGCCCATATAGAAAAACAAGTCATCTACCAACATGCCTATCATTGCAGAGAATGTGAAGCATTAGGAGAAACAAAAATCAAAAAAGCGCCTGTTCCTAAACCGTTGATCAATAATAGTCTAGGTTCCTCTTCAATTGTGACACAGAGTATTTGGGAAAAATTTGTTAAAAAGGTGCCGGCATATCGACAAGAAAAAGAATGGCATGCACTTGGTTTCCCTCTTGATCGTAAAAAAATCACTAATTGGCATATCAAGGTAAGTGAAATGGTTTTAGAGCCAATCTACAATTGCCTTCATCAAGAATTAAGCAATCAGGAGGTCTTACACGCGGATGAGACAAGCTATCGGGTATTGAATACTCATAAAGAAAAGACCTTTTACTGGTTATATGCTTCAGGTAAAAGCGAAGAAAAACAAGTTGTGCTCTACGAGCACGCAAATTCGCGTTCCGTTGATGAGCCCAAAAGTTTTTTAGAATCATTTAGCGGTTTCTTGCATACTGATGGTTACGCGGCCTATGGAAAGCTGCCGGTAAACAATGTTTATTGTTGGGCGCATGTTCGCAGAAAGTTTTTTGAAGCATTGGGTAAACAACCGTCCCCAAAAAGTCATGCCAAAATAGGGTTAGACTTCTGTGACAAGATGTTTCGAATCGAACGGACCTTTAATAAGCTTAGCGCAGAAGAAAGGTTTGTAGCGAGGAAGGAAACGTTGCAGCCTGTGATGACTGAATTTTTTCATTGGTGTGAGAGTTTTGCTTATTTGCCAAAATCGCAGCTTGGAAAGGCGGTTCAATACGCAGTCAATCATAAAGACGGACTTCAGATTGTGTTGCTTGATGGACGGTTGGAACTTTCAAATAACCGAGCAGAGCGTGCCATCAAAGAGTTAGTGATCGGTCGAAAAAACTGGCTATTTTCTAAAAGCTTAAAAGGCGCTAGATCAAATGGAATTATATTGAGTATTATCCAGACAGCTGTTGCGAATGGGTTAAACATCCGCAAATATTTAAATCATCTTTTTACAGAGATTCCCAATCTGTCTTCGATGACACCTGAAGCGCTACGCGCTTATCTGCCATGGAATCAGCAGATACAAGAAATCTGTAAATAATATAAGCCACAAATAACCTGATTTGAGTGTATCAAATCGGGCTATTTGTGTTTAGGTACCATTCTATGACACGCTTAC
>NZ_BCPT01000039.1 GCF_001544095.1 Enterococcus casseliflavus NBRC 100478 | reverse complement strand
TTCTGGTGCTTTTTTTAATGGATTTTTCTAATCATGCCCAGGAGCAGGAGCAACTGCTTTCGCTGAAAAAAGTGTATATGATTTTGAAACAATTGCAAAATCAGCTACACTTAAAAGAGACCAATAAACTAAAGGAGAGAGATTGATGATTCCAAAAATTATTCATTATTGCTGGTTTGGCGGCAATCCATTAGGTGAACAAGAAAAGAAATACATGGATACCTGGAAAAAATATTGTCCGGATTATGAGATCAAACGTTGGGATGAATCAACGATCGACCTTTCAAAATTCGGTCCTTATCTAAAAGAGGCCTATGACCAAGAAGAATGGGCCTTTGTGTCAGATGTGGTTCGTTTGTATGCGTTAGTGACAGAAGGCGGTATTTATATGGATACCGATATCGAGGTGGTCAAACCTTTAGATGAGCTCTTGACACTGGAGGCATTTATGGGCTTTGAGATCGAAACCAAGATTTCTACTGGGATCATTGGAGCGGTGCCGCATCATCCCTTTATGGAAGAATGGTACCACGATTACGATGACCGAAAATTTGTCCGGGCAGAAAAAACGGAAGATGTCGTCACCAATGTGATCCGAGTGACGGAACTGTTGCAAAACCACGGATTAGAATTGAATAATCAACGACAAACCGTTAAGGGTGTAGAAATCTTCCCGCAAATGACGTTTTCACCAAAAAGCTATATCACTGGTGAGGTCGAGGAAGATCCGAGTACGATGGTGATCCATCAGTTTTCTGGCTCTTGGTTATAAAAGAGTAAGTCTATGAAAGGACGGACAGTGGGGAAAGCTGTCTGTCCTTTTTGCTTTTGCAAGGGATGATGGAGATGTGATAGAATAGCTTGAAAAAATGAGGAGGCGTTTTGATGGCTATCAAACGATGTACTTTGGCAGATTTAGAAGAATTGGGAGAAATCAGCGTATCCACCTATTACGATACATTTGCTCCTTTCAATACGGAGGAAAATACTCGTATCTATCTAGAAGAAGCCTACAATCTGCCGAAACTGACCCGAGAGTTAGAAAATCCGCAGTCGGCGTTTTATTTTTTACAAGATAATGATCAAACCGTAGGATATATCAAACTTAACTGGGGTGAGGCGCAAACGGAAGCAATCGCCCCAGAGGGGTTGGAAATTGAACGAATCTATATTAAAAAAGAACATAAGCGCAGAGGCTATGGCAAAACACTGCTGCTGTTTGCCCAAGAGACCGCTAAAGAGCTGCAGAAAAAGTCGATCTGGTTAGGCGTTTGGGAATTTAACGACAATGCGTTGGCTTTTTATCATACGATGGGCTTTGAAAGAGTTGGCAGTCACTCCTTTTTTATGGGGGATGATGAGCAGACGGATTTCTTGATGCTGAAAGAACTTTGAATTCTGCCTTTGTATGAGGAATTAGAAATTACTTTCCATTTTTTTGGCAATCAAGTATAGTTAAAGGGATTGATGAAAAAAGAACGATTGGTGAAAACCATCGCTAAGGAGAGCAATTGTAAATGGAAAAACAGAGAAACGAAAGTATTTTGTCACGTTTTCTTAAAGGCGTGGTGATTGCCTTGGGCTTTATCTTGCCTGGTGTTTCAGGTGGCGTATTGGCAGCCATCTTAGGCATTTATGAGCGGATGCTGCGCTTTATGGCACATCTGACGAAGAATTTTAAAGAGAATCTCCTCTTTTTCCTGCCAGTAGGGATCGGGGGAATCGTAGGGATCGGGCTTTTATCAAAGCCATTAGAGTGGCTGCTGCAAAACTATCAAATCATCGTTTTGTGGGGCTTTGCGGGGGCAATTATTGGGACATTACCGGCACTTGCCAAAGAATCTACTTTAAAAAGCAAACGAACAACCGGTGATTTGATTTGGTTCTTCGGCAGTATGGTCATCGGCTTCTTGTTCCTCTATTTTATGGGTGATATCTTAGGAACGATCCCTGCCAATTTCATAGGTTTTGTGATCGCCGGCGGTCTGATCGCGTTAGGTGTTTTGGTTCCTGGCTTGAGTCCTTCAAACCTTTTGCTCGTTTTGGGACTTTATGATCCGATGTTGAAAGGCTTTAAGAGCTTTGACATCATGGGGGTCTTTCTACCGATCGCCATTGGCGGCTTGGCAGTGATGCTGCTGTTTTCGAAATTGATGGAGTGGCTATTGACCCATTATCATTCAAAAGTCTATCACTTCATTTTAGGGATCGTTATTGCCTCAACGATATTGATCGTGATTCCTCCGGTGGCAAACTATAGCGGCTTTACTTGGGTAACGGCTGTCATCGGAATTATTTTGTTTGTCTTGGGGGCTTGGTTAGGTCTTTGGATGAGCAAGCTGGAAGAAAAATATAAGTAAATCAAA
>NZ_BCPT01000038.1 GCF_001544095.1 Enterococcus casseliflavus NBRC 100478 | reverse complement strand
GCGTGGCGACGTCCTACTCTCACAAAGGGAAACCCTTCACTACAATCGGCGCTAAGAAGCTTAACTTCTGTGTTCGGCATGGTTACAGGTGTATCCTTCTTGCTATCGCCACCACACTATTCAATTGAGTAAGTTTTGCTCACTCAAAACTGGATCGAAGAAATCAAAACTCTACGAGTTTACGTGCTTTTTTCTTTTTGGTTAAGTCCTCGATCGATTAGTATCAGTCCGCTCCAACCATCACTGGCCTTCCACTTCTGACCTATCTACCTGATCATCTCTCAGGGATCTTACTTTCTTAAAGAAATGGGAAATCTCATCTTGAGGTGGGCTTCACACTTAGATGCTTTCAGCGTTTATCCCTTCCCTACATAGCTACCCAGCGATGCCTCTGGCGAGACAACTGGTACACCAGCGGTAAGTCCATCCCGGTCCTCTCGTACTAAGGACAGCTCCTCTCAAATTTCCAACGCCCGCGACGGATAGGGACCGAACTGTCTCACGACGTTCTGAACCCAGCTCGCGTGCCGCTTTAATGGGCGAACAGCCCAACCCTTGGGACCGACTACAGCCCCAGGATGCGACGAGCCGACATCGAGGTGCCAAACCTCCCCGTCGATGTGGACTCTTGGGGGAGATAAGCCTGTTATCCCCAGGGTAGCTTTTATCCGTTGAGCGATGGCCCTTCCATGCGGAACCACCGGATCACTAAGCCCGACTTTCGTCCCTGCTCGAGTTGTAGCTCTCGCAGTCAAGCTCCCTTCTGCCTTTACACTCTTCGAATGATTTCCAACCATTCTGAGGGAACCTTTGGGCGCCTCCGTTACCTTTTAGGAGGCGACCGCCCCAGTCAAACTGCCCATCTGACACTGTCTCCCAGCCCGATAAGGGCTGCGGGTTAGAGTGGCCATAACGCAAGGGTAGTATCCCACCATTGCCTCCATCGAAACTGGCGTCCCGATCTCTACGGCTCCTACCTATCCTGTACATGCGGTACAGACACTCAATATCAAACTACAGTAAAGCTCCATGGGGTCTTTCCGTCCTGTCGCGGGTAACCTGCATCTTCACAGGTACTAAAATTTCACCGAGTCTCTCGTTGAGACAGTGCCCAAATCGTTACGCCTTTCGTGCGGGTCGGAACTTACCCGACAAGGAATTTCGCTACCTTAGGACCGTTATAGTTACGGCCGCCGTTTACTGGGGCTTCAATTCGTACCTTCGCTTACGCTAAGCACTCCTCTTAACCTTCCAGCACCGGGCAGGCGTCAGCCCCTATACGTCATCTTTCGATTTTGCAGAGACCTGTGTTTTTGATAAACAGTCGCTTGGGCCTATTCACTGCGGCTGCTCGTTAGAGCAGCACCCCTTCTCCCGAAGTTACGGGGTCATTTTGCCGAGTTCCTTAACGAGAGTTCTCTCGCTCACCTTAGGATTCTCTCCTCGACTACCTGTGTCGGTTTGCGGTACGGGCCGTTGTTTTCTCACTAGAAGCTTTTCTTGGCAGTGTGACATCAGAAGCTTCGGTACTATTATTTCCCTCCTCATCACAGCTTGTCCGTACAGGTAGAAGCATTTGACTCCTACCAAGACTTACTGCTTGAACAGACATATCCATCAGTCTGCACTTCTTAGCCTCCTGCGTCCCTCCATTGCTCAAACAAAAACAACGGGTACAGGAATATCAACCTGTTGTCCATCGCCTACGCCTGTCGGCCTCGGCTTAGGTCCCGACTAACCCTGGGCGGACGAGCCTTCCCCAGGAAACCTTAGTCATTCGGTGGACAGGATTCTCACCTGTCTTTCGCTACTCATACCGGCATTCTCACTTCTAAGCGCTCCAGCAGTCCTCACGATCTGCCTTCAACGCCCTTAGAACGCTCTCCTACCAATGCACCTAATGGTGCACTCCACAGCTTCGGTAAACTATTTAGCCCCGGTACATTTTCGGCGCAGGGTCACTCGACTAGTGAGCTATTACGCACTCTTTAAATGGTGGCTGCTTCTAAGCCAACATCCTAGTTGTCTGTGCAACCCCACATCCTTTTCCACTTAATAGTTATTTGGGGACCTTAGCTGGTGGTCTGGGCTGTTTCCCTTTCGACTATGGATCTTATCACTCACAGTCTGACTCCCGGATATGAATGAATGGCATTCGGAGTTTATCTGAATTCGGTAACCCGAGATGGGCCCCTAGTCCAAACAGTGCTCTACCTCCATCATTCTCAATTCCGAGGCTAGCCCTAAAGCTATTTCGGAGAGAACCAGCTATCTCCAAGTTCGTTTGGAATTTCTCCGCTACCCACACCTCATCCCCGCACTTTTCAACGTACGTGGGTTCGGTCCTCCAGTGCGTTTTACCGCACCTTCAACCTGGACATGGGTAGATCACATGGTTTCGGGTCTACGACAACATACTCATTCGCCCTATTCAGACTCGCTTTCGCTACGGCTCCGTCTCTTCAACTTAACCTCGCATGCTATCGTAACTCGCCGGTTCATTCTACAAAAGGCACGCTATCACCCATTAACGGGCTCTAACTTGTTGTAGGCACACGGTTTCAGGATCTATTTCACTCCCCTTCCGGGGTGCTTTTCACCTTTCCCTCACGGTACTGGTTCACTATCGGTCACTAGGGAGTATTTAGCCTTGGGAGATGGTCCTCCCGGATTCCGACGGAATTCCTCGTGTTCCGCCGTACTCAGGATCCTCCTAGGTGTTATCCAAATTTCGCCTACGGGGTTTTTACCCTCTTTGACATACTTTTCCAAGTATTTCGACTATCTGAATAGACTACCATATCGGAGTCCTACAACCCCAACAAGCAAGCTTGTTGGTTTGGGCTTTTCCCGTTTCGCTCGCCGCTACTCAGGGAATCGAATTTTCTTTCTCTTCCTGCAGGTACTTAGATGTTTCAGTTCTCTGCGTCTACCTCGACTGCGCTATGTATTCACGCAGACGTAACATCCTATAAAAGATGCTGGGTTCCCCCATTCGGAAATCTCTGGATCATAGCTTACTTACAGCTCCCCAAAGCATATCGGTGTTAGTCCCGTCCTTCATCGGCTCCTAGTGCCAAGGCATCCACCGTGCGCCCTTATTCACTTAACCTTTGACCTTACGGTCGGTTTTGAGTACTTCTTCTAGCGATAGAAGGTTGCTCAAGAAAATAAGCGTTGAACTTATTAAAAAACTCTTTTAACATTTCAACTCGGTGTGTGTTACTTGTTTTGATTATTTCTTCGATATCCAGTTTTCAATGAACAAA
>NZ_BCPT01000037.1 GCF_001544095.1 Enterococcus casseliflavus NBRC 100478 | reverse complement strand
TTTGATACTCCGGCAGTAGGACTCGAACCTACGACATCATGATTAACAGTCATGCGCTACTACCAACTGAGCTATGCCGGAAGAATCTATCTGTACTATACCAAATAGTCAGATAATTTAGCAAGAGCAAAAATCAATTTTTTGTTCCTTTGTTTCAAGAAAATCCCCTTTTAGAAACTTCCCTTCCCGCAAAGTGTTTTTCTCAAGAAATATCCTAAAATCTCATTGACAAAGCAGCACCTTTACGGTATTCTATATCTTGTGTTAAATAACACGCCGCTTTAGCTCAGTTGGTAGAGCGCATCCATGGTAAGGATGAGGTCGACGGTTCAAGCCCGTCAAGTGGCTTTGGTAGGACAACGTTTGTCGGACGTTGTCTTTTTTTGTGCATCTAATTCCCAAAGTATAGCGATAATTTCTGAACTTAATCATTCGTACGCCCCTAATTTACTGCGATATACAAAAGAAATAAGATCGTAAAACCCAATAGTAGGACCGATACAACTGCTTTCACTATCCTCGCTGCATCTTTAAATTTAAACAAGAGCGTATATAGATTAATAAAGTAAATGATCGACAGGGCTGCTTCTTGCGAATATTCTTTCACTTGGATCAAGCCTAGCCATATAATCAGCAAAAGAATCGAAAAAACAACCAAATAGTTTTCTGCAACACGCTTCATTTCATTCTCCTTTTTTATTGTTTAAAATTGATATAACAAGATTTATTCCAACATCCTCTCAATGTCCCTCATTATTTAAACAAGAATCTGAAGTACAAGGTTTAATTCCGCAAGTCAAACTTGAACAATTACCACGGGGGAAGGTTCAATTCAATTTAACCAATTCATTTCAAATGCCTTCTTTCTATTTAATTATGAAAAGTATAATAGTAGGCAGAAAAATAATTACTATAAAAATAACAAACATGATCATTAAAATTTTAAAAATCTTTTTCATCATTTATTTCTCCTTTCCAACAATATTCGATTGTATTCTGCTGCATTCTGTAAAGTCGATAAATTATCAGCCCCTCTCTCCAATACTTTTCCTACAGCCTTTGCTTATTAAAAGTGTAACAAACCATCTCTTCTAATAGTTAATTTTTATCAATTTAAATAAATATTTTTTTACAAAACGAACAAAAGGATTTTTCAATCGGTGCTTACAGCTCAATTTTAGACACATCTTTTTTACCACAAAAAATCCGCTCTCCTAAAGCTAAGAGAGCGGGTTTTTCAACTAACTGAATTTTTTTGAAAGGAGATGCATGATGCCGGCTTAAAAAATAACATATTCTTTCCGTTTAATTTAAATTTTTACTTCACGACCAACACCGTACATTTCGAATGATTGACGACATAATCGGTGGTTGAGCCTACGACAGCTCGGGTCAATGTACCTTTACCAGTTGCACCGATAATGATCAAATCAATCGGGTACAATTCTGTTGCTGCATGAATGATAAAGCGTTTTGGATCGCCGACTTCGACGATCACCTCAACATCTTCTACCCCATGCTGATTGGCATCATAGATTTTTTTCAACATGTCCGTTTCCACACGCAATTTTTCTTGGTCAAAAATTTTCGCAAAAGCATAGGCACTTGTGGATAACTCAGCATTGTTGATAACAGAGAGGATATACAATTTGGCTTTGTTCATACGACAAATCGCGAGTGCTTCTTGGAACGCTTTTTCTGACTGATCCGACCCATCCAAGGCAACAAGTACATTTTGACAATTACGTAACATCCAAATCGCCTCCTTTTCTTTATTTTACCACAAAAAATGGAAGCGTTACAAAAAAGGACAAGGTCTACTCTTAAGAGACCTAAAACTTCCTTTAAGATTTGTGAAGTTCCTTACTTGTCTCTGTGATTATGCAGTAAAATAAAGAGAAGAATGATTCGAGGTGAAAGAAATGCGCTCTTTTTTCCAGGCTGCGGTCACTGTGCTCTTGTACTTAGGGCTTTTCTTGCTGATAATCGGTATTATCGCCTTTTTCTTGCTAAAACTTTAAGCTTGGTTTGTTGAAAAGCAAGTTGCTGTCACATCCCTAAGAGGAGTGATACACTTGGTTTATCAACAATTATCGAAACGAAACAGCTTGCTGCTCACTCGTTTCAAAAAGGAGATCATGCAAAATGGACTTACATATTACCCCTACTGCCGCTGCTCGCTTTCCAGAAGGACACGACTTATATATTTTGACGAGTAATGACGGATCGAACCAATTTTCTTCAGCAGCTGGATGCTGTATGATCGGCGAACGTTTTTTGATCACACCGATCGACGAACCGTTAGACCCATATAATGAGTTAGTCTCAAGCAATCAGTTTACTTTCTTTACATCAACCTATGATCAAATGTTCTTGACTGGTCATCTGATTCTAGATGTTCACCCAACTTCAGGAACTTTGATTTTGAAAAACGAAAGCGGCTATTTGGATACCAATCTTTTATTGGAATCCTCTCCACAGTTGAAACAAACGAATGCGTAACTAAAGAGCTGACAAACGCCTTGTAAGGTGCTTGTCAGCTCTTTTTCTCTATAATGAATCTGGAATCAACGCTAAGAGTTCTTGTGTCTCAGCGGCTAAAGCGATCGCACCAGCATCAAGCAATTCTTCTTTTGACCCAAAACCATATAAAACGCCGATTGCCGGTAACTGGTTTTCTTTTGCCCCTAAAATATCATGCTCACGGTCGCCGATCATGATGGTTTGCTGCACTTTTTGCTCCTTTTCAATCTCAGTTAGCGCGTAGCGGATAACGGCCGCTTTTTCCCCACGTTTATTCTCAAGATCCGCCCCATAGATTCCTTTGAAATAGCCATCATACTTGAGATGGGTCAGGATCTCTTTTGCAAAAACTTCTGGTTTCGACGTAGCGATATACAAATCGTGATCCTGCGCCAGCTCCTGCAATGTTTCTTCGATCAACGGATATGGTTGGACTTGAAACATGCCCGCTTGACGATAATTTTTCCGGTAGAAGGCAACAGCTTGCTGGGCAGCAGCTTCATCGAAGCCCAAGCCACGGAAGGATTCAATCAAAGGCGGCCCCACAAAGCTCCGCAGTACGTCTTGCGCTAATTGCTCTTTTCCCATTTTTTCCATCGCATATTGAATCGATCCATAGATTCCTTCACTCGAATCAATGATCGTTCCATCTAAATCAAAAAGTACTTTCTTTCTCACGCCATCGTCTCCTTTTCTAATAGTATAGAAAAAAACAGCAGTACAAGCAACACTTCTTCCTTTTCGTTCTGATCTCATCTAAATAAAAAAGACGCTGCCCCATCAAAGGCAACGTCTTTATTTTTGTCATTTTATGCAAAAAAAAAGATAGCAGATGCTATCAAGC
>NZ_BCPT01000036.1 GCF_001544095.1 Enterococcus casseliflavus NBRC 100478 | reverse complement strand
ATTTATCAACATTGATTAACTGTTTTATTATTGCGACTTCGTTATAATATCATCTGTTGCATTTTTGGTCAAGTCTTTTTTTGAAGTTTTTTCAACTGTTGTTTTGACCCGCTGGCTCAATTGCCAACGTTGACTAATTTACCATTCTTCTTGACTCAGGTCAAGGAAATATTTCATTTTATTTACAAAAAGTTTTCAATAAAAAAAGACCGTCGTAACGGTCTTCAGTTTTTTCGCTAATATTCAGGTGCTAAAAGAACGGAACGCCTTCAATCTCGTAGTCTTCAATGATCTTACGAAAGATATTGGGCTCTTCCCACGCATACCCTTCTGGCAGCTGTTGCGTTTGTCCTGCTTCTTGTGTTTCAAAAACAAATAAAGGAATGTTTTGCGTATCAATATTGCCATTTGTGAGTTCAACGAGTTCGATCGCTGTCACATCAAGGTGGATACGGTCTTTAAACAATTGTAAGATCGTAGCCAAGCCGGTTTTATCTTCAGAAAAATCCGTTGACGCTAATTCCGCAGTGCCTTCGTGTATTTGCATCAAAAATCGTTTCGAACCATTTGCTAAGTGCATCATAACTGTACCCGCTACTTTTTTGGATCCCAAAATACCCACCTCAGTTATTCATCTGTTTGTAAACTAATTTTAGCACATTTTCAGAAAATATGCACGATTATCTGCTGCTGTTTTCTTTTTCTAACATTTCTTTGGCCTCTTTCACCCACACTGGTAAAGCTTCTCCAATCGTACGAAAACCGATCCGCTTATTCTTATTTGTAAAGTAGCGTTTACGCTTAAAGGGTGGCTGAACAAAACTCGTTTCCAATGTACGGCGGGACAAACTGATCTTTTGGCTGTATTCGTCAATATCAATGATTTGTACACGGATCTTTTGCCCGATCTGTAAGACTTCATGGATATTTTTGGTAAACCCAGATTGGATCTCTGAAACATGGATCAATCCTTGTGTTTCCTTATCTAACGAAACAAATGCACCATAGGGTTGAATCCCAGTGACTGTTCCTTCTATAATGTTCCCGATTTGATAATTCATAGTCTTTCCTCTCTTTTCCACTTTCATTATACTTGAACTAGTGGTAGATTTGAAGCATCAGAAACAACGTTGCACAATATGCACAATATAGGAGGGAAACGCATGATCAATTTTGACAAAGTTCATCCGCGCTTAAATACCAATAGCGTCAAATGGGATACCATTGCAAAAACCTATAAGGAAGAAAACTTGTTGCCGCTTTGGGTAGCCGACATGGATTTTCTGGCACCAGAACCTGTGAAAAAAGCGTTAGAAAAAGCAGTTGCCCAAGGGATCTATGGGTACTCCACCATCCCTGATTCGCTGCTTGAATCCATCATCGATTGGCAGCAAAGACGTCATGGTTATACCATCAATAAAGAAGCGATCCTTTTTAATAGCGGTGTCGTCCCTAGTATTGCACTGGCGATCCAAAGTTATACGCAAGAAGGAGATGCCGTATTGATCCACGATCCGGTCTACCATCCCTTTGCCCATGTTGTCAAAAACAATCAGCGGACCTTAATTCAAGAACCGTTACTAGAAAAAGATGGCCACTTTGTCATCGATTTTGAGGCGATGGAACAAACCATCATCGAAAAGAAGGTAAAATTGTTTCTTCTATGTAATCCTCATAATCCTGGCGGTCGCGTGTGGTCAAAAGAAGAACTGCTGACGATCGGCCGTATTTGTCAAAAGCACCAGGTGGTCGTTGTCAGTGATGAGATCCATCAAGACATCGTTTTTGCACCAAATCAATTTGTCTCTTTCCAAACAGTCGAGCCAAGCTTTGCCGATTTTTCGATCATCTTGACCTCAGCAACCAAGACCTTTAATTTAGCTGGGATCAAAAATTCGATGGTATTCATCAAAGACAAAACCTTGCGCAGCCAATTTGCAAAAACACAAGAACGCAACGTTCAAGGGGAAATCAATACGTTTGGGTTGGTCGCTACTGAAGCAGCGTATCGTGAATCTGAAGCATGGTTAGAAGAACTTTTGTCCTATTTAGAAGCAAATCGCACCTTTGTCTGCGACTTTTTGACTGAACAACTCCCAACAGTGACCTTTCAAAAACCCGAAGGTACTTACTTGATCTGGCTGGATTTTTCTGCCTATGGCCTAACGGACAATCAGCTGCAGCGCAAACTGATCAAAGAAGCCAATGTCGTATTGAATCAAGGAAGTATCTTTGGTCCTCGCGGCAGTCACCATATGCGGCTGAACTTTGCCTGTCCTAAAGAGCTATTAGAAAAAGCACTCAATCAAATCGCCGCCGCGTTTAAAGACCAACCGATCGGTTAACTCTTTCTTATGAAAAAAAGAACCCTAAAGCTGCCATTTCAACGACCTCCTTGAGGATGACCGTTGAAACTGCTTTTGGGTTCTTTTGTTTTATTCGCTGATTTCGATCGTTTCGATCACTACATCATGCACTGGACGATCTTGTGGTCCTCGTTGCACGCCAGCGATTTCATCAACGACTGACATTCCTTCGATCACATGACCGAAGACTGTGTGACGGAAATCTAACCAAGGAGTACCACCTGCTTGATACGCTTCGATGATTTCAGCTGGATAACCAGCACCTTCTAATTGACCTAACATGTTGCTAGGAACATTTTGATTGTTTACGATGAAAAACTGGCTGCCGTTAGTATTCGGACCAGCGTTTGCCATGGATAAAGCGCCACGAAGATTGAACAATTCTTTTGAAAATTCATCTTCAAAGCTGCCACCATAGATGCTTTCGCCGCCCATCCCTGTACCAGTTGGATCGCCGCCTTGAATCATAAAATCAGGAATGACACGGTGGAAGATGATCCCATCGTAATACCCTTTTTTCGCTAATTCAACGAAGTTTTTCACTGTTTTTGGTGCCAATTCTGGGAACAATTGTACAACTACATCCCCACGATTGGTTTTGATGACTGCTTTATGGCCAGTTTGTTTTTCTAATGCTAACTGTGGAAATTCAGACACATTAACTCCTCCTTCTCTCTCATAAATCCATGATAGCAGAAAATTGAAAAAATGCTAGTTTGGATAATTTTTGCTATAATGAAGCTATTCGTACAATACGAACACGCTTCACCCCAACGTGGTTAGAAAAGAGGAATAACATGGATATTTTTGATATAACGATTATCGGCGCGGGACCTAGCGGGATGTTTTCTGCTTTCTATGCCGGTATGCGTAACGCCAAAACCAAGATCATCGACAGCTTGCCGCAATTAGGCGGTCAGCTTGCTACTTTATACCCAGAAAAATACATCTACGATATCCCAG
The DNA here is from genome assembly GCF_001544095.1 of Enterococcus casseliflavus NBRC 100478. Classification (GTDB taxonomy): domain Bacteria; phylum Bacillota; class Bacilli; order Lactobacillales; family Enterococcaceae; genus Enterococcus_D; species Enterococcus_D casseliflavus. The sequence continues at coordinate 2,110 of NZ_BCPT01000036.1, read as the reverse complement.
GTTATCCGAAAATCAAAGCGGGCGATCTTGTCCAAAACCTGGAAAAACAGTTGACGACCTTCAATCACCAATATTGTTTAGAAGAGACCGTCTTGTCGGTCGAAAAACAAGAAGACTATATCGAAGTCACCACCGACAAAGGAATCCATTACTCGAAAGCCGTGATTTTGGCTTTAGGAAACGGCTCCTTCCAGCCACGCAAACTGACTTTGCCAGAAAGCGAGCGGTTTGAAGGATACGGCTTAGACTATTTTGTCACCGATTTGATGAAGTATGCTGGACGCAAAGTAGCGATTGCCGGTGGCGGCGATTCTGCCATCGATTGGGCATTGATGCTAGAGCCGATCGCTAGTGAAGTCTACTTGATCCATCGCCGTCCTGAATTTCGTGCCCATGAACATAGCGTCAGCAAATTACAGGCTTCTGCCGTCAACATTTTGACTCCTTATGTGATCCAAGAAATCCAAGGAGAGCAACGTTTGACTGGTGTCTCGTTGCAGCAAGTCAAAGGTGATGAAACAGTCAGCCTTTCATTGGATGCTTTGATCGTCAATTACGGTTTTTCTTCCACATTGAACATCAAGGATTGGGGCATGAAAAGCAGCCGCCAAGGAGTCTTCGTCTCTTCAGATATGAGCACGTCTGTTCCTGGGATCTATGGCTGTGGGGATGTCGTTTTATACGATGGAAAAGTCGACCTGATCGCTACTGGTTTCGGGGAAGCCCCAACTGCGGTGAACAATGCGCTCCACTACATTGATCCCAAAACGCGGACACAACCTGCCCATAGTACAAGTCTTTTTAAGGAGTAGCTGAGATGAAACAAGCTGGTCAACGTCAACTTGCCGCCTATACTCTCCCTTTACAGGGAGAGACTCTCACTGAGCAAATGGTTCAGTATCTGGAAGCCTTCGATCATGCCGAAACGGCGGTCCACAATCTAGCCGTTGCCCAAGAAGCCAAACGATTGGCAGAACGGTTTCAAGTCAATGCGGAGAAAGCTTACTTGGCAGCACTGCTGCACGATGTCAGCGTCATCATCCCTCATGACCAGCGAATCGCCTTGCAGATAGCGGTAGGCGAACCGATCTTAGATGCGGAGCGGCAAGCACCTTTTTTGCTGCATCAGCAGCAATCCGCTTTGTTGGCAAAAACGGTTTTTCAGGTGTCTGATCCAGACATTTTGTCCGCCATCAGCTGTCATACCACCTTAAAGGCCCATTATCGTCGTCTCGATCTACTCGTTTTTTTAGCCGACAAAATCAAATGGGATCGTAAAGATCAAGCGCCTTTCTTAATCGGTTTATTAGACCGCCTCGATGATTCCTTGGAAGCCGCCGCTGGGTATTATATGGACTGGCTTTTTGCTGGTGATTTGGTGGTCCCCCATCCTTGGGCAGTGGCAGCCAAAGCAGAACTAGCAAACACCTGTGCTTCAATGGATGTCAGAAGGGACTAAAACCCAAATGGCATGGGCTGCAACTGGAATAGGGCACTACTTATGATCGCAATCCATCAGTCGCATGTTGACTTTTGAATAAACTATTTTTACATGGAGGGGAACTATATGGTATTAGAAAGCAAAACACTTGAAGACAAAGCAAGAGAATTGTTGGCCGACCGCGGTGTCTCGCTGCAAGACATCGGTGAACTGGTGATGTTCTTGCAAAAAGACTACATTGAAGGCATCACCTTGGAGATGTGTATCGAAAGCGTCAACGCTGTCTTAAGCAAGCGGGAAGTCCACAACACGATTTTAACGGGGGTCCAATTGGATATTTTGGCAGAAGAAAATCAACTGCTGCATCCACTGCAAGAAATCGTTAAAGAAGACGAAGGGCTTTATGGGATCGATGAGATCCTCGCTCTATCCATCGTCAACGTGTACGGCTCGATCGGCTTTACTAACTACGGATACATTGATAAAGTCAAACCGGGTATTCTGAAAGAACTGAACAAGCACGACGGTCCCCGCGTTCACACCTTTTTAGATGATATCGTAGGTGCCATCGCAGCTTCTGCCGCAAGTCGCTTAGCCCATCAACACCCAAGTAAATCTCATTACATTACGCAATAAAAAAAGACCGACGATTCGCCTCCCTCAAAGTGT
>NZ_BCPT01000035.1 GCF_001544095.1 Enterococcus casseliflavus NBRC 100478 | reverse complement strand
GAGGGAGCGGACTATCAGCGGTGTTGCTTAACATGCAGTGAATTTTCTATCGGGTATCATGTAACAAGTCACCGAGATGGATCATCCATCGACACAATAGACATTGAGGCAAACTTATCGTTCCCGGGAACTTAGCCTATTGATTGTATGAGTAGATAGCAGCGGTGCTGGTGTTGTCAATTTTTAATAAGTGTGTTCGTTAAAAATCGAGAAGTAATAGGCCATAAAACTGCCGCGTTTTCCAGTAATATCTGCATAGCTGGTGTTTTGGAAAATCTTGGTGATTTCTTTGGAATAGGGCAAATGTAAATATTCATATAGACTCATGTTCTCTTGAACGACCGTTGGCGTAAAATCTCTCTTCATGATACCGTGGGCAATAAAACTCGTATTCATATTGTTCCTTACACTTCGTGGTTCGATAGGCGAACGAAAGCTGATAGTGTTGAATAGATGAACGATGGTTTCGTGTGTCCCAGCAGACAGGTTCTGCACACTGGTAGGGTTGAGCCAGATGATGGCGTGACTTTTGGCATTGGTCAAAGGAAACAAGCTATATTCACTGGTTGCGATCGGTGTTTTATATTGTCTGCTTGATGGTTGTTGTGTCAGTATCAGATTCATGGTTTCTTTATAGATACGATGATCGAAATGGTGATAATGAGACAAAATCATTTGAATAATGGCTGAGGAGCGACATGTCACCAAAGGGATGCTGTCTTGATAGATCAGTAAACACTGTTCGTAGTCATAATATTCCAGGGGCAAGATCAAAGAGATTGCCTGGTCGAAATGAATTTAAGGGGTTGACAGCAAAGCAGACGGCATCTGGTCAGTGTTTTCTGAAGTTAGGGGCATTCGCAAGTGAGGCAGCATTTATTCAACAGGTTGGCGGTAATGACTTCTTTAAACATGAGAGGTAACAGGGTGTTCAATGGACTGTTCAGACATAACTTCACTCTTTGAAAAGGTTTTCTTTTACTATAAAAGTCATCGAATTATTTTGCATTAATTATTCAAAACTAGTGGGAAAATACAGATTCTGAACGATTCTTGATTTCTTTGTTTTTGTTACGCTTAGGGTATCGCGCAAAAACGAACGTAAAGGAATGAATGATTAATGGATGTTGAAAGACTAATCAAGCATTATTTCAAAAAGACAATGATATTGTCTATTTGTTTAGCTTCTTGTTATGGCGTGTGATCGATCTACAAAGAAAGCAGACGAGACAATGCAAGGTGATTCCGGTCTTATTGGCGAAAGTTGAACCGCCAATACATCAGCTGTGAATCCCGACAGTAAAATGTAAGAAAGGGGATGCCGACAAAAAAATGGTGTTTTTCTTACATTTTTAGTACACTGATCTAAAAAAACAATCCGGAGGATTCTATGCGATCAGATGTACGTGAAGGGGTTCAAATTTATATTATGAGTGATATTAAACCTAATTTTACCCACTTAGCTAGACAGTTCGAATGTGATCCACTCACAGTCAAACGGGTACTACGAAAACAATCTATCTAGTAAGAAAGCTGCACCTAAGAAGCGGCCAAGCAAATTAGATACTTTTTGATCAACTATTCAAGTGAAAGTAGAACTAGGCTGTTCTGCTTCAGCGATTTATCGCTTTATCAAGAAGAAAGGTTATGAAGGAAAAGATTCTATTCTAAGAGATTACTGCAGTCAATTGCGAAAAGCACACATTCAGAAAGCAACCATTCGAATTGGAACACAGCCAGCTTTGTCTGCACAAGTTGACTGGAAAGAAGATCTTGTCCTTTACAATCATTCGGATTAACGGTTTCAAATCAATTTATTTTTATATGTTCTAGGATTTTCACGTTAGAAGTATATCGAGTTAACGGTAGACAGAAAACAAGATACACTACTTCGTTGTTTGAACAATGCCTTTCTTTCTTCTGAAGGAATTCCGTATGAAATTTGGTTTGACAATATACGCACCGTTGTTGATCAAAGTAGAACACAGTTTAGAAAGGTCACTTGGAACCAATGGTTCTATGAGTACAGTAAAGACGCAGGATTTAAACCAATTGCCTGTCGCCCTTATCGTCCGCAAACAAAAGGAAAAGTGGAAGCCTTAGCTCGAATGGTTGAGCAACTAAAAGTATATAATGGTGAATTCGATACATTGGAGGATTTGATTGATCTTGTTTTTGAATTCAATGAAGAGCGGAACAAAGAAATTTTTCAAGCAATTGATGGTCCGCCAATACTGAAATTTACTGCACATGAAAAAGAGCACTTATTGCCCTTTGATTCGAAATTACTAACGACCTACACACAAGATATCCTCTCTCGTAAGGTATCCAAAGAATCGCTCATAATCTATCAAAAGAATAAGTACTCTATACCCGTTCGCTATATCGGCAATTTAGAGATATTGATCAGGCTCAAATGGAGATATTTAAATATATTGAAACTTACTATAACACAAAATGCATACACTCTGCCCTGGGCTATCAATCTCCTAAAGACTTTGAAAAAAATTCCACTTGGACGGGATATACTAAAGTAGACACCAAGGTAAGAGAATTTGAGGAGGAATTATTATGAAACATAGATCATTCACACAAGAATTCAACCGGCAAGCTGTTTTACTCGTCCTAAATGAAGGAATACTTGTCCAAACTGTTTCAAAAAAATTGGTAGTCCATTCTAATTCCATCTATCGATGGATTCAAGAATATGAAAAATATGGATAACGTGCCTTTCCCGGTAGAAGGAGCCATGAATTCGTTCATAGAAATGAAATTACACGCCTCCAAAAAGAGAATAAACGGTTAAAAGAAGAAGTGGAACTCTTAAAAAAGTTCGAAGTCTTCCTGAAAGAAAAAGGAAGACTTCGATAATTTTTGAGTTTATAAAAGATCATCGAGGAATGCTATCTATTTTAGAGGCTTGTCGCTGCCTGAATGTCTCACGTGCAGTATATTATTTGTTCTGTCAACGGGAACCGTCAAATCTTGAAATTGAAAACGAAACCTTAGCTGAACTGTTAAAAGAAATATTTCTTGAACATAAGGGACGCTATGGCGCAAGAAGAATCAAATTTGTCTTACAAAAAGAATACCAATTAACAATCAGTCTTAGGTGTATCACTCGACTTCTTCACGCTAAAGGTCTCTATACTCGCGGTGTTCGCCGAAAATATCTGAGACAAAAGACTGGTTGTTGTAGTATACAAAAGAACTTAGTAAATCAGAATTTCTCTGTAAAATCACCTCATACTGTTTGGTTTGGAGACATTACTTATATACCTACTGTCGAAGGCACACTTTATCTCAGTTAGTACATTGATGCTTTTTCATGTCGAGTGGTTAGCTACCGTATCGACAATCATATGAGAGATGAATTAGTTGTTGAAAGTCTATAGACCGCTTTTTTCAAAGAAAAGCCAAAGGCTGGATTAGTCATTCATGTGGGCCAAGGATCTCAATATACAAGTCATCGTTTTTTTGAAGTAATTCAAGCAAATAAATTACTACTTTGTCATTCAAGGAAGGGCACTCCTTTCGATAATGTTGTGATGGAGTCCTTTTATAAATCACTTAAACGAGAAGTATTAAACAAACATGGTTTTAAAAGCAAGGCGGAAGCTGCCCTGCAGCTTGTAGACTATCTAGAAAATTATTACAACGCAAAAAGAATACATTCTAGTTTGGGCTACAAAACACCAGATGAATTTCTACTTTCACAAAATTAATTTATCTTTTTGGCCATAAAAGCCTTATCATTCCAACTTGTTCTCTTAACTTAGTGTCCAGTTTTTTTGAAAACTCCAAATTTCTCCACTCCGAAAAAATCTAACTTTTTGGGGTTACTACAGAATCAATTCTGATTAATCAGTCCTATAAATTATAGAGCCGTTTTTGCAGGGAGAGGTCTTTCTTGGTGAGTAAAAAGCCGAGTAAAAGGACAAAGTCTACCTGTAACAAAAAATGTGCAGAAGTTGTCCAAAGGGTCATTGTTCATATAGGTGTTAAGAAGTCGGTGAAAACGCAAGCGACGACTGCAGTCAAATTGAGTAAGTGTAGTGAAGTCGGAAGGTTGGTTTCTTCTCTTCATTCTCTATGCTTGGTTCATCTTCTAATTGTTCTGGTTTTAGAAGTGACTCTAAATCGATTTGATAGAGATCACTTAATTTGATCAATGTATCGATGTCTGGGGTGCTACGATTGTTTTCTCAGTTTGTGATTGTTTGTCTGGTAACAAATAATTTTTCGGAAACTTCTTGTAGCGTGAGCCCATATTCAATCGTCTCTTTTATATTTTTGCAGATATAGTCATTTCAACGCTCCTTCTGACATATCCTGTTAAAAAGCAGTTCAAAGAAACAATTGTAAAGCTCGACTTAGTGGAGAAATTCACAAGTAATATTCTTTAATGATCGGTCTATAAAATTCTAAAGTGGTGATGTAGTGTGGTGACAAGTGAATCAGACATACGTACGCGCACCAGGCTTTCTTGTACTAGAATAAAAAATTCAGATAAGGATGGGTGATAAGAGAATAGCTGAAAGATCAAAAATTTTAAAATTGAAAATCAATAAATTTTTTGAAGCCTAAAAAAGAATATTAAGGTGAAAGTTTGTAAAAAATAAATTAAAACCAATGATGTCTATAGCAATCCTATTAAGTGTTGTGGTGGTAATACCAGCATTTCAGGTGATGCGGATGCTACAATAGATTCTGGACAAAATACATCGCAGGTAGAAACTAATACGACGGCAACAAGACTTTGTTGAGTGTGGATGCTAAGAACGAGCAAACACAAGCCATTAGGGATAAGGAAAAAGTCATTACTGGATCTGTAAGTAAAGCAGAATCTGATGCATGCACTGTCCATAATGTTCCCAGATATGTCAATGCGTAATAGACTATTCGAGTATTAGATAGTAATTCAAATTTATTGCTTATTTACCTAAAAATGAAATGAATCCCAGGGAATCATAAAGAAAATGGCAGATCCAGCTGACCCATACGCTATTGAATTTTTTCCAAACGTGGTTGAGTGCCAATCTGGCAGGCATCAAGGTGATCAATAATTGAGCTGGATGAAAGCCGTACGCTGGGATGTGCCATAAAGCGAATAGCACACTGCAAATGATGGAAGACCAGGCAAAAGAAAGGCCTCTTTTCTGCAACGCCAACAAGAGGTTGGTACTAAGCAATTCTTCTCCCATCAGCATAAAGGGGACTTGCAAAAAGACCATTTGGACAGTGATGGTTTCGCTGATCGAGTTGGTTGTTGGTTGTCCAAAAATAGCGGCATAAATAAAGGAAAAGAACACGCCAGTCAAAATGACGAGAGGGACACCCCACAATAAAACGGTGAAACGAAAATGTTTGAACTGCTCCAAAAAGGTTGCTCGTAGGAGAAAAAAAACTGCGCTAAATGCGAATACCAGATTCCAGATGGTACCGACGATCGATAACACGGAATCGTTTAGTGGAGTATATGGAAGTAATTGATAGGTTAACCCAATGATTAAGGTAAGAACGAATAAATAAACTGCTGATTTGTGTTTCATTTTGAACACATCCTTCATAGTAATTGCCACATGCTGAAGTATAAACAGAAAAAGCATCAAAGTACAAAAAGATATCTCTCGTTATTTTTAAATAAAAAGAAAAAGCAATGAACACGATATCATACTTGGCAGAATTGGTTTTCTTAAAAGCAGAATAAAGGAATTCTAAGAACAATTCTCAAAATTTGTGAACAAAAAGAGAAGTTTATAAGAATCCCTGTAACACTGTTGAAACATTATTACGTTTATGTTACATTTTGTTTACGTTATTATGTTTGAGGGAGAATGTTTATGAAGAAATCAAGCAATGGTTCAAATAATTCACAACATAGAGAAGCGACTTCTGAAAAACAAGCACCTACTTCAAGGGTCGAATCACATCAAAAGCAAACAACGGGAACGACAAGACGCACGCCAACCGCCAATCGTCAAGTTTCTAAAAAGAAGCCAACCCATCGCAAATATCTCTTTTCATTGATGACGCTGCTGACAATCGTCATTATCGCCACTGGCGGCTATATCGCCTTTACATTGAAGCAGCAAGAAGCATTGGCACGCGAAAAATATGAAGCTGCTGCGCAAGAGCTATTAGCATCGATCCAAGAAGAGCAGGCCAAAGAGGGAATTCCAGCAAAACTTGAAACATTGTCTGATGGGGACAAAAAAGAATTGATTTTCCGACCAAAAGAAGAAAGTGCCATCCCTGTAAAGGATGCAAGTAAGAAATTATCGACCATGGCGAACAAGCTATGTAAAAAACACGCCGACAAAGAGACCGTTACGATCGCTCGGATTCAAGCACAAGCTGTTGCATCAAAAGTGTCAACCTATTCCTTAAAAGCGGACAGCTATGTTTGGAATCGGGAGACTGGGCGGTTTGAAGATGCGGATAGCGTGGTTGACGAACCGATTTTTATATCCGAGAAAACTGGCAATGAACTATCCTTGAAGGAATTAGTACCTGATGAAGGCAGCTTGCTAGGGATCCAGCAAGTGATTCAACAAAAGCTTTTGGATCAAGCCAAAGAACCGACTAAAATCATTGATGCCGTCTTGGGGATGGACCGAATCACCTATGATTCAAAATTTACTTATGATCCTGAAAAAATAACGCTCCGGTTGCCGCAAAATCAAACAGGCGTATCCGAGATCACTTTGGCTTACAAAGAGATTGCGCCGTTTATTGATCCAGAGCTTGTCAATGCGGAGCAATTGAAAGAGCAACAAGCGATGTTAGACGAAAACAAAAAATATGTTGCGTTGACTTTTGATGATGGACCAAATGATACTTCGACATTGGATCTCTTAAAAATCTTGAAAGACAATGATGTGAAGGCAACGTTTTTTGAATTAGGCCAAATGGTGGATCGATACCCTGAAGTCGCGAAAAAAGTCCATGAGGAAGGGCATGAAATTGCCAGTCACTCCTATTCTCATCCCCAATTAAATACGTTGTCGCCAGAGGAGGTCAAAGCGGAAATAATCAAAACGGACAAAGCCATCTATCAGGCGACAGGGGTCTTGCCTAAGAATTTGCGCCCGCCATATGGAGCGATCGATCAACAAAGCGCCCAAGCGGCAGGAAAATCAATCATTCAATGGAGTGTTGATACCGAGGATTGGAAGATAAAAGATCCAAACAAGATTTTGAAGGTCGTCCAAAACAATGTTTACGATGGATCGATTATTTTGTTACATGATATTCATCCGAAATCTGTTCAAGCCGTGCCGGGTATCATCAAAGCGCTCAAAGCGCAAGGCTATGAATTTGTGACGGTCGATCAATTGCTTAATGGCAGCCAAAAACCAATGTATCAATACTTTGGTGCAACTGATGAACGCAGTGTTAGCTAATAGCTGAAAAAGGAAGTGATGGCAATCATCGCTTCCTTTTTTATTATT
>NZ_BCPT01000034.1 GCF_001544095.1 Enterococcus casseliflavus NBRC 100478 | reverse complement strand
AATAACAAAAACCCTTTTGCCATTCCGCTAACGGAGGCAAAAGGGTTGTTTTATTTTTCTCGCCAAGTAAAGATGGCTTCGCAGTAAGTATCCTCACCGATCTTGATCACGTGGATCGTTTGCAGCGGCACAGCCTCGCTGGCTTCATCGACTGTCTTTTCATTGATTTGAAAATGGCTTTCGATCAAATGGCCGTAAGCCACTTCCCGATCAAAACGGATCGTCACTTGTGTCACTTCATGTTTTGTTAAAAACTCATAGCCTAAGACGTCCATCAGCCAATTGAAATACATGGCATTGTTGACATGCTGATTGCTATCAATATCGTAGAAACGCACCCGATAAGGCAAAAATTGTCCTTGGGTGATAGGGGTGATCTTCGGGTAGCGTTTGATTCGCTTGATTTTTTCGCTGCCAAAAGGCGCCACGATCTCATCTGGTACACTGCTGACTTTGCGCGTCTCAGGATCCATCAACGCAAAAACCGCCTCAATTTTGACCAGTTCCGTTCCGTCTTCTGCCAATAACCAGAAGTAACGGTAGCAGAAAAATTTATTGTATTCTCTCGCCTGGGTCGCCACTTGAATCTGCTCCCCTACGCGCGGCAAACGAGTCACCGTTATGTGATAGCTGGTAATGATCCAGGTCAAGCCATAACTAGCGATGACTTCTGGTCCGCGGTTTAACGCCGCACTTTGTTCTTCTGATGTCTTGATGGCGATGCCTAGCATGGCTGGAAACGTCATCGTTTGGTTGACATCACATTCATAATACGCCACTTCATGTGTGGTTTGATACTTTGCTGCCATAGTTCTAATTGCCTCCTAAAAACGACTCAATATTTCATCGACACTTGGTCCATAGCTTTCGCCAAACTGATTCAAATGGACCAATAAATAATACAATTGATACACTGGCAGTCGCTCTTGCCAATCCTCATCTAATGGATAGACTTCTTGATAGCCTTCCAAAAATTCCTGACGAAAACCACCGAAGAGCTGGGACATCGCAATATCCATTTCTCGATCCCCATAAGCGACTGCTGGATCAAGAAACACTGGTTCTCCTTGCTGATCGAACAGCACATTCCCCCGCCAAAAATCACCGTGTAATAAAGCAGGTGTGACGCTGCGATCACGCCAATTCTCATGCAAAAATTCTTTCAAACGCAGATAAGCAGCTTCCCGTTTGGCATGCCAGCGGTTACCCAACTTCGCTAATTCGACTTGCACATCCAAACGGCAGACTGTGTAAAAATCAAGCCAATCGCTGGTTTTCGGATTGACTTGCGGCAAAAAGCCGATGTAATTGTCTTCGTAAAACCCAAAAGACTCCTGCGTCTGCTGATGAAGCCGAGCCAAGCTTTGACCTAAGCGTCGCTGCTGTCCTTCCCCACCATCAATCCATTCCATCAATAAAAATGCCCTCTCTTCAGTCTGACCGAGATGTTCGATTTTTGGCACCCGCACGAAAGGGGCTAATTCAGCTAAGCCGTTGATCTCTGCTTGAAAGAACACCGATGAAACATGAGGATGGGTCTTTAAAAAATAGCGATTTTCTTCTGTAGTGAAACGATACGTTTGATTGACATCCCCACCACTGATGGGCGTCAGCGAGCCGGTCATCCCGATTGCTGCGAACAATGCTTCCTCCATACGGATCTCCCTTTCTTTACTCAGTCAGTTGGGCATTCAAATACGCTTGCTCTTCTTTCGTCACCCCTAGTCCTTGCAGGAGATACTGATCAACCGAACCGAAGTGCTGATCGATCGCAGCCAAGCTTTCATCAAGAAAACTCTCTTTGGCACTCATCAAAACCGTGATCGCTGTTAACAGCTCTTGCGGCAAATGCTGGGTCATTGGGGCAAATTTTTCTTTTAGCATTGGGGCTAAATAGCGATTGGTCGCTAAATAATCTTCTTTGATCGTCGTTGGTGCCACCGCCAACACATGCAGCAATAAAAAGGCGCCAAAGCCTGTGCGATCTTTGCCAGCGGTACAGTGGAACAAGGTTGCACCTTCGCCTTCCGCATTGGCGATCACATGATCAAAGAATTGCCGATATTGTTGGCGGGCATAGTCGCTTTCAACAAAGTGACGGTAGACTTTTTTCATCTGCTCTTCGGCATCTTCCCCATCTTCCAAGCGCTGCTTCAAGCTTTCTGGCGACAAGGAAACCATCGTTTCGTCTTCTTTGAAAATAGGTAAAAAAAGCTGCTTTGCTGTGGCGATCGGTCGATCAGGTTGTGCATTGGCTTCAGCGATGGAGCGAAAATCAATGACCTGATTGACCCCATAGTTTGCCAGTACTGCTTGATCTGAAGCAGTCAATTCATTGATCGCCGCACTGCGGATCAATTTTTTTCGTTTGATCGTCGTGCCGTTTGTCGTTTGATAGCCGCCAAGTTCTCTGACGTTTGCTGCTCGTTCTAGTTGAATCAATTGTGTCATTGCTTATCCCTCCCGCGATGTTCTAGTTAAAAGTATAGCAGAAACTTCGCTATTAAGGGCACTGAAACCTAGATTTTTCTATGAGCTGAGCTTTAACGGACAAAAAAAAGAAAGACCACACGCAGTCTTTCTTTGCTTTCGCTTGTTACAAAACGTTTCTATTCGGCTTCGATCACGGCGGCGGAATCATCTAAGATCGAACGATCCAGTTCGTTGATACGGCTGCTGGTCACCATTCCTGCAACCATACTGTCGCTGACATTAACGAGTGTCCGTGCCATATCGATCAATGGTTCAACAGAAATAACTAAGCCTACGATGGCGATCGGCAAGTTCATTGAGCCTAAGACGATCAATGAAGCAAAGGTTGCGCCACCGCCGACACCAGCAACGCCGAAAGAGCTGATCGTAACTACTGCAACTAGCAGCAGGATAAACTGCCAATCAAAGACATTGATCCCAACCGTTGGTGCAACGATCGTTGCCAACATCGCTGGATATACACCCGCACAGCCGTTTTGACCAATCGATAACCCAAAGCTGCCTGCAAAGTTAGCCGTGGCTTCATCAACACCTAACGCTTTGGTTTGGGTTTCGATGTTCAATGGCAAGGCACCCGCACTTGAACGAGAAGTAAAGGCAAAGCTCAAGACTGGAAAGGCCTTTTTGAAATACGTTACTGGATTGACCCGAACAGCGATTAGCAATAATGAATGAACAAGTAAGACCAAAATCAAAGCCGCATAAGAGGCGATGATAAATTTGCCTAAGTTCAAGATGGCTTCAAAATCACTTGAAGCTAATACGTTTGTCATCAATGCCAAAACGCCATAAGGTGTCAGGCGCAAAACTAACGTGACGATACGCATCACGATTTTATATAAGCTGTCCATCAAATTCGCAAAAGTTTCCGCTTCTTTCGGTGATTTACGTTTGACACCAAGAAAGGCGATCCCCACAAAGGCTGAGAAAATCACGACCCCGATCGTACTTGTCGAACGAGTACCCGCAAAATCGGCGAAGACATTGCTTGGGATGAAGGAAACGATTTGTTGTGGGATCGATAGATCTTGGACTTGTGTCGAACGTTCCGCTAATTCTGCGATCCGCGCTGTTTCCGTTGCCCCTTCGGTAAAGCTGGCACCGTCAAGACCAAAGACCATGACCATCAGAATCCCGATCAAGGCAGCGATCGCCGTTGTCCCTAGCAAAGTCGCAAGAACCGTAAAACTGATCTTCTTGATTTTTTCGCTTTCTTTCATCTTGGTGAAAGCACCAACGATCGAAACGAAGATCAAGGGCATGATCAGCATTTGCAAGAGAGCTACATAGCCGCTACCGACCATCGTGATCCAGTCAAGAGCTTGCGTGACAACGTCAGAGCCTGTCCCAAAAATCAGCTGCAGCACGCCACCAAAAACGATCCCGACGAACAACGCCGCAAAGACCCGCGTAGAAAACTTCACGTGACGTTTTTGCAATAAGTAGAACCCATAAATAAGGGCAGCAAAAAGTAGAACAACAATAATAGTTAACAGATTTGTCATTTGAATCCTCCTTTTGTTCAATAAACATGACAAAGTCTGTCAGAGGAAGTAAAGGTTCCCAGTGACCATTCTTCAACAGTTCACTCTAATGAGACGTGTGGCATCATTAGTGACTATTCCATTTTAAAGAAGTTTGCTTCATCTTACAATAAATAAGTTCCCACTTTTCTGGGATGGTACCGCTTTTTTGTCAGAAAATAAAAAAAGAACCGTTGCCGCAACCCCACACTGTTAGGATTTCTACTTTCCTAACGGTTGGATTGCGGCAACTGATTCGATATTTTTTCATTTCGACTTTTTGAAAAATTTCAGAGAATATTCAGGCAATCATTAGAAATTGCTGTCTTACGCCAAAGCCCCCATTGGGTCCCAAGGTGCTAAGACTGTTGGTTCTGCTTCAAAGGCAGCCAATTGTTCTGCTGTCAGGAACTCTTTGCGAACCACGATTTGATAGGTGTATTCATCCATCCACGCATCGCTCATAACGAAGAAGCCATTCGTTCCGACTTTTTCACCCCAGCTGTTTTCGACTTTCCATTTGGTTGATTCGCCGTCGATCAAGTCAACGCCAGTCAAGACCATCGCGTGGGTCATTAAGCTTTCGCCAAAATCTAAGCGTTCTGCTTTGGTCATCGTAAAGTCGATGTCAAATAGGTCGTTAATATCATACGCATCTAATGCCATGATCCCAGTATCTCTGGTAGAAGATTGACCGACATCACAACCGAACCACACGGACTCCCCTTGTTCCAATTGAGCAATCGCTAATTTTTTGAAGGTCGGCATATCGACGTTCAAGTATTTGACTTCTTTGCCGCCAACCACGTTGCCTAGCATTTCTACGGTATACGATTGATTGTAAGGCTTGTCGGCAGTTGGTGCGTTGATGATGCTGACATAATCGTCAAGGTCCACCCCGACATATTTTTCATAAAAGCTTTGCGGTGTTAAGTTGCGATCAATGTGATAGTTTTTGTCTTCATCACGGTATTCAAAATCAAAGGTTTCTGGCGGTGTGCCTAAAGAAGTCGCTAAGAAACGATAAATGTCTTCCAACATCGCTTCTTTGGCTGTTTGGATGTCTTCAGCTGTTTTGCCTTCAGCCACTAGCTGACGCAAAGCAACCGCATCTTTACGCAGTTTTTTGTTCAAGTAATTGTTTAGGTCACGAGAATTGGAAGAGTTGCTGCTTTCTGGCATGACCGTTTTTGGTACGACACCATATTTTTGGAAAATCGAAACGATCATGTCCCATTGCCCACCATCTTGTTGTGGTGTTTGCAATAAGAAAGCAACTTTGCGACTTGTTAAAGGCTCGTTAGCAGTTGCTAAAATATTTTCATAGAAATAGTTGGCTTTTTCGTATTTGTCCCAAAAGAAGGTATGGTTTTGCGACAATTCAAATTCTTTTAAATTGAAATCATTCAGCATCTTATGACGGAATGTATTCAATGCGGCAAACATCCAGCAGCGGCCTGATTGTTTTTGGTTTGAGACTTTCCCGGTTGTCACATCAACTGAAAAAACTGGCACATTGTTGACTTTTGCTGACACGTTTTCCGCAGAAGCGGTGATCCCATTTTTCACAACACTCCGTTGTAGTGCCGTTTGTTTATTATTGTCTTGATACGCTTGCGCAAAGGCAGCGGTGGTCTTTTTTGAAATTTCTGACATATTTCTTCATCCTTTCACTTTCCGTTCCTTCCATTTTACGCCTCTGCCTCTCAAATAACAACCGCTCCTAGAAAAATGAAAGGATCATCTTTCTAAGAGCGGTTGCTCGTATCAAGGATTTAAAGAGTTAGCATCAAAAGCAAAAAGCCAATTAAAACAAAGGATAGTCCTCGTTCAAATCGTGCATAAAGGAAGCGGATCGGACGACTAGCTAGCAAGATCGTCAGTAAAACACTGGCTAACACCAACGTCACAAAGCCTAATACCGACAGGTTCAAGTCAGTGATCGCTAATGCCCGCAAGCCCTTGATGAAGATCCCCTGTAAAAGATAGACCAGCAGGGTGTTTTTGCCCCACTTCGTAAAAAAGAGGTGCTCTCTAGGCACGAGGCTCAGAAAGCCGATGATCCCCATCAGCCCGATCACGAAAAAGACCGCACGCAATGGACCGCCGAACAACGGATAGCTCAAGTAATCGTCATAAGGCTTGGAACCAAAAACCATGTACTTGTTCATCCCATGAAAAAACGCGATAAAGGTGTAGATGATCGGTAAGAAAAGCAAACTGATAGTCCGAATCTTTGGTTTCAATAAAAAGCGCATCTCATTTTTGGGAAAATAAAACCCGATGATGAAAAACGGCAAAAAGACAAAGGTCCGCTGCAAGGTCAACACTTGATTTAAAAATGGCACGTAGCCAGCGAAGATACTCAAGCCGATACTCAGTAAGATCGCCTGCTTTTTGGACATTTTTTGAAAGACCAGCAAGGAGAGCTGCCAAAAGAACATGCTAAGCAAAAACCAAAGTGCCCATTGCGGATTCAACAGTTGGATTTTTAACGACTCCCGTAGACCGATCAACCAGTAATAGACGGTGTAAAACACCTGAAAGAAGACATAAGGCAGCAAGAACTTTTTCATCAGCTCACGTAGCTTGTGTCCCTTCGTCAACGGTTTGGCAAAGTACCCAGCCAGAAAAACAAAAGCTGGCATGTGGAAAGTGAAGATAAAATAATATAGGTCATGATAAAACTTCTGATCGCCGATAAAAGGCTGTAGTAAGTGACTGAAGACGACCAAGATCATCAGTAGAAATTTTGCATTATCAAAGTAAGCCGTTCTTTGCGATTGGCTCATAAAAGTTCCTCCTCTAAGTTGTATCTGTCAAAGGATACCTGATCCATGAAACAGAACTGTAACAAGCTATTTACTTTTTCCTAACGATTCTTGTTCATTTGATTACCAGTTGCTATTTTGTATGCTTTGTATTAATATATATAATACAAAGGAGCTGTTTTCGATGATATTCGATATTCAAACCCAAAGCAACCAACCGATCTACCAGCAGTTGCGGGAACAGATCATTGTCGGTATCGCAAAAGGCGATTTAGCCGCTGGCGAATTGCTACCATCCGTCCGTCAATTAGCCGAAGAGATCGGCATCAATACCATGACGATCTCAAAAGCCTACAATTCCCTCAAAGAAGAAGGCTTGTTAGTCACGGATCGCCGTAAAGGAACCGCCGTTGCCGCACCA
The DNA here is from genome assembly GCF_001544095.1 of Enterococcus casseliflavus NBRC 100478. GTDB lineage: Bacteria > Bacillota > Bacilli > Lactobacillales > Enterococcaceae > Enterococcus_D > Enterococcus_D casseliflavus. Next base: position 1,595 of record NZ_BCPT01000034.1, on the reverse strand, counting down.
CCACCGTTTACTTCTGGACAAGAAGCGGAGTATCGCCAAAACTTGCAGCTGCAACTGGCAACCGCTCTCTTACACGGCAAAAGCAAGCAAGCGCTTTTAACGGATGTTCAACAACTGCTGGACCAATTTCCTGAAAGGAATGAATGCAAATGACCTATCTTTTTTTCATTATTGCTCTTGTCCTCTGTGGGACGACCGCATTTGGTTTACGCTTGATCAGTAAACCCCACAAAAATGTTTTACTCGAAAATACCCTTGCCCCTGAGCATTTGGATGATCCTAGCGTCCACAGCTTGATCACAGAATTTCGCAAGCGTATCTTACAAATCGTTGGTACATTTAGTGTAGCAAGTCTCCTTTTTTTGTTCAATTTATCTGACTCCATCATCCTTACCCTGTTCTGGCTTTATATGGCCGCTTTGCTGGGGACAGCTTACCTGGTGCAAGTGCATTACATTGGAAAAATGCGGCAATTGATCCTTGCCAAAGGATGGGAACTACCTATCGATCCGATTCGGATTGATACCAAACTCGTTCAAGCCAAAAATAAACGGATGCTGCCGTGGTATAGCCTCGTTCCTGCGGGGATTTTGTTGATGATCAGTTTGTACCAAGCATGGCAGTTGCCTGATCTTTCTACAGGATACTTGATGGGCGGCGTCTCCTTAGCAATTTTTGCGCTGTTCGTCTATCTCTGGGTGATCATCAGCCGCTTACCCGTTCGCGGAATCAGCGGTGATTCAGCTATCGACCAGCACATCAATGATTTAACAAAGCGCTATTGGTCCTTATTGATCGCTGTCACTTGTACCATTACGCTGCTCTTGTTGACTGTCCCACTAGCGTCCATGTCCGCTACTGGAGCATTCAGTACTATCCTCTTAGTGCTCTTTGTTGTTTTGGTTATTTTCTTGATCGTCTTTACCTTCTTCTTGTTGCTAGATCTGCGTAAAAAACAAGATCAGCTCTTAGAACCAGCAGGACAACCGCGCTATTATGGTGAAGATGCTTACTGGCGATATGGTTTTTACATCAATCCTAATGATGCGCGACTGTTCGTTCCTGACCGTGTTGGGATGAACATCGGCATCAATCTAGGCAAACGTAGCGGACAAATCGTCTCAGGTATCACCGCTGTCTTCTTACTTGTATCAATGGTCTGTACCATCATTCCGATGTATCGCTTAGATTTCGCTCCTGATGCGATCACCGGTGAAGTGCAAGGACAAGAAGTCACCTTCGATGCACCAATGACTGGGAAAACAACGGTCTCTTTGGCAGATATAGAGACGGTGGAATTGATCGAAACTTTGCCATCGCCTCGTGTTCGTACCATGGGTGTAGGAACCGCCAGTTACCAAATCGGTAAATTTACCGTTGCTGGTGATCCTGCCAGAATGTTCGTGGACATAAACTCGACACCTATTTTAAAAGTCACCACCAAAGATGGCCCCACCGTTTTTTACACAAATAAAAAAGCCGCCGAAACGACGGATTTATACGAGGAACTAGTACAAAAGATTTCCTCAGCGAAGTGAGTGTTCTGGAGAAAAAACTGGAGAACCCATTATCCCCAGGCTATCCACAACCAAAAA
>NZ_BCPT01000033.1 GCF_001544095.1 Enterococcus casseliflavus NBRC 100478 | reverse complement strand
AGTCAAACACATGTCTTCACTGACATGTGTTTTTTTGTTATTACAATGATGTATCATTTTTCTAAAAACAATCACTTAAAATAACTTTTTATGGAAAAAAATGATACACTAGTAGTGAAGTATTTTTAGGAGGGATCATATGACTGACGATGCCAAAAAAGAACAAAAATTTGTTCAAGATCAAGACGTTGTTTCAGTTTCAACGAATGAAGAAGTATCCTTTGGCGATATCAAACAAGTCGCCTCAAAAAATATCGGTCAGATGCTGCAAGACCTGCAAGATTTTGAAGTAGCGATCGAAAAAGAGGATATTCCTGAAATTTATCGTATATATAATGGTCGATTGCATAAACAGCTAAAAGAAACATCAAATCAAAATCATGAGATTGATGAATTACTATCAAGAAAGTTCCATGATAACTTCACCCAAACATTTCCTTTCATGATGCATTGTGCCAAAATATCTCCTACTGTGCATTACTATAAGTTAGGGACCTATTATCATGAGCGAGCGACGATTGGTATCGATGCGAGCATTCCAGAAATTTTTGTTATCCCTGAGATAGACGAAGAATGGGAGAAGTTTCAACGAGGCGATCGTGAGATGCTGACAGCCATCGAACAACAAATGGATAAGCTGGAAGCCAAACGGATCACTGCCCTATCAGAAGTAAAGGAAATCCAAAATCAGATCGATAAGCTTACGGCATCTGTAAATGAATTGAGTGAGTCAAAGGGCTTTTTCAATCGGACAAAAATCGATGAAGAACTAGAGCAGTTGACTTCTGAGCGAAAAGCATTAGAAGCCAAACGTCGGGAATGGGAAAGATATTCAAATAATGACGAAGAGGTTTTTGCTGAAAAAGAGCGTCTGCAACAGCAATACCAAACATTGCGCTTAAAGAAAGCAATCGTGGAAAAAGAATTCCGTCAAATTGATACCTTTTTTGGATCATTTGATGAATTTACGGCAAAAATAATGGCTTTCTTAGCTCACTATACTGGAAAGGAGCTGACTGAAGTTGACGAAAGAAACGCAGACGAATCCTGAGGAATCACAGCTGCTGGAGCAGGAACCGACTCTAGAGGTCCAAACAGAAGGAGCTAATGAAGTCGAGGAAAACGTATCAACAAATGCGACGGATTTAGTGAATGACGGTCCTTTAGTAGAAGATAGTGGAAATGTAGTGGATGATTCTTTTGATTCAGCAAAAGAAGAAACTGACTACGAAGATGATTATTATGCTGTAAAAGCGCAAGATCACCAACGAATCGAATCGCTTATTGAGCAAGCCGAAAACGAACTAGCTGATTTAAAATTGAGAAAATCAATTATGGAAGCTGATTTTTCTGGATTACTTGCTCATTACCGCCAGTTGATTTTAACAGATCAAGATATTTCGGTGATCGCCAAAAAGACATTGCTTGAATACTATGCCTATGAATTCTTGAAACCATTAAAAACGATTCATTTAACTGCTACTGATAACTATGACACATGGAAGACAAAGCATTTCAATGTCCGTTTTCGGTTAACAGAAACAAAGGAGCTCGAGTTTAGTTTTAAACTAAATCCAGTCAATTCTACGTATCAATCTAATTATTTGCCATTGTTGACTATCAATTCTAACTCCCAGTCGGTGGTTGTCAATGATGAACAGATTTTGCATTTAATCAGTCAATGGCATGCGGAGAATATTTTCTCGGTCAATCAGCTTTCGCTCTTTAATTATGATGTCAACTTGGTATTGGCGCATTTAAAAGAATTAGGCTTTACGGTTTCACCAAGCTTGATCGACAATACCCAAACATTGGCTGTCGATATGGAGACGGACTTTGCTGTTGCAGCAGAAGTTCTCGATCAAATTTTCATTATTACAATGGAGAATCAGCAATATGATTTTATCACAGAAAACAAAGGCGAAATTCTTGTTTTACTTGATAAAAATCAACGATTGACGATTCATTTGTATACAGAGTCCACTTTACTAACGATTGATTCAGATCAATGGAAGCGATCCTTATTAGATTTCTTCACAAGCTATCCATTTTTGGTTCCGCTTGTCGTGGAAGGTGAAGAATAAATGTTCTAAATTCATTAAAAGTGCTAGAATGGTTTTTATAACTATTCAGCACTTTTTTTTGGAAGGAGCAGTATGATGAAAAACAAAGCACTAGGTTTTTATGAAGGACGATCTTTAGATGAGTCAAATGTATTTATTGAAAAGGAAATTCCGATACCCAATTGCCAAGCAAATGATTTATTGGTGGAAGTACAGGCAGTTTCGGTCAATCCAATCGATACAAAAAGACGGCAAATGACTGCTTTAAGTGAAGCGTTCCAGATCCAAGGGTATGACGCCGTTGGGATCGTTAAAGAAATCGGCTCAGCAGTTAATGGCTTTGCCGTTGGTGATCGGGTGTTTTATGCTGGAACCACACAACGACCTGGTGCGAATCAAAGGTTCCAAACAGTTGATTCTCGGATCGCAGCAAAGGCACCAGCCGGCTTTTCTGATGGCGATCTTGCAGCTATGCCATTAACGAGTATTACAGCGTGGGAATTGCTTTTTGAAAAATTTGGGTACGTGCCTGAAGAAAACGCGAATGAAGGATCGATTTTATTGGTCAATGCCAGCGGTGGTGTTGGCTCAATTGCGGCGCAACTAGCAAAATGGGCAGGATTGACAGTCTATGGCACTGCGAGTCCTAAGAACGATCAGTGGCTTAAAAACAATCAAGTGGATCAAGTACTTAATCATCGCTTGCCGTTGGCTGAACAAATCACTGAGCCTTTTTCAGCCGTTGCAATTTTTTATGACGCCTCGGCCTATTTGCCACAATTAACGAAAGCAATCTTGCCGTTTGGCAAAGTCGGAATGATCGTGAATACGAAAGAAGCGCTAGATTTAAATCCATTTAAAAACTTCGGCATCGATTTTTATTGGGAGTATATGTTCGCAAAAACAGATGCTCAGTTGATGATTGAAACACAAGGGAGCATTTTGCAACGGATCGCCTCGTTACTCGCTGACAAAAAGATCCATACGACTGCGGTCCAAACGTTTGATGGAGGAATTACCATCGAGACCTTAAAGCTCGCTACAAAAGCGGTTGAGCAAGGAACGAAAGGAAAGACAGTGATCACTGGAGGCGTCCGCTAGATGGAAGAAGAGGAAGCGATGCTGTTTTGGGATGAATTTGCCCAAGAATATGCACAGATTCAAAGAGAATCCCAATTGAAAATTGCCGAAGAGGTAGCAGCTTTTTTGGTGGAGCAGAAAGTGTTCCCGATATCGGCCTTCGTTGACTTTGCTGCGGGGACTGGCCGCTACATTTCAGCATTTTATCCTTATGTAGATGAGTATTACGCAATTGATTTTTCAAAAGAAATGTTAAAAATCATTGAAGAAACGACGGAAGATCCGATGAACAAGCTCCATATGGTTCAGCAGAGCCAAAAAGACTTTTTATCTGCAGACCAGCACTGGCCCTGTATTTTTATGGCAATGAATCCAGCAGTCAGAGACAAAGAAGCATTGCTTCAGTTTCAAAAAAAGGCCCATCAATTGATTATTCTAAGAATGATCGCAGAAGAAGAAAACGTGTTTCAGCCTTATGAAAAAAATCTTTCAGCGAAGAATGACCTGAACTTAAACACTTGGTACAAGAAGTGGTTTTCAGAAGAAGCGATCGATTGGCAGAGTCGGCAATTCGAGTATATTTTGAAGGAAGAGATCGATCAAGAAATATTTCATCTTTATTTTGAGGAGGAGTATTCATTGGAACAACGGCAACAAATGGTTCAACATGTCTTTGGTGAGGCATTGACTGTCGAAAGCCAAACGAAAATCACTTTTGAGCTTCTTTTAGCTTAAGTAAAATCACACAATGGGTATCAAAAAAAGAGATTCTGACATAAGATCAAGAAACAGGTACAGGAGCTAGGCTTCTTTTGGCTGCTGACTGGAAACATCTTATGCTGGAATCTCGTTTTACAGTGAATTTGCTACAATAGAAGGTATACGATGCTGCCTAATAACAGTAAAAAAACGATGTTGACGATAAAAAACAGCTTTTGAAACGTTCTCGCTTCTTTTGGTCTGGCTTGTTTCAATAATTTGTACCCAATCAAATTCGCCAAAGAAGCAATCAATGTACCCAAACCACCAACATTGACGCCCAAAAGAACGGCTTTTTCTAAATCGGTGAAAGGAGCAATCAAAATTGCTGCTGGAACGTTAGATATTCCTTGGGAGAGTAAAATACTACCTAAAAAAGCGCGATGCGTTTCTTGAAAATACGGTCGAATGTGATCGGTGACCAGAGATAGGTCTTGAATATTCCCGACGATCAAGAAGAAGCAGAGAAAGGTAAGTAGTAACCGATAATCAACTTTTGCAAATAATCGTTTATTACTAAACCAAACCACGGCTGCGACGACAAGCACGGCGATTGAAATAGGGAGAACACTAAAAATACCAAGAATCATAAGGACAAATAATCCTGAATTAAGCAGCGCTGGCTTTTTTTCAAAGGGTTCTTCTTGCAGGGCGATTTCCAATGGAGTCTTTGGGATGAGCTGGATCGAAACAAGGAGTAATAGTAATGAAAGTCCCACAAAGGTGCCGGTAGTCCACATGAATTGTGGCAGCGAAATCTGATAGTAAGAAAATAAAAATAGATTTTGCGGATTTCCAAATGGAAACAGGCAGCTTCCTAAATTGGCTGCTACGATCAAATAGACAGCGCCTAATAAGACGCTGGTGTGCTGTTGTTCTTTCCTCGTTAAGAGTAAATAGATGGGCAATAAAGTTAAGATAGCCACGTCATTTGTTAAAAACATCGAACTGAAGAAGCTTAGCAAGACGATTGCGCGGATCAAGTCACGCAGATTGCGACTTTTTTCCACTAATTTTTGTCCAAATGCTCGTAAAAGACCAGCTTCTTCTAACCCATTGATTACTAACATTAATCCAAACAGTGATAAAATCACTTTAAAGTCAATAAACGACCAACGGAAGGTGCCGAAAAAACACGCAATAAGTGCTAGTAGCAGGGAAATCGAAAATAATCGATCCGTTCGAAAAAATGCTAACATTCGTTTTCCCATAGTTCACCACCTTTCTTCTCAAGAATTTTACCATTCCTATGCTTTAGGAACAATAAATAACGCTTTTTCCATCGAACTCAAAGACATTCAGGCAATTTTTATAGTTGACAAACGACTCATTAATTGGGAAATTAGTATGTGAAAGGTGAAGGAGGTTCAAGAATGAATGTGATGCAGCTGCTTGAAAAAAATCAGCAGGTACATTTTCAAATTTTGGCTGTTTTTTTTCAGAATGGCTCAGAAGTCTCTTATAAAAAACTTGCAAAAACGTTATCCATTTCCGCGCCCACTTTGCAAAAAGAACTTCAAAATCTTCATCAAAATTTAGCTGCTTTCCATGAAGACGCAGCTTTGATCTATTCAGAAAATGATCAAGTGCAATTGGTATTGCCTCTTGATTTTTCCCTGAAGCAATTTTTTTATGCGTATCTTTCAGAAGCAATCGATTTTCAGATATTGTCGTATTTGTTTTTTCATCGAGATGAGTCAACGACGAAAATGATGTTAGAACTGATGTTGAGTGAAGCTTCATTGTTTCGTCGATTCAAAGCGATCAATCAGTTATTGAAAGAATTCGACATCCAATTAAAAAATAAAAAATTGATTGGGGATGAAAAACAGATTCGCTTTTTCTATTATCAGTTTTTTTCACAAAGTTATCCCAATGAAGAATTGATCGCTCGCTTGAATGCACCAGCCATCAACAATTTGATTCGAGTCATTGAAAAACAGTTGCAGACAACGTTTAGTCAAGCAGAGCGTTGGAAAGTCGGGCTTTGGTTAGGCATTATGGAAGCCCGTTTTGATTATCGCGGCTCGCAACAGCATGAAGCCTCGTATCCATTGTTGAAGTCATTGGAAAATGAAGCGATGTTTCAGCTTTTGCGGAATATACTAGGGCGCTATCTCAGTCGTTTTGCCGTATCCTGGAGCGATTATGAAACGGTATATTTCTATTTATTTTTATTAGCTGAAGGCTTGATTCGCCCTTCACTGGATGACTCCTTGCAAAAATCACTTTTCTTCCAAGAGATCGATGCGTTAAATGGGGAGCTGCTGCAGGCCATTGGTGATAGTGAAAGAAAGACTACAGAAACTTCTACGGAATTACGCGTCTTCTTGACGAGTGTGACGATCCAAGCGTTGTATATTCATGGCGGCATTATTGCCTTTGCTGAATTTCAGCCGCAAAGTGTTGCGAATGAGAGCTTGATCGAAGTGGCACAGCAAGCAATCGAACAGTTGGAGAAAAACGTAAACCAGTCCTTTTCTCTTGAGAAAAAGCAGCATTTGACCAATGAATTGCTTTTGATCCGTCAATGGATTCAAGTAAAACAGGAAAAAGCATTTACGGTAGGGATTTTACTGACTCAATCACGATTACGCAGTGGCTTTTTACGGCGCTTTTTGATCAAAGAATTGGCTGGCTATCCGAATATTCACTTCGATGGGACGAAGGAGAAGGACTATGATCTATTGATCGTTGATCATTCTGAGATCTCGGAAGGCTATCGCTATAAAAAACGATTGATTTTAACAGGTGGTGCAACCCCATTTGAAGAAGAGCGGCTTCATCAAATCGTGGATGAAATACGAAATGAGAACCTTGAAAGCGAGTTGGAAAAGATATGAGAATAGTGATTATTGGAGGCTCTCATGCAGGAATTGCTGCTGCCCGTCATTTAAAAAAAGTTGACCCAAAAGTCGATGTGATAATTATAGAAAAATCAAGCGTTCTTGGTTATGTTGCCAGCAGTTTGAATTTAGTACTGGAAGGTTACATTCAGCGTTTGGAAGATTCCAAAACGGCAACTGCCAGTGAACTTCTTTCAGAAGGAATCAATGTGATGCTAAACAGTGAAGTCACAAAAATCTTTCCGCAAGAACAAACGGTTCATTTTGTCACATCAACGGAATCTTATCAGCAAGAAGATGAAGTGAGTTATGATGGCTTGATTTTGGCGATGGGATCGAGTACTTTCCGTTCGGAGTTTGCCTCAGATGTCGAAGCACATATAACGACCTACAAAACCATTGGTCAATCAAAGCAAGCATTAGAAAAAATCGAGAATGCCCAAACCGTTGCGATCGTCGGCGCTGGTCTGATCGGGTTCGAATTAGCGGAATCTTTAAGCGGACAACAAAAAGCCGTTCATTTGATCGATCGCATGGATACGCTGTTGTTCCGTTATTTTGATCATGAAATTGCCAAAATTTTGATGGAACGTTTTCCCAAAAATTTGCAGATCTATCTTAACAGCAATGTCGCTCATACGATCAAAAATGAGAAAGGCGATTATCAAGGAATTGAGCTGTCAAATGGAACGAAAATTCAAGCTGACGTGGTCGTTTATGCTGTCAATCCACGTCCAAATGTTGCGCTAGTAGAAGATTTTCTGAAACTAAATCTGGATGGCACGGTATCGACAAATGAGTATTTGCAAACGTCTGACCCAGCGATTTATGCAATTGGGGATCTTGTTTCGATCCCATTTAATCATTCGGATAGCTCCTTGTATATTCCTTTAGTAACAAATGCTTACCGCACCGGGATCGTTGCTGCCACCAATTTATTGGCAAATGAACGGGGAACAACGAAAATTCCTTTTCCAAAAATGCAACGGACCGTCGTCAGTAAATTATTTGGCTATTTCGTCAGCAGTTCAGGTATTAATGAGACCGAGGCACCGTATTACGGTTTTGAAGTAGATTCAGTGACGCAAACATTTCATTCTCGGACATTTTTCGCGACAGATGAGGATTTTGAAGTAACGTTAAAACTGATTTTTGATCAGCAAACGAAAGTGATCATGGGGGGACAAATCATTACGAGTGATCGTGGAAGTTTGGAGATCATCAATACGATCTCAACCTTGATCAATAGCAAGACGACCTTGCACCAGTTAGCAACAATGGATTACTTTTTCAATCCAACCATCTCATTTCCACTGCACTTTTTGAATCAATTGGCCCTTGATGGCTTGTTAAAGTAAAATAGTAAGTCTTGATAAACCTGCGATGATCGCAGGTTTATTTTTGTGAATTGACGTTAATCGGGAGAAAATAGCGATTGCGCCATGAAAGGTATCGCGTATTAAAACCAGGTGGGGTTGTGCTGAACTTTGATGCCAACTGGTATTGCTATCTTTTTGATGAAGAAACTCGTAAAAAATATGACGACGCTCGTTTTATGACTGAACGATTTTTGGTAAATGATTGTTATCGGCAGACGAATGTTCCTTGGATGGACACGTTAGCTCATCAGTACACTTTATCTGAAAAGCTACGCTCAGCTTGGGATGAGCATGTGTTGACTACACAGTGGTTTCAACAGATTGAAACGATTGAACGTGTAAATGATTTGTTATTGAATGAAACTCAGAAGTTGAATCTAGCCTTCTCAAGTATTTATTTGATTAAAGCGATTAAATAGGCTCCGTTGAGAAAAAAATACGTGCTCGCAGTCTTTTGTAAGAGAAAAATATCACATAATCCCTTGCCTTGGCAGATTCGTTTTCACTGAAATTGCGTTGGTAAAGGGATTTTTTAAAAAAACTTCTTGTGATTTTAAGTGAAATACGTTACCCTATTAAAGAGAGTGAGAATCATTCTCAATAAGGAAGGGGCGGGGCATGTTGAAAAAAATCGGATTACTGCTGATCTTGATTCTTCTTGTGGGCTGTTCGTTACTGGTAGGTACCCATGAATTATCATTAAGTGGTTTACAGCAGGGTGATCCGAATCATTGGCTTGTTTTGGTAAAAGTTAGGCTCCCACGGACGATCAGTTTGATCATTGCAGGTGGAATCATTAGTTTATGTGGGAAAATCATGCAGCATATGATGCAAAATAAATTTGTGGCATCAGAGTCGATCGGGTTATCTGATAGTGCTCGTTTAGGAATTTTGCTAGTCATGCTTTTTCTGCCAAATGCTTCAAACTTGATTCGGACAACCGCAGCATTTGTGTTTGCTTATGCAGGTGTTTTGTTCTTTTTATTTTTAAGCCAATTTCTACCAAAGAAAGATCCAATGATGCTCCCTTTGACCGGGGTGATGTTCGGTAATATCATCGGTGCCATTAGCAGCTTCTTGGCCTATCGCTTCCAATTGGTTCAAAATGTCTCTTCTTGGCTTCAAGGAAACTTCGCTACTATTATGGCTGGCCAGTATGAACTTTTGTATTTGACGATTCCAGTATTCGGTCTGTTGTATTTCCTAGCTTATGAGATCACGATTGCTGGTTTAGGAGAAAGTGCCGCCAAGAGTCTAGGGATCAATTATCTGTTTTTACGCTTTGCTGTGTTCGCTCTGGTGGCGTTTGCCAGTAGTGTCGTTTTATTGACCGTTGGACAAATCCCTTTTCTAGGGATCGTTATCCCAAATATGATCGGCATGGTGTTTGGGGATCATTTGAAGAATAATCTACTGCTGATCAGCTTTGCTGGAAGTGCATTTTTACTTTTATGTGATGTATTGGCACGCATCGTGATTGCTCCGTATGAGATGCCCGTAAGTGTGGTTGCCGGTGTACTAGGTGGCTGCTGCTTCTTGATTTTGCTGCTGGGGAGGAAGTTTCAATGAAGAAAAAACTCTTTCTTTTGTTCTTTCTGATCCTTTGTGCCGCTACTGCCTATCTGACCTATAATACCTATGGTAATTGGTCATTTGCTTTTGCATTGCGGGGCCGTCGGATCTTCGCCTTTGCTCTGGTGGCAATCGCAATTTCCTTTAGTACGATCACCTTACAGACTGTTACGAGCAATCGCTATTTAACACCAGGAATCTTAGGCTTGGATCAACTATATGTCCTGGTTCAGACCCTGTGTTTCTTTTTTATTGGCGGGATCCAGATGCTAAGCCAAGAAACAGCAGCGATGTTTTTATTCTCTGTCAGTCTGACTGCCATTCTAGGAAGTTTATTGATCGGTTTTTTCTATCAAAAAGCCGTCAACGGATTGTTTTTGTTGTTGATGGCTGGAATGGTATGCGGCACGATGTTCAGTAGTCTGAGCACGTTTTTGCAAGTCTTGATGGACCCGAATGAATATGATTTACTGCAAGGACGCTTATTCGCTAGCTTTGGCAATATCAATACGCAACATCTCTTAATTGCTGCTGTGATCATTTTGATCGGTAGTAGCTGCCTGATTCTATTGATTCCAGAATTGAATCTATTACATTTAGGAAGCGGGCAAGCCAAAAGTCTAGGCGTTCCTGTTCAATGGCTTCATAGAGGTATTTTATTTTTGATTGCGCTTCTGACAGGTACCGCTACGGCACTCGTAGGTCCAGCTGTTTTTCTCGGCTTTGTAGTGGCAACGATCACCTATCAGCTTTTTCCTACCTATCGCCATGGGTGGTTGTTTGCGGGTGGCAGCCTGATTGGTTTTCTACTGTTAGTAGGAGGGCAGTTCTTAGTGGAACAAGTGTTTCAATGGCAAACGACCATTGGTACAGTGATTCAATTATTAGGTGGCGTCTTCTTTATAAGCAAATTGCTGCTGGAAAGGAAAAAACCATGATCGAAACAAAAAACGTATCCAAAAATTATGCGAAAACACAGGTGTTGACCGAGTGTTCTTTAGCATTACCTGAGCAGAAAATGATTGCCTTTATCGGGCCAAATGGTGCGGGAAAAAGCACCTTACTCTCCTTGGTCAGTCGGATGCTGGACCAGAGAACTGGTGATATTTATTTAGATGGAACTGAGATTCGCCAATGGAAATCCAAAGAGCTAGCCAAAAAAATGGCTTTTTTGCAACAAAGCAATCGCTATGCAGTCAATCTGACTGTAAGAGAACTGGTAGCATTTGGTCGCTATCCGTATAACCGCGGGCGACAATCGGCAGCGGATGATAGGATCATTGATGATTCTTTGGCTAAGCTATCCCTTACCGAATACGCCAATCAATCGATTCATGAGCTTTCTGGTGGTCAGCTACAACGAGTTTACTTGGCGATGATCTTGGCTCAAGATACAGATTATCTGCTGTTGGACGAACCGTTAAACAATCTAGATTTGAAGCACGCCAACCAGCTGATGAAGTTATTGACCACCTTGGTGGAAGACTATCAGAAAACCGTTGTGATCGTCTTGCACGACATTAATTTTGCCGCTCGCTACGCCGATCACATCGTTGCCATGAAAGACGGTCAGATTTTTAAAGCGGCCGACACTGAGGCTGTGATCCAGGAGCAAGTGTTGGCATCGTTATATGAGATTCCAATCAAACTGGTACAAGTGGATGGTCGGCAATTTTGCTATACCTTCCAATAAAATGTATTTCTAAGGAGGAAAAAAATGAAAAAAATTGTAGTAAGCTTTATGAGTATTTTCGTATTAGCGGGGTTGACCGCATGCGGATCAAATAATACTGGTACAATCGAATCGACAGGGACACAGCAAAGCCAAACTGCTCAGAGTGAACAGACACCGACAGAGGTTGAAATCACTGATAGCAATGGAACTGTTACTGTTCCTTATGCACCAGAAAAAGTGGTGGTTTTTGACAATAGTGCCTTAGACACGATGGATGCGCTTGGCCTTGGGGATCGAATCGTTGCTGCTGCGACCAGCAATTTACCAGATTATTTATCAGCGTATGCAGATGTTGAATCAGCAGGGGGAATCAAAGAGCCTGATTTAGAAAAAATCAATCAACTGCAGCCAGACCTAATCATTATTTCTGGGCGACAACGTGATTTCCAAGAGGAATTGTCTGCAATCGCGCCAACCGTTTTCTTAAGCGTTGACAATAGTGATACTTGGGCATCGATCGAAGCCAACATTACGACTATTGGTCAAATTTTTGGTAAGGAAGAGGAAGCGCAAGAACAACTAGCATCGTTACAAGGTCAGATCGATACCTTGAAGGAGCAAGCGCAAAATGCTGACGAGAAAGCCTTGGTTGTTATGGTAAATGAAGGCAATCTTTCTGCTTTTGGGCCAGGTTCTCGTTACAGTATCTTGTATGATACATTTGGTTTCCCTGCAGTAGATGAGGAATTAGAGGCGTCGACACATGGACAAAGTATTTCTTATGAGTACTTGCTTGAGAAAAATCCTGATATCATTTTCGTGATCGACCGGACAAAAGCGATCGGCGGCAATGAAAGTGAAAGTGAATTTGTTGCAAATGAAATCGTCCAAGAAACAAATGCTGGGCAAAACGATCAAGTCATTGAATTGGATGCTGCGGTTTGGTATTTAGCAGGGTCAGGCTTGGAGTCGATCCAACTAATGATGGACGATGTCAAACCAGCCGTTGAATAAATAGGTGAGAAAAGCAATCAAGTAATTAGGACACGCGTATCAGTTTACT
>NZ_BCPT01000032.1 GCF_001544095.1 Enterococcus casseliflavus NBRC 100478 | reverse complement strand
GATTTTCAGCATTATAAACTCGTGGTGTTGCTCGGTCGTTTGCGATAGTTGGAAGGGGTCAAAGCGGTCTCCCTTTTGAAAAGTGTCGTAAAGTAATTCGGATCATCAAATCCAGTTTCCAATGCGATTTCGATGATTTTTAAATCCGTATGGAGTAAGAGATACTCCGCTTTTTTGATGCGGAACTTATTTAGATAGGTAAAAAAGCTCATCTGGAAATTTCTTTTAAAAAAACGGCAGAAATGTTCTTTGCTATAGCCAATATATTGACTGATTTCCTCAAGTGTCACTGGGCGTTGATAATTTTCTTCAATAAAAAGTAGGATTTTCTTGCATTTGTACGTATTGAGTTTGCTTTTACTGTCGATAGGTTTCTTATTGCGATTAATGTATTGGCTATTTTGACAAAGATATTTAATAAATAAAAAGAGTTCCGCTTTGATCGCCAGCTCATACAATGGTTCCTTTAATGCAAATAAATCTATAATATGAGTCAATGCCTGTTGAATGTTCATATGAGAAACGAAATCACTTGTGATGTGAATCGCTTGCTGATCCGCGGAATGGAGCAACGGGTCCAGATAGGACTGCTGGATCAAATCAGAGACGCGGCTCTCAATAAAGGTCGCGTCAAAGACGATAGCAAAGAAGGTACAAGCTGTTTGCTGATAATTTAATGCCTCATGTAGCTGATTGGCAGGGATAAATACAAGCTCGCCTTCTTTAGCGATATAAGAAACACCTTCGACCTTTATTTCCATCTTTCCTCGAAAAATATACAGGATTTCGAGCTCGCGATGCCAATGGGTGTGGATCATATTTGCTTGATCAGCAGGATGATTTGTCAAATAAACACTGACTGGAAACAAGCTGTCACCATGTTCTGTGATCTCTTTTAAAGAAGTATCAATATCATATTCACTAGGGTTTGGTGTAAAAATATAGGGTTGGGTTACCATCTGTCTCCTCCATTTTCATCAATATTACAAGGTATTTCGGTTAAGATAACGATTACAGAAGGACCGAAATATCAATATAATCAATTTGTGATCGAATTGATTGAGGAGGGAACAATGATGAAAAAGAAAATTTTGTTGACGGCTGCTACTATGTTAAGTGTGATCGGAATTGCTGGTTGCGGAAATTCTGGAAGCGGTACCTCGGATGATGGTAGTGTAACACTAGAAGTTTTTAACATCAAGACAGAGACTGCAGAACAGATGGATCGATTGGTTGCGGCTTTTGAAGAAAGCCATGAGGACATAAAAATCAATATGACTACTGTAGGTGGAGGAACGGACGCCACAGCGGCTCTCCAATCAAAATTTTCATCTGGTGATGAACCGGACATTTTTATGCTGGGGGGACTAGCAGATACGCAAACATGGGAACACAAGTTATATGACCTTGGGGAAACAGAATTAGCCCAAAAAGCAATTGAGGGAACGTTGGAAGGTGCAACACTGAATGAGACAGTCTATGGCTTGCCGATGAATATCGAAGGCTACGGTTGGCTGATCAATAAAGAGCTGTTTCAGCAAGCGGGAATCGATAGTGAAGCGATTGAAACATTTGCCGATTTTAAGGAGGCAGTAGAAACGTTAGATAGTAAGAAAGAAGAGTTAGGATTAGACGGTGTATTCGGCTTCAGCGGCGGTGAAACATGGGTTTCCAGTCAATTCAGTTCGAACTTTTTTGCACCTGAATTTAATGATAGCTTGAAAGAAACACTGGAAGCCAAAGAGCTTCATTTAACTTATGAGGCACAACTGAAAGACTACGCTGATCTGGCGATCCAATACAATGCTCAACCGTTGGAATCAATGGATTACAGCACGTCAGTCGAAGAATTATTTGCCAGTGAGAAGGTTGCCATCATTCATCAAGGCAATTGGATCGTTCCTACATTAAACAGCTTGGATGATACATTTGCAAAAGAAAAATTAGCGATCGTCCCAATGCAAGTGGGAGACGGCAGCAAAATCGTTGCCGGACCAGCTTGGTATTGGGGTGTCAACAAAGATAAGGAACAAGAAGTGATCGATGCCTCCATACAATTTTTGACATGGATGTATACCGATGAAGAGGCGATGACAGCGATCATCGATGATTTTGAGTTTATTCCAGCTTATACGAACTTCTCCAGTGACGATATTTCTGATCCGTTGTCCAATGACATTTATACGTATTTAACGAATGGCCAAACGGTTCCTTGGGTCCATAACTCTTATCCAGATGGTTACGGACAAAATATTTTTGGGGTTCAGTTCCAGGCTTATGCAGCCGATCAAATCTCATGGACTGAGTTCACTGATCAGCTGAAAAGCAGTTGGGCGCAAGAACGTCAATAACCAAAGAGATGCCTATCCTGCAGTGATGCGCGCAGGATAGGCAAAATCAAGGAAATCATAGGAGGAGCTGTATGTTAACAAATCGTTCAAAATCATTTTGGCTGCTGCTAGCACCGGCATTCGTCGCATTATTGGTCGTTCTGTTTATTCCTTTATTTACAGGGGGATATTACTCACTGACCAACTGGAACGGCAATACGATCAGCGACTTTATCGGATTGGAAAACTACTTGCGCGCTTTTAAAGATCAGGCGTTCATTAACAGCTTGTTGTTCACGGCGAAATTTTCAGTTTACAGTGTGATCTTGATCAATGTCATCGCGCTGTTGTTAGCAACTTTAGTCACGCAAAAACTGGGACGCTGGACCACTCTATTTCGGACCGTCTTTTTCATGCCGAACTTAATTGGTGGGATCATACTAGGATTTATATGGCAATTTATTTTTAACAAAGCATTCGAGAGTATCGCCGATTTGACTGGGATCAATTTTTTTAATGGCTGGTTGAATACACCAGAAACAGGTTTTTGGGGTTTGGTTATCTTGTTCGTCTGGCAGATGAGCGGGTATATGATGTTGATCTATATTTCGTTTCTAAATAATATTCCAGAAGAAATTTTAGAAGCAGCAGATATGGACGGCGCCAATCCGCTACAAGTCTTTTTCCGAATCAAACTACCCATTCTGATGCCCGCGTTTACCGTAACATTGTTTTTGACGCTGTCAAATGCCTTTAAAATCTATGATCAAAACTTGGCGTTGACACAGGGGGGACCGTTTAATTCGACTCAGATGGCAGCCATGAATATTTACAATGAAGCTTTTTCAATGAGGAAAATGGGCTTTGCTCAGTCAAAAGCGATGATATTTCTGGTGATCATTGTCATTATTTCCATTATTCAAATCTCAATTACCCGCAGAAAGGAGATCAGCGCATGATCGAGACTCGTCACTCCTCTACTAAAAAGGGGAATACAAAAAGTAGACGGCAGAAGAAAAAAAAGCTGCAGCACAGTCTGCTGATCGTAAGTGGTCTTTTACTTGCGTGCTTATGGTTTTATCCGTTTTTCTTGATCGTGATCAATTCATTTAAAACAAAAGCAGAGATCTTTCAGAGTACGTTGTCGCTGCCTGGCGGATTGTCCTTTGAGAATTATCAAGAGGCGTTAGAAAAACTGGATTTCATCAGAAGTTTAATGAATTCATTGTTGATTACTGTCGGTTCTTTGATCTTGGTGGTCTTTGTTTCTTCAATGGCAGCATACGCTTTATCCAGAAATGCCAGCCGCTTAAGTTCAGTCCTCTATTTTGTTGTTGCCATCGGCTTGCTGATCCCTTTTCAGGGGATCATGATTCCACTGATTTCTCTTTTTGGACGAATGAATTTGTTAAATCAGCCGGGTCTAATGATAATGTACTTGGGATTGGCTGTCAGTATGTCGACTTTTTTATATTATGGTGCGTTAAGAGGCATTCCACGATCGCTGGATGAAGCAGCGATCATTGATGGGGCGAATACCTTTCAGATTTATTGGAAAGTAATATTGCCTTTGTTGAAACCAACGACGGTAACGGTGATTGTTTTGAATACATTGTGGTTTTGGAATGACTATTTATTGCCTTCATTAAGTATTAATAAAGCCGGAATGTATACGATTCCCTTGCGGATGTTTTATTTCTTCGGTGAATTTAACAAGCAATGGCATTTAGCGCTAGCCGCTCTGGTGATCGTTGTTCTGCCAATCATTCTCTTGTTTATTGCCTTGCAAAAACATGTAGTGAAAGGCATCTCAGATGGTGCAGTAAAGTAGGAGGAAAAGAAGATGAAATTTACAAATGGCTATTGGCTGGCAAAAGAAGGCGTCCAACTTGAGCATCCCCGAATTGCTTATGATCATAAGGTAGAAAAGGAGCAATTGACCCTTTATCTGCCCTATCAAGAGATTCAGCGGCGTGGCGATACCTTAAACCTTGGTTTAACCACACTCACGTTTTCGACTCCGCAAAACGATGTAATCAAAGTCAGCTTGGTGCATCATGACCAGACGATGCACGCCCCGTCGTTTGCACTAGATACTCAACCGGCAGACGTGAAGATCGATACCGATAACGAAGACATGTATATCTTCAAATCTGGATCATTGGAAGCGAAAGTCCCTAAACAAGCGGCTTTTAAAATCGACTTTTTCGGAGAAGGTAGCTTGTTGACTTCTTCCATGCCTAAAGCACAGGCTAAAATTTCGGGAAATGACGGCAAGCAGTATATGCGAGAACAGCTTTTGCTAGATCCTTATGAACTTGTTTACGGATTAGGGGAACGGTTCACTCCTTTTATCAAGAACGGTCAAACCGTTGATATTTGGAATCAAGACGGTGGTACGGGTAGCGAGCAGGCATACAAAAATATTCCGTTTTATTTAACGAATAAAGGCTACGGTATTTTTGTTGATCATCCCGAAGCGGTTTCCTTTGAAGTGGCTTCTGAGAACGTTTCCCGCACGCAATTCAGTGTCGAGGGGCAGCGTCTGGACTATTACATCATCTATGGACCAGATATGAAAGCCATTCTAGAAAAATACACCGACATGACAGGAAAACCCGCCTTACCGCCAGCGTGGTCTTTTGGCTTATGGCTATCCACTTCATTTACGACTGATTATAGTGAAGAAACAGTGATGCACTTTATCGATGAAATGCAAGCTCGTGATATTCCTTTTGATGTCTTTCATTTTGATTGTTTCTGGATGAAGGAATTTGAATGGTGTGGGTTTGAATGGAATGACGAATTGTTTCCTGATCCGAAAGGATTACTAAAGAAAATCCATGAGAAAGGATTAAAAGTCAGTTTATGGATCAACCCTTACATTGGGCAAAAAGCCTCTGTATATCAAGAATGCAAAGAGAAAGGGTACTTTATTAAGAACCATGCAGGTGAAGTCTGGCAGTGGGATCTTTGGCAAGCTGGACAAGGGATCATTGATTTTACCAATCCAGAGGCTCGTCAATGGTATAAAGATCGCTTAAAGGAATTGATTGAATTAGGTGTTGATTCCTTTAAGACGGATTTCGGTGAGCGGATCCCTGAAGATGCCGTCTATTATGACGGATCAGATCCAAAAAAAATGCACAATTATTATGCCTATCTATACAATGAAACCGTCTTTGAACTGCTGGCGGAAATGCGGGAAAATCAAGCCGTTCTTTTTGCTCGTTCTGCTTCTGTTGGTTCCCAAAAATTTCCTGTCCATTGGGGAGGCGACAATTTATCTGAATATTCTTCGATGGCAGAGTCTCTGCGTGGTGGCTTATCCTTTGTCTTATCTGGTTTTGGATTTTGGAGCCATGATATCGGCGGGTTTGAAGAACAAGCGACTCCCGACTTGTATAAACGTTGGACTCAATTTGGTTTATTGTCGACCCACAGTCGTTACCATGGCAATGTTGAATATCGGGTACCATGGAATTTTGGAGAAGAAGCAGCAAAAGTCAGTCAATCTTTTTCAAAATTGAAAAACCGCCTAATGCCTTATATTTATCGTCAAGCAGCAGACACTGCAAAAACGGGCATTCCCCTGATGCGTCCATTGATGCTAGAGTTCTCAGAGGATCAGACGGTTTATGCCATTGATAAGCAGTATATGCTGGGGGATCGCTTACTAGTTGCGCCGATTTTTAATGAGCAAGGAAAGATTCCGTTCTATCTGCCAGCTGGAACTTGGACAAATTATTTAGACAACAAACGCTATGAAGGCCAAAAATGGTGGGAAGAACGCTATGACTATTTCAATCTACCGTTGATGGTACGACCGAATTCACTGATCATTGAAGGAAGCGTTGAACAGACCGCCGCCTATGACTACACCAAAAACCTGATCGTTCATGCCTTTGAAATAACGGAAGCAGTTTCTGCTGAAGTCTGTGATCAGCAAGGCGTGCCAACTGGAACAATTTCTATTGAACCAGAAGGAAGCGGTTATCGAATTTGTATGGAAGGGTTGGAAAAGGTTCAGGTGCTGTTTCGCAATCGAAGCTTTGCAAATGCCCAACGACATCCTTTTGGCAGCTTGATCACTATGGACGGACAAGAAATGACCGTCTTTGAATAGGGAAACAAAACCTACCGTTC
This sequence comes from Enterococcus casseliflavus NBRC 100478, assembly GCF_001544095.1. Classification (GTDB taxonomy): domain Bacteria; phylum Bacillota; class Bacilli; order Lactobacillales; family Enterococcaceae; genus Enterococcus_D; species Enterococcus_D casseliflavus. The sequence goes on along the minus strand of NZ_BCPT01000032.1, from coordinate 6,026 downwards.
TTGATGGGTATCTATCAAGGACGGTAGGTTTTTTGTAGTGAGCGAAGCATTGAAGAACTAACGGCAAAGTGCAGACCTAGTTCTTTGACTCAGTTTTGTTCCTCCCGCTGGATCGGCAGCAGCAAGCGAACGGTGGTTCCTTCGTTGAGGCGTGATTCTACAGTCAATCCATATTTCTCCCCATAGAGCAGCTTGATACGCTGATCAATATTGTCCAAGCCAATACCTGAATAGTGTTCAAAATGGTTGGCGGTGCTGGTTGGGTGCTCTTCATTGAACCCGATGCCCGTATCGATGATCTCAATTTTCAGGCCTTCCTTACTGACGCGAGAAAAAATCTGGATCAAACCTGAATCCTCTTCGGGAAAGGCATGCAGGTAGGCATTTTCGATAATCGGTTGCAAAATCATCTTCGGTACAAGAATATCTTCACAGCCATCTTCTGAAAAAATCGTCGATTGGATGCGATTGCCGTAACGTACGTTCATTAAAACGAGGTATTCTTCCACGATCGCTAGCTCATCCTTTAAGGGGACGATCTCTTTGCGGTTAAAGGTGTGCCGCAACAATTGGACAAAGCTTTCAATCGCTTGGGTGGCGGCTTCTTGTTCGTTTTGCCAGATCAAAAACTTGATGGCAGTCAATGTGTTGTAGACAAAATGCGGTTGGATCTGCATTTGCAACGAGCGGATCTCGAACTTGCGTTTTTCGGCTTCTGTAACCATTAAATGATCGACATAAGATTCTAAGTCCTCTAGCATCAAGTTATACGCACGCCCCAATTCTCGCGTTTCGTACGTCCCGTTGATGGTAACCTTGTCGCTGAAATCGCCTTGTGTGACCGCAGGCAGCTTGGCAATCAGCTGATAAATCGGTTGGGTGATATTGCGGATGATCCAAAATGCCAGCAGACTAAAGAGTAAAATACTGACGACAGAAATCAAAAGAGCTGGCTTGATCAGATTCATATTGCGTACTAGATGCGATTCATCCAAAACATCGTAAAAAGTAAAATGATACGAATAAAGGGGCAGCTGATTGATGCTAGTATCTCTTTTGACCGTGACGAGACGATCTTCAAATGGCTTGCCTAAAAGGCTCGGATCAGAAGTGGAGAGAATTTGATTTTGCTCATTGACGATATAGATCGAGTGAAGACTGGTATCTAAGAGTTGACGATAGATCGAAGAAAAATCGGATTCTTTTAAGAAAATCAGGGCATAGCCGAAAATCGTTTCTTCTTTCATTAATTTGCGCACGTACATCAAGCCAGGGGAGTCGCTGGTGGAGGTGCTCAAGCCTTGATCTAAGAAATAATACTGACTGATGGCGTCATTGTCATTGATCTGCTGGATAAAGGCACTGGCGAGAAAATCATCTACTGATTGATTGCGAACCGCATCGTTTTGAAAGAAAGTGCCCCCGTTGACCCCAATCAACACTAAATTCGAGGGGATGTCTTGAAACAAAGAGCGGGTGTCTTTTAATTGCTCGTTTAATTCTAAAATCGTACGGCCTTGATTCATGTCGCCTTCTAAGTATGTTTCAACGGCTTTGCTTTCATCGACGATATCAAAAATCCGATGGATATTCTCGTTCAGACGCTCATAATCTTCTTGGATTTTTTCCAGTAGCAGCTGATTGGAACTCTGGTACGAAGCAACATAGGCATCTTTCGAGCGACCATAGATCACGACGACGGTTAGCAGACAAACACTAATGACCCCGACGACAACAAAGATGAAGATCCGACTGAATAATTCATTTTTCTGAATCCATTGGTTGATTTTCATAATTGATTCAACCGCCGATACTTCGATGGGGTGACTTGGCATTCTTTCTTAAAGATGCGAGAAAAATAGCTGATATCCGAATACCCGACCGCTTCACTGATTTCAGATAGATTCAGATCAGATTGTGTCAGTAGTTCTTTGGCTTTATCCAAGCGGGTTTTCTTTACATACTCAGAAAAGCTCATTTTCAGTTTCGCAGAAAGAAAAGCCGAAAGATAGGTGTAACTAAAATGAAAGGTTTCAGCCAGTTCAGACAAAGACAGACTTTTAGTGTAGTTGTCTTGAATGAAGCGCTGGATCGCAACGAGTAGATCATCTTCATCCAGCGGTGATAAAGTCGTCAGCTGTTGACGAATATCATCAATGGTCGCCAACAACAAATCAGAAAAATCTTCCAAATACTGCACGTGACCGATGGCATGCAAAAATTCGGCTTTTAAGCGGCTAAAGCGTGGAGCAGTGGGAAATTCTTCTTCCAAGCGGGACAGTAACGTGTAAAAAATACTGCTGGCCTGCTGTTTTAAGAATGTCGGATCGACATTGGATAAGATCATGTCATTAAAATATTCCTCGATTCTGGTGATTCCTAACAAAAAGTTGTTGTCTAACAAAGCCCGCAAGAACTTCTTCGTATCAAAGCGATCACTTTCGATGTACAAAAAGAGTTCTTGTTCTGGCACCAACCGTTGTCGTTTATAAAAAAACGATTGTCCTTGGCTTTTGGCTTTAAGCGTCACAAAATGGTCCCGCAACTGTTCAATCTTTTGAAAGGGCACACTGAGAGTAAAGAAGGCGTCTGGCTCGGTAAAACGCAATTGTTCCAACGTTTCTTTCAAAGAGGAATAAAAATTCTTTCCTTCTGGATAACTGATCACTAAGCCGGCATCTTTGTTACTGGTTTGAAAAAAGAGCGTCTTTACCTGCGGTTGTGATTGAGTAAATTCCGTTAATGCATGCAGCAGCTGATCATTGGCACGAAAGCCGCTAAAATTGGTGGTCAAAATTTGGGCTTGCTGTTGCGACTGATCTAATGCAAGGTAATCCGCCAAAGGAGCCAACGGTTCTTCATATCCTGCTAAATAGCGATTCAACGATTCTTGCAGCTGCGTCTCCTCAGTCACGGAGCCTTTCGTATGTGACAGCTTTTGTGAGATGTTGTGCAGCGTCTTCAACAAGAGTGTCGGTGTCAGTGTCGGTTTTAAAAGATAATCTACGGCACCATTTCTAAAAGACTGACTGACGTATTGGAAATCATCGTAGCTGCTCAAGACCAAAAAATGGACTTCTGGATATTGTTGTTGAATGATCGTTGTGAGTTGAAGACCGTCCATTTGTGGCATTTTCAAATCCGTGATCACGATGTCGGGATTCAGTTCATGGATCAGCGCCAATGCTTCTTGCCCGTTCGCTGCATCGCCTAAGAGACGGAACCCTTCTTGCTCCCAACGTATCATATGTTTCAATCCATCTCGGATCGTCGCCTCATCATCAACGACTAAGACCGTGCGTAAAATAGTCATGGTATCCCCCCTATATCTCTTCTTTATTATAAACGCTTTCAAAAAAGAAAGGTATTGTAACTTTTTTCTATTTTTGGACAAATTTAGTAAGCTCTTTCATAATCGTTGAATACGGTTACAAAACCAGTGTATAGTTAGCCATGTAAATAAAAGGAAAGAGGGATAAAAATGAAAAAACTATTTGCATCGATGGTAACGGCGGCTGCAGTGCTGACTTTGGCGGCTTGCGGAAACAGCAACACAAGCTCAGGGGATTCTGGTGAGTCCTCAAACAAAGTCACGGTCTGGGCATGGGATGAGACCTTCAACATCAAGGCAGTCAATGAAGCCAAAAAAGTATATGAAAATCAAGATGTCGATGTGGAAGTCGTGACGATGTCACAAGATGATATCGTTCAAAAATTAAATACGAGTCTGGCATCTGGAAATACGGACGGACTACCAAATATCGTTTTGATCGAAGACTACCGCATCCAAGGATACCTTTCTTCTTATCCAGATGCGTTTAGTGATCTAACGGATATCGTGAATGAGGAGGATTTCTCCAGCTATAAATTTGCGGTCAATAAAGTCGACGATGTCATTTATGGGGTGCCATTTGACAGTGGCGTCGCAGGACTATTTTACCGCACAGACTATTTGACCGATGCAGGCTATGAGCAAGCTGATCTCCAAGATATTACCTGGGATGATTTTATCAGCATCGCCAAAGATGTCAAAGAAAAAACGGGTCACGCTATGATGTCGTTAGACCCAAGCGATCTTGGCTTGGCACGAATCATTATGCAATCGGCAGGCGAATGGTATACCGGTGAAGATGGCTCCACCGTGACCATCAAAGACAATGAATCCTTCAAAGCTGGTCTAACTGTCTTAGCAACATTGTTGAATGAAGGCTTAGTTGAACAAGTTTCTGATTGGGATGGCGGGGTCAATGCCGTTCAATCGGGGAATGTCGCTTCTGCGCCAACTGGTGCGTGGTATTCCAGCACGATTCAAGGCGCGGAAGACCAAAGCGGCAAATGGGCGATTGCTCCAATCCCATCTATTGCTGGCAACAGCAATTCAGTCAATGCTTCTAGCATCGGCGGAGCAGGCTGGTACGTGATCAAAGGGGTTGAGGGCGAAGAAAATGCCAAAGACTTTTTAGCCAATACCTTTGCTTCAAACAAAGAATTGATGGGTACACTAGCTACCGAGATCGGTTTGGTTTCAACCATGAATGCTGCAGAAGAAACGGAAGAATATACGTCGGGGCTTGATTTCTATGGCGGTCAAAAAGTCTTCCAAGATTTCTCTCAATGGTCACAAGAAATTCCAGCCGTGAACTACGGCAATCACACCTATGCCATTGAATCTGTCTTGACTGAAAGCTTGCAACGAGTGATCAACGGCGAAGACATCGATAAAGTATTAGAAGAAGCACAATCACAAGTGGAAGCACAAATTGCAAACTAATCGAACAACTTTGCAGAAACTCGTGAGCGATCGCGAGTTTCTGTGTTAAGGGGGAATTACAATGAAAAACAAAACAAAAAATTGGTTTGCAAACGGCAATGCCTTTATTACCTTACCCGTCATTTTGATCACGATGCTGGTCTTTATTCCGATGGTCTCGGCATTGTTCACGTCATTCCAATCAGGACCACCGACAGCGATGACCTTTAACGGTCTTGGCAACTATCAGCGGATGTTGAGCGACTCAACCTTTAAAAAAGCCTTTGGCAATACGTTTTTATACTTATTAGTCCAAGTTCCGATCATGCTCTTTTTGGCGCTGATCGTATCGAACATATTGAATGACAAAAAATTGAAATTTAAAGGGCTATTCCGCACCGCCTTGTTTTTACCCTGTATCACATCCTTGGTTTCTTATTCCTTGATCATGAAAAGTCTCTTTTCGGCAAATGGGTTAGTCAATAACTTTTTGACGCAACTACACCTGATCGATGCACCGATCCAATGGTTGACGGATCCATTCTGGGCAAAAGTACTGATCATTTTTGCCATCACGTGGCGTTGGACTGGCTACAATATGATCTTTTTCATCTCAGGCATGCAAAATATCGATCCAAGTATTTACGAAGCGGCAGAGATCGATGGTGCCACGAAATGGGATCAATTCTTCAAAATCACGATTCCCAACTTGCGTCCAATCATCTTATTTACCACGATCACCTCAACGATCGGTACGCTGCAATTATTCGATGAAGTTCAAAATATCACTGGCGGTGGACCAGCTAATGCCACGACGACCTTGTCGCAATATATCTACAATTTGAGTTACAAATTCACGCCAAACTTTGGGTACGCAGCTGCGGTCTCCTTTGTTATCGTGATTGCGATCGTGATTTTATCGATCATCCAAACGAAAATAGGAGGAAAAGAAAATTGAAAACAATCTCACTCACTTTAAAATACGTCTTTCTTGCGATTTTGGCTTTCATCTCTATTTTTCCATTTGTTTGGATGATCCTAGGGATGACCAACCAAACCTTTGATATCGTTGCTGGAAAAATCATGATTGGCGATCAGTTTGTCATCAACTTCCAAAACCTCTTTTCTTCCGATTTGAATTTTACTCGGGCATTAGGCAACTCCGCAGTGATTGCCGTGATTACGACCGTCTTTGCGCTGTTGTTCTCCTCCATGGCAGGGTATGGCTTTGAGATTTATCGGACGAAAACCAAAGACCGCATCTTTAATATTCTCC
>NZ_BCPT01000031.1 GCF_001544095.1 Enterococcus casseliflavus NBRC 100478 | reverse complement strand
CTGCGAAAAGCGGATCTAATTTCGAGGCCAGTGCATCCCAATCATTCTTATTTGGGAAGGTCTTGAACAGCAGACAAACGATGGTAGCGCCATATTCTGCAGCATATTCCGTATAATTGGTCACCATTAAATCAATCTGATGACGCTTGAAATAATCTGAGGACATTTCATTGACATCAGGAAAGTAAAAATGACGGGAACTGCGAATATAGCGTGTAGCGGAACTTCTCAAATATTGACAGATAAAGTGGGAACCTTCAAAGAGAAAGGCCACATTTTTGCGGTCTTGCCAGTATAAAGACTGGATCGAACAAGCATATAATGTCAGACTCGCCATAATATGAGTCAAACTTTTGGCATCCCAAAGATATGCATAGTCACTGTTAGTTCGAAAGAACGCTTGGCAAAGGCGCCATTCTTCGGGAAAGTTCTCCCGGACAAACGTATTCACTTCTGACGTATTGTGATTGAGCATTGGTGTCATCATTTGCTTTAGATGAACGACAGTGAAGAAAGATTCCAGCAACACCCTTTCACGGGCCATATCTTTGGTTTGCGGCAAGAAATTCGCCACCAGATCATGGGCCAAATGTTTGATTTAAGGATGGTGATTGAATTTTTGACAAAAATTTTTTTCACCGCTGTTGTCACTAATCGAATGGCGACCAAACACCAAGATAAATAAGTGGACCAACTCAGCCACCGACAGTTCCCTTTGGTAGTGGCAATGGATGATTCGATTGATTTTGGCAAATGCATGTAAATAGGATTGCTTGGTGACCAAATCAATCAAACAGGTGGGTGCTTCAATCAGATAATTGGCACAGTAGCGTTCCAAAGTAATATAGAGGTAATAATTGAATTTACTGAAAGAACATGATTGATTCAAACGTTGGTGGCAATCAGCAAATAAGGTCAGTGTGATATCGTGGACGGCAATTGGCGGGAAAATGATGTGGGCAGTGATCTCCGATTCATAATAAAATCATGAAAAAATTTCCGGATGTGGCTTTCTTTACCGATGAACGTTACCGGGGAATATTGCATCTTCAACCCATACGCCCGTAATACAGGATGGATTTTCTTCAAATAACGCAACACGGTACTTTCGGAGATATGATATGTTTCTGCCCATTCCAAGGAACTACGCAACTCATTTTGGAAAATACTCTCCACGATATGAAAGAGCATTTCATCCGCAATCAATGACCGCATAGCTGTGAGATATTGTCCCGGATGGCAGATACCAAACACGTAGCCCCGGTGGGAAGATTCGATGCTGACAGAATCACCGAAATGCAGCTTCAGATCATTGATATCTGAGACAATCGTTCGTGACGTGCTGTTAGAGACTCCCGCCAAGGTTTTGGTGGAACAAACCGGATTCTCCTCAAAAATGTCTAAAATACGCAACCAACGCAAGGTAGCAGCATTGGTGACAAAGTGGGTCTGCAAATTTTTCACGACTCTGCTCCTTTCTATGATAGCCTGTACAATTCTTTCTATAGCTATCTTAATGAAAATGAACACGTGAAAACAAATCACCATTTTCACCGTGTGAGGAAATTTTTGAAGCTTTGTGAATAATTCATCCATTATAATAGATGAAAATGCACATTTCCGATCAATTATCAGGCACTGCAATAGCCACAGATGTATTGTAATGGGGTTCATTGGAAGAAAGAGAGCGAAAGTTAGGGAGATCAAATGAGGATCAAAGCAAAGGATTTCGAAAAGACGATGGCCGTGACCCAATACCTAGATTACTTCTATGCCTTATGCAGCAATACAGCCCCGAGTGAAGCTGTCAAAGATCATGTAGTGCAGCTGGCGTATCTTGTTGAAAATCAAATCGCACAAAAACTGCGTAGAAAAGCCAAATATTCTAGATGGACTAGAACCTACCGCATACCAGCCAGTCAAGCTGTTCATTATAGACAATTACACCGATTGTCGCTTTTTTTGCGCGGTTGGAGATGGATAAGTACATTCCTTCGGCCTACATCGAACAAGCACGCAACATGAAATAAATTCCGGAGGCGCAAGACCCTCGACAGCCACACCAATAGAATGAATGGGGGAAAATCATCATTGCATGGTATAGCAAAGAGAAGAAGGCTCATTAGGCCAAAGGCGAGGAAAGCAAATGACTTTACTTGATTATGCAAAAAAACATATTGGCTGCCTTCATGGAATGAATCCTTTGAAACAAATGATTGTACGAAATTAAATGACAAATGGTTTATAATGATAAGGTAATCTCTTTCATTTGACCAAAATCTTATTGACATTAACTGCAATAAACCATAAAATTTACTTGTTTCTAAAAATATAGAATTGTTCAAATTAGTACGTCATTGTAAAAAAAGCAAAATAAAAAGAAATTGCATTCAGTCAAAGATGCATGAGGATGCATCAAAATACTGATCATGCGTCATCAACACTTCTTCCATAGATAACAGCTTCATTGCAACAACACGCTTAAGGCTTGTCATCTTATGGCTGCTTTCCTACGGTGAAGGAGTGTCTCTATCATGTTTTTACTCAAAATTGTAAACGATAGCGGCTATTTTTTTGGATTAAATGATAACAAAGACACGAATAATTTTGTTTTCTGAGATCAAATAACAGGGGTTTTTAATAGAAATATCATGAATATCCTTTCATTGAGGTCTATTTTCTCATATAATAAGATAGAATTGCCTTGTATAGTTAAGTAATATTGAAGGCAAATTTTTTGTTTCTACACAATTGAATTAAGGAGTGTATTCATGGGAAAGCCGTTATTTAAGACTTTGACCGTTTTGTTCGTGGGTATTGGAGCGGTCGCGATCTGCTTGTTAGGCTACAGGCAGAACAACCAAAAGCAATATGAACATCGGGTGGCATATGCGCAGACCGCCATTGCCACAGAGAAAGACAGTCTAGCAGCTATTGCAGAAGAGATTGGCAAACTATACAGCAACGATGACCAAACATTCTTGAGAAAAGACCTGACACAAGAAGACGTCTCGAAACTGGTGGCCAAATTAGCAGCAATCAAAGTATCCGCGGATGACTATGGGATCGAGGAGGATGCCTTGCCAAGCGATTCCAAAGATATCCAAGCACAAAAAACAGCATTAGATGATCAACTGAAAGACGTGGAAGCAAAACTCAATGTCCAATCAGCGGCCGATGCCCTCTTTACCAAAGGGGTCTCAAATTGGCAAAAAGCGGTGAACAACGTCATTATCAAAGCAGATCTGAAGGTGACCGATGTCGGCAATATCCGAGAAAACGTGAATTTCTTCGACGATAGCAAGTGGAAAGATCTCGTGACTGAGTATCTAGGCTACGCCGATGCCCAATTAGACAGAATCGCGAAACTTGATGAAAGCTTTAAAAGTATGTTAAAAGATAATGTAGTTACAAGTGAAGTCACCCTAGACAAATATCTGGCAGTGGTCGACAGTATCAATCAAGTGAGAAACGAAGAACTTAAAGAGAAATATGCGAAACTCGCTGACGCTATTTCGACACAAATGGGTTATGGCTATTATGGTAGTACAACATCGACCGCAACGGACACCTATTCAGATACGAGTGACACGGATTCACAAGATGAAAGTAGCTGGACAGATACAGAAGCCGATACAGATTCAGCTTACTGATAAGCAAGTATCAACTGGAGGAAAAAACATGTCAAAAGGAAAAAAGATTTTTTTGATTATTTTTGGTATCGTGGCCGTCTTGGTGATTGGGATCGTTGGTGTCGGTGCAAAATTGTATATGGATCTCTCAGGATCGATCCAAAAGACCTATGAGTCGGTGGAGCGGGATCAAGAGGAAACCAAACGCGAAACGAAAGTTGATTTGGCGCAAAATCAATCCTTCTCTGTGTTATTGATGGGGATCGATACAGGGGATCTTGGAAGGGTCGAACAAGGGCGCTCTGATACGATGATGGTGGCAACCGTGAGTCCAGAAGACAATCAAACAACCATTGTCAGTATTGCCCGAGACACCTATGTCGATATCATTGGCCATGGGACACAAGACAAAATCAATCATGCTTATGCATTCGGCGGCCCAGCGATGTCAATGAATACGGTGGAGAACTACTTAGATATTCCAATCGACCATTATATTTCCATCAATATGGCTGGGTTGAAAGAGCTGGTAGATGCTGTTGGCGGGATTGAAGTCAACAACGATTTAACCTTTTCACAAAGCGGGTACGATTTTACAATCGGTAAAATCACACTGGATGGCGATCAAGCTTTGGCTTATTCCCGGATGCGCCATGAAGATCCGAATGGTGATTATGGTCGACAAGAACGGCAACGCAAAATTGTCGAAGGGATTGCCCGTAAAGTATTGAGCTTCGATGGTGTGAGCAAATACCAAGGGATATTATCAGCGGTTGAGAGCAATATGAAAACCGATATGAGCTTTGATGATTTGCGAACCATTGCACTGAATTACCGCGATGCCTTCAATACTGTCAAACAAGACCAATTAAAGGGTGAAGGCTTCATGCAAGAGGGGATTTCATACCAACGTGTCAGTGATGATGAATTAGCTCAAGTTCAAACAGAGTTGAAAGCCCAATTGAACTTAGACAACGAATAGGAAAGTGGAGGAATAATGGAAGAAACGATTAGTTTGAAAGAAATCTTCGAAATTTTACGCAAGCACATAACAACAATACTGGTTTCAATGTTTGTTGGACTGGCACTTGCTGGAGTCGCAACATTCTTTGTTATCACACCTAAATATAGTTCACAAGCGCAATTGATTGTCACATTGCCACAGTCCGAAACCACCAATGCCAATGATGTGAATACCAATCTGCAAATGATCAATACCTATAAAGATATGATCGTCAGCGATTTGGTGATGAATGAGGTCAAAGACCGCTTAGCATCCGAAAACAATATTGACATGACCGCCGGACAAATCAAAGAAGCAATCGCGGTCAATCAATCGCAAAACTCACAAATGTTTTCCATTCAAGCCACAAGTCCCAATGCAGTCACAGCGCAACGAATTGCGAATACAACTTCTTTGGTCTTCCAAGAAAATGCCAAAGACGTCATGAATGTAGACAAAATTTCGATCGTGTCCAGTGCAGTAGCTAGTTCATCACCGGTCTCTCCAAACAATAAATTGAATTTGGCGATAGGACTAGTGCTTGGTGTGATGGTAGGGATTGGATTGGCCTTCTTGTTTGAACTGTTAGATCGAACGGTCAAAGATGATAAGTTTGTGACCGATACCTTAGGATTCATTGTCTTAGGGACAGTGCCACAGATGACACAGAAAGAACTAAATGCAACAATTCCCACAAAAGCTGCAGCACCAGTAATGAAAAAAACAACAAGTGATAAGTCGGCTGAATCTCGGCGCAGTCGATCTAGGGTATAGGAGGAGAAAATTGATGGCCAAAAAACAAGAAAGAAAAGTGCCCCAAACCCACGCGGTAAGTTTGATTACATTAATTGATCCGTCTTCTCCGATTGCAGAACAGTATCGTACGATCCGCACCAATATCCAATTTGCTTCCTCTGCAGACCGTCACATCCAAACGCTCGTGATTACATCTTCCGGACCAGGGGAAGGCAAATCCATTACTTCTGCGAATTTAGCCGTAGTGTTTGCTAAATCTGGCCAACGGGTATTATTGGTCGATGCGGATTTGCGAAAACCAACCGTCTATAAAACTTTTAATCTGAATAATGCTTCAGGATTAAGCACAGTTCTAAGTACGTCTACCAGCATATTAGAAGCAGCACAAAAAACGATCATTGATAACCTATCCGTATTAACAAGCGGCCCAAAGCCGCCAAATCCATCAGAATTACTCGGTTCAGCGAGAATGAATCAAGTCATCGAAGAAGCCAAAAATTTATATGATGTCGTGATTTTTGATATGCCACCGGTGGTTGCGGTCACAGATGCCCAAATTATGGCATCTAAAGTCGATGGCACGATCATCGTGGTCCGGGAAAACGTTTCGAGAAAAGAGTCTTTGAGCAAAGCCAAAGAACTCTTGAATATGGTTCAAGCGCGCGTGTTAGGCGTGGTATACAATGGCGCGGAACTCAGCAAAGATTCTGGCTATTATTATTATTACGGAAACTAACTGATTGGAGACGAGAGAAATGATTGATTTACATTGCCATATATTACCAGGTGTTGATGACGGAGCTGAAGATTTAGAAGCAAGTATTGCCATGGCTGAAAAAGCAATCAGTCAAGGGATCACCCACATTCTATGCACCCCCCATCACAACAATGGAAAGTATAGGAATCCTAAATCTGACGTCATTTCTCTGGTCTCTTTTTTGCAGTCAGAATTAGATCGACGCAATTTGCCATTAACAGTCTTAGAAGGTCAGGAAGTACGCATCACAGGAGATTTAATTGAGGATATACGGCGAGATGAAATCCTTTTTACAGATTTAGATGATACGTATATTTTGATAGAATTTCCTACAATGGAAGTTCCTACTTATGCAGAACGCACATTTTTCGAGTTAAAAAGTTTAGGTATAACCCCCGTGATTGTCCATCCAGAAAGGAATGCACATTTCAGAAAGGACCCAAATCATTTGATTCCGTTCTTAGAGATGGGGTGTTTGGCGCAATTGACAGCACCAAGTTATGTGGGAATCTTTGGTAGAGACATTCAGAAGACGGCGAAAATCATGGTTGAACATAATTTGGTACAAATGATGGCTTCTGATGCGCATGGGGTTAAAAAACGTACTTTTTATATTCGTGAGGCCTATGATCAAATAGCCAAAGATTTTGGTCAGTATAAAGTGACAAAAATGCAAGATGTTGCAAAAGATTTGATTAATGGGGATCAAATTGACTATCCAGAATATATAGAAGTGAAAAAGAAAAAGTTTGGTTTTTTTTAGGGGGCGTTTGGGTTGTTTGAATTAACAAGAAGAAGAAAAATTATTACATTGATTTTAGTAGATAGTTTGTTACTGGTTATAGCAAATATGGCGTCGTTTTATTTTATGAAACCATTTGTACCAATACCGATGGATTTTGTACGTCTTTCTACAGTCTTATCTATTGTGTTTTATTTGATATTTGGGTTTATTTTCCGTGTCTTTTCAAGAATCAATCGTTATACAAACTTGAGTGAGATGATTGCGATCTTTCTTGCATTGTCATTTGGTTCAATCGTGAGTATCGTATGTTTCTTCTTTGTTAATGACAATTATAGTCTGCGGATGATTACCTTTACTTATTTTCTATCGCTTTCCTTTATCATATCTAGTCGATTGATATGGCGACTGTGTATAGAAAAAAAGAACAGCCGCTATATCACCAGTGATCATACCAAGAATACTTTGATTGTTGGTGCTGGCGAAGGCGGACGTATTCTTTACAATAGTTTATTAGGCTCAAAAACTGCCAGTGAAATAAATGTGATAGGTTTCGTTGATGATGACCCGAATAAAAAGAATACTTATCTATCTGGTAAGAAAGTATTTGGAAAAATCGATGAATTGCCAGTGCTAGTTGAAAAATATGACATAAAAATGATTACGATCGCCATTCCTTCTCTCTCTCGCAAAAAACTACGCGAAATTTTTGAAGCAATTGAACCATTACATGTTAAAGTCAATACAATGCCATCCATGGAAGAAATGGCTTCGGGCAAAATCAGTATGTCACGCCTGAAAAAAATTGATGTCGTGGATTTATTAGGTAGAGATGAAGTACAGTTGGATATTGATTCAATCAAAGATCAAATCACCGGAAAAACAATTTTGGTGACTGGCGCAGGTGGATCGATTGGGTCAGAGATTTGCCGTCAAGTGATTCAATTTAACCCTTGTAAACTATTACTTTTAGGGCATGGTGAAAATTCGATTTATTTGATCGAGCGTGAATTAAGAAATACTTACAAAGATAGTGTCACAGAGATTATACCAATTATCGCTGATGTTCAAGACCGTAACAGAATTTTTGATATTATGCATGCTTATCATCCAGATATAGTGTATCATGCTGCTGCACACAAACATGTGCCGCTGATGGAATATAATCCAAGAGAAGCAGTAAAGAACAATATTTATGGATCAAAAAATGTTGCAGAAGCTGCTAAGGCAGCTCAAGTAAAGAGTTTTGTGATGGTATCTACTGATAAAGCGAATAATCCGCCAAACGTGATGGGGGCGACGAAGCGAATTGCTGAGATGATCGTTACAGGATTAAATGAAGAAGGCTGTACCAAATTTTCCGCTGTCCGCTTCGGAAATGTATTGGGTTCTCGTGGGAGTGTGATTCCGGTTTTCAGAGAACAGATTGCCAAAGGCGGTCCAATTACTGTGACAGATTTTCGCATGACAAGATATTTTATGACGATTCCGGAAGCAAGTCGCTTGGTGATTCAATCAGGTGCCTTGGCAAAAGGCGGAGAAATTTTCATATTAGATATGAGCGAACCAGTGAAGATTGTCGATCTTGCCAAAAATATGATTCGCTTGAGCGGCTATAGTGAAGATGAGATTGAGATTATTGAAACAGGTATCCGGCCAGGTGAAAAATTATATGAAGAGTTGCTTTTGGATAAGGAACGCAACGATGAAGCTGTATTTGAAAAGATTTTTGTAGGAAATATTAAAGGTTATTCCATAAAGGATGTCATGGATGTCGTTGAAAATTTACCACAAGATGACAATCAATTAGCAAAAGCAGTTGTTCATTTTGCGAATGCTTCCAATAAATAGGAGTGAATTTAGATGTATAAGGAAGGGTTAAAACGGGGAATAGATTTCTTTATGTCTTTAGTGGGTATCATCATTCTTTCTCCTGTGTTTTTGATATTGTGTGTAGCGATCAAGCTAGATTCAAAAGGACCAATTATTTTTCAGCAAAAGCGAGTGGGCAAGAATAAATCACATTTTTATATTTACAAATTTCGAACTATGAAAGTTGATACGCCGAAAGAAATGCCAACACATCTATTGGAAAAACCTGATTTTTTTATCACAAAAGTGGGTAAGTTTTTACGGAAAACCAGTTTAGATGAGTTGCCGCAACTATTTAATATTTTAAAGGGTGATATGGCAGTTATTGGTCCTAGACCTGCGTTGTGGAATCAATATGATTTGATTGATGAACGTGATAAATATCAAGCGAACGCTATCAGGCCAGGATTAACCGGATTAGCCCAAATCAGTGGTAGAGACGAGCTGGAAATTCCTCATAAGGCTAAACTAGACGGTTATTATACAGAAAATATCTCACCAGCCATGGATATTAAGTGTTTTTTTGGAACGCTTACTTCTGTTTTCAAAAGTGCTGGGGTTGTAGAAGGTGGTACTGGTACAATCAAAAAGGAGGATGAAAAATGAAGCGTATCCTGATTACTGGTGCTAATAGTTATATAGGAACATCTTTTGAAAAATGGATGCAACAATTTGGTGATGATTACCAAATTGATACGATAGATATGCACGGAGAAGCTTGGAAAGAGAAAGATTTTTCACTCTATGATTCTATTTTCCATGTTGCAGGGATTGCTCATGCTGATGTTTCAAAAGTCAGTGAAGAAACGAAACAACTTTATTATAAAGTGAACTGTGATTTAGCAGTTGAAACGGCGGAAAAGTACAAAAAGGATTTGAATTGTAAGGTAGGACAATTTATTTATATGAGCTCCATAATAGTATACGGAGAGAACACAAGTATAAATAAAAAAAGGGTAATTAGTAGGGATACCGAACCCAATCCTTCTAATTTTTATGGAGATAGCAAATTAAAAGCTGAGAAGAAACTTATGCCACTTAACCAAAGTGATTTTAAAATTGTTATTTTAAGGCCACCGATGATTTACGGAAATGGAAGTAAAGGTAATTATCAACAATTAATTAAAATTGCAAATAAAGTTTCTTTTTTTCCGAACATAAAAAACGAAAGATCAATGATCCATATAGATACATTATGTGATTTTATAAAAAATATCATTGATACCAGAAAAGAAGGTTTATATTTTCCTCAAGATAAAAATTATGTCAGAACAAGTTATATGGTGAGAGATATTGGTAATTCTAATGGGAAAAAAATTTATTTATTCTCTTGTTTAAATTGGTTAATATATCTTATGGGTTATTTTCCGGGTAAGGTAGGAAAATTAGCCAATAAGGCTTTTGGAAGTTTGGTATACAGTAAAGATATTTAAAAATTAATGCGAAAGCTTGATTTTTAAGCAAGAAGGAGTAAAAATGTTTGAAAATTATTCTGTTTTAATGTCAGTATATGCAAAAGAGTCTGCTACTTTTTTAAAAGAAAGTATTGAGAGTATATTAGGTCAAACAAAAAAAACAAATGATTTTATAATAGTAATAGATGGACCATTAACAGAATCATTGGATAATCTGTTGAATGAATACCAACAGAATTACCACGAAATTAAACTAATTCGTTTGAAAAAAAATGTTGGTTTAGGTTTGGCTTTAAATGAGGGATTAAAGAACTGCAAGAATGAATTAGTTGCGCGTATGGATAGTGATGATATAGCTTTACCCGATAGATGCGATTTACAAATCAAAGAATTTAATAAAAAACCTAATCTGAGTATATTAGGTACGCAAATTGCTGAATTTTATGATTCACCTTCAAAAATCGAAAGTATGAGAATTGTTCCGGTTAATTATAATGATATATTAAAGTTTTCTAAAAGAAGAAGTCCATTTAATCACCCTACTGTAATGTATAAGAAAAGTGAAATAATTTCTATTGGCGGCTACAATGATGTTAAAAGAAAAGAAGATTTAGATTTGTTTCTTTGTGCTTTAAGTAAAGGGTTTTACGCACAAAATTTAAACAATATAGGTTTGTATTTTAGATCTAATAAAGATAATTATCTTCGAAGAAAAGACAAAGTAAATTGTAAAAGCTATATCACTACTATTTATAAGTTTACCAAAAGAGGATATTGTAGTTGGATAGATTTCTTATATGTATTCGCTAGTCAAGTTTTTTTCTTGATTTCCCCTAATTGGCTTATGAAAAAAGTTTCTGATAAATTTTTAAGGAGAAAAGCATAAAATGAGCAAACGAATACCGATAATCGAAGAAATAAAGAAGAGATTACCTTTAGGCTTAAAATTAAAATTGATTCAAATGATTGTAAAAAAACAATTAAAAAACTCAGATAAGTTAGATATTAAACTAAGCTCAAAACCTAGAATATTTCTTATGCTAGCTACGGATTATCCTAATCTTGGCGATCATGCATTAACTATTGCTCACAAAGAATTTTTGGAAAAAAATTTCCCCTTATATGAGGTTATGGAATTCTATGTTGATGAAACAATTATGGCCATTAACACCTTAAAAGAAGTTATTCAACCAAATGACATCATAACTTTAAAAGGTGGCGGTAATATAGGTATAGAATATTTTAGGGAAGAATTACTTAGAAGGAATATCATTAAAAATTTTCCTAATAATAAAATAGTCTTATTTCCGCAAACAGTATATTTTCCTGATACAAATTTAGGTTCAAAAGAAAAGGCTAATACTATTAATGTATTAAAAAGACATAAAAATATACGAATACTAGTTCGAGATCAGAAATCATATGATATTATGAAAGGCTATGACTTTAAATACCTAAATTTAGTGCCGGATATTGTTTTTTCCTATAAAAGTAATATTTTTAATGAGAATAAAATTGAAAACAAAAAAATACTTTTTTGTTTGAGAAATGATAGAGAGAAAGCACAAGATAGACTTAATTTGGATGAAATGGATAATCACTTGAAAAAAAATGGATTCAAAACATCATACACTGATACAGTACTATCTTATAACGTGGATAAAAATAATCGTTATTTTGAACTAGAAAAGAAGCTGAAAGAAATTTCATCTTCTAAAATAGTTGTTACAGATAGATTACATGGAATGATATTTTGTTATATAACTAGAACACCTTGCATTGTCTTAGAAACTTATAACCACAAGGTTACGGGGCAGTTCGAATGGATTTCGGACTGTAATTTTATTACCTTTACTTCTAATTTAAATAATTTTGTACAAGAAATTGATAGATTAGCTAAATTACAAGTAAATAACTCATTGAATAAAAAGTTAGATGATAGTTTGGCTACGATAATTTATGAATTAGAAAATTAGTGAGGTTTAAAAATGTGGTTATTTTTTTTATTAGTGTTTGTGATAGTAAGTTTAGGTGTATTACTAAGCCGTTATAAAATTTATTTTCTTAGATTTATATTTTTTTTATTTTTTATAATTTCTGCTTTTAGATCTCCCATTGTTGGAAATGATACCCAAGACTATAGAGATTTGTTTATAAATTTACAGACATCTTCTATAGAAAACTTTACGTGGAGATACGAAAAAGGATTTTTGCTTTTTAATAAGTGTATTTCTTATATTTCAAACGACCCACAAATTTTAATTATAGCTATTGCAACTTTAACTTGTTTAGCATACTATATGCTCATCAAAAGGTATTCATTGATACCTTGGATAAGTGTCTATCTGTTCTTTACTTTAAGATATTTTGATTTGAGTATGAATATAGCTAGACAGACTCTTGCCCTATCCTCAATATTTGTGGCTTTCTATTTTTTAACAAAAAAAAAGTTTCTTCCTTTTTTAGTATTTGTTTTATTAGCTACAAGCTTCCATAACACTGCATTTATTTTTATAATTGCCTGGTTTGTTTATGAGGTTAAGGATAACAAAAAGTTTTTAACATTACTTTCATTATTAACAATTATTGGATTTTCAGTGTTTAATTATATATTTAGCTTCATTTTAAGTTATTTTCCTACATATAGTTATTATTTAAATTCTTCATATATGGATGGAAATACACGTACAGCTACGATATTGAATATTTTAGTAAGTTTTGTTATTATTTTGTTTATTTATTTGTTTAAATATCCAAAAAACAAAATTAATGATGTGATGTTTAAATTATTATTAATAGGGTTAAGTATTTCAATAATTTCGATTAGATTTAGTTTGTTAGATAGAGTAAGTGATTATTTCTCCGTTTTTTCAATTATATTGCTTCCTAATGCCATTTACATGCAAAAAAACAAAAAATATTATCTGATTATCTGTTATATTTTAATTATTAGTTTTTTTGCTTATTCATTAAGTATTCTAATTTTGAGACCGGATTGGAATAGAATTTACCCATACGAATTTTTCTTTCAATAAATAGAATGAGGTGCTATATTGCTGAAAATATTAAATATAATTGGTAGAAGACCAACTGGAGGAATAGGATCTGTCGTAAAAAATTATCAATCACATTTTACTGAAGGGATTCAATATGATTATTTACTCTTTTCAGATGAAAAGGAAGGGGCGTTTGATTCATACGTCAAAGGTTTAGGGTCAAATGTATATGTTGTTCCTTCTTTATCCCTAAAAAATATGTTTGAAATAAATCGAAGGTTAAATGAAATGTTTTCTGAGATAGCAAAAAACTACCAAGTAGTTCATATACACACTGTGAATGTTGCGTTTTTAGTTGCAAGAAAAGCAAAAAAAAATGGTATAAAAAAAATCATTGCTCATAGTCATGCAACAAATTATTCGGATTCGAAAATCAAAGCTATTAGGAATAAAATTTTGTGTTTAAATTTAAAAAAATTAGCTACTCATTACGTTGCTTGTTCGTATGAGGCAGGAGAGTTTCTTTTTGGGAAAAAGTCTATGCAACAAAATAATGTGAAGATAGTAAAAAATGCGATTGAGATTTCTGACTATAACTATTCAGATAAGAAGAGAATTTCTTTTAGGGAAGAACTTAATTTTACAAAGGATGATTATGTAATTGGTTGTATAGGAAGACTAACGCCACAAAAGAATATTAAATTTGCACTGGATGTATTCTCTCAATTAAAGAAATATAAAAATTCTAATAAGTACAAAATTGTAATTGTGGGAGAAGGTCCTGAATATGAGATGTTAAGAAACTTTGCCAAGACAAGCGATATTTGTAATAGTGTATACTTTTTAGGATATAGAAATGATATTAAAAATATTCTGTGTGGAATTGATTTATTTCTTATGCCTTCTTTATACGAAGGATTGCCAGTTATAGGTGTAGAAGCACTCTCATCAGGATTACCTTGTATTTTTAGTGATTCTATTTCTAAAGAATTTCAAAGCTCTAAAAGTTTTTACATTTCGTTAGACAGTACCAAGGAGTATTGGTGTAATCAAATTGATAAAATTTCTCAACAAAAAGTCGATAGAAAGCAAACTGATACAGTTGAATTGGGGTACGATATAAATATAGAAGCAAAAAAATTAATTCAATATTATAGAGAAATAGTAGGATGAGAGGTAATTTATATGAAAAAGGTCCTTTTTTTTGATACATCAGTAGGAACATTAAATATAGGTGACGAAATTATTAATAAAGCAATTAATGAAATTTCAAACAATATGTTTAAAGAAGATTATATTATGAAATTACCTTCTAGAACAGGTATTTTAAATAAGTTTCAGCTAAACTATAATAAAAGTTTTAAAAATAATTTTTGTAATGCTGATTTGAAATTTGTATGTGGAACAAATCTTCTTTATAAAAATATGTTACGACCTATGCCTAATTGGAATATTAATCTATTAAATACAGCTGTTGTTGAAAATAGTATTCTATTTGGAGTGGGAAGTGGTAATAATGCCAAAAAGATTACAAACTACACTAAAATACTATATAAAAAAGTGCTTTCAAAGGATTACATTCATAGTGTTAGAGATCAAGCAACAAAAAATATGTTAGATAGTATAGGAATAGACTCCGTCGTAACAGGGTGTCCTACTCTTTGGCAGTTGAATGAAGAAAAAAATGCGGAAATTCCATTTGATAAAAGCGAAACTGTTGTGTTTACTTTAACTCATTATCAATCATTTAGAAACTTTGATGAAGATAAAGCAATGATTGTAATCTTAAGAAAACTGTATAAGGATATCTATTTCTGGCCTCAAAGTTTAGAAGACTTAGATTATTTGAACCAACTAGGTGAAACAGCTGGAATTACTATTTTATCACCAAATCTTGTGACATTTGACAAATTCCTCACTAACAACCATACAGATTATGTAGGTACAAGATTACACGGCGGTATTTTTGCAATGCAACATGGTAGACGCTCAGTTATCCTAGCCATTGATAATAGAGCACGTGAGATAAAGAAGAATAATAATATACCTTGTATAGAGAGAGACGAGACATCTAGTGAGCTTGAAAATCTACTTTCAACAAGCTGGAAAACAAGTATTATAATTGAGGATGATAAGATTGAGAAGTGGAAACAACAGTTTATTTAAGAAAATTAAACTTGATTCTAAACTAAAAACATTAGGTTCAAACACAGTAATTTTTGCAATTGGAAATGTTATGTCTAAATTGATTTTATTTTTATTAATGCCTCTGTATACAAGTGCGATGACACCTTCTGAGTATGGATTTGCAGAGTTGATGAGTAATGGTATCGATTTATTAATGCCCTTAGCTACACTGTGTTTATATGAAGCAGTTTTTAGATTTAGTATTGATTCTAAGAAAAACGAAAGAATATTAATTTTATCAAATTCATTTAGGATTATTTTTTGGATAAATTTAGTTGTTACTTTTATTACTATAGTTGCTTCATTAGCTACAAGATCATTCTATCCAATTTTATTTTGTATTATGTTGGTTACGTATAGTATACGTCAAATATTTGCTCAGTTTTCGAGAGGAATTGGAGACTCGAAAAGATTTGCCATTAGCGGAATTCTAAATGCTTTTGTTTTAGGAATAAGTAATATTATTTTAGTTGGATACTTTTCTTATGGTATATATGGTTATCTTATTTCAATAGCATTTGGAAATGTATCGTCTGCCATATATTTATATTTTGTTGTTGGTTTAAATTCTTATTTAAAACCGCAGATGAATGACAAAGAACTTCTCAAAGAAATGCTATTTTTTAGTGTTCCAATGATTCCAAATTCTATATCTTGGTGGTTTGCTAATATTTCGACAAGATATATTTTGGTTATGTTTGAAGGTTTAGCAACTGCAGGTATTTTTACAGCTATAAGTAAGTTGCCATCTATTATAAATGTTTTATCTTCAATTTTTCAACAAGCTTGGCAATTTTCAGCCTCTAAAGAAATTAGTAAAAAAGATGCTAATAGTTTTTTTTCAAAAGTGTTTATATCGTATTATACATTGATTATCTCTTCATGTAGCATAATTATTACTTTTATTCCTTTCATAGCAAAGTTTTTACTCCAGGGAGATTTTTTTTACGCATGGAGCATGATTCCGTTGTTGTTAGTTTCAGCTGTTTTAAACTGTTTTTCGGTTTACTTTGGATCTATATATACTGCATCAATGAACAATAAAATGATTATGATCTCTACAATTGTTGGTGCTACAGTAAGTGTTGTTTCTTCTTTTCTTCTTATTCCAGTATTTGGAATAATAGGTGCTATTATTGCAACTAACCTAAGTTATATAACGATTAATATAATGAGATATTTTGACACCAAAAGATTTATAGTTTTGAATATTCGTCCTTTTGAGGTTATTTCTCTTTTATGTATTTTATATATACAATCTGGGTTGTATTTGTTTTTAGATAAAGATGCATTTGTCGCTGAAATAGTTTTAAGTTTAATAGTGTTTATTTTGTTAATAATTTTTAATTTAAGAAAAAAAATTAGGAGAAGCTGATGAAAAAAGTACGTAAAGCTGTCATTCCGGCAGCAGGCCTAGGAACAAGATTTCTGCCAGCTACAAAGGCAATCGCCAAAGAAATGTTACCTATCGTTGATAAACCAACGATTCAATTTATTGTCGAAGAAGCGATCGCTTCTGGGATCGAAGATATTTTGGTGGTGACAGGTAAAGGCAAACGACCTATTGAGGATCATTTCGATTCGAACTTTGAGTTAGAATCAAATCTCTCTTCAAAAGGCAAGAAAGAGTTATTGGACCTTGTGGAAGAAACAACCGGGATCAATCTGCATTTTATCCGTCAAAAACGTCCATTAGGGTTAGGACATGCAGTATTACAAGCAAAAGCATTTGTTGGGGATGAGCCATTTATTGTGATGCTGGGTGATGATATTATGAACGATGATATCCCATTAACAAAACAATTAATCAATAACTACGATAAAACCACTGCTTCAACATTGGCAGTAATGAAGGTACCCCATGAGGATACCTCGAAATATGGAATCATCAATCCAAATGAAGAAGTGGCACCTGGCCTATACAATGTCAGCAATTTCGTGGAAAAACCATTACCAAAAGATGCACCAAGTGATTTAGCTATCATTGGTCGTTACTTGTTACGTCCTGAAATTTTTGATGTCTTGGAAAAGCAAGCACCTGGTGCAGGAAATGAAATTCAATTAACAGATGCGATTGATGCTTTGAATAAAACACAACGGGTATTTGCCCATGAATTCAAGGGCAAACGCTACGATGTGGGTGACAAATTAGGTATGGTTGAAGCGAATATCGAATATGGACTGAAACACCCTGAAATCAAAGACGAACTGCGCACCTACATCAAAGACTTAGCTACTAAATTATAAGATACGAGCGATCAGTTTTTGCTGATCGCTATTTTTGTAAAATGAGAAGATTTGTAGTAAGCGTGTCATAGGATA
>NZ_BCPT01000030.1 GCF_001544095.1 Enterococcus casseliflavus NBRC 100478 | reverse complement strand
GTAAGTAATCCTTGGTTTGGTCCATCAAGGTTTGAAAGTCTGATTCGTTTTTTCTTATCGCCTCTGTTAGGGTAAACAAATAACCGTTGGGGTCTTTGATGGTCATTTCAAGGGCATTCCACGGCTTTTCCATCAAAGGTTCCACGATCCACTTTTCGGGAATTTTTTGAGCGATATTCCGAAGATCAATCATCGCTACATTCAAAATTGCCCCATCGCCAACAGTGAACGAGTCTGCGGCAATCAGCATCAAATCTTGGTAGTCAGCAAGACGCAGATGGTCCATCGTCACTTGATTTTCTTGATTGCGAAACTGATACAATGACTGGAAACCCAAGATTTCTGCAAACCATTTTGATGATTGTTCAATATCTTTTGTCTTCAATTGATAAAACATTGGCATAACATATACTTTCATTTTGACACCTCCTCTTAATTAGAGGATACCGCTTGACGCGGCGTCAAAGTCAATAGACAATTTCGTATTGAAGCAAAGCTTGAAAATGGCGTTTCTTTTAGACTTAAGTCAAGGAAAAATGGGCAATAATTGTTTGACTCACTTCATCAGGTGATAAGTGGGTATTGTTGATTTTCAGCGAAGGAATCGTTGGAAAAAGGGTAGTTAATTCCTGTGGCAGGCTTTCTAAGCGATAGTTTTCGAACGAAGACAAAAGCTCGTTTCTAGAAAAATCCAGCGCTCTTTTTGACGGCTTTGCGGCTAAACGGTCCTCATGGCAATTGCGTTTTAAGCGTTCCTCAATATCAGCCACTAATTCGATAAAATAGACCTTTTGCTGGGCATCGGTAAATAGTTGGGCGATCTCTTGTAAAAAAGCTAAATCTCCCGCTTGATCGAAATCAATCAAGACCGTAAAAATGATTGATTTTGTCGTATTATTGGCTTCATTTTGAACAAAGGCTTTGAAGAGTTCGATCCGTGTTTGATTAGACAAAGCGAATGCTGCGGGACTATAGCCAAGAAAGTTCGCAAAAAGATCAATGGTCTGGTGATTGAATAAAAGCTTTGCATCCAATCGTTTTTCCAGTTCTTTGCCCACAGTCATTTTCCCTGCGGCTTGTGCGCCAATCAAGACGATCAATGACATCACAACACATCCTTTTTATCAATCGTAACAAAGGTGAGCTATCGTGTAAATTGGTTCTTAGAAAGAAATGATTGAGAAGCTGGAATTTTTCATATGTGGAAACCAAAGATGCTCTTTTTTAGGTAAAAAGGAATGAGCGGAACTTCTCCGACAGAGGGAAGAAAACCATGCAGCACAAAAGCACAGTCTGGAACAACAAAATGACTAGTAGATTGATCGTTTCAAATCGTGAATAAAGATAGAAGTGGATCAGCCATTCGAAGACATTGACAAAGACTAAATAAAGGTAGTGCGCTTTTTTGACTTTGCAGTTTTTTAACCAATAATAGCTTAAGTAATAATCCAGCAAGATCATCAATAATAGAAAAAGTTTGCTGAAAGCCGTCAGATTGTCATGCTGCGAGGCGAGTTTTTGAAAAAACAGCAAAAGGGTTGGTGTCGGAATATAAATGATCAATAAGGATAGGAAAAAATAGACAATAAAGGGCATAGTCATTCCTCCAATCTGTTATTAAAAAAACATAGATAAACTAACAGATTTATTGAGAGCCGTCAACTGTTTTTTTATCGGAAAATTCGATAATGATAGGTAGCATTGCTTGGAGGAAAAGGTTCAAAGGATAGTCGTTGGTAGCAAAGGATGATTGCGAGATATCCAAAAGAAAGACTCCCTTTTACGAGAAAAGGGAGCGGAGGAGCTGCTTCATAGGGGAAATTTATGCCCATGTCTCATTGAGTTTATCCGCATAAAACAAAAGTGCCTGTCGGTAAGACTGGATGTCTAGATCGTTAGAGGTTTCGGCAAGCAGGGTCAATAATCGTTTAGTGGCTTGCTCATACTCGGCGAGATTAAACAGTGTCATGGCATAGAAGGTTTGCAAAGCATGATTTTTTGGATACTGCTTCATCGCTTCTAAAAACACTTCTTCGGCTTTTTGATAATTGCCGAGGGCACGATAGGTGCTGCCTAGACCTAGGTAGGCATCTGGCAAGTCTTTTTCTGATAAACCTAACGCGATTGCTTGTTCATAGTAAGGAATTGCCTGTTGTTCTTCCCCTAAAAGATCATAGCTCCAAGCCGTTTGATACTGCACAAAGGCATCTTAGGGATTTTCGGCAGCTAATTGAATCAATTGTTCATTTGATTGTTGCAGCTTTTTTTCAGCCCGCAGTTGGATCGCAGCAGCTAGTCGTTCATTCATTGGTTCGAAGCTCCTTTTCAAATAGTAGAAAATGACTTAGATAACTTGTAAGCATAGCTAAGGGGAAAGATCTGCCCAGCTTTCACCCGCAAAAGAAAAACCGCATGCTTCATACAGCTTGTAGGCTGGCTGGTTTTCAACCGTCACTACCAGATAAAGGCGAGTGAGCCCCATGGCTTTTGCTCGTTGAATCACTTCCTTCATCAGCAACTTGGATAAGCCGTTGCCTTTAAAGGCTGCGCCCATAACAACAAATAATAGCAGGGGAAGCTCTTGAAACGTGCTGGTTACTACGGCACCGATAGGATGATCATCCTTTTGTAACTGAAAAGAAAGCTCTGGAATCAAGGGACCGTATTTTCCGTCAGCGGTCTCTCTCAGCTCTCTTTGCCAGTCAGCAAGCGATTCCCCTTCGTCATCTGTCGTTTCATGATAGGCGGAATAAAAAAGTTCTGCGACACTTCGAGAATTCGGGAGAAACGGCTCAAAAGAAAGGGCGGATTCTTGTAAAGCTTTGGGGGCATGTTGTAAGTCACAAGCCATAATGATTCGTTTCATAGAAGCACTCCTCTCTGCTCGTTTCATTTATTATAGCAGAGCCAAGCTTTTTCACGCTCGTTTTTTTCTAATAAAAGCCCAGATCCAACGAATTCCTTCGTAGATTGCAGTGAAGACTGCCACCAGAAACAAAAACGACATGTAGTGGATCAAAAAAGCGAGCTGAAACCATAAGCCATAGACCATCGGCAGGACGACGAGCAAACAAAGAACCAATTCGATGTTTCGCTTTCTTCTAATTTGAAACCAACGTTCATCTGACATCCTTTTTTCCTCCTGTTCATTCTTTACACACACTTTGTTAAATATCCATCTTTTTATAAAATGATAGATAGATTTGCGATATTTTGATTAAAAACTAGAAAATTGATTTGTTTTTTGGTAATCTGAAAATAAGATTAGAAATAGCTGTTGTTTTTTATTTTGACTGATTTTCCCACGAAAGACAAGGTGAGCGCAATGGAAAGAAAACCGATGTATTTAAAAAATGGGCTTCCTTTAACAATGGAACCGGGTAAAATTTACACATGCCTTTATCGTGGCGGTTATTTCATTTGTGAAGAAAAGGGACAACCGCTGCCACCGATAAAAAGAGAAGCGAAATAAGCGAACTTCTCACTTAAGATTTGTCAGGGATCGAATGGGTTGTTGGAACTGTTATCTCCTTTTGGGTACCAATCAAATGATGTCTAGCATTTTCAAAAAATCTCAACGTTCTTCATTCATACCATTCTAAGTCTTAAATTGATTTTGACCGATTTCAATTTAGTAAGAACAATCCGATCCCTGGCAAATGTTAGGTGGAAAGTTGGGCAGGTAGCAAGTGAATCAGTAATAGGTGAAAAACGGTTTTTTCTCACAAAAGATGATTTCACTTGAATAGAACGCCGTTTTTTGCTATAATAGTTCAGGAATTGAAAAATAAAATAGACAAAGGTTGAGCATTTTTTATGCTTCAAGGATCAGGTTTGCCAAGGGGTGAGGCAAACATTCTTGGAGGAATGCTGGCCTTTTTTCATATCAGCATACTTCTTCGTGAGGTATGCTTTTTTTGTTTATTTTTCAGTTGAGAATACAAATCATTATAGGAGGGGAATCGATGAGAGAAGCTTTGACTCGTTTACGAGAAGCAGAAGAAGCCAATGAACAGCAATTGCGCGCTTTGAAAAAAGAATTGCAGTCGGAAGAAGCGCAGCAGCAACAAGTATTGCAAGAGCGATCAGCCGCTTTGGAAGAGGCGCTTGCTCAAGAACAAGCAACAATCGAAGAGCAGTTGCAACAGTCACTAGCAGCACAAAAGCAGCAGCTGGCAAAAGAGAACCAGCAAGTGTTAGATCGTTACCAAAAAAATATGCAAAGCTTCCAAGAGCAAGCGGTTCAACAGATCGTTGAAGGAGTGATCGGGACTTATGGCAGTAACCAAACTAAATAAACTAACGTTGATCACCCCGAAGCACTACCAAGAAAGGTTATTGACGAAGCTGCAGACGATGCAGTTTGTTGAAATCGAGAACGTATTTGAGCAGGAAGCCAACGAAACTTGGCTGCGGGAATTTTTTGCAGGAGCCACCCCAGAAGGTGCTTCTCATCAACCAATGATTCGTCGACTGCAAGAAGCGATCCGCTTTATTCGTCAAAATGGTGATGCGAAAAAAGGCACGGAATGGCAACGAGATGCCTTGCGGCTGTCGGACTTTGAAACAAGCTTCGATGAAGCAGCAGCATTAACGGAGCTGGTTGAAGTCGAGAATTTGCAGGAGCGCTGGGTAGAGACGATCGAAGCGATCGAAGCAGCGACTCAGACGGAAGAATGGGCGACACAATGGCAAAATCTTGACGTACCCTTGGAGATCGAAGCGCCTGCACATACAAGTTTTTTTGCTGGGAGTGTCGAAGGCCCACGCTGGGAAGATCTAGCTGAAGCCTTGCGTCAATTGGAAGAGGTTCATATCGAAGTAATCTATTCTGAACCCAAAAAAGTCAATTTCAGCTGCCTGTTTTTAACAGCGATCGAAGAGCAAGTGTTCCAATTGTTTCACCGATATGGGGTGAAGAAAGAAACTGGCCTGACATCCGAATCACCAAAAGTAGTTTTGCAAAATGCGAAACAAGCCTTGACTTCCTTGACGCAGCAGCGCAAAGAACTGATTACAGAAATCAGTCAGCACAAACAACGGCTGATCCTGCTGCAGCAAGCGGAAGAACTGTTTTTGACTCGTGAGAATCGGGCAATGATGCAACAGCGCTTAGCAGCTGGTCAGACCTTTGCCCTCTTGCGCGGCTGGATCGCAGAAAAGGATCAGCCGTTAGTGGCGGAAATGGTCCAAGAATCCTTTGCCAACGAGATTTACTATTCATTTGAAGAACCCACTGCAGAGGAGATCGCTGCCAATCAAGTGCCAACGAAGCTAAAAAATGCCTCGTTTATTCAACCCTTTGAAATGTTGACGGAAATGTACAGCTTGCCAAAATACGATGAGATCGATCCAACCCCATGGATGACGCCTTTTTACTATGTTTTCTTTGGTATGATGGTGGCTGACTTAGGTTATGGTGCATTAATGGCTGTCGCGACCACGATTGGGCTACACGCTTTGCGTTTGCCCAAAGGGACCAAACGGTTTCTGAAATTGTTCCAGATTTTGTCTGTGCCAACTATGATTTGGGGCGCAATCTACGGCTCCTTCTTTGGTGCTACATTGCCCTTCCAACTTTTATCGCCCTCCGAAGATTTTATGGCGATCTTTGGTCTATCCATGATTTTTGGTGGCATCCAACTGTTTACAGGCCTTTATTTAGCAGCCAAAGAAAATATCCGCAAAAAGGATCTTTTAGGTGCAGTCAACGAAGGCTTTGCGTGGCTAGGACTTTTGAGTGGTCTTTTAGTGGCAGCCGCAGGCAATCTTTTGATCGATGTCCCAGCACTAACAACCGTCGGCTTGATTTTAGCAGGCTTTAGTGCCTTATTGATCATCGTGGTACCGATTCTGAAAGGGAAAACCAAAGTGGGCGGCTTCTTTTTAGGCTTGTATGACTTATACGGTGTGACCAGTTACATCGGCGACTTTGTCAGCTATAGCCGCTTGATGGCATTAGGGATCTCTGGTGGGAGTATCGCAGCAGCCTTCAACTTATTGGTGGGCTATTTGCCGCCAGCCGCTCGTTTTTCTGTGGGCATTCTCTTATTGGTTGTCCTACAAGCTTTAAACATCTTTTTATCGTTACTGAGTGCGTATGTGCATGCCGCTCGTTTACAATATGTAGAGTTTTTCGGAAAATTTTTCACTGGTGGGGGGCGCCAATTTGAAACCTTTAAGCCAAGTGAGAAATACGTTGATTTTGATAAAGAAAATGGAGGAGACAATAAATGATTGATTACTTAATTAATAATAATGGTGGTATGGTGTTTGCAATTATAGGAATGGGGATCGCTACGATCTTTTCTGGGATCGGTTCAGCCAAAGGGGTGGGCCAAACTGGTGAAGCAGCGGCAGCCTTAACGACGAATCAGCCGGAGAAGTTTGGACAAGCCTTGATTTTACAATTGCTTCCCGGAACGCAAGGACTATACGGATTCGTTATTGCGTTTATGATCTATGGTAGCTTAAGTGGTGAAATGTCGACAGTGACTGGTATGGCGTACTTGATGGCATCACTGCCAGTTGCCTTTACTGGCTTGTTCTCAGGAATGGCCCAAGGGAAGGTCGCTGCAGCTGGGATTCAAATTTTAGCGAAGAAACCAGAGCATTTCTTTAAAGGGGTTATGTTCTCAGTAATGGTTGAGATGTATGCCATCTTAGGCTTTGTTATTTCTTTCTTACTTTTAGGAACGATTTAAAGGGGGCGAAGGTATGGATGCAATCGACAAAATGATTGCTGAACTAGACCAAGAAGCGCAGACAAAACGGGAACGTTTGGCTGCCGCTGAACGTGCTAGGATCAGTGAAACGATGGCACGTGACTGGGCGAAAAAAGAGTCGGACTTGCAGCTTCGTGCCCAGCAAGCAAAAAAGCAAGCCGAAAAAAATTATCATCAAGCGCAAAATCGCCAAGCAAGTGCCGCTAAGCAGCAGCAAATGGTGAAACAAAACGAATACCTGACACAACTTTTTGAGCAAGCGTATCAACAAATGGTTGCCTGGACGCCAGAAGAGCTGCAGTCATTTGCTGAAAATGTGCTGCAACAGCTGCCGATCAGCGGGACGGTGACCTTCCACGCTGGTCCTGAGCAAGTAGCCCATCTAGATGCCGCTTGGCTTACGGCTTGTCAATCAAAACTACCGTATCAAATCAAAGCAGGCGCACCATTGACAGAAGCAGGCTTTTTGGTGGATGACAACGGCATTCAATACAATTTTACCTATCAGGTTTTGCTTGATGAATACAAGAAAGAAACCCGGGAACGGTGGTTGCAGATCATACAACAAGGAGGTTGATCCATGAGGAACTACCATCAATTGAATCCAATCATTCGGCTGAAAGAGATGACGTTGCTAAAGCCGCAAGAAGTCGAACAAATGATTGCGGCAAAAGGGTTTGCTGAAGTCGAAGCTGTCTTGCAGCAGACCCATTATCAACGCTATTTGAAGCCAGATTTTCATGAACGATTCGAAACCTATCTCGATGAAGAATTGTTAAAGACGATCAAAGAATTGGCCGAGCTGGTTCCTGATCAAGAGATCCTCCGACTGTATATGATGCCTTTTACTTTCCATAATCTAAAAGTCTTGACCAAAGAGTCAGTCACTGGAAAAGATTATGATCATCTACTGATCGAAGATGGTTTTTACACGATCGATGAGTGTCGGACCGCCATCAAAACGGGAACCTCAGAGGTATTGCCTGAGAAAATCGTGACTACGATCCAAGAAGTGCGGGAGTACTTAGAAGGTGGCGCCGTACTGCAAGGTATCGATATCATTTACGATCGCCGGTATTTACATGAACAACGGCGACTGGCAGATGAAATCAAGATCCCTGAGCTACAAGAAGCTGTCATCAAGATGATCGATCTGACCAATATAACGATTGCCGCTCGTTGTGTACTTCAAAAACGATCGCGTAGTTTTATGGAGGCAGTCTTAGTGAGTGTCGGCAGTATCCCGAAAGAAGAATTTTTAGCATTTGCGGATGCGTCCTATAGTGACTTTTTAGCCTTCTTATTAGAAAGTGATTATCAGGAAGTGTTGCGGCCTTTGATTCATGAACAGGTGATCGACTTTGCTGGCTTGGCACTTTTGCAAGACAATTTGATCACAGAAAGCTATGGCCAAGCCCAAACAGATGCTTTAGGACCACTGCCTTTACTCGCATTTTTGAATGCTAAGGTTTTGGAACTGCAAAATCTGCGTATCTTGCTAGTAGGCAAACGCAGTGGCTTTACGGAAGAACAACTCAGAGAAAGGATGCGGCACTATGACTCATAAAATCGGCGTAATCGGCGAGAAAGAATCCGTCATTCCTTTTCAACTATTTGGCTTTCAGGTCTGTTATGCCTCGGAAGAAAAAGAAGTGAAGCAGGCGCTGGCAAAATTAATGAAGAACAGTACGATCATCTACCTGACTGAAAAATGTGCCGAGCTGATTCCCGATGAATTAGCAAAAGTCCAACAAAAAATGACACCTGCAGTCATCTTGATTCCTGATTATGATGGTTCCCGAGGAATCGGCAAGCGAATGATTCAAGAAAATGTCGAAAAAGCAGTTGGACAAAACATACTATAGAGAGGAGCCGATGTTGTGGAAAAAGGAACAATTATTAAAGTATCTGGTCCATTGGTTTTAGCCAAAAATATGGGCCATGCAAGTTTAGAAGATATCTGTTATGTAGGAGATTTAGGCGTGGTCGGTGAGATCATCGAAATGCGCGGCGACGTCGCTTCGATCCAAGTCTATGAAGAAACGTCTGGGATCGGACCTGGTGAACCAGTCGAAACCACCGGTGAACCGCTATCCGTCGAATTGGCGCCTGGGATCATGTCACAAATGTTTGATGGCATCCAACGTCCCTTAGAAACCTTCATGTCTGTCACCCAAAGCAACTTCTTGACGCGTGGGGTGCAATTGCCTGCGTTGGATCATGAGAAAAAGTGGCCCTTTGTACCGACAGTCGAAGTCGGCGAAGTAGTCAGTACCGGGATGGTCATCGGCACCGTGCAAGAAACACCGTTGATCAATCACAAGATCATGGTTCCTCATGGCGTTTCAGGAACAGTCAAGGCTGTTTATGCGGGGGAATTTACCATCGATGAAACGATTTATGTTTTAGATACACCCAAAGGAGAACGGTCTTTCACGATGCTGCAAAAATGGCCCGTTCGTCATAGCCGTCCAGTAAAGCAAAAACTGAATCCAGTCGAACCAATGATTACTGGCCAGCGAGTGATCGACACCTTTTTTCCAATCGCTAAAGGCGGGGCGTCAGCTGTTCCAGGACCTTTTGGTGCAGGGAAAACTGTCGTTCAGCACCAAATCGCCAAATGGGCGGATGTCGATTTGGTCGTCTATGTCGGCTGCGGCGAACGCGGCAATGAAATGACCGATGTAATGAACGAGTTTCCAGAGTTGATCGACCCTCGTAGTGGTGAATCTTTAATGGCGAGAACCGTGTTGATCGCTAACACCTCCAATATGCCGGTAGCCGCTCGGGAAGCGTCGATTTATACTGGGATCACGATTGCGGAATACTTCCGAGACATGGGGTATTCAGTGGCGATCATGGCGGATTCCACCTCACGTTGGGCAGAAGCACTGCGAGAAATGTCTGGTCGTCTGGAAGAAATGCCTGGGGATGAAGGGTATCCAGCATACTTAGGCAGCCGCTTGGCAGAGTATTATGAGCGTTCTGGAAAAGCGATTTGCTTAGGTTCTGATCAAGAAGGCAGTATCACTGCCATCAGCGCCGTTTCACCATCAGGCGGCGATATTTCAGAACCAGTTACCCAAAATACGTTGCGGGTCGTAAAAGTCTTTTGGGGCTTAGATGCCACCTTAGCGCAAAAGCGTCATTTTCCATCGATCGATTGGTTGAAGAGCTATTCTTTATACGAAAACGAATTGGGTGCCTTTTTGGACCAACAAATGCAAGTGGATTGGTCCAAACAAGTAACAGAAGCCATGCGGATGCTGCAAAAAGAATCTGAGTTGTCAGAGATCGTTCGACTTGTCGGCATCGACGCTTTGTCCGAAAAAGATCAGTTATTGCTGGAAACCACCAAATCATTGAGAGAAGATTTCTTGCAGCAAAACGCTTTTGACGACGTCGATACGTTTACCTCTCGTGAAAAGCAGTTCAAAATGCTGGAAACGATCTTGCTGCTCCACAAAGAAGCGGAAGATGCGTTGACACTAGGTGCGTATCTTTCAGAAATCTATGCAGGAACCGAAGAATTGCGAGACAAAGTGGCACGTATGAAGTACTTGCCTGAAACGGAATTAGCAAAAATTCCTACTTTGCATCAAGAAATCAAAGCAACGATGAAAGAAATTTTACAGAAAGGAGACCGCACCGATGATCAAGGAATATAAAACGATTGGAGAAGTCGTCGGACCATTGATGGCCGTCGATCGCGTCTCCGGTGTCAAATACGAAGAGTTGATCGAAGTCCGCATGCAAAACGGCGAAACGCGGCAAGGACAAGTACTGGAGATCCAAGAAGACAAAGCGTTGGTCCAAATTTTTGAAGGAACCGGCGGGATCAATTTGCGGGAATCTGCGGTGCGTTTCTTAGGACATCCTTTGGAATTAGGCGTTTCCGAGCAAATGATCGGGCGAGTTTTTGACGGTTTAGGTCGGGTCAAAGATGGCGGAGTAGAGATCGTCCCAGAAAAATTTATGGACATCAACGGCGAAGTGATCAATCCAGCAGCGCGGGATTATCCTGATGAGTTTATTCAAACGGGGATCTCATCGATCGACCACTTGAATACGCTCGTTCGGGGACAAAAGCTGCCGATTTTTTCTGGTTCTGGTCTGCCTCATAAAGAATTGGCTTCGCAAATTGCGCGTCAAGCACAAGTGTTGAACTCGGAAGACGATTTCGCTGTTGTGTTTGCTGGCATCGGGATCACCTTTGAAGAAGCAGAATATTTCATGGAAGATTTTCGTCAAACTGGCGCCATCGACCATTCTGTCGTCTTTATGAATCTAGCCAATGACCCAGCGATCGAGCGGATCGCTACTCCCCGAATGGCACTGACGGCAGCCGAATACTTGGCTTATGAAAAGGGCATGCATGTCTTGGTGATCATGACGGATATGACCAACTACTGTGAAGCTTTGCGGGAGATCTCCTCTGCTCGTCGTGAAGTGCCAGGACGTCGGGGTTATCCTGGGTATCTTTATACCAATCTATCCACGTTATATGAACGTGCGGGACGGATTCGCGGCTTGAAAGGTTCAGTGACCCAGCTACCGATTTTGACCATGCCAGAAGATGACAAAACCCATCCGATTCCCGATTTGACAGGCTATATCACCGAAGGACAAATCATCTTGTCTCGTGATTTGTATAAAAACGGCATCCAGCCGCCCATCGATGTCTTGCCGTCATTGTCACGGTTAAAAGATAAAGGGACCGGTGAAGGAAAAACCCGTAAAGACCATGCCGCAACAATGAACCAGTTGTTTTCTGCCTATGCTCAAGGAAAGCAAGCCAAGGAATTGGCAGTCGTTTTAGGAGAATCGGCATTGTCGGAAGTAGATAAAACCTATGCCAAATTTGCGGAACGCTTCGAAAATGAATACTTGAACCAAGGGTATCGCACCAACCGTTCGATTATCGAAACCTTGGAATTAGGCTGGGAATTATTGGCGATGCTGCCAAAAGTCGAGCTGAAGCGGATCAGCGATGCCCTACTGGCGGAATACTTACCGGGAGAGGAGAACAATGGCGCAAAAAACCGTTAATCCAACCCGCATGGAGCTGTCGCGCCTCAGCAAACAATTGGCGACAGCCAAACGCGGACACAAATTATTAAAAGACAAACAAGACGAACTCATGCGTCAATTTATTGAGTTGATCAAAAAGAATGACCGCTTGCGTAAAGAAGTCGAAGAACAATTGCAGCGTGCCATGAAGGCATTTCGCTTAGCCAATGCCACAATCAATGAAAAATACATTGAAGAAATGTTTATTTTACCAGCAACTGAGGTCTCCCTTGAATTATCCACGAAAAATATCATGAGTGTGGAAGTGCCAGTGATGCATTTTGATTACGACGATACGGTGATGCAAGCGCCGATCGAGTACGGCTTTTTGAATTCCAATGTTCCGTTAGATAATGCTGTCGCCCGTTTTACCGACGTCATGCCGAAGCTGTTGGAGCTAACGGAAATCGAAAAGACCTGTCAATTGATGGCAGGGGAAATCGAACGGACGCGCCGACGCGTCAATGCCCTAGAATATTTGACGATTCCCGAGCTGGAAGAAGCCATTTATGGAATCAAAATGCGGCTGGAAGAAAATGAACGAGCAAACGTAACAAGAATGATCAAAGTGAAGAATAAATCAAAATAAAATGGTATGATAAGAGAAAAAACAAATGCAATAAACTTGGATTACTAAGACATTGGTTTTTGCAAAAGGTCAAAGGAAATGAAAATGAAAAAAAGAAATCGTTTGAAAAAAAAGCTGGCATCGCAACGCTTTTTGATTCCGCAGATCGTCACTCTGGTCTTCGTTTTGCTTATATTGGCAGGAACTGGCTTGCTGATGCTGCCGGCTGTCACCCAAAGTGGTGAAGGCACCAACTTTTTAGATGCGCTGTTTACTGCCACATCGGCTGTTTGCGTGACGGGTCTTTCGACCTTGACCGTAGCTGATCATTACAACCTGTGGGGCCAAGGGATCTTGCTGATGCTGATTGAGATCGGTGGGATCGGCTTCATGTCGATTCCCGTCTTCTTTTACATCTTGGCGAGAAAAAGAGTCCATCTTAGTACTCGGATGATTTTGCGGGAATCATTGAATCTGGACCGAATGTCTGGAGAGATCCATTTGGCATGGTACCTGATTCGGATCGCCTTTTTGATCCAAGTCAGTGGGATCATCTTGCTGGCTTTTGCATTCGTGCCCCGTTTTGGTTGGGAGCAAGGCCTTTGGTACAGTGTTTTTCATGCGATCTCGGCCTTTTGTAATGCTGGGTTTGATTTGTTCGGCAACAGCATGGTAGGGTTTCAAAACGACCCATTTGTGCTGGGGGTCATCAGTTTCTTGATCATCGCAGGCGGTCTGGGATTTCTCGTTTGGTTCGATCTCCTGCATACGGCGTCCAAAAAACGGTCCTTGCATAGCCGCTTGGCATGGATCGCTATGATCGTTTTGGTGGTTTTTGGAACGGCAGGGTTCTTTTTGACCGAAGCCAATTCACAGTTGATCACGGGTGATTCGGTCATCGAACGTTTTTTCCAATACCTCTTCTTAGCGGTCACCCCAAGAACCGCTGGGTTTTTCAGTATTGATTACGGACAAATGAGTCAAGCAGGCTTGATGCTGACGATGATTTTAATGTATATCGGCGGCACCTCTGGATCAACTGCCGGGGGATTGAAGACAACGACATTTGCGGTCTTGATCATCAAGATCCGCAGCTTATTGAAAGGGCGCAGTCGAGCGGAAGTTTTTGGTCGCACGATCAAAGAATCTGCTGTATCGCGTGCCTTTACGTTGTTCTTCCTTACCTTGACGTTATGCTTCGTAGCGATTTTCTTATTGTCGATCACTGAGAGTATGCCGCAAACCCCAAACTTTGGGTTGCCAACCATTGCCTTTGAAGTTTTTTCCGCTTTTGGAACGGTGGGGTTGACCATGGGGTTGACGCCTTACTTGTCGGTTTTTGGCAAACTTTTGATCATTTTTTTGATGTTCATTGGTCGAGTCGGCATCATGACCGTTGCTTTTTCATTGATGAAAAAAGCCAACAAACAAGAAGCTGGCTACAAATATCCTGATGAAACCGTGATGATCGGGTAACGAAAAAGGGAAACGAAGCACGCTTCGTTTCCCTTTTTTTCGTTTATTGAAGTACTTCTAACATCACATCTCGTTGGTCATCGCTGACATTTCCCGCATAGTTCGGCGTGATCAAAGATAGACCACCCTCCTTATTTGTAAATAGGTACAGGTTGTGGCTAAAATCAGGATTTCCATTGGAAGTGATCCCTTTTGCAAAGGTCAACTGAGTGTTCACTTTTACGGTGCGAATCCCATTGTCATTTGCTGAAAAGATGCGAATCTCCTTTGTTGCGATCGTATCGACTTGTGCTTCATAGCTTGCGCTGTCGTCGATCGAAATGATCAATGGGCTCGTATTTTGAATCGTGACAGCATCTGGTACATTGACGCCATGGAAATAAAAAGTCAGTGAAGGGCCATATTGTGAAAGATCAACCGCATATGGAAACTCATTGGATACTGAGCTTGCTGTCGTTTGCGTTGCGTCAGAGTGGTCCGTCGATTGCTGGCTTGTGGTTGAAGTTTCTGAAGTAGAGGTTGACGCTAAGGAGCTGCTTTCAGTCGTTTGCATCGTCGTGCTTTGCTTGCTTTCAGTAGAGACAAGACTCTGACTTAGCTCGCTGGTTGATTGCGCGGTATCTTTTTTGTTGTCACAGCCTGTCAAAAGCCCCACACTGACCAGCGTCAGTGTCCCAATCAAAGAAATTGTTTTTTTCATCGTTTGTTTCATCCTTTCCTTCGAATACTAAAACATCTAAAAAAAACAAATTATTGTGTGAAAATGCACAATTATGTTGATATAGTGTTTAAATATTCTTTGGTGTTAAAGATATTGTAGTCCAGAACACTGAAAAAGAATAGGAAGATTTTGCTGAATTTTTCGTCAATTCTATCATAAAACATTCATGAACGCCCGCAGTAGCTGGCAAATTTTGTATAATAAAGTGTTAGCCTTTTCTGGCGACTTGCGTAACGCAGGGATCTAGATTAAAATACCTTGGTATAGAAGAATGGGTGGTGAAGAGGATGGAAAAAGAACGGATGGGGCAATGGTTAGCCTTTACGAATCAGCATCAAGCGATCGAAGCTCGTTTGGAGCAAACCCTCAAAGCAGAAAGCAATCTGTCTTTGAATGAGTATTACGTGCTTTATTACTTAGAAAAGACCCCCAGTCATAGCATGCGCCTCAATGATTTGATCGCCCATTTTGATCTGAGTCAAAGTGCGATGTCACGTATGATCATGCGCATGGAAGACAAGCTTTGCGGTGTGATCGAACGGCATTCTTGTCAAGATGATAAGCGGGGGATCTATATTGATTTGACCCAATCAGGGGAAAAGAAACTGCAGCGTTCAAAAGTCGTTTTTGAAAAAGTCTTGGAGGAAATGCTGGACTAACGATGTTTTTCACTTGTTTTCTCCTTGATTCTTTTGTAATATAGATGCATGTGCATGTATATTTTAATAAAGGGAAAAAAGATGCACCGATTTGCTTTAAGGATCTCCTTGGGCAACTAAGCCAGTCAGATCTACAAAGCGAAATGAATCCAATGGAAAAGGTGGTAAACCCATGCGAAATGTAACAGACAAAGCAACATTTAAGCGCGGATTGCAGCTGAAAAATCGAATCATTATGGCACCAATGACGACCAAGATGTCCTTCTTTGATGGGGTGATTACGAAAGATGAGTTGGCTTACTATGGCTTACGCTCTGGGGAAGTCGGAGCAGTCATCACAGCGGCAGCCAATGTCCAAGAAGATGGCAAGGGCTGGGAAGGGGAATTAGGCGCTTACGACGATGCCTTTTTACCTGGATTAAGTAAATTAGCCAGCACCATCAAAACCAATGGGACCAAAGCTATTTTACAGATTTTTCATGCCGGTCGAATGACGGATGACTCGGTCCTACGAGGAACACAACCGATTTCTGCTAGCGCAGTTGCTGCCGAACGTCCAAATGCCCAAGTTCCCCGAGAAGTCACAGTAGATGAGATTTTAATGATTATTGAAAACTTTAAAAAAGCTACCGAACGGGCGATCAAGGCGGGGTTTGATGGCGTAGAACTCCACGGAGCCAATACGTATTTGATCCAACAATTCTTTTCTCCGCACTCAAATCGTCGGTCCGATGAATGGGGTGGCTCACTAGAGAACCGTTATCGTTTTATTGAGAAGCTCGTCGATGAAGTATTGGAAACAGTGGACCAATCAGGTGAGAAGGAGTTTATCGTCGGTTATCGTTTTTCACCGGAAGAATTCGAAGAACCAGGGATTCGCTTTGAAGATACGTTGTTCTTAGTGGACCAACTGGCAGAAAAAGGATTAGACTATCTGCACATCTCCCTTGCGGATTATACCCGCAAATCGATTTCAAAAGCGTACCAAGCAAAATCGATGTTGGCATATGTCTATGAAAAAATCGCTCAGCGAGTTCCTTTGATTGGTGTAGGGGATGTCCGAACATCGAAAGATGCCGCGGGCTTGCTAGAACATGCAGACTTTGTAGCAGTGGGCCGGGCATTGTTGATCGATCCTCATTGGGGACAAAAAGTCTTAGACGGTCAAGATGAATTGATCCGCACCACGGTTTCTACTTACGAACGTGAGGAACTCGTATTACAAAACGGCGTTTGGGGTTTTATGGAAAACATGATGCCAGATCGCCTAAATGAAGAAAAATAAGCAGACAACCACCTTTGCCTTGGGCGAAGGTGGTTTTTTGGTAAAACGAGAGGAACGATCCAATTATTTTCAATTATGACCATCATTCTTTATAATTGGTGTAATGGTAAGCGCTTACTTTATTTTTGTGCTATCGGGGGATGAGGAGAGAATCATATTGGAGGGAGAAAAATGAAAAAAAGTAGCTTGTTCTTGCTAGTAATTGTCACAGGGTTGTTGTTCGCTGGTTGTGGAGGAAATCAAGAAACAGCAGATTCACAAGATTTTGCCAGTACAGATGAGAATACGCTAACTGTTTGGGCTTGGGACACAAATTTTAATATTCCAATTATGGAAAAAGCCGGGGAATATTACAATGCGGACAATGACGCAATCGACCTTAATGTCGTCGAGATGTCCAACGAGGATACCAAGCAAAAAATGGTTTCATCCTTTACTTCAGGGGTCTCCGAAGGTTTGCCAGACATCGTTTTGATGGATGACTATGATGTGCAGAACTATTTGCTGAACTACGAAGGGAAATTTGCAGAATTATCGGAAGACATTGACTTTGACCAATTTGCTCCTTACAAAGTAACGAATGCGACCTATCAAGAAGGCGTTTATGCGGTTCCTTTTGATTCAGGTTCTGCTGGACTCTACTACCGCAAAGATTATTTAAGTGAAGCGGGGATTGATGAAAGTGAACTTACCAATCTAACCTGGTCCAAATTTGTGGAGATTGGTGAGACAGTCAAAGAAAAAACGGGGAAATGGTTCGTCGCGTTTATTCCAAATCGCGGCACTCATTATATCCAGATGGCGATGCAGTCAGCCGGATTATGGTATTTTGATGAAGACGGAAACATATTCTTGAAAGACAATCCTGCTATTCGTGAAATGCTGCCGATCCTGAAGACGATCGAAGAAAAAGAGTTGGCAAAACTAGTAGATTATTTTGCGCCAGAAGGGATCGGTGCAGTGACGAGTGGAGAAGTGGCAGCAGTCAATTCAGCCATCTGGTTTTCAGCGACGATCCGCTCCGCAGAAGATCAAAAAGGAAAATGGGGCTATACGAATCTTCCTCAATTAGAGACAGTGTCTGGAGCGACACCTTACTCGAACTTGGGTGGTTCTAGCTGGTTGGTGCTCAATGACTCACCAAATAAAGCGTTGGCCATTGATTTTCTTAAACAAGAATTTGCTGGGAATGATGAATTCTATCAAGAGATTTTAGTAGAAAATGGGGCAGTGGGGACTTACCTACCCTCACAAGAAGGAGAAGCTTATCAATATGAAGATCCTTTCTTTAATGACGCCTCAATCTATAAAGATTTTTCCAGTTGGATGGCGGACATCCCCGCCGTTGATTACGGGGTAAATACTCAAGCGGCAGTGGATGCCTTGCGCGGGGGAATGCAAAGCTATTTTGATGGTGCCATGTCCTTAGATGATATGTTGACGGAAGCAGAAAACACCTACAAGATGCAAGTCGGCGAATAGCCGACTTGTGTTGCTTAAGGAGTGATGAATATGCAAAATACGATCAGAAAAAAGCGCCCCAAAAACCAACAAGTCTGGGGATTTATTGGCCTTTCTTTAGTATTCAGTAGTGTCTTTTTGCTGTATCCCATCGTTTATTCCTTATACCTTTCCCTGCATCGTATGCAGGGACTGCAATCGGTTTTTGTTGGCTTCGGCAATTACCTGCGCATGCTGCAGGATACGATTTTTCAAAAAGCTTTACTTAATAATTTTATCTTTCTGATCTTTCAAGTACCAATCATGGTGTTATTGGGTCTTCTGCTAGCGTTTGTTTTGAACACGCCGAAGCTTGTAGGACGCTCCTTCTTTAAATTGGCGTTGTTTCTACCCTGTGTCACCTCGCTGGTTTCCTATGCAGTTTTATTTAAAATGATGTTTCAAATTGGCGGGATCGTTAATCAAGGGCTGCTGAACATTGGCTTGATCACGCAACCGCTAGATTGGCTAAATAATCCACTTCTAGCAAAACTGACCGTTATTATTGCCCTGTGCTGGCGTTGGACAGGCTATAACATGATTTTTTATTTGGCAGGATTGCAAAATATCTCGGATGACACTTTAGAAGCTGCTGCGATCGATGGGGCGAATGGGTTTCAAAAGTTCTTTTTCGTAGTGATCCCGCAGCTGAAGCCGGTGATCGTTTTCACAACCATCACCTCCACCATTGGGACGATCCAACTCTTTGATGAAGTGGTGAATCTAACAGGTGGTGGCCCATCCAATGAGACGTTGACTGTCGCCCAACTGATCTATAACCACTCCTTTGTCTATACGTCAAATTTTGGGTATTCGGCTACGCTGTCGTGGGTCTTAGTGATCATCATTGCTCTTTTATCTGTGATCCAGTTGAAACTCGCGAAAACGAATCAATAAAAGCGATAGAAAGGAGCAGCTATGAAAGTTACTTTAAGTGGATGCATAAAATATGGTTTTTTACTGATCATCTCGTTTTTTTCGATTTTTCCGTTTTACTGGATGATGGTGGGCTCTACCAATACCGCTAATCAAGTTGCCGAAGGGAAGCTGACTTTTGGGAATCAGCTAGCAAGCAATTTTCAGGTGCTGTTCAGCAATTACGACATCCCATTGATCATGTGGAATTCCATCAAGGTTTCATTGATCACCGTCCTCGTCAGTCTACTGGTCACTTCTTTGGCTGCCTTTGGATTTGAGAAGTTTCGAACGCGGGCGAGTGAAGGGATTTATGCGTTTTTTCTGTTATGTATGATGGTGCCGCTGGCAACTTTGGTGATCCCTTTGTTTAAGATGATGGCAGGAATGCAGCTAGTCAATCAGCACGTGGCGGTCATTTTGCCATTGGTCAATAACCTGTTTCTGATTTTCTTTTTTCGCCAGAACTTCAAGTCTTTCCCTGACGGTATTTTAGATGCGAGTCGCATCGAGGGGGCAACAGAGTACACGATATTTTTCCGAATCGTTTTTCCTATGATGCGCTCGACATATGCTGTCGCTGCCATCTACGCCTTTATGAACGCATGGAACAGTTATTTGCTACCCTTGGTCTTTTTGCAAACGGAAAGTCGTCAAACCATGACATTGCTGATTTCCAATTTATCGTCAGCCAGTTACGTACCAAATTATGGCGTTCAAATGCTGGCGATCGTGATTGCAACGATCCCAACGTTGGTATTGTTTTTGTTTATGCAAAAAGGCTTTGTGAAAGGCATGACCGGTTCTTTGAAACTGTAAGTATCAATAACCAGCTTGGCTACTTTTCCATAAGGTTGGGGAAGGCTTGACGTAGGGGATGAAATAGCTTTCCCCAGATAAAAAACAATTGCCTTGAGAGGCATTATTTTAATAAATAGTCAAACAATTCAGAATCATTCATTTTTCTTACAAAAAGATAGCGCAAGTCGAGTTGATTGATAAAAAAACAATCAGTTGTTAGACTTAATTCAGGTTAAAAAAACAAAAAGGGGATGTAATGATGAAAAGAGGATTTAGAAATTATTTAGGTTCAGATGAGCGGGAGGCAGGCTATAATTTGTCTTGGGGGTCTATCTTTGCAGGGGTCGTAACATTTATCGCATTGTTCATGACACTGTCAATGATTGGCTCAGCAATCGGTTTTGGTATGGTGGAACCAACCTCTAATAACCCATTAGATGGTGTTGGGACAGGATTATTGATTTGGACAGTGATTACCTTCGTCTTGGCATTATTCGGTGCTGGTTTTGTTTCTGGTGTGGCGGCTCGACGTGTCGGATTGGTTCATGGTTTCTTAACATGGGCAACAAGTATGATCGTGATGATGGTTATGCTTTCTTACTTAACGATCGGTGCTTTTTCTGTAGTCGGGTCACTTTTAGGAAACGTTGCTTCTGCTGTCGGTAGTGGTGTTGAAA
Source organism: Enterococcus casseliflavus NBRC 100478 (assembly GCF_001544095.1). Taxonomy (GTDB): domain Bacteria; phylum Bacillota; class Bacilli; order Lactobacillales; family Enterococcaceae; genus Enterococcus_D; species Enterococcus_D casseliflavus. Next base: position 5,198 of record NZ_BCPT01000030.1, on the reverse strand, counting down.
CAGTGGCCTCTGGTGCTGGCGATGTCGCTTCAAAAGCCTTCGATGAAATAACAGGAAACATGGAAGACGTCAATACAGATGAATTACAAGCCAACGTCAATGATGTTTTACAAGATACCGATGTTCCTGAATTGCAACCAGACTACTTGCAAAACCAATTGTCTGACGCGACAAATGATATCAAAGATGCTGGCAAAGACATTGCAACCAATCCAAATGATGCTGATAAAATCATTGATGATTTAGCAAGCAAATTACAAGATCGTGCTACAACGATCGGTGATTCAGTCGATAAAGAAGCAATCTCAAATGCAGTGGCTCAAAACACAGATCTAAGCCAACAAGAAGCAGAAGAAGCAACGAACAATATCGTGAACGGCTTACAAGATGCTTCTGATGAAGCGCAAAAACAAATCGAAAATGCGCAACAAAACCTTGAACAAGCCAAACAAGACATTGACCAAGCAGTGGAAGACGCTCGTCAAAAAGCGGAAGAAGCAAGTGATGCAACAGCCAAAGCGTCCATTTGGGGCTTTGTGGCAATGGTCTTAGGACTCGTTCTTACGTCAATCGGTGGGTTGGTGGGTGCAAACTTAGTCAAAACTGCTGACCACGAAAATCGTATCTAATTCATCTCTCACAAAGAGAGTTAGTGAGCCATAAACCAGTGAACAGCGTTCTGCCAAAGACTCAAATGGCAGCAGCGCTGTTTTCTGCTTTTAAACAAGCGGTTAAAAATCCCCATTGACGAGTGATTTTTCTCATGCTACACTGGCTCTGAGGATTGTTACCGCTTTAGGCGGGCTATACCTATTTTTTTGTGTGAAGAAATCTAAAGAAGAATAGGGTCGTTAAAATGAACGTAACAAAAGTGATCAATAACAACATTGTGATTTCTGAGAATGAGGAAAAACAAGAATTGGTCGTCATGGGCAAAGGCTTAGGCTTTAAGAAAAAGCCAGGCGATGTGATCGACGATACCAAGATTGAAAAAGTCTATCTCAGTACACAAGAGTGGAATGTCACAAAACTAACCCAATTACTTTCTTCTATCCCTATCGAACATATTCAAGCAGCGAATGAGATCATCAGTTTTGCAAAAGTTTCCCTTGGGAAAAAATTGAGCGAAAAATTGTTTCTGACGCTGACCGATCATATCAATTATGCTATCGAGCGCTATCAAAATGGCATGGAAATCAAAAATGCCTTGCTATGGGAAATCAAGCGGTTTTATAACCATGAATACCTCATTGGCAAAGAAGCGTTATCGATTATCAAAAATCGCTTGGCGATCGAGCTGCCAGAAGATGAAGCCGGCTTCATTGCATTGCACATCGTTAATGCGGAGTTGGATATGGCGCAGGTCAGTCAAGTATCGGAAATGGCGAAGATCATTCAGCATATCCTAAACATCGTTAAATATCATTTTTCAATGGAGCTTGATGAGTATTCATTGAACTACGAACGCTTTGTGACCCATTTGAAATTTTTTGTCCAGCGCTTATTCAGCGGAACAAAGCTCGATGATGCAGGAACCGGCAGTTTTATTTTTATGTTGAAAGACCGCTATATGAAGGAATATGCGTGTGCGCTGAAAATCAGCGACTACATCAACAAAGAGTTCGGTAGACCGTTAGAAGAAGACGAATTGATCTATTTAACTATACACATCAAACGAATAACAAGTGCTTAGGATTGTTACTGGATTGGCAGGCTATACCTAAATGAACTCCCAAGGGGTTCGTTTAGGTATTTTTTTATGTTTTGACACACGAAAAGCAAACGAAGGACCAAAATAGGAGGAACGACATGAATTACAAAGAGTTAGCAAAAACGATCATCACCAATGTTGGTGGGGAAGAAAATATCCAAAGCTTGACCCATTGTGCGACCCGCTTGCGCTTCAACTTGAAAGATGACAGCAAACCACAAGAAAGTACCTTAAAACATACACCAGGCATCATGGGTGTGGTCAACAAAGGCGGACAGTACCAAGTGATCATCGGCAGTGATGTTGGCAATGTCTACAACGAAATCTCTGCCCAAACCAATTTGACTAGTGATCAAGAAACAGAAGAAGACGATCGGGGACGTGTAGCGAAAATTATCGATACGATCACTGGGATCTTCACCCCGATCTTGCCAGCCATCACGGCAGCTGGGATGTTAAAAGCGGTCCTTTCGTTGCTGGTGGTCTTCAATGTCTTGACGGCAGAAAGTCAAAGTTACCAAATCCTAAACTTTATGGCAGATGCTGCGTTCTACTTCTTACCGATTCTACTGGCTGCTTCTTCTGCGCAAAAGTTCAAAGCCAACATGTATCTGGCGATGATGGTGGGGGGGATTTTACTGCATCCCAACTTCATCGGTATGGTGACAGCAGTCAATGAGTCAGGTGGCGGCATCCATTTGTTCGGTTTGCCGATTTCACCAGTGACCTATTCATCATCTGTGATCCCCATCATCTTAAGTGTCTGGTTCATGTCTTACGTTGAACCGATTGCTGATAAGGTCTCACCAAAAGCAATCAAATTCTTTAGCAAACCGTTGCTGACGATCTTCATCGTAGGGACGGTAGCATTAGTTGCTTTAGGTCCCCTAGGCTATATGATCAGTGAAGCGATTTCCGCAGGGATCCAAGCCTTAGAAACGGTCAGCCCATGGATCGTTCCGTTATTGATCGGTGCCTTCACCCCATTGTTCGTGGCAACGGGTACCCACTATGGATTGGTTCCTATCGGTATCAACAACCGAATGACCACAGGTTATGATACAGTGATCTATCCTGGCATGCTGGCTTCAAACGTCAGTCAGGGAGCTGCAGCTATCGGCGTTGGTTTCAAATCAAAAGATTCTACAATCAAACAATTGGCATTTTCTGCAGGTCTGACAGGTCTATTCGGCATCACTGAACCAGCGTTGTATGGGGTCAACTTACGGTTTAAAACACCTTTGTATGCAGCAATGATCGGTGGCGGATTTGGGGGTCTGTTTATGGGAATCATGCGTGTCCGCAATTTCTCAGGCGGTTCACCGGGCCTATTGACTTTGCCAAGCTATATCGGCGATGACACCTTACGTCATTTGACCAATGCCTGCATTGGTGCGGCAATCAGTATCGTGGTCACATTTATTGCGACATTATTCTTATACAAAGACCCTGTTACAGAAGAAGCACCTGAAGCAACACCAACAGACAAAGAGCAAGAACCAACCCATCAAATCAGCGGCGCGGAGATCAAAGCACCTTTAAAAGGGGAACTGAAAAGCCTACAAGCAGTCAATGACGGCATGTTTTCAGAAGAAATTCTTGGACAAGGGGTAGCGATCGAGCCAACCGTTGGAGAAGTGCTAGCACCAGTCAACGGGACTGTCACAGCAGTCTTTGATTCCAAACATGCCATTGGATTGACCAGTGGGGAAGGCATTGAGCTGCTGATTCACGTGGGGATCGATACAGTGCAATTGAATGGCGAAGGCTATGCCTATCAAGTAGAAAAAGGACAAAAAGTGACAGTTGGCGATCCTTTGATTACATTTGATATCGAGTTTATCAAAGAAAAAGGTTATCCAGTGATCACGCCGATCGTTATCACCAACAGTGCAGAAGTGGGCGACATTTTGACGGCAAACAGTGGTCCGATTACGTTTGGCGATCAAATCATCAAAGTGATCGGCTAAAAAAGGAGAATAAGACATGGGATTTCCAGAAAACTTTTTATGGGGCGGCGCAACAGCCGCCAATCAATGTGAAGGCGGGTTTGATCAAGGGGGGCGTGGACTTGCCAATGTCGATGTGATTCCGACTGGCAAGGAGCGACGAGCAGTCATTACCGGCAAGCGTGAGATGCTTGCCTTTGAAGAAGGGTATTTTTATCCAGCAAAAGAAGCGATCGATATGTACCATCATTTCAAAGAAGATATCGCTTTGTTTGCGGAGATGGGCTTTAAAACCTATCGTTTATCGATTGCTTGGTCAAGAATTTTTCCGAAGGGCGACGAAGAAATCCCTAATGAAGAAGGCTTGCGCTTTTATGAAGAACTGTTTTTGGAGTGCCGCAAATACCAAATCGAACCCTTGGTGACGATCACGCATTTTGACTGTCCGATCCATCTGATCAAAGAATATGGCGGTTGGCGCAACCGTAAGATGATCACCTTTTACGAAAACCTTTGTCGGGCGATCTTCACTCGCTACAAAGGATTGGTGAAGTACTGGCTGACCTTTAATGAAATCAATATGATCTTGCATGCCCCGTTTCTCGGTGCAGGGCTGACCTTTGCTGAGGGCGAAAATGAAGAACAAATTAAATACCAAGCTGCTCATCATGAGTTAGTCGCTAGTGCGTTGGCAACAAAAATCGCCCACGAGATCGATCCAGAAAACAAAGTAGGCTGTATGCTGGCAGCGGCTAGTTATTATCCTTACAGCTGCAATCCGAAAGATGTCTGGGAAAGCAAAAAAAGCGATCGCGGCAACTATTTCTTTATCGATGTGCAATCGCGAGGAGAATATCCAAATTATGGTTTGAAGATGCTAGCGGAAAAAGGAATCACTTTGGAGCAAACCGCCGAAGATACGGCTTTATTAAAAGCCCATACCGTCGATTTTATTTCCTTTTCTTACTATGCCTCTCGGGTCGCTGCTTCGGAAGATTCCGGTGTTGAGAAAACGGAAGGCAACTTGTTCCCGACCATTAAAAATCCGTATTTAGAAGCGTCGGAATGGGGCTGGCAGATTGATCCGCTTGGTTTGCGGATCACGATGAATGATCTTTATGATCGTTACCAAAAACCGCTTTTCATCGTCGAAAATGGTCTAGGAGCGGTGGATACACCAAACGAAGATGGAAAAATCAATGATGTGTATCGCATCGAGTATTTACGTGCGCACATCGCTGCGATGAAAGAAGCCATTGACCAAGACGGTGTGGAACTTTTGGGCTATACTTCATGGGGCTGTATCGATTTGGTTTCTGCAGGAACCGGAGAAATGAAGAAACGCTATGGCTATATCTATGTCGATCGCGACAATGAAGGCAATGGCACATTAGCCCGCAGCAAAAAACAATCCTTTTATTGGTACAAAAAAGTGATTGCCTCAAATGGGGAAGATTTAGCTTAAGCCAGTTCATTTATAAAAAATAAACAAGGGTGTTCCGCTTTTTCAACTAGCGGAATACCCTTGTTTTATTATT
>NZ_BCPT01000029.1 GCF_001544095.1 Enterococcus casseliflavus NBRC 100478 | reverse complement strand
TTTTGCGTACTTCCCTCGATTCCTTGCTTGATAGGGAACCTCTGTTCGTTTATAATAAGAAGTGAGGTGAACAACGATGTCGGAACTACAATTTCCCTTAAAAAATGATACGAGCCGCAAAATTATTCATATTGATATGGATGCTTTTTTTGCTTCGGTGGAAGAACGGGATGATCCAGAGCTTGCCAAGCATCCCCTCGTCATTGCCCGTCACCCAAGTGATACTGGCGGACGAGGAGTGGTCACGACCGCCAATTATCTGGCACGACAATATGGCATCCACTCGGCAATGAGTGCGCAAAAAGCCTATGAGCTTTGTCCGCAAGCGATTTTTAAACCGGGAAATCATCAAAAGTATCGTGAAGTGTCCCAGCAAGTCAGAGAAATTTTTCATCGATACACCGACATCATCGAACCAGTTTCTATTGATGAAGCGTATCTAGATGTCACAGTCAACAAGATCAATTGTCCTTCAGCAATTAAGATCGCTCGTTTGATTCAACGAGACATCTGGCAAGAGACTCATCTGACCTGTTCGGCAGGAGTCAGTTACAACAAATTCTTGGCAAAACTGTCTTCGGATTATCATAAACCACGAGGATTGACGGTGGTGATGCCAGATGAGGCAGTGGCCTTTTTGCAACAATTACCCATTGATAAATTTCACGGGATCGGGAAGAAAACTGTTCCGCGGATGCATGAGTTAGGTATTTTTACAGGAGCTGATCTGTATGGCTGGAGTGAGATGGCGCTGATTCGTGAATTTGGCAAAATGGGGTATTCCTTGTATCGGAAAGTTAGAGGGATCCATGATTCCCCAGTTAGTGTGACCAGAGAACGGAAATCAGTTGGAAAAGAGCATACATACGGCAATCCATTAACCAGTGAAGAACAAGTATTGAGCCAGTTACGGGCTATCGCAGAAGAAGTCGAAAGGTCCCTGAAGCGCACACAAAAACATGGCAAGACGGTCGTGTTGAAAGTTCGTTACAGTGATTACTCTACGATCACCAAGCGAGTGACCTTGCCAACCTATGTTCATAAAAAAGAACAGCTATTTTCCGAAGCAAGTCTGATTTGGGAAGAAATTTTAGGTCTGGAAAAAGGCATCCGTCTTTTGGGGATCACCGTCACAAATCTTGATCCACTGACCTATGAAAATATCGTACTGCCCTTATGGCAACTATCTGACGAGCAGTAGGCTGAAGAGGAGGAGCAAAATGACACTCTATCAAGTATATGACACGATGACAGGATTAGCTAATCAGGAGCGAAGTGAAAAAATGGCCGCCTACATGCGGCATCAGTTTGATTTTTAGGCATTCCTACGCCGTTGCGCCGCCAGCAGGAGAAAGCGACCTTCAAAGCTGCAAAACAAACGAAAACGGTTGATTGGGACTTTATCGATCATTGTTGGCAAAGCAGCTATCGGGAACACCAATACCTTGCGATTGATTATTTAGTGGTGATGGAGCCGTTTCTAGCGGCCATCGATCTGGCAAAAATTGAACAGCTAGTCATAACAAAAGCTTGGTGGGATAGCGTGGACGCCCTAAGTGAGGTTGTCAGAAAACTAGTTCGCCGACTGCCAGCGTTAAAAGCTGAAATGCTTCGCTGGAGTCTTGAGGAAAATCTTTGGCTGCGGCGAGTGGCAATACTCCATCAACTGCTGCAAAAAGAACAGATGGATCAACCACTGCTTGAAGAGGTCCTCGTCAATAATTTGGGGAGTTCTGAATTCTTTATCAACAAAGCCATTGGTTGGAGCTTACGAGATTATGCCAAGACGAATCCTCAGTGGGTCCAAGACTTTCTGCTTCGCTATCAAACAAGTCTGGCGCCTTTGACGATTCGTGAAGCAAGTAAGTACCTGTAAAAAGCTTGGTCACTGAGTTGATATAACATAAAAAAACACCGTGCATCATCTTTGAAGGAAGAAGAGGTGACCGCTAAAAGTTCGATTTTTTGGTCTAACTTTTGGGGTCACCTCAAGATGCACGGTGTTTTTAGTTTTTAAATTTGTTTTTTGATTTGTTCGTAGCTTGCTTCAGCATCTTTGCACTTTGCCCAGATAACCGCTTTTCCTTGTTCCCGAGATGCAGCAAGATCAATGATTCGTTGATTGCTGCTGCCGCGAAACTGCAAGTTTAAATTTCGTTTGCTCAGTTCAAAACGACCGTCGACTAAAATATCGATTTTGGATAAAAGTTCCAATTTATCGGGTGTTTCCAAAAGCAATTCTTCATAGGTGTAGCCTGACCAGCTCCAAATATCTTTGCTGTGCCCAAATTCAGCACGAACCCGATCAACGACTTTCAGACAGACTGTTGTGTTCAAGAAAGGTTCGCCGCCTAGGAGGGTCAGCCCTTGGACATAATCATGCCGCAGATCTTCGATGATTCGATCCTCTAGTTCTTGCGTAAAAGGTGTACCATAGCGAAAGTTTTGGACCGCTTTGTTAAAACATCCTTCACAAGCAAAGAGACAGCCGCTCACGTATAAACTATTTCGAATGCCTTCACCATCAACAAAGTTGAAGGCTTTGTAATCAGCAATATAATTTTGGCTATATTCTTTGGCTTGCCATTCTTTAGGTTTCGGATTTCTCATAAGAAAACTTCTTTCTATCATGAATTACAGGGATTGGTCTTCAAGAAAAGGAGTGTAGAAGAATTCTAGCACTCCTTTTTCGTTTATTCTTGCAAATGTTTGACCCGGGCAGAAATTTCTTTGTGCCGTCCATTGACCATTGGACGAGCTTGAGGATTTCCAAGATACCCACAGGTTCTTTTGACGACGTCACAACTTTTTGGGTCATGATTGCCGCATTGTGGGCATTCGAAGCCCCGTTCGGTTGGATTGAAATCTCCTTCATACCCACACTCATAACAGTGATCGATAGGGGTATTTGTTCCAAGATAGGCGACCCGATCATAAGCGCAATCCCATACCGCTTCTAACGCTTTTGGATTTTGCTGCAAGACTGGGTATTCGCAGTAATGAATAAACCCGCCAGAACAGTATTTTGGATACTCTTTTTCAAAATCAAGTTTTTCAAATGGTGTCGGATTTTTCCGCACATCATAGTGGAAGCTGTTGGTGTAGTATTCTTTGTCGGTAATGTTTTCAACTTCACCGAATTTTTCGGTATCCAAGCGGCAGAAACGATCAGTTAGGCTTTCACTAGGCGTCGAATATACGCTGAAATGATAGCCGTATTCATCGCCCCAAGCATCTGCATGAGCTTTCAATTCTTTCACGATCGCTAGGGTAAAGGCTTTTGCTTCTGGATCTTGTTCCCATGTTCCACCATAAAAAGCCGAAGCAGCTTCATACAAACCGATATATCCAAGAGAAACAGTAGCACGTTTGTTTTTGAATAGTTCATTCACATTGTCTTTGCGATCCAAACGTTCACCGAAAGCCCCATACATATAAAGGATCGGCGCATTCGCAGGGCTGGCTTCTTTACAGCGCTCCACCCGATAGACAAGAGCATCCTTGACGATTTGCAGACGATCTTCCAGCAGCGTCCAGAATTTTTCTTGATCACCATTTGCTTCTAAGGCGATCCGAGGAATATTCAATGTTACGACGCCTAGATTCATCCGACCAACATTGACTTCTTCGCCACGTTCGTTTTTCCAGCCTTGCAAGAAAGAACGACAGCCCATCGGCACTTTAAAGCTGCCGGTCAATTCAACCAATTTATCATAATTCAAAATATCAGGATACATCCGTTTGGTGGCACACTCTAAAGCCAGTTCTTTAATATCATAGTTCGGATCGGTAGGGGCCAAGTTGACGCCACGGCGAATACTAAAGATCAATTTTGGAAAAATAGCGGTACGCTTCTCACTGCCTAACCCGTTGATGCGAATTTGGAGAATCGCTCGTTGGATCTCCCGCTCGAACCAGTTGGTTCCTAAACCAAACCCAAGGGAAGTAAACGGCGTTTGTCCGTTTGAGGTGAATAACGTATTGATTTCGTATTCTAGACTTTGCATTGCATCGTAGATATCTTTGCGCGTTTTGCTCTTCGCATAAGCTTCCCGACGTTCAGGCGACTCGATCCATTCTTCGGCATCTTTTAGATGCTTTTGATAATTCAACTCAGCAAAAGGAGCCAATAATTCATCTGTTCGATCAGCAGAACAGCCGCCATATTGACTCGATGCTACGTTTGCAATGATTTGTGAGATTTGAGCGGTGGCCGTTTGGATCGATTTTGGCGATTCCACTTCGGCGTTCCCAATTTTAAACCCATTATTCAGCATGCCTTTAAAATCGATCAAGCAGCAGTTGGTCATTGGGGTGTAAGGATGATAATCCAAGTCATGGTAATGAATGTCGCCTTTTTGGTGAGCATTTGCCACGTGAGGAGGGAGCATTTTCAAACCGATCGATTTTCCTACGATCCCAGCGGTCAAATCACGTTGTGTATTGAACACATTGCTATCTTTATTGGCATTTTCATTGACGACCGATTGATCTTTATTCATCAATTTGTTGATCGTAAAGTTGATGTCTGTGGCTTTGCTGCGCTCGAAATCACGATGGGTCCGATAGTTGATATATTCTTCAGCCAAGGCATACTCGTTTTTTGCTAATAAGATATGCTCGACGATATTTTGGATCTCATAGATTTTTACATTCGTACGAAAACGTTCCGCGATCTCGTGATCGACACTGTCAACGATCTCGGTGATTTTTTCGTGGTCGATGGGAGAAAGCTCGCCGTTGATTTTTCTTAGGGCTTTCACTAACGCATCGTAAATTTTTTGATCATCAAAATCGACAAGCCGTCCATCACGTTTTACGATTTTTAACTGACGCAAAGCGGACTGTCTTTCCAACCCTTGCTCAGGATTTCTCTTAATGTTCATCATTTCTACCACTCCTTATCTTCCTCAATATAATAAAACAAATTGTAGAAATGAGCAACTATATATAGTGGTGAATAAGGGTTGGTAAATTGGATATACACAATATATGGTGTATATTCATTGGAGTGTTTTCTGAGAAAACTGATAAGATTAAGGATTTGGTTGTTCCATGTTTCACATAATGAATAAAAAACTTTTTTAAATTTATTTTTTCTCTGTTTTGAAGCAGAAGTATTCAATGAAAAAGTATGCTACCATAAGGAGAGAATTTTATTAAAGGAGGGTTCTATGTGAAAAATATGATTGATGTGAAGCATCTGACCAAAAGTTACGGCACTCGTTTCAATCAAACCAAAGTATTAGATAACCTTTCTTTTGCAGTGGATCAAGGAGAATTTGTCGGGGTCATGGGGCCCAGCGGCGCTGGGAAAACGACCTTGATGAATCTGTTGTCTTCAATCATGCGACCTAGCTTAGGCTCGATCTATATCGATGGCAAAGACATTACCCGAATGTCGGAAAAAGCCCTCAGTGATTTTCGTCGTCAGCAGATCGGTTTTATCTTTCAAGACTTTAATCTTTTAGAGACGTTGACTGCCAGAGACAATATCTTGCTTCCCCTTGCCATTGATCGCTTGCCCGTAAGTGAAACCCAAGAGCGCATTGAACAAACGGCCAATTTGTTAGGAATCGAGCACTTGTTAGATCGCTACCCAGAAGAATTGTCTGTAGGGCAAAAACAGCGGGTCGCTGCTGCTCGAGCAATCATTAGTCGTCCGGCGGTCCTTTTTGCTGATGAACCCACTGGCGCCCTTGATTCAAAAGCGGCGACAGAATTGTTACGGTATTTAGCGCAAATCAATCAACAAGAGAAAACAACGATCTTGATGGTCACCCATGATCCTTTCACCGCCAGCTACTGCAACCGAATTTTATTCATCCGAGACGGTGTCTTCTTTGCAGAAGTCGTCAAAAAAGGCGGGCGTCAGGAATTTTTCGAAAAAATCATCGATATGCAGGCAACGATTGGAGGCGGTCCGCGCCATGTTGTTTAAAATCGGCTGGCGGAGTTTCTTGCGGCAGTTTCGCAACTATATGGTGTATTTTATTTGTATGATGACCGCCGTGATGATTTTTTATTCCTTTAACGCCTTGATGAATGATCGTCTGCTGAATCAACGGGTCCAGCAAGATATCCGCATTGAAGGGGTTTTAGGATTCGGCAGCAGTGTGGTTGCCTTTGTCGTTTTGTTTTTTATGCTGAGTGCCAATCATTTTTTTCTTAGTCAGCGACAAAAAGAAATCAGTGTTTACCAGCTTTTGGGGCTGCGGCAAGGTCGTCTGGCTTGGCTGTTGCTGCGGGAAACGTTTCTATTGAACTTTTTCTCTTTAGTGACCGGCATCTTTATGGGGATTATTTTTTCGAAATTTTTTTCTATGATTTTGATTCGAGCGATGGGCTTGAATTTAACGAGTCATTTCTTTAATTCACCCCAATCGATTTTTTCAACGGTTTTTGTCTTTATCGCGGCGATGATTATTTTGAGTATTCAAGTGATCCTTTTTGTATGGCGTACCCCAATGAGTGAGCTGATCAAGACTGAATACCGCTTACCGATCAAGAAAATGAAAATGACCCCGTTTCGTTCATTAATGGGGGTTCTAGGTCTGATTCTACTAGGGGTAGGCTACTATCTGTCTTTGACCTTGCGGGAAACGTGGACCAACTATATCACGTATACACAAGATTTTTCAGCAATTTTATGGATTCCTTTATTGATTCTGTTTTGCTGTGTGACGGCAACCTATCTTTTTTTTGATTGCTCCTTGCCAGCATTGTTATATTTTTTGAGCAAGCCGAAAAAACGTCTTATCAAAGGGGCGAAACTGATTGCTTACAATAACGTGCGGGCTTACTTGCAAAGAACGTGGAAAAGCTATGCGCTTTTGACGATCATCACAGCGATCGCAATCTCCCTGATCGGGGGAACGATGGGGGTCATCTCATTAAACTATCAAGCAACGAACCGCATTTACCCAACGTCCTTTCAAGTGTCAGAAGAGCAGGCAGATACCTTGCGGGACCTTTTAGAAAAAGCCGATACACCGATTATTGCCGAACAATCGATTCCCTATAAAATGACCAATATGACGGTTCAAACCCGTTACCTTGGAGAGTTGCAAGACGAAAATATTGAAAATATCATGGTGAATCTGGTCGCTTTTTCTGATTATCAGCGTCTGCGAAAACTGGTTCCCGATGCCCCGGAGATTCAACTGAGTACCGATAAACAAGCGGTGCTTTTTGACAGTCAATACGATGTGACTCGTTCGTTTATCACCTATCGCGATGAGGTCAAAATCGGCAGTCAACATACGTTCAAACTCATTCAAGCAGAACAGGATTATTTTGGGGATTCTGCCTTGCGCTATTCCTTGCCGAATGTCCTTGTCATCCAAGATGATGCGTACCAGCAAGTTGAGGGCTTCACCTATAGCGTTGCTTATTTACAAACAGACAAGGTGCAAACGGAGAGCTTGACTCAGCTGCTAGATGAAGAGCTGCCGATCGAGTGGACGCATCCTTTGACCTATGAGTTTAGCGATGACCAAAAAAGCGTGCGTTTTTATCCAGAGACTGCCCGAGATTCCACCAGTGAGAATAACCAGATGACCGCATATCGACTGACCTTAGCGAATCGTTTTACAACGATGCGCGGCGTGCGGCGGCAAGCAGGAATCGTTTTGTTTGTGTCATTATTTGTAGGTGTGATCGTTTTGATCACGACATCCAGCAGTTTGATCGTTCGGCAATTTTCAAATACCGAGCGGGAGAAACACAATTACCGATTATTGACCAAACTAGGTTACACCCGAAAAGAAGTACGCAAACTCGTTTACTGGCAAAACATCTGGATTTTTATGCCAGGTACGCTACTGGCGATCTTGCATGCCGTCTTTGCCATCAATACCTTCACCCAAATCATCGACAGTCCTGGGTATTGGGTGGCTCATTTGTTTGCGGCAGTTGCAGCAGTCGTCTATCTATTTGCCTATTTGATTACCGTCAAGCTGTGTCTGCGAATAATTGAAACTTGATTGAATTCTTGATAAAACGATCCTTAGAATTGAAGCGAACCTTACAAGTTAGACCAAAAAATCTAATCTTGAGGATCACTACAAAACGAGGATCGTTTTTTCATTTAACCAATCTTTTTGTATTTCCCTCTGGCACCAGATTAAGAGAATGGTATAATCATAATCAATGAGACAAAGGAGGAAGCAAGATGGAGAAAAAAGAAGAACAGCTTTTAATAGACCTAACGACTGCACGTGGGGTTCCTGGGAATGAGGAGGAAGTGCGTGAAGTCTTTAAAGAATATGCCAAAGACTTTGCTGAAGATATCTTTTTTGATGGTTTAGGAAGTGTCATTGCCAAACATGTTGGTGATGGCGGTGGACCGAAAATTTTTATATCGGGACATATGGATGAAGTCGGCTTTATGGTAACTAAAATCACAGAAAAAGGCTTTATTGAATTCCAGACCCTTGGTGGTTGGTGGGGGCAAGTGATGCTGGCACAGCAAGTCGAGATCAAAACCAATGAAGGCAAATTGATCCACGGTGTCGTCGGTTCAAAACCACCCCATGTCTTGAGTCCAGAGACTCGAAATAAACCGTATGATATCAAAGATATGTTCATTGATATCGGCGCTTCAAGTGAAGAAGAAGCCAAAGGCTGGGGGATCCGTCCGGGCGATATGATCACCCCTTATATCCAATACAAACGGATGAACGACAGCAAATTTTTATTAGCCAAAGCATGGGACAATCGAATTGGTACGGCAGTATCACTGCGGGTATTAGAAACCTTGGCAGCAGAAGGACATCCCAACTGCTTGTTTGCTGGCAGTGACGTGATGGAAGAAGTTGGCCTAAGAGGGGCGCGAACAAGCACTCACTTAGTGAATCCCGATATCGCTATCGCACTAGATACTGGCACCGCTGGGGACACACCTGGAATGACACCAAAAGAAGCGGATTCTGTGTTAGGCAAAGGCCCACAAGTCCTGATTTTCGATGCTTCCATGATTCCTCACAAGAAATTATTGAATTTTGTGATCGATGTCGCAGAAGAGATGGAAATTCCTTTCCAATATACCGTGATCACTGGTGGAGGAACCGATGCTGGTCAAATGCATTTGACTCGTGATGGGGTCCCTTCGATCGCTATTACCGTGCCAGTTCGTTACCTGCATTCTCATACTTCTGTCATTCATGAGGATGACTACTTCAATACAGTCAAGCTTGTAACGGAAGTGGTTCGCCGCTTAGACGATAAGACCGTTAAAGCATTGCGCAGTTACTAAGGTGAGTCTATGAGATCAAATACAATGATTCGAGAGACCGCCAAAAACTCCTTGCGCGGATTCTGGGGAACGTTCGTCTTAAGTATTTTAGCGACGGTTGCGGTACAAGCGGTGGTCAGCTCGCTTTTTAGTAGTATTGGGACTTCTTTTGGTGCAAACAATGCAGGGAGCTGGATCGATCTGATCTTGGACAATTTTGTCTTCTTTGCGTTTTCGGTAGCGTTGAGTATCATGGCACTCTATCTGGTTCGTGGCAGAGGAATCAAGGTGGCGGATATTTTTCTAGTCTTTGATAAACGTCTGTATGTACCGTTTTTGCTACTAAATTTAGTGAGCGCGCTTTTAAATTATCTTTTGAGTTTTGCGATTTTCTTGCCGCAGTTTGTCTTATCAGGACTCAATCAATATTTGGACTTGGTATTCAATTTTAATCGGGGAATCTCTATTGATGTGGCGATGTTTAATGGCTCGGTCGCTTTTGTGATTGGGACCTTTCTCTCCATCATTTTGTTCTTCTTTTTGTCACAAGTCGTTACTGGTGTGATTCAATTAGCAATCTATCTGCGCTATGATCAACCGGAATTAGGGGTTCTTCAGTCAATTAAAGTGGCCTTTGCGCTCTTGCGTCCACATCTGGGTCAATACATTTGGCTACAGTTATCATTGATTGGTTGGTTTATTCTCGGCTTTTTGGCACTGATGATCGGGATGCTATGGGCAAACGCCTACGCTTATGCAGTTAATGCAGTATTTTATGAGGAATTGATCAATGAACAACGAGCGATGATCAGATAAACAAAAAAGACGATGGCCCATTGGTCTGGCTCCCTGCAGATAGAGTAAAAAACTCATTCATAGGGTTCTACCAATAGACGTCGTTTTTTTCTCGTTTTCTCGATCTTTTTTTGCAAAAAAATGGTCGGATTTTAGTCAAATCAGCTGAGATGTGATAGCATAAAAGAAGTAGAAAACCAGCTTGAGCCAAAGAGGAGGAAACACAAGTGAAAATAACTGTCTTAGGTTGTTTAGGTGCCTATCCGTATAATGGTGAAGGGACTACTGGCTATTTAGTTGAGTCGGAAGGCTTTCATTTGCTGCTTGATGCGGGAAGCACCACCTTGGTCCAACTAGAAAAAATCCTTGATCCTTTAGACTTAGATGCAGTGATTCTGACGCATTACCATCACGATCATATTGCGGATCTAGGGGTATTGCAATACTATTGGCAATTATATCCAGGAAACGAAGAACGCCAGGTTTTGCCGATCTACGGACATGGGGAGGACACTGTTCATTTTGAAAGCCTGACGATGCCTGGAGTGACTCAAGGAATTGATTACCTCCAAACGGAGTCATTGGAATTGGGCCCGTTTACCATTACCTTTATGAAAACGATCCATCCAGTCACTTGCTATGCCATGCGATTTGTTGAGAAAAGCACAGGCAAGGTTTTTGTTTTTACAGGCGATTCTGGCTACTTAGAATCTTTTGTTCCGTTTGCACAAGGAGCTGACCTGTTTTTGGCAGATACCTATCTTTTTGCAGGCAATGAGCGGCACAAGGCTCATTTTACGTCAAAAGAAGCAGGCGAGATCGCCCATGCGGCGCAGGTAAAAAAATTAATGTTGACGCATTTGCCGCAACACGGTGATTTAGAACAGTTACGAGAAGAGGCTGCACTAGCTGCCAATGGGATCCCCGTTGAATTGGCGGCTGTTCAAAAAATAATTGAAATCATCTAATTAGGAGGAACGAATAGTATGCTTTTTGTACCGAACGAACTGAATGACCCACGCATCAATTTAGCCATCGAGATTTTTCTTCTTCAAGAAATGAAAGTGGATGAACCCATCTTACTTTTTTACATTAATGAACCATCGATTATCATTGGACGCAATCAAAATACGATCGAAGAGATCAATAAGGAATATGTGGATGAACATGGGATCCATGTTGTTCGTCGTTTCAGCGGCGGCGGTGCAGTCTATCATGATTTCGGAAACTTGAATTTCAGCTTTATTATGCCTGACGATGGGAATTCTTTCAGAGATTTTGAAAAACTGACCAAACCAATCGTCCAAGCTTTACATGAGATGGGGGTTGAAGGGGCACAACTAAAAGGCCGCAACGACCTTGTGATCAATGACATGAAGTTTTCTGGGAATGCGATGTACGCAACAAATGGCCGGATGTTTGCTCACGGCACGATCATGTTTGACAGTGACATCAATGAAGTAGTCAACGCCTTGAAAGTCCGTAAAGACAAAATCGAATCAAAAGGCATCAAATCGATCCGTTCAAGAGTGACCAACATCAAACCATTCTTGCCAAAAGAGACGCAAGACATGACGACTGAAGAGTTCCGTCAAGAAATCTTATTGAAGATTTTTGGTGTCGATTCCGTGGAAGACGTCAAAACCTATGAACTAACAGAAGAGGATTGGGTCAAGATCAATGAGATTTCCGATAAGTATTATCGTAACTGGGATTGGAATTACGGCAAATCACCAGCCTTTGATATAGAACGTCGTCATCGATTCCCGATCGGCTCCATCGAAGTTCGTTTAAATGTGGCAGAAGGAAAAATCACAGATGCCAAAATCTTTGGCGACTTTTTCGGCCTAGGGGACATTGCAGATGTAGAACAAGCACTGATCGGTACTCGTTATGCCAAAGAAGATTTGGCACAAGTCATTGCCAACATTGATGTCAAAAAATATTTTGGCAACATCACGACTGAAGATTTTCTTTCATTGATTTATTAAAAAAAAAAAACGAAGCAGCCTTTTCCATCTGGCTGCTTCGTTTTTTATTAGTATGCGCGGGCGATCCAAACGGTATGTTTGGCAGGTTTGCCGCTGACAATATCGACCGTTTTTTCCATTGGTGCTTCAAACGGAATGTTTCGGGTAGTAAAGCCAGTTTCTTCTTTGATTTTGGCTTCGGTTTCTTCCGAGCCGTCCCAACCGATCAAAACAAAACCAGTCACTTTGTCTTCTTGTTTGCACATTTCGATATGGGCTTTTAGTTCATCCAATGTATCGATGTTGGTGTACTCATTATCTTTGTTACGTTCCTTCGCAGCTGCTAATAAACGTGGAGTCATTGCTTGTAATTCTTGGTCAACAAACGCTTCTAATTCCTCAAGCGCCACCGTTTGCTTGTCAGCTAGGTCACGGACTTTGACCATGACTTTGCCAGCTTCTAAATCTCTTGGGCCACATTCGATTCGCAAGCAAGCGCCTTTTAGTTCCCATTCATTGAACTTATAGCCAGGTGAGTTATCAGAATCATCCAAACGAACACGAATGCCCTTGGCTTTAAAGTTGGCATACAGTTCTTCTAATTTTTCTAAGATGGCTGGATTCTTTTTCCAAGGACCGACTGGTAACAACACAACTTGGGTTGGTGCAATGGTTGGTGGGAAAACTAAACCATTTTCATCGCCATGGGTCATGATCAAGGCACCTAACAAGCGGGTAGAGACACCCCAAGAGGTTGTGTGGGCATGGGTATGCTTATTTTCTTTCGTTAAATACGTAATATCAAATGCTTCAGCAAATTTTGTCCCCATGTAGTGGCTGGTTCCTGCTTGGACTGCTTTGCCGTCTTTCATCATCGCTTCGATCGAATAAGTATCTAATGCCCCCGCAAAGCGCTCAGATGGGGTTTTTTGTCCACGATAAACAGGGATCGCTAGGAATTCTTCGCAAAGGCGGGCATATTCATCTAAGACTTTCATGGTGCGTTGACGAGCATCTTCTTCATTTTCATGAGCGGTATGACCTTCTTGCCATAAAAACTCTGAGGTACGCAAGAAAGGCAATGTTTTCTTTTCCCAACGAAAGACGTTTGCCCATTGATTGATTTCATAAGGCAGGTCACGGTAGGAGTTGATCCAATCAGAAAAGGCAGAGCCGATCATGGTTTCTGAGGTTGGACGCAATGCCAAAGGTTCTTCCAGTTTTTCGTTGCCGACTTCTGTGACCCAAGGTAATTCAGGGGCAAAGCCTTCGATATGATCCGCTTCCTTCATAAAGAAATTTTGCGGAATCAGCATTGGGAAGTATGCATTGCGAATGCCTTCTTTTTTCAAGAAACGATTGAACTCCTCTTGAATATGCTCCCAAAGTTCGAAGCCGTCAGGACGGAAAATAATGGAACCTTTCACTGGGGAGTAAGCCATCAATTCGGCTTTTTGGATCGTTTGGATATACCATTCTGTAAAATCATTTTTTTGTGTCATTGTTTTTCCTCCTTAAAAAAATAAAAAAGCATCTCGTCCTAAAAAGGACGAAATGCTTGGATTTCGCGGTACCACCTTTGTTGATTATCGATCGGGATAATCCAACTCGTAAAGGATAAGGCCTTTCCACCGACCGTTTTGCGGTCATTGCCATTGGGTAGGTTCATTTTATCAGCGGGTGTCGATTTTTCAGCTGCCATCGACTCTCTAAGACCATCATAAAATTACTATTCCAATGCTTGTTGCTGTTCTTTATCATGCTAAAGCGAAAAAGCGAAAAAAGCAAGAGTTTTTTCGCTTTTTCTTAAAATAGACCGTTTAACGTATCGGAGAAAAGGCAGTCAGTCAAAAGACAGCAGATCCGCTTTAGCGGCAAGTGTTAAACGCAAAAAATGAAAACCATCTGAATCCTCGATACGCATACTTCCTTGATAGACAAGACAAATTTGTTCCAGCATTTGCACATCGGTATGGATCGCCTGTCGTTTTGCTTCATCAGTTTGCAGTTTTTCTGCCTCATCCTCTGTTAAAAGCGGCATTTGACAGTCGATATGCAGCTGTTCTTTTGTGTCAGTCACTTTCAACGAAAGCTTGCGATTTTGAGGATCTGTGACCGAACAGGTGTAGCGGATGGCGTACTCTAAGCAATGGGCGATCAAGGACAGACGATCATTTTCGTCCAATCGTTCCAGTGGTTCCGTGAGGTCATCGCAGGTAAGGGTAATCCTTTTTTGAGCGGCGGTGTGTTGATAATCAGCAAGCAGCATCGTCGTGATCGATTCTTTTTCAACCGCAGGGATCGTTAGCTGCTGCTTGATTTCTTCTTCAATCTCGCAAAGACCTTCGTACGCAGCCGCTAGTTGTTCGTCTTCTAACATGTTTTTAATGGTATGGGTTTTCTTTTTGATGGTTTGTAAAACTTGCTGCCATTGTGCCGTTTGATCTGGACCGATCGCCTGCTGATTTTCATACAATCGCACTTTGATGTCTGCTGTGTCGATCTGCTTATTTTTGCCTTCACTGGCAAAAAAGAGTTCGAGGAACCCATAACAAGTAAAAATAAGTATCAGTAAGAAAAAGATGATCGAGCGCCAATTGATGTCAGATTGCGGGAGGACTAAAATATCCTGGATATACAAGAACCCATGACCGATTGCCGCGACAACGATCCAAGGTGCACAAAGGACATAAAATTGATTCTTTTTTAACGCCTCATAAATCGCCGCAAACGAAGTCACAAAGGTGCTGGTGATATTTAATAAAAACAGATAGTTCATGACGACTGGCAAACTTTGTTTTTGAAAAAGTGCCAAAAACATGGCAAAGATTCCGAAGGAGTAGTGAACAAACAACCATTTCTGATAATACTTACGTACGAAGTGCATGTTTGTGTAGTAAAACCCAATCAAAAACATGGGCGTAATAATCGAAAGAAAATTTAACATAAATGAATTCACGAGGGGAGAAAAAAGCAGTCCGCCCAGCAGATCCCCGAAGCCGGCTTCTAAACCTGCACTTAAAGCAAAGGCGCTGAATAAGATGGAAGATACTTTCAGCTTTCTTTGGTTGATAAAAGAAACGAAGAGATAAAATAAGTTAAGAATACAAATAAATCCGGTAAATAGGAGGATATAGATATTCAAAATTGAAAGACTAAAAACATAACCGATCAATGCATTGGCAGGGCCGAAAAAGACCTCGGCTGGAAAGCCAGAATAAGTGTCGAAAGGACTAGTCACGTAGATCTTCAACGTCTTTCCAACGTAATCCTCTGGCAATGTGATAAAAGATAAGGTTTTGCCAGGATGGTTGAAGGTCAATGAATGTTCGGCAGCTTCATTGGTATAAATTTCTTGATCATCCAGATAGACGGTCATGTGTTGATGATCGCCAATCAGAAGCATCGTTGGATATTTGTATTCATTGGTCATTTTTCGCTGCATGACAAATCGATCATTGGCTTTTACGCTAGGTAAATATTTCACATAACGGCTAATAAAAGTAGAATCAGGATTGTCTTCCGCATAAAAAATCCAATCTTCCTTCTTCTCCACGGTATGGTTATCAGAAGTAGGAGATAAGAAGAGTATAAGAAAAAAACCGATGCTTCCTAGCAAAAATAGAACGAGTAGGATAAAGGGAATCCAACGTTTAAAAAAGAACTTGTTATTTAAAAAAAGCATACTTTTTCTCCTGTGTTTTTTAATCGCCTTTAGCATAATATAAATAGTAAAATAAAGTCAAATAATAATCAGAAAAAATACGCATAAAAATTCAATGAATCGTTTTTAAATATTTGAAAAAAATTTAATTATGTTATAGAATCGAAAAAGAAACTGAGCCTTAGAAGGAGAAAAGAAAATGAAACTTTTGCCAAAACAAAGTATCATGCTCTCACTTTTTGTATTGTTGTTTATGCTGATTTCTGTTTTAGCGGTCGTGATTCCTCATGCGTTTGGTTTCACAATGGCCATCGTTAACAGCGATGCAATGGAACCTACATATTCCGAAGGGACATTACTTTTTGTTAAAAAGGCTTCAGAAGACAATTTGGTCGTTGGTAATGAAGTGACCTATTATGTCGATCACGGCAGACAGATGCGCACACGGCGAATCGTTGCAGTGGGAGAAAACCAATCGGTGCTTTATACGATCGGTGATAACCAAAGCCAGATGGAACCAAAAGAAATCCAAAAAAGCCAATTGATTGGGCAACCCATTTTTTATATCCCTAAAGTAGGGGCTTGGCTCAATCAAACGACAATCCAGCTTTTTAAAAACATGTATTTCCTTTTCGCAATGTATATTTTAGTGACCACCTTGTTTGTAACGCTCTATCAAATCAAATCTGGATCCATAAAAAAATCAATCATCTCTTAGCCATAAGAAGAAAAAAGCCAAAGAAACGGCAGTGTTTCTTTGGTTTTTTCTCTTTTTCCCCTTTATAAGAGCAGTGTTCCAGCGAGGCCGATTATCAGACAAAATGATAGAAAGAGCATATCGGCGAAAGTGATGCGAAATGACTTGGCGTAGGTTCGCTTTGCCTCGCTGTCAAATCCTCTTGAAAGCATCGCAGTCGCCAAGAGCTCAGACCAACGAATCGATTTGACCAGTAAAGGGATCAGCATCTTGAATGAAAATGGATTGACGGGGATTCCTCTAGAACGCATGCTATTACGGATATTCTGGTACTCGGCTGGAATGATGGGCGCAATTTGAAACGCAGCGAGCAGACCATAGGCAAAAACGGCGGGGAGTCGCAGCTGTTGCTGCAGCGAATAAATCAGCGCATTGATCGTGGTCGATACACTGAAAGAACTACCCAACATACCAAAGCAATAGATACGGCTTGCCATGTCAAGTCCATACCGCATAGCTGCTGCTGAGGAGGAGCCACCTTGGTTGTCCTGGTAGTAAAGGAGTCCGGTGAAAAAGACCCCCACAGCTGCCAAGGTCAATGTAGAAACAAGCAAAAGGCTTTTTTTCAAAGAGCGTTCGTTTACAGAAACAGCAAAGAACAGGACACAGAGTAGCAGATTCAATCTGAAATTATTTTGAAAAGAAACCAGTAAGGCGAGTCCTAAAATGGCGAATAACTTGACTGTCGGGTTGAGGGTGCGCATCTATGTCCTCCTTTTCATAATGATTAAAATCAATGATTTGTGAACAAAATGCTTCCAATAATAAGACATCGTGACTAACGATCAAAACCAAGGTGCCGCTTGCGGCTTTTTCGGCTAACAACTGCATGACCTGCCAAGCTTGCTTGACATCTTGGCCATAGGTCGGTTCATCCACCAACAGTAATTTGACTGGTCGCTGCAATAAAGCTGCTACTGCCAAGCGTCTTTGCTGGCCTTGGCTGAGTAGAAAAGGAGACTGAGTGCTCTTGTTTTGTAGTCGCAATTTTTCCAGCAGTTTGTCACTCTCGGTCGCTGCACGTCCTTGGCTAAGCTCCTGTGCCACTGTAGCAGCCAAAAACTGGTCCTGCGGATTTTGCATGATCCAGCTGATGGACCGAAAAGGGGAGGGATGCTTCTTGATTGGATCCCCGCACAGGCGAATGGTTCCTGAGTACGCCTGCTGCTGCAAGATCGCTTTTAAAAACGAAGATTTGCCGCTGCCGCTACGTCCGGTGAGCCCAATCATTGTCCCACTATCAAAGGTAAGATTTGGAAAAACAATCGCTTGGTTACGGATCGGCAGGCGAAAATCTTGAAAAGATAGCCGCTCTTTTGCAGAAAGTTTCTTAATCTCAACAGGCGGTAGTGACCTGCGCAGCTCCTGATCGAGTGCGCGCATCTTTTCTTGATCGACGGATCTGAATCCTTCTTCAATCAGCAGCCACTCAGCTACCCAGTCAGCAGTTTCTTTGATTTGATGGTCGATCAGTAAGATGCCAATGGCATGTTGCTTTTGGAGCTGTCGCAGTTTTCGAATGATTTTTTGACTTGTGTCAGCGTCCAAATTGGCAAATGGTTCATCCAAAAGTAAGTAGCGACTCTTTAAAATCAGACAACAAGCCAATGCTACTAACTGTTTCTCACCGCCAGACAAGGTCGTAAAGGGCTGATCGGCCAGATGGCTGATCTCGCAAAACGTCAAGGCTTCCGCTACTTTTTTTGGCATGTCGGCTTGGGGAATACATTGATTTTCAAGACAAAACAGTAGTTCTTCTCGAGGCGTGGCCATACAAAATTGCATATCTGGATTTTGAAACAGTAAGCTGATCGACGTGCTTCTTTCTCGAATGGAAAGCTGGTTTAGCGTTCGGTCATCGATCGTATAGGTTCCTTCTTCAAACCCTTTCTCGTTAAGCCCCCCTAAGAGGTGGAAAAGAGTGCTTTTTCCTGTTCCTGAAGCACCATAGATTCCTTTTGTTTCTCCGGGGGCTAAAGACAGTGTCAGATCAAGCCGTTTTTGATCCACGAAAAAGCAGCCGTTTTTCACGAGCAGGCTCATGCCGCTTCTCGTTTGGCGCTAATGGTTTGGTCTTCAGCAATCGGATAACTGTTGAGAACGCCCATGCGTGTCAGATGATCACAGACGATCTTCACCAAAAAGGCGGAAAAGAATAAAGAAGAAAGCAAGCGAATAATAAAAATCACCACCAACAACTGCCATTGCAAGTCAACGAAATTTGACCGAATGATCCCCCAAAGAAAACTCGTGATCGTGGCGCCAATGGCACCAGTGATCAAAGGGAACCAGCCATAGCGACGGTAGCCACCTAATGCAAAGCCAGCTTCTGTTCCAATCCCTTGTACAAACCCGCTGATAAAAATAATCGGTCCATAAAAATTCCCCATAAACACTTCTAAAAGTGCGGCGATCATCTCAGTGATCGTCGCTGCGCCCGGTTTGCGCAGCACATAGCCAGCAAAAGCCGCTGCCATGAACCAAACCCCGAAAATAAACTCATTCGCTAAAACAGACAAACCAAAGGGTGTTAAAAGCGTACCTAACAACAGCCCAAAATGAACAGCGCCCAAATAGATCACGCCAAAAATCAACGAAGCGATCCCCACCATAATGACATCTTTTAAGACCCATTTAGTCATGCGACACCGCCTTCTTTTTGGAAGGACTGTTGACTGAGACCGTTGCTTCTAACACATAATGGGGAAGATGGTCATGAGCATACGCTAATGCCGCTTCAAAATACCCAAAGAGTTGGTTCGCCGTTCCCGTCAGCATCGTCACATAATGGGCGGAGCGAGGCGCCAAACCATAGGTTTCTGCCAGTTGGACGATGGTGGCGATCTCTTCCATATAATTGTTTTCCCCAAATACATAAAACGAGTATTTACAATCCACGTCAAACGTACCATTCAAAAGATTGCTTGCTTTATTGGGTTGTGCCTGTTCTCCATTCAAAAACGCGTCACCTGCAGAATCGCCAGGACAGCCCTTAGAAAAAGTAAACTCACCCACGAGGTGTGTCTGGGATTCGTAAGCGTTGATAAATAGCCCAGCTGCCGCATCGACAACACTTGGGGCTTCCCCTCGAAAAAGGGTGCTGAACAGATCGGTTTGCTGCCAAACAGCTGTTGTATCCGTCCGCTCAATGCTCGCGACGATTTGTTGCGCAAAGTGGTCTTTCATGGGGTACAAACTTACTCGGCACCCAGTGATATCGATCCCGCCTACGGCACAGGCGATTGGTTCATTTGTCATTTTCTCTTCTCCTCTCGATGGTTTTTCTGTCTACAAAAAAAGCGTTCCTCCTTTTTCTATCCACACGTAGACAGAAAAAATGGGAACGCGAAAAATCACGCGCTGCCACTTCCCTACGTTGGTACTAACCAAATCAGGTTCTAAGGGACCAGACTTACGTCTATCTCAGCATAAAGCGCCCCTAGTGGATAATCTTCTACTCAATTACCCCTCGAGTGTAGCACAGGACCCAGCAAAGGACAATAAAAAGAGATGTTCGACGATTGAAAAAAAATCAGCAGAGCAAGTCTTTCAAGGAAATTTCTTCACTGATATCTGTGGTGGTACATATGAAGGTTTTTACATATAAAAAAACAAGTGAAAAAGCGGTTGACAGGTTGCAAATAGTTGTGTAAAGTATAAAACCGTTGGTAAAACGTAAACGTTACGTTTTGTTTTTATAAATCGTAATTGATTTATCAGTATTTTACCAAGGGAAAGAAAAAGAGGAAAAATAAAAGGAGTGTAGTTAGAAAATGAAGAAGTTTTTTAAAATAACGATGTTATCAGCAGTAGCCCTCGCATTGGCTGCCTGTGGTCAAGGTGGTTCTGACGCTACGGAGCAGTCAGGAAACGCCTCTTCTGAGAATGAACAAATTCAGGTCATGGCCACGTTTTATCCGATGTATGATTTTACACGCCAAGTCGTAGGGGAGGAAGGGCAGGTCGAATTATTGATGCCCGCAGGCACTGATTCCCACGACTACGAACCTTCTGCAAAGGACATGGCAAAGATCCAAGATGCGGATGTCTTTGTCTACAACAATGAAAACATGGAAATGTGGGTTCCTTCGATTGAAGCTACGTTAAATGATGGCGATGTGACAGTGGTCAAAGCCACAGAAGGAATGGTCTTACTTCCAGGAGACGAGGATCATGATCATGACCACGATCATGGCGATGATGGTCATTCCCATGAATTGGATCCCCATGTTTGGTTAGCACCAAGCTTAGCCATGAAACAAGTAGAGGCGATCCGTGACCAACTAAGTGAGGCTTATCCAGCGAAAGCGACAGCCTTTGCTGAAAATGCTGCGAATTATTTAGCGAAGTTACAAGAGCTTCATGCGTCTTATGAAGAAGCGTTTAGCAATCCAGCGCAAAATCACTTCGTGACCCAGCACGCAGCTTTTGGTTATTTGGCATTGGAATACGGGTTGACCCAAGTACCAATCTCTGGTCTTTCACCAAGCGAGGAACCTTCCGCTTCACGAATCGCAGAACTAAAAGAGTTCGTTCAAGAAACAGGTATCCAAACGATTTACTTTGAAGAAAATGCCAAAGACAGCATTGCACGAACGTTAGCTTCAGAAGCAGGTGTTGAACTGGCTGTCTTGAATCCATTAGAAGGATTGACCCAAGAACAAATGGATAACGGGGAAGACTATATTTCGATCATGGAACAAAACCGTGATGCCTTGAGAAAAACGACCGATGTAGCAAATGACAAAGAAATAGCAGAAGCCGAAAAAGAAAAAACGGTTTATAACGGCTATTTCGAGGATGCAGATGTTCAAGATCGTCCCTTATCTGATTGGGCAGGAGAATGGCAATCCGTGTATCCATTTTTACAAGACGGAACATTAGACCAAGTGTTTGATTATAAAGCAAAAATGGACAAGAAAATGACGGCTGACGAATACAAAGAGTATTATACGACCGGTTATCAAACAGATGTTGCTCAGATCAAGATCACAGACAATACAATGACGTTTATCTTCGATGATGGTACGAAGAAAGAAGCAAATTATGTGTATACTGGCAAAGAGATTTTGAACTATTCCGCTGGTAATCGTGGCGTACGTTTCTTGTTTGAAAGCACTGACGAAGATGCGGCATTCAAATACATCCAATTCAGCGACCATATGATCGCACCAAGTGCGTCCCATCATTTCCATATCTACTTCGGCAATGATAGTCATGAAGCTTTATTAGAAGAAATGGATCATTGGCCAACCTATTACCCAACTGGGATGAGCGGATTAGAAATTGCACAGGAAATGCTTTCCCATTAAAAAAAAGATTGACAATCCTCGCTCTTTTCGTCAAAGTAAACTTGATAGGAAGGAGCGAGAATTTTTTTGGAAAAAACATTGAAGAAATTAGCGAAAGTGATTGACCGTATGATGGATCACGTTGATTTGTATGGCGGACCAAGTGTGGTTAGTGACGACGATCTTGAACACTACTTAGATCCTGTTTTTTACTTGATCTTTTGCGCGGAAACAGATGGTGGCATGACTAAATTAAAAGACAAAGTCTTTGTCGAATCGGTGTACACCGAAATGCTGCCTCAAGAAGTACCGTACAGTTTAAATTTTCTTCCGTTTGCCAAAACAGCCATTGAAGACTTTTATTACTGCATGTATAAAGAAAAGCATATCACCAAATCACAATACCAAGAAATCGCCTTTGTATTGGCTGAAAAACAACCTATCTTTTTCGCACGGATGTCCAAACCCCAGTTTTGGTCAGCTGAAAAGAAAGAAGCGATGTTAGCGATGATTCAAGACACCGATCCTGAAGAACATGAACTATTGCCCGTTGATGACCCGCGTATTGCTGCAATCTCGCCAAAAATCGTCCCATTTCCAACGAAACATACGGCCTTTGATGAAGCGGCGAATAGACCAGTCGCCTATCAGATCCGTATTGATTTAGAAGGATACCGTCCGCCAATTTGGCGTCGTTTGATCATTCCTGCAGGGCTGACTTATGAGCAGCTGCATATGTTGATCCAGATTGCCTTTGAGTGGATGAATCAACATTTGTACTTGTTTATTGCCGGTTCGAAATCGATCGGCTTAGGCAATTCCGTACCAACGGATGCTTCCGGTATTGACCAAGATTTTCAGTATTGCAAGTCCATGACCTACATTTATGATATGGGGGCAGATTGGACACATAAGATCAAAATTGAAAAAGTGTTGACCACAGAAGATCACCCAGATCCCGTCGTTCCAGTTTGTATCAAAGCTGTTGGCGATGTTCCAATTGAAGATGCCTTTGATGACGATTTCCGAGAACCACTGGATCGCGAGATCATCAATGAAATGTTACTCGATTATTGGGAAACAGGAGAATATGTTTAGCGATCAGCTAGAAGACTGTACCGTAATTTTGCAAGACTATCAATGACAACCACCAGACCCTAGCGGTTCTGGTGGTTTTTTAGTCTTCTGTCAAAGACGCTTCTTGATATATTCTGTCATCGGTTTTGTGTAGCTCAAGAAATTTTTTGGTTGAGATCGACCATCATTGATCCGATTGGCTAGGAGATAACCGATATAAGGCCCGGTCGTTAACCCAGAAGAACCAAGTCCACTGGCGGCGAACAAATTCGTTTCATCAGGTACTTCCCCAAAGAACGGCGCAAAATCAGAAGTATAGGCACGTGTGCCAACGCGCATGGTCACAGGCGTGGCAAAGAGTGCTTCGGGATCTTCAAGAAAAGCACCGATTCCTGTCATCAATTGCTGCTTGGCAGCTTCCGTAGGCGTCAGATCCCAACCAGCATCATTTTCATGCGTAGCGCCTAATAAAATTTGACCATTTGAGAAGGGGATTAAGTCGCCTTCACCCTCTAGCATAGCGACTGGCCAATTATCTGTCGGCAAGTTGGCAGCAAAGGAAAGCAATTGGCCTTTTTGCGGACGAATATCAACGTGATACCCCAAAGGTGATAACAAGTCTAACAATCCAGGTCCAGCTGTCAGACAAAGAACCTCTGCCTCAAGGAGTTGATCCTTTGCTTTGATTTGCCAATGGCTGTCCTTTCTTAAAATCTCGGCTTTTTCTTCGATAAAAGTGACTTGCTGCTGTAAGGCAACTCCTTTTACGTGCGCAAGATAAGCACGACCATCTAAACGACCACCCCCTGAGATCCGTAATGAGGCCATTTCCTTCAATAATGGCAGTGCCTCTTTGGTTTGTGGTCCTGTCAGCAAATCGATCTCGCCGATTTCTGGGGCTTCTTTGCGGCGACTCACAGCCAGATCTGCTAGCTCCTGAAGCGCGTTTTCGGGACGCACCACCAACGTGCCACAGGGGGCATAGATGGATTCATCTAAAGCAAAATCCCGCACCAATTGTGGGAAAAACGCGGCACCGTCTTGTGCAAGCTGGTACCATTTTTTATTGCGGCGTTTGGAGAGCCAAGGGGAGATGATGCCTGCACTAGCAGATGTTGCTTGCCCGATAAGGGAATCAACGACAGTCACGTCAAATTTGGTTTTATCAAGATAATTGGCGAGGGTCAATCCAATGATCCCACCGCCGATAATCACAACTTTTTTCATAGTAGAAGACTCCTTTGGTTGATTTCAATGAAAAGCGAATAAAAAGCGAAAGTTCTCTTAATGCCGTTTTCTTTGCGTACTTAATTGCGTATAATAAGGAAATGGAAAAGAGGGTATTATGCAAACTATTCAAACAGTCTTAAAAGAACATTTTGGCTATTCACAGTTTCGTGAAGGTCAAGAGACGATTATTCAATCTATTTTAACACAACAAAATGTTTTGGGAATCATGCCTACTGGTGGCGGGAAATCGATTTGTTATCAGTTGCCAGCGCTCTTGCTGGATGGGGTCACCTTGGTCATTTCACCTTTGATTTCTTTAATGAAAGATCAAGTAGACAGCCTCGTTGATATGGGGATCCCCGCTGCTTACATCAATTCTTCCTTGACAGGAGCACAGATCAATCAACGCTTGCAAGAAGCTCGCCAAGGACGAATCAAGCTGCTGTACGTTTCTCCAGAACGTCTGGACTCAGAAGCTTTTCGCTATTCGCTGCGGCAGATGCCGATCGCTTTGTTAGCCGTTGATGAGGCCCACTGTATTTCCCAATGGGGCCACGATTTTCGCCCGAGCTATCTGCGGCTTGCCGAAACGATCGACAATTGGGAACAAAAGCCCACGATCGTAGCCCTTACCGCAACAGCTACGCCCAAAGTTGCCGAAGATATCGAAAACTTACTTTCGATTCCAGCTGAAAATCAAGTCAAGACCGGCTTTGCGCGGGAAAATTTGGCTTTTCAAGTCGTCAAGGATCAAAAAGATACCTACATAACGACGTATATGAAAATGAACCAAGGACAATCAGGTATTATTTACGCCAGCACCCGCAAAGAAGTGGAACGAATCTATCACCTGTTGAAGCATGAACACGTGTCAGTCGGGTATTACCATGGCGGGCTTTCAGAAGAAGAGCGCTCCTTTTTCCAAGAAGAATTTCTCTATGACCGCCTACAAGTGATGGTAGCCACCAATGCATTCGGAATGGGAATCAACAAAAGCAACGTCCGCTTCGTGATCCATGCCCAGATACCAGGTAATTTGGAGTCTTATTATCAAGAAGCAGGGCGTGCTGGACGAGATGGGGAACCCAGTGATGCGATCTTGCTTTATGCTCCGCAAGACATGCAGATCCAGCAATTCTTTATCGATCAATCCGAATCAGACATTCTTTATCGCCAAAACGAATACTTGAAGTTGCGGGAGATGAGCCAATACGGACATACCCAATTGTGTTTGCAGCGCTATATTTTGCGTTATTTCGGAGAAGATGGTCCCGATTGCGGTCGTTGCAGCAATTGTCTTGATGAAAGAGAACAAGTGGATATCACAGTGGATACACAAAAAGTGTTGTCATGTGTGAAACGAATGGGCGAACGCTTTGGGAAAGCCCTGGTGGGGAAAGTGCTAACTGGCTCAGGCGATCAAAAAGTCAAACAGTGGGGCTTTGAAAAATTACCGACTTATGGATTAATGAAAGATTGGTCCCAAAAGGAAGTCAATCAGCTGATCGATTATTTAACAGCATCAGGGTATCTTTTGCCGTCTGAAGGGCAATACCCGTTGTTAAGTGTGACCAATGCGGGGATTGATGTGTTGCTTGGAAAAGCAAAAGTTTATCGAAAACAAACCAAAGTCAAACAGTTAGTGGTGGATAACGAGCTATTCGATCAACTGCGCACCTTACGATTGAATCTCGCACAAGAACAAAATTTGCCGCCATATGTGGTTTTTTCTGATAAAACACTACGAGAATTGGCGGAAGTTCAGCCAAAAACGCCGATCGAGTTTTTACAGATCAAAGGAGTTGGCCAAAACAAGTTGGATAAGTATGGTGACGCCTTTTTAGCATTGCTTTCTGAATACGAAAAGACGGAAAGTGACTAAAATAGACATTTTTCTAAGATAAGACAAAAAAGACAGCAGGAAGGAACGAAACATCAGTGATTACGATTCGACCGGCAGTAGCTGCAGATCAAGCATTTTGGTTTTCTTTGGATACTCACTTACCAACGGAAGTCTTCGCCAAAAAGATAATGGAAAAAACTGCTTATGTTGTAGTTGCAGACGACCAGCCAGTAGGGTTGCTGCGCTACAATTTTTTCTGGGACACGATTCCTTTTTGTACCATGTTAGTGATCGCAAAAGCGCATCAAGGCAAGGGAATCGGGAAACGGTTGGTTACTTATTGGGAACAACAGCAAAAAGCAGCTGGCCATGCGCTTTGCTTGACTTCCACACAAGTCGACGAGCAGGCACAGCATTTCTATCGCAAACTCGGTTACCAAGATGCCGGTGGGTTACTTTTGACAAGTCCTGGATTTGAACAGCCGATGGAATTGTTTCTTGTCAAACAGTTGTGATGTTTCTGCCAGCTTATGGTACATTGATAGGAGAACAAAAAAATAGGAGCGTTTAAGATGTCTTTTTTTGGAAAAATCGATTTCAATGAGTTATCAGAGACCGATCGTGCAATCTATCATTACATGTCCAGCCAAAGTGATAAAATTCCTTACATGCGTGTCCGTGAGATCGCGCTTGAATCCCACACTTCAGCTTCTTCGGTCATGCGCTTTATCCGTAAATTAGGGTACGAAAGCTTTACGGAGTTTCGCACCCAATTTAAAGTCCCTGAATTAGATGCCGTTAGTTTTTATAGCAGCATGAATGTCCTGAATGCTGAACATTTTCCGCGAGATATTGAAGGAAAGATTCGTCGGATCGCAGAAAGAATGTTGGAATGCGACAACATCATTTTTTATGGCATCGGTGCCTCGGGTTCCATGTGTGAATACGCTGCCCGCCGTTTTGCTACGATTGGATTTAATAGCTATGCATTAGTGGATAATACGTACCCCATTTTTGCTAAGTTGAAGCATACTTCGGATAATATGATCGTCGTCTTGTCCATCACGGGAACGACTACCGAGATTATTGAAGTCGTCAATGGGTTTCGTAACAATCCAGACTTCACTACGGTAGCGATCACCAGTGACGCCAATAGCACTCTGGGACGAATGTCCGATTATGTCTTGGACTATTCAGTTGATGTAAAACGCATCAACAAGTATGAAGATTTGACGACGCAAATTCCTTGTCTTTTCTTAGTGGAAGCTTTATCAGAGACGGTTCGTCAGTTTTCGTTAACAGCAGAAGAATTGTAAACGGATTTTTCTCTTTATTCACACGTAAATCAACAAACAGCTTCATTCCATCAAAAGGGATTCCTTTGATGGAATGATTTGGCTGTTTGTTTTTTTATTGTGAAAAAATAGGTGTAGGTATCGATGGGAATCGACTTGAAAAGTTTGCTGTTTTTAAAAAAAGTAAAGCGACAAGCAAGAGGAACTGAGGGGCGAGACAATGTGTGCAGCAAGAATGACCTGAATTCGTGTCGTTTTCAATAGATTTTTATAGAATGACGCGTATTTTGGAAGAAATGAGCCACGAAAGATAACGGAGATTCACAATATTCACCATTTGATGAAGAATGTGAATTTTATCAAAAGTCAATCAACGATATAATAAATAGAACATGTTTGAAAACCATCGTTTTTGAGATATGTTATTTTATTTTGAGTGATATTTTTAATAAGGCTGATAAATCATGCTTTAAAATGGTTTTCTTCCACATTTCTTGCAAATCCTTTTAT
>NZ_BCPT01000028.1 GCF_001544095.1 Enterococcus casseliflavus NBRC 100478 | reverse complement strand
TTCCGTGAAATAAGCGGGGCATCAGCAAACAAATACAAAGTAGAGGGTAAGATATGATTCTTTTTGACAAACAATTAAACGTCTTTCATTTAAGCAACGATCAAATCAGCTATCTCTTACAGATAGAGGAAGGGGGCAATGTGGCGCACCTTTATTTTGGGAAGAAAATCGCCCATTATTCTGGTGGCTATCGCTACCCACGCCTTGATCGGTCCTTTTCACCTAATCCCCCAGACAGTAGCGATCGGCTTTTCTCATTAGACACCTTGATGCTAGAGTTTCCTGGTAATGGCTTCGGGGACTTTCGAGAAGCTGCCTATACGATTCGCCAGTTTGACGGCAGCCGAGTCAGCCATTTTGTCTTTAGTGATTACCAGATTCAACAAGGCAAACCAGCCTTAGCAGGATTGCCTCAGACCCATGGGGCCGACGACGGCATCGAAACACTGATGCTGTTCTTAAAAGATGATGTGGCGGGACTCGAGCTGCAGCTGTTTTACACGATTTTTGAGGGGGCGGCAGTGATCGTCCGCTCAAGTAAAATAATCAACCACGGAAACCAGCCTGTTACCATCGAACAGCTGGCGAGTCAATCCCTGGATTTTCCTAACCGTCCCTTTGATTTGATCCACTTGCCAGGGGCATGGGCGAAGGAACGCCAAGTGACTCGAGAACCAATCCATCGCGGCATCAAGCGTTTAGACAGCAAGCGGGGTTCCAGCAGCCATCAGCAAAATCCCTTTGCCGTCTTGCTGGAACCTAATGCTACGGAGTTTGCTGGGGAGTGTTTTGGTTTTAGCTTGCTGTATAGCGGCAATCATGAAACCATCATCGAAAAAGATCCTTACCAACAAACCCGTGTGATCATGGGGATCAACAGCCATCAATTTGCCTGGCAATTGCCGCCAACTGAAAGCTTTCAAGCCCCAGAAGCCGTGATTGCTTATAGTGAGGCTGGCTTGAATCAGCTGTCAGCCACCTATCATGATTTTTATGACGAGCATTTGATTCGGGGTAAATACAAAAAGCAAGAACGGCCGATCCTGATCAATAACTGGGAGGCAACGTACTTTGATTTCAATGAAGAAAAGCTAGATGCCCTCGTTGATGAAGCCAAGGAGCTGGGAATCGAACTGTTTGTTTTGGATGACGGCTGGTTTGGTCAGCGAGAAGATGACCAAACCTCATTAGGCGATTGGTTTGAAAACGAAGGCAAGCTGGCTTCTGGCTTGGCAGGATTTGCCCAAAAAGTCCATAACAAAGGGCTGCAATTCGGGCTTTGGCTGGAACCAGAAATGGTTTCTGGCGACAGTGAACTGAACCGACAGCACCCTGATTGGCTATTACAAGTACCCAATCGCAAGCCAGCGCTTAGCCGCAGTCAGTATGTGTTGGACTTTTCTCGACAAGATGTCAGAGACCATCTCTATCAGCAATTATCCCAACTGTTTGATACGGTTGCCATCGACTATATCAAATGGGACATGAACCGCAGTCTGTCGGATGTCTATTCCTTGCTCCTCGATCCTGCCCAGCAAGGGGAGGTTGCACATCGCTATCTGCTGGGCTTGTATGAATTTCTAGAAAAACTGACCACTGCCTATCCAACGATCCTGTTTGAAGGCTGTTCTGGCGGTGGCGGGCGCTTTGATGCTGGCTTCTTGTATTATATGCCGCAGATTTGGACCAGCGACAATACCGACGCCATCGCCCGCCTGAAGATCCAATACGGAACCAGTCTGGTCTATCCGCCATCCACCATGGGTGCCCATGTCTCAGCGATCCCGAACCATCAGACCCAACGGGCAACGGATCTAGCGATTCGCGGCAATGCTGCGATGTCTGGCTTGCTGGGCTATGAGCTTGATTTAACACAACTGACACAAAAGGAAAAAGCGCAGATCAAAGAACAAATCGCTTTTTATAAAAAACATCGGCGCCTGCTGCAGTTGGGCCGCTTTGTTCGACTGCTCAGCCCTTATGAAGGCAATGACGCCGCCTGGCTGTATGTTTCCCCAGATAAAAAAGAAGCGATCGTCTTTTACTTCCGAGTCTTAGCCGAAGCCTCTGCACCATTGGTTACTTTAAAGCTGGCTGGCTTAGATCCAGACCTTACCTATCAAAGTGGGGGAGAGACCTTCGGTGGCGATGAATTGATGCAGCTCGGGTTGTATATCGATCCTCATTTAGCAGGGGATTACGCCACGCAGCGGTTTCATTTTGTTGCAAAAGCGCCTCACGAATGAAAATCAGCGTCCTGTCAAAGCAACATGTTTTGACAGGACGCTTTATTGTGCTGCCGCAAGCATTTGGCTAATGATCGGCAACTGAGAGGTTATTTTTGAACAAATGATTTATTTTTTTCTCGAGAAGTCGTATGATGAAGGAGGAGGCAGGCAGTTTGCTTCTGACAATCAATAAGAGGAGGGTGTTCAACATGGACGAACAGCCACTAGGCAAGGAAACAGAGGCAGGGTTGATTGCTGCAGGATATCGGAAGTATCGTGGCGAAGCGATCGATATTTATTACAATAAAGAAATTTGCACTCACAGCGGCAACTGTGTGCGGGGCAATCCCGCTATTTTTGAAGTTGGACGGCGCCCATGGGTGATTCCTGATAACGGGGAAGCAGCGCAAGCGGCACAAGTGATCCACACTTGCCCCAGCGGTGCATTAAAGTACATATTGAAGGAGGAAGAACCATGGAAATCTTAGAAGAAAACACTCGATTTGTGTTAAAAGACGGCGACAAAGAAATCGGTGAAATGACCTGGTCAGAAGCGGGCGAAACGCGCTTGATCATAGACCATACCTTTGTCGATCCCGCTTATCGGGGCCAAGGTCTGGCCGAAAAATTAGTGGCAAAAGGGGTGGGAAAAGCCCGCAAAGAACAAAAGAAAATCATTCCTTTGTGTCCCTTTGCCAAAAAAGAATTTGAACGCAAACCAGAATATGCCGATGTTTGGAACCAATAAATAAAAAAAGCCCCCCGTCAGCTCAAGCAGGTACCTTTGAGCTGATGGGGGTTTGTGGTATGGCTGATCAATGTTGGAATTGAGCATGGTACAGGCGATAGTAATAGCCTTGTTCTGCCAGTAATTCTTCATGGGTTCCTTGCTCCACGATTTGACCGGCATCCATCACCAGGATCTTGTCTGCTGCTCGAATCGTTGATAAGCGATGGGCGATCACAAAGCTGGTTTTGCCTTCCATCATTTTCAAGAAAGCATCTTGGATTTTTTTCTCAGTCAGAGTATCAACCGAACTGGTTGCCTCATCCAAAATCAGCATGGGTGGGTTGCTGATCATCGTGCGGGCGATCGTCAAGAGCTGCCGTTGCCCGTCAGAGATCTTGATCCCTTGATGACCGATCGGTGTATCTAGTGTTTCTGGTAAGCGCATCACATACTCATACATATAGGCATGCTTTAAGGCATCGTAGATTTCTTCATCTGTGGCAGTGTCATTGCCGTATTGCAGGTTTTCTCGTAAAGAGGCATCAAAGAGCCACGTATCCTGCAAGACCATTCCGAAGCTTTGCCGTAATTCTTCTCGTTTCAACTGACGAATATCAGTGCCATCGATCTTGATTGCCCCTTTATCGACATCATAGAAACGCATCAATAAATTGACCAACGTCGATTTACCAGCACCAGTTTTTCCGACGATCGCGACGGTTTCTCCAGGTTTTGCGGTAAAAGTGAAATCTTCGATCAATTTTTGACCAGGATCATAAGCAAAAGAAACCTCCTCAAAGGCAATCTCGCCTTTGATCTCACCCAGTGATTGAGATTCTTGGTCATCGGCTGTTTCGGGCTCTTGATCCAACAGCTCAAAGGTTCTTGAAAGTCCAGCTAATGCCGTTTGGATCTGGGTGGTAATTCCCGACAATTCAATGAATGGTTTCGAAAACTGACTGGAGTAGATCGTAAAGCTGGAGATCACCCCAACCGTGACGGCACCTGAACCAGAAAAGTAAAGCAGACCGCCGACAAAGCCGACTGACAGATACGCCAAGTGATCGACGAATCGTGAAAGGGGATTGGTCAAAGAAGAAGAAAACTGGGCTTTTTGCCCCCGGACATTCAATTCTTGGTTGATCGTTTCAAAACGGTTTTGGTTGATGGTTTCTCGATCAAAGGCTTTGACAATTTTTTGATTGCCGATCATTTCCGTAACAAAGCCAGAAATTTCGCCGACGATTTCTTGTTGGCGAGCAAAATGCGATTGAGACGTTCGTGCCACGATCCAGTTGACCAAAAAGATGATCGGGGTCAAAACCAATACGACCAACGTTAAGGGCACACTCATTTGCAGCATGACGACTAAGGCGATCAAGACGACCGAAATACCAGAGAACAACTGGTTAAAGACTGCAGCGACGGCAATGGAAATATTGTCCATGTCGTTGGTAAAGCGACTGACGATGTTGCCGTGGGAGTTTTGGTCATAATAGCGCAACGGCAATGTATTGAGATGGGCAAAGCCTTTTTTACGCAAATCGGCGACGGATAAATACGCCACGCGGTTGCCTAGTCGCTGGATCAACCATTGACTGACCACAGTCACTAATACCACTCCGGCAAACAAAAGCAAAATACGATAGAGGGCGCTGAACTGCACTTGATCGGCACCTATCAGCTGATCGACGGCTTGACCGATCTGATACGTCATATAAACCGAGGAAACACCAGCAGCGATCCCGAGGACAACTGCTGCCCAAGTTTCCTTCGCGTAGGCAGTCAAATAAGGGAGGTAGCGACGAAAGGCCGACCAATCGAATGATTTCTTTTTCATGCTTCTTCCTCCTCTGCCTGTGATGCCACGATTTCTTGGTATTCTTTTGACGTTGCCAGTAGCTCTTCATGGGTCCCTTTGCCTACCAAATTCCCTTGGTCTAAGACCAAGATCTGCTGCGCATCTTGGATGGAGCGTACCCGTTGGGAGATGATGATGACCGTACCACGAATGCTTTCTTTTAAAGCCATCCGCAAATCAAGATCGGTTTGATAGTCAAGGGCGCTTAGAGAATCATCCAAAATCAAGATATCTGGTTTAGCGATCAATGCTCTGGCAATCGTTAACCGTTGTTTTTGTCCCCCAGAAAAGTTCTTGCCGCCTTCAAAAATCGGGGTATCCAGTTGCTGCGGCAAGGCTTCAACGAAGTCGCGGCTTTGAGCGATTTCGAGTGCTCGCCAGCACTCTTCATCGGTGGCATCTTTTTTGCCCCATTGCAAGTTTTCTCGAATCGTTCCCGTAAACAGCACGGCGGTTTGAGGCACCATGGCGATTTTTTGGCGTAATTGCTGTAAAGGCCATTTCCGCACATCGTGCCCGTCAACGATCACTTTGCCATCAGCCACATCGTAGAAGCGGGGGATCAATTGGGTCAAGGCAGATTTCCCACTCCCGGTTGGTCCAGTGATACCTAAAATAGTCCCCGGCGCGACTTGGAAATCAATGTTTTTCAAGGCTAATCCGTATTCTTTTGAAAAGCGGAAATCAACGTGCTCAAAGCGAATCGCTCCAACGTTGTTTTTCGGCTGATCCATAAAGACTTCTGAAAGCTCGTCGCCGATCGACGGCTCAGTGGCTAACACTTCGTTGATCCGTGAACCAGATGCAGCGGCACGGGTAAAGATGATCACTAAGTTGGAAACCACGATCAATGCTAAGAGCATTTGATTCATGTAATTGACCAGAGCCAATACTTGTCCTTGCTGCAAATTGCCAATATTGACCTTGAATCCACCGATATAAAACAACGCGATAATGCCGACATTCATGATCAAGGTGGTGGCAGGCGTCAATAAAGCAGAGAGATTTGTGACCCGTAAATAGACGTCACTTAAATCATCAGTGGCTTTATCAAAACGTTTCGTTTCCGTTTTTGTGCGGGCAAAAGCACGAATCACCCGAATCCCGCTTAAATTTTGACTCACTAGTTCGTTCAATTCGTCGAGATGAATTTGAACTTTCTTATATAATGGCACGGTTTTGGCGATGATCCAGAATAAGACGATACAAAAGAGCGGTAAGACGAGAAGGAAAATCAAGCCAGCTTGCCAATCAATGACAAAGGCCATAATCACCGAACCGATACTTAAGAAGGGCGCACGGACCACCAGCCGAATCAGCATTGCCAAAGCAATCTGCATCTGGTTGATGTCGTTGGTCATTCGGGTGATCAAGGTATCCGTCCCGAATAAGTTTAGTTCGCTATGGGAAAGGGTGTTGATTTTTCTCATCAAGCGATTGCGTAGTTCCGTCCCGAAGCCTTGAGAAGCGATGGAAGCATAATACTGACAGATGACGGCACAGATCATGCCTACCACGGACATCACGATCATCCAGATCGTCATTTCAACGACCTTTGACCAATTGTTTTGCCGCAGCCCCTCATCGACTAAAGCGGCCATCTGCAAAGGCAGGATCAATTCAAACACCGCTTCTAAAAATTTGAAAAACGGACCAAGAATAATCTGTTTGCGATAATCCTTGGCATAGCGTAACAAGCTAATCATAAAAAACCTCCTAAATTATTTCGGATGAGCAGGATATTCACTGGCTAAACAGGCATAAACCAAACTATCGGTCCATTCCCCCTTGTTCCACCAGTCTTGGATAAAATGTGCTTCTTGGCGTAATCCAATGCGTTGGCAAAGCTTGGCTGAGGCCTGATTGCGGGCGTCTAGCGTCGCTTGGACCCGATGGATCTTCTGACTGGCAAACAACCAGCCCAACAATTCTTTCAATGCTTCTTGAGCAAACCCTTGTCCGCCAAATGACGGATGGAAGGCATAGCCGATTTCAACGGAAGACGGTTGACCAGTAGACCACACCGACAAATCGCCGATGACCGTTTGATCGTGTAGTACCGCTAAAGAAAGACCTGCTTGGTCCGTCAAGGCGTGCTGTTGGCATTTTTTGGCAAAAGCCGCAGCTGCCGTTTCTGTCTGCCAAGGCTCATGAAGTAAGAAACGGCAGACTTCCGCTTGCCGATAAATAGCAAAGGTATCGGCAAAATCACTTTCTTGAAACGGACGAAGCAGTAAACGTTCACTTGCAATAAAACCCATAACAGCCTCCAATTCTTTAGGGACATCTTACCATAGAACGAAATAGCCGAAAACATCCCCTGAAAAATCTATTCATTTTCTTGCAAAAAAAATGTAAATCACTTGGAAAGTCTTTTTCTAGGAAACGAACCTTGCCGGTTGTTGCTCATTTACCACGACTGCCAGCGGGCAAGAAAGGTTTTTTGCCAATCTCCCAAGGGCAAGATCACTCGCTGCATTTGAAAACGGTAGGTTTCCCCTTTATAAGTAAAGCGAATCGGGACGAGCATCCCTACAACAGGATCTTTGTGCTGTTTTTTCAGCTCAGCAAGCGGTATGCTTTTGTGCTGCACGACTTTTGTCGAGAAAAGATTCAACGCCAAAATCGTCAAATGCTGATCATCCAAGACGAGCAGGCTACGGCTGGTGATGGCGTTGAAGGACTGCCATTTGGCATAGCCGATGGCAGCCCCTTCTGTCCTATAGGGGGCAGCCAACGCTTGGAAGGTTTTTTTATTTAAAAGAAACATGGGTAGAAAACTCCTTATCAATTAGAATCAGTTTCGCCGCAAGCAAGCAATCAGTAATCAATGCAGGAAAGCGGTCAGTCCGTTGCAAATGGCTGCAGCATTTGCCGAACTTTTTCAGTATACGCTTGTTTGAGGACTAACGGGTGGATTTCTTTGATGGTTGGACCAAATTGCAAGAGAAAATCAGCCAGAAAACCCAGCTCATTGTCGGCAATGTGCCCCTCTAAGCAAAGCTCGCTAGGACGTTCCACCACTGCCATGTCAGGATATTTTTCTTGCCTCAAGCGTTCCTTTGCCGATAGATCAAAGCGGATGTGATAGCCCAGTGTTTGTGTCAACACTTGTTGCTGCAGCTGTTTTTCAGCTAACTGCTGCAAGGTATAGCCTGTTTTTTCAGTCGGAGCAAGTCCCTGCATTGCATCACAGCGATAGCGGCGAAAAGCCTGCTTTTGACAGTCATAGGCCAAACAGTACCAGTAGCCAGCACGAAAATCCAGTTGATAGGGTTGTACGGTCTTGTTCGTTTTTTGATAACGCTGATAGGTAAATTGGATGACCTGTTCTTGTACGATCGCTGAAAAAAGCGCTGAGAGGATCGGCGCACTCGTCAATTGAGGCACCCCTTGAAACGAAACCGCCGTCTCCATTTTTTCTAACCACTCGGTGTCTCCTTGATAAAAAGACTGCAACAGTTTTCGCCGTAGCCCTTGATAACTCCGATCAAAAGGAGAATCGGTTAATTTTTGTAAGAGCTGCAAAGCAAAGAAAAGGGTATACCGTTCATTTTTGTCAAAGTACAAGGGGGTCAGTTGATTTTTCAAAATCTGATAGCCGCCATAACGACCGGTTTCTACTACGAGAGGCAAGCCCAGCTCTTCCAATGATTGGACATCACGGACGGCTGTACGTTTTGAGATTGCGAAGGTTTCCATCAAATCGGCTAGATGAAAAGTGGTTTTTCCTTGTAAATACAATAGTTCCTGTGTTAAGCGTTCTGATTTTTTCATTTCTTTCTCCAATGGTGCCAAGTTTTGGCAATATTCACAGTTACACTTATGGTAACAAGAAAAGGAGGAACCAACAAATGATCGAACCCCAAATCGCTTTGTTTTTAACCTTAGACGGCAAAGCCCAAGAAGCCATTCAATTTTATCAAGAAACATTAGACGCAACCCTCTTATTTGCCATCACCAACCAGGAGTATCGTGAGAGACTTGATCCAACGCTGGAGATTCTTGCGGGACAAGAACAGTATCTTTCTCACTCCATCCTACAGATCGGAGATTTCCAGTTGCAGCTGGCAGACAATCCACTAGTTGAAGGAGAGACGATTCAGCGAGGCAATCACTTGTCACTGAGTTTGACGCTAGCGGAGAGTCAAATAGCTCAGAAGCTTTATCAACGATTGAGGCAAAAAGGCAGTCAGACGATCCAAGCACCAAGTGAGAATGCTTTTGCGTTTTTTTATGCAAGTGTTCGCGATCCCTTTGGTGTAATTATTCAGCTGACTGTCGAAAAAGAAGTTGATCCCTCCAAAAAGGGTGAATGAAAAAATCGTTTTTTAATAAAATATCCATAGAAGTTGACTATTTATCCAAGTTTCTTTCAATCCCAGAATTATTTTTAAGGAATGTTTAAAGGACTTCACAGAAAAAGAATAAAACTTCTTAAAAAAATAGGCGGATCGTAAAAATTCTGGTACAATCGGGGAGAGCAATTCAGGAGAAATGAAGGAGGCACTATGGATAGAAAGACGAGATATAAACAGCAAAGAGCCCACAAAGCGCGCAACAAACGCGTGATTATTGGAGGAATCTTTCTTTTCGCCATTGCAGGCATCGTTTTATTTGCCGGCTATACGTATTATGCAGCAAAAAATTCAGTGGATAAAATGTTTAAAGAATCCGCTGTGATAACCTCTAACAAAGGAAAAGAGGATGGATCACTCAAAACATCCGATGTAAGTTCTAAGTTCGGTGTTTTATTGATGGGTGTCGATAATGATGAGGAACGTGAACAAACAGATCATTTAGACAGCGCACGTACTGATAGTTTGATCTACATGGTTTATGATGGCGAAAATAAAAAAATCGATATGGTCAGCATCCCGCGGGATATTTGGACGAATATCTATGATGGAACTGGAACGGGTACGATCTATACCACAGCAAAAATCAATAGTGCTTATACAGTCGGAGAAGAAGATGCCACGATCGAAACCGTTCAAAATTATTTGCAATTACCAATCGATTACTATGTAAATGTGAATTTCATAAGCTTTAAAAAAATTATTGATGCAATTGGTGGTGTAACTGTAAATGTCCCTTACGACATAAATCAAGATTATGCCGCAGATAACTCTGGGGAAACATTGATTCCGGAAGGTCGTCAGTTGTTGAACGGTGAGCAAGCTTTGATTTTTGCGCGCATCCGTAAAATGGATACCGATGTGGATCGAGGAAATCGTCAGCAAGAAGTTATTGAAGCAGCGATCCACCAAGCTTTGAAAATCAATAATGTCACCAAGTACCAAGAAATCTTAGACTCAGTCAGTGAAGACGTGAATACAAACTTTAAGTTTGAAGATTTAGTTTCCCTTGCTGGAAATATGATTTCAGGGTTTGAAATCAATAGTCATACCTTTGAATGGTATGATGGGGAGTCTTACGATGGTCAGTCCATTGTGTACATCCAAGACTACTCTTACAATGAAATCCGAAACGACATGCTTAAGGCATTAAGCAAGCAGACAGAAGAACAGAGTACCCAAAATCAAAACACAGGTGCTCAGACAGGATACGACGACGGGTCTCAAGGAACAGGTTATGGCAACGAGTACGGTACTGACAACGGAACGGGCTATGGCACGGAGTATGGATCAGATTCAAATTATTAATGAAGTATAATTGTCAGAAGCAAGCCAGGAGAAATCCTGGTTTTTTTGCGTTCAAGAGGGGAGCAAATGGTAAATCTTTGTCGCAAGCCACTTTCGTTTTCATCTAGGAAGTGCAGTGCTATGCTTAAGAAAAGAGACAGCTTGTTGCAGCGAGTCCGACACCGAAGGAGGAAGTATGATGGAAAAACAGCAAGAGCAAAAAGCCCGTAGAATCGTTTTGCTGACCCATGTCTTAGGGTTGATCATGAAAGCCATCGGCTACTTCTTTAGCGGCAGTGCAGTCTTGATGAATGAAAGTATCCATAGTCTGATCGATTGCATCAATCAAGGACTTCTAGCCATCGGTGAAAACCGAGCACAGCGAGGACGCAGCGAACTGCATCAGTTTGGTGAAGGACGAGCGACCTATTTTTTTAGTACTGTAGTTGCCATGACAGTTTTTTTAGGTGGTGGGATTTTAGCGGTTGTTGAAGCCAGCCGTGATCTGCTAGACCCAACCCATGAAGTGGAACAGCTCCAGCTGGTGGCAGCGATCTTATTTGTCAGTTTGTTCATTGAAGTGACGGCTGTTCAAGAGGGCTGGCAAGAAGTCAAAGAACAAAACAAGCAAAACCAGCCCCTCGTTCGTTTCTTAAAAGAAAGCCGCGATTCCGATCTGCTTTTAGGCTTCACGGAAAATTTATTTGCCCTAGGTAGCGTGACGATCGCCATCGCAGGGATCTTATTGACCGCATTGACGGACAATCCAGTATTTGATTCCCTCGGCGGCATTTTAGGTGGATTGTTGCTGATTGCTGCTGCTGTCTTTTTAGCCAAAGAATTTTATAGCCTCTTGATTGGAGAAGGCGCCTCTGCTTCTGATTTAATGGCGATCAAACAAATTTTAGCCGATCCTGCCATCATTCAAATCAAAGATTTGCGAACCCTCCATCTAAGTCCAGAAGAACTTTTG
Organism: Enterococcus casseliflavus NBRC 100478; assembly: GCF_001544095.1. Lineage (GTDB taxonomy): Bacteria > Bacillota > Bacilli > Lactobacillales > Enterococcaceae > Enterococcus_D > Enterococcus_D casseliflavus. The sequence goes on along the minus strand of NZ_BCPT01000028.1, from coordinate 16,486 downwards.
ATCGTCGCCGACCTTACCTTGAAGCTAGAACCCGAAGAACCAAGCGTATTTATCGATACCATCGAACAGCGGATCAAACAGGCTTTGCCTGATCTGCGAGTCTATTGCTACATCGAGAGTGAGGAAGTTCCCTCATAAAGTAGAATTAATACGAAGCATTCTTCGGTTGGTGATTTATCATTCAAACGAGGAATGCTTTTTTGGGGTATTGGCGTGCTTGTTTTATATGAACACAATGGATCAATGGCTTGTTTTGCTTCAACCTTTTCTGGCGATCAGGAAGGAGAATGTCAGCGAGATGTCGCAATTTAATTGTTTTTTAGCAATAAACACTTTTTTTGTTCAAAAGTATGTTGTTTTTTGTTAAAATAAAGTAAGGACAGCAAGCGTTCTCTTTTTAAAGTTATTTTTTTGATAGAGTTGTAACATTGTAAATCACAACACAGCAAAAGCTTAGTTTATTAAGAAAACACCGAAACGAGTACCTGTTTGGCATTGCTGACATGCTGCCCAATCGTCACCAAAAGCGGTGGTGCTAATTTTGTTACGACTGTTTTTTTACACCACTTGTGAAGCAAAATCCTTTGCGAACATCTTCATCCATGATAGGTTAGAAGTAGGCCGGATGGTTTTTTCACAAAGTACGTACATAGAAAGATCACTTGCGACGATTAAAAGCAGTTGCTTCATTGCTCGCAAAATGATCGATGCTCAACACACATACCTTTTCCCTCAGCCAGTCAACCTGCGCTTGCTTTTCTTATTGGTTATATTCCCTTCATTCAGCGATCGCCTGAATCGATTCAAATCAAAAAATGACTGTGCAAGGTATCTGTACCAATTTATCCCTTCAGAAACGTGGAAACCCTCGGCAAGAAGTTTACAATTAAAAGGAGGAATTTGATGGAAAAATTTTACCAGCAAAAGACTGAAGAGACCTTGAAACATTTTGAAAGTGACCGCAAGCAAGGCCTAAGCGGGAAAGAAGCCGACAAACGCTTAGAAAAATACGGAGAAAACACGATCCAGCAACAAGAATCCCTTTCTGTATGGGAATTGCTGTGGCATAACTTGAACAACTTGATTGTTTATTTATTGCTAGCAGCTGCGTTACTCTCTTTTGCGATGGGGGAAACGATTGAAGGAATTGCAGTATTGATTGCCGTGGTGATTGCTGTAATGACAGGTTTTATCACAGAATTACGAGCACAAAAATCAATTGATTCTCTTCAAAGCATGATTTACACTACCGCAAAAGTGATTCGTGATGGAGAAGTAATGGAGATCGAGTCGGCAAAAATCGTTCCAGGCGATATTCTCGTTCTGGAAGAAGGGGATGCCATTGCGGCAGATGCCCGCTTACTTGAAACGAGCAACTTTGCCTGTATCGAATCAGCGCTGACCGGTGAGTCAGAAGCTGTTGAAAAAGATGCACGAGAAACCTATGAAGAAGATGTTCCACTAGGCGATCGCCGCAATGTCGTTTTCGCAGGAACTGCGGCAACTCGGGGAAATGCCTATGCTGTAGTGACAGAAACCGGTATGAAGACCGAGGTCGGAAAAATCAGTGACATGCTGACGGGTGACAAAAAGCGTCAAACGCCGTTAGATATCGAATTGGACAAGCTAGGAAAAGCAATCATTATTGCCGCGCTTTTTGCTGCTGTGGCAGTTTTGATCGCTGGGGTCTTGACGAATCAACCATTTGTCGAAATGATCCATATCTCGATTATTTTGGCGGTCGCAGCGATACCTGAAGCAATGCCAGCCGTTTCGACGATCACATTGTCCCGAGGTATGCGGACGATGGCCGAGCACAAAGCACTGGTCAAATCGTTATCAGCTGTTGAGACCCTGGGCGCCACCAGTATCATTGCCAGTGACAAAACGGGGACGCTGACAGAAAACCAAATGACGGTTGCTGAGATCATTTTAGGTTCAGGAGAAATGTTCAAAGTAACAGGAAATGGGTATGAACCCAACGGAAAATTTTACAAGGCAGACTCGGAGGATGAAACCGAGATCGATGCAGCCAATCATGATACGCTGCAAGGGATGATCGAAAACGGTGCTTTATGTACCACCGCCACTTTACGTGAAAACGAAGGGCAATACGAGATCCTCGGTGATCCAACAGATGGGGCGTTCGTCGTTTTAGGTCAAAAAATCGGCATCGATCGCCAAAAAGAGCAGGACAGCGGGCTGAAGAAAATCGCAGAAATGCCCTTTGATTCCGACAACAAATACATGGTGACCGTGTATGAAGGAAAGCAACGGACATTGATCATCAAAGGGGCACCAGATGTCTTGATTGATTTAGCCGATGCTGATGCCAAAGAAAAAGAACAGCTTCATGAATACAATGACACGTTAGCCAGTCATGGGCAGCGGGTGATCGCTGTCGGTTGCATCGAGGATTATCAAGGTGGAACGGACGAAGCAGAGCTGAAAGCAGCACTGCAGGAAATCAAGATCCAAGGCTTTGCGGGCATCGTCGACCCGCCGCGAACAGATGTCAAAGAAGCAGTGAAGGTCGCACAAGAAGCGGGGATCCGAGTGAAAATGATCACGGGGGACCATCCGAAGACGGCATCCATGATCGCCAAAGAAATTGGCTTAAAAGACCATGAAAAAACCATGACGGGTCGTGAGATCGATGAATTGGCAGGGCAAGAAGGCTTTAACGAAAAAATCGAAGAAGTCGCTGTCTTTGCTCGAGTTTCACCAAAAAACAAATTACAGCTTGTGGAAGCGTTGCGTGAAGAAGGTGATATCGTTTCAATGACTGGCGATGGGGTCAACGACGCGCCAGCACTCAACGGCGCCGATATCGGGATCGCCATGGGGATTCGTGGGACAGAAGTAGCCAAAGAATCTTCCGATATGATTTTGACGGATGACCGTTTTGGAACGATCGTCGATGCTATCAAAGAAGGACGCATCATTTTTGACAACATCAAAAAATATGTTTCCTTCCTGTTCTCATGTAATATGGTTGAGATCGTGACGATCTTTTTAAGTGTCATCTTCTTGATGCCCATGCCGATCCAACCGCTGCATATCCTTTTCTTGAATCTAGTCATCGATATTGCTCCAGCCATGGCGTTAGCCTTTGAACCAGCAGAAGACGATATCATGAAGCGTCAGCCACGGTCGAAAGCTGATGGCCTCGTCAACAAGCGCTTCTTAGGACGTATCATTTTAAGTGGGGTCGTGATTGGTTTGGTGGCGTTTGGCTTCTTCAACTTCCTGATGCTGACGGATCACGAGTTGCTTTATGCACAAACAGCAACCTTTACTTTTATGGCAGTCGCGCAATTGATGCATATTTTCAACGTTCGTAAGAGCAGCGGCTTTGGTTTAGACAAAACTCTCTTGAAAAACAAACCGTTGATGGGGGCATTGCTCCTTTCCGTTGGTTTACAGCTTTCGGCGGTCTATGTACCGTTTATGAATGAGCTATTGGATACGATGCCGATTCAAGCTGGCACGTGGGGCATTATCTTCGCAGCAGCAGCGATCTCTACACTGATCGTGATGGGGTTGAAGAAACTCTTCCAATTAAAATAAAATAAATTCTACCGTATTTTTTCGATACTGGAGTAACGAAGATCCGCAGCCTGCTGGTGTACCTTCATCAAAGAATTTCTGATTCGATTCTTGATGAGGTTCCCCTAGCTGCGGGTCTTTTTTGCTTACTCTTTACAAGCAAAAGAAAATGATTTATACTTGACTAGTCAACAGTTGACAAGTCAACGATGAAAGGAGCGGTTTATGCAATGAATTTACGTGAGCTTAGCGGATTGCTGTATCGGATGAAAATCGTGAATCAAGAATTAACGGCGATCTTTGAAAAAGAGACTGGCTTTAGTCTGACCCGTTATCAGTTGCTGCAGTTTTTGAATGAGCAAGGACGCTGTACCCAAAATCAAGTACAGAATGAATTGAAGATCGATAGTGCAGCGGTCACTCGGCATTTGAAGATTCTCGAAGAAAAACAATTTGTGACACGGGAACGAAACAAAGACAATAACCGCGAGATTTTTGTTTCTTTGACACCGAAAGCACAAGCCGATTTGGCTAGTTGTGCTTCAAAGCATGCCAGTTCTGAGGAGTCGTTAGGCATCAATTTGACCGAAGAAGAAGAAGCACAGCTTCTAACATTACTTATGAAATTAGTTCCATGAAAGAAGGCAAACCCATGACAGAATATAGCAATAACAATTTTTCAGAGATCACCTTTGGCCGAAAATCGGTTCGTGTCTATGATGAAACATACAAAATCCCCCATGAAGAAATGTTGACCATGATCCAAGAGTCAACGACAGCACCTTCCTCAGTCAATATGCAGCCTTGGCGCTTTGTCGTTGTGGAAAGCGATGAGCAAAAAGCAAAATTGAAACCGTTGATTCGTTTCAACGTCCGTCAAAATGATACCTCTTCTGCAATGGTCTTGATTTTTGGCGATATGCTTTGTCATGAACTTGGGGAAGAAATTTATAACAAAGCAGTAGCAGAAGGCAAAATGCCAGCAGAAGTACGTGACCAACAACTAGCAGCGATCATTCCGCATTACGAAAATCTTACAAAAGAACAAATGAATGATGTGGTGAAGATCGACGCTAGTTTAGCTGCCATGCAATTTATGTTAGTTGCGCGGGCGCATGGCTATGAAACCAACCCAATCGGCGGCTTTGAAGCAGATCAATTAGCCGAAGCTTTTGGCTTAGACAAAGAGCGTTATGTTCCTGTCATGATCCTTTCAGTCGGAAAAGCCAAAGAATTAGGCTATGAATCCGTTCGGTTAGACGCAGAACAAATTACGACATTTCTATAAGAGGAGGGAAAACGATGGAAATCATTAATGCAACGTTTTACATCAAAGAAGAAAAGCGGGCAGATTTTTTAGCCGCTGTTACGCCATTATTAGCATCGGCGAGAGCTGAGGAAGGCTGCCACGGCTATCATCTCTATGAATCATTGGAAGAGAACAATCGGTTTGTCATGGTCGAAAAATGGGCGAATCAAGAAGCGATCACCGCCCACAATCAAAACCCGCTGCTGCAACAATTATTCCAACAAATGCCTGACTTTGCAGCCAAACCGAGCGAGATCGTTGTCGCTCATCAAGGAGAATAAGGATGACGATTTTATCGACGATTTTGATTGTACTGGTTGCCTTAGAATTTTTCTATATTCTATATTTAGAAACATTTGCCACTACGTCCAAAGCAACAGCGCGGGTCTTCAACGTGACGAAAGCAGAACTTGAACGACCGATCGTCGTGACCTTGTTCAAAAACCAAGGAGTTTACAATGGGCTGATCGGTTTGGGGTTACTGTATAGTATTACCTTTGCTTCAGCGCCATTGGAAATCAGTCGCTTGCTGTTGATCTACATTATCTTAGTAGCTGCATATGGTAGTGTGACTAGCGACAAGAAAATTATTTTGACCCAAGGCGGTCTAGCGATCCTTGCCTTGCTATCCACCTTTTTTTAACCAATAAAAGAAGAAGCCCCCGATCGAAGAAAGCATTTCTATACAATAGAAGCTTTCTTCGATCGGGGGCTTATAATGTTTGGGCAAAGAGTACTCAGAACGTGAAAAAAATGATAGGATAAGAGAAGAGACTAACGATTTTCGGGACGTAAGCTGGTTGCTGCAAATAAGGCTTTTACTAGAATGGGTGTTAAGATCGCAGCTGTGATCACCTCAGAAATTCCATTCGTTATAGCAATTCCACCGAGGGTCACGAATAAAGCCGAAGCATCGACACCATAGGTATTGGCAACTAAGCCAGTATATAAGGTTCCCATTAGGGTTAAGACCAAAACTGTATTGGTGATGGTCCCAAAGATTGCTGCAACAATCGAAGCAGCGACGACTTTTTTGGTCTTTTTGTAAATGATCGTAAACAAGAGACCAGCCACTAATCCAACCAATACACGGGGAACCACCGAGATGATTGGGTTGGTGAAAACGGCAATGTCTAAGGGCGTTGTCGGAGAGGTAAACGCACGAATCATGGTAAAAATACCCCAGACTAAGCCGATGAACATCCCGTCTTTTGTCCCTAAAACGATGGCAGCGACGATCACCGTGATATGGATGATCGTTAAACTAGTGATACCGATCGGAATAAATCCAAGGAAAGGCACCATCGTTTGTAAAATAATAATAGCAGTCAAAATGGCACGAATGACAAGGCGATAGGTTTTGCTTTTTGTATTCATTGTAAAAACTCCTTTTTTTATAATGACACTCGTGTCATTTTTAAGTTAGGTTGATTATACAACAAAATGACACGAGTGTCATTAATAATGTGATGAAAGGAGCCAAAAAAATGGCAAAGAAGCAACAGAGCGAATTGACTACAGCGGAAAAGAAAAAACAACAAAAGCGTGATTTGATTCTTGGAAGTGCCAAAGTCGTCTTTAGTAAGAAAGGCTTGATCGATGCGACAATGAAGGACATTATCGAAGAGTGCGGCATTAGTCGTGGCGGCATTTATTTATACTTTCGTTCGGTGGATGAGATTTTTTTGGCAGTGTTAGAGCAGCGCTCCAAACGAAAATTTGATGATGTACGAGAGATGATCATGGAGCAAGTGCCCTTTGAAACGATTTTAAACAAATATTTTTCCGACCATCGCAAGCGTCTACTCCACAGCATTTCTGACGGTATGCTGCGAGCCGTCTACGAGTATTACTATACGCATAAAACCGAAGCCTCCAGTTCACTGCAGCAAGCACAACTTTCTGAGACGAAACGGACGATCCATGAGATCTTTCAAGTCGGCGTTCAGCAAGGCGTGTTAAAAGATGAAAACTTGGCAGTGATTGCAGAAAACTATATGTTCGTGATTGAAGGATTGGGGATTTTGGCTCTGACCGGTCACATCACAGAACAGACCATTGATGACCAAATCGCTGTAATGAGACAACTACTCCCTTATCGCGAATAACTAAGACAAAAAAACTCGCTCTTTTCTAGTAAACACTAGGAAGGAGCTTTTTTCGTCTGTAAAATTTTTGTGAATCAAGCATATTTTGCAGAAAATTAATGTAATAAAAGTGAAATCTACAACATTATTTATTTTTTCTTAAGAAAAAAGACTTTTTCTATGAAGTTTTCTTGAATAGGTGATATATAGGCATTCACGTGGCGTGTCGATCGCATAGGAGTGGAGAACATGCAATAAAAAAACAGAGTTTATTTGTGTAACTAAAATGTAAATCGCTTACGGAATGGGTTTGTTGCTGAACTATGGTAAAATGAAAATGGTCAAATAAATGAAAAAAAAGTTTTAAAATTGAATTTGGAGGATCAGATGAAGAAGAAAATCTTTGCAACAGTGTGTATGTGTGGCATTGTATTGTCATCATTCGGCGGACCTGTGACCGTTTTTGCTACGAATCACGATCAATTGATCGAACAAAAAAATAACGAGATTGATCAGTTGAGACAGCAACGTCAAAGCGTACAAGGGGAAATTGATTCATTAAATCAAGAAGCAGCAATCATTTTAGCGCAGCAAAGTGATTTGTTGCAAGCGATCGAAGGATTGGATCAGGAAATCAGTCAGTTAGAAGAGCGGATTGCCAAACGCTCAGAAAACATCGAAAAGCAAGCCAGAGAAACACAAGTCAATGGAAAAGGCGACAATTTTCTAACAGCCGTACTAGAAGCTGATTCTGTCAGTGATCTAGTGGGTCGGGTCCATGCCATGACGACGATCATTCGAGCGAATAATGAAGTGATCGAACAACAAAAAGCCGACCAACAAGCAGTTGAACAAAAGCGTGCGGAATCACAAGAAAAAGTGGCAGAATTGCAAGCAGCACAGAGCCATCTGGAAGCACAAAAAGGTGTCTTGGAAGCAAGCCAAGCAGAATTAAATGTCTTGGTTAGTCAGTTAGCCTACGAAGAAGCAACGAAAGAAGAAAAAGAACAGCTGCGTGCGGAAAAAGAAGCCTATGAAGCGGAGCAAGCAAGAATTCGTGAAGAAGCTGCCCGTGTTGCTGCTTTACAAGCCCAAGCGGAACAAGCGGCGCAACAGCAGGCAGAACAAGCTGCAGCGGAAGCAGCAGCCTTGAATGAAGCGGCTGTTCAAGCAGAGGGCACCGAAGCTGACGCAGAAGCAGAGAGCCCAGAGCCAGCGGAAGAGCCAGCAGCACCAGCAGAAACGCAGCCAGAGGAAACGCAAGAATCTGAACCAGTTGAAACACCAGAGGCTCCAGAAGAAGCACCAGTAGATACACCTGAAATTCAAGAGCCAGAAACACCAGTGACACCTCCAGCACCAGAGACGCCAGCGGACAGTGCACCTGCGGTTCCTGCACCAACGCCAGCACCGACGCCCGTTACACCAACACCGGCGCCAACGCCTGCTCCGTCACCAGCACCGATCGTGACGCCGCCAGCACCGATCGTGACGCCGCCAGCACCTTCTGCACCAGCATCAACAAATGGGGCTGCAATCGTGGCAGAAGCTTATAAGCATATCGGAAAACCCTATGTTTGGGGTGCCAAAGGACCGGACAGCTTTGACTGTTCTGGGTTTACTCGCTATGTCTTTTTACAAGTAACAGGGAGAGATATTGGTGGATGGACGGTACCACAAGAAACAGCGGGTACAGTGATTTCCGTTAGCCAAGCACAACCAGGAGATCTATTATTCTGGGGTTCATCAGGCAGCACCTATCATGTAGCCATTGCTTTAGGTGGCGGACAATACATTCATGCACCACGCCCAGGACAAAATGTTTCTGTTGGCAGTACCGCTCATTTTACACCTAGCTTTGCAGTAAGAATGTAAGAAGTAGCTAGCTGTAGTTTTAAGGAGAGACAAATGGAAGAAAGAAAACAGCTTCGTTATCGTGCGAAGAAACAAAAAAGAGGGCTTCTTTACCGTAAAAGTGCGGCGGCAACCGCTGCACTTGTTAGTACGGTGAATATTTTGCCGATGAATGTCTTAGCAGATACACTTGAGTCAGCAGAAACCCAAAATGGTGTTCAAGTAGTTGAAACAGCAGAGTCAACCCAAGACACATCGACGCAAGATTCCGTGAGCATTGTAGAAGATCAAGAAGTGAACGAGGGATCACCAGCAACGCAAGATAGTACCGAACCATCAGAAGCTGAAAGTTCGGATGTAGTAGAAATTCAAGACGTACCCGAAAATGAACCAGCAGATGATGCTTCTGAACAGAATGAAGCAGAAATCGATCGTGACATTCCTGTTCTGTCAGAAGAAGAGCGGATCGCCATTGAAACGAAGGTAATGCCCAACTACAACAATCCAATGGCACGTTCTAATAATCAGCAAGCATTTATTCAGCAAGTAGGACCAATGGCACAAGAAGTGGCGGGGGCAAATGACCTCTACGCTTCAGTTATGATTGCACAAGCGATCTTAGAATCAGGTTGGGGGCAATCCACGCTGACTACTCTTGCCAATAATATGTTTGGTATCAAGGGATCTTACAATGGACAATTTGTAGAGATGCAAACCTTGGAAGATGACGGGAATGGCAATCTCTATCCGATTATTGCGAAGTTTCGTAAATACCCTTCATTAAAAGAATCTTTTCAAGACAATGCGCACGTTTTGAGAACCACCTCATTTTCGCCGGGTGTTTTCTTCTACCATGGGGCATGGAAGTCTAATACGAATTCTTATCGTGACGCGACACAATGGCTGCAAGGACGCTATGCCACCGACACGGCTTATGCAAGTAAGCTAAACAACTTGATTGAAACGTACAATTTGACCCAGTACGATACATCAAGTGGTGGCGGTTCAAACGATAACAACAATAACAACAATAACAATTCTGAACAGGCGATCAATAAGCAATTCAGAACAAATGCAGCACTCAATATCCGTTCGGATGCTTCCACCAGCGCCTCGATCGTGGGTTCATTGGCTGCCAATGCAACATTTGAAGCAGTAGCGCAAAAAAGCGGCACCAGTGTGAACGGCAATACGACGTGGTACCGAATTCAAGGACGTGGCTGGGTAAGTGCCGCTCACGTGACGGAGATCTCATCGAATACGGGTGGGAATGATAACAACAATAATAATGGTAATAACAACGATAATAATAACAGTAACAACAGTGCCGAACAAAGCATCAACAAAGAGTTTCGCACCACCGCTGCCTTGAATATCCGTTCCGACGCATCGACTAGCGCTTCTGTTGTCGGCTCCTTGGCAAGCAATGCAACCTTTCGAGCAGTCGCTCAAAAGACGGGAACGAGTGTCAACGGCAACAATGTGTGGTATCGAATCCAAGGACGCGGCTGGGTGAGCGCTGCGTACGTGACAGAAGTGACCGCTGGAAGTAATAGCTCTGAACAAAGCATCAACAAAGAGTTTCGCACTACCGCAACATTGAATATTCGCTCTGATGCGTCTACCAGTGCCAGAATTGTTGGTTCTTTGTTAAACAACTCCTCTTTTCGTGCAGTTGCGCAAAAGACGGGAACGAGTGTCAATGGCAACAATGTCTGGTATCGAATTGAAGGGCGTGGCTGGGTAAGTGCAGCGTACATTCAAGAAACGAACGCTTCCTCATCAAACAGCTCCACCTATACTGTACGTTCGGGAGACACTCTATGGGGGATTTCGCGACGCTACGGTGTGACTGTGAATCAGTTGATGCAATGGAATAACCTTTCTGGCTCATTGATTCTGGTAGGGCAACGTCTTGTAGTCCGTAGATAAAAAGAAAAAATATCTGTACCCATTTTTCTGGCTATTTGCCAAAATGGGTACAGATATTTTGTTTATTCTTCTTTGAAGCTGTTCATGATCGCTGTTAGTTCCTCTTTTGAAGAGTCATATAAGCTTTCTAACGTCCAGCCATACAACTGAACGTAATTATTTTCGGTTTCAAGTACATAATAAATATAGTGGATATTTAGCCCTTCAACTGTCGCTGGGAAATCAACGAAATAGGCCTTTGTGTCAGGAATTGGTAAAAAGGTGGCCGTCGTATCGAAGCTTGTTGCCAAATTTTCTTGAACCAATCCGAGGTAAGTTTCTAAATCGGCAAAATCCTGTTTCGATTCAACGACTGCAGCTAAATATTTCGTTTCTAACGCATCGGACAACATAAAATCATTGTCAGGATTCAATGAAGTGAAATCAGGTACCTCTTGCCAATTGCTAGGTAAATCGATGGTATAGTTTGTTCCGCTAACGCCTGTGATGGTTTGTTCTGAACTAGGTAAAGCCGTTTCACTGGAAGAGACCGTCGATTCTTGGGCGACTTCGGTTGATGATGTCATAGATAAGCTTGTAGCGCTTGCATTTTCCGTACTTTCTGAAGCTGGTTTCTCCTCTTTTGGCGTGCAGCCAGCAAAAAGAAGTGTGAACCCCAATAAACTAAAAACAACACTTTTTCTCATTATTCTCACGTTCCCCTTTGTTTTTTATTTTCAAATAACCAACATTATTTAGTTAATCGTATAATAGGAAAGGAAATAACGCAATAAAATATTCTCAGTTATTGCATGAATAGAAAAAAATAAAGGATTGTTAAATAGTAAATTTAAAAAATGAAGCGGAAATAACTGACTGTTACCGCTTATTTTCACTTTTTTCTTAGATTGATGCAAAAGTTGATTATAAATACGGGGCGACTTTTGCTATGCTTTAGAAAAGAAAGGAAGCATTAAAAGAATAGTGAAGTTAAAAATTGTGTCGGTTATATCTATAAAATAATAGTGTGTTTTTTATGTATCTATTTGTTTTGAATAATTGTCAGAATTTTGTTGCGAAATACTATGGCTTCTTTCGATACAAAAAAAGCGACATTAGCGACAGTTGGATAGAGAAAGATAGCTTAAAGTGGCGAAGAAATAGAAGAAACATAGGATCAACGTTTAAAAATAATGGAACTAGGGGGAAGGAAATTGTTTTATCAATCAGTAAATGAGTATTTAGTAAAAATGAGAGAAGGATTATCTGCTGAAACCATTAAAGATGAAATGCCATCAGTCTATGCGTACTGGTTAGCACAGGAAGCAGAATTGAAAAAAATATTGAAAAACAAAGACATGGCTTTTTGGATGGATATCCAAAGAGTTCTCTTGATCGATGCAAAATTAGTATTACTTCGAAGTTACATCAATGACTACGATTTTCATGGATTTTCAGAAGATGAGATCATTGCCAATGTGGAACAAGATCATTTTACCTTTAACAAAGAACTGTGTGGCTATAGTTTGAAAGAACAAGTGCACCCATCAATTATTTTTGGTGATCAATAAGCAACGAAAAAAAAACGTTCAAACGAGGAATAAGCTACTGCACTGATTCAAAATAAGACCGATTGATTTGTGGTATGATTGTGATGACAAGTACGATTGCACAAATCATTGCGACAGTTTGAAAAGGAGCGGAGAGGTATGGTTCAATTTGAACGGATCATTTTATTGTTTTTCTTGTACTCATTTATCGGATGGCTTTGGGAAACCATTTATTGCTCGCTAAAAGCCAAGCACTTTGTGTATCGGGGGTTCCTTATTGGTCCGATCACACCCATCTACGGCTTTGGTATTCTTGGCGTTGTCTATTTGTTACGGCCATTGCATGAGCAAGTGATTCCACTGTTCTTTGCGGCAGCGTTATTGGTCACCGTGCTTGAATATGTGACAAGTTATTTACTTGAGCGGTTTTTTCATGCTTCATGGTGGGATTATAAAGAGGTACCACTGAATATCAATGGACGGGTGGCATTGCCGATTTCTCTTTTTTGGGGCGTGTGTTGTGTGCTGATTGTTCGATTTGTTCATCCGCAAATGCTGGAGATCGTACAAACCTTGATTGCTCGGGGCGGATTCTTATTGCCCATTTTCTTATTAATGGTTCTTTCTTTTGATATGGGCTATACCCTTGCTAACTTGGTTGCCTTTCAAAAAGCAGTGCAACAAGTCAATCAAGCCTTTGAACAGCACAAAAAAGAATTGGCTGAAAATATTGAGCAATATAAAAACGATTGGCAAGGGCGCTTCGCAGCGTTTCCAGAAGAATGGCGCGTTTTAAAACAAAATCTACCGAGATTGAATTTCCATCAAAGAAGACTCTTAAAAAACTTTCAAAAGTTAGAAATCAATCAGATAAAAAGCAGTCAGGAATTGTCTCGATTTATTGAAGCGATCCGTAAGAAAAAATAGGTTTGTTACGGTTAGATTACAAAAAATAAACCCTTATCAATGCTGATTCTTCCCACTTCTGACTGATTTCAGTCGGAAAAGACGATGAAAACACCCACTTTTACGATAATTTGTAACAAATTGTAAAGGTCCTGCAATAAAATTCTTCTTAAGAATTTGTATAATAGGATATGTTGGAAACCATAGTGAGAAGTGAGGGAATTTTTTGAAGGCAAAGAAACTACGAACAATCGTTGTCGCTGTCTTTGCGGCAGGAATCGTTTCTCCAATCTTTGCGCAGGCTGAGTCACTTGAATCATTGCAAGAGCAAGAAAGTGCCGTCATGCAGCAAAGTCAGGAAATCAGTACGGAAGTACAGATTGCATTGACTGATGTGAATGCGAAATACAGTGAGGTAGAAGAGCTAAAAGCTCAAATCGCTGAAAATGAAGAATCATTAGCAACAACCAAAGCAGAAATCAAAACTGCACAAGAAACAATTGAAAAGCGTGAAGCTGTCGTTGCGGAACGTATGAAAGACATCCAAGTCAATGGCGGGGCTACCAGAGATTGGACGGTACTATTAGAATCATCCAACATCCAAGATTTTATCAATCGTGCCTATGCGATGACGATGTTACAAAACTTGGAAAAAGAAAAGATCGATTCATTGACAGCAGAAAAAGAAAAGCTGGAAGCTTTAGAAGAAAAAGCACAGTCAACACAGCAATCATTGAAAGAAAATCAAACCGCATTAGAATCAGAAGCCAAAACACTGGATTCAAAAATTGCGAATCTACAAGCCCAATTGAAAGAAAACGAAGCAACCTTGGCACAAATCGCTTCCAGCAAAGAAGCTGAAACAGCTCGCTTAGCTGCTGAAAAAGCAGCAGAAGAACGAGCAGCCAAAGAAGCGGCGGAACAAGCAGCGAAAGAAAAAGCTGAAAAAGAAGCAGCCCAAGCTGCGGAACGTTCAAGCGCTTCTGAATCCCAAGCGTCTGCTTCATCTAGTAGCAATACGACTCAAAGCAGCAGCTCATCATCGAGTAGCTCTTCAAGCAACAACAATAGCTCAACTAACAGCTCAAGCAATACAAGTAACAACAGTAATAACAATAGCAACAACAGCAATACAAGTAGTGGTCGAACATTGATGATGGAATCAACTGCTTACTCGTATAAAGAAGCTGGCTCTAGTTTCTTTACAGCAAGTGGTACAGACTTACGTAAAAATCCAATGGCAGTTGCCGTTGATCCAAGCGTGATTCCCTTAGGCACCTTAGTCAATGTTGAAGGCTATGGCGTAGCACTAGCGCTTGATACTGGTGGCGCGATCAAAGGAAACATCATTGATGTTCACTTTGATAACGTCGCACAATGTATCCAATGGGGACGTCGTCAAGTAAAAGTGACAATATTAGATTAAGCAACAGAGAAGACCTGATCCCTGAGGTCTTCTTTTTTTGCAAAAAATTCGGGCTCTTTGTCAATAAGTCTAATGATAATAAGTCAAGTTGAAGATTGAGAATATTTTTATTGTGTAACCTGTTTTGAAGCGCACTTAACTAGCCCCGGCCAAAATCAATTTTTTTGGGGTATTTCAAAGGTTTGCGTCAATAACAGAATGTTATTTATCTATCACGCTCCTTGGTGGCGTGTATAGTTGATGGTTACGTAGTAGCGTATCCACCAGACGCGTAAATTTTCTTGCGGTTAAGACAAGTGCTCGTTTGTTTTTATGTTTTGGGACCTCTTTACATTTGCTTTGATAAAAAGCTTTATATTCAGGAAGATAGTTTTTTACAGAGTTGGCAGCTTCAACTAAGTAGTATCTAAAATACCGATTCCCTTGTTTTGTCAGAGGTGTATTTTGTGACTGATAGTTACCAGATTGTTTGACTTTCCAACATAAGCCTGCGTATTTTGCCAATTTTGTTTAGTCTTTAAATCGTTCAATTTGACCGATTTCAGCGATTAATCCAGCAGCGTACACCTTTCCAATACCTGGAACACTGGTCAAACATTGATATTCTGGAATAACGACAACTAATTGCTCGGTTGCTTTATCCAAGTCTTTGATGCTCTTTTCAAGTGCACGAATTTCACGTACAAGAACACTTAGAACGACATTGATGGATTCTTGTGCAAGACTACCTAAACGATAACTCATGGTAATTGCACGTCGAATCGATTTGGCAATTTTTTCTGGATCTTTAAAGTGACCTTTTCCTTTTTCTTGTAGTAAGTCACAGAAGGCTTCCAAAGGAAGCGCAGCCAATTCATCTAGTGTGAAGTCCTCTGTCATAAGAGTAATGACAGTGGCACTAAAGAGACTTGTCGATTCGTCGCGCATTTCTCGAGCAAGTGTATTGCATTTGTACGTTAGATTTTCCAGAAAGTGTTGTTTTGTACGAGTCAATTGCTTAATGAGTTGATAGCAAGTGCGTGTTAAGCGCTGTAAAGCCATGTACTTCTCTTCTTTGAAAGGAGAAGTTGTGAACCATTGAATACGCAAGAAATCAGCAATTCTAAACGCGTCATTTCGATCAGTCTTATCCTCATCAAACATGCGACTGAATTGTTTCATTCGAAAAGGATTTTCAATCGTCGCAAGTGTATTGAGTTTTTTTAGCACTGTATCTTCATGGAAAAACATCGAAGGATGAAAGCTGTACATGGACGTTGATTCCATCCCAATAACGATTTGATCGAAGTGATAGTTTTCATTGAACTCAAGAATCAGTTCTCGTGTTAATGAAGCGCCTTCAATGTCATTAGCAACAGAGTTTTCAGTCAATATAGATAGCTGATCGTCATCTGTTAGGAAGCAAACATCTAATTTTTCAGAACTAACGTCAATACCAACAAATAATTTCATGGAATAAGGACCTCCTTTCAATATAAATTGTGGAAAATGCTTCGATACTGTGGGATTCCCCAGAAACTCACTGTGTGGCTACGACCTCGCCTAATAGAATACGGTGATAAAAGGGCTAGAAGCTGCCTTCCAAACTACTATTTGGAAGTCTAGCACTTTATCGAAACAGCTAATGAGTTGGTAGTAAACACAGTGCTTTTGGTAACAGACTTATGAAGGTAGACAAAGCTACAGGACTGATTAGCAAATTCCCGTTGGATCCTTTCCATATATCCATTGTACTCTGAGAAATCACACAATAACGAAACAAATTCCGGAAGGAATGTGTTATTCAAAAAAATTTGTGTTTTATAAACACTTTAAAAGAAACTTACTTGGCAAAATATATTTTACGAGGACTGATGAGTTGTACAAAATCAAATCTGGGTCAGAATGAACCTCA
>NZ_BCPT01000027.1 GCF_001544095.1 Enterococcus casseliflavus NBRC 100478 | reverse complement strand
AATAATAAAAAAGCAACCTGTTAGCCAGATTGCTTTCTTGTCCTCACTACTCCCACTTCAAATCCAACAGCTCCAGCATTTCATGGTAGGCGGTTTCGATCCGCTGGCGCTTTTCTTCAGGGACATTTTTGGCATATTGCCCATCTGGCAGATAATCTGCGGCAAGGTAAACTTGAAAATCAAAGGCCTGCAAGACGCCGTATTCTGGATCATAATAGGTACGATCAGGGATCGGTTCTTTGGAGACCCAAGTCGGATGCAAGGCAATCTTGCTTAAATAGGTCCGCTGCCCTTCTTTGGAGATTTCAACTTCTGGGATGACGCCTCGTTCGGTCCAATAGTTGTTATTGACGGTTTCATAACGTTGATTCGACAATAAGTTTCCCATTGAATAAATGATAAATTTCTTTTCCCCGTCCTTTTCGATGATTTCGGTTGGTTCTGCTACATGCGGATGGCCACCGAAGATAATATCAGCACCAAAATCGATCATCTTCCGATAAACAGTTTGTTGTTCTTCCGTTGGTTCTAAAGAATACTCGACACCAGACTGAGGCATCACGATGGTGATATCCGCCAAGCTTTCCGCTTCTTTGATCTCTGCTTCCACTTTATCTAACGACAAGTCTTTCAAATAGGTGTCATACTCTGCTTGAGTTAAGCTTTCTTCAAGGCCATTGAAGCCATAGGCATAGGCCAAGAGAGCAACTTTAATCCCGTTGACTTCTTTGACCAGGATTCCGCTATTGTCGACCGTGACACCAATCGTTGCCAAGCCTTGGTCGTGAAAAGCAGCCGCCGTTGTTTTGATTCCTTCGATCCCTGTATCTAAAATATGGTTATGGGCAAGATCGATCACATCAAAGCCCGCGTCTTTGATACTGGCAACAGCATCGATAGGGGCGTTGAATAAGGGAAAACCGCCAAGCGGTTTATTAGGATTGATGGTTCCTTCAAAATCACCTAAAGCAAGGTCCGCCGATGCAATCAGCGGTTTGACTTGCTCAAAATCATTGTCAAAATCATAACGCTTCCCATCGTAAGCGCTTAAATAAACAGGTGTATGATAAAGCATATCGCCACTAGCTGTCACTGTGATGGTTTTTACTGCTGGCTTTGTTTCGGTAGAACTACTCGTTTCTTGCATTGGCTTTGTTGCCTTTGTCGTTTCTGCTGTATGACGCTGTTCGGGGATGCTTGTCACTTGAATCACTAGATAAATCACTCCAAGTATGATTGCCAGCAACGCTGTACTTAACCCCACAATGATCCGCTGGTGTTTCTGACGCTCCCGTCTTCGTTGTTGTCTCATGCCCTCACCCTTTCACTCTGCTTTATCAAAAACCTATCTTCGTTTACGTTCTAACGATATTCCCTGCTCCCTTTCCTGCGAACCTCACTAAATAATATCTTTTTATTAAATAATTATACTATATTTGAGATTCCTTTAATAGGTCGTTTTGTAAAAAATAAAAAAACAGCCCGATCGTGATCGAACTGTTTCTCCACTTCTATGGTAGCTGATTCCCGAATGCATCTTTCTTGTAGAACTGGACTAACCTCAAACGGCATAAATTAGTTTCATTAGAGAATTCTTCCGCTGTTAACAGTTCTGAGTAACATCGCTTGCGTTCGGATGAACAGCAGCAAATGATGAAGGCAAATGACTCCCCTTCGCACGCTTCTCTCAATAAAGACCAAAGAGTATCTGTTTTATCCTATAAGACTTACAGTATTTTCGAAAAAATTTATACAACAGCAGTACGTAAAATCTCTGCAAACCATTGATAAACTGTCTCCGGACATTCATGTTTTTCTAATTCTCGAAAAAAATCTTTGGATTCAATAAGGGTAATAAACTGAGTCATCGCATTTAGATGCTGCTTGCTGTCTAATGCAGAAAGGGTAAAGATATACTTTACAGGAATCGTTCCCAAGACATATACTTCAGATTCTAACGTTGTCAATCCCATGCCAAGTTTTTTTGCACCTGCTTCAGGAACCGTATGCGGTAAGGCAACTTGATCGAATATCACCATATAAGCGCCTTCTGATCTGGTTTGTTGAATGATCGAATCGATGTAATTTCTAGTGATGATCTTTCTTTCAATCAATGGATTGGCTGCGAGATAAAAGGCCTCTTCCCATGTTCTGGCTTTTTTGTTTAATTGTATCAATTCTGGACGCATCATATCCAACAGCATTGCAGGTTCTTTTGACTTTTTCTCTTTTTGAGACATGATAGATGCCGTTGGCGAGCAGGTCTCTTGTACAAATTTCTCTAAATGATGCCGCAGAGCTGACTCACTAGTAACTGTTGAATATTGTTGAATAACCTGCATCAAGCCGTCGATCGTCACAGTATTGGGCTTGATGCTTGTACTGGTTTCGAATTTGACATCTAAAAACAACTGGGTTCGTTCCTCGTAAGACATGATCGGGTTTACTACAAAAATCGGCTTTTTTAACGGATAAAGTTGAAAGTTGGGTTTTGTCGTAAAAATGATATCGTATGACTGATCAAATGAATGCAGTTCGCTTGTTTCAATCGGTCCCAATAAGATAAAAGAGGGAAAGATTTCCTTTAATTCATTGTAAATGATTGCTGAGCTTCCAATACCATTTGGGCAGACAACGACCCCCACTTTTTGTTGCACCATATATTCTTCAGAATTTCTGATCAAAAGCGCAAAGTGCATGGTTAAAAAGGCTACTTCTTCATCTGGAAGCTTTGAATCAAAGCTATCACTGATTGGTCTCAAGGTTTCTTTTACGATCTGATAAAGGTCATTATATTTTTCAAAAATTTTATCCTGCATAGGGTTGATGATCGGTAATCGAAACAGCATTCGGAAATAGGTCGGTCGAAAATGACTATATAATTGCTTGATGACAGAGTGTTTATCCTTGAAACGAATACCTGAAAGCAATTCAAATCGCTCGACAATTCTTTCTACCAAGTCAATGATGACCAAATTTCCTTGAAGCCATTCCTTTTCATTCCCTAATGCCATTCCCAGTACCCACCCACAGAGATAGTTCTTTTCTATACTATTCATCACCCCTGCGTTTTCTAAAACTTCTTCAGCAAAGCGGTACTCCTTCATTTTTACTAACTCATGATCATTAGAAAAAGGTTTTAGATCAAATTCATTCAAGCCCATTCTTGGGTATAAAAAATAAGGATATAGTTCAATTCAATCAACCTATTTTCAACTAACTCTATCGCATGTTTTTCTAAAAGAAGAGAAAGATAGGTGTCCTGCTCATCCGCCAATTGTATTCGTTCGTTATGAATAAAGTAACGGTAGATAAAATCATCGTCCTTGCTAGTTACATCTTCCAAAATCATTCGAAATAAAGCGTAACGAATCATCAGTTCATCACCTGCTAAGTGATACCCCTCTTTTCTCGAGTAACTGATTGAAATATCGTACCCCTGCAATTCCGCTTGTAATTTGCGCAGATCACTCATAAAGGTTGTTTTGTCGATTTTTAACGCATCTAAAAAATGGTTGACCGACAGATAGTCTTTCTCGTAGTAAAAGAGCGTCAAAAAGATATATTTTCCTCGTTCTTTTGAACTCATCTCATAATACTTAAACATACGCTCACGTAAAAATGACTCCAACAAATATTCCTTGCTTTTTTCAGGCAGTCGGATCACACTTTCCTTATTCACGCTAAGTGGTAGTTTTTGGGCAGATAGAAACTGGTTGATTTTATCAATGGTATACTCTATTTGAGTGCGGTTCATAGAATAATTCCGCTGAAGATAATCGTAACTGATGGTCGGTTTTTCAATCAGAGCCATCATCATCTTTCTCGTCCTATAGTCAATTTTCACCATCAATGTTCCCCCATTTCTGCAGCCTACTGTTCTACTTTCAATGTAAATCCTTCCGCTTGTACATATTTTTGAAGCACTTGATCCACCTGCTGCTTTTCTTCTTTCGTAAGATCTAGAACAGGCAGTTTCGGTAACCCAACATCCTGTCCGATTGCCCGCAAACAGTATTTCAGCCCAGACGGAATCGTTGAGCATTTGCAGGCTTCTCTAAAATCATCAATACTTGCTTGTGCTTGCCGTGCTTGTTCTATGTTTCCAGCTACAAATTGTTCATAGATCGACACATCTGTTTTCGTCACAACATTTGCGGTTGAAGCCACAGAACCATCTGCTCCTAACTGTAATGCTTCTAAAATCTTAGAGTCGCTTCCCATCAGCAAAGAGAAATCCTCTCGATGATTTAATTCAAGATAGCCCTTAAAGTTTTCTAGATCACCGCTCGAATCTTTTATCCCAATGATCGAATCAATTTTGAGTAATTCCGAGAAAACATGACGATTGATGAAATTTCTAGTATTTGGCGGAATATTGTACAAAATGATTGGCAGTGTCGTTTGCTCAGCAATCACACGATAATGATGAATCAGCTCTTCATCGGTATATTTCAAAAGATATGGTGTAATAATGGAAGCAGCATCAACGCCGATTTTTGCAAACTCATTTACTAACTCAATCACTTTATTCGTTGCAATATCTCCGGCACCTGCAAATACTGGTACTCTGCCCGATACTTCATCGACAACGATTTTTGCAAACTGGATTTTCTCTTCTTTGCTTAAGGTATGAAATTCGCCATTGGTTCCTAAAATAAACAACCCGTGGACACCACCAGCAATCAAATGTCTTACAAGCTTTCTAGTGCCCTCTTCATTGATACCGTTCTCATTTAATGGTGTGACCATTGCTGGTATAATTCCTCTGATTTTCATTGTGTAAGCTCCTTTTTTGTCGTTGCTCCTAAGCTTCCCCCTGGATGCCATTTAAGGTAATCTTCTAAATTGATTTCTTTTGCTTCTTGCAGCAACACCGACAGAACCTGCAGCTGGATCATTTGGGCGATCACAGAGGAACGTGGCGGTTTATTCAATGAGTCCCCTTCTTGGGAAACATAAGAAGACAATGTGACTTCAGCACAGGAAGCTAGGGAAGAATCTTCATTTCCTGTTACCGCTAAAATTACGGCGCCATTGGCTTTTAAGGCAGCAAGTGCATATTCTAATTCTTTGGTGTTCCCACTATTACTTATCGCAATCACTACATCGCCAGCCACGACTTGTCCTGCCGATCCGTGCACAGTTTCGGTTGTGTCTAAAAAATAGGCTGGCGTACCGACAGAGGAGAAAAGTGAAGCTGCATAGCCTGCTACATAGGAACATTTTCCCACGCCTGTTACATGAACGCGCTTATGATTTTTTTCTGCATGGAGAATAAGTTCTTTGGCCTTCACCATCTGTTGATAGACTTCTTCTTCTTCAAGCCGATAAAATTGAGCATCGCTTTGGGCTTTTAAATTCGTACTATATGCAAACAAAACGTTTTTTTCATTCAATACAGATTTTCCTTCCTTATAGCAAGGAGAAATTGTATCCATCCTTCTCCTTGCTAATCATACTGTTTAACTAAATAGTTTTAAGATTTTGTCTAGTAAAATTCCGATAATATTGTAGTCGATTTGAGGAAATCCAGCGTCTGTGATGCCTAATTCAGAAAAAGCTGGGAAAAGCACCAAAGGCAATGCAGTCAGCAAAATACCGCCTAAGAAGGATGCGATGATCGCCCCTTTCAACCCGCCTCTTATTGAACCAAAGACACCCATGGTTCCACCCGAGAAAAAAGCAATCCCAGCTGCTGGCAAAAGCACAACGGGAGAACCCACAGCAGCCATGGCAAACGTCGCTGTTAACCCACCTATAAACGAGGTAATAAAACCGACAGGAACCATGGTTGGCGCATATTGGAAAAACACAGGAACATCTACTGCCGGCATTGATCCTGGGATATATTTTTCTGAGATCGCCACGAAGGCAGCCGTTAATTCAGCAATAAATTGACGCACACCATAAATCAGTACAGACATCCCCGCAGCAAATTGCAACCCTTGAATCAACGGATACAAGAACCATAAGTCGTTGCCAGCCATTTCTTGAACGACATCCATATGACCACTTAAAACTGCTGCGATCGTTGCAATGTAGAAAAGAATAATCATGAAAAATGCAACAGAGAAGACAAAATCTCGGAATACGGAGAAGAAATCAGGGAGCTCGCGATTGGCTGCTTTCTCTTTCTTTGCTTGCCAATTTTTCCCTCCAATGACACTGCCGATGACACCTGAGAACCAGTAAAAAATCAAGTTAAAGTGACCTAGTGCAACCCCTGCATTACCTGTCAGCTCATCTGTATATTTCTGAGCCAATTTGGGCAGCCCTGCTCCTGCAAAACCTAGCACCAAAGAACCAAAGATAACTGTTACCCAAGTGGGCATACCATTCGAAATAAAAATCAACCCAATGACAGCAGCAAAGAAAAGATAATGCTGACCGGTTAAGAAAATTGATTTTAAAGGCGTCAATTTCGCAATAACTAATCCGAATATGAACCCTGAGCCCATAATCATTGATATTTCAAAACCATATACATCCATGGCTAACGCTGTAGCAGGCTCTACTGCCAGAACCGTCCCTTGAACACCAAATGCGGTCTGAAACAACGTGGCAAAATTTGCAGCAATCGTTCCTACATGACCACCACCAATATTAAAAATCATAAACCCAATGCCCACTTTGAGGACACCGCTCAGGGTCTCCTTCGCAGGCTTTCTTTGTGCAAGTAACCCAATCAAAGCCAAAATCATTAGCAACACAGCAGTATTTCTGAATTGGTTCATTACTAAAATTGCCATTCAATTTATTCCTCGCTCCATCAATTTATTTTGTTTGCATCGTTTCAAGAAATGTTTCTAGTTTTCCTTGGATCTCTTCTTTACTCATAATATTTTGAATGCCTATGACTTCATAAGGTTTGTTTTGAAAATCAGGTTCCGCTGCGATATCTGCCATACTCATAAAGGCATCGCCCGTAAAACCAATGAGGACGTCTAGGTTTCCATGAATCGTTTCAATGGGATAGCCGTTTTCTTCAATCACTGATTTTACTTTTATGTGAAGCAGCGTTGAACTCCCCATCCCCGCACGGCATGCAACCGCTATCAAATATTTCTTGCCATTACTTGTCTTAGGTTTTGCATCTGCTTGGATCGATGCATCATTTTTCTTTTTTTGAAAGAATCCCATCTTAACTCCTCGTTTCTTCTAATAGTTTTATAAATGCTTCTGGTGTCTGCACATTTGCTAAACGATCAATGATATTGTCCCTTGCTAAAACTTCTGCTAACTCACCCATCAGTTCCAAATGACTGGTCGGGTCTATCGCTGCCAAACAGAAAATGACTTTCACTGGATCATTGGGCGAACCAAATGAGATGGGGGTATTTAATGTCATCGCACTTAGTCCTAAACGACAAACCCCATCTTCTGATCGGGCATGGGCCAAAGCAAACCCAGGCATAAGCACGATATACGGCCCGGCATCTAAGACAGATTGAACCATCGCTTCGACATACTGTTTTGTAACGCTGCCATTCTTCAATAACGGCTGGGCAGCTTTTTTGATTGCTTCTTGCCAACTGGTACTGTCTTGCTGAAGTAAAATGTTTTCTTTTGTTAATAATGTAGTTTGCAAACGACGATTTCCTTTCTAAAAAAAATTTCTTTAGGTTTTAGTATAGATTTTCTCGAGATCATTCCTATACACACACTATAAGTGAAAAGTTCTGGCCTGAATAGACGATTTGAGACCACATATTTGTACGCGCTTCCAGATTAAGTGAACTGCTCTTTTCAAAAAGACCAGATATACTGGCTATTTTTTTTATTAGCCTCCAGTTTTTCTCGATATCCTTCTTGAGCAGTTCACAAAACTTATTCTCTCAAGGAAAAAGTGAACCAAAAATGGACAGATCTTTTGCTTGCACCCACAATAAAAAAAGAAGCTCTTAAATAAACTAAGAACTTCTTAAAGCAAACAATCTATTCATGGCTAAGATCTACCGTTTCAATTGTATTTCTACCTGTAGGTATTTTCACACAAATTTTTACTTACAACTGCTATTTTCTACTTTGCTTCCTCATGCTTCACAGGACAACTGATATGACAATCAGAACAATGATCCTTTTTCACCATGCGGTACACCACACGGGTGCCATAGCCAAAAATCAGGCCGCTTAGAATTATTGTAGCAATCATTTTTCGCCTCCTACGACTTGGATCAAGGGTGCACTCCCGCGGAATGGTTTCTTCAACAGAGCAAATACCAATAGCCCAGCAATGAGGATTGCCGCGAAAACACCCAGCGTGAGGTGTCCGCCTTCAAAGACGACGTGCCCGAATTGGTAGACCAACAAGCTGGCGCAGTATGCCAAGCCGCATTGATAGCCAATGGCTAACCACGTCCACTTGCTGTCCCCCATTTCACGGTGGATCGCACCGATAGCAGCAAAACAAGGGGCACATAGTAAATTAAAGACGAGAAAAGAGTATGCCGCCACAGCAGTGTAATCGCCGCGCAACACTTGCCAAATCTCCGTCCCGCTTTCTGACAACTCCCCAGTTTGTCCGTAGAGGATCCCAAAGGTGCCGATCACATTTTCTTTGGCGACCAGGCCAGTGATCGTCGCCACGGCGCCTCGCCAGGTTCCCCAGCCTAGGGGAGCAAAAAGCGGCGCCAAAAGTCGTCCGAAAAAGGCCAAAATGCTTTGGTCTTCTGTGACCCGCTGCAAGGCAAAGCTGTAGCTGGAGGTAAACCAGACAAAGATACAAGCCACAAAAATTATCGTACCGGCTTTTTTCACAAAAGCAATGGCTCGATCACAGGCACTTTTCAAAATCGTTGTGAGCTGCGGCAAGTGATACGCTGGCAGTTCCATAATAAATGGTGCCAGATCACCTGCAAATAAAGGCGTTTTTTTCAAGACGATCCCTGAAAAAATCACAGCACCCATGCCGACAAAATAGGCCGATGGGGCGACCCAACTATACTGAGGGAAAAAGGCTCCTGAAATCAATGCGATGATCGGCAATTTGGCAGAACATGGCATGAAGGTCGTGACCATCACCGTCAACCGACGATCCTTTTCATTTTCAATCGTTCGGCTTGCCATCACGCCGGGCACCCCGCAACCGGTAGCGATCAACATGGGGATAAACGACTTGCCAGATAGACCAAACTTGCGAAACAGGCGGTCCATGACAAATGCCACCCGTGCCATGTATCCGCAGTCCTCCAAGATAGCCAAACAAAAAAAGAGCACGAAGATCTGCGGCAAAAAGCCTAAGACCGCACCGACCCCTGCCACGATGCCGTCTAAAATCAGTTCTTGTAGCCACTGGGCGACTTGCAGCTGTTCTAGCCAGTGCGCTGCTGTTTCGGGAATCCAGCTGCCAAATAATACATCATTGACCCAATCAGTACCAATCGTACCAATCGTCTGAATCGATAAATAGTAGATTCCCCACATAATGAAGGCAAAAATCGGTAGTGCCAATACGCGATGGGTCAACACACGGTCGATTTTGTCGCTGAAGGCTAAGTGCTGATCTGTTTCCTTGATGACTGCCAGCGCCAACAATTCTTCAATGAAGCCATAGCGCTCATTGACGAGAATGGCGTCACTGCTGTCTTTAAAGATCAGCTCTAAAATCGAAATCGTCTCCTGAAGGACTGCCTGCTGGGAATCAGTCAGTTTACACATCGTCTGAATCGCTTCATCTTTTTCAAAGAGTTTTATGGCAAACCAGCGTTTTTGCTGCTGAGGGATCGTCTCTGGCAAAATCGCCATGATCTCGGTCAAGCCAGCTTCTAGACGAGCATCGTAGCGGGGAGGAAGCGGTTGTGTATTGGCTACATGCTTCGCTGCCTCGATCATTTTGGTTAAGCCGCGTTGCTTCAAAGCACTGATCCCTACTACGGGAACCCCTAGACCGTAAGCCAGCTTTTTGAAATTGATCTGCAAGCCTTTTTTCTTTAATAGGTCGATCATGTTGATGGCTGCCACAGTCGGGACATTCATTTCTAATAATTGCAATGTTAGATACAGGTTGCGCTCCAGGTTGGTTCCATCGATAATATTGATCACCGCGTCCAATGATGCTTCCATCAAATAATTGCGAGAAATCAGTTCTTCTGGTGTGTACGGCGACAAGGAATAGATCCCTGGTAGATCTTGGATCAATACTTGTCGGTCTTTTCGCAGTCGCCCCGCTTTTCGTTCCACGGTAACGCCTGGCCAATTCCCCACTGTTTGTTTGGCACCGGTCAATTGATTAAAGGTACTCGTTTTCCCGCTATTGGGATTTCCTGCTAATGCAAAGTGATAGGTCATTACGCTTCGACTCCTTTTTCGACAAAAACCAACGCTGCTTCTTGCTTTCTCAAAGACAATTCATAGCCGCGGAGCCGAATCTCCATCGGATCACCCAAAGGAGCCAGCTTCACCACTTCCAAATGGACGTTTTTCGTAAGTCCCATATCCATCAATCGACGGCGCACCGCACCTTTGGCGGCGATCTGATTGACCTTCCCGCTTTCACCGACTTGCAGCTGATCCAAAGAGGTAATGATGGTTTGCTGCTGGGTTTCTGTGACATCGATTTGTTCCATGACCCGTTCATCTAAAGCGATCCGCGTCCCTTGGTGTAAAATGATGCCGCCTTTGCGATCTTTTTGTACCACAACGATTTCAACGCCCGTGCGAATACCAAGATCATTTAAATGAGCCGTGATCTCTTTGGTGGTTGCCAACGAGTCGATTTTGTATGTTCCAGAAGCCCGAGTTTGCGCCATTTTCATTGCTTCTTACTCCTTTTGTGAAGTGTTGTTATAATTAACCTACTTTAATTGATAATGATTATCATTATAATAGAGCCATTTCCATAAGAAGTCAATCTGTTTCGGCCCTCACTTTGAATCTTCCTTCACAATACGGATTTTTTTTACTCATTTTGATTGCATATCCCCTGTATTAATTACGCAAAAACCTTGTAATTCTAAGTATTTTCCGCTTTTTTCCCTTGCATAAAAAACACAGAAACACTATAAATTGTGTATGCCGAATTCACAAGCACAAGATATAGTGTTTTTTCGTTGACTTTCTCCGAGACTTATTTATACTAGGTTTATAACTATTACAACTCGGAGGAAACAATTATGAATATCAAACTATTTTCTAAAAACAACTGCATGCAATGTAAAATGGCGAAACGCTTTTTAAGTGAAAATCAGATTGCATTTGAAGAAATCAATATTGATAATGAGCCTGAAGCATTAGAATTTTTGAAAGAACAAGGATTCCAAAGTGTGCCAGTCATTACCTCTGATGCGCAAACGATCATCGGTTTCCGTCCAGATCAACTACGTCAATTAGCGAGCTAAGATTTTTCTCAATGTGATGCTTTTGAGGGATTTGTCAGTCGTCCAGACCGCAAGTCCTTTTTTATACGAACAAAACAAGAAAAGAGGTTAGCCATTTATGAGCTTGAAAGAAATCAAAGATGTCAGTTATTTCAAATTGAATAATGAGATCAACCGTCCAGTAGATGGTCAAATTCCATTAAATAAAGACAAAGAAGCCTTAGCGGCATTCTTTAAAGAAAACGTTGAACCAAATACCTTAACCTTTGCGACTGCAATGGACAAAATCAATTATTTGATTGAAAATGATTATTTAGAAGAAGAATTTATCAAAAAGTATCGCCCTGCCTTTATTGAGCAATTGTATCAATTCTTAGATGAGCAACACTTTACTTTCAAATCATTTATGGCTGCTTACAAATTTTATTCACAATACGCATTAAAAACGAATGATGGTACCGCGTATCTAGAACGTTACGAAGATCGGGTCGCTTTCAACGCCCTTTACTTTGCGGATGGCAATGAAGAGTTAGCAATGAGCTTGGCGGATGAAATGATCTACCAACGTTACCAACCAGCAACCCCTTCTTTCTTGAATGCAGGACGCAAACGTCGCGGTGAGTTGGTTTCTTGTTTCTTGATCCAAATCACTGATGACATGAACGCGATCGGTCGTGGGATCAACTCCGCGCTGCAACTTTCACGAATCGGTGGCGGTGTCGGGATCACGTTATCAAACTTGCGGGAAGCCGGCGCGCCTATCAAAGGCTACGAAGGGGCAGCAAGTGGTGTGATGCCTGTAATGAAATTGTTTGAAGATAGCTTCAGCTACTCAAACCAATTGGGTCAACGGCAAGGGGCTGGCGTGGTCTACTTGAACGTCTTCCACCCAGACATCATCAGCTTTTTATCAGCGAAAAAAGAAAATGCGGATGAAAAAATCCGTGTCAAAACCTTATCATTAGGCGTGATCGTACCTGACAAATTCTACGAATTGACGCGCAAAAATGAAGAGATGTATCTCTTTAGTCCCTACAGTGTCGAAAAAGAATATGGCGTGCCCTTCTCTTATGTCGATATCACCAAGGAATACGACAACTTAGTCATGAACCCACGGATTCGCAAAACCAAAATCAGAGCCCGTGATCTAGAAAACGAAATTTCTAAATTGCAGCAAGAATCTGGTTATCCTTATATCATCAATATCGATACAGCAAACCGCAGCAACCCAATTGATGGCAAGATCATCATGAGTAATCTTTGTTCCGAGATCCTTCAAGTCCAAGCACCATCTGAGATCAACGGCAAACAAGAATACGAAGTTTTAGGAACAGATATCAGCTGTAACTTAGGTTCCACCAATATCGTGAACTTGATGGACAGCCCTGACTTTGGGAAATCTGTTCGAGCAATGACTCGTGCCTTGACCTTTGTTACTGATGCGTCTGACATTGACGTAGTACCATCGATCCAAAATGGGAATGCCTTGAACCACACGATCGGTTTAGGCGCAATGGGCTTGCATACCTATTTTGCAAAAAATCAAATGGAATATGGTTCACCAGAATCCCTTGAATTTACTGATCTTTATTTCATGTTGTTGAACTATTGGACATTGGTTGAAAGCAATGCCATCGCCAAAGAAAAAGGCGAAGTTTTCCATAACTTTGAAAAATCAGCGTATGCAGACGGCAGCTACTTCACCGATTATATCCAAGGTGACTACCAACCAAAATCGGAAAAAGTCAAAGCATTGTTCGAAGGCGTCTTTTTACCAACTGGTGAAGACTGGGCAGCCTTGGCACAAACCGTCAAAGAAACCGGCTTGTATCACCAAAACCGCCTAGCCGTTGCACCAAATGGTTCGATCTCTTATATCAATGATACGAGTGCCAGCATCCACCCAATCACTCGGATGATCGAAGAACGCCAAGAAAAGAAAATCGGCAAGATCTACTATCCAGCACCTTACTTGAGCAATGAGACGATCGGCTACTACAAATCAGCCTACGATATGGATATGCGCAAAGTGATCGATGTTTACGCAACTGCTCAAAAACACGTCGATCAAGGTATGAGTATGACCTTGTTTATGCGTTCAGATATTCCAGAAGGTCTTTACGAATGGAAAGAAACGACAAAACAAACCACGCGTGATTTGAACATTTTGCGTCACTACGCTTTCCACAAAGGCATCAAATCGATCTACTATGTACGGACCTTTACAGATGATGCAGAAGAGATCGGCAGCAACCAATGTGAAAGCTGCGTCATCTAATCCAACTTTTGCCTGAAAACGAACCAACCGCCTGCCCCTGCTCTTTCTTGACAGCGGGTCGGCTGTTGTCTTGATACGATTATTGGAGGAACCGACTATGGGTAAGACTTACTATGAAGCAATCAACTGGAATGAGATCGAAGATATCATCGATAAATCCACTTGGGAAAAATTAACAGAACAATTCTGGTTAGATACGCGGATCCCTTTATCAAATGACCTTGATGACTGGCGGACGCTATCTCCATTAGAAAAAACAACGGTGGGCTACGTCTTTGGCGGCTTGACTTTATTAGATACCGTTCAATCAGAAAGCGGTATGGATCAACTGCGTAAAGATGTCCGCACCCCACACGAAGAAGCGGTCTTGAACAACATCCAATTTATGGAATCTGTCCATGCAAAAAGCTATTCATCGATTTTCAGCACCCTGAATACAAAAGCGGAGATCGCTGATATTTTTGAATGGACCAACACCAATCCATATTTGCAAAAGAAAGCCGAACGAATCAATGAGATCTACAAAAATGGCACACCGCTAGAGAAAAAAATCGCCAGTGTATTTCTAGAGACCTTCTTATTCTATTCAGGTTTCTATACACCCCTTTACTACTTAGGCAATAACAAACTAGCGAACGTAGCGGAGATCATCAAATTGATCATTCGTGACGAATCCGTTCACGGCACGTATATCGGCTACAAATTCCAATTAGGTTTCAACGAATTACCAGAAGACGAACAGCAAAAGCTGAAAGACTGGATGTACGACTTGTTGTATGAGTTGTATGAAAATGAAGAGCGTTATACCGAAGAATTATACGATGAGATCGGCTGGACCGAAGAAGTCAAAACCTTCTTGCGTTACAATGCCAATAAGGCTTTGATGAATCTAGGACAAGACCCGCTTTTCCCAGATACCGCCAACGATGTCAATCCAATCGTCATGAACGGTATTTCAACTGGTACCAGCAACCACGACTTCTTCTCACAAGTTGGGAACGGGTATCTGCTTGGTTCCGTAGAAGCGATGAAAGACGATGACTACTTCATCGGACTTGATTGATCTGCTGACAAATAAACACCTTGTTTCTCGCCAATTGAGGGTGAGAAACAAGGTGTTTTTTAGTGAGCCAACTGGTCTTTGATAAAGGTCAACGTTTCTGTCAAACAGGCCTGTGCTTGGGGCAAGCTATAATCAAATTGGTATTCGTGGGTCACCGTTTCCGAATCCCCTTTGTAAAAGCGACTCGTCACGGGAATATCAAGAGCTTGCAGCTGGTTGGCAAAGGCAATGCCTTGGTCTTCAAAGGAATAGGCATTGCCATCCGTGATATACGTTGGTGGAAAATCAGCCGTCAATTTATCCACCAGTGAGATCTCCTGCAGTTGGGGACTATCTTGCCATTCTTTTTTTCCTAATAACGACCAAGCCACCGTTTTGACAAAGAATTTCATAAAGCGATCATCTGAAGAAGTCCCAGCGATCTGCTTCAAATCAAGCGGTCCGCAATAGGAAATAAACCCTTTCAGGGCCGATGCAGGAATATCTTGATCAAAGGACATTTCCTTCGCATACGCTGGATTGGTTTGCAGCGCCACATATTGCCCAGCGATTTGGGCTCCTGCAGAATCCCCGCCGAAGAAGAGTTGATCGAAATCCAGCATGGGGTATGCTTGGGCATCTGCTTTGATCGAGTCTACCGCTTGGGCTAATTGTTTGACCTGTCCAGGATAATGCAGACTTGGTGCCCATTCATAATTAATCGAAATCACAGCGGCTTTGGTTTCATCGACGACATAGGTCGCAAACTCTTTGACCCCTTCTTTGTCTCCGCCGACATAGCCGCCCCCATGGACCCAAAAAATGACTGGAACAGGGCCTTCTTGTGCCTCTTTGGGATAATATAGATCAAAGGTACTACGTTGATAATCCGATTGATACGTCAAGTCCTGTTTGACCGTCACATTCGGCAAACTTTTTTGATAAGCTGCCTCATCCTTGATGGTCACTTCTTGGTTAAACAGATGACCGATCAAAAAAGCCCCCGGTCGTGGGGAGAGTTGAAAAGCCAGAAAAACGGCAGCTAAGAGTCCGATCAGGACAATCGCCACCCACATGAAAAAGCGCAGAATTTTTTTCAAGTAAAAGCTCCTTCCTTCTTTCTGTTTCAGCTTTTTCATTTAACCATGTTTTTTTAGCAAATTCAATGACAATCGCTAAAGATTAAAAAAGGATGATACCAATAGGCATCATCCTTAAAATAACATCGTTTATAATGGCAACATCATAAACAAACCAGCAGCGATCGCTGCCCCGATCATTGGACCGATGATTGGTACTAACGCATAGCCCCAATCGGAAGTCCCTTTGTTTTTGATTGGCAAGATTTGGTGAGCGATCCGTGGTCCTAAGTCCCGTGCCGGATTGATGGCATAGCCTGTTGGTCCACCAAGCGACAGCCCGATCGCTAAGATCAAGATCCCAACGACGATGGGATTTAATCCATCCGTAAAGGTATTGGCACCAAAAGCCAATAAGCCAAAGACTAAGACAAAGGTACCAATCACTTCAGTGATGGTATTCGATACTAAATTACGAACTGCAGGCCCTGTTGCAAAGGTACCTAAAATCGCGCCTTGGTCTTTTGTTTCATCCCATAATGGCAAGTAGTTGAGCCAAACGAGGATCGCCCCTACGATCGCACCAGCAATTTGTGCCAGCATAAACGGTACAGCCAAGCTCCAAGAAAAATTCCCCGTCATCGCCATGCCTAATGTAACGGCTGGATTCAAGTGAGCAGGTCCCATGTACCCTGAAACGTAAACGGCAATCGTTACCGCTGTCGCCCAGCCCATTGCGATCACGATCCAGCCAGAGGCTTCTGCTTTACTCTTTTTCAGATTGACAGCCGCACACACACCATCCCCTAACAAAACCAAAATAGCCGTTCCTAGAAATTCACTAAAGATCTGGGTTGTTTCATTCATCTTTTTTTCCTCCTTTTAAGGCTGTTAAATCTGATTCTGCGATCACTTGGTTCAATTCTGCTACATGGGCTGCTTTTTCTTCCTCGCTCCAGCCAAAGAAATCGGTCATAGCTGCAACGACACCGGCTTTGACTTCATCTAAGGTGTCTCGCATAAATAGGATATGGTTGGTCCGACGCAATAGATAATCGACAGGCGTCAGAACCATTTCTTCATACAAGGAATAGTTCAAGGCCGTACTTTCTTTTTCATCTAAGCCCTCAAACTTCGTCTTGTAGTTCAACACTTGGGGAAGATTCGACCCATAAAGATGAGCCAAATACGTCGCAGCTGCTTCATCGAATCCAGCGGCTTGCGCTTGGTCAGCCAGCTTCGCTAATTCTTCCTCTACATTGGCTGCATCAAGCTCACCACCAGAAACTGGGTACGTGGTTGAATCCACCAACTCGAAGGATGCACCGCTTTCTTGGAGCAATTCATTGATCCGTTTGACTGCTCCTTCCGCCATCAAGCGATAATCGGTGATTTTTCCCCCTGCCAACGTCAATAGTCCGTCTTTTGAGCGTTCCAAACTGCTGCCGCGAGAAACTTGCGATGGATCCACTTTGCTGGCTTCTACTCGTTCTTGTGCTTGTTTTACGGCTTTTTCTACGACTGGTCGCTGCCGCTCATCTTCAAGATACTCTTTGACGCTTTCAACGATCTGCTCAAAGCTTTCATCCGATAGTTTGCCTTTACCGCCGCCATTGTAATCAGACCCGCCATTATTCACAATCAACGGACGCAATCCTGCCCAGCTCGCTTCGATATCATCAAGGGTGATCTGAGCGTGAGGGAAGCGTTCATTCACGATGGTCAATAGATAATCAACATCTTCTTGCGTGACCGTTGGATGGGCGAAATCGCCTGTATAATCCGTATCGGTTGTGCCAAAATAGGTCTTATTTTCTCTTGGTACCACGAAAACCATCCGACCATCATTTTTCCCAGTATCAAAATAGGTTGGTTGCGGCACTTTTAGTTTTTCCCGATCGACCACTAAATGGACACCTTTCGTCGGACGCATTTGTGGCGGCAACTCAACATTCTTGTCTAATTGACGAACGATGTCTGACCAAGGGCCTGTCGTGTTGATCACGACTTTGGCGTGAACCTCAAAGCGCTCGTTTGTCAGTTGATCCTCCACTTCTACCCCATTGATGATGCCTTGCTCATCATGTAAGACGCCGACGACTTTGGCTTTACTGATCATTGCTGCCCCATCGGCTTGTGCTCGTTTGATGTTTTCGATCACCAAGCGGGCATCGTTGTTGCGAAAATCAAGATAGACACCGCCACCGACTAAGTTTTCCGCCTGCAGCTGAGGTTCGCGTTCTAAGACCTCTTCTTTCGTCAGCAGATAATTTTCGTATTTACTGCCTGTCACATTCGCTAAGCGATCATAAAGATCCATCGCCACTTTGACAGAAAACAAGGAGAAGGTTGCCCCTGGTTCATCATAGATTGGCAAAAGCATTGGATCTGGTTTCGGGATATGCGGAGCAATTTGCTGCACGATCGCGCGCTCCCGCACGGTGTCAGCGACCACTTCCACGTCAAAGGTTTTCAAATAGCGAATACCGCCATGAACGAGTTTGGTGGACCGCGAAGACGTTCCTTCGGCAAAATCCTGCATTTCCAAAAGAACCGTCTTCATTCCAGCGGCTGCGGTTTGAACAGCAACCCCCGCGCCAGTGATCCCACCACCGATGATCAATACATCATAGGTGGTCTTTGCCGCTTCTTGAATGGTTTGCTTCCGATCTTTATGTGAAAAGGTCATGGCTTACTCGCCTTCTTTCTTCGCTTTGAATTTGAAGGTCTGAGTAGCTGCCACCGCTTGTTTCCAGCCTTCGTACAAATTGTCTCTTTCTTCTGCTGGCATTTCTGGTGTAAACATTTGGCCTTCTTCTGCCATTGATTTCAATTCATCCAAGTCTTTCCAGAAGCCAACCGCTAGCCCTGCCAAGTAAGCTGCACCTAATGCGGTTGTTTCCAGATTCGCTGCTCGTTGCACGTCAATGTCTAAAATGTCCGCTTGGAACTGCATCAATAGATCGTTTTTGGCTGCACCGCCATCGACTTTCAGCAATGGGATATCGATGCCAGAATCTTTTTTCATCGTGTCGATGACATCTTTTGATTGATACGCAACAGCTTGCAGTGTTGCCCGAACAAAATCTTCCTTCGTCGTCCCACGAGTCAAGCCAAAGACGGCTCCTCTTGCATCTGAATCCCAATAAGGTGCACCCAATCCAGTAAAGGCAGGCACCACATACACTTCATTATCGCCTTTTGCTTTGGCAGCTATTTCTTCTGATTGCGGAGAAGACTCGATCATTCGTAGACCGTCCCGCAGCCATTGGATCGCTGATCCAGCAACGAAGATACTTCCTTCTAAGGCATAATAGACTTTGCCGTTGATGCCATACCCGATGGTCGTCAGTAGGTCATTGTCAGACAATTGTGGTTCTTCACCCGTATTCATGACGATAAATGCCCCAGTGCCGTAAGTATTTTTGATCATGCCTTTTTCAAAGGCCATTTGTCCAAAGAGGGCGGCTTGTTGGTCCCCAGCCATTCCAGCGATTGGTACTTCACTGCCGTAAAAATGGTAGCTGCGGGTGTGACCATAGACTTCTGAGTTGCTTTTGACTTCTGGCAACATCGAGCTTGGAATGTTCAAAAGATCCAAGATTTCTTGATCCCATTCTAATTTATGGATATTGTAAAGCATCGTCCGACTAGCATTGGAGTAGTCGGTGACATGGACTTGCCCATCTGTCAGTTTCCACACAAGCCATGAATCGATCGTTCCGAAAAGTAGTTCGCCATTATCCGCCTTTTCTTGTGCCCCTTCGATATTGTCTAAAAGCCAGCGCACCTTGGTCGCTGAGAAATACGCATCAATGACTAACCCAGTTTTTTCATGAATCATCTCTGTATGTCCATCTGCTTTTAATTGGTCAGCGATCGGTGAAGATTGGCGGGATTGCCAAACGATTGCATTTGCGATCGGCTGGCCTGTCGTTTTGTCCCAAACCACTGTCGTTTCACGCTGGTTGGTGATCCCGATGCCGGCGATTGCTTCTGGTCGGATACCTGATTCAATAAATGCCCCTGCGATGACTGATTGGACAGAGTTCCAAATTTCGTTGGCGTTGTGTTCTACCCAACCCGATTTTGGAAAGTATTGCGGAAACTCTTTTTGTGAACTGCCGATTTTTTTCCCGTTACGATCAAAAATAATTGCTCTTGAACTAGTGGTTCCTTGGTCGATCGCCATTACATAATTTTTTTCTGCCATTTGATTCGCTCCCTTTAGTTTTTTATACGCTTTTCTTGTTAGCGCTTTCTGACTTGCTTTTATTTTAGCTGAACTTTCGCAATGTGGTTCGTCAATTTTTTTTCAAATTTCTAAGAAATTGACGAAATCCACTATTGAAAGCGTTCGCGGATCATTTTTTTGATCGTTTCCCGATCATAAGCGGTACCTAGTTCACTGATTCGATAAGTCGGTGTTTTCGTCTCGATAGCATAGTTTGCCAAGATTAAGTCATATTCTTGTTCCGGGCGATAGCGTTCTACGACTACGCCATTCAAATTTTTGAGATACAGCAGCCACATGTAGTAGAGGGCTTCTTTAAACAGTTCATCCATTTTCAAAGCGATCCCGACGCGAAACTCCCGATTGATTTGATAATCGATGATCGTGATCACGCTCAAGTATTTGACCATCGTCATCATCAACAAACTATTTTTATCAGATGGCTTGATATCAAGCTCTGCTAAAGCCTTATCCAATAGTTCGTGACTGATTTGCTGGATGTTACGACTGGATAGCTGCGCTTCTAACTGCCAAATATTTTCTCGATCAAAAACCTCCACATCCCCTTTGAAAAAATACACGCGGCTGTGGATCTGCAGCAGGTGACCATAACAAGTGGCTTCGATTTCACGGGGAACAAACGATGGGCGGTAGAGATGCAAAATATGTTCCAAAATCAAGGTATCCGTCAAGGCAGTTGGCGTAAACCGAGAACGCTGCAGCATATACACTTGCAGATCGTGTTCGGATAACACCGAGAACGACAGTAAAAAGACAAAGTGCAGCATCGCCTCCTCTTCTCTGACTTCTAATGCATAATGGCCAAACCCACGAAATACTAACTCCCGTAATTGCTGAAACAAAGGATCTTTCGTGTAGGGTACCATTTTCTCCCGTAAGACTTGAAAGGATTGAGTAGTAATTTTCAGTCGCGCCTTCATGATCCTCAGCCATAGGGACAAGCGCTGTTGGGCTTCTTTCGTGAAGGTCATGTTCAGACCTCGTGTGATCAGACCGACGTATTTTTCATCGATCGGCAGCGGCTGACTGTCGAAAGAATGGACATACCAAAAGAGTTCAAAATAGAAATAACGAATTTGCGTTTCTTCCCCAATCAGCTTTCCTTGCCAGATCTCTAACTCGAATTCTGC
Organism: Enterococcus casseliflavus NBRC 100478; assembly: GCF_001544095.1. GTDB lineage: Bacteria > Bacillota > Bacilli > Lactobacillales > Enterococcaceae > Enterococcus_D > Enterococcus_D casseliflavus. The sequence goes on along the minus strand of NZ_BCPT01000027.1, from coordinate 8,703 downwards.
TAGCAAGCCATTTAGCTCTTTGATTTTGCGAAACAAGGATGACTCGCTGACCGCTAATTTTTGTGCCAGCTGGACAGTGGTCACCTCTTGATGCTGCAAAAGATGCTCGAGGATTTGAAATTTCAATGCTGAACGATAAAACGCCCATTCGATTTGATTGAGGGAAAAAGTGGGACTCATTTCAAAGACCAGGACACCTTTTCGATAATACAACCGACACTGCTCTTGGTAGTGAGCCAGCTCATCTTGCAACTCCTCCACATATTTTTCCAAGGAAGGCTTACTGATGCCAAGATAGCTCGCCAGCTCGTGCAGCTCCATTTTTCCGCCCACCAGTAAAAGCTTTTTGAGCAGCTGCAATTGCTTTGCTTCTTTTTTTTCTAATAACTGATCAAGTCTCATCGGCATCACTTCCCGACCACAGAAAAGTTTCGTCGATTACATTAGTGAATCGTGGATGGAAGAAAAAGTCTTTTTGGGTCAACTCCTCCATCGTTGCCTGCTGCTCGATCGCAAACGCTAGTAAATTGATTTTTTCCAAAATATCGGCTTTTGATAAAAGCTGCGCACCAACGATTCGGCCGCTGGCTTGTTCGATCATCACTTTTCCATGAACCTGTGTTGGATCAAACAAGGAACTGGCGGCAGTAAACGCATGACAGACGATCGGAGATTCGAAGAAAAACCGATCCGACTCGGTCAAGCCGGTGCTTGCTAAGTACCACCCAAACAGTTGCGTACCGACTGTCCGCAATCCGCCACGAAACGGGGTGGTTTTGCTTGCCAGATTACGAGCTGCTGCGATTCCTGAGCGAACAGCATTGTTGACTAAGGGCATATAGACCGTGTCTTTCGTAATAGCATTTGGAATTTGGATCAAATCGCCGACCGCAAAAATATCCGTGGCAGAAGTTTCCAAGTAAGCATCTGTCCAGATGGTTTGATCACTGTGTAATTCAAAGACCGCAAATGCCTCTGGCAAGCGAGGATGAACGTTGACTGTCGTCAATACCAGATCACTTTCATAGCCTTGATCGGCGGTTTCGATCCGAAAGCCTGTTTCCGCTTTAACGACTGCCAAAGTTGGCTTGGACCAATGCAGCTGCAAGTTGGGGATTTTTTCGATCTCCGTTAAAAAGGGCTGCAAAAAATCGTGATCAAAGTACTTGAATAAAGGATATGACATTGATTCGATCACACTGACTTTTTTTCCCATCGCAGTCAAGGTATTCGCCGCTTCCATCCCCGCTTGACCAGCACCTACGATGGTAATCGACTCTGCTTGGGGCAATTGCTGCAAGAAATGCTTGGCTGCCTCATATTCCTTGTAGGTCAGTAGTGCTTCTTCTGGTTGTGGCAAAACAGTGGAATCTTGACTGGAGCCTGCTGCCAAGACGAGTCGATCATAACTTAGTTCTCGCTGATCCGTTCGAATCCGATGATCCGAAGGAAAAATCTCCAGAAGCGTTTCTTCTAAGGCAACGTCGATCGTTTCTGCCTCCAGCTGCTCCTTCGTACAAAAGAATGCTTCTTCCAGCGATGCGATCCTGCCTTCGATCAGCAATAACAAACCGCTTGGAACAAACCCAAGATGGGCTTTTTTTTCTATCAATAAAATCTCTGCGTCAGGGTATAATCGGCGTGCTTCACGGGCGCAGCTGACACCCCCAAAGGACCCGCCTATGATAATGATTTTCATTGGATCACCTCTCTCCCTTAGCTTAAATGAAACGCTCTCATTTGACGAGTAAAAAGCTATCTCCCTTACTATTTTTTTGCACCAGATATAGTAAGATGTTTTCAAATCAAAAAAAAATCTGAATGACCGTACCTTGAGGTTCCGCTGTCATCAGCCAAACAGCGCTCATTAAAAAATTCGCTAAAAAAAGAAAAATGCAAAAAAAACCAGCCAATCGAGACTTGGTTGCATCATCACTAGGATCATGCAACCTACTTCCTGATTGAATGGTTTATTTTTGCTATCGTTTTATCTGTGTTATTGAGGCTGAGAATCTTGCTTACAAGCACTACCAATCTTATCTGCTACGACGATCGCTGCTTTGACTTGTTCAACCGTAATTGGAAACGGCATCGAATGAATCGATTCTTCAGGGATACAAGCCTTTTCGGCTACTTCTGTTAACTCCTCGTCACTGATCGTTTCTACCCCTAAGTCTCTCAAGCAAACAGGTAAGCCAATCGATAGCGCAAAGTTGATTACTTCAAACAACTCTTTTTGAGGTGCATTTTCTAAAACGAGTTGGCAGATCGTGCTAAAAGCGACTTTTTCTCCGTGGGTGGCGTCATGGGCAGCATGAAGAACAGTCAAGCCATCATGAATGGCATGGATCGCTGCTAATCCGGCACTTTCAAAGCCTAATCCAGAAAGGAGGATATTGGCTTCGATCACATTTTCCAATGCTGGCGTGACCACATTACGCTCACAAGCTTGCTTCGCTTTGGCACCATCTTCTAAAATCGTTTCATAGCACAGCTTCGCTAACGCATAAGCGGCTTTGGTTCCTTTCGCCGGTGGACAGCCTTCTTGTGCGCCACAAGGCAATCCAGCATTGACATTAGAAAAAGAACGTTGAGTAGCTCTTGCCTCAAAATAAGTTGATAAGGCATCTCCGATTCCAGAGACAAGAAAACGTGTCGGTGCTTGCGCGATCACGACTGTATCGATCAAAACTACGCTCGGACTTTGGACAAAATACGCGTAGTCATCAAATGCGCCCTCTTCTGTATACAAAACTGCAGAATGACTGGTTGGTGCATCGGTTGCAACGATCGTTGGAACGATGATCAAGTTGCGGCCCTCTGCCACACATTTTGCCGTATCAATAGCTTTTCCGCCCCCTAAACCAATAATACAGTCACAGGCGTTTGCAGCAGCGATCGCTTTTAAACGAGCCACTTCTCCCCGAGTCGCTTCGCCGTGAAAATCACTTTCGACCAAAACAATTTCATAGGTGTTTGCCGTCTGATCTAATTTTTCTTTGACCCTTGCGACATCTTCTTTACTGGCAATCAATAAGGCGCTTTTCCCAAAGGTTTTTACAAAATACCCTAGGCGAAGCAATTCATCTTCTCCTTGCACATATTTTGCTGGACTGATAAAAGCTTTTCTCATTACACGACACTCCATTTCTTTTATTTTATTTTTAGTGCAGTCAATTGTTCTATGATCTCTTGCTCAGAAGCAGCAACTTGCAATAATGCAGCAGCAGTATAGGCACTTTCGATCAGCGCAGTATCAAATAAGTGAACTGTTTTTTCAGTCAATTCCTCCGCAAGTTCCAAATTCATTTTGGCACTGCCTAAATCATAAAAAGCGAACAGTATCTGGCCCTGGTTCTCTTCAAACGCAGTTACGATCGTTTCTGCATTTGTCCCGATTCCATTGTCCTCTAAGCCAGCTGCTAAAGTAATGGGAACATCTGGAGCAACTTCTTTGATCAAACGCTGTAAGCCAAAAGCAATTTCATAAACATGAGAGACGAGTACAATGCCGATTTTATTCATCAAAAACACCTGCTTCGATCATTGCGCCAAAAAGAAAGGCACTGGACATCGCGCCGGGATCAATATGTCCCAAAGATCGTTCCCCCAAATAAGAAGCACGACCTTTTTTGGCAACAAGATCCACTGTTTTTTCGGCAGCTTCTTTCACGACTTCAAAGGACAAGGTTTCTGCTTCCAGAGCTACGATCGCTCGTTCCCAAGTTTCTACCATCGTTTTATCTTTAGCTTCAGATTGTCCTCGACGTTTGATACCACTAAGCGCTGCTTCAAGAATCGCTTTGGGATTTTCCATCATGGCGCTCGTTTTCGCCATCTCCAAGAAAGCCGTGCCATAGAGGGGGCCGGATGCGCCACCCACTTTACTGATCAGAGTCATCGCTGTCTTTTTAAAAACCTCTGACACCTCCTCTACAGGTTCCTTTTCTAACGTCTCCATGACTGCTGTCATTCCTCGAGCTAGATTACTTCCGTGATCGCCATCACCGATCGCTGTATCTAGTGCATTCAAATAATCTTTTTCTGCTTGAATCGTTTGATGAAAAAGACGAAGTGTTTTTAATGAATTTTCTTTTGTAAACATTCTTTTCCCCCTTTTACCAAGCGGTATGTGCTACCGGCTCCGTTAAATAAGCCACCCATTCCGGTTCCAATTTTAATAGGGTCAATGAGATACCTGCCATATCGATTGCCGTCATAAAATTGCCGATCTTTGAAAACACCACATCGAGCTCACGATCCAAATGTTTCCGTACATCTTGATAGAAAATATATTGCTCCATCAATGGTGTACCGCCCAATCCATTGACCATCACAGCAAATTTCTCCCCATTTTCCCAAGAAAAAGCCTTTTTTAATTTCTCGATCATTTTTTGAGCGATCTCATTTGAAGAACACATCGTTTCCCGAGCATAACCAGGCTCACCATGAATCCCCACACCAAACTCGATGTCTGTTTCTGTTAGTGTAAAGCCTGGACTTCCCACTTCTGGTACGGTGGCACCACTCAGTGCGACGCTGATGGTTTTTAATTGACGGACAACTTGGTTCCCAAGTGACACTAGCTCTTCAATGGAACACCCCTGTTTGGCAGCAGCTCCTAAAATTTTATGAACAAAAACCGTGCCAGCGACCCCACGTTTTCCTTTCGTAAAGGTGCTATCCTCCACAGCGATATCATCATCAACGACCACTGTGCCAACTTCAATACCATCTAGTTCAGCGAGTTCCTTTGCCATCTCAAAGTTCATAATATCGCCAGAATAATTTTTCACGATCAAAACGACACCATTGCCGGTATTCACACTTTTGATTCCTTCGTAAATTTGATCCGGCGTAGGTGAAGTAAACACTTGCCCACAAACAGCTGCCTGTAACATTCCCTCACCGACAAAGCCCGCATGAGCTGGCTCATGCCCACTTCCGCCACCACTGATTAAAGAAACTTGTTTGGCGAGTTCTTTTTGTTTTACGACAAATGTATTGGGAACTTGTTCAATCGTTGATTCATTTGCTTGAACGATTCCTCGAATCATTTCTGCCAAAACATCTGTCGGTTGATTCATAATTTTTTTCATTGCTTACTTCCTTTCCATACGTTGTGAATCTTATGAAAGCTTCTTCCTATCCTCTCGATATTTCGCAAGACGCTTCATAATTTTTCGTTATTTTTTATTTCTCTTTTTAAAAAAAAGTTTCTCCCCCAAAAAAACTGTTAGCACCTTCAAAAAAACAAGCTTTTTGCTATTATTCAAATTGGTCTTCCTGCTTTTTTTATAGGTCTTCTTATCTATAACCTTACCGTTTCCAAGCTCTATTTACAACGGACAGAAACACTAATGTGTCCGCTTCCAAACGCACCTTAATAGTAGTTTGCCATGGAAAAAAAGCGTATAATCGAATTACGATTTAAGTAAAAGGAGCTGGCGTCGATGAATCGTTTTATTCGATCAAAACCACAGATACAGAAACAGATTTTTGCTGGATTTGCCTATACCTACCATGATCGCCTGCGCTGGATCCCCCGCACAGGGATTTTCCTAAAAAGAGAATTGCCAACTAATAAAGTTATTTTATTAAGTGGTGGCGGTAGTGGTCATGAACCTTCCCACATAGGCTATATTGGAAAAAACATGTTGGATGGTGCTATTATGGGATCAATCTTTGAGCCTCCTTCAGCAGAAGAGATTTTTCGTGGTATCAAGGCATCATACAACGGACATGGGACCATCTTGATCATTAAAAACTTTGCTAAAGATGCTCAAAATTTCTTACAGGCGCAAACATGGGCTGCCGAAGCTGGGATGAAAGTGGATCATTTGCTTGTTTCCGATGATTGTTCGATTGAAAGTGATACCTTTATCAAACGCCGTAGAGGCGTTGCTGGAACGATTTTTGTCCACAAGCTATTGGGGGCTGCTTCAGAAGAACTACTGTCATTAAAACAATTGAAAGAATTAGGGGAACAGATCGTCCCACGGATCAAAACACTAGGGGTTGCTTTTGCTCCGCACTCACCTATCGCACACATTCGTCAGCAATATCACTTAGCTTCGGACGAACTAGCATTTGGTATCGGTATTCATGGAGAGTCTGGTTACCGAACTGAAAAGATCCATTCTTCTGAACGAATCGCTATTGAATTAGTCAACAAACTCAGCAAGCAATTTTCCAAAGCAGAGCTAAAAGACATCGCGCTGCTGGTCAACGGCTTAGGGGCGATCCCTCTTTTGGAACTGGCAATATTTATGAACGATGTCCAACAATTACTAGAGATTGAAGAGATTCGTGCTTCCTTTAAAAAAATGGGCAACTTCTTGACCGCCTATGATACGGATGGTCTCTCACTTTCCTTTTTTTCCTTGAAAAACCAAAAGTGGCAAGAATACTTGCATCTTCCGACCGATGCCTTTGGCTGGCACTAAGTCCTGTTCCTTTTACCTCGACAAAAAAGAGCAGCTGTCTATTCGCTTAATCAAATAGACAGCTGCTCATATTATTCGCAAATTCTCGTCCACTTGGTTTACAGCCTTCTGACATCCACTTTGTCGTCATTGCCATAAACGCAGTCGCATAGAATTCTTCGATAAACTCACGATTTTCTTTCTTTTTGCTGTTGTCGCCCCATTTTATATCCAACATCTTACTGATCAAGCCCTTTAAGTGTTCGACATAATACTCTTGAAAAGAATTTTGACCTTGAAAAGATAACACATTACAATAGAATCGCTTATTTTCTTCAAAGTAAACGAACAAGTCTTGTAACGTCGTCATCCAGTCTTCATAAGCCAAATTATCTGCTATTTTTTCAATGGCTTCTTGCTGAAAAATCCAATCGGTCAAATCATATTTGTCTTGAAAATGATTGTAATACGTTTGACGACGTATATTGGCTGCTAGCATAATCTTTGAAATAGTTACTTTCTCGAAACCAATCTCCACTACTAATTGTTTAAATGCTTTGGAAATTTTTTTCTTTACGATCATTGATTCTGCCATCTAAACACCCTTATCTAATAAACGAATCTTCCATTTTGCTGATGCTTCCTTAATGGATAGATCTTCGACTCGTTCGGTTAATAAGATGAACCTTCCTGCCTTCGCTATACGAGTATTCTATCTAAGCTATTGTCTGTTTACAATAACAAATAATGAATATTGACAGCCGTTTTTTGCATTTCCTCCCCTTGATAAAAAACCAATCGTTATTTGTGTTGATAGAGCTGGTTTCTAGGGATCTAAAACAATTCGGTCCAACAAACAGTTAAATCATATCTAAAAAATTACTATAAAGATAACATAACACTTTTTAATCATTCACCTAATTTTTTTCAGCTTTCACTCATTGCTCATCCCGATCAGATCAAACGTTTCCGTTGAAACGATCACTTCAAAAGATGGGCTGCTTGGTCGTGGGAATTTTATCCAGTTTGCCCGTTCTTGAAGATCGTAATACCAGCCATTTGTTGCTGGTTCAAAATCTTGACGACTTAGATATTGTGGCAGCTTTTGCCCATCTAAGGTGACCCAATAGGCACCTTTTTCCTTTGTTATCACCTTCAAGCGATAATACTCGATCGTACTGTCGAAAGTACCTGTTGTTTGAAACTGAATGGTTTTTCTTTCTCTGCCAGTTGTCTTGATCGTCGTTAGCTTGTAATGCTGTTGTTCAAAATCATTGCTCTGTCCATCATCTTCGTACAAATCGAATCGTTGATTTTCTCCTTCACCTATTAGTAGTTCGATCTGTTTCAACGTATCAGTCGCCCGTTGATGCTCATCAGCACTTGTCACAAAGATACCATCTGCTCTAAGAAACATCGGGATATCTTCTAAGCCGACTGGAATCGTGATCACTTGACCACCCTCATAACATGTGAATTGCTCGTTTAATTGGAACCATTGACTACCTTTTGGCAAGTAAAGGGTTCGCGTTGTCGCACCTGCTTCCAAAACATTGGCAACTAAAAGCGACGAACCAACCATGAAGGTATGAAAAGGATCTGCATAACAGTTAGGGTCTTCTTGAAATTCGTAGAACAACGGTCTGAGGATCGGATCACCCGTTCGATGGGCTTGATACATCAATGAATAGAGGTAAGGCAGCATTTGATAGCGCAAGCGAAAGGCTTTCCGAATCAATGGATTCATTTTGTCATACATCCATGGTTGCGTAACTGTGTTATCATCGTTGGCAGAATTGATACAAAAACGCGGTTGAAAAATACCATTTTGAATCCAGCGCAGTAATAATTCTGCATCTGGTGCACCACCAGCAAAACCACCAATGTCACAGCCAGTATTTGCTACCCCAGACAAACCCATCCCGATGATCGTATCGATATTGTATCGGAGCGTCCGCCAGTCAGTGAGATTGTCTCCCGCCCAAGTTTGCGCATAACGCTGAATCCCGGCATAGCCTGCTCGATTGATGATATACGGTCGCTTATTGGGAAAAACTTCTTTGATCGCTTGTTTTGCCGTATAGGCCATCATGTTGGCTTGGATCGGTTTTAATTCTGCAATTTGTCCTCGTTCTGCTCCTTCGCCACAAAGCGCTTGTTTTTCTTCGATCCCATCGTATTCGCAATTATCGTTCCAGATGGTAGCTGTCCCTTTTTCTAAAATCGATGCTTTCAACATTTTTTTCCAGGTATTGCGCCCTGATGCTTTTAAGAAATC
>NZ_BCPT01000026.1 GCF_001544095.1 Enterococcus casseliflavus NBRC 100478 | reverse complement strand
CCCTGGTGCTTCTCTTTTTATTTCTTGGAAAATAAATTCTATTTCATCATTATTATGAGCTCCCATGTTGAATGAAAGAACTATGTGGTCCTCTCCGTTGTATACATATATCTCATTATTTAGATTATTAACATAATTTTCAATAAACTCTTTGAAATCAGTGTATGGTGTCTTGGGAGCTAAAACAAAGGTTACTGTGTAATTATATAATTTGTCTAACTCTTTTTTCTGCTTTTGTACTTCATTACTTTTTTCAGTTATTTCATCAGCTTGATTTCTGATAGTTTTCAAATTGACAAGATTCAATACTGTCATAATAAAAATACTAACTAACAATACAGGGACTATATATCTAATTAATTTATTCTCTTTTTGTCTATCTTCAACTATTTCTTCTATCAGCAATATCTCAATAGATATACCTAATAGCTCTGATATTTTTATCACATTTTTTTTACTAGGATAAGTATGACCTAACTCCCACTTAGATATACTTTTATCACTAACATCTAATATTTCAGCTAATTCTTGCTGAGTAAGAGAATTAGCAATTCTATATTCTTTTAATTTTATTGATAGGATAGATTCACTCATTTTACTCACTCCTTAAACATTGATACTTCCATTATTACTTTTTTAAACTCTTTATTACAGGAACTTTCAAAAATAGAGTAAGAAATAACTAAGTATAACGCCAAATATGTAAACTCTGACACGTTTAAGATAAAAAAGCAGATAATCACCGTACAAAACATTTAACGCCCTCAGAACAATTCTGAGGGCGTTTTTACTTGGTATAACATCTGATTATGTTAACTAAACTTTAAAATAACTGAGTTAAGTTAAAATTTCTGGGAATTATTTTTTAGCTCGATAATTAATGAATTTATTAAATACTTCCGTCTTTATAATTACAATACTAATTGCAATAAGTACAAAGATAACTATCGTTAAGAGTACAAAACCATTCTTATAGGTAAGTGCTTCGTTGGGAAGTGGTGCAAATCCAGAACCGCCAACTATTATATTCGCTATATCAAAATAACTTAGCAAAATAAACGGAAGCAATTGAACGTTTACATAAGTATTTAAAATACTAGGTTGGCTTACTATTAGCGGAATAACAAGTAATATTAAGCCTATAATAAGGTTTTTTGATACCAAAGAAATCAACATTCCCCAAAATAGAAAACAAACCACTAATAAAATGTAAAAAAGAAAGTTTTTGAGAAGAAATAGTTCAGTAGTCATTATAGTCACTTCTGAATTATTAATGATTCTAGCGATAGGATATTCGCTATTTCCAGTACCATTTTTTATTGCGAGGATCAAAAAGATAAAAGTAAAAGATACTACCAGATTTGAAATAATAGTAATACTGTAAGCTATAAATTTTGTAACATATATTTTTAGCTTACTAGTTGGCGAAGCTGAATAGATATTTAGATTTTTCCCCCTGGAATCTGAATTTACTAGAAATGAGATATGAATAGCGATCAAGATCAAAATAATTAATACAAAACTGAAATTAGATAATAAAATACTAAAATAATTAACACTTCCTAACTCTCTTAAATTACTGCTCAATTTTTCCATATTGTTATCTTTTATATTTTGAAGCTTCGCAACCAAAGATTTTTGGTCTACTAGAGGAATAGAAACAAGCGTTCCAGCTTCCATATCATTTAGTTTTTTTTTTTCTAATTGTAATTCGTAGTTTACTATTTTTTTATTATCATTTTCTTTAATTCCGTTAATAATTTCTTTCATGTAATCTGCGGTTTCTTGCACGTCTTTAATTGCTTGCTCTGCATTAGGATCATTCTTCATAGACTCAATAGCTCCTAAAGCCATATCATAATTACTTTCGTAAAAGAATAAATCGTTCGATTGGCTTTTAGCTAATGCAAAAGGCAGTATCAGAGATAATGTCATAAATAAAAAAAATATATACGTTGTTTTATCTCTGTATATTTTTAATAATTCGAATTTTAACATACTAACTTCTCCTTTTTATGAAAAATTTTCAAAATAAAATTGCTTGATTTGTGTATATTCCAAAGGGGCTTCTTTCAAAGATCCATCTACTAAAAAAAAGATTTCGTCACAAATTTTACTAGATTCAAAAATATTATGTGAAGATAGCAAAATTGTTCTGCCTTGTTTTTTTAATGTCAAAAAAACGTTTGTAACTAAATCTATATTCTCTATATCTAATGCGTTTAATGGTTCGTCAAAAATCAAAAATTCAGCACCGCTCGCGATAGCAACTGCAATTAAAACTTTTTGCTTCATTCCTAGAGACATATTTTTAACTAACTTGTCTTTGTAGGATCGAATACCAACTAAATCTATAATTTGTTCAATGTTGCAATTATTTTCCCAAAGTTTAGAAATAAAACTTATATTTTCATAAGCAGTTAGATTTTGAAATAATGAGTCGGAATTTTCTAAAAAAAACAAATTTTTATTATATTTTTCTCTTTTATCTTTATTAAAACTCAGCAAAATAATTTCTCCTGATTTTGAAGCAATTTGATTATTAATCGTTTTAAATAGCGTTGTTTTTCCACTACCATTTGGGGCTATAATACAAATAATAGATTTATTAGTGATAGTAAGAGATAAATTGTTAAGTATTTCTCGTTTGTTTATTTCTACTGATAATTTTTTTATAGATAATATCGGCATTTCCATAATAAATACTCCTTTTAAAATACTTGTTTTTATAATATAATATCATTGTAACAAATTATATTATAGGAGGGAACAAAATGAAAGCGTTTAAAAAAATTATTTTTACTTTAGTTGGTTTGTGTTTTATCATACCAACAGTGAGTGCCACTGCATCGTCTATTGAAAATGACATTGCTAATCAACCAGATATTACGATAGTAGATGCCCTAACAACTAGAGCTGCTAAAAAAGAAGCAGTGGTCAAGAATACTGCCCAGCAAAAAAAGACAGACACTGGTGTATGGAGTGCTTTGTATAACATTACTTACAAAAGTATTTGGTTCACCAATGGTGTTACACAAACCGGATACAGAACTATCAAAGAAGCCTACTTCCCAAGTCATATAGAATATACTTTTGCCTACGATTATAGAGTTTATTAAAATAATAAATAATTTATGTTTTATAGTCGTTACCGCGGTTCTGTTGCAAAGTTTTAAATAAAGAATAAAATCCCTTACGGTATCTATGATTTAAGCTGGGATTCCCAATAATACCTTGATTTCAGTACAGACCGAAACCCGAAGAGAGTGCCTTCTTTTCGGGTTTTCTTATATAATCCTCGAATGGCTTCCATGCCTTTAATCGTGGTAGAGGCAGTGCGTAAACTTCGATAGAATTTATTGCGTCTCTTTACTGGACGATGGTCTTGTTCAATCAAATTATTCAGGTATTTAATGGTACGATGTTCTGTCCCTTGATAAAAGCCGTATTCTTTTAGTTTCTTAAAGGCACTTGTAATAGAGGGGGCTTTATCTGTGACTACAACCTTCGGTTCATCAAACTGCTTCACTAACCGCTTAAGAAAAGCATAGGCTGCTTGTGTGTCCCGTTTTTTACGTAACCAAATATCCAAGGTTAAACCATCTGCATCGATGGCTCGATACAAATAATGCCATTTTCCTTTAATTTTGATGTACGTTTCATCCATTTTCCATGAATAAAAGGATTTTTTATTTTTCTTTTTCCAAATTTGATAGAGTAGTTTGCCATATTCTTGCACCCAACGATAAATCGTCGTATGAGAAACGTTAATGCCACGATCATATAAGATTTCTTGAACTTCACGATAGCTAAGGTTATAACGAAGATAGTAGCCCACGGCTACAATAATCACATCCTGCTGAAATTGCTTTCCTTTAAAATGACTCATCGTCATTCCTCCTGCTATCTTTTTCTATTATTCTACCTTATCTGATAGTAGATTTAAAACTTTGCAACAGAACCATCCAGTCGATCCAGTTGATCCAAGTGAACCAAGCGAACCAACGGATCCAAGTAAACCAACAGAGCCAAGCAAGCCGACAGAACCAAGTAAACCAACAGTACCAAACAAACCAGTAGACACAAACCCAATTGAAAACCCAGTTAATACAGATACAGGCGTTGTGATTGTTGCAGTTGAAGATAGTAAACCGATTATTCAATTAGCAGACGGAACAACAAAGAAAGTTGAAGCTAAAGAAATTGGCGCAAACGTTCAAAAAGACGGAACAGTAACGGTTAAAGGTTCAGACGGAAAAATGAAAGTTTTACCAAAAACAGGAGAAACAGAAAATATTGCATTGTCTGTCCTAGGTTCATTAATGGTATTAGGATCAGGAATCATTTTTAAAAAGAGAATTTAAGTAAATTTAAAAGCATGGTCGCAAGTTTTACGAGAGTGTAAAATATTTTGTGTAAATAGAAAAAAGGGTTCTGTTGCAAAGTTTTCCAAAAAATCTATTTTAGTGTAAAATTGAGAAAAAAAACAGAGAGGACAGAGTAATGAATCATTTTAAAGGCAAACAATTCAAAAAAGACGTCATTATTGTCGCTGTTGGTTACTACCTGCGTTACAATCTAAGCTATCGTGAAGTTCAGGAATTGTTATATGATCGTGGAATAAATGTTTGTCATACTACGATTTATCGTTGGGTGCAAGAGTACAGCAAAGTCCTCTATTATCTTTGGAAGAAGAAAAATAGACAATCCTTCTATTCATGGAAAATGGCCGAAACCTATATCAAAATTAAGGGACGTTGGCATTATCTTTATCGTGCAATTGATGCGGACGGCTTAACCTTAGATATCTGGTTACGAAAGAAACGGGATACGCAAGCAGCCTATGCTTTCTTAAAACGACTCCATAAACAGTTTGGTGAGCCGAAAGCAATTGTGACCGATAAAGCACCTTCTCTTGGCTCCGCCTTTAGAAAGTTACAGAGTGTGGGTTTATATACTAAGACAGAGCACCGAACTGTGAAGTATCTTAACAATTTAATAGAACAAGACCATCGACCTATTAAACGACGGAATAAATTTTATCAAAGTCTCCGTACAGCCTCTTCCACGATTAAGGGCATGGAGACCATTCGAGGAATATATAAAAAGAACCGAAGAAATGGAACGCTCTTCGGCTTTTCGGTGTCTACTGAAATCAAGGTATTAATGGGAATAACAGCCTAAGATATTTGGAGTTCAGATAGGGCGCGTTTAATTTTCAAACTTCGCAACAGAACCCTCCCTTCAATTGTGGTTGAGGAGTGCCTTTGTGCTGTAGTACTATAATTTTTCTATCGTTTGACTATCTTAGATATCGTCAATATTACTGTAAAATAAATCTATTTCATTTTTGTCATACTCTAAAATCCAATCATTAAATCTATCATACAGTTTTTTTTGACTTTGAACATTATTAGACCAAATGTCACATCCCCTATCGTCATAGATATTAACAATAGTTTTTGTCTTTGAATTATACAGAAATAGATTGTCACTTACTCTCAATTTTCCAACTTCGTTGAAATCTCTGTAGCACAAGCCATCAATAATTTTTGCTATTCTTACATTGTTTCTCTGTGTATTAATGACTAAAATAGTCGCTTGATTTTCATAATATGAATCAAAAGCAGAAGTAGTAAAACTATCAACGATTTGATAGTTGGCTTTGTAGAGGTACTTACGTATCAAACCAGCTCCTGAGAATTTAGAAGCTGTAATAATTATCTGTAGTTCTTTCTCGTCAGAAAATACCTCAGTAAACAATGTTTTAGCCCGATCCTTTGCTGCTTCAATTCTCTTCTGAAAGTTCTCTTCTGATTCAGGTGCCAGTTCAAATCTTAGATTGCCTTTCAGCTTGTAAGTATTATATGAAGACAAAAATATGCTCCTTATATTGGGATTCATAAAAGTTCTCCTCTCAACCTCTTTAAAGATATGAAGGCTATTTTGATATAATCTTTCCATTTCCATCTGTTGAAGCTTTTCTTTTCCCTGATTTATCTCTGATTTTCCATTCTTTCCCCGCATGGCCTGACATATCTTTTTCTTTAGTATAGCCAGTTTTTGGATCTCTCCAAGCAGAAGGTGCCCCCTTACGATGAACTTTTTGATTCATATTTTTTAATTTCACACGACCGGTTCCGTCTAAAAGGCTCTTAGGAATGCCATATGTGTAGCTAGTGTATTCTTGCTTAGTTACTGATTTACTATAATTGTATTGTACTTTTTTTTTCGTTTTTGGCCTAGGTTTCGAATTTACATGACTTCGAATTTTATTATAAGCCCAATGTCCACTTTTTATAATGGCTTTTCCTAAAATGTATGTTCCAACAGTCACACCTACAGCAGTTGTTGCTACGACAGCAATTTGACCAACTCCTGGAACCCCATATACCCAAACTGAAGCCCATCCTACAGCTGGAATAAAAAATGCTCTGCTTTGCCCACTATTTGAAGTAGAATCAGCTAAAATACCTATGCTTAAATCAGTAGGTTCCTCTATACTTTCTAATAAATGGTCAAATTCCTCAGGAGTATAGAAATTCCCATTGATATAAACGCCTTCTTCTGTAAACTCTATTTCAGTTCCATCATCAATTTGTTCCGAGATAAAAGCAGTTAATGCTTCTTCATTTAGGTTTTCGTCAATGGGATCAGGTAACGTTTCTTCTACTTGATTTGAACTTTCTTGACTAACTATTTTTTGATCTGCTGCGGCTACAACTGATTCACCTGTTCCAACAATAATCGACCAAGGCAATAATACTGCTAAAAATACTCTAACTGCTTTTTTCAAATTTAATCTCCTCCCACTATAATCCAATAATTATATAGTGTAACTATACTCATGTTTTAAATATAGTTACAACTTACAAAAATGAAAGGAGGATAAAGAAATACCAAATCCTACGCTAATTGTTGTGTATTCTCTGACGTTACTTTCTTGATCAATCACCTTTATTCTATGAGTTGTTTATCGTTCATCCGCTGTTCCCTCCATCGCAACCTCGCCTTCTTCAATCTTTTTCTTTATCCTAAAAAGAGTACTACGACTGAAGCCGGTAATGGATTCAACCTCTTTATATGATTTACCAGAAATAAGAAGTTCATATGCGTGGCGTTTTTTGGGAGTGATCGTAGCTTTCGGACGACCTTCCTTAAAGTTCGGGTTGTTCTTTTTTGCAAACATCTTTCCTTCTTGAGTACGTTCTACGATCATGTCACGTTCCATTTCAGCAACACTCAACAAGGTACGAACGATCATTCTCCCCATCGAAGTATTTTCAATCGATCCTAAATTCAAAACCTTAATTGTAACGTTATCATCGAGTAAAGGCTCAATGATTTCTAATGCCTCCCGTGTATTACGAGCGAATCGATCAAGTTTAGTAACGACAATCTCATCTCCAGGTTTCAGACTATCCAACAACTGATTAAACTTTGGCCGATCTCGTTTTGTACCTGTAAATTTTTCAGAAAAAATATTTTTCTTCTCAACACCGTTCTCAAGTAGCTGCTGAATCTGTTCCTTTGTACTTTGAGAAGCAGTTGAAACACGTGCATAGCCATATTTTGTCATTTAATCCACCTGCTCTTACAAATCATCGATCGTATACTCCGAGTAACCTTCATAGAAATAGCTGACATCGATCCCTTTCATATACAACTCGCGATCGTTAATTTCATCAGTTAAAGCGTTAGAAATTAGATAACGTATTTCTAAGTCATTTACCGGACTCCGCTCCATTGCAGAAAGATAGTCTTCTTTGTTGATCAAGTTCCAATCGACAACTTTTTGCAATTCATCCTTCAAAATGAGATCCAGCCAAATTCTAGTACTTCGGCCATTTCCTTCACGAAACGGGTGGGCAATATTCATTTCCACGTATTTTTTTATAATCTCTTCAAAAGAAGTTTGCAGCATCTGATCAATATGCTTTATCGAATGTTCCAGGTACATGACCGGTGCGAATCGAAAATTTCCTTTTGCGATATTGACCGTTCGAATTTTTCCTGCAAAATCGTAAATTTCTGAAAAGAGAAAATCATGAATTTCAGATAAGCCTTTAAACGTGCCGACTTCGATTTCGTTTATTTTCCCTGAATCGTATAATTCCTTCGCCTTTTGCTTGCTGAGTTTTTCTTCTGCTTTTGCCAACTCAACTTGATTGGTTAAACCCAATTTATTCTCTAAAATCATGCAAAATCCCCTTAACTTTATGACATAAGTTTCTGAAACATTCCCAAGCCTATTATATCGCGAATTTAATCATGTGTCAAAAACTATTGAGTTTCTGACTCTTTTGTTTCTAAACCCTAATTTCTCAAAAAGTTCTTTCATAAAATAATAAAATTTTAATTTGATTTATTTTTAATATACTATATAATTAATTTATTAATAAAAATATTTTTAAGGAGTGTTTAATTTGAAAAAGATTATAAGTGTTGGTTTATTGTGTCTTTCCTTGTCTAGCGTTGCTTTATCAACAGTATCCTCAACCCTACCATTAGGTACTACCGTTGCTTATGCACAAGATGATGGACTAGGAACATGGGCAGAATTTGCTTTAAATCAAATACCTAACGCAAAAATTAGAAAAGAAGCCCGCTCAAAATATTACTCTTTACAAAAATCACATAATCAATGTGTGGCCAAAGCATTTTTAAGTGGTGTAGCATTTAGTGGTCTTTCAATCCAAGCTGCTATACAAGGAGCTTACAATTCCTTGTCGTGCAAGTAATCCTGATAATAGATCAAGTGAAAAAACACCCTAAACAAAGAAAATCGTTGTTTAGGGGTTTTTTTTATAGAAATATTAACTAGCGGATATCAAAATAGCCACTGTATTATTTACTTTTGGCAATAAGTTTCGAAAAAAGTACCCTTTTGGTTAGACTATTCAAGCAATTATAAATCTAAGGTGTTTTCCCTTTTTTTAACATTAATAGTGTCATTATTGTAGGACCGGCTATAGGTATTAAATTTACTAATACAATCCACCTAGAAAAACTTAAGTCATTTAATCTTCTGATCTGAAATACCCACAGCATTAGATTAAGAAAAGTAAACAGTAAAAATAGTATCAAGTGTAACAAACTCGTATATTTGAAATAAAAACTTTGCTGAATTAGCGATATTCCAGTCATCTGTCTTGAGATTACTTCTAGAATAAATCCAACAACAAATACAACGAAAAATATCTGCCAATACTTTGCTCTTGAAGTTTTTCCTTTCCAATTTGTAATATTTGAGACTATATAATTAAAAATAGCTATCATATCATCACTCCATATCAACTTTATTTGTTAATTTATTTTACCACATACATATTATTCTACTGTTTCATAAATTCTGCTAAGTTCTCTTCATCAGAATTAAAAACAGAACTAACTTTTTTCTCGAATTTTATGAACGTCGGTACGAACTCTACTTGATACTCTTTTCTTATACGTTGAATTGAAGAATCTATATCAGTGTTTTCAGTATCAATATAGTAAACCATATTCTCTTTATTCAAAGTATAATATTTGAGATCTTTTATAAATTCTCTACAGTAAGGACAAGTAGCACGTCCAAAGTAAACATAAAAAGTAGCATCTTTACTTCTTTCCAATTCCTTCTCTAATTCATCTGGTGATATTTTCAACAAGTTTTTAATGTTATCTTCATAAGTTGATTTATCTTCTTTTGATACTTCACTTGTATTGGTATTATCAATTTTTTCTGTAGAATAATTATTAGATGAACATCCTGATAGAAGTATTCCGACAAGAATTAAAAATATTAAAAAAGTTTGTTTATTTCCCATAGATGGCACCTCTTTTATATAATATAACTTCCTATAAATACAATATTAACACAATTATAATATAAAAACATATAGCTATAAAATTAGTTTATCTCATATAGAAAATTTTTTTATGTTAGCAACGACCTAGTTTTTTCTTTTAAAGTATTTTTCCTTCTGGCTATAAGGCCTAATAATTGTTCTAATTGTTGTTGATCTTCTAATATATCTAGTTCATGTTTTACTATTCGTTCAACAATGTCTTTCCCAAACTCATCTTTTAAAAAATCTGTTAGAGGAATACAAGGTCTATATGCTCTTGCTAAAACGTTTTTAGAATATTTAATTTCTCCTATTTCCAAATATCCTTTACTTAATAAATTACTTATTACAGAAGCTGTTGTGTTTCTATTTAAATTTGGTACTAATTCTAACAACTCATGTTTCGTTATCGATTGATTGAACTCATAAAAATAATAAAGAACTTGATACTCAGACTTTCTTAATTCCGACAAAGTAGACATCCTCTCCTGTTATAATCAGTAATCATATCCTTAAGATACGTTTTGATTATATTAGTATTATTAACTAATCAACTCTTTAATTAAATTATAGCCTTAAAAAATATTTAATTAATAAATAGAAAAATATCACAGATTTATTTATAAGTCTATGAATTCATTTCTAAAATGGAGCAACCCAAAAACATACATATAAAAGCGATCGTTTATAAACATGAAAAAGCAAATGATCATTCTATAAAAATAATTTCCATTAAATGAAAATCCAAACAAAAAAAAGAATCAAAAACTTTTAAGTTTCTGACCCCGTCGAGAATTTGCCCAAATACTTTTAAAACTGATTTTCAAATGAACACTCTTTTATGCTACCACCTTCATAACGATGGTTGATTTTCTCTTTTTTGCTATCCCTCCCAAACGATCCGCTTTATCCTAATCGTAGCTATATTTTTCATCACATAGACAATTCCAATTGGCATCGTATGTTAGTGCTTGACCATGGAAGCTAATCAACAGGTTTCCGGCATTAAAAGCTACTTGATACAAAGCTGATAACTTTCAATTTTTTACTGAACATAAAAAAATACCTTCTATCTTCCAATAAAAAGTATTTTTCCGTATTGAAATTCTTACTAAACTCTATAACTCCATGTATAGTAATAGGTATCAAAAATAATACCTCATTTAGTATAACTCCGATTTATTTTATATCTATGATTCAACAAAAACTAGCTCAGCTAGTTTAGTAGCAATAGTATCCATAGAATCTTCATTAGTACTTAAACCACTACGAGATCCAAGCAGTGGGCTAATTTCCCTAAGATCATCAAAAGTTGTTTCATGTACAATAGGAACAAGTAAATCTCGAGCAAGTAAAGCAGAAAGTTCTTTATCTGCTATACCTTCACCTTTAATTCTTTTAAGAAATGACGGAGTAACAAGTACAATTCCAACACGAGAGTTGGCTAAACCTTTATCAATTTCCCTAAGTAAAGGAGCTCCTAAAGCAACATCCTTTTCACTAAACCAAATAGAAACACCATTTGATTCTAATAGGTCATGTAATAACTTTGCAGAATTCTTACGATCATCCCAAGCATGACAAAGAAAAACATCTCGTAAATCAACTTTATCAGCTCTTATTTCTACATTTTTACGAACTGGAGTAAGGGTTTTTATTTGTGCCGGCGTATATAAAACTGTCGAAATAGAGGGTGACCAACTTGCCCTTCTTTTAGATTGTGGGTTACCACTACTAATATGTCGTTTAGAACTTCCAGAACTTGAAGGTATACTGTAATTGCTAAAATAGTTATTCCCCCCATATCGATTTCTACCACTGCATGCTGGACAATCAGCTGCAGCACTTGCTGTTCGGTGACCTCGGACAGGTGCTGTACATCTTACCATAATTGAAGAACTCCTTTCATATAATTAAAATTTTTATTAGTATTAAAAAAAATAATGAACCTTGTACACTATTAAAATATAATTTTTTTATTTGAGAAATTTATTTAACTCTTCAACTAATTTATGAACAGATGTTACAGGTTTTTGTTGATGAAAAGGAGTAGTACTAGGATATTGAACTTCAAGTCTTTTTGCTCTTTTTAATGCAATATCTTGGTATGATAGTAATCGATCATAATTATTCTCATCATTTTTACAATATTTAGGTCTATCTTTTTTTCTTTTAGTTGGAAGATAAGTATCCAGTTTGGAGCAATATTGATGTCTAGTTAGACCTGTATACGATTGTATATCTTCAAAATGAAGAACATACCATAATTCGAAAGATTCATTTGAATACGCTGGAAAAATGCCATTACTATGACATTTGCTAATAGCATTATCAAAATCTTGGATTCTACTATCTTCATCAAATACACACCAAGTTTGATCATATTCTCCTTTCTTTTTCTCATTAATTGCATAATCAACAAGTGATAGTGTATTTCTCCCAGTACCTTTGATTACCGTCTTGTTTACGACAGGAAAAGATTTAAAATAATTAGGTTCAGTTCTTTGCCCTTCACAGACAATTAGAATTGATGGTAAAGCATTTTTAGTTTCAACAGATCTACTAAATTTGACCATTACTTACTTCACCATCCTTTTCCAATGAACTATCTTCATCAAATAATTCACTATATGAGAAGTTAATAAAAGGAATAGCACCATACTTCCCTTGCATATAATTTTTAGAATAATTTTCATCATTTCTTATTTTTGCGTTATTAAATTTGTATTCTATTAAAGAAGTAATTTGTGTACTAGAAAATTTATCCTTTTCGGCGAACCAAATTTGATCACGTCTAAAAATATCATTGGTTAGATTAGTCACATCATGGGTAGTGAAAAATAGCTGTCCTTTTTGATTTTTTGAATCATTAAATAGATTTATTATTGCTCTAGACATAATGGGATGAAATTGTGCTCCTAGCTCATCAATAATAAGAGTTTTTCCATTATTAATAGAGTCAATAATATGTCCTAGTAGTGCTAAATATTGAATAGTACCCGCAGATTCAAAATTATCAATACCACTTTTAATAGTAACTTCGCCAATATTTTCACCGATATTGTTCTTTAAATCATGTGTTGTTGTTAAGAGAGTTTTATTATCTTCTAAAAATTTGTTCAAAAATTCTTTTGGAAGCATATCTAAATCTGGAAGCTCGTTATTTTCAATAGTATCAATATATTTTATATCTAAATCTGCTATTTTGGTTAATCGTATAATTTGTTTTCTTAAAGAATTATTATCTTTTAAAAAAGCTTTGGTTTTATAATCATTTAAATTTCTCAATGCAGAAAAAGCTATAATATCATTTTTGATCCAATTAAAAATGCGACTACCTAGTTCATCATTTGTACTTGCTAATAAAGACAAGAATAAGGAATTATCATTTAGAAGTTCTTTTCTAATTGACCACTGAGATTCCATATTTTTAATAAATTTATATCCGTTATCGTCTCTTAAAAAGTACTCTTTATCATTCATATATAAATATTCTTTTAAAACTTTTTCTTCATTAGCTGAAAATCCATATGTCACAATTTCAGTATCTGTGAGGAAAAAAGAGATTTCAAAATTAGATGGTTTTGTTCTATTTTCTTCAGAAAAAATAAAAGGTAAAACATTTATTTTATCGTTTCCTTCCGACTCTTTAAAGGAAGTTGTGACAAAGCGTTGAAAAAACTTAATGGAGTCAATGATGTTTGATTTACCACTAGCATTTGCTCCATACATAGTTGCAGATTTTAAAATTTTTATGTTGTCTTTTTGATATTGTTTTATGGATCCAGGAATTTCTTTAATACCTGTTGCTATAAAGCTTAATTTTTGCTCATCTTTTATTGATTTAAAGTTTTCAACTTTAAATTCGATAATCATAAAAACACCTCTTTTGTTTTTGAGATTTTTTCTCAACTCTTATATACATATTATCACTTTATCCTTAAATAATCTATTATTTAGAGATAAAATCACATTTTTTTCTGAGGTATAAAAATGAAATATATATACCAAACAAATAAGAAAAAATAATTCCATAAATGTTTGATTAAAATGATCTATTATTGTTATGATAAAAAAGCTCTTTTATTTATTCTAAGGTCTCTTGATAATTTTCAAGGTATTCTCTGTTCTTTTTCGTAAAATCTATTAGAGTCAACATAACTTTGCTTTATACTAAGTTGAATTTATTTGCTAAACTAAGTAGTAAAAATATAAGTCCAGTTTTGAGAGGTGACAAGAATGATAATAGAATCCAAACTAATTGAACAGCCATATTCAGGCAAATATAAAGAAACAATTTTTGACGTAGAGAGTAATTGGAACTCAGCTGATTGGACATATGTTGAATTCATAGAAAAAGATTCTAATGAGTGGTGTGGAGTTTTTAGAGGAGCTCCTAGAGGTGTTTCTTTTTCTAAAAAAAACAATAGAATACTAATTCTTACTTCAGATTATTTATATGAAATAAACAGTGTCAACAGTTCACTTATTGATTATGAATCTAACAGCGAATATAAAAATCTAACAGTAGACGAAATATCAGGAGATTTTATAATTTCAGATGATTATAAAATTGAGATAATTCAACTACCACTTAGTAAGAAGGTGTTAATTGAAAGTCCAATAGAAATGGATTTAATTGAGTTCACTTCTTGGTCTCTTAAAAAATTAAAAATAGTCTGTAAAGAACTTACAAATTTAGACAATCAGTTTTATCTCGAATTAGATATTAACTTGCGTAAAATAAATATATTGAGTTCTGAAATTATAAAATAGTTATTTAACACATCAGTTAACATAATCTCGACTATCCCAACTTCTACTATTCTCAAGGATTTTCAGCAGTTACTTTGTGAATAAAAATTGGTCTACCTGAAAATCTGTATTTTAACCCCAAAATAACGATTTTCTACTTGTGAAATTTTTGAATGACTATTTTTAAATTCCGTTATTTTAATTTATCAATCACAGTCAGAAATTGACCAATCATGCATAGGTATTCTTGTTTGACCAGGAAAATCTCGATCATAATATGCTTTTACAGCTGGTGCAGCTTTTTCCTTAAACCAGTTTTTAACGTAAATAAAAATTAAATTCGATAGACTATCCACTTCTTCTGTTTTTCCTTTTTGATACGCCTTCAACATTGTTCGATAGAGTTCATTCGTATTAACACCATAATTTTCAAGTTCTTCAAAAACGAGCTTTTGATCCGCTTCTTGTTCTGCTTTAAATTTTGCATTATGAATGATTTTTACAGTTTGTTGGGCTTCTTTGAATGTACTTGAAAAAGTTTTAATTAAGTTTAGTACATTCTCTGGTATGAAAGTAGCAACGCTGCTGTCTTGCATCAGATACACGAAATTTTCAAGCAAAATAGAATTTTGATCGGCTTCTCTAGTGTCTATAGAGTGTCTATTAGTGTCTAAAGAACTAGAAGAATAGAATAGATTGTCTGCGATTTCCGCATTTACGGTTGAACCATTGGTATTACTAGGTTTTGCCGTATTTGCGATTTTCGCATTTACGGTAGAATCATTGATTTCAAGGTCTTTTACCGTATTTGCGTTTTTCGCACGTACGGTGGAAGAATCTTCCTCCTGATTGATCTTGAAGATATCTTCAGTCGTAACTTCAGGCTTTCCAAGATAGAGTAAATTTGGCGTTGTTTTAATTTTCCCGTCAACATTGTTTAACCGACCTTTTTTCTGTTTCAGTAATCCCGCTTGTTCTAACTCTTTTTTGATCTTTGATACTTTACCTTCTCGGCAATGAAGTAAATTCATCAATTCTGTAACCGTAAAAATAAAGTAAATATTATCATCTTCATCAACCCAATTATTTTTAACCGAATAGTCAAAACGATCTTTCAACAACATATAGGCAATCTTTGCATCGTTCGATAGATTAAAATATTGTTTATTTGTAAAAAACACTTTAGGCATTTGGTAATATTTTTCTCTATATATTTCTTTTGATTTATAAAAATTAAATTCTGTCATAATTGTTCCCCCAGTAAAATATGCTATTCAAAAAAGGTAGCAACTATGATAAAATAAACCACAACCAAATTGTTTATTTTATCTCAAACTTATACAATCTTTTTTTAGTTTGTATAGTTGCTACTGTTCACGTACTCCAATTCGTGAACAGTTTTTTTTCTCTAAATTCACACTTAAAATTTTTGATTTTCGTAAATAATGATTTACAGTATATCTTTCATGCATTGTGGATCCTAAAATAATTAATTGAAAAACATTTAAAGATAGCGACATAAATATTTTTAAGAATCTTAATGGTATAACTATACTTGTTAATAAAGTAGCTTGTAAACGGTTTAAAGCAAAAAAGATTTTAGGAGAAAAAGAGAAAAAGAGAAAAATCCCCTTGTGTATATTTACTTTTATTTATAATTCATAAAGAGAAAAAGGTACAAAGAGAAAAAGAGAAAAGGAGAAAAACTCCTAAGTTCTTACCATGTATTTCATGCTTACAACAAAATAAATAAAGGGAAAAATCTCTTTTTCTCTTAAAAAGAGATTGCGTTAAACCTAAAAGAGAAAAAGAGAAAAAGAGAAATTACTCCTTTTTCTCTTTTTAGTGATTATTTTAAAAAGAAAATTGAAAAATTCTCCTAAATACATTTTATCATATACATAAGAAAATAACTATGGTAAAATGTATTTAGGAGAAAAAATACATTTTACATCGGAGGATCGTTATGTCTGAGGAACTCTTAAAGCCTACTAAACGCTGTAGAGTATTAATTAACGCTAATCAAAAAGGTGGAGTGGGGAAAACCACTTCAACGACTGAAGAAGCAGTTGTTGCAACATTACCAGTTTTACAATTTAACAATAAGGTATTGATAATTGATTGGGATATACAAGGAAATGCAACAAGTGTTGTAGGTAAAACATTTGACGTAAGTTTCCCTACATCTATTTTCCAAGCGATTAAAGACGCATCAGAAGGTGTACCTAACGCTTTAAAAAAAGCTACTGTAAAACTTACAGATAACCTTTTTATGATTGCTGGTGGAAGAGATATGGCTGATTATGGCGATCTCTTAGAAGATTTATATCCAAAAGAGAAGGATTTAAATGGCGATTTAATTGATCCATTGTATAAAAAAAATAGAACATTTCATTTTTCGAAATTACTAGAAGAAATCAAAGGAGAATATGATTATATTTGGATTGACGTTGGTCCCAGTACCGATATTAAAGTTGATAATGCAATGGTTTGTGCAGATTATTTTGTTATTACTCAAGAAACAAAAACATATTCCTTTGAAGGTTCTTTAGATATAATTAACGAGTATCTTCAAACACTTATTGACGATTTTGGTGACGATTTTAAAGGCGAAGTTTTGGGATTATTACCTTTCCTTTTACAACCAAAACGAGAGCTACATGAATCAATAATTGAAAATACAAAGGAAGCATTTGGAGAAAATTTTACTTTTAATGCTATTGTAAACAATCAAAAAAGATTAGAAGAGTATCCAGAGTATGGAATCACAGTTGTTGACTATCATGATAGAAAGGTATTTGCTTTATTTGCTGATATTTTCACCGAAATTGAAGAGCGAATTGCTCTGTTTGAAAAATATGGCGATATACCAGAGAACTATAAGTATACTCCAAAATACTTGGATGGTAACAAACTAACAAAGTTATCACGGGAACTTGATTTGTCTCAATACGAACTAAATAAGTGAGGTACTTAATATGGCACTAACAAATCGAAAAAAGAAAGAACGTCCAACTGTTAATAGAATGGTTGAAACACCCAGGATTGCTAACGAAATTCCTGAAACGCAATCAAATAATAATATTGAAAATTACGATCAAAAAGATTGGACTGCTAAAGACAGAAAAACTATTAAAGTTGATCCAGATATCAAAAGCTTGATTGAAATTTTTAGCGATTTTGATGGGACTAAAGAATATAATACTATTAGACGAATGGCTCAGTTCTACTTAGAGAATAATTTTGACGAGAGGGCACAAAGAATTATTACCAATCTTCAGAAGAATAAAATATTTTGAAAAGAGAAAAAGAGAAATTTCTCTTTTTCTCTTTTGGTTATATTGAATGTGTAACCGTAAACCAAAGAAGCCCTAGAACAATTTAATAGAAATAGTAGCTGATTTTTAAAAAGATATATTATCATATTTCTCTTTTTTTATAATTTGAACTATTAAGCTTTAACGAATAGTAGACGCGATTTATTAAAAAGTGCATATCATAATATTTCAACATTGTCTTATATAATCTTGCTGGATAATAACGTTTATATATTTAATAACGATTTTTTAAAATTTTACATTAAATGTAATTAAGAGTATTATTATAAATAGTAAACAAACTATTTAAATAATATATGGAAAGAGAGGCGATTTACTAATGAGTAATATCAGGGATTTTTTTGCTAAACGGAAACAAGAAAAGTTAGACAAAATGCGAAAAAAAAATTGGGAACTTAGACAAGAAGGAAAAGATCCGCACAAAGGATGGGGATCAATGGTAAACACTGGTCTAGGAGGCTTAAATAACTCCAATAGAGATCATAGTGGAGCAAGTTTCAGAACTAAAGAAATTGATAATAAGGCATTCTATATTGAAGAAAGTAAAAATAAAAGAAAAGAATAAGCCCATGCCCCAATAATAGGGGACATGAGCTTTTTTAATTTAATTAATCATATGCTTATTATTCTAGAACAACAATTTGCTACTTCCGGATCATGAGTGACAATTACAACAGTTTTACCGGATCTATTTATCTCTTTTAACAAATTTAGAATTTCATCTCTATTCTTGAAATCAAGCGAGCCAGTGGGTTCATCAGCTAGCAGTACTTTACTAGGCTTGATAAGCGCTCTAGCGATCGCAGCTCTCTGCTGTTCACCACCAGATAGTTCAAATATCTTTTTCTTCTCATAACCATCCAACCCTACATTTAAAAGTGCTTCATGGATAAGTCTTTTTTTCTCAGATTTATTTTTAGAATGATACTTTAATGCAATCATTAAATTTTCTGTGACAGTCTCATTATCAATTAAAGCAAAATTTTGGAACAAGTAGCTTATCTTATCTCTAATTATTCTTTGAGATTCTTTTGAATTAATTTTGATATTTTTTTTATTTTCAAGTAAATACTCGCCAGCATCAAAATCGTCAATTAGACCGATTATGTTTAGTAAAGTTGATTTTCCGGAACCACTTTCACCTGTAATAGCGATCATTTCTCCTTCTTCAATCATAAGATTAATATTTTCAAATATAATATGCTCTCCATAACTTTTTCTTACATTCTTTAACTCGATCATTTTTATTCTCCTTTCAGAACAGTAGATAGACTATTTTTCTCTTTTCTCATGATAACTTGAACGATAACCGTACCGTCTATCAACAGGGTTAAAAGTATATAAGGAATAAGTAATATTGTTTTGGAAAAAAGGAAAACGCAAAGTAATTGAACAAGATAAATACTGCTAAAAATAATGAAGAGTGTATTATATCTATCAAAAAGTTTAAAACCAAATAATTTATGAATCGCAATTTTCTTACGATCGCTGAAGACAATGCAATTAACTAAAAATACGGAGGTAAATACGCTTAATAAAAATAGGAAAACCAAAATAACACTAAATATTTGAATGCTTTGTTTATATGATGAAGTAATATCACCTAAAATAGAATTAATGGAGGAGAACTTCAAATTAAGATTTTTATAGCTATCTTTATCGATAATATTTTTTACGACTTCCTGATTGCTTTTGGTATTTTCAAGTTTCAAAGGATTATTTAATCCAGTATTTGCTAACAAGATCTTTTCATACCAGGTAATATCCGTTGAATTCATGGTCATAAAGATAGGTTTTGTAAAAATCGGATTTTCTGATTCAGCATACGAAAATACTTCAAAATCTTTATCATCATAATAATTAATTGTTACTGATAGATCTTCTAGAGGTATAGCTTCTTGCTGCTCTGAATCGAAACTATCAAATAATATATTTTGACACAAATAAACAATGTTTTTGTTATCTTTGTATGACTTAGGAACAAAAAATATACGTGGATCATCTTTCCCAGAGGATACAGAAGATCCGTCTATAGACAAATCTAAAGATTCTATATAGTTATCATTTACTTCCATCACTTCATAGGTCTCGTCTTCGGTATACATATGAGGATCTGGAACAGCAAGATTACGGTTCGGATTTACTACTGTACTGTATATAAAATTAACATCAGTTTTTTCTTCTAACTCAGCATAAAGATTTGCTAATTTTTCCTCGAATTTCCCATTACTTAGTAAAAAATTTTGAAAATCATCATCTACTAATTTATATGTTTCTAACGTTAAAACATTTCCGTTTTTTTGCCAGGAATCGTTTATTTTGTACTGTTTAATTAAAGTATCAATGTCAGTAGAAACTTGCAGTAGAATCATTGTAACTAAAAAAGAAATCATCAACTTTACAAAGTAGCATATCATAACGCCGAACTTGAAATTCAAAAAGTTTTTAAGCATTTTAGAAATAGTTACATTCCTAATTGTTAAAAAAGTAAAAGTATTTGTAAGTAGAAACAAAAGAATTATGACTATTTGGGATAAAATCAAATACAAAAAGAATTGATAGGGGTGATAATCATAATAAAAATATAAAAAGATATCTATAACTAAACTAGCTATAACTATTACTAACAAGGAGTTTTTAATGAAATCAAAAAAAATACTTAAATTGGGAATACCATTCAACTTGGATACGCCTATTCTTTTTAACTGCATTAACGGAGTGTAGATATTAACAATTATCAAAATTAAAAATGTACTTATGATAATAGCTATAAATATCATAAGACTTCTATTAACTAAGCCTACTTCTTGTTGTATAGGTTTTGAGAGAAGATCTTCTTGACTTACACCAAAAAATTCACTTAATTGATTCATGATTTTTTCGGAATTCAAATCATCGGTACCCACCACAGAATAAATCCCGTTCAAAGAGACACTACTATCTTTATAATAATTTTCCAATGATTGTAGCAGTATTTTTGATTTAGTAAATGTAGGTATTTTGGCTGAACTATTATTTTCTACGGATCCATAGTTTTTATAAATCTCAGATTTTTCAGCAAATAAATCCGTATGAGGCAAATTAAATTCATTAAAAGGAAAGCTCTTTTTATCAAAAACCACTGATTTAACAATAATGTTATTTCGGACATCTGTTCTGAAAATACTAACGTGTTCATTCTGTGCTAGTTCTTCAAAAAAAGAAAGTTGTTCTTGAATAGATTTTTGTGAGTCTTTTACATAAAAACGAAAAGAAGGATCTTTCATCTCAATTTCATTAAGCCGTATAGTATCTTTTGTTTCGTAAACATTAGATAATAAAAGAGCAGAAAATGTGATAACAATTAGTAAACAGAAATATGATATTTTTTTCATGGTTTGACGTCACTCCTACATCGAGTTCTTAGATTTAAATAAGCCTGAAACAGGCTCACAGAGTCTATTTCAGGCTTATTTGTTATCACTAAAAAGTTTTCCAGTAATAGTTCATACCGGTAGGTGGAATTTTTGTGATACTAGCTTTTGCCCAAATATCTTTCTTTTGAGTTACAGTGACAGTTTTGGTATCTGATGATACTGTTGCACTATGCTTTTTGGTTTCGTGATAATAGTTAGAATATCCATAAGTATCTGTATAACCAACCCCATAGTGCCATTCTCCGCCCCCTACATCAGCAGCTAATGCTACGGTAGGTACAACGAAACTGGCAACTGCAAAAATTAACGCTAACTTCTTTTTCATACTTTTCCTCCTGTATACATTTTTTTGTACTTTAATTGGCAACAATAATGTTTTCAATAAAATTGTACGAATATCGCTTTAATTTGTAAAGGGATATCTTAAATAGCTTTTATGAAGCCAAAATAGATTTAATAGATTTTTGAGAAGGGCTAATACTATAAAGCTTACGTGATAAAATCAATGCTCTTTCTTTAATAGGTATTGGAGAAAACCAAAAAGAAATAGTTTCAAGAGCCTTAACAATATTAATTGATTCATTAACAAATGAGCAACAACGGACATTTGAAAATCAGTTTGAAGTTCTTAGAAGAAAAACTATGAATAGAGAAAAGTAACTTTTCTGTAAAAATATTTAGATTTAAGGGTCACTTGAACAATGAAAGAGCAACAATAAATCCCATAAATGGTACATGGAACATAGAAGAATAAAATATAGAATTAGGGAAATATAGAACTTTCTATATTTCCCTAATTCTATATTGAAGGATAAAAAGTATATGATAATTTCCTTACCGCTATTTTCTGTATGGATGTTCCATGTACCCCTAAAAAGGTAAATGAATCAGCTTAATAAAAGTATTTTTTAACTGACAATATATATAAATTGTATATAGATATTTAAAATAGTATAATTAACAAGAATACAGATAAAAGATGGTAGTTATGAAACGATTTCAAATATTTTAGGAGGAAATATAATGAAAAAGAAGAGAACTGCTGCTCTGTTAGGACTGTCTTTACTATTTTTGGTTTTGCTGGGTGCATGTAACAACAATAAGCTAAATACTGTAAAAAGTGACGAAATAGATAAAATAGAGGTAACCATTGCTAACGAGAAATCTACAAATGAGCAAGAACGTGTTGCAACTATTAATGATTCACAGGAGCAAGAACGAATCATAACAGATTTAAATGCCGTAATTAGCAACGAAAAAATTGATGTTATAGATACTAATAAAGTTACTCCAAATGGTCACTATACTATCGAAATGTACAAAGACAATAAAGTGATAAATAAATATACCATTTCCAATAACACTTTAACAGAAGGAATCGATTCTGATAAAAAATATGATGTTCCAGAAAAAGATAATGATAAATTGAATAGTTTAAAAAATCACCTAGACAAAATAGCAAAATAAAAAAGAAGGAGAGTTGCTCCTTCTTTTTATTTTTTTAAAAGTATAAATCTAGATTTCTGAATAAGTGTTGATAGAATGAGCTGCTTCCTCCAATTGAAAAATCCATGCTAGAAGAGCCACCAACACCAATTGAAATACCTCCAGAAGCGTTTATTGTACCATTATGGTGTAAATCACCATTTAATGTATAGTGAATACGGTTAGGATCTGGCAAAGCATATTGTAGTGTTCCTTTAAAAGATTTGTCACCAGCATTAAATCCTGCGTAAACTATTTCCTTTATTGCTCGAAATCCTCCACCTTCAGTAGTTCTACAATAAAAATAAACCTGTCTTGAACTTCCAAAATAATCTGATATTGTTCGATCTTGCCATGCTGCCTTCACAACGGCGTAATTAGATTCTTCCACTTCTACACTTCTTTTTGCTCTTACTGAGCTAGGAAACAATAACTCTTCTGCTTGCTCTTTTGTAATATTAGAATTAGTCGCTAATTCTAATATTAACTCCTCTTTTGTCAAATCTTGACTAATGACTACTTCCTCTTTTTCGTTGCCAACTATGCTACCTGTCTCTTCTGCACTAACTAATTGACCAAAACCAATGAACGAAGTTAAACCTAGGAGTAACGTTCCAAAAAACATAAGAAATTTACCATTTTTTAACAAAAAAACAACTCCTTCCAAATATTGGTTACAGCATTATTTTAACATTAAAGCGTTTTATTGTCCAAAGCTTCCTTTATTACATACAAATTGTATTTTGAATAAAAAAGTCCATTGGACAGAAAACAAAGCCTCAACCCACCCCTTAGTTGCGTGTTTTGATCTAATAGATTAATATTAATGCAAATGCAGTTATATATGTAAGGAGTTGCTTTCCCACTATGAAAGTTAATACTTTTGTATACACACATCCCATCAATATGTACGTTATTCAGCATCTAGCTATGCCAGTAGAAACATTCTGTGACCTCTATGGTTTTAAACAAGGAACTGTTTCCAGTTGGATAACAAGAAATAAAACCGTAGATTCTCTACCAGTAACCTTTATTTACTGCCTGGGACTAGCTTCTAGTAAGCCTATGGATTTTGTTTATCAGAAGCTTTTAGATTACGAAGAACCTTACCTAAAAAGAAAAAGAATTAAGAGAAGAATTGATTTATAGAAAAATTATCTATACTAATAAATTTGAGGTGTAAAATATGGAAATATCAGGCGAATTTCTATTAACGTTTTTACCCTTAGTAGCTATCTACTTAGGAGCCTTAGCAGTTGTCCGATATGACACAAAAAAGCTTGAAAAAAAGATAGATATGTTAGAGAAAAAAATAGACGACTTAAATAAGTAAAACCATGATAAATAAAAAAGGCAGATCAAATAATTTTAATATTGCTTGATCTGCCTTTTTATTCATTTCTATTAATCTTTAAATTTGCCACTAGAATATACTTTCTCATACGTTCCGCTAGCAAGAATTTCTGACAATTTACTTACTTTATTTGAAGAATCCACCTCACCTAACTTGAGGGCGTGTACGGATCTGGTTTGCACGAGTTGTCATTTTGCTTTTCCAATCAGTCACGCCGGCTTTATGATTTGGTGTGATTGTAATGCTTTTCGGTTTCTCATTCGAGTTTTCCCAAACAAGAATCTGTGCAGCCATCCATCGCTGCTTTCCGGCATCTGTATAGGTCTTAGTGGCTGTTACCCCGGCTTGTAAACAAAAGGCATCTTTTCCATCGATCGTCCGGCGAATCCCACGATCTTCTGTATAAGAATAGCCATTGCTACGAACTATATACATTAGCCAAGGATAACCAGAAGGCGGATTGATCGTTGTTTCAGATACTGTTTTTGATACCGAAGCTAATAAGGCAACTTTGCTTTCTTTCAGCATAGAAGGAACATCATTCAAGTTGTTCGTTTGATTGAGGATCTCTTCAGCATAAAAGAAACGTGTTTGCATCAAGATCTGTTCGGATTCCTCTAAATCTTTTGCTTTTGACAATTCTTCAGCAACTTGATCTTCTTCAATAAATGGAAGATCTTCACTATTGACTGCCGATTGCAGCGATTCAACATCATCTAAATCAATTTCATCAAATTCTTTGATTTCTTGATCTGCCTGATCTGCTTTTTCTTGCCGTTTTTCATCAATCCCTACTTCAACAGCTGTAAAATCGCCTTCTGTTTTTTCAGCGATTTGTGGCGTATCTGAAGAAATCAGCTGTTCTTTGTCTGATTTGTCTGCCACCACGTATAACAACCCATCTGCACCTTGTACGACAGCTGATTCTTCAGCTTGATTAAGCACCTGGTCAGATACCTTCGTTTTTTCTTGATCTTCTTCAGGCGGAGTAGTCGATTCAATAGCAATCACACTATGAATATTCCCGATTGTTATCAAGAAAACAAAAGATAAGATAAGTGTTAAAAAGAAAAATTTCTTTGCCTTAAAACTTCTCATTTATGATTTACACATCCTTTCTAAAAATTATTTCAATTATTCGGTGGAGAACGATTACTCAATAAATCACCCCTCAAATAGTAAATAAGCATTTTCTTTGTAATTCATATTTTTTTACTTATAATTAATAAGGACATAATAGTTTGTTTGATCTTTCTAGCGGAAACTAGGGAGATCTTTTTTTGTGCTCATCGATTACAGTTTCTATGATTTTATATTAAAGCAGAATAAAGCCAGCAATTTTGAAATCAATTGCTGACTATGTTCACTCTTATTAACATTTTTTAATTAGACTTATTTATCGGTTATCAAGTTATAAATAATTATCAAGTTATTTTTTATTTGACTAAGCATTTTAATGTGAGATAATTTTTAAAGAAAGGGTGTTATCATGAATTATCACATTACCAATATTAGATATCTCAGAATTGCTCAATTATCATTGCTTATCTACTATGTTTACTTAGTATTCAAAGGTAATTTAATACAGGGATTACCATTACTTATAATCAATGGGCTCTTAGACTACGTATACCCACCAAGTTATGCAAGACAATCATTTTGGAATCCTTACAAAATTAAAACTATTTTTCTTAAGAAAAATAATTTAGTTGCTGAAAGGGTAATGGAATTTACTCTAATACTCTCTTTAGGTGTTTTATTATATTTTATTTTTTAAACTACTTTACCAAAGGAGAATTTTATATGAAAAATAAAAAATTTAGAACCGTCATATTAGTATTGTTAGGTTTTATTGCTGGCATTCTTCTAAGTTCCTTTTTAAGAAATTTTTGATTTCAATTCAATATTCTACTAACAAGGAATACTTTAATCACAATAATATAAAAAAGGAGGATTAAAATGAAACATCTAGCTACTGCAGCACTAATGTCTCTTGTTTTAAATATAGTTAATTATTCTATTGATCTTCTAAGTAAAGACTTAACCCTAAATGATCTTTCATTAATAAAATTGTTAACTGATTTCTTTGTATACTTTTTTTCGTATTTATTAGGAGTTTTAATTATCACTATATTATCCAAAATATTTTCTAAAAAACGGACTTCATCTTCATGGAAAAATTAACTAAAGTAGTAATCATAGTTCTGTTATTTGTTATACTATACTCCATGCTTTGCATTATTTTATCAGCATTAGTAAGTCTTTATAAGCTAATAACAAAAAAAGAGCCTTTCTTGGATAATTTCAAAGAAAATTATGTTAGCTTATTCTTAAATATATTTGATATTTCCAATTATTTTTAATTTATATCTGTACAACCGCTAAACTATCTTTGGATATTTAACGATTGTATTCTTACATTGAATAGAAAAGGGGGCTGTATGAAATATTTTGCTAAAAGCTTTTTAATATCTATCATTGTGTTAGTTTTTATCGTGCTTATAGATTTATTCTTTGGAGAATATACTTTACAGTCTTTACCAACTACCAATTTAGTAGTCAAATTTATCATTTTTTTCGTTGGATATAATTTGGCTTTGAAGATATCCCAATCTGAAAAAAATTACTGACCATTTTATTTAAGAAAACCTACTATAAATTAAATTTAAATAAAGCAGCTCTTTTGTGTTTTTTAATGATATTAAACTAAATGTTAAAAACAAGAGCAAATTTGAATTTGTAAAAGTATTGGAACCAAAAGGGTGTGGGTCTTGGTATATTCATATGCTGCTAAAATTTCCACATTTGAAAAGTGTTTATATCCCAATGAAAC
This sequence comes from Enterococcus casseliflavus NBRC 100478, assembly GCF_001544095.1. Lineage (GTDB taxonomy): Bacteria > Bacillota > Bacilli > Lactobacillales > Enterococcaceae > Enterococcus_D > Enterococcus_D casseliflavus. The sequence goes on along the minus strand of NZ_BCPT01000026.1, from coordinate 3,922 downwards.
ATTTGCGCAACTTTGGTCTCATGGGTTTGTCGATGTGAAACGAATTGATAAAACCGATAATTTAGGGGCGTATTTGCATGTGTATTTAACCGATTTATGCTTTTTATTTTTTTAAATGTATCAAAAAGAAAAGTCTTTATTCTGGAGAATCTTGTTTGTAATCAGCTTGATTACTTTTATAATTTTAATTTTGTCACAAGTAACTTATGTCTTTCTATGAAAATGTATAGAGAAATGGGAAGAAGTGCGTATTATCTCTTCTCTTTTTTTATTTTTAAATTTTTTTATGTTGAGAAAGTTGAGGGTTCAATAATGAATAGAAAAGGCAAAAAATTTGTGATTATAAAAATCACTCAGATTATTATTTTTTGTATTTCGATCATAGCTGCTATTTTATATAGGGACATTTCTCCAAGCTGGCCTTTTTATCTTTTATTAATAGGGATACTGCTTGGGCTATTAATCCCTATTAATTATCGTTCAGGTTTTTCTTCAAAAGAACCTGGTTTTATTTTAAAAAGTTATACAAGAGGGAATGAGAATTTAATTGAGTTTATACTTGATTGTATAGCAATCGTAATTGTTTGGGGTTTAAATTTATTTTAAAGAAGAGATATAAGATTTATCTTGGAAGGGAAAAAGGAATGACAAAAGAACGGCTGCAAATTTATATTGATCCTGAACACAGAGAGGCATTAGAAGACTTAAAAGAACTGTTAGCAGTGGAAGATTCAGCAACGGATAGTGCCTTAATTCGCTATATTATTTTGGAATTGTATCGATTAAAGACAAAAGAAAATATCCAAATGCGGGCACTTTTAAACCGTTTGGATGAACTTTTAATTTATTCAAATAGTTTTGCGGAAACGATGGACGTCGATATTTTTGATCTCGAAAATTCTGAAAAATACAAAGAAGTAAAGACACAACAAAGAGGGAAATGGGCGAATAGTCGGCGAAAAAAAGCAAAAAATAAATCACAAAAAAGACCCGTTAATAATCAAAAAGAGAAAGCAAAAGAAGAAAAACTAAATTCAGAATCGCTCACTTACAATGATCTGATCGCTAAGTATTTGTAAAAATTTGTCTTTCAAAAAGGACGATCGATGGTGGTACCTAGAGACTACTTTTCGCAAAAATGACTACTTGAGTAGTCTCTGAACAACTCCCTGACAACTGCTAAAAACTATGCTGTGGTATCACATTCATTTTCTTCAAAACGCAATAGGCACAGCCTATTTTGCCACTTTCAACATGAGAGTGGTGCGTTTACCTTATGCTCTTTCCCTTTTTTGATCTAAAAGAAGCAATCGATTTACCTGTTCCTTCACTTTTTTATCAATATTTTTTCCTAAACGCTGAGTATTAATTGTCGCTTTTCATTTTTATGTTAATATTCAAATTGAAGACAAGGAGTTCGGTTATTTGATTTATACAATTAGTGATCTTCAAAAATTATGTACACCAATATTTTTAGAATGGGAAATAAAAAAAGCTTTTTTGTTTGGATCATACGCTCGAAACGAAGCAACAGAAACCAGTGATTTAGATATTTTAATCGACGGTGAAGGGTCTTTGCTCCACAGTATATTTGATGTGATTCGGTTAAAAAGTAAATTAAGTAGCGCATTAAAAAAAGAGATCGATCTTATTACACTACGTGTAATCAACGCAGAAACAAACAAAAAAAGAAACCCTCTTCTCAAAGAAAATATAGAAGCAGATTGTGTAATGATTTATGATTTTAAAACGAGCGACTCATTTAAAGTAAAGGGTTGAAGCGCAGATATCATTGATCAATTTTTACAAAACTTTTGATTAGCTAGAGAGAAAAAACTTTGCAAAATAGTTTACTTTCGTTATGATAAAAAAGAGAAATGGCGTACAGCGTTTGCTGTGCAGACGCTGTAGGATTTTTGCGCTAGCAAAAAATCCTTGTAGCCTTTCTGGTGTCACTTCAGCTTGCTGTGCGAGCTGAAGTGACCGCGAACCCCCATTTACTAATAGGGGGGTTAGGAAACAACTTCCTACATGTAACGAGGTCAGTAAAACGTTAGTGCTGCATGGGATTGGTCAATTTTAAGGTAGGTCACATTTTCGACCATAGAAAGTTGAAAATGTGACCTACCTTTTCGATATCAATTTCCAAATAATTTCAGAACGAAAAAATGACTGGTACTGATTGCTGCATTTTGATTTTTTCAAAATTTCTTGCTATAATAAATGTGCGAAGCGATATTAAAGAACAAGCATGTTTACACCAAAAAACCCTCCTACTGCGAATAGGAGGGCTTTTTTTGCGCTGTTGCGACTCCAGCGTTGGGGCCAGAAGGCAACTGCTTCGACTATCGGCTAATCGTCTAGCCAGCGATCAACTAGTAAGAGTACTAGACCCACGAATAGTGGAGCGATAATCAGCGATATTAAAGTTTCTAGCATATTTACACCCCCTCACGGGGCAGTTGCCATTAACGAGTATAACATGAACAATTCAAGTGATCAGTTGTTTCTTTATTTTCTATTGCCTTTATAATAATCCATAAAAAGAGGAGTTGATCTTGTGCACGGTGAAGAGGATTCTCGGCTAACCTATGAACTTTCCCGCTACTTGACCAATACAGAATGGGATCGAATCGAACGAACCAAAAAAATTTATGAAAGGATCAAGAGTGAGGAAGAACTGAACCGACTCAGTAAATCCACAAAAATCCCTTTCGACCATTTACGGTTGATCATGCAAGGAGAGATCATAGCGGAAGACTATATACTAAAATTACTAGAAGAAAACATGTAGTTTTCTTACGGCATGTTCCTCTACTTTGATTGCTGCATTCAATCGGTTTCGCTTGGCAAAGCGAATTCATGTATACTAAAAGAAAAAAGCAACTGAGGTGACAACCTTTTGACAACAGACAGACAACCAAAAGAAATTTTGACAGTAAAAGAACTTGCTGAATTTTTTGGTATCAGCAGACAAGCTATGAGGAAACATGTTGACAACCTAGAGCCAACGTACCTTGCCAAAAACAGCCAAGGATACAAGACAGTGCTATGGTCGGGGGTGTTGCACCTTGCAGACAAGCTAGGACGTACCAAGTTGCTTGAAGCCTTCGAAATCCCTGACACAGCAAGCTCTGACAGTATAGAAATGAAGTTGTTTGCACAGTTGCAACAAAAGGACGCACAAATTGATCAGCTGCAGTCATTATTAGCCCAACAGCAGAAACTTCTTGATCAACAACAACAACTAACTTTGCAAGTGAACAAACAAATACTGCTTCTGACGTCGCAGGAACGCTTATCAGGCGATTTAAATAAAGAATTGAATAATGGTTCGGAAAATTTTAAAACGCCTCAAAACGCTTATGATAGCCCCTCAGAACAAGAAGAGAAATTCACTTCTGAAAATGAATTCGTGCGACCGAAACAAGAAAGAAAGAAGAAGTGGTGGCACTTTTTCCGTGAACCCTAAGATAACGCTGAAAGGATGAATTGTGTATGTCGTTTTCAGCTTATGTTGACAGCTATCCGATTACTGCGTATATCGTGGGGCACCTTGGTTTATCGGTGAGTGATTTTTGTCGACGGTATGAATTCGATCCTACGATCGTCACCGGGTGGCAAACAGCGAATCAAGTTCGCTGTATTTTACGCTTGTTAGAAACGCAACATTTCGCTTATCTTGCGACAAGTCTGGAGTGGAACATAACACCGTTCCAACTCGCCCCCCCCCCCGGTTTCTTCACAAACGACCCAAAGAGAAGAAGCTTGATTTACCAGTATTTTAGTGATCAAACATAGCTAGACCAATTGAAAATCACAAAGAACGCCCGTCAATCGCTTGATTGACGGGCGTCTTGTGTTAAGCCACATTATGTTAACTATTTGACTAAGGAGTAGCATGGTATTCTGAATTAGTTAA
>NZ_BCPT01000025.1 GCF_001544095.1 Enterococcus casseliflavus NBRC 100478 | reverse complement strand
GGCTATCGAAGAGTATGAACCATGAAATGAAAGTCAATCTATTTTTTAAAACATGACACCAGATCACCATTTATGAACAAAAAATGACACCTCAAGCTGATAAAAATAAGTAATAATGTCAACATAAAGTATTCAGAAATCATTTCCAACTCATTTCTGAATAAATAAGAAAGGAAAGTAGGGTGTGTCATGAGAATTATCATATTGACGAAAAACATATCATATGAGATTGATTTGCAGCGGGAGCTGCAGATTTTGAGCCATGAAGTGTTCGTGGGCAGAAGTACCGAAGAGGAGGAATGGTTGATAGAAAGTGCCAAGTTATTTGACTGTTTATTTGTCAGTGAAACAATTGCTGATCCAGAATTTTTATTGCTCAATCAGACATTGGCTCCTTATTATCAACAGCGGATCGTTCGAATCTTGCCAGGGAATGACGAACAAGAAATGATACTGGAAAAAGCGGAAAATGCGACCTATCTTAATCGGTCATTTGTCGAGTTGAGAGAATTTTTGGCGGCTTTGCCACCAAATACTCGCAAGTTAGAAAAGGCATCAGTAACGAAGGAATCGTTCCCTAAATTTCTTAGTCTGCAAGAACAGATCTTTTTCAATAATCTAGCAGAAGAGCAATTTATCAACCGAGAGGACCTTTGCTGGAAAATTTGGGGCAACGGCGGCACGAATTCCCGAAAATCGCAGCTATCGATTTTGGCGAAACGAATCAATGAGAAATTAGATGAATACGACTATACTGAAAAACGCGTCCGTACCGCTTGGGGCAAAGGATATATCTTGCAGTAAAAAAGCTGAAAATGGGTTTAACTTTTATGCCTGACAAATAGGCCTTCAGGTAAATTTGCCTATCTTGTAGAAACGACTCTGTTTTCAAAGCGAGTCGTTTTTTTATATAAGTATATTAGCAATAAATGAAGAAGGTTATGGAAAAATATGATAATGCTTTTTTTTAGTGATAAAATAGAGATAATCAGTAATGGAAAGAAATACTGCGTAAATGAAAAAAGCATTTGTAGAAAATTGATGGAATACCTTTTGGAGGAGGAAATATCGTGAAGCAGGTTGAATGTGTGCTATTTGATTTGGATGGAACTTTATTGGATTCAAAAGAATGTAGTGTGAAGGCGACAAAAGCAGCTTTTAAAGAGATGGGACTCAAAGTACCCAGTGAAGTAGTCATTGAACATTATATGGGAATACCGATCGAAGAATCATTTTTTAAAATGTCTGAACAGCCATTAGATCAAGAAACCGCAGCGGAATTGATTCAGATTTTCCGAGCCTATTACCAAACCTATGAAGAAAGTACCTTGAAAGTATTTCCAGAAATTCCCCATGTCTTAGAAATCTTAAATAAACGAAAGGTACCTTGTTTCGTCGTTTCAAGTAAGAAGACAGCGGTCGTCAAACGAAACTTAGCTGCTCAGGACCTTGTGGCGTTCTTTGAAGAAATCATCGGCTCTGATGCGGTGACCCACTACAAACCTCATCCCGAAGGAATCAACAAAGTCGTGTCACACTATCAATTTGACCCGACAAAGACGATCATGATAGGAGATGCTATTTTTGATATCCAAATGGGAAAAGCCGCGGGTGTCAAAACGATCGCCGTTACGTGGGGCAGCCACGATCCGAAAAAGCTTTCTGAAGAAAACCCAGATGCTTTGGTAGATGCGCCACGTGAGATTTTAGATTTTCTATATGCATGATCCTTTTTTGTGCTCACAGTGTAAGAGGACGTTTTAGCCTCGCTTATATCTTGGCATGATCCAAAAAGAAAGGACAGATCGTCCTTTTACAACATGCAATTTGAGAACTTTGACCAATGATCGAAACCAGCGATCATTGGTTTTTTGTGCTGTCGTGAGAATGAAGGCGCCACAGCATTGAATAAAGGTATTCATTTCCATTCGTTCTTTTGGTTGATCGCGTAATCATCGGAAAATCACTGCAAATAAATTCCTTTTGATCTTTCTTCTTAGATAAAGCAATGCGGGTACGCTGGATTTTTCTCTCTTATTCCTCTGCTAGAGCAAAAAGGAATTATAAGCTTGGAGCAACAAAAAACTATAATGAGAGTAACTGATTTCCTTAGATCATGCATTGGAGGTGAGCGCAGAACGGGATGCCACCCAAGGATTTCATGTGATTTGAAATACTAGAAGATAAAGCCTTTGTTTTATGTGAAGGGATGTAGGGGCGATTAACGAAGAAGGAAATCATTACGATCAAACGAGGGATCAATGCTATCATTGAAGAAAAGCCATGGATGGAAAGGAGTGATTCTGTGTTATCAGAAAAAATAAATGACCCGAAGGATTATCTGTCTTATTCAAAGGAAGTATTGTTAAGCGCTGGGGTACTGACAGCCTATCCGAAACTTTTTACTTATTATCAGGAACTTTGTGTTGACTTCGAAGACATTTACTATGATCGAACAAAGAACTTATTTGATACCTTTCGAGCGCTTCTGGCTGTGGACGCACAGATCCAAATTCTACTGGAACTTGTGACCAATACCAAAACTGACCTATGTCAAGAGCTGGGGATGAAGGAAGAGGAAATTATCAGTATGATCAAGCATGACAAACGGTACTATTATCGCGAGCTTACGGGTCATGCAACTAACCAACTACCTAAATGGGGATTGATTTATTTAAGTGAAGAGTAAGCTACGCAAAGGATAAGTCACCTTAAAAGTGATCAAATGAAAGCCATTTGACGATCATCAAGGATAAAGGGCATCGAGAAAAAACGAGAGCGTGTTTATGTATGAGTCAGTAAAATAGTCTAGCGAGGTTATCTTGTGATTTGTTATACTAATAGCAAGCGGCTGATGGTGACATCTTGGATTCAGCAAATATGTTCATGTGAGCGCTTTATTGATTGGGTTAGGAAAGAGGGAATGAAATGACGAAGAAAATTATCTTTTTAGATGTAGATGGAACATTGTGCGATGATGCGGGAAACGTACCAGAAAGTGCTCGCCAAGCGATCACAGCGGCACATAAGAAGGGGCATGAGTTTTTCTTGTGTACGGGTCGTTCAAAAGCCGAAATCACAGAAGATGTACTGGCACTGCCTTTAAGTGGAATGATTGGTGCTGGAGGCGGTTATTGCGAGGTGCACGATGAGGTGATTTTGCACAAAGTTTTTGAAAAGGAAGCCTTATTAAGACTGATCGATTTCTTAAAAGCAAACCAAATCGAGTATTACTTGGAATCGAATCAAGGATTATTTGCAAGTACCAATTTACGAAATCGGTTGATTGAGATCGTCTTAGCAGGTGAGCCTGTTGAAAGTGAAGCAGGAAAACAACGTGTTCAAACTATTCAGTGGTTCCTTGATTTATTGATCGAGGACGAAGCGAAAATCGATTACGATGACGTGAACAAAGTTTCCTTCATCAATCATTCCATTCCTTATGAACAGGTCCATGACCAATACCACGAACAATTCCAAATGATTCGCAGTACGGTACCTGTTTTTGGCAAGGACAGTGGCGAGATCGGCATCAAGAATATCCACAAGAAAAAAGCCATCGATTTTCTCTTGAACCATCTAGGGATCGATAACAAAGATACCTTGGCGTTTGGTGACGGCCATAATGATGTCGAAATGTTTGAAGCTGTTGCGACGGGAATTGCGATGGGCAATGCCTGTGAACAGCTATTGGCAGTAGCTGACGAGGTGACGGCTCGACCAGAAGACGGCGGGATTGCGCAAGCACTCCAAAAGCACGGTCTGGTGTAACCACTAAGAAGCAAACGTCTGCACAATCCTTCTGCTTTCTAGAGAGATTGATCAGGAGTTGCGCGACGTTGTTAAAGTGACCTGTAAGACCAACGATTGACAAGGAGGCTGAGTTAAAATGAAGGAAACGACTTTTCTTTGTTATCTTGAACAAGCATTGAAAAACCTGAAGGCGACAGAAGCCTTGCGTTTTAATATCGAAGGCGAAGTCAAGCGGCTGATGAAGGTGTACAGTGAAGCAGAAATTTGTGAGAAAGTAAAAGAGGATCCCTTTAAAAAGTAAGGACATTTTCTTATGAAACACAGCGAATAGAACAAACACCCAACCTCGTGAAAGGCACAAAAGCGATCAATGCTTCTTTTCAGGGAGGGATACTCAGGTAACTAGTTGTTGTATCAAAAAAGACTGATTTCAATTGAATCAGTCTTTTTCGTTTTTCTCAAGCAGTCAGATAAGCCACTAAAATAGCAAACAGGTCGAACAAGACATGTGTGCCCCAACTAGTCAGGATCGAGTTGCTCTTGATGGCAGCTTGGTTAAATAGCAAGCGCGCCACCCCTTGAATGAAAAGAATATGGACCAAGGTATGGAAAACATTGCCGTTATCATAAGTGCTGTAATGAACCAAGCCAAAGATGATCGCGGAAAGGATGCTGGCAACTGGCAAGGTACATTTACTAGAAAAAATCGCTAAAAAGAAGATGGAAAAGAGTTCTTCTCCAAGTAACATGATTGGAATAACGAGCAGAGTCAACCATTGAAAGCCTTCGTTCACTGGATTTCCATGAAGATCCCACTTTAGTCCGTATTGCAAAACGAGAGAAACGAGGAAGCTGATCAGGATGTTTAAAAGAAAATACTTGCTGATCGTCTTCACTGGCGCGATGGGTTTCCCAAAGAGCTGCTTGAATGCTTCTTTACCGTAAACTAGCCGTAATGCCCAATAGCTGGCAATCGACAATGAGAAGATGCTGACGATGGCAGGGGCATACAAAAGACCGACCAAACCGATACCTGCGAGGACTGTTCCTAGTAAAGCGTGGTTCCATGAGATTTGTTTTCCTATAAGTTTGTTCATTTACTTTTCTCTCCTTATTAAGCTATAGAGCATGTACTATTTAGCTGTTTTCTCTGATTCTTCTGCTGTGTGCTTTTTGTGCCGTAATATAAGCGATAAGTACAACAATGAACGTTTTGGGTGATTTTCATATCATCGCTTCATTTGCGCCAATTCTTTGTAGGGTACAAAAGATAGAGTAATCGATAACGAGTTTCTGAAACAAGATGGTCGTATATTTCGGACTTTTTTATGGTTGAGCAACTAAGTGATGGAGGATGCACAAGTACTAAGTTACTTCATTAAGAAAGGAAAACTGACTTCCAGATTCGATGGAATAATCGTCAACAAAGAAACGACATCGCTATGTTCTCTTGAAATCGACTAAAAATTCCAGAATATTTCGAAAAATACCATTGCTTATTTATGGCAAAACCATTAGTATTATTAGAAAAACTGATGGTGAATCGATGATAAAGCGAGCCTTTAACAGTGAGAAAGCCGAATCGGTGGCATGAAATAGGAGTGATAAGTGTGGAAGAGTTATGGAATGTATTAAAACCAGCCGAACAAGTCGAACTGAAATTAAGAAAATTGTATACACAGCATCATTTTTCACCTTATCACTCGAACAATTTTGAAGAGTATCGCAACTATCAGCAAAATGATCAGTTCTTGCGTGGTTCTTCCATCATCACGTTTACAGGCACGGATGGCAGGACGATGGCGCTAAAACCCGATGTCACCTTGTCGATTGCCAAAAATACACCTTCTGGAGAAGCGCGCAGAGTGTATTATGTGGAGGATGTCTATCGACAGGATCGTCAAGCAGGGGAATACCAAAAGATCGATCAAATCGGTTTGGAGCTCATTGACCAAATCACATGGGAAGATCAACTGGAGGTTGTAAAACTGGCTTGGGAAAGTTTGGCTCAGGTGGGAAAAGGGACCTTGGATCTGTCTCATATGGGGATTTTGGATGGCATCTGCCAACGCTTCCCCGAAGCGGATCGACAAAAGGTACTGCACTGCCTGCGGGACAAGAGTTCCCATGGCATGGATGCACTGACTGAAAAAGCTGGCTTGTCAGCAACAGAAGCTGAAAAATTGGCGAAACTGGTACGTTTGTCAGGTGATTTTGAAACCAAGTATCAAAAGGCCAAAGAGCTGCTGGCAGAGTATCCCCAAGCACAAGCTGGTTTAGCAGAACTAAAACAACTGTATCAAGCATTGCAAAAAGAACAACTGTCAGCTTCCATTCGGATAAGGCTGGATTTTTCAATTTTAAATGATGCCGATTATTACAGTGGCTTGCTGTTTCAAGGATTCATCGAAGAAGCAAGAGAGACGATTTTATATGGCGGCCGTTATGATCGCTTGATGAGTCGGCAAGGCAAAGAGCAAGGGGCGATCGGGTTTGGTATGAAGCTCAACCATGTAGGGCAAAAGGTGCCGACTGACAACGAAAGTTCAGGCTATTTGAACATTGCGCTACCTAAAGGCCGCATGGGGGATGCCGTCTACGATTTATTCACGAAAGCTGGAGTCGCTGCGCAAGGCGTCTTCAAAGACAATCGCCAACTAATTTTTTGTGATGAAGAAAACAAGCTGCGCTTTTTCTTAGTCAAGCCTAGCGATGTGGCGATCTATGTGGAGCACGGAGTGGCGGATATCGGTGTCGTAGGCAAAGATATTTTAATGGAAAGCAAGGCAGAAGTCATCGAATTTCTTGATTTGCATATGGGGGTCTGCCGTTTGGCAGTAGCGGCGCGTACGGATTTCGAGGAAGATTTCTCCCGCCCGCTGCGGGTCTCCACAAAATATCCGCAGATCACCCGTCAGTTTTATCAAGGGTTAGGTCGCTCGGTGGAATTGATCCAACTGCATGGATCCATTGAATTGGCTCCTTTGTTAGGTCTATCCGATGTGATCGTTGACATCGTCGAAACGGGGACGACACTAAAAGAAAATGATTTAGAAGTGATCCAAGACATCGCGCCGTCTTCAGCGCGTTTAGTGATCAACCACGCCACGTGGCGTTTCAAGCAAGAACGCATTCAAACAGTGATTGAGAAGGTGAGGGAGCAATTATGAGAATTTTTTCGACCCAAAAAGATACGATCGAAACGATTGTGGCAAGGAAACAGTCGGAAACGAAGGATGTTTCAACCATTGTCGCCCAAATCATTGCCCGTGTTCAGCAGCAAGGAGATCAGGCGTTGTTTCAATTAATTGAAGAAATCGATCAAGTGACCTTGTCTTCCTTAACCGTCAGTCTTGAGGAGGTTGAAACGGCTGTCCAAGCCGTCTCCCCTGAGCTGCTTGAGGTGATGGAACAGGCGAAGGAAAACATTTTGGCATTTCATCAAAAGCAAGTCCAGCAAGGCTTTGTCTTGACGAAGGAAAATGGCGTTGTGATGGGACAGCGGGTCTTGCCACTAGCAAAAGTCGGGGTCTACGTTCCTGGCGGAACAGCAGCTTATCCTAGTACGGTTTTGATGGATGTCCTGCCCGCAAAAATCGCCGGGGTCAAAAAAATCGTTATGATCACACCGACGGACAGCCAAGGAAAAGTTCCAGCTGCTATCTTAGCGGCAGCTTCCGTTGCTGGAGTGGATGAAATCTACAAAGTCGGTGGAGCCCATGGCGTAGCGGCATTGGCTTATGGGACAGAAACGATTCCCAAAGTCGACAAAATCGTGGGACCAGGAAATATTTATGTCGCCACAGCGAAAAAAATGGTGTACGGCGAAGTTGATATCGATATGATCGCAGGGCCCAGCGATGTGCTGATCATCGCCGATGCCAGCGCAAATCCGCGCTGGCTGGCAGCGGATCTTTTGGCACAAGCCGAGCATGATATCTTAGCGCAAGCCATCTTAGTCACAACAGAAGCAGCCTTGATTGAACAAGTCCAAGTAGAGCTTGACTTGCAACTGAAGCAACTGCCCCGCAAAGACATTGCTGCTGCAGCGCTTGAATCTAGCGGAAAGTTGATTCTGGTCAATGATTTGACTGAAGCACTTACCATTGCCAATCAAATCGCCCCAGAACACCTTGAATTAGCAGTGGCAGATCCTTTTGCTTTGTTGGGACAAGTAGAAAATGCGGGTAGTGTTTTTTTAGGACATCATACACCAGAAGTGCTGGGAGATTATTTTGCTGGACCAAATCATACCCTACCAACAGAAGGGACCGCCCGTTTTTACTCGCCGTTATCAGTGGATGATTTTATTAAGAAAAGCAGCTACTTGTATTACCCAGAAGCAGCCATGAAGGCGGCTGGTCCAGCCGTAGCGTTGTTCGCAGAAACCGAAGACTTGATCGGCCATGCCCGTTCGATCAATGTACGAAGAGAGGGAGAAAAATGACCTTTTTACATCAAAAGTATCACAAGCTGACTCCTTATACACCAGGGGAACAAGTAGACGAGCAAGCCGTTATTAAACTGAACACCAATGAAAGTCCTTATCCGCCAGCGCCAAGTGTTCAAGCGGCGGTTGCCGATGCCGCCCACAAGCTGAATCGTTACTCGGATATTGCTGCTGAAGTGGTGACAACCCCTCTGGCTGCCTATCTTGGCGTTAAACCAGCCCAGCTGTTTCTCGGTAATGGCAGTGACGAAGTCTTGTCCTATCTCTTTCAAGGCTTCACGGAAAACGGCATCGCCTTTCCCGATGTGACCTATGGGTTTTATCAAGTGTATGGTGCCTTGTACCAAGTCGCTGCCACCGTTGTTCCGCTGCAAGAAGATTTCTCGATTGCGTTAACGGACTACGATTCGCTCAAAGGGACCGTTATTTTTGCCAATCCCAATGCGCCGACTGGGGTTTATCAAGAACAAAGCGAAATTTGTGCCTTTCTAAAACGGCATCCCGATCGCTTAGTGATTGTCGATGAGGCCTATATCGATTTTGGCGGCTCTTCAATGGTTTCTTTGATCGATCAATACCCAAATCTCTTGGTCGTGGGGACGTTTTCGAAATCTCGGCAGCTGGCAGGGGCACGCCTAGGCTTTGCGGTTGCCAATGAAGGACTGATCCAAGACTTGAATCGGTTGAAATTTAGCTTGAATCCTTACAATGTCAATAGTTTGACCCAAGCCGCTGGTGCAGCCGTTTTGCAAGAACAAGCGTATGTCGATGAGAAGATCCAAGCAACGATCCACGTGCGTGAGTGGAGCAAGCAAGCCCTAGCGAAACTCGGCTTTGAGCAGACCGACAGCCAAGGAAATTTTTTGTTTGCAAGGCACCCTGCGATTGCTGGTGAAGAGTTGTATCAGGCACTGAAAGAGCAGAAAATCTTCGTCCGCTGGTTTAATCAGCCCCGCATCAAAGAGTATTTACGGATCACGGTAGGAACGAGGGCCCAGATGGAACGATTGATGACGGTGTTAACAACGATCATAGAAGAGGTGAAGGAATGAGAAAAGCAGAAGTTACCCGCAATACGACTGAAACCAAGATCCACCTGCAGTTGACGATCGATGGTACTGGTCAGCAATCAATCAAGACTGGTGTGGGGTTTTTAGACCACATGCTGGAATTATTTGTCCGCCACGGTCGCTTTGATTTGACGTTGGTCTGTGATGGTGATACAGAAGTAGATGCCCATCACACAACAGAAGACGTAGCCATCGCCATTGGCCGAGCGTTTTCAGAAAGTCTTGGGGAGCGACGAGGCATCAAACGCTATGGCAGTATGCTGCTGCCGATGGACGAAGCCTTAGTCATGACAGCGATCGATATTAGCGGTCGTGGCATGGCAGTCGTAGAGTTGGCGATACCGAGCGAAAAAATCGGGCAGCAGTTTGATACAGAATTGGTTGAAGAATTTTTCATTGCTTTTGCCCGTGAATTAGGTGCTACGATCCATCTCCATCAAATCGCTGGGAAAAACAGCCACCACATTGTGGAAGCTTGTTTTAAAGGCTTTGGGCGTGCCTTAGGTGAAGCAGTAGCGATCAATCAAGCAGCCCCAGATGAGATCCCTTCAACCAAAGGGACGATCCAGTGATTCATGAGGGAAAAATGATTACGTATCTTCCACACAGATGGATGAGATAAGGAAAGGGGCGTATTATGTTAGCAATCATCGACTATGGGGTCGGCAATTTGTTCAGCTTGTCTCGTTCGCTGGATTATTTGGGTGTTGACTGCCAAATCACGCGTTCACTAGCAGAATTAAAAGCTGCCGACCGCATTCTTTTACCTGGCGTAGGCGCTTTTGGCGATGCCCGCCAAAAGTTGGCAGAGTTGTCGCTGATCGAACCGATCCAAGAATTGGCAGCAGCTGGCAAACCCTTTTTAGGCATTTGTTTAGGGATGCAGCTGTTGTTTGATAGTAGTGAGGAGTTTGGCACACATGCGGGGCTCGGTTTGATTCCAGGACGGATCGTTTCCATGCAAAGCGCCTTTGAAGAAGCCAAACTGAATCTGAAAGTGCCGCAGATTGGTTGGAATCGGCTGACTGTCAGAAAGGAAAGTCCTCTAGTCAGCGGGCTAGGGGAACAAGACTTTGTCTACTATGTCCACAGTTATTTTGCTACTGATTGCCAAGAGTATGTCATAGCAGACAGTGACTATGGTCTAGCAATTCCCGGTATCGTGCAAAAAGACAATGTCTTCGGTACTCAGTTCCACCCAGAAAAAAGTGGGGCTGTCGGGTTGAAGATTTTAAAAGCATTTACGGAGGTGCCGCTATGAAAATTTTTCCAGCAATTGATCTGTTAGATCAAAAAGTGGTCCGTTTGTACCAAGGAGACTATGAGCAAAAAGAAGTGTTTGGGGATGATCCAGTGGCATTTGCTCGTTCATTTGAAGAAGAAGGTGCCAACTATCTGCACCTCGTCGACTTAGATGGTGCCAAAGCTGGCAAACTCCATTACTTTGATGTCGCAAAAAAAATCGTCCAGCAAACCAATCTGTTTGTCGAAGTTGGCGGCGGGATTCGTGAGGAAGAAACGATCCAGCATTGTTTGGCAGCAGGCGTTCATCGGGTGATCCTCGGCACGATTGCCCAGAAAGACCCAGCATTCACAAAAGCGATGCTTAAGAAATACGGCAATAAGATCGCGATTGGGGTCGATGCCAAGGAAGAAAAAGTGGCCGTGGAAGGCTGGCTCGAGAAAACGGCAACAGACGCGTTTACTTTTTGCCAACAATTGGTGGAATGGGGCGCGCAAACGATCATCTTTACCGAAATCTCACGTGACGGTACAGGAGAAGGCATCAATCTGCCGCTATACGAAAAACTCAATCAATTGGATTGCGACATCGTGGCTTCTGGCGGCGTGGCTTCATTGGCAGATATTAAAGGATTAAAACAGTTGGGCATCTCTGGCGTGATCGTTGGGAAATCCTTATATAACGGCAGTCTCCAATTGGCGGATGTCTTAGCAGCAGGGGAGGCAGAAGCATGATCGCCAAACGAATCATTCCTTGCCTTGATGTGCGAGATGGGCGAGTCGTGAAAGGGGTCAATTTTGCTGGCTTAAAAGATGTCAATGATCCAGTGACTTTGGCGCGCTTTTACAATGAACAAGGCGCCGATGAGCTGGTTTTTTATGACATTACTGCTTCTGCAGAAGAACGCGGCTTATTCACGGACATTTTGCAGCGCGTGGCGTCAGAAGTGTTTATTCCTTTGACGGTGGGCGGTGGCATCAATCAAGTAGCAGATTTTGAACGAGTCTTAAACTGTGGCGCCGACAAAGTCAGCGTCAATTCGGGGGCACTTCGCAGACCAGAGTTGATTGCAGAAGGCGCGAAACGCTATGGCAGCCAGTGCGTTGTTTTATCCGTTGATGTTCGCCGTGTCGGTGAGAACTGGCATGTGTTTGCCAAAGGCGGACGGGAAGATACAGGCTTAGAAGCATTGGCGTGGATTCGCCAAGCTGAGCAGTTAGGTGCTGGTGAACTAGTCATCAACAGCATGGATACCGATGGCGTGAAGCAGGGGTTTGATTTAGACTTGCTGAAAGCTGTCAGCGAAATCACCAAATTACCGATCGTCGCATCGGGTGGTGCTGGCAAAAGTGCCGATTTTATCGAGCTGTTTCAATTGCCAAATATTGAAGCAGGGTTGGCGGCCTCGATTTTTCACTATGGCGAGGTAAAAATCCCAGAACTGAAAAAACAATTACAGGCCGTCGATATTCCCGTACGAATCGTATAGCGTTGGCGTTTTGATAGGCAATAGAAGGAGTGGATAACATGGTGCAAGTACGATTTGATGAACAAGGATTGGTTCCAGTGATCGTGCAGGATGTGGAAACGAATGAAGTTTTGACCTTGGCTTATATGAACCAAGAAAGTTTGACCTTGACCTTGAAAGACCGATTGATGACCTTTTATTCCCGCAGTCGCCAAGAATTGTGGCGCAAAGGAGAAACCAGCGGCAATTACCAGCATTTAGTATCATTGACCGCAGATTGCGATCAAGATGCTTTAGTCGCCAAAGTAAAAAAAGACGGACCTGCTTGCCATACAGGCACAGAAAGCTGCTTTACAGAGGTGCTTTATGGTACAGAATCCTCTCCGACCATCGATGCGTTGTATGAGCTGATAAAAGGTCGTAAAGATACGCCGCATGAAGGCAGCTATACCAGCTACTTGTTTGAAAAAGGCAGTGAGAAAATCTTAAAAAAAATCGGCGAGGAAGCAACCGAGGTCGTGATTGGGGCGATGAAGGAAGACCGCCAAGAAACCGTTTATGAGATTGCTGATTTGGCGTATCATACATTGGTTTTAATGGCAGAAATGGGGATTGATTTAGCGGCTATTCGCCAAGAGCTTGCCAAGCGTCATGTTGTGGATAAGAAAGTCAAACAAGAACGGATGCAATAACGGTCAGGGGTTTTCAGTAGAAAGAAAGCAACTGACGATAAAAAAAGAAGCCCTTCAGCCATTGTTTGAAGGGCTTCGCAACCGTGGCGATAAAGTTGATCTGCTGGTACTTTGAGTGAGCACACAAACTGGCTATTTGTTTTCCAACTCTTCGATCAATTCTTTCATTTCTTTGATTTCTTTTTCCTGTGCGTCAATGATTTTTTCTGCAAGTTCTTTTACTCTTGGATCAGACAAATCGGCATTTTTACTGGTTAGAATCGCAATCGAATGATGGGGAATCATGGCTTTCATCCAGGCCGTATCTCCCACGGCGGTTTGGCTTCTGACCATAAACAGTGAACCAAAAAAGAGTACAACACTGACAACTAAAATTCCGATATTCATTTTCTTGTTGTCATACATCTTCCACATAAATAACAGCATGATGATCGCCATCATCGCGCCCATCATTAGTGCCATAAATAGGCGGGTTTGGCTGAAAAAGATATGATCGAGGGCGTAGACATTGAAATACATCATACAAAACATAATCACCGTCGATACCCCAATCATTACCAAAAATTTCCCGTATTTCTTCATTTCTTTCCTCTCCTTTTTGTGTACAAAATAAAAACAATAAAGCAATCCAAAACATCATCGGAACAGATGCTTTTTTTCGTTTATTGTTTTGTTAGAATAAATTTACTCCCTAAATCAAGTATAGCGGAGGAAGTAGAATGAGAGAAGCGATATACATTTGAACGAAAACAAATGGGTTCTTAGAGTAAAAAAGCGAAAACGGGATTACTCGTCTAGGTTTATTTGTTATAATCAACCTAAGAAATGGATGGTGTATAGAATGAATCACAATGATCGCTTGACGCGTTTACGCTATGCTTTGGATATCAAGGATACCGACATGGTGAAAATTTTTGAACTTGGCGGCGCTTCTTTCACAAAAGAAGAAGTAAGACAATTATTGAAGAAAAAAGATCCTGAGACCTACGAGATTGAGTGTACCAATGAAGCCTTTGAGCGTTTCTTAAATGGTTTGATTCGCTCGCAACGAGGAACAAAGCCAGATGCTGCAGAACCTGTCCTAGAGTTGAACAATGGCAATGTAAATAATTTGATGCTGAAGAAAATAAAAATCGCCCTTTCCCTAACAACAGATGAAATGCTGGACATTTTCGAGCAAGCGGGAGTTAAAGTTTCAAAAGGTGAATTAGGCGCCATTTTACGAAAAGAAGGCCATCGCAATTACAAACCATGTTTAGACAAATATGCCCGCAACTTTTTAAAAGGATTGACGATCGAGTATCGGGATAACTAGTAAAAAATCAATAATAGGCTGAACTTACAATGGGCCGCCCAAAGAGATGCATGTTATGTGTCTCTTTTTTTGTGTGTAAATTAAAAAAAACAATTTAAATCAGTGATTATAACGCTAACTGAGGCCAAGCTTGGAGCATGAAGGAGCAGGTGAAGTGAGCGATCTGTTTGCTTGAATAACCTGTTTGTTAAAACCTGACAAGTTTGGTCATTTCTGATACAAATGTTGACGTGTTCAGAATGATGAACCATGTAATACTATCAAAATGAACAGGGGTATCCTGTGTCTAAAGATTGTAATTAACAAGTCGTCACCATCATCAGAAGGGGAAGTTTGTCGATAGGTGAAAGATAGGAAAGCGTATCGTATGTAAACGAATATAAAAGGAGAATGTTATGAAAAGGAAATTTTGGGGCTATTTGTCATTGGCGATCTTGTTAAGTCAGCCTGTGTTGGCACCTTTGGCACAAGTTATGGCTGAGGAACAGGAAACCATTCCATTAAACAAAGAAATCACGACATTAGGAACATTAGAAAAAGTGGAGGAGACTACTGAAACAGTCGATTCTTCTCGTATAAAAGAAGAAATCAACGGTGACACCACAAGTAACTCAGAATCGCAAGAAGTGGTTAATGATGATGAGAAAAGTGGCTCGACGGAAAGTACAGAAAAAAACCTCCCTGATTCAAGTAAAGACACAGCTAGCTCGGCAACTGAATCATCAGCGGAAATGAAAGAGGCATTCTCTAATCGAAGCGTTTCATTAGACGCTTGGATGCCGGATAAGAATTTGCAAAATGAGGTAGCGAAAGGGCTAAACAAAACAGTTGATACGATCACTCAAGAAGATATGGTGAATCTAAAACAGTTAGATTTTTCTTCTTTAGTCAAAGACACAGTAGTCGATTTTACTGGTTTAGAATACGCTAGCAACTTGCAAGCGTTATACACGACGTCTATTATTGCTACGAATGTTCCCCAAATCACTATGGCGGAAAATGCAACATTGTTTACCCGTCCTAATGTACTAGCACACGTTCTTCCAAAAGGATCTTTTTCAAATATCCACATAGGAAATTATGATGCCTATTTGACAGCCCAAGAATTAATTGGGGTTGGTCAATATCTTAGTGGATGGGTAACAGATTATCTGACGGTCTATGCAAGTAGCATGACGGATTTTTCTAAGTTAGAGCTATCTCCAGAACACCATCAAAATTCCCAACTATCTATTATGACTCAGGAGAAAATACTATTAGAGCCAATGCTAGTAAAAGATGGCCAATCTGATGTTCTTTATAAAGACCGTATGATGGTTGATACCCAAGGAAATGCGTTGCTCTCTTCTTTGTCCAACAAAAAGTATTCTTATTCGATTCGGGGGATAGATAAAAATGGCTATATCTTTCCCTTATATGAAAATGATGGGTTTGAACTGACTGAAGAAGGGATTCAATTTAAAAATATTCCCGCCAATGTTGACTATTTGTCAATCACTTCTCTGGTTCCTAATCGTTTATCCACCGAGAGAGCTGCTAGTACAGGTACCATTCAATATTTAGTGAATTATCAAGTACCTGTGAAGTATGTGAATACTGCAGAAGATGTTACGGTCAAGTATCTTGACGAAAACGGACAGACGCTTGCACCAAATGTCACTTTATCAGGGTATGTAGGCGACCCCTTTACTACGGAAGAAAAGGATATCTCAGGCTATACACTGAAAGAGATCCAAGGGGATAGGATAGGGACCTTCAGTGATGTCGCGCAAGAAGTCGTTTATGTCTATGAACGTAGTGATGCAGCGCCAGTTACCGTGAAGTATGAAGATACAGAAGGCAATGAATTGGCAGCACCAACCGTAATGAATGGCAAAATAGGTCTGCCCTATACAAGCGAAGCCAAAACGATCCCAGGCTGGTTTGTAGCTCAAACGCCAAGCAATGCTAATGGGACCTATAGTGAAACAGCTCAAGAAGTCGTTTATGTCTATGAACGTAGTGATGCAGCGCCAGTTACGGTTAAGTATGAAGATAAAGAAGGGAATCAACTATCTGCACCGACAGTATTAAGTGGGAAAGTAGGGTTACCCTATACAAGTGAAGCCAAAGCAATCAACGGCTGGTACGTATCCCAAATGCCAACTAATGCCAACGGGACTTACAGCGAAACGGAACAAGAAGTGGTTTATGTCTATGAGCGTAGTAATGCGGCACCAGTGACGGTCAAGTATGAAGATAAAGAAGGGAATCAACTATCTGCACCGACGGTATTGAGTGGCAAAATAGGTTTACCTTATACAAGTAAAGCTAAAGCCATCCCAGGCTGGTACGTTTCCCAAATGCCAACTAACGCTAATGGGACTTATAGTGAAAATGCGCAAGAAGTTACCTATGTTTATGAACGTAGTGATGCAGCACTGGTTATCGTAAGATATGAAGACATGGAAGGAAATCAATTAGCTGAACCAACGATCCTTAATGGAAAAGTTGGCTTGTCTTATGAAAGCAACGCCAAAGAAATATCTGGCTGGCGGGTTTCAAAGACGCCTAAAAATGCAAAAGGTACCTTCAGTGATGCCGTCCAAGAAGTTATTTATGTTTACAGTGCTGATAAAGAGAATGAACCGGGAGAAGATTCAGGAAAAGATACACCAGAATCAGAAAACAAGACGCCGGACGAAGAGAACGGGAATAGCTCAGGAAATAACAGCAAGCAAACAAACACACAAACCAAATCAAAAAATAAGTTGCCTGCAACAGGAGAACAACTTACAGGTCAACGAATCATGGGCTTTTTGGGAGTCATCACTGTTCTGTTTTCTTTCGTAGTAATTTTGAGACGAAAAAGAAAAACTGAAAATTAAAAGCTTTTCAATAGAGAGGAAAGAGTATCCAGAATTGATTGTTTTCTGGATACTCTTTGTTTAACCCTATTTAAATATGAGCGAGAATATAGGTTTTTATCAGTTATCTTTCGAATGTTACGTTCTTGAATTCATCATTCAAGCCATCACGATAGGCAATAGTCAAGACTAATTTTCCTGTTGTTTTGTCATAGTCTTCCACGTTTAGTTCTAGAGAGAAGTTCTTAACATTGGCATCAATATAAGAAACAATTTCTTTTTCTTCCTCACCGATTTTTATCGAAAGTGTGCTTTCTCCTAATAAATTCGCCTCCTCCAGAACTGTTTTGGCTGAGCGTATTTCAGGCTGATAGAAGACAGTGTTTGTTTGAGTTAAATAGATTCTACTTATTCGCAACGGAACTGTGATCTTTCCAAAGTCATTTGAGACAACGATCCCAGGTTTATTACTAGGGGAGACAAAGACAGCGAGACTTATTAAAATTGGAACGAGAATACTAGCAACACTTGACCATACTATTTTTTTTGATATTTTCATTGATTTCAGTTCATTCAGCGAAGCATGAACACCTGTCCCCCCATTCTTTTTAATTAATGTAAGAAGTTAGCTTGATTATGGCGAAGATACTTTAAAAATAACTGTACTAATTTTCAACTTTATATAAGCGTAATTGATAGAAAGTAAAAGCTTTTGGAATTGTTGAAATGCTCAAAGGCTACCTAACTCTTCGATTGTAAATACTCCTAAAAACCGACTCTCTTATTATCGTAGCAAAATATACGGTTTTTTACTTTTATTATTATAAAATAATTTTTTGATAAATAGCGCTTTGGACTGTTTTGTCGTCTTAAACTAGCTGTTAGAAAGAGCAATGTTCTCCAGACGTAGTAACTCGTAGTTCTAAGTAGTTGTAGCCATGATTTTGCTTATCCTAAATGATTCAGAAGGTGATAGTTTCAGAGACAGCTTCTTATAAAATGAAATAAGTAGTCAATGAATACACACTGAATGAAAATAGATCGTGAAAGGAGTATAATTACCTTAAAAATAAAGTTAAGAGGTATTATTATGTATAAATTTCTTTTAACTAAATTAGACCAAGATGTTTATGAATTGTTTGCGCATTTTTTTGAGCAGGCTGTGGAGCGTGAAAAACTAAATGTTCTTGCTGAAAAGACAAACTTATCAAAACGACGAATCGTCTTAGTTTTTGAGCGAGCACTCGATTTGCAAACGGCGTATCCTTATTTTGAGATTGCGTTGCATGAAGGTAGAGAGATGACGCTTTATTTTGCGCCGAATTTTCTTTTGTCTAAGCTTTATTCGGTCATGCTAGAAGAAAGCATGCCATTTCAAATTTTAGACAGACTCTTTAGTGATAAGTATGTGTCGCTGGAAGAAACCGCCCAACAACATTATGTCAGCAATCGTACGGTTCAAAGAAAACTAAAGGAAGTAGAAACGATTCTTGAAAATTATCACATTCGATTGAACCTAAAAAGAAAACCGCTTTTTGTGGGCGAAGAATACCGCATTCGGCATTTTTTCCACATCATGTATTGGCAGATCTATGATGCAACGAACGTGCGTTATAGTGGATTGACGAAACAAAGTGTCAGTACATTGAAGAAAAAGTTGACAAGTTATCCCAGTTTTTATCGCCGGATTGACCAGGAGAAATTTGTTCAATTGTTGGCGTTAAGTATTTATCGTTTTAAAAGAGGCTTTCCTGTAAAAGAGATTCCTCAAGAGATGAGGGAGATGAGGCATCTGACGATTTCCTTTGAAGAATTTAAAGAAGAGCTGATCAAGCCATTGCTAAGAGACAATTTGATTCTAAATGGGCTTCCAGAAACAGAATTTCTCTTCTTGTATTATATGTTTTCTGTCATGACGACGTACTTACCTGAAGAGATTCCTAGTCAGTTAACAATTGGGGATCATTTTTCTCCACGAGCAATCGCTGCAGCAAGGCTATTTGCGGAAAACGCTCAGAAAGTTTTTCTCGTTTCTGAAAGCAATATTGATTATCTGTTGGTCAATGCCTTGAATATTCATTCGGTTTCGCTTCTTTTTGCATCGAAAAATAAGATCGATGCCTTTGGAAAAAGCACCACGGACAAAGATTATCGCCGTGTCTTTCCTAAGATTTTTCCGTTTGTTCAGGAGATGTACGAATCGTTAGCGCAACAATCACCAATTTTTTCAACCATGTATGAAGCGAACAATCGCTTGCTTTTTCAATATAGTATGCTTCTTTCTCTGGTAGCGAAAATTGATCGTTCTACGGTTCGTATTTTTCACGAATCAAAATTCGGAAAAATCCAAGAAATCAGACAAAAGGAACGATTGAAGCGCTGGTTTGGGTACACACTTTCATTTGTTTACGAAAATCCCGATTTTGTCGTGACAGATTATCCCGTCAATCGGCAAGCTTTTATTGACCAAAATCCCAACGTCCAATTTTTTAAATGGAATAGTTTTCCAACGGGGGATCGCTGGCTTGAACTGATTGAAGCAGTTGAAAAGTTCCAGAATGAGTTTAGTCAAAAACATACGTAAAACTGTGGATTTCACAGTATGAAAAAAAGGAGGATTCTCAAAACCAGAGAATCCTCCCTTTTTTTAGTAGGAAGCGAAAAGTTTTGCACAGCGTTTCTCAGATTTCCTATGTAGTTTGTCAATCGCTCAATCGGCTATTGGGCTTGTTTACTTTTATGAAACTAAAATTGATACGATCCAACCCGAAGGTATCTAACAGGACTTTATTTGCTTCTAACAAACAAATGATTGGCGTCTCCTTTCCTAAAAAACATGTAATAATGCAGGCATAAAGATCTCGGTCAACAGAAACGTTTTACGAAAAAGCGAAGGTAAGAAAGAGTGTTCGAATCCTCTATTTAACGTAATGCTAGTGATTTCAGCCTAAAGGTCGATTTCCTTTCAATATTTCCATAGAGTACGCATCGACGTATTCGTTCCAACGATAAACACATAAACAGGATTTTACATAAGATTCACCAATCAATAGAACAGGAGGACTAAAGATGGAGTCAGCATTTAAGATCCATTCAATGGAAGAATATTTAAACTTCTACATGGAAGAAACGGAGCGGCTTTTTTTCAAGGAAGAGTTTCCAGAACTCAAAGAAAAGATTCTTGCCAATTGCTTCGAAATCAAACGAGCGATCCAAGAAATCAATCACGAAAACTTTTTTGAACAGTATGCGAGAATCAATACATTAGAAGCAGAGATTTTGATTATTTTGGAATGCAGTGAATTGCGGGGGAGTGACAATGTGGTCCCTTTTGCTGAGGCAGAAATTTTGCAAGTGGCGAAACAAGATAGAAAAACCTATTTTAAAGAAAGATGTGGGCTGACATTGATCGCGCCTACGCCCCATTCATTGCATTTTTCCGTGGAGTAGTTGAAGTAACAACAAAGATCATTCGTGAGGAAAAAGTGCTATAGGAAGTTTGAAAGGAGCCTTTCATTAAGGTTTGTGCAGGAGTAATTGTTTTACCAAAAGAAAAGGCTGCAGTTTTTTTATGCAACTTTGGAGGCATTGTGGAAAAAAGCTGTACCTTTGATATAAATTCATTCAACAAATAATTGGAGGTCACAGATGAATGCAATAGAAAAGAGGATCCAGTTTATTGTCGAAGCTGACAAGCTTAAAGCCATCCTTAGACAATCGACACTGATCTATGATAGAAACCAACGGGAAAATGATGCAGAGCACACCTGGCATTTGACATTATGTGCACTATTGCTTGCAGAACATGTCGCAACCGAAGGGCAAGTGGATTTGTTGCGAGTACTCAAAATGTTAATTATTCATGATATGGTAGAAATCGAAGCAGGTGATACCTATTGTTATGATGAAGCTGGGTACCTGGATAAAGTACAGCGAGAACGGGAAGCAGCTACAAGTTTATTTTCTACATTACCGAGAGAACAATATGATGAATTTATGGATTTGTGGGAAGAGTTTGAGGAGATGGCAACCGTAGAAGCAAAATATGCAGCGGCAATCGATAGGTTACAGCCTGTCTTGCAGATATACTACTGTGACGGGAATACCTGGTTAGAAAATAACATTGATGTTGAACGCGAATTAAAACGAAACGAGGTCATCAAAGAAATTATGCCAGAAGTTTGGGACTATGTTAGAAAACTTATAGATGATGCCGTAAATAAAGGTTGGCTGAAGCAATAAAGCAAAAATCAATAAGCTGCTAAACATGAGCCGAAGTAGAAGAGCATCATCAAAATGAACACCAAATGTACTAGAAGAGAAGGAATGGTTATGAGTATCGGGGAAGTAGGGTATATTTTTACAAAGTATTTTATCGTAACAGTGTCTATTCTTACATCAATATATACAAGATCGTCAAAAAGCATTTAGATGAAGCGGAAACAATCGTGATTGCGACCGACAGCGACCGAGAAGGTGAAGCAATCGCCCGCTTGATTATCAACCTTTCGGGAAATAGCCGGAAAACCATTAAACGTTTATGGATCAACTCGCTTGAAACTAGCGAAATCAAAAAAGGATTTCAAAATCTGAAGGACGGACAGGCGTTTTATTCCACTTACAAAGAAGCAGAAACCCGACAAATCGCTGATTGGCTGGTAGGAATCAATCTCACCCGTCTTTACACGCTTTATATGCAGAAAAACGGCATGAGAGGCGTGTTTAGCGTTGGACGCGTCCAAACCCCGACTTTGTTCTTGATTTACCAACGCAACGAAGAAATCAAACATGCATTGGCACTTAAACTCTTATTACTGGAGTTAAATTCATATGATTTTTAATCTGCAAAAAAGTTTATAGCACCGTCGCTTATACCAGAAAATATAACAAACGCCGCATTGTTTTTTTGTGCACTTTAATAATCTATTCAACTAAGGAATTAAGCTGGCTGTCAAGAGAGTAATATCGTATCGAATCTCAGGTGGAAATTTTCTGCGGTATCTTTTTTGACTGAAATGACATTAGTGTTTTTTGGGGATTGTGTATGTAAGTATTTTTTAAAATCATTTTAACAAGTTTTGGACAAAAATTCTCATGAAAAAACAGAATTTAAATAGCATGATAAATTAGAGAAGATAGTTTAATGTGCTTATAGGAACACCCCACTTTTACAGTCACAATCAATAACCTTGCTACTTTCTTTCGAAATTGATAAGATTCTAAAGGATTGACAACGCTTGATAGTGAGCATAAACTTAATATACGCTAGTTAGTTTACAAGTGCAAACTAAAAAAGTATGATGTGTCGTCTCTGAAATTCTCCCTGATTCAAGTCATAACCAGAGTACATATCGGTTATTTTTTGATTCCATATTTTTTCCTTTATGTGCTGAGGATTAAGGGGTACCAATTGTAATTGCGCGTTATATGGTCTTTGTTTAGAATCGCTCTCCAAAAAGCCAATTTTTTGCATAGAATTTTAGATGTGGTACCATTTATTAGAATTATTATAAATAAGAAGTAGGTATCATTGTTTTAGTAAAAAGACTAGGAGGAATGGAAGATGGAAATAGACTACAAGGATCATGGGAAGAAGCCGTATATCATTAATATTGAAGACGCCACCACAGGAAATGATAATTACCGGACGACCATTTGGACAGGCAGTAAACTGCAAGTCACCGTAATGTCCATTCAACCGGGCGATGACATCGGTTTGGAAGTGCACGAAGGCATTGACCAATTTATCCGTATTGAAGAAGGAGAAGGCGTGTGTAAAATGGGGCCTTCTAAAGATAACTTACATGTTCAACAAAAAGTGATGGATGATGACGCCGTATTTGTTCCGGCGGACATGTGGCACAACATCGAAAACACCGGTGATAAGCCGCTCAGACTGTATACCATTTATGCTGGTCCAGATCACCTTGAAGGAACGGTTCACCCTACTCATGAAGACGCCAAAAACGATCCAAACGAACACTGAGGTACACTAGGATGAAACAAAAGCCCTGCACCCGTATGGATGGTCCACTGGTGCAGGGCTTTTTTATAAAGGAGAGATGTGGTATGAGTGATTCATTGTTTCAATTAGAGAAGGTTGGTTTTCAGGCAAACGGAAACCAAATCCTTCAAGATATCTCTTTTACAGTAAACAAAGGGGAAGTGATTGTTTTTTCTGGTCCTTCTGGAAGTGGAAAAAGTACCCTTTTGAAATTAATTGGTACGCTGCTTTCCCCAACTTCCGGAAAAATTTATTATCGAGGTACGGATCTGCAAAAAATCGATCCTGTGGAGTATAGAAAAGAAGTCTCTTATTTCTTTCAAAACGCTTCTCTATTCGATGAGACAGTTCAAGAGAACTTGTCTTTTCCTGCCCGCATAAGAGAAGAAGGATTTGATCGGGAACGTGCAAAAAAATTGTTAGAACGAGTTCAAATACCTGAAACTTACTTATCGAAAGAGGTCAAGGAACTATCAGGAGGGGAAAAACAACGGGTTGCATTGGTCCGAAATTTGATGTATCAACCGAAAGTGTTGCTCCTGGATGAAGTTACCAGTTCATTGGACCAAGAAAACAGAGCGATTGTCCTTGATTTAGTCCGAGACATGATGAAAGACCAACAAACTACGGTGTTGGCCGTCACTCACAACCAGGAAGAAATCGACCAAGCTTCTCGTCTGATTACTATCAAAGGTGGAAAAATGGAGGAATCGAAATGACAAACAATTTGGAAATCAGTAATCTTTCTTTGCTTTTATCCTCTGTCCTCTTGATAGTTGCCTTGTTGATTGATTACAAAGAGAAATTGGGATTAGGAAACGACATTTTTATTGCGGGAATTCGCGCTGTCGTTCAATTATTCCTTATTGGATATGTATTGAGCTACGTATTACGAGTGGATAACAACTTTCTCACTTTAGCGATGGTTTTGTTCATTGTGTTCAACGCTTCTTATAACGCCCATACACGCAGTGAGGGGATCAACCGCTCTTTTAAAATTTCAACGACGGCTATTGGAGTAGGAACAGCCTTGTCCTTACTCATTCTTGTTTTTTCAGGAGTCATTGACTGGTCCCCTTCCCAAATCGTTCCAATTACAGGCATGATTGCCAGCAACGCCATGACTGCGATTGGAGTGACCTATCGGTCTTTGAATTCAAAATTTACGGACCAACGCCAACAGGTATTGGAAAAATTGGCATTGGGAGCCAATAAAAAACAAGCGTCCATGAGTATTGTAAGAGAAAGCGTCAAAACGGGCATGGCTCCTTCTATTGACCGAACAAAAACGGTTGGACTTGTCAGCCTACCAGGTATGATGTCAGGGTTGATTTTTGCGGGAATTGATCCTGTTCAAGCGATTCGTTACCAAATTGTTGTGATGTTTATGTTGATTTCAGTTACTGCGATTTCTTCGTTTATTGCTAGTTATATGGCTTACCGTGAGTTTTATAACAATCGCAGTCAATTAATTATATGATTTGGGATGATACACTACTCTTAAAACCAGTGGTTACAATTTTATGTAGTTAAAAGAAGACCTCACGAGAATAATTGCAAAAAGAACTTCATTTTTTAAGGAAGAAGGATATTTTTGTCATCGAATCTTTGGAACGACTAGGGCGAAACTATGATGAAATTTTTTATATAGTGCAGCAACTGGATTGATTGAATCCTTTAATAAGCAAATCAAGAAATACAGCCACCGCAAGGAACAGTTCCAAAATGAAGAGTCGATGGAACGTTTCTTAGTCTCGTCTTTTGATACTCACAACCAAAAATTCCTAGGTCGCAGTCATAAAGGTTTCCAACAGGCCGAAGGCGAGCTCGAACAAATGCTGAGTCAACCGATGGAGAATTAGAAACAATCTACAGTAGGAAAGAACCATTTACACAAAATTATTGACGCTCCCAAGCTAAAACTCCTATTAATCGATCTACTAAAAATAAATAAAAAATTCTTTTCAATTTTTATTTATGGTATGACATAAATAAAGTAAAGTTATTCTTCTAGGTTAATCTTATTAATACTCTTTCTCACTAGTGTTGCATGCAACACTAGTGAGAAAGAGCATTAAATATACTGCAAGGCAAGACATTTGGTAATTGAAGAATAACAAGCAAAAAAATAGCAGTCAGGTCTCTTGACAAAGTATAGTTGCTATTCTTTTTTTAGGCCCTACTTTAATGAAATTTTTGTTTGGAGGGAACGACTTCATTCCTTTGATTATTTCAGTTGAATTTAATAGAGAAGCCTGGCGTCTATTAAGAAATACTTTTCTTGATGAGCGTCAATTTTTTTAACGGAAATCTATCCTATACTAAATTCAGTAAAGAAAAAGGAGGAATCAAAGAAAGCTATTTTAAACAAACCAAAATTATAGGAGGAATAAATCATGACTGAAAATAAAGCTACTCAAGAAAGAACACCCCAAGAAAGATTGCAAGAAGAACAAGAACACAAGGAACATGTTCATCATACGAAAATTAATGCAGCGGCCATTGCGGATCATCTTTTAGGCAACATGCATACATTACATGTGAAACTGCACCAATATCACTGGTATGTAAAAGGAGCCAATTTCTTTACGTTGCATGAAAAATTTGAAGAGTTGTATAACGAAAATGAAAAATGGTTCGACAAACTTGCGGAGCGTCTAATTACTTCTGGGCATAAACCTGCTTCGACAACGGTTGAATTTGAAAAATATTCGATGCTTTCGGAAGATGCAGTTAATAAATACGCTAAAGCAGAAGACATGGTTGAAAATATTATCGAGGACTTCAGAAGCACTCGTGACCTAACTATTCGCGCGATTCGTTTAGCTCAAGACGAGGGTGACGATGCTTTAGAAGATACATTGATTGCTTTTAAAAATGACTTAGACAAGAACATTTGGATGCTGCAAGCGTTCATTGGTAAAGAAGCATTAGAAGATGATGACGCTCTTGATGAGGATGAAGATTAAGGTAAAAGTAGAAGCTGATTTAGGGATTGGAATTCTTTCCAGTCCTTTTTCCATTTTCTTGATGTGCATCAATTTTTTTGTAGTAAGAGACTTATATAATAAAAGCAGCGAATATAAACAAAATAAATAAAGGGGGAGAATGAATTGACTAAACATACCCATCATGAAATTGGCGACCACGCAGCCTGTATCCGCTTGGTTCCAATATTCAATCACTTAGAGGATAGCGCGATGAATTACATTGCTGAAAAAGCCCACACGAAACAGTATCAAAAAGGAGAGTTTCTGTTTCGTTCACAAGAAAAAGAGGATACTTTATATATTATCAATCGTGGGAAAATCCGTATTTATCGATTGGCAGACTCTGGCAAAGAGCAGCTAGTGCGGATCTTGAACCCTGGTGATTTCACCGGAGAATGGACCTTGTTCAACCCGGATGCAGTACACGAGGAATATGCCGAAGCAACCCGAGATACCGTTGTCTGTATGATTCAGCAAAAAGATGTCCAAGATTTTCTGGAACAATACCCAGCTATTTCTTTAAAACTATTGGCGGAAATGTCTAAACGGTTAGAAAGTTCAGAACGTCAAACGACACAAGTAGCCTTGGAGAGTGTCATTACCCGTTTAGTTTTGTTTTTGGCAGAAAATGTGGAACCTGAAATGGGCAACTCTCCCACCATCACCCTGCCGATGGAAAAAAAGGACATTGCTTCCTATTTAGGAACGACACCTGAGACCATCAGTCGCAAATTTGGAGAATTGGAGGACGAGGGATTGATTCAACAGCTGTCTGGGAAAAGGATCAAGATTCAGGATTTAGATGATTTATTGCTTTACAGCGAATAATCGGACACACTTTTTTCTACACGTTGGTGTTCTGTCGCTCTTCATTAACAACGGGACAGAACTCAGTGCTTTTGCTTCCATCTGTCCGTTTTTGGCTTTTTTAAGACAGAACGACCTTCATTCATTGGAAAAATAAAAGCACAAACATGATAACCCTCAAGTTTTTTTGTTTTATTTTTCTTTAAGATAGGGTTGTCGAACAAAACGTAAAAATAAGTAGGGGTGAATGTGCATTATTTTTGGGTGATAGTTGCCATCACGTTGTCAGCAGCGGGTGCATTCTTTGTCGTCCCTTTCACCAAGAACACGATTGGCGGCGAAGCAAAAACGTCTAACGTTGTTGAGGCAGATAGGTTAGCTATGGAAAAAGAAGAGGAAGTTGTAAAAGGAGCCGGCGTAATCGGACACGGAAAAGTGGCGTATTACGAAGCGAGTGACCAGGGAGATAAAAGTGTATTCACTGTTTGGTTTCCATGGAGCTTAGCCGGAATCTTGTTCAGCATCACCATGACTAGAATGACGCGAAAAATTGAAGAAATGGAGCAAATAGAATGGAATTCGTATTAGGCGTTTTGAATCCCCATGCGGTGGAGATTGGTTCTGTTGTGATTCATTGGTATGGAGTCATTATTGCAGCGGGCATATTAGCGGCTCTCCAGTTGAGCACCAAGGAAGCAAAGAAAAAAGGACTGGAAGAGGATACCATTATCGATATGGCCTTATGGGCAATTCCGATTGGACTCCTCGGCGCTCGGCTTTATTATGTGTTATTTGAACTTGGTTATTATCTGCAAAATCCAGGACAAATCCTTGCGATTTTGAATGGCGGCATTGCGATTTATGGGGGATTGATTGCAGGAGGGGGTACGCTATATTGGTATGCAAAGAAAAAAGGTACTTCTTTGGCACTCGTTCTTGATATTTTAGCGCCCAATGTATTGTTAGCCCAGTCCATTGGTCGTTGGGGCAATTTTATGAATCAGGAAGCTCATGGTGGACCGGTTACTCGTCAATTCTTGGAAAATCTTTATTTACCTGAATTTATCATTGAACAAATGAATATCAATGGTACCTACTACCATCCGACTTTTTTATACGAGTCATTGTGGAGTTTGTTGGGCTTTGTCCTCATCGTCACTATACGGAACCGAAAACAGCTTTTGCGTCAAGGAGAAGTCGCTTTGAGTTACGTTTTGTGGTACTCAGTGGGTCGGTTCTTCATTGAAGGTATGCGAACGGACAGTTTATGGATTGGCGAGTAGATCCGCGTTTCACAAGCCTTGTCTCTGGCCCTGTTTATTGGCGCGATTGTAGTATGGTTTATACGCAGACAAGACTATCCACCAATTTATTATTATTCTGATGGCAATAAGGGGCAGAAAAAGACTATTAAGATGGTGAATTGAGCAAAAAGATAAAAAGAAGTGCAAAACTTGATATGCGTCAATTTTCGTTTGCTAAAAGTGAGATATACTACAGTTGTAAAGAGGAAAAGGCAGTGTTCATTAATCTGCTGCGGATAAAATAAAAACACATAAAGGAGATAGGAATTATGGAAAAAGCTATATTGCAATTAGAAACGTTGTCTTGTCCAAGTTGTATGCAAAAAATTGAAGGTGCCTTGAAATCAGTTAACGGTATTGATAAAGACAGCATTAAAGTATTATTCAACTCCAGCAAAGTCAAAACCAATTTTGATTCAGCTGTCACTTCGATTGAAGAGATTCAAAAAGCTATCGAAAACGTAGGCTATCCGGTCCTTAAAGCAAAAGTCAAGGCCGCTTAACAGATTAAATGAACTAGGCAATTCTGGAAGAAAAGCTATTTTTCCGGGATTGCTTTTTTGTTGCAATCCGATTCGAGGTGCTTAGAAACGATAAAAGAGAACTTTCTAAACTTGATAGCCGTAAATTTTTATTCGATAAAAAGAGGGTATCGTTATAACTGTAAAGAGGAATAAGTGTCATTGAGGCTGTTAGATCAAAAAAATAGTGAGAAGGGACACGTATTTTTTCAAAACTTGATGTCAGTCAATTAATTACTTAGGCAATTATCTTATACTGTGTTTATCAATAAAAGAGAAATTAAATTTGGAGGGAAAAAGCATGCAACAATATATATTAAGCAAGAAAAATGTTATCACCGTCATCAGTGGATTGTTAATCGCACTCGGTTTCTTCAGTCACTTTGTTTTAGAAAACGTAGGACTTTCAGAGTGGTCTTTGATCATCGCCTCTGTCTTTGGGATTACGCCAATTGCCATTCAAGCGTTTCAAGCAATGAAAGTCAAAGTCATCAGTATTGATGTCTTAGTCAGTATTGCAGCGATTGGTGCGCTTTTTATTCAAAATTATGAAGAATCGGCTATTGTCACGTTCTTATTCTTATTCGGACACTACTTGGAACAACGAACATTGAACCAAACGCGATCTGCTATCAAAGAATTGACTGAAATGGCACCCGAAAGCGCCTTGAAACACATGGATAATGGCGAATTTGAAGAAGTAGAAGTGGATGATGTAGATGAAGGGGATATCTTGCTCGTTAAAACGGGTGCGAAAGTTCCAGTGGATGGCACAGTCCTTACGGGCGAAGGGCATATCAATGAAGCTAGCATTACAGGGGAAGCTGTTCCGGTCAACAAGCTAGCTGATGCAGAAGTTTTTGCAGGAACCATTTTAGAAAACGGAACGATTCAGATCAGAGCTGACCGAGTTGGTGAGGACACCACATTTGGAAAAATTATTGAACTCGTGGAAGAAGCACAAGATTCTAAATCCGAAGCGGAACGGTTCATTGATCGCTTTTCTAAATACTACACACCAGCTGTCTTGGTTCTGGCAATTGTTGTATGGGCGTTCAGTCAAAATATTGAGTTAGCAATCACCATCTTGGTTCTAGGTTGCCCAGGCGCATTAGTTATCGGAGTGCCTGTCTCAAACGTTGCCGGTATCGGGAATGGTGCTCGTAACGGTGTTCTTTTAAAAGGGAGTGAAGTCATTCAAGACTTCAGCAATGTGGATACAATTGTATTTGATAAGACAGGTACTTTAACTGTCGGAAACCCAACCGTTGCAGCGACTGAACTGTATGAAAAAGATTCTGCTGAAACGCTTGGCTATCTGGCCAGTGTGGAACGGGAATCAGATCATCCATTAGCAAAAGCGGTCTTAAATCAAATTGGAGAAACAAATTTTTATCCTGTTGAAGGAACTGAAGTCGTGAAAGGCGGCGGAATCGTTTCAAGTGTAGCTGGACATAGAGTGGCTGTTGGGAATGTGGCCTTGATGGAAAAAGAAAATGTCACTCTCAGCAAAAAAGTGCAAAAAGATGTCAAACGGTTTGAACAACAAGGGAACTCTCTCGTTTTGACAGCGGTCGACGGTGAATTAAAAGTACTGATGGGCATTCGCGATCAAGTCCGTCCGGGTGTGAAAGCTAATTTGCAGGAATTAAAAGACTTGGGCGTGAAAAATCTAGTCGTTCTTTCAGGAGATAACCAAGGAACCGTTGATGTGGTCGCCGGCGAACTTGGTTTGACCGAAGCTCACGGCCACATGTTGCCGGAAGACAAATCGGCTTATATCGGAAAACTTCAACAACGTGGTCAAATTGTAGCCTTTGTTGGAGATGGCGTTAACGATAGTCCGTCCTTAGCTTTAGCAGACATTGGAATCGCAATGGGAAGCGGAACGGACGTAGCGATTGAAACATCCGATGTCGTTTTAATGAACTCGAACTTCAGCAACTTGCCTCACGCATTAGGATTAGTAAAAGCCACCGCAAATAATATGAAACAAAATATCGTGATTTCAATTGGAGTAGTGTTGGTCTTGTTGACCAGCGTCTTCTTCAGCGAATGGATGAATATGTCTATCGGAATGTTGGTTCATGAAGGTAGTATCTTGGTGGTAATTTTCAATGGCATGAGATTAATGAAGTATAAGTTGAAAGGTCGAAAAGAACAAAAAGAAGTATCAGCACCTGCAGAGAAAGTAAAAATATCTTAAGAATAAATTAGAAGAGGCTGAGACAATAGTCCATCCTTGAAATGACAAAAGCGGAAACTCAGATTTTTAAATCTGGGATTTTCCGCTTTTTTGAGTTCTTGAAAAAAAAGAAGAGTATTGTATTAACGGCAGTTGATCGTAAGTTAATTATTTTTATGGGAATCCGTGACCAAGTTCGAGCAGGTGTTAAACAAGACCTACAAAAATTAAAATCACTTGGTGTTAAAAATCTCACTGTATTATCAGGGGATAATCAAGGCATAGTTAATTTAGTTAAAAAGGAGCTAGGATTAACCGAGGCTCATGGCGATATGTTACCTGAGGACAAGCAAGCGTTTCTAAAAGAAAGACAGTCTACTGGTGAAATTATTGCTTTTATTGGTGATGGTGTGAACGATAGCCCTTCTCTAGCTACTGCAGAAGTAGGGATTGCTATGGGAAATGGGACAGATGTGGCTATTGAAAGTTCAGATATTGTTCTAATGAATTCCAATTTTAATCGTCTCCCCCATGCTTTAGGTTTAGCTAAAGGGACATATGCGAATATGAGACAAAATATTTTAATTGCTGTTGGTGTGGTGATAATATTATTGGTTAGTTTAATATTTAGTGAATGGATGTCTATGTCGATAGGTATGTTAGTTCATGAGGCAAGTATTTTAGTAGTTATTTTAAATGCAATGAGATTAAGAAGATATCAATTAAGATAATTGATCTATGTCAATTATCTTAAAAGAAATGTCCTGTATAATTTATTTAAAGGAGTGATAGATATGACTAAAGCAACATTAAAATTAGAAACATTAACTTGTCCATCGTGTTTACAAAAAATTGAAAGTGGTTTAAAACAGACAGCTGGTGTAGAAAAAGATTCTGTAAAAGTACTGTTCAATGCAAGTAAGGTAAAAGTAGATTTTGATGAAGAACAAGTCAATTTGAGTACAATTGAAAGAGCTATTGAAAACCTAGGATATTCAGTTATTAGTTCAAAAGTAAAGGAAGGTGTATAAAATGACAACAGCAAATGAAAGACAAGAAAAATTAGCTGCTGAAAAAGCATATAAAGAACACATTCATCATACTAAGATTAATGCTGTAGCTGTCACAGATCATATACTTGCTAATATCCATACCTTACATGTAAAATTACATCAATATCATTTGTATGTGAAAGGCACAAATTTCTATTCATTGCATAGTGTTTTTGAGAATTTATACAATGAGAATGAGACATGGTTTGATAAGATTGCAGAACGTTTACTAGCTTCAGGATTTAAGCCAGCTTCAACAACTACTGAATTTCAGGAATTTACAATAATTTCTGAAGATCCGTCTGAAAAATATTATTCTGCTGAAGAAATGGTCATACAGTTAGTAGAAGATTTTAGGACTAATCGTGAATTTACCGTTCGTGCAATGCGTTTAGCACAAGAAGAAGCAGATGATGCATTAGAAGATTTACTAATTAGTTATAAAGATTACTTAGATATAAATATTTGGCAACTTCAAGCCTTTGTTAACAAGGATGCGTTAGAAGATGATGACTATATAGATAACGATTAATTAGGAGGAAAGCTGTATGGCACACCATCACCACCATAGTCATATAGATTGTATACGTTTAGTTCCGATTTTTAATCACCTAAATGAAGAACAAATGAGTTTAATTGCGCAATCAGCGCAAGAAGTACATTATGCAAAGAATGCGTTGTTATTTGGAAATGGTGATAAAGATGACACACTTTATATTATAAATAATGGGCGTGTACGTGTTTATAACTTAAATGAATCTGGTCGTGAACAAACTGTACGCATATTAAATCCTGGTGATTTTATGGGAGAAGTGGCTATTTTTCAAACTGAAAGTTACCATTCTAATTATGCTGAAGCAATATCAGAAGTGAGCATATGTAGAATTCATAAAAAGGATATGGATGACTATTTAGGCGCTTACCCAGAAATTATGAGAAGAATACTATCAGATGTTACGAAACGTTTACAGGTATCAGAAAAGCAAACGATGCAGGTTGGTATGGAGCAAGTAGAGTCTCGTATTATTGATTTTCTATCAGAATACGTTGAAGATGAAGAAAACCATACTTATGTGACTTTACCAATGTCGAAAAAAGATCTAGCCTCGTACTTGGGTACAACCCCAGAAACAATAAGTCGTAAGTTCTCATCATTGGAAGAGAGAGGTTTAATTAAACAGCATACTCAAAAATATGTTGAGATATTTGATTTAGATAAGTTATTATTTGCATCAAGTTAAGTTAAATGGTTCTGTGTCAAATAGTATTGGTCAGCAACACTATTTTTACCAAATGTTGAAAAATGAGGAACAGGATCTTCTAAACTCAAACCTAAAAACCAGCGATAAGCGATATTCACTTCTATTTCTTTTATTGTTTGTCTCATACTTTTAATACCAAATAGATATTGAATCATTGGTAATTTAATTAGAAGAATAGGATCCAAGCTAGGACGTCCTTGGATTTCATCGTATTTCTCTTTAACCAATTCATAAATAAAGGAGAAATCAATACATTGATCTATTTGCCGCAATATATGGTCCTGTGGGACCAAGTCTTCAAGAGAAAAGAAACCGATTTGTGCGCGTTTACTCATATCTTGTTTTGAGAGCATCTGGATACACCTCCAATTGATACTCTTATTTTAACGGATAAAAAAAGACAAAGCACTAAAAACTAGTACTTTGTCTACAGTCTGAAAGCCCCATTTAAGGGGCTTTTTTATCTATAAAATAAAGTTCAGAAAAGTCTCAATCGTGCCACTTTCATACATGATGTATAGTCCAAGTGGAATGAATACTAAGGGCACAATGATTCGCTCGTATTTTTCAATTGTCTCGGATATTAACGGAATAGAAGATAGCACCCGACTAAGCTCGCAAAAGATAATTATGCCGATTGCAAACACAAGCAACGCCACGAGGGTCTGTGACCAATCTAACGAAGCAAAATAAGGTATATAGATACCTAAATTATCTCCGCCAGACGCAATTGTCAGCAATGTGACTGTCCAAAACAGTTGATTTGCCTTGCTTTGTTCTAATCTTTCAATAATTTCTTCCTCTTCTTCCTCACCTTCTCCAACAATTGCAAAGCGAATCCCTAAATAGATAGGGATTAAACCAAGCAATCCAACCATCCATGCTTCAGGCACGAAATTGACGACATAAGCAGCAACTAAACTCGCCCCTACAAGTAAGCCAGTTCCTAGATATTGCCCCGCATAAATATGCCATTTCTGTTTATTCTGTGATAGCTGTGCAAATAAAATAATTAAAATAATTAAATAATCGATACTGGTGGAAATATAAACACCAATAGCAGATATGATTGTCTGTCCCATAAAAAAACCTCCAGTATTAGTCAGTAATAAATCAGCAGATTTTAGGAGAGCACAGACACATTAATTTAGCTATCGCTAATGGGTAATGTCGAACGTAGGAAAGCATTTTACTCCTCCTCAAAACGTAGTTACAAAGTAATTTCTAACTGGAATTCGGTGACTACTTCCTTGTAAAGTATAACTCACTATACTTTACAAGGTAAAGTGTGGGCTCTCCGAGGGGTCTTGCAGACGGCTCTGTCGGCTCTTTTGAGCCGAGTATCAGCGCACCCTTATGGTGGCATTTAGCTGATACCTGTTTGACGTTTTGCTACTCTACCTTTTCGGTAGGTATGCAAACCTCAAACCAAAATAAAAACCCCCTTCGACTTTCGTCAGGGGGCTTTTATATTTAAGTGCATTTAATTTTGAAGATTACCCTCAAAATATAGACCAAAAACATCGACATTATTATTAATGGTTTGATGAAAACGAGTGATATTTTTGAACGTAAATTCATCACTATGATTTTCAAAGTATCTTCTTAACTGAATAATATTTTTTAAATCATTATCTGCAACAACAGTTAATAATTCATCTTTAAATTTACCAGTCATCTCTCAAAAATCTCCTAGCTATTTTTCTTCTTTAACCACATACCGTCAATCATCTTGTTGATTGCTAAAGTATTATTATTAATTGCCACGTCAAACAATTCATCTGATTTTTGAATACAAATCATTAAAATGGTAATTATGATATTGATTTTTGGGATTCTTTTCCAGCTGGAATGGACGAGTTAGCGAAAATTTTTAGAATGGTTGTCATGGGTGAAGATACCGTAAAAGGAATTGCATTAACTATGGAAATATTGCGGATGCTGCGACTATAGCTAAAGAAGCCTTAGAGGCGTTCTGTGACTTACTACAAGAAGAAGGAAAAGGTTGCTTTAAAGATCCAGAAAAAATTGCCAAATCATTCAACGTGCAATTACCATGAGTTATCGTTTAGGTAGACTTGCACAAGAATCCATCAATGTCGTTCTAAGTGTTCTTGTACGTGAAATTCGTGCGCTTGAAAAGAACATCAAAGACTTGGAAAAGCAATCAAGCAATTATTTGTCGGCATTCGAGAATATCAATATTTGCCCGGTGTTCCAGGTATTGGAAAGGTGTACTCCACTTAATTAATCGTTGAAATCGGTCAAATTGAACGATTGGAAAATCAAACAAAATTGGCAAAATATGCAGGCTTATATTCGAAAGTCAAACAATCTGGTAACTGTCAGTCATAAAATACACCTCTGACAAAACAAGGGAATCGCTATTTTGGATACTACTTAGTTAAAGCTACCAACTCTATAAAAAAGTATCTTCCTGAATATAAAGTTTTTTATCAAAGCAAATGTAAAGAGGTCCCAAATATAAACACAAACGAGCAATCGTCTTAAGTTACGCGTCTTGTGGATACGCTACTACGTAACCATCGACTCTACGCGTTGCCAAGGAGAGTAATAGGTAAATAACATTCTGTTATTGACGCAAACCCTTGAAATCCCCTGTAAAAAATTTGATTTTAGACGGAGCTAGTTAAGTGCGCTTCAAAACAGGTTACACAATAAAAATATTTTCAATCTTCAACTTGACTTATTACCATTAGATTTATTGACAAGAGCCTTTAAAATATATCTATTTTCGGTTTTTTATATTCAACAAGAAAAGACAAGATTCTCGAAGTACTGGAAGATTCTCGTCTTTTCTTTCATTTCATTGTTATTTAAGAGTTATCGTTACGATAATTTTGTCCATTTATTTTCTTAAAATCACAACTAAATTTTATCATAAAAAAAATGATTCCTATAAGTTAGACTAAGAATCTAACTTTTGGGGATCGGTTCAAAAAGTCTAGTTTCTTTATAAATTCATGAAATTATCAAATTCTAAAAATTCATTATATCCGAGAATGATTGAGGAAGAGAACAAATCTCTTGTCGAAGAAATAAAAAATGCACGAGAAAAAATTGCTCCTTTCACTGAAGAAAAAGAATATCAAGTCGGAGAGTAGTTAGCAAAAACGTAAGATTCAATCACCACTTTGGAGAATACGATTGAATCATTTAAAGGGAACATTTCAGATAATCAAACCAAAATTTCTGATATCGAAAAGACGATTCAGTTGATTGAATCGAAAATTGACGAACTCAAAAAAGGTGTGTGAGATAACATGTCAAAGAAACGAATTCCGGTATTTTTAGACACGGAACATGAAGATGCTTTGAAAGAATTAAAAACCTATCTGCCCGTTGACGAGGATATTA
This sequence comes from Enterococcus casseliflavus NBRC 100478, assembly GCF_001544095.1. Taxonomy (GTDB): domain Bacteria; phylum Bacillota; class Bacilli; order Lactobacillales; family Enterococcaceae; genus Enterococcus_D; species Enterococcus_D casseliflavus. The sequence continues at coordinate 1,424 of NZ_BCPT01000025.1, read as the reverse complement.
AAGATAGTCCGATGATTCGATATGCGCTGCTTGAATTACTTAATCGGGTGAGAAAAGAAATAAATTTCGAAAAAAAAGTATTGGATTCTTTGTCTTTATTAGAGATTATGACCAATGCAAAATTGGAGCAAGATCATACCAAAATACAAGACCTTTTTTCTTCTGATGTTTATCAAGAAGCAGTCACAATGAGTAAGAAAGTTGTTCGAAATAAGAACTATCGCTTTAAAAACAGGAAGGACGAATCAAAGAAAGAAGAAAAGAAAAAGGTCAAATCTGTTCAAGAAGATGTCAAAAAAGAACGTGATTTTAATGATATTGTTTCCCAATATTTACCAAAATAATTGAGGGTTGATGGTGGCACCTAGGTGGCACTTTTTACAAAAAGTACCACCTAGGTGCCATCGGTAGTGGTATCTGGGTGCCACTAAAAAAGCCGCAATGATATCACTTTGAAATCTCTTAAAACCCAATAGGCACAGCCTATTTTCCACCTTCTAACTAGAAGGTGGGGGTATCTACCTTATGCTCTTTCCCTTTTTTTGATCTAAAAGAAGCAATCGATTTACCTGTTCCTTCCCTTTTTTATCAATATTTTTTCCTAAACGGTGAGTATAATTGTCGCTTTTCATTTTTATTTTAATATTCAAATTGAAGACAAGGAGTTCGGTTATTTGATTTATACAATTAGTGACATTCAAAAATTATGTACACCAATATTTTTAGAATGGAAAATAAAAAAAGCTTTTCTGTTTGGGTCATACGCTCGAAACGAAGCAACAGAAACCAGTGATTTAGATATTTTAATCGACGGTGAAGGGTCTTTGCTCCAAAATATATTTGATGTGATTCGGTTAAAAAGTAAATTAAGTAGCGCATTAAAAAAAGAGATCGACCTTATTACACTACGTGCAATCAACGCAGAAACAAACCAAAAAAGAAACCCACTTCTCAAAGAAAATATAGAAGCAGATTGTGTAATGATTTATGATTTTAAAACGAGCGACTCATTTAAAGTAAAGGGTTGAAGCGCAGATACCATTGATCAATTTTTACAAAACTTTTGATTAGTTAGAGAGAAAAAAATTTGCAAAATAGTTTACTTTCGTTATGATAAAAAAGAGAAATGGCGTACAGCGTTTGCTGTGCAGACGCTGTAGGATTTTTGCGCTAGCAAAAAATCCTTGTAGCCTTTCTGGTGTCACTTCAGCTTGCTGTGCGAGCTGAAGTGACCGTGAACCCCCATTTACTAATAGGGGGGTTAGGAAACGACTTCCTACATGTAACGAGGTCAGAAAAACCTTAGTGCTGCAAGGGATTGAGCAATTTTAAAGTTGGTTACATTTTTGACCGATAAAAGTTGAGAATGTAACCAACTTTTTTAGACAGAAAATCGCAAATAGTTTTAATGTAAAAAAACGATC
>NZ_BCPT01000024.1 GCF_001544095.1 Enterococcus casseliflavus NBRC 100478 | reverse complement strand
CTCAAAAACGAAGGTTATTGGGACAAATTATTTGTAAGTATGACACGCGTGTTCCTTACTAAACTAAGAATAGCGTGCTCGTTTCTCAAAGGAAAATCATTATTTTCATAAACACCTGAAATAGATGAATAAATAACATACCTATTTAAACGCGTGAACAGCACAGCAATTGGTTTAAAAGAGCGGTTTTTGATGGGGATTTATTTTCCTTTCGAGGTGTTCCCAATCGCGATCATCCGGGAGAGATTTTAACAATAAGTAATCTGTTTTGACTTTATAATCAACGAGGTAGCGATTGTAATTGGTCACGATCAAATCGATATGGGCAGCATGAAGCGTATGTTTTGTTAAATATTGCAGTTGAACAAACGTCAATTTATGCTTGCTGCCAAATCGCTGGATCGCTCTTGTTTGGATATGCTGGCACACAAAATGATCCCCTTCTAAGAGGAAATAAATGGTTTTTGCTGGTGCATAATAATCGAAAATCAGCTCGCTATAAATCGTTAAACTGACACAGATGTCTTCTAAGTAGGCAGTAGACAAAGAGAGTTTTTTGCTCTGCTCCTTAAGAAATTGTAAGTTCTTTTGGTAACTCTCACTGTTGGAACGCATGATCACCTCTTTGATATCATCCATTTCCTTGTTCAAAACCGGCGCAATCGCATGGTTAATTTTTCTCGATAAAAAGAAAGAACGTAAAAAAGTCGCAACCGTTTTGGCTTGTGCTTGGGGAACCTCATGGTTTTGAAGAAACAAGTCCGTCACAGTTGTGATGGCTTCGCCTTGATGAAATTGTTGGTAAAATTTTTCCTCTCGTTCTTCTTGATCCAAGGTTCGCTTGCACAAGGTGACTAAGTAGATCCAAGCGAATTCTTCTTTGGGCAGCTGAACCTGATAGATTTTTTCAATGCCTTCCTTCAGTGCGTATAGCTTGGAAAAACTGTTCCCTTTATACGCCTGTCTAACCAGTTCTTTCGGCATAGTGATACGATAGCCGAGGCTCGCACGCTTGATGGCAATATAAAACGTGTAGTAAAACGCTGCGGGAGTCGCCCCAGATCCGATTTCATAATAGCCGAACTTGTCCTCCAATTGACCTAAGATCAAGTCATGCAAGGCTTGATCTGGAACCAACGTATAGATCGTTTCCACACCTTCGTAATAAAAATCTTTGAAAAACTTACGCAAGTTGGCTTCACTTCCTTCAATCGTTAAGGGATTAGATGCCCACTGCAAGCCATAGCTTTTTAAAATAGGGTTTCGCTGATTGAGTAGACGCCGAAACGTACTCTCTGAAAAATGATAATGATGTGCCAGCTCATCCACCTTAGATAGTTTGCCATGGAAAATATTCCCGATAATTTCAAATAAGCATTCATTTTTTAACAAGCTTTGCTTTCTTTTTTGATAGTCTGCTGGCTTTTTCTCTTCGAAAACAAACCCGCTATTGCCCGAAACGAGGGCAATACTGTCCCCAAAATATTCTTTCATGTATTTGATATCATTGGCAATCGTTCGTTGCGTCACCTGATTGCGCTCTGCTAAGTCGCCAATCGTGAACACACGGTCTCGCTCAATCGTACTCAGCAGCCGAAACAAGCGCGCGGTCGTACGGTTGCTGATGAAGGCCAATTGCAACTCTCTCATTCATCCCACTCCTTTTCTCAAGAAATTCTTTTCTATACTATTACATAAACAGCACACTATTTGGTAATTATATACTCAAATTTATATATTTTTAATCAAAAAACCTACTAAAAATGAAAAAAATAACGAGGAGAAATTCACTTTTTAGACTTATCATATTCTTTTTTGCTGGAGGAAAAAGAAAAAAAGCCGCAAGCAGCGCTCGATGAAAGAGCTGCTTGCGGCTATTTTGGTTTTCTCATTAAAATAAATACTGGGCAGTAATCGAGGACTGGCACTCGATCAGTTTTTCTGGAATCCCTTCGTACAACACTTCGCCACCGCGAATCCCGCCATCAATGCCGACATCGATCAGCCAATCCGCTGCTTTCATGACCTCAAGGTTGTGTTCGATCACGATCACCGTGTTGCCTTTTTCTACTAGCCGTTCGATGATCGCCAAAATGCTCTTGATGTCTGCCATGTGCAATCCGGTTGTTGGTTCATCCATAATGTAGATATTGCCTTTTTTGCTTAATTCTTTTGCTAACTTCAGTCGTTGGCATTCACCACCAGACAAGGTATTCAATGGCTGTCCAAGGGTCATGTATCCTAGTCCCACAGCCAAAATCTGTTTTAGTTTTCTTTGAATCGCTTTTTCCTCAAAGAATTCCACCGCTTCTGTGATGCTCATGGCAAGGACTTCATCGATCGACTTGCCTTTCAAGCGATACTGGTAGACTTCTTCTTTAAACCGTTTGCCGCCACAGGCCTGACACAAAACCTCGACGGAATCCATAAAGGACAGTTCCATCTTGATGGTCCCGTGGCCTTTGCACGTTTCACAGGCGCCTTCGGAATTGTAGGAAAAAAGACCTGCTGAGACCTTGTTTTCTTGGGAAAATAACTTCCGAATGTCATTCATGATCCCAGAATAGGTCGCTGGATTGGAGCGGATATTTCCCGCCACCGCTGATTGATCGATCGTAATGGCTTCAGGGTATTCTTTAGCAAAAACCCCATTCACTAAACTACTCTTTCCAGAACCAGCGACACCGGTCACCACTGTAAATACTCCTAATGGCACCCGCAGTGCTGTATTTTTCAAGTTATGCAGCGTCAATTTTTTCGTTTCGATAACCTGATGACTCTGGCGAGGTGCTTCTTTAAAGTCCACCATCTGTCCAAATGCTTTGCCAGTCAGTGTATCTGAGCGCAGCAATCCTTCAAAGGTTCCTTCGTAGGTAATATAGCCGCCATTTTTCCCCGCTTTAGGACCAACATCGATAATATGGTCAGCTGCTTTAATGACATCTGGATCATGCTCCACTACGATGACGGTGTTTCCTTTGTCCCGTAGTTTGACTAACAATTCATTCAATCGATGGACATCCCTTGGATGCAGCCCAATACTCGGTTCATCAAAAATGTAGATCACATCGTTCAAGCTAGAAGACAAGTGTTTGACCATTTTTACCCGCTGACTTTCCCCACCAGAAAGGGTCGTCGTTTCACGATCTAAGGAAACATAATCCAACCCGATATTGATTAGATCAGTGATTCTCGCTTGGATGTTTTGAAGCAGTGGTTGGACACTCTCCTCCGAGATTTCTTGAAGAGCCGTCAATAGTTCATCCACTTGCATCGCCAAAAAGTCCGCAATCGAATAGCCCGCGATTTTGCACGCGAGTACTTGTGGATTGAATCGGTTTCCCTGACAGTCAGGACACTTCTGCTCATTCATGAAAGAAGCGATTTTCTTCTGGGTAGCAGCGGAGCTTTCATTGCCACCTTTGATATTGGAGCGATTAAAACGAGCGACTAAGCCTTCATAGGTGGAACTCATCCCTTCCATATACAAGGAATCGATTTTTTCTCCTTGGGCATACAAAAAGCGGTTCATTTCTTCTTCGCTATATTCTTTCAATGGCTTGTCATTGTCAAAAAAGCCCGTATTGGTGAAAGACTTCAGCAGCCAAGAGCCGACTTTATAGCCAGGAAGCAGGATCGCCCCTTCGTTTAAGGACTTTTCAAGATCCAGTGCCTTTTCTAAATCTAACCCGACGATGCGCCCAATCCCTTCGCAAGTGGGACACATCCCATGAGGGTCATTGAAGGAGAAATTCCATGCAGGGCCTAAATACGGTTGACCAAGACGAGAAAAGAGCAAGCGGATCAAAGGATTGATATCCGTGATCGTCCCTAATGTGGAGCGGGAATTGCCGCCTAAACGGCTTTGATCAACTACTACCGCCATCGAAAGATTGTCGATGGCATCCGCATCGGGCTGGCTATATTTTGGCAAAAAGTTGCGGACAAATTTCGAAAAGTTCTCATTCAGCTGTCGCCCAGCTTCTTGTGCGATCGTGTCAAAGACGATCGATGACTTGCCTGAACCAGAGACACCCGTGAAAATCGTGATTTTTCTTTTGGGAATCTTCAAGTCAAAGCCCTTCAAATTGTTCTGCCTGGCGTTGTGGATCGTAATGTATTCCTGCATGCTATACCCTCCCAGATTCTGTTGAATTTTTTCAGTGAGCGACCATTATAGCACAAACATTCTCGCTGTTTCTCGGAATTTTGAAAAAAAACTATGTTTATTTTATGTTTTGTTCTAAATGCTGGAATAGCAATGGTGGGGACTTATGCGATTTTTCGATAACTGTTGCATAGAAAGGAATTTAGCGTGCGAACGAAGTTAGAAGACAGAGCGAAGAACGAGTATTTTGAATGACCTTAAATTGCTAAAAGGTAAAAAAACACTCTATTTCCCCTTGCTTGCAAAGTGAAATGGACTGTTTTCATGAAATAACCTTTAACCGTTTGAAGCCGACTGTTATAGATCAGCTCAATGCAGTTGACGGAAACGTTTTGATCAATGTCACCGTTTCTTCTGCCCCATAATCCCCTTCGGCATATAAATCAAGATACTCTTCCAACAAATAGTCAGCAAGGTCTTGGGAAGATTGCGTAAAACCAGCCTTTTCGTAAGATTTGACTGCAGCAATATTTTTTCTAGATGGTCGCATCATCAATTTTTGAATGCCGAATGTTTCATGTAAATGATCACCGAGGGTGACGATCGCATCGGTGCCAAATCCTTTGCCGCAATGAATTTCCCGATTCAACCAGATATCCAGTTCTGCTATGCCGTCTTTTAGATGAAATGAGGAGTAGCTAATAAAGCCAATCGGTTCACCTGCATGTAGAATCAAAAAGCCTCTGCCATCTTGCGGTTGGGCACCAGTAAAGTAATACTCTTGATAGTCCTCAAAAAACTCTGCTTCAGTGGCGATCGGTGCATTAGGATAAGAAGGTGGTCCGGAATGATACTTTGTGGTTTCAGAGTGAAAACACCATTGATAGACCGCTTCTTTATCTTTGATTTCCGCAGGGGTTAAAGTGACTTTGTTGCCTGTTAGCATGTAGCATACTCCTTTGCTTAGTTAGTATATGATAGCTGCTGTGCTTATTTTAATCAAAGGTACTTTAGAAAACAACTGCTCGCCAATTCGTTTATTAAATATAGATTTCGTTTAGGAAAACAAAAAACCAATTGCTCTCTTTCATTTTTCAAAGACTTACTATGTAGGTTACATACATAAACAAGACCGAAACAGCAGACTTCCTCTCTGTTTCGGTCTTACTTCATTAGTCTACGAAAAATTCTTCTAACACTTCTTGCATTTCATAGGCATGTGCCGATTTGTTTGAACATACCGCGATCAACAACTGCTGATCTGGGTAGTAGACGGAATGGTAGTTGACACCTGGATCATAGCCCATCTGGATGTACTTCACCACTTTTTGTTCTACCACTTTCATCAAACCGCCATAGCCATAAAAAAATTCATCTTCCTCATGGACTTGTGGTGTCAAAAATATCTCGGTCATTGTTTTACTCAGTAATTGCCCGCTGATCAATGCATGCCAGAATTTTTCTAAATCTTCAACTGATACATAAGCACCGCCATCCGGTCCGCCCTTGGCTGGGATGGAAAATATATTGGTTTTAAGTCCTGATTCCGTTTCAATATATCCCAATGCCGTATTGCGAGGCAGCGTGTCTTGGGCAAAGTAACCAGCATCTGTCATTTCTGCTTTTTCAAAAATATTCTTTTCAATATAGTCGGTAAAGTGTAAGCCGCTAACTGCTTCCACCACCATTCCTAAGAGGATGTACCCTGCATTGTTGTACTTGACCTTGCTTCCCACTGGATCAGTCATGGCTTTTCTTTGAAAAAGGGGCAAAAAATCACGGGGGGTTCGCACTCGGTAGGTCGGCAAGTCTTGCCAAAGTGCTTCAAAATCATCGGATACTTCTTCATCAAAATAGTCAGGGATACCAGAGGTATGTGTCAGCAAATGATGAACAGTCACAGCTTGATCAAAGTTTGGCAATACATCGGGAACACACTCCTGCAGTGTCGTGTCAAAGCTCAGTTTGCCTGCTTCAACTAATTGGCAAATGGCTAGTGCCGTAAAAAGCTTGCAACCTGAGGCAATGCCAAAACGGGTATGGGCACGATTTGGCAATTTGTCTGCATCGTTTGCATAGCCAAAAGTGCGATCCACCAAAACCTTGTCAGCTTTGACCACACGAATATTGCCATAAAAAGCGTTCTCTTTTTGCTTTTGTTCTAATCTCTTATCAATTAATTGGGTATTCATTTTCTCTTCCTCCGAATGTTTCGTACAAGGACAACTTGTCGTCAACACCAGCCTACCCTTTTCATATTTGGAAACGCAACATCCTTATCTCCTCCTATCTGTTATCAGGGTATCATAGAATAAAGCGCTTCACAATGGTGGTATCTTTGTACTTTTTGTGCAAAGATACCCGACCATTCTATCCATCTGTCATTTCATGAGCAATGGCAACCTATCTCATCATTTGGTCCAATGCCTCAGCAACGAACCCTACATCTGTTCCAATAATCAACTGTAAATGCTGTTCATCAATGACGACAAGTCCTGCAATTGGTGGTTGTTTGAGTGCCTTTTGATCAACGATACTTACCTTTTTTACGGCAATTCGTAAGCGCGTGGCACAGTGATCGATACTTTGAATGTTTATGGTATCTCCTAATGCGACAAGAATTTTTCGGGCTAGCGCATGGTGATTATCTTGGCCTTCTTTTGCCTTCATTTTGGAAAAAGGAACGTCATCTTTCTCTCTGCCAGGTGTCATTAGATTGAATTTTTTGATAGCAAAATAGAAAGTAAAGTAATAAACAACTGCCATCGCCGCTCCTAAACCAAGCAACATATAAGGCTTATTGGCAATAGGAACCCTCAAACTTAAAAGAAAATCAATAAAACCTGCACTGAAATTGAAACCAGCCGTCCATTGGAAAGTTGCCGCAATCATCAATGATAAACCAGTCAATCCAGCATGGATGAGGTATAGCGGCCAAGCAACGAACATGAAAGAAAACTCTAAGGGTTCAGTCACCCCAGTAAAGAAAGAAGCAAAGGCTGCCGCAACCATTAATGAGCCAATCTGTTTTTTCTTCTCAGGTCTTGCACATTGATAAATTGCGTAAGCACCGGCAGGTAGACCAAACATCATCACTGGAAAGAACCCCGCCTGATACATCCCAGTCACACCTTTGACTCCTTCACTCGCCCAGAACTTGCCAATATCATCAATCCCTGCAATATTGAACCAAAAAACATTGTTTAAGGCGTGATGCAAGCCAGTCGGGATCAACAGCCGATTAAAGAACCCATATAAACCAGCGCCGATGGCTCCCAAGCTGGAGATCCAACCACCAAATGATACGAGTCCACTGTATACCGTTGGCCAAAGGAAAATTAAAACCGCCGATGCGATGGCCATAACCGCTGTTGTCAAAATCGGAACTAGTCGCTTACCACTAAAGAAAGAAAATGCCATTGGTAACTTGACTTGCCCAAATCGGTTATAGGTCTCAGCAGCAACGATCCCTGCCAAAATACCGATAAAAACATTTTTGTTATTGATGGCAGAAAAAGCAATATTGACCGCTTCAGCATCTATACCCTGAAACATAGCTACAGCGCTCGGTGTTAGCAACGTGATCGGTGTTAAAAAAGCGACTAGTCCAGAAACAGCGGCAGCACCATTCTTATCTTTAGCCATACCATATGCCAGTGCGACAGCAAACAAAATACCTAAATTATCTAAAATCGTACTACCAGTCATCAGCAAAAAGGCAGCAAGTAAATTGTTACCTCCCCAACCACTAGGATCGATCCAATAACCGATCCCCATAAAAAGTGCTGCAATTGGTAATGTAGCCACTGGTAGCATCAATGAACGCCCGATTCGTTGCATATATCCTTTCATCTCTCTTGATTCCTCCAACTCTGTCATTTGTGTGATGTGTTTTTGAATCGAATACCTTTCTCATCGCTGCAAGTTTGGGTATTGCCAGATGCCTTCGATCCGCAGCAAATCACGGTACAAAACAAGGCGCTCTTGTTCCGTTGAGGTTTTGATCAGCTCTTCATTATCTGGTTCACCAATGATGTCTATCTCGTATTTAGGCTTTCCTTGTGGATGCAGCTGACCATTGATAATACGATCCGCAGTTTCAAACAAAACTTTTCCGCGGCGGACATGACTCGCAGAACTAATCACTGTGATTTTATTACTGAAATCAAGCTCATTTGCTAAATCAATTGAAAATAAGGCATTTTCAATCGTATCTGTTGCCAATGCTTCTTGAATAATTCGCTTCTCGTCAATGCCATTTTCAATCAACCATTGGTGCATCAGTTTTGCTTCCGTATTCTCTTTCTTCGGAACGCCTCCTGTCACAATGATTTTCGCTGTAGGATTTTTCTCCAAAAGTTTCAATGCATGCTCTAAGCGATTGATCAACGTTTCCTGCATTTGCCCTTCATCATCTAAGGCATAACCGAGTAAAATAAATAAGTGGTTTTCTTCGTATTCTTTGATCGCAGTCGGCACTTCTTGCTTGCGTACCGCTTCTATGCGTTCAAATCCATCTTTGAATTTTTCTGTTTGGGCTTTATTTAAGGTTTCCATTTTCTTATACACTGTCTCATCAAAGGAGCCTTCTAATAAACCTGCATATACGTAATACTGAACAAGTGCTTGATAGTTTTCTGGTTCTTGCTCAACTACACTTTTAAAAATCGCCACTGCTTCATCCAGTTTATTATTGATCACTTTTGTACTGGCTAATGAGCGTCGATAATCAGTGGTGACTGGATCTAGACGTATCACTTGCTTCAGCAGTTCCTCACGTACTTCTTGATCCCCTTTAAGGGTCAATCCAGCAAAAACCTCACGTTCATTTTCCTTGAGGTCTCCCCCGTGCCAATAATAATACATTGCCTTATCTAACAAATAATCGATTCGTTCTTGTGTTGGGTTATTATTTTCTAAAGTGCTAAACCCATCTTCCGTTTGTTCTTCTGCAGTTGCTGATGCTATACTTTGTTCTGTTTGTTCACTTGTATTGATTGTTGTATCGGAGGTTTTCGTTTGGTTCATCTCCGTGCATCCGCCCAATACGAGCATTGCGATCATCAATAAAAGATAATAATGCATTTTTTTCATAAAAAGACCTTCTTTTCTATTTAATATTTCACTTCTTGAAGGTAAGCGGATTCAAAGGGATGAACCCGCTTGCCATGGTAAAGAAAGCGACCTTCTTTTTTTAAGAATAGAAACCTAGGCAAGTTACGCACTTCTAGTGGATAAAGCTGACCCTAGTTCGTCTGCTGTCACACTGGTTCCTTATAGACTGAGGGACAACACAAAGTAAGATTTCATCATCGCTATCCCCTCTTCTATACCGTGGACATCACTGTCTGTCTCACCTCGTCAGGTGTAATCGACTTCTTTCTAATCGTCACTAGAAAGGCGTAGGTTCTTTCTTATCGGCGCCAATAAGAAACGAAACACACGCAAAAAAAGTCATCAGACAGGAAATGTCCAATGACTTGACACAGCAAAATAAACCTCCAGCATCCCGCGTTTTTTCCGATAAAATCGCTGGAATCACTAGAAAAACCGCGAGATTTTCGGTACAATAAACACGTTGAGCCTTTAGGGATCAACTATGGCAACTTGATTGGTCATCCTGTTTAGAGAAGTGACTGATCAGGGCCTCGTAAGTCTGCGCCAACAGAATTACGGGGTGCCTATTTTTTTTGGTTTCTATTCGTTTACATTCTATAGAATGTCTTTTGGAAAAGCAAGCGAACATCGCAATAAAATTGTAAATAATGGTCAAAAATATAAAAACTGTTGTGATTTTTTTTCGATTCATATAGAATTATCTGTTACTTTGCGTATTTATAAAAAAAGGAGGACCGAATCATCCATGATTCAGTCCTCCTTTTCGCGCTAGACAAATACAAATAAAATTCCGGAGCAGATCGTGCCTACCAATAGCCCACGAATACTGCCTTCTCCTTCATTGGGTAACTCAAATTTCATGATATTCACCAGCAAAGCGGCCATATTTGTTATAGAGGGCACCATGATGGTGATAGAGCAGCCAATCGTTCATGAGAAAGTGCAAACCAAAGGCAATAAAGTAGGTCAAAATGTAAAAACGCTCCGATAGCGTATTGGCAATCACGATATAGCCGATCATGATATTGTAGATCACATGAAAAGCGATATCCGACCAAAAAAAGGCGTTTTTGGCACTGGTGATGTCTTTCTTTTCTAACACCATAAACGTCCGCTCATCGATTTTGTAGATCACGTAACTGAAGACTAAGCCAAACAAAACGATGCCATAGACTCCATGACTATAAAAAATCCCCGAATCCCAGCCAAATTCATCGATCAACACCGTTTGAAAATAAGCCAAATGGGGCAATAGATGAACGATCGCATAGGAGATTCCTACCCCAGCGGCAAAGGAGCTCATGTATTGCACGTTTAGTTTTCTGGATGAGATAACATTTGAAGATAGATGGATGAAGATAAACCCTAAAGTGATCATGCAATTTACAAGATTGTTTGTTAGATACGTCATTGTTTTCTCCTTCTTACATTCCGTTTTCGGCATCGTTTAATCGCAATTTTCAATAACAAAGTCTTTTTAATTAGTTATTTTTGGTTATTTTCATGAAATATTCTTGTTTACTATACAGTAAGTGAGCTTGGGGGGCAATAGGTTTTTTAGGTTTTTGGGGAGAAATATTTTTGATAGAAAACGACCTTCATTGTTGCCGATTTTTTACCGATGATCTTGTCTTCATTTTCGGATAGGATAATCTTGTTTTTGCTCTAGCAGATACTAGGTCTAACTTCATTTTTATAAAAAATTGCGCTTATTTGAAGTTAACTTCAAATTTCCGAAAAATTGTAACCAATTTGAAGTTATCTTCAACTTTCTCAATTATGACAGATTTTTGATGTTCGTAACCAATCACTGATGAATTCAGAAAGCTGTTGTTGCTCCTATTCCATCAAAAAAAAGAAGCAAGAACTTGCAGCGTCCTTGCTTCTTTTTTGTTACAATTCATTATACTTCTTTTTCGAATCTTTACTTTCTTTCACCGGATACTTCATGTTGTTTTTTTCCAGCTTTTCTTTGATGATCTCATCAATATCAAGACCCAAATTGTCTGCCAGCATATAGGAATAAATCAGAACATCGGCAATTTCTTCTTTTAGATGTTCGAAATCTTGAGTAGCTTCTTTAGGTGTTTTCCATTGAAAAATCTCCAATAATTCGGCGGCTTCGATGGAGATAGAAATAGCTAGATCTTTTTCATTATGGAATTGTCGCCAATTGCGATCATCTCGGAATTTATTGATCCGTTCCATTGAAGAGGGTTGGTTTTGCATGGTTGGACTGGCTCCTTTCGTTTTGTAGGGTTAAGAGTTTTTGGCGGAGATTGGGATTGATTGCATAGATGTAAAGCCCTTTGATTGCTCGTTTCATTAATACATTCAATGAATTAAGGATGATCGTTTCTTTGGCTTTCTTCGTCAATTCTTGGTTCATATCGTCACGTCCCGTAAACGCCCCTTTGTCCTCATATTTATCGATATCGATGACAAGCTGGTCGGTCTCTGGATCGTAATCAACGGAAGGACCAATGACGACTCCTACATTGTTTAAATCAAAGCCTTGGACGGTGTAGATTGAACCGACTTCACTGATTGTATCTGGTCGCTCCGCCCATGTTTGCTTCGTATCGGTCGTATTCCATGGCAGGTTGATCCCACCAGGATCTACAAGATAAGAAGCTCCGTCTTTTTTATGAACATAATCGAATGTTGAGATGATCCGTGACAGACCTTCCTTTTTATCGAGAGAAAAGATTTTATTCTTCAACGCATCATGGGTTTCCATAATCTGAAGCTCAAAAGATGCTATCGATTCTGGAATCGGTGTTACACGTTTTTCTACGATATCATCGATCCATTGAATAATTTGTGGACTACTTTTCATTCTTAATTGATCTTTTAGCTGAAAGCGAGAAGCATTGTACCTTTTCTGAAACTGATCCAATTTGTCCTGATCCCAATAACTTTTGATTTTCAATACTTGCTTCGGATCAAAGATACAAATCGTGATTTTTGCTCGCTTGATAATCTCTTCTAGTTGGTTTTCATAGTGAAAACTGTTATAGCTGTCTTTCTTCGTTAAAAGCAAATGGGCCTCATCCACAATAACGATGTCTGGGTGCAACTTCTGATTATCTGTTTTATTAATAAAGGAAGTTGGCTTTAACATATGATTCTTTTTTAAATTTGGCAAACTTTCTGCCATTGTATGATAGGTTTTTAACATTTCTGAATGGTTGACCAACAAATAGTTATCGGTGCCTTTTAATACAGGCTCTGACTTTGTATAGTCTTGAAGGGTGTTATAGAGAGATGCCAATAGGACGCTCTTTCCCGTTCCAGCTTCTCCTTCAATCATCAAGACTTTTTGTGTTTCATCCTGCTGAATCGCTTGTTTACAGTACTCAATGATTTCAAGTTTTATATCTAACTGTTCTGGCGTCAGTTCTTTAAAAGGAGATAATTTATATACATCTTTGTTGCGAATCGTATCGATTGAGTGCTTCGCCAACTGACGCCTTTGCAATTCTTCCCATAACTCTTGGAAAACCACTTCATCATAATACTCTTTTTCATAATACTGATGCATCTGCACCTGTCTTGTTTGACTGACATTTTGTAACTGAAACTGCTCATCCCCAATGAAGTGATTGATCAAATTGGTTTCGATATTGTAGGTCGCTGATTGATTGAATTTTTCATGTCCGATCAGTAAGACTTCTTTAATTTCTTTGCGCTTAGAGTTATTCAAGTGCTGCTTCAATCGTTTGTTCACTTGAACCGTTTGACCAATGTACGCAACAGGTCTTTTCTTTTCATTTCGGTTGTAGAGTATGTAAACGACTGGGTACTGATCGATATATGCCGTCGTTATGCTAGATAGCTCACCTTTCTTGAAATGATGATCTTCTATGATTAGTTGGTTGGTCATCAATTATTTCTCCGTTGTTCGCTTGATTTTGTGTATACTTGCATGTATTGAATGGTCCTGATTTTAGTATAACATTGCTTGCCTTTAGCTCAAATAACTAGCGACTTCTAATTGCCATATGCTACTCAAACTCTTCGTATGTATCAAATCAATCTATCAATATTTGTTTTCCTCATTCGACAAGCTACATGCTTGCTGATATGTGATTTGTTCGTAATAATGAATTTTAATCATTATTTTTTTTTGAGTTTGAATAAGCCCAAGTTTGAAATGTTATATACATTAGATTAATTGACAATGCAATACTTATACTAGAAACAAAATCTAACCAACCCATTTTATCAGTTATAATAAAAACACTACTGGTAGTGGCGATAGCGGTTAATATAGAAAAAATACTGAGATATGTTATTACCCTAAATTTAAATATCTTTTTATCAAAAATAGTATCTTTGATAACTGCAAAAAAATATTTTCGTCTTTTCTTATTAACTTCTTCTCTCGACTCATTATAAATAGATTTGTCATATATTTGCTTCATTTCCACTATTTTATTAATTCCCTCTGAACTTTCTAATAGTACTAACTCAGGTTTTATTCTTTTAATTATGTAGAAAATCTCATCATTAATATCTTTAATAAATGTTCTTTTAACATAGAATTTGTTTTTAAAACTTCTATATTGATAATAGTAGAAAACAATCAATAATATATATAGAGTTGTAACAAGAACTAACTCTAACAATAGGTTTCCTCTTATACCTTCTACATCTCTGATCATATTATTATACCGTACCAAATTTGCTTTTAAATCTTCTTGACTGTAATCTCTAAAAAATTGATTCACTGTCTCTTTTTTTTCTATTTTTTGTATATAGTCTAATTTGTTACTTTTTTCAATTTCATCTATTAAAGAAACTTGTCTTTTTTTCTGTTCCTCCTCATTATTTAAAATCAATTCCAACTGATCCTGAGTAATCTCTTGATAACTGTTTTCTCCTTGAAATAATCCATTTCTTAAAACAACAATAATGATCAACATCAAAAGAGAACAGAAAGCAACGGAAATATATTCCACAACACTTCTCTTGGCTTTAGAAAGATTGGTTTCTATAGCTCTTTCAATATTCGTCATATAGATTTTATTGGAAAACATATTAATTGCAGCACTACATAGCCCTGCAGCTACTACTACAATTCCAAGCCCACTGGCAATCATTTCAATCATTAAAATATACTCCTCCTATACTATAACAAGTCTTATAAAATATTTAAAATCATAATAGCACACATATCCACTTATATTTAAATTGATTTGAACAAAAAGCAATGTTTTTTTTAAGCTTAACGACAAAAAAGATTGATGAGTGTTTTTCCACCCATCAACCTTAAGAAACATCTATTATAGTCTTAATGATTTAGGAATTATTAACTATCCCCTAATTCCTTCTGTTATACTAGGAAATCTTTTTAATACTAATAATTAAACTTTTATCCCAGAAACCCAATAAGAAGTAACAACGCCATCTTTAGTCGGTCCTATTGCCAGCCACCCATAGCCACCTGTTCGTGGTTGACGAACAGGATTGCGCGTAAAGTTTCAATAAGACAAGCGCCTTTTAAACAGTTTTGGCTTCTCCTACAAAAGATTTAAACCAATAACCCGATTTTTTGATCGTCTTCACTTGGGTATGAATATCGTTAGAGATAAATCCGTAGCGATTGCGATAGGCGTTGCTCCATGACCAGCAATCAATCGGTGTCCACAAATGATAACCAAAGCAGTTTGAGCCTTGCTGTATTCCTTTATGAAGCCAGTCCAAATGTTCTTTAATGAAATCAATACGATAGTCGTCTTCGATCATACCGGACTCATTTAAGAAGCGTTCTTCTCGCGAAACCCCCATCCCGTTTTCAGAGACAAACCAAGGAATGTTCCCGTAATTTTCTTTGATATTTAATGCAATATCGTATAACGCCTTTGGATAAATTTCCCAGCCTTTATCAATATTCATCCTTCTCCCAGGCATCTCATACTCGGAGTAATAACGATTAGGCATCCATTCCCCAACCGAGTCAGGTGCTATCTCAGGTGCTTTCACACGATGGGGATGATAGAAGTTCACACCTAGAAAATCGATGGTGTTGTTCTGGAGAATAATAGCTTCTTCTTCAGTTGCTTCCCAAATAACACGATCCTTCTCCAATATCTGCACCAATTCTTCTGGAAATCTGCCATAAACAGCTGGTTCTAAGAACATCTTGTTGTTCCATAACTCAGCAAAGCGGGCTGCTTCCAAATCTTGAGTCTGGTCACTAGCTGCGTATGTGGGGGTTAAATTTAAGACCGTTCCGATGCGCCCTCCTTTTGACTGAAAATCCAGGCTGCGAAAGACTTCAATTGCTTTAGCTGAAGCTAAATTAAGATTATAAGCAACTTGGACTGCTTTTTTCCCATTTGCTTGTTTTGGATAATGAAACTCATACAAATATTCCCCATCCACAACAACCATTGGTTCATTATGTGTCACCCATTCTTTCACGCGATCGCCAAAAAGAGTAAAGCATTGTTTCGCAAACCCTGCAAATAACTCTACAACATGTTTAGATTCCCAACCGCCATATGTGTGATATAACTCTACGGGCAAATCAAAATGATGCAGATTCATTATAGGACGGATACCGTGTTCAAGGAATGTATCGATCATATCGTTGTAAAAAGCGGCAGCTTCCTCGTTGATGCTGTTTTTTTCTAAATCATCAATCAACCGACTCCACTGAATCGATGTTCGTACGCTGTTTAGTCCGATTTCCTTCATTAGTGCAATATCTTCTTTATAGCTATTGTAAAAATTGGATGCTGTATCCGGTCCTACTTGTTGATAGAAAGCCTCTGGCTCGATTTCAAACCAATAATCAAACATATTTGCGTGTTTTTTTTGAAAACGTCCTTCGCTTTGAGGACCAGATGTGGCGGCTCCCCACCAAAACCCTTTTGGAAAATCATTCATTCATTTTCCCTCCAATTAATTTTTTACGCATGAAATCACTAAAAAGCGGAATGTATTCATGTCCGTATTCTGGAAAAGCAATCATTTCTTTTGCCCCTTGCAATTGATTGAACACAGCAAATTGTGTCTTCGGATGGCAAATAGTATCCGCTAATCCAATCCCCCAAAAGACTTCTCCTTGTACTCTTTCTGCCAAGTATTGGATGTCGATATAATCCAATACCGAAAAAAAACTTTCTTCCTTTGCATGACTTGGATCTCTAAAGCGAAACCAGTATGCCAATTCTTCATAAGCTGATTGTGTCACCTCTAATCGAAACGCTTCACGATAGTCGCTTAGAAAGGGATATAAGGTGAAAATTTGTTTGACTGAAGGCGATAAAGCTGCGCATACGATTGCTAATGCCCCACCTTGAGAAGCGCCATACACAGATAATTGATTCTCATCAACTTGAGGCAAGCAGCACGCGATACGCACCAGATGGTAAACATCTAGAAAGACCTGCCGATAAAATAATTCATCCGGTCCGTCATCTACACCACGAATAATATGACCTTTCAAGGTCCCGCCAGAAACTTTTCTGCTGTCTTCAGATATTCCGCCTTGTCCTCTAACATCCATTGCGATAACACAGGACCCTTCTGCAGCTAAACCGATTTTGTCACTCCAATCACCGCTATTTCCATGATAGCCATGAAATTGAAATTGAGTCGGATATTTCTTTTTCTCATCCATTGGTACGATGAATTGACAGTGGATACGGTTACCGTCATGTGCGGTAAAAAACAAATCATACCCCTTTGCGACATGCGAAAAAATCTCATGAGGCACTAGGTCAAACGTTTTAGGCAATGCCTCAATGATTTTCTTCCCATTATTCCAAAATTCGTCAAAATCTTTCGGCTTTTTCCCACTGCCTAGATATTTTCCCCATAATGCTTGGGCATCCTTAAAATACAATAGTTTTTCCTTCCCTCTTCTTAAAATTAACGGCTGGTTCAATTCGTTGGCAGCTTTTCTGAACTGTACAGGCAGAATTTTATTGGAATTTCTGATGTACCATTGATTGGCAGGAAATAAGAAAGATGCGATGAAATTGTTGCTGATTCCCCTCCTCACCACAACATTCTGCTGCTAGTAATAAGGCGTTTGGACCTATCTGTGAAAGAAATCGGCACCTGGTAATGACTAAAAAATGGTACCATTCATCGCCTCAAGCATAAAAACAAGCCTTGATACGTTCACTGTGTCAACTACTTTTTCCTGTGAAAGGTTCTGTGATGTCTGCGCTATACGCTTCTCATTGCGCTGCCAAATAGAGCTGGTAAAAAAAGCTGGAACTCAATTCTTTTCCCTCTCTCCAAAGAATTGAGTGGCTTTCACTAAGCTGCGTCTGAAAGACATCCTTGTTTGCCGTCAACGTTCTCTTCTAATTTAGAAGCATCCATGATCGTTTTTCAACAATCACATTTTCTTTCCATCCCCTAATATTGCAGCGGATTCGCTTACACCATAGAATACCTTCACAGAAGCACTTTGCCGTAAAAGTGATATATACTTTTAATTATATTGGTAAATACTTTTTGTGTTTTTCGTGTAAAAAGTTGAGCAATCAATTCGCTGATTGCTCAATTTCTGGTGAGGATCATTTCCACTGAAAACTCATCGTATCGGTGGACCGATCTTGAGTATTCGAAAGCAGCACCGGTGTCAAAATACGCAATTTGTTCTGCTACAGCGACGGGGTCGCCTTTTTCAAGTTTTAAATACTGCGATTCTTCCTCTGTAGCTCTTCGAACCGAAATCCGTCGATGACCACTTTGAATAACCAATCCTAAATCTTCTTCAATGTACTCATATATGGATCCTTCTACATTTTCTTTTTTTAAACCTGGAATCAAATCTATAGGCATATACGTTTTTTCCATGACTTTGGGCTTTCCATCAATATAACGAACCCGATAAATATCATATACAAAACTATTTGGTGTCAGATTCAACTTATTGGCGACTAGTTCATCAGCAACTACCACAGTAAAGGTCAACGCATGACTAGTCACTTTTTTTCCAGGATTTAACGCAGTGGTTCCTCGAAATTGATTTGCCATCGCTATACGCTCGATCTCTTCAATAGCCAAGTCCTTAACAAATGTTCCCGATCCCCTACGCTTAATGATCAAGCCCTCTGAAACTAAAATATCTAACGCTTTTTTGATCGTCATTTTACTTGAGTCATACATTGTACACAAATCTTTTTCAAAAGGAATCTGGTCATTTGCTTTGTAGGTGCCGTCTAAAATCCGATTGCGAATATCATTTGAAATATAAATATATTTTTGCATTCTCATTCACCTTTCGCTTACTCTCCCTTTTGATTTTAGCCTGATTCCTTTACTTTGTCTATTTGTTATTTAACCCTGCATTTTGTTTCGTGTTAAATAAATGAGCTTTGAAGAAAAATCCCCTGCCATTTGTCGTTGCCAAAAATCTGATGCTCGATCAATATAATTCTCGCCAAAAATCAAGCCGACAGCCATCAAATCTTTCCCCGTTCGAACCTGTTCTTTTTCCCATATCGTATAATCAAAATCTGCGTTCAATCCTTTTAATCGCAAGCGCTGATAAGGCGGATTAGGCTCTGCTAAGATTTGATAATTACCAATCAAAGCTTCTGTTTGATTTTCAGAAACGACCATCCATGCGCATACATTCCCATTAAAAGGACTTTGCAGACGGAAAAAAGTGCCCGTATGAAGCAGCGTCCGATGTTTTTTAAAAAGTATGATCTGGTTTTTGACCTGACTTTTTTCTCTTTGAGAAAGCTTAGTCACATCTAATTCATACCCAAATGTGCCAAACAAGGCAACATCACTTCTCATTTTTAATGACGTCATCCTGGCCACTTGATGATTAGGCACCTCAGATACGTGACTTCCTATCGCAGAGAGCGGATAAACCATTGATGCACCGTATTGAATCTTGAGGCGCTCTATCGCATCTGTATCATCACTCGTCCACGTTTGAGGAGCATAGTACAGTAAGGCAGGGTCAAATCGACCGCCGCCGCCAGCACAGGATTCTATTAACAAATCAGGATATTTTGCTAACAGTTTTTCGTACAAAGCATAGACGCCTAAAATATAACGATGGAAAAACTCGCCTTGCCGCTGTTTTCCTAACGAGACGGAATACGCTTCTGAGATATAGCGATTCATGTCCCACTTCACATAATCAATCTCACATGCCTTTAACACTGCATCCATCTGTTCAAAAATACAGTCAATGACGCAATTCTGACTAAAATCCAACACGTATTGATTTCGCCCATGTGAAATGTTCTTTTGCGGGTGCCCCACTATCCAATCAGGGTGAGCTTGGTAAAGAGGTGTATCCATAGAAACCATTTCTGGTTCAAACCATAGCCCGAATTTCAAACCTTTTTCATGGATTTTTTGTGATAAACTGCGAATGCCATGCGGTAATTTCCTTTTGTCGACTTGCCAGTTTCCTAATGAAGAAGCATCATTGTCTCGATGACCAAACCAGCCGTCATCTAAAACAAACAATTCTATCCCTAAATCGGCTGCTTCTTGAGCTAATGCCAGGATCTTTGATTCATCAAAATTAAAGTAAGTGGCTTCCCAATTATTTATCAACACAGGACGTTCCTTCGATGCCCACGTTTGGCGAATCAAATGCTTTTTAAAAAAAGCATGGAAGTTTCTACTCATTTCATTAAAGCCATTTTGTGCATAATTCATTATGACTTCTGGGCTGGAGAAAACGTCACCTTTTTCTAATTGCCAAGAAAATTGATAGGGATTGATCCCCATTTGAACACGAGAGATACGATATGTATCCACTTCGATTTGTCCAACAAAATTTCCGCTATAAATAAGACTAAATGCGTACACGTCTCCTTGAAATTCAGTTGCAGACTTTTCGCATATTGCAAAAAAGGGATTGTGGATATGACTGCTGGCACCGCGGGTACTGGAAATTTGCTGCAATCCACTATGCAGTTTGTCCCTCTTCACTTGCGTTTCCCTGGCCCAAGCACCATCTAAATGCAGCCAATCGCAGTCATCTATTGGCAAATCAAGACTCATACTCATAAACCGCATCAATTGGTAACGGCAATCATCATGATGCACGATATGATTCTGTCTAGAAATGATAGGGAAATCTTTGAAAATAGTGTAATCCATTTCAATTGTCAACGAAGAATAACGATCTTTTAATACAATCGTCAGCGTTTCAGCTTCTGCTTCGTCATAGAAACTAGTTGGCAAATTAGGGATTTTTCTCTTTTTATTTGATATCCGATAATTCGAATAGTTAAAATGACTGATAGCATCTCCATCTGGGTATTGAACTTCAACGGCAGGATAGCGAAAATCTGTTGTCCCATACATTGGCATTTCTTGCTTAATATGTTCCAGCGAAGAGGTATGATCCTCTTTCTTGAAGTTATTAGAAGGACGAATCTCACGTTCAATCAAGTAATCAAACGTTGGTTGATGAGGAATGGCTGATCCAAAGTATAACTGCTCCAAGACACCTGTTTTTTCCTCAACCCTACAGATATAACTAATCATTCCATTCGTTAAGTGAAACTCCTTATTATTATTAATATAGATCATATTTTCTCCTTTTCAGGGCTAAAAAAAATTTTTTGTTTTCCTTGATAAATAAATTCGACCACAATTCCTGGTGCTGCCGAAAAAAACAGAATGGGATTTATTACCCAAAGAAGACTTGCCAGAATAAAGAGCGACACTAGAAAGAATGTGAAAAATGGTCGTATAACGATATTCTTGATACCTTGATACAAAGCTGCTACCCCAGGTCCTTTTTTTTCACTTTCTAGAAGATAATAAACCATTATAAGATATGATAGAATCGATAAGGTTGTCCCTACTACTTTGATCAAACCAGACATCCTGCTTTCAGTATTCGAAAACTGACTGAGCCAAAACAAGCTTAATCCGCTTGTCAACATCGTTGAAAGAATAGAGTCAAAGGGATGCCCGCGTTTTGAGCTTTCTGCCACTTGTTGGTCTGTTTGCATATTTCGTCTAAGCAGTGTTCTTCGCATCGCGCTAGACCATCCATACACAATTAAGTGACGAATAACCATTCCCCAAAAAAAGAAAGAATTGCTGATGCATTGATAACACTTTTCGATAAAAAGAACGACGCGTGATGACGTTTGCAGCATAACACTTCCTCCTTATTTCACCGACCCAGCTACACCATTATAAATATATTTTTGTAAAGCTAAAAACACAATCAATATCGGAATGATCACAATAACTACTCCCGCTAAAATAACTGGCCAGTTGCTTCCATAGGGACCTTTAAAAGCAAATAATGCCGTGGAAATCACTTTCAAATTACGGTCGGGCATATAAAGAAACGGACTGTAAAAGTCGTTATAAACACCTACACCGCTAATGATCAACATGGTAACGATCGGTGCTTTTAAATTGGGGAGAATGATACGCCAAAAGATCCCAAAATAGCTGGCACCATCTAAAAACGCTGATTCATCCAACGAGATGGGAATCTCTTGGAGATACTGCATAAACACATACAGCGATATAACATCTGTACCTAAGTTCAATACAATCACTGCCCACATTGTATTAAACAATCCTAAGTTATTGATAATTTGAAATGTTGCTACTTGAGCTGTGATTCCTGGGATCAGCATTGCCATCATGAACAAAAGCATGATGGCTTTTTTTAATTTGAAATCAAACCGGCTCATTACATAAGCAAACATCGAACCCAGCGTAAGTTTTCCAACCATACTAATAGCAAAAATAAGCATCGTGTTTTTAAACCCTAACAGCATTTGTCCATTTACAAATGCTGTTTTATAATTACTAAAATCAAAAGATTGAGGCAATGCTAAAACACCGGTGGTCAAAAATTCATCATTTGATTTTAATGAACCGATAAATACAACGAGGATCGGTAAAATTGCTGCAACAGTCCCCAAAAGCAAGACAGCGTATTGAACTATCTTCCCGATCGTGAATGATTTTCTCTTCATAGCTAGGCTCCTTTCTCTCGTGTTGCTAATCGTTGAATCGCTGTAACGACCACCACAATCATCAACAGTATAATCGCCATTGCGGATGCTAAGCCAACTTTGTTGTACTTAAAGGCAGTATCGATCGTCTGAATAACAAAAGTAGTGGTGCCATTCGATCCGCCAGTCATAATATACGGGATGTCAAATACGCTCAACGAACCGCTGACTCCTAAGATAATATTCAAGAAAATAATGTTGCGAATACTCGGCAATATAATGTATAAAAATTCGTCCCAACGATTTGCCCCATCAATCTCGGCAGCCTCGTAGACTTCCGGATTGACCGATTGGATCGCTCCTAAGAAAATCAAAAAATTGAATCCCGTGTAGCGCCAGATGGATGTAAATGCCAGTGAAATATTGTTGATTGACCGATCACCCAACCATAAACGAATTTGACTCTCAAGCCCTAGACCAGTCAATACAGTATCTAATGTTCCTCCACCTTTATAAAAATAAAGGAAGATAAATCCAATCGCCACACCATTCAACAAGTATGGAAAAAACAAAATCCCTTTCCAAAAATTGGCAAACTTTACTTTAAACGATAGGATCGTTGCAAATAATAGCGCAAGACCTAATTGAAAAAAGGTTGCAATAAAATAATACATGCTTGTCTTAAATACAGTGAAATAAGCAGGATTCGTTAAAACCGTTCGATAGTTATCTATCCCGACAAAACTACTGTTGGGACTATAGCCATTCCAATCTGTCATACTATATTGAAACATTTTTACTAAGGGATAGTAAGAGAACGTTAGCAACAGCACTAGAGGAATAATGGTAAAAGAAAAAATAATTAAACGTTTCTCCATTTTTTGTGACATCTTAATTTTTCTCATGATTCACACTCCTAAAAATAAAGCCGCTTAAAACAGATGCTTGCACATCTATGTTAAGCAGCTTTCTTTGAATCGCTTCAAATATTAGTTACCTGAAACTGCCTCTATAGCGTTTGACCATCGAGAATTAAAATCATCCATGATAGCGTCAAAACTTTCAGATGTATTCCCAATTGCCGAATCTATCATGCGTTGTTTTTCGTTATCAGTTGATCCAATGCCTAGTTCTGATTGGTTATTAATATCGCTGAACAAGGATTCTTTTCCTTCTGGCGCAGGGTTCTCTTCTAATAACTCAACACCAGCTGCCTGACTGTCTTTTAAAGAGTCTGGATATTCTGCGCCAATCAATGAAGGAAGACCGCCATTGTCTTTAGCATAATCTGACTCGTTCACTAGCCAATCCAATAGTTTTCTTGCAGCTTCTTTATGTTCACTATTGACATTGATGCCTAAGTTGTAGTCGCCGCCAACCCCCATATATTGCTTGCCGTTCGGCGCAGTCATTGGAAAGGCCTGAAAAGTAATATTTTCTGCATTGTCTGGATTTGCTTCTTGTATTTGCGGTACTGCCCAGCTGCCCAATACCATAACACCAATTTTACCATTGGCTAAATCAATTTTTGATTGTTCCCAATCAGTGGTAGTCGGATCTGCTTCAATCAAACCTTTGCTGCTTGCTTGATAAAGTGTACTGTATATCGTATTCATAATTTTTCCATCAGAAAATGGTGCGGGGTCAGAAGTCATCTTATTAGTAAAATCAGCATCACCCGCCGCTCCTGCACGAACAAAATCCCAATTTGATAAAGTCCAACCTGCTGCATAGTTTGTATACAATGGTGTCACATCTTCATCATTTTCTTTGATCATTTCTAAAGCCTCTATAAAATCTTCCGGTGTTTTTGGAAAATCTTCAATGCCGGCATCTTTAAAGACTTGCATATTTACCACCATACCCGTAGCATTCATTTGAGTTGGAATGCCATAAGATATTCCTTGATAAGAACGATCATTTAAGCCTAAATATTTTTCAGAAAGTTCGCTTTTGTCTCCTAGCGGTTCAAAAAATGTACTATAATCTTGAGGGTTTATATCACCAGGAATCATTAACAAATCACCATATTCTTTGCTGTTCATTCTTGTTTTTACTTGACCAGCATAATCTGTGATCGTTTGAATTTCGACATTGATATTGGGATATTTTTCATTGAATTCCGCCATATACTCATCCCATTTCCCGTTTCCTTCCCAGTCAGTTTTATGGTTGATAAAAGTAATTGTTTCAACTTCATTTCCATCAGAATCAGTGTTGGAGCTGCCAGTGCCACAAGCTCCTAAAATCCCAACTGCTGCTATAACCCCAGATACCTTCAAAAACTTCAATTTCATGCTCTCTCCTCCTAATAAAATTATAAAGAAAACGATTACATTTAGATATTATCACTTTTTATTTTAAATGTATATACTTTTATTATTTTTCTTCAAAATATTTTTTTATTACTTTCTCTGCCTTTTTTCCATAGATAGCATAATCTGTGTCATTGTCGGCTAATTCCAGCGGATATACGTCGGCTTTCCAGTCCCAAATGCCGAACCCTTTAACCCAAGGATACTTTTGACAAGCAGCAAACATTTTGTCATACCATGCTTTTTGTGCAGATTGATCAACAGATCCATTCAACTGCCAATCATTCGGCAAATACTGGCTCCCTTTACGACTAGGACAACCTACTTCACAAAAGAAAAAGGGTTTGTTGTATCTTTTTACAACCTGTTCAATTCGAACCAATTCAGATTCCCATTGATCGATGGGATAATAACCTGAAGAAGAAATTACATCTAGATCATCCCACCAAGCAACATGGTCTTCTTGGTATTTGTCACAGTTGTAAGTGATTTGTCCAGCATAGCTGTTTCTTGTTTTTGCAATCAATTCCCGCCACTGTGCTTCCCGTCGATCTGAATTAACCAGCTCGCAGCCAACAACAAACATTTCACACTGGGTTTTCTCAGCAATCGCTGCATAATGTAAAATATACGCTTCATAGGAGCTGAACCATTCAGACCATTTAGGCTCACATGGGACATCATGATCAAAAAAATTAATATGCGCACGCCATGTCCCGTCAGCGACATTGACCATTGGTTTTAAAATCACAGATAGACCGATGTCTTTGGCATAGTGAATCAGTTGGATCACTTCGAGATCACTTAGAACCGTTTCTGCTTGCCAATCAATCACTGTGGATTGTGGAGTTTTTTGCGTCACTACAATCGGTAAAATGACATGAGTTGCACCACATCTCTTCTTCATGATTTTTAGTGAAGATTTACATGTTTCCGTCTCCCATTCGCCGCGTCGTGCCATAAACCCAAATGTTACTGCATTGATTTGATCCATATAGTTCTTTCCTTTCTACACGAAAATAAAATGCTGCTGGGCTATATCGAACATGTAAACAGCCTATTGTTCTTCTCATTGCTTTTCCACAAGACTTATAAGCTTTAAGAGTAGTATGAAAAAGAAAACTGCCATAGTATGTTCTGATCCCTTGGTAAGAAGAGTGTTATGCCCAGACTATCATTCATGATTATTCTTCAGTTTCCATTTACCTGTTTTTGTAATCGCTTTCTTTAATATGTTACACAATATTTATACTTTATTCAATATAAATATATACTTTTATGGAAATTGTTTGTTGAGCATATCAAACAGACCTCAACGATAAAGGCATTTTTCACTTGTTTTGGATTCCTTGCCATTCATACAGAAGATTACTTGATCAAAAGCGATTATTTCCTTTTTGGTATTCAAAAATGACTGCTGATTTCCTGTTGTCCACCTTTTGTCTTTATAATTCTCAAACACAAAAAATCCTCGTTTTTAAATAAATACAAATTAGGGATTCAATATGCTTTAAAAACCAGGTATAGTAATGGGGCATTAGAAGGAACAAACAACAAGATAAAAGTGATAAAACGAGTAGCCTACGGCTATCGAAATTTCCACAACTTTCGAGCAAGGATTTATCTCATTCAAGGCTTGATCTTCCAAGTAAAACAAAAACCAGTTAAGCAATCTGCCTAACTGGTTATGACTAAATTTTCAGTTGTATCTTTCTCTACCAACACTAAATGTCGAAGAGCCGTAAAAGTCCGTATCGCTTAAATAAAGAGATACAGACTTTTATTTTTCTATCAAGCTGTAGAATCATATTCTAATAAAACACGACCGGTAATCTTTTTATCTCATGAAGCAATTCTTTGGTTTGCTGATTGTTTTTTGCCGTCATTGCATTCAAATTTGCCAGCTGATTGTCTGCTTCCATTAGTCGGTCATTGAGCATCAAAAAGCCTTTTTTCATCAGTTCTGAGTTTTCTTGATGGCGCTCCTCTTCTCTTAGAATCTGAAAGGCATGCTCCCAGCTGCTTGCTCGCTGATCTTCCAGAATCTGGTAGATATAGCTTAAGCGTTTTAAAGTATCCAAATCATCTGTTTGCATGGAAGGAGGAAGGACTGGTCTTAATTGATCGTGGGTAGACAATGACTGCGTAATCGGTACCAAGGTCAATTCTTCTAGTTGATCCAGCGCATGATTTCGACATTCATCAATCTCTTGCCGTTTTTCCGCTAAACCAAATTCTTCCTCTAAGTTTCTTCCTGCCACCCGCTTTTGATCCGCTTCGGCTGCCTCTTCACTCAATTTTACTATTTTCTGCTCAAGGCGCTTTACTTTGGCACCTTCACGCACTTTTATAAAAAGAATGATTGCAACCACAAGGACAATAAAAGCAACAGCGTAGTTGGACTCCCACCAATTGAAAATCAGCCGAACGAGATCCATGCGAAACCATGCCCCTGCTGTTTCAGGACTTCTATCAAATAGCGCCACTCTTTCACCAAAGCGCCTCATTTCAAAGTCTACCCAGATTTTTATGAGGTAATTGAGTACGATGAAGATGACGCCAGTGATCCCCGTTACTAGCAGCAATAGCCGTTTGACTGGATATGGCTCCTGTTGCTCTATCTTTTCCATTAGCGCGGTGATTTGGGGCCAGACTTTTCGTTGTGATTTATTTAGCTCTAAAGATGCATATTTTTTGTAGTTCTCCTCAGTTGCCCGAAGAGTACTCTCCGCCTCTGCTAGAATCGCTTGTTTTTTTCTTTCTTTTGCCTTAACGACTTCCTTGTAATTTAGGGCATTGCTTAAATACATCGACAAATAATTCACTAGCTCTTTACGATCCATCGTACCAACATCTTTGTTTAAAAATGAAACGCCAAATCCTTCCATCATAGCTCCCCCTTACTTTTCGTTCACTGGACTTTTTTCAGCTAGCATCGTAATAAGAAAAAAGACACTAAAAATGATTGGTGAAAAATAAAAGAGCATCAAACGAATCGGTAAGATCAGCAACATCTGTCCAACGAGTTTGATCAGCTTGAACATACTTTGGTGGTTATCCTTTTCATAATAGCTCTGATTCACGACTCTTTGCTCTTCTACGGGAACGTCTACTTGGATATCTTGGTAGGTATTCCCAATTCTGACATTTTTTCTTATTGAGCGAACACTATTGAAGGACTTTAGCACGCGACGCTGATTTTTTCGATAAGAAAAAATTTCTTTTTCATTTGAATGCTTGAGCGCTTCAAAGGATTCTGCAATCTTTGACAATTCTGTTTTTGATAAAAAGAGAAATAATGGCTTGACCCGACTGAATAGCCCCATCACATAGGGATAAAATAAAAGAGATAAGAAAGTAATGTAGACAAGATTTGTAGTAGTAAAAAGGGGTCTTAAGCTGTCGCCGCTTAGCAGCGCGATTAGTTGACCTACGCTCAAAAGGAACAGGATAATAAACGTTAGACAAAACGATTCATTGACCCAAATGAATCGAGTAAAGCCAACCTTGAGCTTAGCTGGATTCTCTTCTTCTAGCATTCTCTCCTCTAAAAATTCCTCTTCTTCCTTTTCAAACCTCATCGCTGTACGTTGAATCGCCGCCAGTGATCGCTTTTGGAAAAATTGTTCTTGATAAGCTAACTCCCAAAGATAAAGGATAAAAATAGAGACGAGCTGGATAAGCGTAAAAATCAAGTTTCCTAAAAACGGACGGATCACACTCGTCACAAATAGTAAGCCTATACTAACAAGGAAGATCGGTAAGCTTTTTTTTGTTGGCAGATATAACACGAATCCGATGAAGCAAAAACAAGCGATTTGAATGCCTTCTAAAATCGTCCAATACATAGCGCCAGATGGATCCATCACCCAATTCATATGCAAGAACCAATCGACGATCGTATTGATGATCATAAAAAGGCACGCCAACGGTATCAAAAGTTTTGGCTGAAATAAACGGTACACTTTTAATTTTTCATAAGCCAGAGTGAATCCCTTACCAAAAACAAAAAACACAAAGAGCAAAATTGCCCCCACAATCTGCATGAATAAGCCATCATTGCTCTCTGCATAGACGGTGTCTTTTCTTTGTTTCCCCAACCAATAGTTTCTCATCATTTCTCCTCCAATTTCTTTAGTAGCCTGCGTAATCGCCATTCAGCAGTTTGTTTTTTGCTTGAAGACTAAGCTCCTTTACTTGTTCTTCCGAAAGTTCTCCCTCACTCCAGAGATGCCAAAAGTAATCATCGATCCCTGCTTCTAGTTGATAAAAACGTTCTGCGCTATAGCCTGAAGCAGCAATCATTTCCTCCGTGTAGACCGCTGTACCGCGATTTGCTGGCATAACATTGATTCCTTTTGCGGTAAAAGAGGCATAGGCATCGAAAAACTTTTGTGGGTGAGCTAAACTGAGCGAATCCTCTTGTTCTGCAACGGGCTCACTAATAGGAGTAGCTGGACCGATGCGATCAAAGGTGTATTCTGACACTTGGTCTTCGCCACCGTTTGATAATCTTGTTTCGGTCACAAAAACTTGCTGATCATTGATTGGCTTGACCACTAATATGGAACGAAACGGCCCGTTATTCACTCCATAGAAGGTAAATGTATCTGTTTCATCAGAATCACCACTTGCCCAAGACCGTCCATAATCAAAGAGATCTGGTAAGTTCATTTTTACAATTTCTAATGCCTCTTCTTCTGTTAGCGCAGCAGCTTTTTTGGCTTCTTCTCGTTCTGCTTCGGCTTTTTCCAGCGCTTGTTGGTTCTTATTTATTTGATCGGTAGCTTTGGTCGTCAGCTCGCGATACTCCCCCTTGGCTTCAATTTCCGTTAACTCCTTTAAAAGATCATTCGCAGCCTGATAATCCTTTTTCTCCGATAATGCAATCCCTTCGTCTAAGCGCTTTTTTGCCTCCGCAATTTCATTCGTTTTTTCTGCCAACTCACTAGTTAACTCGGCTTGTTTTTCCTGAATTGCTGCTAATCGTTCCTCTTGCTCCCCTAATTTTTCCAATGTATTTCCAGCTTTCGTCAGTTCAAAATCATCTGTCAGTTCTTTGGCTTTAGCCATCAGATCGACTTGTTCGAGGTATTTTGGGACTTGATCCTCCTGTCCTAAATCAGCTAGCTCATTGATTTCTTGGCGTGCTGTTTCATAGTCATCCTTTTTGATAGCCTCATTGATTTTGTTGTACTGTTGCGTTGCCTGAGCCTTCGTTTCTTGCAGGGCTGTTTCTTGCGACTGATTCCAATAAACAAAGCCACCAACTGCCGCCAACAAGAGAACCACTGTACCAATCACTAGTTTCTTTTTCATTTTCCCTAACTCCTCTTAATAAATTTCTTTTCCTGCCTTTTGCTTGATCGTTTCGGAGAATCCCCTTTCCCAATCCTCCTCTCCAGAAGATGAGTCATCATTTGTTTTTTAAATACTGCTTATTTATTCTTTTACAACCCTATATAATACATATATGTATTATTTTACACACCAAAAATACATTTGTCATCTGATTTTTTCCATCCGTAACCTCTATGATTAATCTATAAGGAGGTGGCTCTTGTGCTGAATGAAATGGTTGCCAGCCAAATTCGTCATTATCGTACCGCCAAAAAGATGACGCTAGCGGACCTCTCTCGTACCTCAGAAATTGATGACACCTACTTAGGGCGAGTGGAACGCAACGAAATCAATATCACCCTCAATACACTTGAGAAAATCATCAAAGGATTACAGATGACACCTGCTCAGTTTTTTGGTTTTTTAGAACTCGAATCCGATAACCCCGAGTTAGTTAAGATTGTCGATTTGATTCAAAAGTCACCCAATAAAGAGAAATTGACCTCCATCGCAAAAGAGATCGTAAAACTTTCTGAGCCGTAAAGAATTGGTCTGCCCACCAATTCTTTTTTTTGAATAAAAAAAGCCTTAACCCTCGGGGCTAAAGCTATCATACCTGATTGAATTTTAAAAATAAATACCTCACAAGGTGATGAATTAATTTCGTAATCTAATAAAATTTTTTGTTAAATTAATTTTAACCCTTCTGTCAAGTCACGTCAAGATGCTTTTTTATTCGTGTGTTTTTCGATCAGAATTTCTCTCGAAGAAACCTCCTATACCGCTACTTTGCTAAACACCACAGTCAGCAAAAAAGGTTTGGATATAAAGATATAGCGGTCGGTCTGCCAGCACCTGCCTTACACCTGAATCGTTTCGCCAATCGATAACGACGGGTGCACTGCGCTCCTTGTTATAGTACACTAGTTAAAACAAAGACATTTAGGAGTGATTAAATGACTCAGACAGAAGTAACTTACAAGAACTATTTGGAACAGCCTGAAGCTTTGACCTTTGACGAAATGCAGACGATCCACGAAGCAATTTTGAAAAATGGCACGATCACTGATACAGATTTTCAAGACGCCTGGCAAAGTATTTTGCAAGCAGCACTGCGATACACAACGATCCGGGCACAGTGGCATAGTTTTTCACAAGATGAAAAACGAGCGATCGATGCAGAGCGTACCACCCTTCATAACACGATTATCGATCAATTTATCTTTCTCGAACGAGTCTTTCAATTGAATCAATGGGATAGCCAAACATGGACCTCTTTATTATTTTTGCAAGAACACCGAGAAAAGCGCACAAGACAAGACATCAACCAACACCGCAAACGCATTGGGGATTTTGCCAATTACCTAGTGTTTGCAGCAGCGGTTAATGGTCGGTAGTTAAGAAAATAGGAAAAGCTAGGAATCATCGCATTGAATGATTTCTAGCTTTTTAGTTTGGCTGTTTTGGTATATAAGCTATCTATCTAAGCTTGCTCAAACTTTATAGTTTGGATTGTCCTTTCAAGATTTCTCGTGATCATGCATCAAGTCTTATTCCAATAATTGTTGAAGTGCTTTTCAGCATTATTCTTTTTGAAAAAAGTTCTCATAAAGCCGATTATTTCTTCTCGTGTATATCCATTCGTATCTGTTTCAAGATCCCCTACCTCAGCTAAATGCGAGTTAGTATGGAACAACATTTTACTTTCGGCATCTTTGTTACCCGAAACGCCATTAAACACAACATAGGTTTCAATTATCCGTCTAATTGTATTACACATAAACTCTTTCTTATCATTCTCATATAGAAATTTTAACTCTTTCCATAAACTTCCATATTGAGTTGCGAAATCCTCATTTTTATTTTGTAAATATTTAAACGATGTGTGTTTGCCATCATTTAGTAATCGAATAAATCTATCTATTTCATACGGGTTTTTCCCATCCCTGCGATTCCTTCGATTATAGGTAGCTTTTAAATAAAAGTGGGAGTTATGAGTTAATAAAATAAAGTGACGAAACAAGTCTTTTCGACTATATACTTTTTCAATTTCAGAAATAATCAGGTATTGCATCGTATCATCATTTGAACACATAGGATCATCTAAAATAATGATTTTTGGTTTGCCTGTTTCCAAATCTGAACTATCTAAGCTACCTATAAAATATAAAAACGCAATGATGTTTTTTTCTCCCTGAGAAATTTCTTGGATGTTCCTTGTACTTCCATCTTTATTAAGAATTTTATAGTGTTTTCCTGTTTCTATATATTTTAATTCAAGATTCTGCTTGCCAGATTTCACTAATTTCTCATTGATCTTAGTGATAATGATTTCCGGATTTTTAATTTCTTCCTGTAATTGTTTTATTTCTTCTCTTGCCACAATTATTTCCGATTCGAGAAGTTTTTTATTCAAATCAGTCTTTTTAATTTCAGCATCAAGCAATCGATAGGCATCACTACTTATCTTCTTAAGCGTTTCTAATTCGGACTCAATTTTCTCGTATTCAATCTCTTCACATTTTTCTGCGACACGATGTAGTCGTAATTTCACTTTGGCTTTATTCTTATTATCCTCTAAGTTAATTGAAAACTCATTATGTAATCTTATTAAGTCATTTATTTCGGTTTGAACACCACTAAATGATTCTGGAATGTTCAAATCAAAACTATCTATACTTGTGAATAAATCTTTCTTCTCTAACGCCTTTTTACATGCTTCAAAAAAGTTGATTTGATCGTTTTTCACTGAAACCAACCGAACATTTATCTTTTCAACGTCAAAATGAGCATAAAAATCAGCTAAAGCCAAGGTACTTACCGTGGTTAACAAATCCAAACATTTATCAAGCGTTCTAATTCCTTTACTGATTCTGTCTTGTAATTGAAAAACTTCCAGCGTATCGAACACAGATTTTAGTTCTGTTATACGTTCACTCGTCACTTCTCCCCCGCAGAAAGTACATGTATCTCCTGCATTATGTAGCTCCAAGCCATTTTCAGCAAATTTTCGTTTTAGAGGATTCTTTTGTAACTCCTTAATCTCAATAACATTTACTTTACTTTTTAGAATTTCGGCAACTGATTTGTGATACGCTTCAAAATTTATTACTGGTAATTCCAATTTTGTTAGTTCTGCTTTTCCACTTGTCTCAGCTATTGTACATAGTCTTCTATAATCCTCTTCTGCTAATTTCTTAGAACTTAGAGTATCTTTCTTAAAATTAGTTCTATTATATTTTCTTCCAAGGTTGAATTCATATGTAATCTCCCGTGAACACTTTTGAAGAGCCTCTATTATCTCATTATTTTTCTTTGTTACATTTTTTTTCGTATTCTCATATTGAAGCAAAAGCGGACTTTTTTCTACCCCATCTTCTCCTCTCAAACAATTCAATAGCAAAACAGTTTGAGTGATCTGTTCTTCTTTGTTTTTGATAATCTTCCTCTTTGAATCTATCATTTCCTGTACGACTTTATTCTCCTCACCAAGAACAATAGCGTTCAGCTTTTCGTCCTCATCAATGACACTTTCAAACCCTTGGAAAATCCTTACGTCAAATTCTTGACCGAACTGTTCTTTGATTTCTTGGCATAAAGTAGTCTTCCCCGTACCATTTTTACCGTACAAAAAATTTCTTTCCTTTAAATCTAATAACTCATTGTCGCTAAAAATATGACTATGATTTGTTAAATTAATGTCAATCCCCAATTAATTCATCTCCTTTAAAAGTATTTACAGATTAATTATTTCACGAATGATTTTTCCATGGTGCTTGATTCCTAGAGAGTCGATACTTTTCTATTATTATACCAGTACTTATAGTGACAATATAAATTATAAAAAAATACTTCCTGCGCATTCTGATAATTATTGAATAATTCCGAATTAGACAAATTACGTTTCCAGCAAAAAATAAACATTCATCTCTTCAATATGCTTTTGATTGAAGAGATGAAATAGTAACAAATCTAAAATTAAACCATTTTGTATAACACTGGATCTTTTGGATTTATTATGATAACTAGTTAACTTTCTTATCTGTCTACGATGTGTCTCGTTTATGATAGGCTGGATAATGCAATGACATGAATTATAAACAAGAGATGGAGCAGTTACCTTATCTGTTTTGGGTGTCTTACAAATAGAAAAATCCGAATACGTAAATTAATCTATAGAAAGTATCGTTTGGCTGTTTTCCTGTACGAATTGATCAGTTCTTTTTAAGTATCGGTTAAAAAACGATTCATTCCTTATTTTGATAGGATGCGTATTTTTTGTGTCAGGCGTATTCAGAAATTATCGGTAAATAATGCACACTAATATTTTTAGCTTTAAATCAAATAAATATTTTATCATTTTAATTCAACTGATTCATTCAATATGCGATAATCATTTACGAAAGGATGATTTGATGAACTATACAGTTACCAACCTAAGACATCTGCGGATCGCTCAAATTTCTTTGTTAACATACTATATTTATTTAGCCTTCCATGACAATATTTTCAAAGCTATTCCATTACTTTTTATCAGTGGCTTTTTAGATTCCGTATACCCGCCAGACTACGCAAGCCAGTCATTTTGGTTCCCTTATAAAAAGAAAACAATATTTTTAAAAAGCAACAATTTGTTTCTAGAAAGAGCATTAGAAATCTTAATCATAATTGTTCTTGGTATTTTCCTATCTCTTGTTTTTTAAAGTAAAGGAACAACTTTTGATTGCTGGTTCCCTTTTACCCAACAACTGAATTATGTTTCTATTACTCACTATTTTTTATCCATTTGTCTATTAAAATGGATTTACTAAATGAATAACGAATCCTTGACTGTTGAGATGACGCTAGTATCTAATCGAAAGGAAAGATGATTGTTTATGAAAAGAATTTGTTTTGTCTTAGTGTTGAGCAACGGATTATCTTACACACCATTAACTCCAGGTGTTCTTTATCAAAGAGACACAAGCCTCAAAGACTATTTTTCACCGTTTTACGATGTTTCAATCAATTATCTGAGAGATAAAGATACTGTTGATTACTTGGTCCTTCCTGAGCCATTCGCTCCTTTTGATAATGAAAATAACCTCCCCATCATAAAAGTTCCTTCTAAATTTTTTCTGACTAAAGATTTTGAAAAAATTAAGGCGTACATTGATGACTACTTTAAAGAAAACGCGGATAAGTAATACTACCCTCGATCGTTTTACGTCCTTACTGATTGATACCGTTATCAATCAGTTTTTTTGTCGGTAATGGACTAATAATCAGATATTTTGTACACTTAACTTAAAAATATAAGGAGATATACATGAATTTCTATTTCAAAGAGTTAAAGTCTAACTCAGAGATTAACCAATTTTGGGAGAAAAAAAGACAATATGAAGAAAGTGACATTTTCCCCAACCTTCCAGAAAGCGGTGCTGAATTAGATGAAATCGTAGACTGGTTTCGCTCTTCCGAATACTACGAACTAATCATGGATCTTCATAATTCCCCAACAGAGGGAGATTCTCAGCTGGAATTTGTATTCATATACAATAATCAACAAGAATATGTTGGATTTACTACTTACAAAATCTACTACTCAGAAGATTCAAAAGCATTTATTCTCGATTTTTGTATCGATAAACCTTTTAGGAACCAAGGAGTAGGTAGCCGCGTTGTTTCTGAATTAAAGAATTACCTTAAAGCAAAGAACGCTCTATATATCGCTTTAAATGCCTCCAATGAACACAATCAGCAATTTTGGCAAAACCAAGGATTTATTCCTCAAGACGTTGATGAAAATGGCGAAGTAATCTATTTTTGTGTTCTTTAATAGATATAGATTCGTATCATCTATGTTCTAGTTGACTATTTGGCAGATAGCTAACTCAAAATTTTCCGATTCCTAAGAAAAAACTGAAAGAAGCGAGTAACTTCTTTGTGATACTATCAGTAAAAAGGAGAATTTTTGTATGCTTATCCCAGCTATAAGTTTTCAAGGAAATTGTGAAAATGCAATAAAATTTTATCAAGAGGCGTTAGATGCTCAAGTTAAGTCCATCGTTTATGCGAGTGAAGCACCGGTAGATTCAGGTTTAGATCCTGAGATGCCTGATGATTTCGTTATGGACTCAGAAATCATCATCGACGGACAGAGAATCATGATGACAGACGGCAGACTAAATAGACCAGCAAATGATTTTTTCTCCTTTTGTCTTGTAAAAGAATCCGCTGATGAAGTTACTACTATTTTCAATAGCCTCTCGATAGACGGAAAAGTGATTGATCCCCTTGCACCAGTATTCTGGTCCTCGCTCTATGGCATGGTTGAAGATAAATACGGTATCACATGGATGATCATGACCTCGCATTAGCATACTACCTTTTACTTACTACTCGTTTAGCTATTTTTTTATTTCAATAAATTGGATGTTTGTTTTTTTAGTACCATTTACTTTTGATATTATTTATTTATCGTGGTATTCTTTTTCTAGAGGTGATTCGATGAAAAAGAATAGTACTCGGTTAAGTCTATGGAAAATTTTGTTGATTGCGCTTGCTTTTGTCGCTGGTTCCTTTCTTGCAAAAATGGTCTTTTCTTTATTTTTTGTACACGTCTAATAACTAATTCAGTCTATGATCATTGTTATCAAGGAGGCGTTTTTTATTGAATAAAGTTCCTAAAGTATTCAAATGGGTAGGTATATTCTTGGCAGTCCTCTTTCTCCCTGCTTTCGCTACTTATGGCATAGACAGGAAAAATAAACAGAATATATCGGAAAAAGGGAACTCTTGAGTTGCCTTTTTTACTTAAAAAAGTTTTTGAGTTTGATACCTTTGTTGATACTGAATTTAAAAGGAGTGATTGTATGACCACCAATACAGAGTTTACAGTTGAAAAAGTCTATAAAAAAAGCACCAATGAAATCTTTATTATTACCGACCCTGAGACACAAGTGCAGTATATTCAAACGATAGTTACAGGTGCTAGTGGAAAAAGTGTTGCACTTACACCAAGAATAGAGCCAGATGGAAGTATTCATTATAAAGAGTAAGTGAGATCAACTTTTGTTGATCTTTTTTATCTCCTAGTTGGTATTTTCTTCTGTTAGTACAACGATCAAGCCAATTCATTTGTTTGAGTTCCAGATAAGGTAAGGAAAATAGACATGGTGTGGTTTTGGATACAGTTTTTTCGTGGTGCTCCATATTTCTTTTATCAAATAAAAAAACGACAAAAAGGAGCACTCCTAAGAGTACTCCTTTTTTCATATTATTTTATGGAAAACAGTAACATACTAATCAAGTCAATGAAGCTTTGAATGTAATGGTGTACCCCTATTACCCCACAGACCCTTCCATTTAACGATTTTCTATCTTAATACGCACAAATGCTGTTATATCAACAAAAAATCTCTAAAAGTTATCTTCTGAAATCCATATATTCACAACTATTTTTACAAATAGATAGTTTTTAGATAGCTTTTTTTAGCTGGGGGCAATCAATTGTTCTATAAATTTTTTCTTCTTATCTTCATCAAATTTCCTTGGTAAACAAATGACTTGCTAAGGCGAGCTTGTACATAATTATATTCATATTACTTGCAGTAATTTAGTTTATGCTATAAATTAGTAATTGCGTGCAATACTTTATGAAGAGTAGTTAGGCGGTGAAAACTTGGGGAAGTGCGCCTAATACTCTTCTTTTTTATTTTATCATTATTTCAACGTAATAGAAATTATTGATTAGAAAATCGTCATAAATTGGTTGAATTTAATTAATAAAAGGTGTACAGGGATTATAAATACTTGTCACAGGGCATTATCCACTCTCAATATATTTGCAAAACCACATAGCAACGCCATACCATTTCATTGTATTTTAAAATGTGTTAAGTGTTTGTGGGTCATTATGTGGGTCAATAATTCTCATTGCGCGTGGGGGAAATGTAACGTTCGCTCTGTGAGGGTTATATTTACTTATAAATAAGCAAGTACTATTAAAATGACTATCAACTTTTAGATCCTCTTGTTGAATTTTCATCTGGTTCAAAAATACATATTTTTACAATAATCCATATTAGAAAAATAGTATCCCAAGAAACAATTAAAAATAAAAAAAACCATATCATTAGACCTGATGACTTTAGCCAGAAATTTATATTAGGAATAACAAAGCAATATATTACAGATAATAGTAATAAAGCAAGGTTAAACATAAATGCATTTCTGAGTCTTACCATTAATACTTTATATATTTCATCTTTCAAATCGTATTTCTTAGCTTGCTTAAAGAAAAATGAATCATCTTTTAAACTTATTAATAAACCAATCAATAATCCTAGGATACCTAATACTATGGAAGAAAAAGATATTGTATCGCTTATTGCTCCTCTTATACTCAACATAAACTTATTATTGTACAAAAATAACATAGCAATTCCCAAAAGAATGGCTATTACGTACCTAAAATAATCAATTAAGTCTATTATTTTTCCCTTTTTTATTTTTATTTTCATTTTCTTAACTAAATTTTTCATTTCATCACCTAGTTTAGTTTTATTCCGGTAATAAATATATCAATTTTCTTTGAAAATGGTGTATATCATTAAAATAATTTTGCTCCTTAAATCCATTGAAAATATATTCGGCACCAATAGTTGATCTATTTTGTACTTCCAAAACAATTTCAGATGTTAATCTTGGACTTAATAAATCAATATACTCAATCGAACTTTCGAAGTCTTTTCTGGATGCGATATTCATAGCTACCTTATCTTTAACCTTATCTTTACTATTCGTATTTATTTTTACAACATCATCTATCATATTTCTAATTTCTTTCTTATCTAAAGTTTCTTTTTTATCAGCTTTTGCCATGGATAAAGTAAGTTCAAAATTAACACCATGAACTTTATTTAGCGCATCAATAGCCTTACTCAAAACTTGAGAATTCAAATCACTGTCTGCTATTTCACTAAAATCAGCACCTTTGACAGTAATTTTTCTATAAATGTCATTTTTCATTACTTTACTAATTGCTTTAGAATCAATAATAGGTGCCAGATTCACCATATATGGCAAGTCCCCATCGCTTTCACCAAGAAGCTCGTTAACTTTTCGTCTTAAACCTGTGAGGGTAAGAGCTATTTGCTTTGTAGTTAAACCATAAAAATTTCCTTGAGTTATCAGGGCCATTACCTTTGGATCATAAATTAATAAATTAAATTCCCCTAAATACTCATCATCCGCCAACTCTATATCAACTTTATCTTGATTTAAACGTTTTCTTGAAGGAATATTTTTAGATCTTAATTTAGACAACTGGATGTAATACAAATCATTTTGATAGTCATAATCACAACTATTCCATTCTAAGTCAGATACCTCATCACCTAAAAAAACTGACGCATCAAATGCTTTTTTATTATTTAGAATTGTTTCTAAAAATTTCTTCATGTCCCATTTCACTAATTCATCATTTTCAATAACTAACTGCGGTTCCAAATAATTAAATCTAATTTTTTGCTTTGCCATTGCCAGCGCTCCTCATCAATTATTAATATCTGCTACTTTAAATTAAACCAAAAGGGAGAAACAAAAACAAGCGTTTTCGTAACTCCCAAAGCAGATATAATCATAAGGATTACTTATTGAGTATACCGAACTTTAGTTCGCATTACAATATATTATGCCATATTTAATTTCATTTTTTATTAAAATAAAAGGCACCCAGCT
>NZ_BCPT01000023.1 GCF_001544095.1 Enterococcus casseliflavus NBRC 100478 | reverse complement strand
GGTTAATTCTCCATGAAATCAGGCAGTTCATCCATGGTCAACCCACGGTTTTTCGCTATCAGCAATTTGATGCGGGCTTTTTGGCTATTGATGCTATTGCAGAAAATCACCCCAAGAGCTTGCAATTCGATCCCGCCGCCTAAGTAGTCATAGACCGGCTCGGCAACGCCGTTGAAGCAGCGAGAAACTAAGACGACTGGAATGTTTCTAGCGATCAGTTTTTTCAAAGGCTCTATGGTTTGCGGCGGCAGATTGCCAGCGCCTAAAGCTTCGATCACTAGTCCATCGATCAGCGAGTCGGCTAAAGCATCGAACAATTCCCCAGTCATTCCCGCATAGGCTTTGACGATCGGAAACAGACCATCGACACGATCAACATCCAAATGGCGGTTATTTAACAGCTCTTGCATGAACAAGATACGGTGCTTTGTGACTAAGCCGATCGGACCTAATGTCGGGGTGCGGAACGTCGCAATATTGGTGGTGTGGGTCTTCGTAACATAACGTGCGGAATGGATCTCATCGTTCATGACGACTAAGACGCCTTTTCCTAAGGCATCCGGTGATTTCGCCACCCGAATCGCACTTTCAAAGTTATAAAGCCCGTCACTGCCGATTTCATTACTTGAGCGCATGGCGCCAGTCACCACGATCGGTAACTGACCGCCGATTGTGGTATCTAAAAAGAAGGCTGTTTCTTCCAGCGTATCGGTTCCGTGAGTGATCACGACCCCATCGACACCGCTTAAATGCGCCAGCTGGATACGTTCTTTCAACTGCAGCATTTCTTTTGGGGTCATATGAGGACTGGGAATATTAAAAATGTCTT
Source organism: Enterococcus casseliflavus NBRC 100478 (assembly GCF_001544095.1). GTDB lineage: Bacteria > Bacillota > Bacilli > Lactobacillales > Enterococcaceae > Enterococcus_D > Enterococcus_D casseliflavus. Next base: position 42,148 of record NZ_BCPT01000023.1, on the reverse strand, counting down.
CGACGATCAATTCAACATCGTCGTCAATGTGGATCGGTGCATCCATCAGCGGATTGCTGACATCAGGGCTGACGCCGCCTGTCAGGGTATCTTCTTTCATGGCGATGGTGCCGCCAGTGTGCAACACGAGAATTCGTTTCATTTTTTCATCACCTGCAATGATTTATTTACTCTTAACTCAAAACTATTGTATACTATTAAAATAAGAAAACAAGGAGCGATGGGAAAAAATGATTCGAATTGGTTGTACCACATTTAGTGAACATGGCAGTCTCGTGCAAAGAAAAAACTCGAAATTATTTGAGTATGCCCATTATTTTCCGTTAGTTGAGCTGGATACCACCTATCATTTTTTGCCAAAAGAAAAAGACGTGCGCAACTGGTTGACCCAGATTCCCGAAAATTTCCGCTTTGTGCTGAAAGTCCATCAAAGTGTGACCACCCAAGGAGATTTGCCAGATCAGTTGACCATGACCGAAGCGCTGCAGCTTTATAAAGAAGCGATCGCACCAATGGTAGAAGCAGGCAAACTCTTTTGCCTATTGGCACAGTTTCCCAACAGCTTTAAATGTACGAAAGAAAATGTCGCCTATTTAGACCAAGTGCGAGAATGGTTTGCGGGCTACCCAGTGGCGATCGAGCTGAGAGACAGCAGCTGGTATCAGCCGAAACTGTATCCGGGCATGATCGATTATATGAAGCGAAAGCAGTTTTCCTTAGTAGTTGTTGATCAGCCGAAAAAGCTATCGACCACCATTCCCCTTGATCCAACCGTGACCAATCCCGCGTTTGTCTTGTGCCGTTTTCATGGACGCAACGACAGCGGCTGGACAGCGACAGGACCAGATGCCAAAAATCTGCGGACCTTGTATCGTTATGACCAAGCCGAACTAACGGAGTTAAAACACGCAGTCCAAGCCATCGAAGCCAATGCCAAAGAAGTCGCAGTGGTCTTCAATAATAATGCCGGTCGTGATGCCGCTGACAATGCTCGCGCATTGATCGATGCGCTGCAGATCGATTACGAAGCATTAAATCCTAATCAGTTGAAATTATTTTGAGGAGTCATATGATAAAAGCAATCTTTTTTGATATTGATGGCACGCTGATTGCCAGCAACGGCAAGGCGCTTGCCAGTACCCGTGAAGCCATCAAACAAGCCCAAGCCAATGGCGTCCTCTGCGGCATTGCCACCGGACGTGGTCCGGTTGATTTAGAGAAGGTGATCGATTACTTGTCGTTAGACATGTTTATCACCTATAACGGCCAATATGTCTACACGAAGGAAAACTTGATTTATGCTAAACCTTTTCCAAAACAAACGCTGGAAGCGATCGTAGAATACGCAGATGAAAATTACCGCCAAGTCATGTTTGGCGGAGAAACCCAAGTGGCTGGCAGCTTAACGATCCGCTTAAGCCAATCACCCGTCATGCAGCGCTACTTACGCTATGTGCCCAAAAAATTTCCCGTCGGTTTTTTAAAGAAAGTCTTGCAGCGCTTTAGTCCCAATCGCAACGCCAAACGCTATGAATCGTTGGATATTTTACGAGAGCCCATTTATCAGTGCATTATGCTGAGCCCTGAATCAGAGCGCGAAAAATTACGGTCCAAGCTGCCGCAATGTGATTTTAAGCGATCCAATGCCTATTCTGTTGACATCGTGCCGAAAAACGGTTCGAAAATCAAAGGCATCAAAGAATTTTTGGCCTATGAAGGGATCGCGATGGAAGAAGCGATGGCATTTGGGGATCATTTTAATGATGTGGAAATGTTAGAAGGCGTGGGGATCGGGGTTGCGATGGGCAATGCCCAGCCCATCACTAAAGCCAGTGCTGACTTTGTGACGGATACTAACGATCATGACGGCATCAAGAAAGCCTTGATCCATTTTGGCATCATTGCCGAGGATGCCCAAGGCAGAGAATGAATAAAAAAATAAGCAAGTAGCCAATCTATGACGCAACGTAGAAGACAGCGCAGAACCATAAAACAGAACCATGAGAAAAAGCAGAAAGAAGCGAGCAAAATGAGTCCATTTGAAATGACGGAAGAGTTTCATAAAACCTTTGATCCAACGCGACCGCCATATCCACAAGCTTTTTCAGCGGAAAAAGCCCAGTTTCGTGCTGGTTTTAAAATTGAAGAATTAGTTGAGTTCCTTTATGCTGCCAGCAACAATGACGAAGAGACCTTTCAAGCAGGTCTGGAGCATTTGCATCAAGCGATCGATCAAGCCCAAGCCAAGCTGGCTGCCAAACAACAGCCTGTCAGTGATTCTCTAGTAGAACAAGTCGATGCGCTTTGTGATCTACTGTATTTTACCTATGGCTCTTTTTCACTGTTAGGGGTCGATCCAGCGCCGATTCTGGCTATCGTTCATGACGCCAACATGGGAAAACTTTTCCCAGATGGGCAGCCTCATTATGATCCTGAGACCCACAAAGTCATGAAGCCGAGCGATTGGGAAGAACGGTTTGCTCCTGAACCGCGAATCAAGGCAGAAATCAACCGCCAATTGGCACAAAAACAAGCCCAAGAATCGTCAGAATAAAAACCAAACGTGCCAGTTGCACCACTCCTTTTGCTGATAAGCAATCGGAACGGGCAACTGGCACGTTTGGTTTAATCAAAGAAAGTGTAGTAAAGGGTTCTGACAGCGGCTTTTTCTTGTTCTTTGTGGATACCGAACATGATGCTGACCTCAGAGGACCCTTGGTTGATCATCTCTAAGTTGATATTTTTCCGCGCAAGGGCAGCGGTACTGTCGGCAGTGATCCCGACTCGTTGACGCATTCCTTCACCAACGACGACGACCATGGATAGATCGTGGGTCATTCGCAGTTCATCGGGATCGATCTCGTAGGCGATCTTGCGCAACAGTTCTTCTTCCAATACTGGATTCAACTGGTTGGAGCGCATAATGATCGAGATATCATCGATTCCTGAAGGCATGTGTTCATAATTTAAATCAAATTCACGGAAAATCTCTAAGACCCGTAACGTGAACCCAACTTCGCGGTTCATCAAGTATTTGCGGATATAGATCATACAAAAGCCTTCGTCACTGGCAACGCCGATCACGGGCTGATCCAAATTGTCTCTCTGGTTGGTGATCAAGGTACCAGGATGACTTGGATTATTGGTGTTTTTGATCACCACGGGAATTTTCGCATGGTATGAAGGCATCAAGGCCTCATCGTGCAACACAGTAAAGCCCGCATAAGACAGCTCTCGCATTTCTCGGTAGGTCACTTCTTTGATGGACTCTGGATGATGAACATAGCCTGGATGAGCAGAAAAAATCCCATCGACATCGGTAAAGTTTTCGTACAATTCTACTTGCAGACCAGCCGCCACGATGGCACCAGAAATATCTGATCCTCCTCGAGAGAAGGTACAGATCTCGCCGGCTTCTGTGTAGCCAAAGAAGCCAGGAATCACTAAGATTTCAGGACTGTCGCGCCATTGTGCGATCTTGGCGTACGACTTGTTCAAGATACGGGCGTTTTGAGGTTCATCCGTCACCAGCAACCCAAGTTCTTGCGGATTCATGTAGCGAGCAGCTAACCCACGGCTTTGTAAAATCCCAGCGATCAATTTGGCGTTGTTGTCTTCGCCGCTTGCCAAGACCGTATCATAAAGATGCGGATTGTCTTGGGTAGGCAGCGTTTGAAAAGCCGCCAAAGATTGCCAGATGCGGTCTAAATGGACTTGTTCGATCCCAAAGGGGGTAGCGATCGCTGTATAGCGGGCATAGATTTCTTCTATTAAATCAGTGATTTCTTCTTGAGCACACAGACGGGTACAGACTGCTAGTAACAGATCGGTGACTTTCTGATCGTCGCTGGAACGCTTACCAGGCGCTGAAACAACAACAAACCGTCTTTTAGGATCACTTTCAATTATCGCAACAACTTTTTCGACTTGTTCGGCTGAGGCAAGGGAACTGCCTCCGAATTTCGCTACTTTCATTTGACATTACTCCTGTTCAAGCTTTTTACTAGAGTACAGTTTCAATAGGGAGAAATCAAGCGGTTTCTTGAAAAAAATCGGAAAAATCAGAAAAAAAGTCACTTGTTGATGTAAATTTCACGATTTGTTTTCATTATCGCTGGAAAAGCCGTGATTTATTTTATTCGATGCGAAAAAAGTCGATCTTTTTTGCCTCAATCTAATGCTTGATTTTTTTCTTTATGCTATAATCTAGCGTAGATGCTTTTTTATAAAGGGACTATCTGTCCTTTTTATACTCAACGAACTTATCAATCAATCTGCTGATCAGCAGGTTTTAGACGAAACATGTATATTTGAAAATTGGAGGAACCACAAAATGGGAACTAATATCATCTTTGGAATTGTCATTGCCATCATCATCATAGCAGCGGTCTTGTATGCAATTGGCTTTTTCATGCGGAAGAAAAACCAAGAAAAGCTGAATGACTTGGAAAAACGCAAAGAAAATCTGTTTGACTTGCCGGTGATCGAAGAAGTCGATGAAGTAAAAAGAATGCACTTGGTTGGTCAAAGTCAAAACACCTTCCGTGAGTGGAACCAACAATGGACAGATATCTCCACAAAATCTTTTGCTGAACTTGAAAGTCAAATCTTTGAAGTGGAAGAGCTGAACGAACGCATCCGCTTTTTCAAAGCAAAAGGGGCGATCGTCCAAGCCGAAGCGACCATGGACGAGATGGAACGCCAAGTGGAAGAGATTCGCGCAGGCTTGAAAGAATTACGAGAAAGTGAAGAACGAAATTCACTGGAAGTTCAAAAAGCGCTGGACGTTTACGAAGACTTGAAGAAGAAGCTGCGGGATCAAGGCGAAGAATTCGGTCCTGCCTACAATGAGCTGCAAAAACAAATCAAAAACATTGAAATTGAGTTCACCCAATTTGTTACCTTAAATACTTCAGGCGATCCTGTGGAAGCACGGGAAGTGTTAGACCAAGCGGAAAAACACACCTATGAAGTGGAAGACCTAATGAAACGGATCCCAGCGGCGTACGAAGAATTAAATCGTACCTTCCCTGATCAGTTGAAAGAAATCCAAGAAGGTTATAAAAAATTATTAGAACAAAAATATGTGTTCCCAGAAGCAAACTTCCAAGAAGAAATCAACCGTGTGAAAAAACGGGTTGAAAACTCCATGAACGATCTAGCGAAAACAGAAGTCGCTTCCGTTGAAGTGGCAAGCCGTGATACTGCAAGTGATATTGATGCCTTGTATACGGTGATGGAACGTGAGATCAATGCCAAGAAATATGTCATGAAAAATCGTCAGATCATCGAAGACTACATTGACCATGCAACGAAGAACAACCGTCAGTTGTTGATCGAGTTGGATCATACGGCACAAAGCTATACTTTGAATCATAATGAATTGGGTCGCGTCCGCGGCTTCCAAACCGAAGTGGACGAATTGGCTCGCCGCAACAACGAGTACTTACCGAAATTGGAAAAACATGAGATTCCTTATTCAGAAGTGCAAAGCTTCTACAAAGATGCCTACAAGATTTTGGATGATGTGGAAAGCCAGCAAGTTGAAATCGATGATTCTCTTGCGGAATTACGTCGGGGCGAAAAAGTTGCGCAAGAAAAAGTGGAAAGCTTCGAATTCCGTCTACGCAACTTGAAACGGTTTGTTGAGAAACAACGCTTACCTGGTTTGCCAGGCGAGTATTTAGAATTCTTCTTCGTGGCAACGGATCGTGTCGAAGAACTAGGCAAAGAATTGAACAAGATTCGCATCAACATGCAAGAAATCAATAAATTGGTTTCTGTCTGTGAAGAAGATCTTGATCTTTTAGATGAACAAACAAAAGACTTAGTGGATGCTGCGGCATTGACTGAGCAAATGATGCAATATGCCAACCGCTATCGTCATTCTCATCCAGATATCAAGGCAGCGATCGACAAATCACTTTACTTGTTTAGTAAAGAATATCGCTATCAAGATGCGCTAGATGAAATCGGCACAGCGTTGGAACGAGTAGAACCAGGTGCCTTCAAACGGATCGAAAACTTCTACTTCAATAACCGCGACTTAGTATAATACGAAAGCCAGCAGTGAAAAACTGACTGGCTTTTTTCATGGAAAGAATGGCTCGCTGCATGAGTACCGCTTACGAAGGAAGGAAAAGTTTCCTTTAAAAAAAGCCAAAGCCAGCGAGTCACCTTGAAACTCAGCCCAAGAGCAGTTATAATGGGAAAGAATTTTTTTAGAGAAAGGGTCCTATCATTGATCTATTTTGACAACAGTGCAACAACCGCTATTTATCCACAAGCTTTAAATACATATGTCCAAGTCAGTCAGCGAATTATCGGCAATCCCTCAAGCCTGCATGATTTAGGAAATCAAGCCAATCGTCTGCTGCAGCAATCTCGTCAGCAGATCGCCGATCTGTTAAACGTTTCTTCCAAAGAGATCGCATTTACCAGTGGGGGAACTGAAGGAGACAACTGGGTCATCAAAGGGTCTGCTTTAGCGAAAAAAGCCTATGGGAATCACCTGATTATTTCCAGTATTGAACACCCTGCCGTCAGTGAAACAGCGGCTCAATTAGCCGAGTTAGGGTTTGAGGTCAGTGTGGTGCCTGTCGATGCCCAAGGCTTTGTCAACGTGTCTGAATTAGCAAACATGATTCGCAAAGAAACGATTTTGGTTTCGGTGATGGCGGTCAATAATGAGGTAGGGTCGATCCAACCGATCCATGAGATCGCAGCTTTGCTAGCGGACCACCCAACGATCCATTTTCATGTAGATGCCGTCCAAGCCATCACAAAGGTGCCGCAAGAACAATGGTTCAATGAGCGGGTCGATTTTGCCGTGTTCTCTGCGCATAAATTTCATGGACCTCGTGGCGCAGGCTTTATCTATTGGAAACAAGGTCGTAAGCTGGCGCCATTGATGACCGGCGGTGGGCAAGAGCAAAACCAGCGCAGCGGTACCGAAAATGTGCCAGCAATCGTTGCTATGGCAAAAGCCCTACGTTTAGCGACAGAACAAAAGGCTGAAAAGTCGAACCATGTTCAATTATTAAAAGGCTATTTGCAAGAAGCACTGGCTGGGTACGAGAAAGTCACGCTTTTTTCTGGCACAGAAGGGTTTGCGCCGCACATACTTTGTTTTTCATTAAAAGGGATCCGAGGAGAAGTCTTAGTCCATGCCTTTGAAGAAAAGCAGATCTATCTTTCGACGACGAGCGCTTGTTCTTCCCGTAAAAAGATGGCCAGCAGTACGCTTCATGCGATGCACGTTCCAGAACAGTTAGCAACATCGGCTGTTCGTATCAGTTTAGATGAGAGCAATACAATGGCAGAAGTCGAGCAGTTTCTGATCGTCTTCCACCAGTTGTACCAAAAATTTTCGAAAATCAATTAAGCACGACTTACCACTATAAAATCAATCCAAATCAAAGGAGTTTTCTCGTGAATTATTCAGAAATCATGGTTCGTTATGGCGAACTGTCAACAAAGGGCAAAAATCGTCGTAGTTTTATTATGCAATTAGCTTCAAACGTCAAACGTACCTTAGCAGATTATCCCCATGTCAAAGTTCATGCCGAGCGAGATCGCATGCACTTGCTATTGAACGGTGAAAACAGCCAAGAGATCATTCCTAAGCTGCAAAAAGTCTTTGGGATTCAAAACTTTTCCCCCAGCATTCGGGTAGAAAAAGATATCGAAGTATTAAAGAAAGCCGTTCAAGACGTCATGGCAGAGATCTATACGGGCGTTGAGACCTTCAAAATCACAGCCAAGCGCAGTGATCATTCGTTTGTGCAAGATAGCAACCAGTTGAATTTGACCTTAGGTAATGCGGTGATCGACCGTTTTCCTGATATCAAAGTCCAAATGAAAAAACCAGACATCAATTTGCGTGTAGAAATACGGATCGATGGCGCTTATTTATCTTATGAAACGATCCAAGGAGCCGCGGGGCTGCCAGTGGGCACCAGTGGAAAGGGAATGTTGATGCTTTCTGGCGGTATCGATTCGCCAGTTGCAGGCTACTTTGCCATGAAACGCGGTGTTGAGATCGAAGCGGTCCATTTCGCAAGTCCTCCTTATACGAGTGAACAAGCGTTGCAAAAAGCCAAAGATTTAACGAAGAAGCTTGCGCCTTATGTGGGAAGCATCCAGTTTATCGAAGTTCCGTTTACAGAAATCCAAGAAGAAATCAAAAATCGTGTGCCACAAGGCTATTGGATGACCATCACCCGTCGGATGATGCTGCGTTTGACGGATGCGATTCGGGAAGCTCGTCATGGCTTGATCATCTTAAATGGTGAATCATTAGGACAAGTGGCTTCACAAACTTTGCATAGCATGGTCGCCATCAATGAAGTAACCAATACGCCGATCGTGCGCCCAGTGGCAACGATGGACAAATTGGAAATCATTGAAGTTGCCGAAGCCATTGATACCTTTGAATTATCAGTTCAGCCATTTGAGGATTGCTGCACAATCTTTGCACCTCCTCAACCAAAGACGCGCCCAAGACTGGATAAGGTCCACCAATATGAAGAACGTCTCGATATCGAAGGGATGATGGAACGTGCGATGGCTGGGTTGAAACTGGAAGCAATCACGGCAAATCAAGAAAAAGCAGCAACGGAATTCGCTGAATTTTTATAATAAAACCCCGATTTTAATGCTACGACCACAACTGTTTTTGAACATTTGTGGTCGTTTTTCATCGAGTGAGAGAGTTTGTGAATATTTTCTTGCTATTGAAAATGGAACATGTTACACTCAATATGTGAATCATTTAACAAGGAGGGTGGACAGGATGGAAGCATTAAGAGATAAAAAACTTCCGAAAGCGACGGCAAAACGTTTGCCAGCTTATTTACGACACTTAAAATTACTGGATGCCTCTGGTATTCAGCGAATCAAATCGAAAGAGTTTGCAGAAATCACGCAAGTTCCTTCAGCCACGATCCGCCGAGATTTTTCTCATCTAGGAGAATTGGGCAGAAGTGGCTATGGCTATGATGTTCCCTATCTGATTGAGGTATTGAGCTATATCTTAGAAACCAATGAAGAGAAAAAAATCGCCTTGATTGGTTATGGAAATTTAGGAAAAGCGTTAGCCAACAACAATTTTCGCAGAAATGAAAATCTTTCCGTGGTCGCGGTTTTTGACAATGATCCAGAAATGATTGGTCAGACCATTAGTGGGCGTTATGTCTATGGAATGGATCAATTGGCGGAAGTCGTAGCAGAAAAAGGGATCACCGTAGCGATTTCGACCGTTCCTAGTAGTTATTCACAAATGGCGATTGATGCGATCGTGGATGCTGGGATCACAGCGATTTTAAATTTTGCCCCTGATCCCGTCATCGTGCCAAAAGACGTCAATATCCAATACATTGATTTGACGACAGAATTGCAAACATTGATCTTTTTTGATACGACCTACTCGCAAAAATCGAAAGTCTGAGCAAATCCTTTTCGTTTTTTGACAATCTTTCTTATACTGGGAGAAAATGCTATAGGAGAGATGTTATGCAAGTTACACGCAAAGAAACGGTTTATGAGATGCCTGGCAACCAACCAAAAGTAGGGGATAAAGCAGCTGATTTTCGCTTGAAAAGTTTAGAGGACAAGGAATACACACTGACTGATTTTTTAGGAAAACCAACGATCATCAGCGTTGTTCCCGATATCGTGACACGCGTCTGTGCATTGCAGACCAAGCGTTTCAACCAAGAGGCAAGTCAATTGGATGACATCCATTTTGTCACGATCTCTAACAATACAAAAGAAGAACAAGCGCAATGGTGCGGCCAAGAAGGTGTTGACATGATCATGCTTCATGATCCGGCGAATACCTTCGGTGAGGCCTATCAAATCATGATCCCAGACTTCGGTCATTTTGCCCGAGCAATTTTCGTTTTAGACCGTGAAGGCGTGATCCAACACGTTGAGATCGTGCCTGAGATCTCACACGAACCGGATTATCAAGCAGCCATTGATGCTGCGAAAGCAAACCTCTGATTGACTTTCAAAAAAGTTCATTGTAGAATGTAGCAAGATGAAACAAGAATCTATGATAGCAAGACAATGTTCAAGAGGAGTATCAGTGACCCTGGCGGTCAGAGAGAAGTCGGTCGGTGCAAGACTTCCCCAGACACTGAAAAGGTAGCTTGAAGGTCTTTGATCCGAACCACGGTTTGTTTCTTGCAGACAAAGCCGCACAGTAAGATCAAGCGCGTCGTGAACGTTACCTCACGTCAAAGTGGCAGAGCAATCTGCAATTTAGGTGGTACCGCGTATCAGCGCCCTAATGCCTCGGCATTAGGGCGCTTTTTGCTGTGAATCACTGCGAGTGGCCCACAAAGTGGGACAGAGCAGATGATGAACAGTACTAGGCGACCATAGGGAGCGTAGTAACCATACTAGGAATCACTATGATTGGCTTGCGGAGCAAGACAGAATAGATGATGAACAGTACAAGAAGTCATCAAAATTGGTTCACGAAGCGAGTCAGATCGGTTGCCAAAAGCCCTAAGACACAATAGCGGATCACGGAAGCGAGCCTTGACCTCTGTAAGCAACGTTTTTTTACGAACAACAAGCGAGGCGTCAACAAACAGCTGATAATCATCTCTACCACGGCACTAATCCTGAACGATTCAAACATTGTCATGCTTTACCCAGCAACAGGCAAAAAAAAACCACACCAACCATTACGTCTAAAAAACGTAACTTTAGGAGGACCAACTATGACAGAAACTGAAAATCTATCCACCAAGTACAATCCCCAAGAAGTAGAAGCGGGGCGCTACCAAGATTGGTTAGAACATGACCGTTTTAAACCAAGCGGCAACAAAGAAGCAAAACCTTATTCTATCGTGATTCCACCACCAAACGTAACAGGAAAATTGCACTTAGGTCATGCCTGGGATACCACGTTACAAGACATCATCATTCGTCAAAAACGGATGCAAGGGTATGACACCTTATGGCTACCAGGTATGGACCATGCCGGGATCGCTACCCAAGCCAAAGTAGAAGAAAAGCTGCGGGAACAAGGGATTTCTCGCTATGACCTTGGTCGGGAAAAATTCGTTGAACAAGTATGGGATTGGAAAGAAGAATATGCCGGTCACATTCGGGAACAATGGGCGAAACTAGGTTTATCTCTAGACTATAGCCGTGAACGGTTCACATTAGATGATGGATTATCCGAAGCGGTCCGTAAAGTTTTCGTGACGCTATATGAAAAAGGCTTGATCTATCGTGGCGAGTACATCATCAACTGGGACCCGCAAGCCCGCACGGCATTATCTGATATTGAAGTGATCCACAAAGACATCGAAGGTGCTTTTTACCATATGTCTTACGAATTAGCAGATGGCAGCGGTGTGGTGGAGATCGCAACGACTCGTCCAGAAACGATGCTGGGGGATACAGCAGTCGCGGTTCATCCAGAAGATGAACGTTATCAAGCATTGATCGGTAAAAAAGTGATCTTGCCTTTGGTCAATAAAGAGATCCCAATCATCGCAGATGAGTACGTGGACCAAGAATTTGGAACTGGGGTCGTAAAAATCACTCCTGCCCATGACCCGAATGACTTTGAGGTCGGTAACCGCCATGACCTACCACGGGTCAATGTCATGAATGATGACGGAACAATGAACGACTTAGCAGGTACTTATGCAGGCATGGATCGTTTTGCTGCTCGTAAGCAAATCGTGAAAGACTTAGAGGCGTTAGGTCGTCTGATCAAAATCGAAAAAATGGTCCATAGTGTAGGGCACTCAGAACGGACAGGCGTAGTAGTCGAACCTCGTTTATCGACACAATGGTTCGTAAAAATGGAACCATTAGCAAAACAAGCCATCGACAACCAAGAAACCGACGATGCGGTGGACTTTTATCCGCCACGTTTCAACCAAACATTCTTACGTTGGATGGAAAATGTCCATGACTGGGTGATCTCTCGTCAGTTGTGGTGGGGCCATCAAATCCCAGCTTGGTACCACAAAGAAACGGGAGAAATGTATGTAGGACTTGAAGCGCCAGCGGATGCCGAAAATTGGCAGCAAGATCCAGACGTATTGGATACCTGGTTTAGTTCTGCTTTATGGCCGTTTTCAACAATGGGGTGGCCAGATGAAACCAATGAAGATTTCCAACGCTACTTCCCAACGAATACATTAGTGACCGGATACGACATCATTTTCTTCTGGGTAAGCCGTATGATTTTCCAAAGCTTGGAATTTACTGGCAAACGACCATTTGAAAATGTCTTGATCCACGGATTGATCCGTGATGAACAAGGTCGCAAAATGAGTAAGTCGCTTGGAAATGGGATCGATCCGATGGAAGTCATTGAACAATACGGTGCCGATGCATTGCGTTGGTTCTTATCAAATGGCTCTGCACCGGGACAAGATGTGCGTTTCAGCTATGAAAAAATGGATGCCGCTTGGAACTTCATCAATAAAATTTGGAATGCTTCCCGTTTCGTCTTGATGAATGTCAGCGAAATGACTGCCGAAGACATTGATTTTTCTGGTGAAAAATCAGTGGCGGATCGTTGGATCTTGACGCGCTTGAATGAGACGATTGAAAAAGTCACTGACCTTTTTGAACGCTTCGAATTTGGGGAAGCGGGTCGTCAATTATACAACTTTATCTGGGATGACTTCTGTGACTGGTACATTGAAATGTCGAAAGAAACCTTATACGGTGACAATGAAGCAGCGAAACAAGTCAATAAGAGCATCTTAGTCCATGTTCTTGATCAAATTTTACGCTTGTTGCACCCAATCATGCCATTTGTTACAGAAGAAATCTGGAGCAAACTGCCGCATACAGGGGAATCATTAGTCGTTGCTGAGTATCCACAAGTGGCACCAGAATGGACCGATGAAAAAGCGGCGCAAGGGATGGAAGTGTTGAAAGAATTGATTCGTTCGGTTCGAAACATCCGTGCAGAAGTAAACACACCACTTTCGAAACCAATCACTTTGCTGATCCAAGCAAATGAGCCTGAGATCGAAGAATTCTTGATCGCCAACAAAAACTATATCGAACGCTTCTGTAATCCAGAAGAACTAGAAATCTCTAACAGCTTACAAGCCCCTGAATTGGCGATGTCAGCTATCCTATCAGGTGCGACGATCTACTTGCCGTTAGCTGGGTTGATCAACATTGAAGAAGAAATCGCGCGTTTGGAGAAAGAACTAGCGAAGTTCACCCAAGAAGTTCAACGGGTACAAGGCAAACTGGCGAATGAACGCTTCGTTGCCAATGCACCAGAGGAAGTCGTAGCACAAGAACGCAGCAAAGAAGCCGATTATCTTGAAAAACAAAAAGCAGTCCAAGAACGGATCGAGCAATTGCGCACGATTCAATAGGAAGCGTCGACTGTCTGCAAACAAGCATCTCTTGTAGATGCTTGTTTTTGCGTAATCGATAGAAACCGTCAAACAAATTTCTCGTTTAAAGGAAAGAAATTGGGAAAGCTGTGGGATTTTTGATAAAATAAGAGCGAGGTGAAGGAGATGACAAGCGAAGAAGCAACAGCGTGGATCCATTCGCGTTTGGCATTTGGGCAAAGACCCGGATTGATGCGTGTCGAAGCATTATTAAAACGAATGGGCAATCCTGAAAAAAACATAACCATGATCCATATCGCCGGCACGAATGGCAAAGGATCAACCGTCAGCTATTTGCGCAGTCTTTTAGAAGAAGCTGGGCAGCAAGTGGGGACTTTTACTTCCCCGCACATTGAAGCGTTCAATGAACGGATCGAAATCAATGGACAATTTATATCAGATGAGGATTTGGTCGCTTGGGTGGAAAAAATCCAGCCGCTGGTTGCTGAAATCGATCGTGATGAAACCTTGACGGGCATCACTCAGTTTGAAATCATTACTGCCATGGCGTTAGGCTATTTTGAAGAAAAAAACGTCGATGTTGCGATAATGGAAGTTGGCCTAGGGGGACTTTTAGATAGTACCAACGTTATTTCACCGATGTTGACAGCGATCACGACGATCGGCATGGATCATATGGATGTCTTAGGCGATACCATTGAAAAAATCGCTGCCCATAAGGCGGGGATCATTAAACCACAAATTCCCCTTGTGACTGGCAATATCGTTGAAAGTGCGCTTTCGGTGATCGATTTGAAAGCTGCAGAAGCACAGGCACCTGCGTATCATGCAGGGCAAGAGTACCGTGTGACCTATCGTCATCCTGATGAAGAGTGGGGCGAATTGTTTGATTTTGAAAATGAGCATGGCAAGATCAAAGGCTTGAAAACGCCGATGTTAGGCCGCCATCAACCAGAAAATGCCGGTGTTGCGATCCAATTGTATAGCCTGTATTGCGACCTGCGGCAGCTGCCGTTTTCAGCCAAAGAGATTCGCAATGGGCTAAGAAAGGCCTATTGGCCCGCCCGAATGGAACGAATCAGCAGTGAACCACTGGTGATCATCGATGGCGCCCATAACGTGCATGCCATGGCTCGCTTGGTGGATACGATGAAAGAAGAGTTCAGCGACTATCGCATCCATGTGCTGTTCTCAGCCTTAGAAACCAAAAACGTCAATGAGATGCTTCAGCAATTGCTGGCAATTCCGCAAGCCGAGATTTATTTAACGACCTTTGATTTCCCCAAAGCATTGCATTTAGCAGACGGCTATCAGGAACTCGATGAAAAACGAATCTCAACCGTCTCTTTATGGCAGTTTGGCTTGGCAGAATTATTAGAAAAAATGACCAATGAAGATTTGCTGCTGGTGACAGGATCGTTGTATTTTGTTTCAGAAGTTAGAGAATTGTTGTTGGCAATAGGAGGAAGAAATGGCTAAGTTATGTGGTGTGATTTTCGATATGGACGGCTTGATTTTTGACACGGAGCTGCTCTATTACCAAGCAACTCAAATCGTGGCGGATCAAATGGGGATTCCCTATACAAAAGAGTTGTATTTAGCTTATGTGGGGGTCTCGGATGAAGAAGTCTGGGCAGCTTACCATGAGCGATTCGACGAAGCCTTTGGCCATCAAATGATCGAAGACTTTATCCAAGCGGCTTTTCAGCAAACGCTGGAAATGTTCCAACGAGGCGAGGCTGAATTGAAGCCGGGCATCCACGAGTTATTGCATTATCTTGATGAGAAAAAGATTCCCCGAGTGTTGGCGTCTAGCAACCAGCGCAAAGTGATCGATACCTTGCTGGAAGCAGCAGGCTTAACGGCGGAATTTCCTGAGATCGTCTGCTTTGATGATGTCACACGTGCAAAACCAGATCCTGAGATTTTTGAAAAAGCCCATGCATTACTGGCGGTACCAAAAGAAGAATTGGTGATCCTTGAAGATTCGGCTAACGGTATTCATGCTGCTCATGGGGCAGGGATCTCAGTCATTATGATTCCCGATTTGATCGCGCCGACGACCATCATTGAAGAAAAAGTCTTGAAAGTCTTACCATCACTAGAGGATGTTCCAGATTTTCTAGAAACCGCCTTTTCAATCTAACTGTGATTTTTTGCGCACCTGATTCATGAAATACTCTCTCCTTTGCGTATCTTTTATTAGACCGACGCAAAGGAGTTTTTTTATGATCAATGAAACAGTGATTCCCCAAAGCTCGTTTCCCCGAGAGCGTTTAGTAGAATATGGAGTCGATGCCCTTTCGAATCAAGAATTATTGGCCATTTTGCTGCGAACTGGCTCACGTCCTCTGAATGTCCTCGAATTAGCGGCCAGTGTCTTGAATCGTTTTCAAGAATTGTATGAACTAAAGCAAGCGACGATCGATGAATTACAAGAAATTCGCGGCGTCGGACAAATCAAAGCCATCGAGATCAAAGCGATGGTTGAATTAGGTGTGCGAATCCAGCGCTCCGCTCAACCAAAGTACGGTAAGGTCAACTCTAGTATGGCGATCGCCCATCAGTTGATCCAAGAGTTGAAGGATTGTCGTCAAGAGCATTTACTAGGGCTATATTTGAATACGAAAAATGAGATCATTCAGAAAAAAACGATCTTCATCGGATCGTTGAATCAGTCGATCGCTCACCCACGGGAGATTTTTCATTGGGCGGTACGCTACAGTGCCGCCCGAGTGATCGTCGTCCACAACCATCCCAGCGGCAGTCCTCAAGCCTCAGAGGCAGATCTGCTGTTTACACGCCGCTTGATCAAGTGCGGAGACTTGATGGGGATCGACATATTGGATCATTTGATCATTGGCGACAATGCCTATGTCAGTTTGCGAGAAGAGGGGCTGTGGCAACAGGAAGACGTGTGAAAATAAGCCGAGTTTGCGAACATTATTAAAAATAAAGGTGAATTGTCTAATCGTCTGTCTTGCAAAAAAATACGGGCAAGTGTAAAATATTATTGTAATTTTGTTTGCTGAATAGATGTTGAAACGCACGTTAGGCCTCTATCGCACAAAGGCAATGTTACACACAATTAAGTGCTTATGCACGAGGAGGTTTTTTTTAATGGAACAAGGTACAGTAAAATGGTTCAATGCTGAAAAAGGGTTTGGTTTTATCTCTCGCGAAGACGGTACAGACGTATTTGTACACTTTTCAGCGATCCAAGGTGAAGGATTCAAAACTTTAGAAGAAGGTCAAGCAGTAACTTTCGACGTGGAAGATTCTGATCGTGGACCTCAAGCAGTTAACGTAAACAAAGCGTAAGCTTTCAAACAAACTGCCAGTAAGAGCACTTTGAAATCAAAAACCCAAAAAGACCATCGAATCGATGGTCTTTTTTTTTTGCTTTTTATAACGGAAAGGAAAAGGCAGTTCTCAGTAACCTGAGAACTACCCTCGCATGTGAGACTATAAATTGTCCGGCGTCATGATCATCGAAAGGATCATTGGATGACGCTCGGTTTTTTCAAATAGGAATGGCTGTAACGCCGAAGACATCGCTTCTCTTAATTTGTGTTCTGTTGGGTCTGGTTGGTTCAAGACTTCCCGCAATGCACGGAAGAGGATCTGCTGTGCTTCATTGATCATCTCGCCAGATTCCCGCATATAAACAAACCCACGAGAAAGGATATCTGGTCCAGCAAGGACTTCTTTCTTCGCTACATCGACTGTCGCGACTGCTAAGACGAGGCCTTCCTCTGAAAGAATGCGACGATCTCGTAAGACGACATTTCCGATATCACCGATACCGCTGCCGTCAACATAAACATCATTGGCATTGAAATGACCAGCCAAGCGAGCGGTATCCGCTGTTAAGGCCAACATGTCACCATTTTCCATAATGAAACAATTTTCTTTTGGTACACCGACATCTTGTGCCAACTGGGTGTGGATGTTCAGCATCCGAAATTCCCCATGGACAGGCATAAAGAATTTTGGCTTCATTAGACGCAACATCAGTTTTTGTTCTTCTTGGCCACCGTGACCAGAAGTATGGATGTTGTTCAATTTGCCATGGATCACGTTTGCGCCAGCTTCCAACAATAAGTTGATCAGCTGATTGACACTCGTGGTATTTCCTGGGATCGGTGAGCTTGAGAAAATCACGGTATCATCTGGGTGAATTTGGATTTGACGGTGAGTCCCGTTGGCAATCCGACTCAAAGCAGCCATTGGCTCTCCTTGAGAACCCGTACAAAGGATCATGGTTTCGTTTGCAGGCAAACGGTTGATCTCATGAGATTCCACAAAGGTTCCATCTGGCACCTTGATATAGCCAAGGCGCTGTCCGTTGACGATCGCATTTTCCATACTGCGTCCAAAAACGGCGATTTTACGTCCAGTCGCAACCGCCGCATCTGCAGCTTGTTGGAGACGGAAAATGTTGGAGGCAAAGCTGGCAAAAATGATCCGACCATCGATTTTTTCAAAAATCTTTTGGATCGAGCTGCCGATCGTTTTTTCTGATTTGGTAAAGGTCGGAATTTCTGCATTGGTACTATCGGAAAGGAGGCAAAGGACGCCTTCTTCACCAATTTTTGCCATTTTGTGCAAGTTTGCTGGTTCGCCCACAGGCGTAAAGTCAAACTTGAAATCGCCAGTTGCGACGATATTGCCAGAAGGCGTTTTGACAACGACACCTAAAGCATCAGGGATACTGTGGGTCGTTCGGAAGAAGCTGATGGATGTTTTACGGAAACGAATCACCGTATCTTCATTGATTTCGTGTAATTCCGCGTCCCGCAATAAGCCATGCTCATCTAATTTGTTGGTGATCAAAGCAAGTGCCAAGGGTCCCGCATAGATCGGGATATTGGCTTCCCGCAACAAGTAAGGGATTCCGCCAATATGGTCTTCGTGACCATGAGTGACGATCAAGCCTTTGACTTTCGGTAAATTTTGAACGATGTAGCTATAATCGGAAATGACATAGTCGATCCCAAGCAGTTCATCTTCGGGGAATTTGATTCCCGCGTCAATTAAGATGATCTCATCTTGGAATTGAACCCCATAACAGTTTTTTCCGATTTCGCCAAGTCCACCGACGCCGAATACGCCAGTCTCATTATTTTTCAGCGAAACTTTCATCTTAAAACTCCGCTAATTTGAAATCAGCGTTTTCTTTTTCGTAAGCTAAATGTTTTTCATCTAGTTCTTGAACGAACTCGATGTTGTATGGGGTATTTTGTTCAACCAGACGGCGTGCGATCACGGCATCGTCTGCTTCAATGTACAAAGAGTGGGTTTGTTCTCTCTTTGGGTTGCGGTCTTTTGTTTCTTGGTAATAAATTTTGTAAATCATATCTTTTCTCCTTTATCTGCTTTTCGCAGTAGTCTATTTGGTTGATGAATTCGCTGCATCACAAAATCGAGGTCCGAATAAAGTGACCTGAAAAGAAGGCTTCGAGAGCCGCTGCATGCTTTTTTCAGACAATCGTTGTGAGAAAAAAGAGAAAGCCTCGTCTTTGCTTTCCAAATGTCGTCATAAAAAATTCACCGGGTTTGTAAGTCGTTCCACTACAAGTATCCCTATTTTATCACAGAAAAACGAATAAGTATAGAAACACGTCATTTTGAAAAGGCTTACTGAAAGAAAATGAAAGGACTATCGCTGAAGTTTGCTTTTTTTCGTTGAAAGTGCATTACAATAAGAATATTCCTATGCTATAGTAGAAGTAATGAAGTAAAAAAGGAGGGGATTTTTTGAAATTAATGTGGCACTACACGATGAGAAACAAGAAACTGCTGGTTTTTAATTTCATCTGTGTTTTTGGTTTTATTTTGATTGAATTAGGTTTGCCGACGTTATTGGCAAGAATGATCGACAAAGGGATCGCCGCTGGTGATCGCGACTACATATGGAAAATGGGTGCGGCGATGATCGCGATCACCATTGTGGGGATCACGATGAACATTTTGTTAGGCTATTTCACGTCACGTATCACCACTAACATTGTGGCAGATATTCGTGACGATCTTTTTGAAAAAGTCCAAGGCTATTCACATACCGAATATGAAAAAATCGGGGTTTCATCATTGATCACCCGTGTGACCAATGATGCGTATCAAATCATGCTGTTTATGCAAAGCATCTTACGGACAGGTTTAATGACACCCATGATGTTTGTGGTCAGCTTGTACATGGTCATGCGGACAAGTACACAACTAGGGTTGTATGTTTTGGGGGCATTGCCGATATTGCTGATGGCCGTCATCGCCATTGCCAAAATCTCGGAACCCTTATCCACTAAACAACAAGCCAATCTAGATAAAATCAATGGCATCTTGCGGGAAAATCTCTCTGGTTTACGAGTGATCCGTGCCTTCGTCAATGAAAAATTTGAAGAAAAACGCTTTGGCAAAGTCAACCAAGCCTATGCTTCTAGTTCTCGCAGCTTGTTTCGCTTGATGGCAACGGCACAACCAGGCTTTTTCTTCTTATTCAATATCGTGATGATTCTGATTATTTGGACGGGAAGTATTCAAATCGATCAAGGGCAACTGCAGGTCGGTGACTTGATTGCATTTATCGAATACATCTTCCATGCGCTGTTTTCTTTCATGCTGTTTGCGACTGTCTTTACGATGTATCCACGAGCGGCGGTTTCTGCTCGTCGAATCCAAGAAGCGTTAGATGCGACTTCTGAAATCAAAGAGCCAGAACAGCCAGTGACAGAAACTAAGACGAAAGGCTTCTTGGAATTCAAAAATGTTACCTTTGCTTATCCAGGACATGCTCAAAGTCCAGTGATCCGTAATGTTAGCTTTACCGCTTCACCAGGGGAAACCGTGGCGTTTATCGGTAGTACTGGAAGTGGAAAATCAACCTTGATCCAATTGATCCCACGTTTTTACGACGTCAGTGAAGGCCAAGTTTTGGTGGATGGTGTTGACGTTCGGGATTACAGCTTAACGACGTTGCGCAACAAGATCGGGTTTATCCCTCAAAAAGCGTTGCTATTTACAGGGACGATCGCAGAAAACCTACGCTATGGGAAAGAAGATGCCACGCAAGCAGAGCTGGAACGAGCAGCCGAGATTGCGCAAGCGGCAGATTTCATTTCTCGCACACCAGATGGCTTTGATGCTCACTTGGCAGAAGGCGGAACCAACTTCTCTGGCGGACAAAAGCAACGCCTAGCGATTGCCCGTGCGGTGATCCGCCAACCAGAGATCTATATTTTTGATGATAGTTTTTCTGCATTGGATTACCAAACGGATGCAAAATTGCGGGCACGCTTGAAAAAAGAAACCACAGAATCGACCGTTTTGATCGTTGCTCAACGAGTAGGAACGATCATGAATGCCGATAAGATCGTCGTCTTGAACGAAGGCGATGTGGTTGGCATCGGCACCCACAAAGAACTGCTGCAAACTTGTCCA
Source organism: Enterococcus casseliflavus NBRC 100478 (assembly GCF_001544095.1). Classification (GTDB taxonomy): domain Bacteria; phylum Bacillota; class Bacilli; order Lactobacillales; family Enterococcaceae; genus Enterococcus_D; species Enterococcus_D casseliflavus. Next base: position 21,347 of record NZ_BCPT01000023.1, on the reverse strand, counting down.
GTATACTACGACATTGCGGCGTCACAATTATCAGAGGAGGAGTTGGCACAATGAAAGCAATCTCTTCTTTAAAACGGTTAGGTGCTTACATCAAACCGTACAAAGTACAATTTATCCTAGTCTTGCTGTTTACTGTTGCAACCGTCGGCTTCAATGCGGCAATGCCGTATGTTTCTGGATTACCGACGACAGAGATCAGCCGCAACATCGCCGCTGGCGAAGGCGTTAATTTTGATTACGTGATCCTTTGCTTGATCTGGATCGCAGTCGTCGGTGTCGGTTACTGTTTCTCACAATTGATGTCAGGGCTGCTGATCACCAACGTTGTCCAATCTGCGATGCGAGATTTGCGGCAAGACATTGAAGAAAAAATCAATCGTTTGCCCGTTTCTTACTTCGACCGCAACCAACAAGGGAATATCCTGTCACGGGTGACCAATGACGTGGATGCCGTCAGCGGTGCAATGCAGCAAGCCTTGATCGGGATCGTCAATGCCTTCTTAGGAATCGTTATGGCGGTTTCCATGATGTTTTACATCAATACCTACATGGCATTGGTTTCATTGATCATGATCCCAGCCTCCTTATTGATTTCTCGCACGATCGTCAAAAAGTCGCAAAAAGACTTCCAAGGCATGCAAAATGCGTTAGGGGATCTGAACGGCTACGTACAAGAAAACATGACTGGATTCAGTGTGTTGAAAGTGTATGGACGGGAAAAGCAAACACTTGAAGGGTTTAAAAACGTTAACCACCAGTTGCGCTATTACGGCTTTCGTTCTGCCTTTGTGTCAGGATTGATGATGCCGCTGGTGCAAATGACCGCTTACTTTACCTATATCGCAATGGCAGTCATGGGGAGCTTTTATGTGATCAGCGGCGTAATCGTTGTTGGTCAGCTGCAAGCGTTCATACAATACATTTGGCAAGTCAGTCAGCCAATGGGGAATATTACCCAGCTGTCTTCCGTCTTGCAAAGTGCCTCAGCAGCAGCAAAACGGGTCTTTGAAATCCTAGATGAGGAAGAAGAACCCGTCAATCAAACGGATATCCAATTGCCAGAACAAATCAGAGGCGACGTGACCTTTGAACATGTCGGCTTTGCCTATGATCCGAAAAAACCGTTGATCAAAGACTTGAACTTTGAAGTCAAAGCTGGACAAACCGTGGCGATCGTGGGACCAACAGGTGCTGGGAAAACCACCTTGATCAATTTGTTGATGCGTTTTTATGATGTCAATGAAGGGGCCATCAAGATCGACGGCATCGACACGAAGAAAATGGAACGTCATGATGTTCGGTCACTGTTTGGGATGGTCTTACAAGATGCATGGTTGTACGAAGGCACGATCGGCGACAACATTCGCTTTGGGAAATTAGATGCCACCGATTATGAAGTCGTTGATGCAGCGAAAACCGCCAACGTCGATCACTTCATTCGCACGATGCCAGACGGCTACGAAATGATCATCAATTCTGAAGGGGACAATGTCTCCTTGGGGCAAAAACAATTGTTGACCATCGCTCGGGCAGTCATCTCTGATCCGAAGATTTTGATTCTCGATGAAGCCACCAGTTCGGTGGATACCCGCTTAGAAGCGCTGATTCAAAAAGCAATGGATAAAGTGATGGAAGGTCGTACCAGCTTTGTGATCGCCCATCGTTTGTCAACGATTCGTGAAGCAGATCTGATCTTAGTGATGGATCAAGGGTCGATCATTGAAAAAGGCAATCACGAGACCTTGTTGGCAGCTGGCGGCTTTTATAGCCAACTGTACCAAAGTCAATTTTCAGAAGAAGCCGAGTAAACCCAAAAGAGCGTCCAGACTGACTGGCGCTCTTTTTGCATTGTCGCAAGGGTGGTGCTATAGTGAAAAAAGAAAGCGCAGATCCGTTTATGGATTGGAAGGAGAAGTTGATGGACAAAGAACAATCAGGGAATGAAACCCACAAAACAGTTTCGCCAGCCTCGTTGCAAGGAACACCTTGTTTTGTGGCAAAAAATGCGACGATCGTAGGAAACGTGACTCTAGGAAAAGAGAGTACGGTCTGGTTTCAAGCAGTGATTCGAGGCGATGCCAATCGCATCGAAATCGGCGCGCGTACCAATATTCAAGATGGAACGATCATTCACGTTGATAACGATGCCCCGACGATCGTGGAAGACGATGTGACTGTTGGGCATCAGTGTATGCTTCATGGCTGTACCATCAAAAAAGGGGCGCTGATCGGCATGAGCTCGATTGTTTTGAATCATGCAGTGATCGGTGAAAATAGTTTGTTAGGTGCTGGTTCGTTAGTAACGGAAGGAACCGTCATTCCGCCCAATGTGTTGGCGTTTGGTCGTCCTGCACGAGTGATCCGCCCGTTGACAGAGGAAGAAATCGCCAAAAATCAGGCAAACATCACGCATTACGTGGAAAATGGGTATGCTTACCAACAGGGCGAATATGGTGAAGTCTGACGCCGAACCAAAAGACGCAAAAAGGTGTACGAATTGCTTCGTACACCTTTTTTTATGCAAGCTTATTTCAATTTGTTTGATTCCATGATCTCGTCGATCAAGCCGTAATCTTTGGCTTCTTGTGCGGTCATGAAGTTGTCGCGATCAGTGTCGCGTTCAATCACTTCGATTGGTTGACCAGTACGTTCTGACAAGATTTTGTTCAGACGTTCGCGGGTTGCCAAAATGTGGCGGGCAGCAATTTCGATCTCAGTTGCTTGACCTTGGGCGCCACCTAATGGTTGGTGGATCATGATCTCTGCATTTGGTAACGCAAAGCGTTTGCCTTTTTCACCAGCGGTCAATAAGAATGAACCCATAGAAGCAGCCATCCCCATAACGATGGTTTGAACATCGGCTTTGATAAAGTTCATGGTATCAAAGATCGCTAGACCAGCAGTAACGCTTCCGCCAGGCGAGTTGATGTACAAGTAGATGTCTTTTTCAGAATCTTGCGCGTCCAAGAATAAAAGCTGAGCAATGATCGAGTTTGCTAAGTCATCGGTTACTTGACCACTCAACATAATGATCCGGTCTTTTAATAGACGAGAATAGATGTCATACGCTCTTTCACCGCGAGATGATTGTTCAATGACTGTAGGAATTAAATTCATAGTGATAGTCCTCCTAAAAATCGTTATAGATATAGTTTAGCATAAAGTTTTCGCAATATCTAAGAGATAGTATACCGATTAGGTCAAGAAAGGTCAAATAAAAAGTTCGTTATCTTTTTTGCGAAACTTTCAAATATGATACAATATGAAAAAAGGAATGAGGAAGGATCGAAGAATGGCAGTAGCAATAGCAGGTTTGATCGGCGTCTTAGTGGGCGCATTGTTAGTAACCATCATTTTTAATTTACGCATTCGGTATGAGGAACAAAAAGAAAAACAACGCCGTTTGTTGGAGCATAAAGTCAAAGAAATCGAAACGTTGGTTTTATTGAATCAAAAAATCAGTGAGATTCTACAAAAACGGGTCATGCTGATGGATGAGTATGTCAGCTTTGATGCCTTTGACGACTGTTATATCACCATCGATGATTTTGCCTATCTACAATCTTTTGCGGCGCAAAACAGTTTTTATCTACCGAATTTTTTCTTGGAAGAATTTTTCAAAAAAATCGGAACACGTCGGGTGATTTTATCCCCAGAGGAAACTGTTAAAATCGGTGGGTATACCTATAAAGGCGGTCGGATCATTATGGAAAATTTCCTTGATCAATTAGTCGAAATGGTCAATGAGCGTAAAACCCAAATGAAAAACATGACGAGCGAACCGTTGACCTATTTTTCAAAAACGATTTGATTCTACTGGTCAGCCGTTTTCCTTGGTTAAGGCAACCAAACCAGAGTATCGACGGTTGCGCTTTTTTAACTGATCACACACACTCTTACTGCGATCATAGTAAGGGTGTTTTTCTTTGACCGAAACAAAGCGTTATTATTCATTAAGAGGATCGAAACAAACAGAGGCTTTTTGGTTCTAGGAGATTCCATGGTAAAATAAAGAGTGAGAATGGAGTGAAAGAATGATGGTACAAATCGTTGCCCACCGCGGGAGTAGCGGCAACCGACCTGAAAACACGCTACCAGCATTTGCGGAAGCGGTGCGGGTCAAAGCTGATATCATTGAGTTAGATGTACATCTATCAAAAGATGGCGGCTTGATCGTCATGCATGATGAAACGGTTGATCGAACGACCAACGGCAAAGGTCGGATCTGTGACCTGACGGTTGCTGAACTAAAAGACCTCAATGCTGGCAGCTGGTTTTCTGAGGAATTCCAAGCCGCCAAAGTCCCCACGCTAAAAGAAGTGTTGGATTTACTTGCAGCGAAGAATTATCGTGGCATTTTGACGATCGAATTAAAAACCGATCATTATGAGTATGAAGGAATCGAAGCCAAAGTATCCGACTTATTGAATAGCCAAGAATGGCCCTTTACTCATTGGTATTGTTCCTTCAATATCGAGACCTTGGATCGGATGCATGCGATCGAACCGGATGCGACCCTTGATTTTATTATGGGACGCGGGGAAGACAAACCACCGTTGGCGCTCAGCCGACCGTATATCGAAGGAATTCATCCTGCCTATCGCTGGGTTCAAGAGACAGCAACGGTCTTAACTGATTTTCCGATCGCGATCCGTCCGTGGACTGTCAACGAAGAAGCGGCGATTCGCACCTGCTTGGCTCTGGGGTTGACGGGGATCATCACCGATTTTCCAGAAAAAGCTCGGGCAATTGTGCAGCAGGTCCGCGAGGAAACAAAAGGATGAAAAAAGTCTTAGTGATCGTGGGACCGACCGCAGTCGGCAAAACCGCCTTGAGTATCCAGTTAGCCAAAAAATACCATGGGGAGATCATCAGCGGGGATTCCATGCAAATTTACCGTCAGTTAGATATCGGTACCGCCAAAGTGACGAAGGAAGAAATGGCAGGGATTCCTCATCATTTGATCGATATTCGTGGGATGACGGAAGCATACTCTGCCGCTGATTTCCAGCAAATGGGGCGTGAAGCCATCGAGACGATCCAGCAGCAAGGAAAGCTGCCGATCGTTGTAGGGGGAACAGGGTTATACATCCAAGCGCTTTTGTATGACTTTCGTTTAGGGGCAGAAGAAGGCGACCCAACGATTCGTCAGCGTTACGAACAAGAAGCAGTAGTCATCGGCAAAGAAGCTTTATGGCAAAAGCTGCAGGCGGTCGATCCCTTGGCAGCAGCGAAGATCCACTACAACAATGAGCGGAAAGTGATTCGTGCGTTGGAGGTTTTTGAAACGACTGGCGAAAGTATCGCTGCACCAAAAGAGACACCACAAGCTTTGTACGATTTCTTCATGATCGGGTTAACCACTGAGCGAGAAGTGTTATACCAGCGAATCAATCAGCGGGTGGACTTGATGATGGATCAAGGCTTGATCGAAGAAGCAAAAGCTGTTTTGCAGTATCCAGAAACGCAAGCCGCCAAAGGGATCGGCTACAAGGAATTTTTGCCCTATTTTCAAGGGCAGGCCACATTGGAGGAGACCATTGAGCAAATCAAGCAAAACTCACGCCGCTACGCCAAGCGGCAGCTGACGTGGTTCAATAACCGAGCACAGCCCCGATGGATTGATTTAGTGAGGCAACCTGAAGAACAACGTACCCTTGAAACAGAAATCGACCAATGGTTGGAGGAGAAAAGATGAGCCAAGAACGTGTGATTCTTGTCGGAGTAGAAACGGAGAAAAACTATCTTCATTTTGATTCGTCAATGAAAGAATTGAAAAGCTTAACAAAAACCGCCAATGGTGAAGTTGTTTTTTCACTGGTGCAAAAACGGCAGCAAGTCGATCGACAAACCGTGATCGGCAAGGGGAAAGTTGCGGAATTGCAGCAGTTGGCAGAAGCACATGAAGCAGATCTAGTGATCTTCAATCATGAACTGACACCAAGGCAAAGCCAGATGATCGGTGATGCGCTAGAAGTGCCAGTGATTGATCGCGTCCAGCTGATCCTCGATATTTTTGCGATGCGTGCCCGTTCCAAAGAAGGAAAGCTGCAAGTAGAATTGGCGCAGCTGGATTATTTGCTTCCACGCTTGATAGGGCAAGGAAAGAACATGTCTCGGCTAGGGGGCGGAATCGGAACGAGAGGGCCAGGGGAAACCAAGCTGGAGACCGATCGTCGACACATCCGCAACCGCATCACCATCATCAAACGGGAATTGAAGGAAGTGGCAGCCCATCGAGACCGAACACGCCAAAAGCGCAAAGACAGCCAAGTCTTTCAAATGGGCTTGATTGGTTATACCAATGCTGGAAAATCAACTATTTTAAACATTTTGACCAGTGCGGATACGTATGAGCAAGACCAGTTGTTTGCGACACTCGATCCTTTGACGAAACGCTGGCGGATGCCAGAAGGATTCGAAGTCACCATTACCGATACGGTTGGTTTTATCCAAGAATTGCCGACTCAATTGATCGATGCGTTTCATTCCACACTGGAGGAAAGTCAAAACATGGACTTCTTGCTGCATGTCGTCGATGCCAGTTCCGAAGAACGGGTCCAGCAAGAGGAGACGGTCTTAAAATTAATGGAGGAACTTTCTTTGACCCAATTACCGATGTTGACGGTCTACAATAAGGCGGATCGCATCGACGCCGATCAGTTTGTCCCAACGCTCTTTCCCAATGTCTTGATCTCAGCAAAAAGTACCAAAGGCAAAGAACGCTTGACTCAGGCGATCAAAATGGAATTGATGCAGATCATGCAGCCTTATCATCTAGTGCTGCAAGCCGATGAAGGCAATGCGCTGAATCGTTTAAAACGGGAGTCGCTAGTGTTGAGTAATGCTTTCGATGAAGCAACACAGTCCTATCATATCAAAGGATTTGCGTTGGAGGATACCTATCCACTACGCAGAATGGCGCAAGAACAGGAATAAACAGAAAACGGTGCAGCTGATGCACCGTTTTTTTTGTGGTGACAAAATTATGGGAGTATAAGTGGTTTGACTTCCTTCAAGTGCAAAACCCGAACATTTTTGGCTAAGGCACCATTTCTTCCAGAAAAAGGACTGCTTGAACATGCGATCAAATCAAGGACTCAGTGGAAAAATCAAAAAAATTTGCATTCATGTCACTTTTTCTAACATGAGGGGTTGACACGCAAAAAAAGAATTGGTATAGTTTCCATAAAGTTACGCAGCATCATTGAAACGGAGGGGAGCCAAGTTATGCGGGAAAAAGAATTGCGGCGCTCAATGTCAGTCTTTCCTATCGGAACAGTCATGAAATTGACCGATCTCACCGCCCGTCAAATTCGTTATTACGAAGAACAAGAATTGATCCACCCGGAACGCAGCGATGGCAATCGACGAATGTATTCGCTGAATGATATTGATACCTTGCTAGAGATCAAAGACTATCTTTCCGATGGACTGAACATGGCGGGAATCAAACGAGTTTATGAAATGAAAGTTGCCAAAGAAAAAGAAGCGAAGAACAAACCGCCGCTGACCGATGAAGATGTACGTCGAATTTTTTATGATGAACTCTTGGCTCAAGGTGGATTGAATCAACAACAGCCATACCAGCAAAAAGGTCCACGAATGTAGAGCACTTGTAGATCATTGCTGTGATATAAAATAAGAATTGGGAAAAAGGAAGGGATACTATGCCAAAATTTGAAAGAACTGCCGAAGACATCAAACAAATCGTAAAGGATGAGAACGTGCGCTTTTTACGCTTGATGTTTACTGATATTTTAGGAACGAACAAGAACGTTGAAGTACCTGTAAGTCAATTAGATAAAGTACTGGAAAACAAAATGATGTTTGACGGTTCTTCTATTGAAGGATTTGTCCGTATTGAAGAAAGTGACATGTATCTGTATCCTGATTTGTCCACCTGGATGATCTTCCCTTGGGAAAGTGAACATGGCAAAGTGGCTCGTTTGATCTGTGATATCTACAATCCAGATGGCACCCCATTTGCAGGCGACCCTCGCGGCAACTTAAAACGGGCATTAGCAGACATGCAATCCCTTGGTTTTACTTCTTTCAATCTTGGACCAGAACCAGAATTTTTCCTATTCAAATTAGATGAAGCAGGCGAAATCACAACTGAATTAAACGACAAAGGCGGCTACTTCGATTTTGCCCCAACCGATCTAGGGGAAAACTGCCGTCGCGATATCGTATTAGAATTAGAAAGCCTTGGCTTTGAAGTTGAAGCGTCTCACCATGAGGTGGCACCAGGGCAACACGAAATCGACTTTAAATATGCGGATGCAGTGGAAGCATGTGACAACATCCAAACCTTCAAGCTTGTCGTGAAAACCATTGCTCGTAAACACGGCTTGCATGCGACCTTCATGCCAAAACCATTGTTCGGCATCAACGGTTCAGGCATGCACTGCAACATGTCCTTGTTCAAAGGTGATGAAAATGTCTTCTTTGATGAAGAAGGACCAATGCAATTAAGCCAAACAGCGTATCACTTCTTAGGCGGTTTGATCGAGCACGCCCGTGCTTACACGGCTGTCTGCAATCCAACCGTCAACTCTTACAAACGCTTAGTGCCAGGTTACGAAGCGCCTGTATACGTGGCATGGTCAGGACGCAACCGTTCACCATTGATTCGGGTACCAGAATCAAGAGGCTTGTCAACGCGTTTGGAATTGCGTTCAGTTGACCCATCCGCTAACCCATACTTAGCAATGGCTGTTTTATTACAAGCAGGACTTGATGGCGTTAGACGTGAGTTGACACCACCACCAGCTGTCGACCGCAACATCTACATCATGAACGAAACAGAACGGGCAGAAGCACAAATCGAAGATCTGCCATCAACGATCCACAATGCCATCAAAGCATTGCGCAAAGACCAAGTGATGATCGATGCCTTAGGCAAACACATCTATGCCAACTTTGTCGAAGCAAAACGATTAGAATGGGCAGCCTTCCGCCAAACAGTCTCCGAGTGGGAAAGAGAACAATACTTGGAACTCTATTAAAATCGCAAAAAAAGCCGCTAGAGATAAACAATCTAGCGGTTTTTTTATGATGAAACCAGCGTTTATCCTATTGACTCTGGTTTTATTTATTTCCGATCGTCAATAGCTACTTGATCAAAGTTTGAGAAAAAACACATTGCGAAGCTAGAGCGGTTCTGTCTATAAGAAGTGTAACTCCTGACCATTGGGAAAAATCAAAAAATACCAGTCGGGCGAGGACTGGTAAGAGGAAGAAAAATAGTTTTGGTATAAAGCTAGCATAGACCGTCAAAGTAAAATGAACCTTAAAAAGTAGAAAGTTTTTTGTAAGAAGTCCTTATTCGTCAAAGGTTTCCAGCTCAGACAGTATTTTTGCGGGGACTTCTGATTGAGGGACTTCGTTGGGACCAGAAATGATGCGGGTCTTACTGATTTCTGCTTTGACTAAAGTATTTGGAGCCAATGGTTTTACATTTTCGCCCGTCAGGTCATAGGTCATGAGTTCTTTTTCACCATTTTTCTTTACGAATTCAAAGGTGTATTTGTAGGTAAAAGAGCCATCGATTTTTTCACCAGAATCGCTGTAGGTCTGTGTCTTTTCAGGGACTTTGTTGGGCGTGATAGCATAAGCCGTGATGCCGCGATACGTTGTTGCATAGTACGTGTAGCCGAAATAGCCGGCTACGACAATAATCAAAACGCCAAGCGTTACTAGTAGTTTTTTCATGGGTGTCATTCCTTTCCATTACTAGCATCACTATAGCATGTGGCCACTAAAAGCACTCATCGAAAGGGATAACAATATTGTAAGTTTAGCATTTTTGAATAAAAATCCTGTAACTTTCTGTTTAACAATTGTGATAATGAAAAATATTTCTGAAACCTTCCTGCAATATTGTAATGTTATTCTCTTACTTGTGCCCGATAGCGGGACAAATAATCAAAAGAGAGGTTTTTTCATTTGAAAAAATTTGCATTTACAGTTGTTGCAGGATTTGGTTTATTCGTTGGCGGAACAGTTGTTTCAGCAGCAGAACAAACCCATGTTGTCAAACCAGGAGACACTCTATCTGGGATCGCTGCTACTTATCAAACAACGGTCGAAGACCTTTTAGCTTTAAATGATTCGATCGAAAATCCAAATATGATTTTTGATGGCGAAACATTGTTGGTTTCTAACGATGGCCAATCAGTAGAAAACAAAGAAACAAGTACGAAAGAAAGCACAGAAAAAAGTGAGTCTACAGCGACTGCTAACGTGAGTCAAACTCGTTCAAGCGTTCCTGGTGCTGGTTCTGGTGTCTTGAATCCAGTGGATGGGATCAACTATTTCAATGGTGTGAGAGAATCGTACTACTCACAAAAAGTCTTGCCAGGAGGCGGATTGAATATCCCTGGTCGCCATGTAGCATCAGACGGAACCATCCGTGATGCCGATGGGTACATCGTTGTTGCCAGTGATAATCAACCGAAAGGATCGACTGGTCAATCATCTTTAGGTGCCTATAAAGTCTATGACACAGGTGTCGGTCATAGCGGTATTGATGTTTATACGAATTGGTAAGCAAGTAGAATACGAGTAGAGACGAGCGCATTTTAGAGCTCGTCTTTTTTTGATTGGCGAGAAAAAATCGTCATCTGGTCTAGACTAATTATTGTAATCAAACACAACCTGTGGTATTATTGGACTATACCAAATAGAAACGGAGCACTGATCATGGAAATTATTCGCGTTAAAGATGCTGCTCAAGGCGGAAAGAAAGCTTTTGAATTGATTCAAGAAGGTATGGCAAATGGCGCCAAGGTGCTAGGCTTAGCAACAGGAAGCACGCCAGAGACCCTTTATGCAGAAATGACTGCCAGTGAAGTTGATTTTTCAGAAATGACTTCAGTCAACTTAGATGAATACGTAGGACTAGGCGGCGAAGACGAACAAAGCTATCGCTACTTCATGAATGCTCATTTATTCAATAAAAAACCATTCAAAGAAACCTTCGTACCAAACGGCAAAGCGGAAGACTTAGAAGCAGAATGCCAACGCTACGATAGCGTGATTGCGGATCACCCAGTTGATATCCAAATCTTGGGTATCGGTCAAAACGGACATATCGGCTTCAACGAACCTGGTGCATCTTTTGAAGGAACGACCTCAGTCGTTGATTTGACTGAATCGACCATCAATGCCAACAAACGCTACTTTGATAAAGTCGAAGACGTCCCAACGACGGCAATTTCAATGGGGATCGGTTCGATTATGCAAAGCAAAAAAATCATTTTGATGGCATTTGGCGAAGTCAAAGCGGATGCGATCCAAAAAATGATTGAAGGACCCGTAACCAACGAATTACCAGCTTCTGTTTTACAAAAGCATGATGACGTGATCGTGATCATCGATGAGGCTGCTGCCAGCAAGCTGTAAAACAAAATCAGCCCTTTTCAGAAATAAGTCAGAAGGAAAAATGAGCCATCCTCGCAGCTTCCCCCTGCGCTTGTGCAGTAGCGCCAGCGCAGCTGCGAGCAATAGTTTGTAGCTAACTTGCTTATTTTCTGAGGGGGCTTTTTTTATTTGGCTGATTCGGCGCTGTTTTTTTCTTTTTTTCATCAGAGATGCTATAGTTAAAAGAGAGAATACGAAGAAAAGAGGGATGCCAATGGTTGATATGCATTTATCCATTCCTGAAGTAGCGCTGAGATTGCTGCTGGCAATGATCATGGGAGGAGCGATTGGGTACGAGCGGCAATACAAAAGCCGACCAGCTGGTCTTAGGACCCACATCTTGGTTTGCATGGGGGCTTGTGTCATTGCTTTGATCCAAGTGGAGATCGCCACAGGTGCCATGCGAGATGCGCTGGATCATCCAGATTTAGCAGGCGTGATTCGTTCAGACGAAGCACGATTGATCGCACAAGTCGTCAGCGGGGTCGGTTTTCTTGGCGCTGGAACGATCATCGTGACGAAGCGCTCGGTGACGGGGTTGACGACGGCTGCTTCCTTATGGGCGATCGCAGGTTTAGGAATTGCCATCGGGATGGGCTTTTACACCATCGCATTAAGCAGTTTTATCGGGATCTTCTTTGCATTGACGATCGTTAAGCGGATCGTCCGCGTACCGACAGCAAAAAAATTAGAGATCCAGTACATCCATCGCACCGAGACCAAAGAGTTTTTGACGGAGTACTTCCAAGAGAAAAATATCGTGATCGAAGATGTCAATTTTGATGTCAAATTCATGGAAGACTATCGCATTTATACCAACATTTATACGATTGATCTTCCCCGAGGACTAGGCTTTTCTGAAGTGATCGAAGAATTGTCTGTCTACAAAAATGTCACGAAGATCCGCTTAGTGGATATTGCTTAATCGGTATTGAGTCAAAAAGCAGCAAGACACCTCACATTAGTGACGTGCTTTGCTGCTTTTTTTATGATGCGGTAGACATTTTTAAGTAAAAGAAACATACAGTCAAAATAACGATCACTATTGAAGTCAGCAAATTGACCCCTTCATTCGTTACAAAGGAAAGACCGCCGACTTGCTTGGTGGCAACGTCGTGGTGGACTTTTTTTTCGGTGTATTGGTGACAGACAGGGCATTGATAGCGTACTTGAATCGTTGCGCCCAGTAAGCTGTCCAAGAGACTACCGCAAAAGCCTAAAACAGTCAAAGTCAACCAGAGATCAAAGGAGAACGGCTTGCCGTTCAACCATAAGGCTACTGCGAATAAACCAGTGATGGCGAGACTCCCTGCTAGGGAAGCGGCAGTTCCCAACCAACTGACACCGCCGGAAAGTCCCGGTGGTAATTTTTTTCCCGTTAGTAAGTGACGCGGTGGACTTGGACTCAGCACGCCGATTTCTGAGCCCCAAGTGTCAGCCGTACAGCTAGCGATTCCCGCCACAAATCCCCAAAGGAATAGCGGTTCTTTCGTCCAAAAGGCAAGCAGTAGAGCAAAGATGCTTGGTACGATGTTCGCAAAGACTTGTTTTGCATCACGGCGAGCACCTTTGGCAAGCACAGCTAACTCTGGCTGACTGCGCATTTTCTTTAAAAGACCAATGATGCCAGAGCTGGCAAAGAAAAAGCCAATCAAAAAGATGCTGTACCACGGACCAAAGCCAATGACCAGTGTGCCGCAAAGAATCGCAGCCAGTGCGCCAGAAACAGTCAGCCACTGAAAGACGAATGCTGCCGCTGCAACGAATGTACTGGCAAACAATCCCAGCATGAATTGATAAAAGAAAACCATTTGAACACTCCTTTTTGCTGAATAGACTAGACGTTTTACAAATCACTTCGCTATCGAAAGGACAATCCAAGGGACCAGAATCAGGTTGCAGAAGTGAGGAGGACAATTCTCGAAATCTGTCCGTTGTATATTAATATATGAGAAGTTACTATTATCAATAAGCAAACGGTCATAGAAAATTGCTCTTCCTAGATAGAAAGCAATTATTTTTTTTAGTGTAAGTGAAAGCGATTTCTAAGTCCGTTTTTGTGACAATCGTTTAAGGAGGTATATATGAAGATTGCAACAAGTGTCATCGATAGTCAAGAAAAAAATCACTGTTTTTTGATTCGAACAAATGGTTGTTTAGTGAAGATCATGTTCTTGACTGACGAAATTATTCGGATTCGTGCCAGCTTTGATGAGGAATTTGATGAGGCGTCTTACAGTTTAGTGTTGACAGGCTGGCAAGATCGCTTCGATCAGTTGATTGGAGCAGAGCGTCAGCGAGTCGATTTACAAGAATTTCAGGTCATTGAAGAAGAAGACAAGATTGGGTTGATCGGCAAGAAATTGAAAGTGTTTCTCTACAAGGATCCCTATCAATTGGTGATTTACGACCAAGAGGATTTGGTTTTGCACAAAGATATCGTCGATCTTGCATTGATGGAAGATGCGAATAAGCGCAAAATCCACACCAGTGAAATAGTAGAGGGAGATTGCTTTTACGGATTTGGGGAAAAAACAGGTGCTATAGAGAAAAGTCATACTTTTATGGTTATGAGTCCTCGCGATACGATGGGCTATGATCCTAAAAATGCCGATTCTCTTTATAAGCACATTCCCTTCTATGTAAAAAGCAATAAGCGAACAAAAGTTGCCAGTGGTTACTTTTATCACACCACATATGAATGTGATTTTGATATGGGGCGCTCACATAGTAATTATTGGAAGAAACACAGTCGTTTTCGAGTAGACGGAGGAGACATTGACTTATTTTTTATTGCAGGACCAACGATCAAAGAAGTGGTTCAGCGCTATACCTCGTTGACTGGACGGTCGGCGATGCTACCTAAATATGCATTGGGCTACCTAGGTTCATCCATGTATTATTCTGAACTGTCTAAAGATTGCGATCAAGCGATCATTGATTTCATTGATACCGCTAAAGAAGAATCGGTACCGATCGATGGCTTCCAGTTGTCTTCAGGCTATTGCAATCATGAGGGGCAGCGCTACTTTTTTACGTGGAACAAGGAGCGATTTAAAGACCCTAAAGGATTCTTCGCTGAGATGGAGAAACGGGGCGTCACGACCTCGCCTAATGTCAAACCTGGGATTCTCTTAACGCACCCATTCTTTCAGTCACTTCAAGAAGAACAAATTTTTGTGAAAGACAGAATGGACAAAGGTAAAAATGCTTTAGGTACTTGGTGGGGAGGAAAAGGAGTTTTCGCTGATTTTACCAATCCCCATACACGGAGGATTTGGAAAAAGTATTTAAAGGAACATGTCTTATCTTACGGTGTAACCAGTGTTTGGAATGATAATTGTGAATATGAAAGTATTGTCGATCAAGATGCTCGTTGTTTTTATGATGGGAAAACCGGTACCATTGGTCAGCTGCGTCCAATCATGGCAAATCTTATGTGCCAAATCACAACCGAAGCCATCATAGAAGAGCACCCGAACACCCGACCCTTTGTGGTTTGTCGGGCAGGGCATGCGGGAATTCAGCGTTTTGCCCAATCTTGGTCTGGGGATAACCGAACGAGTTGGGAGTCGCTAAAATACAACATCGCGACAGTTTTAGGAATGGCGCTTTCTGGGGTGACCAATTATGGCTGTGATATCGGTGGCTTTTATGGGGATGCTCCTGAAGAAGAGTTGTTTGTCCGCTGGGTCCAAAATGGAATTTTCCAACCCCGCTTCTCGATTCATTCAACCAATACTGATAATACGGTGACTGAACCCTGGATGTTTTCTGCAAGTAAGCAACGGATTGCGGAGGCGATCCAATTTCGATACAAAATGATTCCTTATTATTATTCATTGATGGTGCGGGCGGCTGAGACTGGTTTGCCAATTATTCAACCGACCTTTATGAAATTTCAAGAGGATGCCAACTGTTATGACAACGGCATTGATTTTGTTGTCGGAGAATCATTACTCGTAGCGAATGTCGTTGAAAAAGGCCAAAAAGTCCGTGAGGTCTATTTGCCAGAAGGGGCAGTTTATTATGACTTTTATTCACGACAGAAGTACCAAGGGGGCCAAACATTAGCCATTCCTGTGACGATCGATAGTGTACCGTTGTTCGTGATTGGTGGGTCGATCACCCTTTTTGCAGCGAATGAAGTAAGAAATCTTCATTCTGAGGCGGTCACTGAGCTAGAGATTTTAGTGGCACCAGATCAAGCTTGTCACTTCACCCATTATGAAGATGACGGGAAATCATTGGCTTACAAGACAGGCGCCTACTTGAAAGAAGAGATTTATGTGGAACCTGGAGAACAGGTCAAAGTGACAGTGAAACGAACGGGTGACTATCCAACGCAGATCGAAAAGATTCTTTTAAAAATCATCAACCACGAAAAAGCGCCTTTTTGGGTAACGATTGATGGGCAGCTTGTTCCTCATTTTCAGCATCGTAAGCAATTCGAGGCTGCGAAGGAAGGCTGGTACTATAGTCAAACCATGGGTCAAGTCTTTATCAAATACCCAAATCCAAAAGCAGATTATCAAGCGGTGATCTCCTTTGAAAACTTTGATTTGTTAGGGATGTAAGAAAAAGAAATGTAAAAACGAGGAGGAAAAGAAATGATTACACAGGTATTAGGCGGATTGGTCATTTTGTCGATTTTATTTATGGCTTTTTATTGTATCAAGGGCTATAACATGACCGTTGGCTTTTTCTTAATGAGTGCGATTTGGATCGCCATTAGTTTTGCAGGAAATATGATTGAGCCCAATAGTGCTATGGAGGGATTGACCGCAGTTGAAGTGCTGACGGATGTCTTCCAAGCGGGACCCGAAGCATACGGACGAAATGTTTTAGTCAATGTGTTGTTCGGGGCATTCTTTGGTACCGTCTTGATTGAAACAGGGATTGCTTCTACTTTGATTCGTAAGACCGTGGAATTAGGGGGCGATCATCCGCGAGTGACCGTCAACTTGCTGTGCTTGGTTACAGCTGTATTGTTCACTTCGTTAACTGGTGTCGGACCATACATTGCTATCGGGGTAGTTGTTTTACCGATCATGCTGGCATTAGGTATCTCACCACTTGTTTCCGTTTTTGCTTTTATTGGTTCAGCGGGAGTGAGTGCCTCCTTCTTGAATGTAGTGAATTTCCAACAGTATCAAACGATTTTCGAAACGACGAGTCCAGAATTTGCGAATTATAGTTACAATGATTATTTCCCATTTGCGATCGTGGCAGCGACGATTTCTTTGATCGTGATCTTGACGATCGTTAATGTGAAGATCGGGAAAGCCAAAAAAGTCTATTCTTGGGATGCAGGTCAGTCCACAGCCAAAAGTGCTCCTGCTCTTTCACTGATTTCCGTTGCTATGCCCGTGATTTTGTTGATCGCATTTAATCTACCCGTGATCCTTTCCTTTATTTTATCCAGTTTGTTTGCACTGATCACGACAGGGCATCTAAAAGGCGGCTTTGTGGAAGCAAGTCGGAAAATTGCCAAATATGGATCTGATGGGGCGATCAGTGTTGCACCGATGATGGCGTTCTTGTTAGCCATCGCCACTTACAATGCGGCAGCTGCGTATGTTGCTCCCTATCTAGGTGCATTATTAAGCCCAGTGATTCCTGCAACCACATTAGGATTGGCGATCGTGTTTGGTGTCTTTGGTGTCTTAGGTCATTTTAGAGGGCCGATGAATTTAGTCGGAAGCGGTCTTGCACTTTTACATGTCGTAGCTGCGGTAACAAGTTGGCCGATTCAATTTCTCTATCCATTGTTTATCGTGACAACGATCATTCCCCAAGGACTAGACATTACCCTTTCAGGAGCAGTCTGGGCATTGGATTATGCCAAAGTACAGTCCAAAGATTATATGCGTCTTGGGATCCCAACATCAGCGACCCTATGTGTCATTATGGCAATCGTTGTCTATCTCATGTACGGATCTTTAATGTAAAAAATCAGCACAAAAGGCTAGAAAAGAGTGGTATAGAACATGACAAGAAGAGTACGGATGGGAATTGACGTGGGTGGAACCCATACAAAAGCGGTAGCGATCGATAATACGACGCATGAGATTATTGGGAAATCTTCCGTCAAAACAACCCACGATGATGTTTCAGGAGTGGCAAAAGGTGTCATTCAGACCTTTCAAAATTGCTTAAAAGAAAACAATATTGCTCCGGAAGAAGTGATTTTTGTTGCCCATAGTACCACGCAGGCGACCAATGCATTAATTGAAGGTGACGTGGCGAAAGTAGGGATTTTAGGGATAGCCAAAGGCGGCTTAGAAGGATTTCTCGCGAAGAAACAATTAAACATAAAAAATATTGTTTTAGGAGAAGGCAAAGAAATTCAGATCGCTAATGAATTTCTGAAACTAAAAGAAGTATCCGAAGACAAAATCGGTGACAAAATTGCTGCGCTAAAGCAAGAATCTGCGGAGGTCATCGTTTCTTCCATGGCGTTTGGGGTAGATGATATCGGTCCCGAGGAGCTGGTTTCCAATGTAGCCAAGCAAAAAAATATTCCTTCTACGATGGCATCAGATATCACGAAGCTATATGGCTTAACGCGGCGAACTCATACGGCAGTAATCAATGCCAGTATTTTACCAAAAATGCTAAATACCGCAACATCAACCGAAAATGCCGTTCGACAAGCAGGCGTAACTGTTCCGTTGATGATCATGCGTGGTGACGGTGGGGTGATGGAAATCACTGAAATGAAGCGTCGTCCCGTATTGACGATGTTGTCAGGACCGGCTGCTTCGGTCATGGGTTCATTGATGTATCTGCTGGCTTCAAATGGGATCTATTTTGAAGTTGGTGGAACGACCACCAATATCGGTGTCATCAAAAATGGACGGCCCACGATCGATTATTCTATCGTGGGTGGTCATGCTACGTACATCAGTTCATTAGATGTACGAATCCTCGGCGTTGCAGGTGGTTCAATGGTTCGCGCGGATAAAAATGGGATCATTGACGTTGGCCCACGTTCTGCACATATCGCAGGACTTGATTATGCCGTATACACCGATACTGAGAAAATCAATCAGCCAAAGGTCGATTTCTTTTCGCCTAAGCCTGGTGATCCTGCCGATTACGTCCGAATTCTTATGGAAGACGGTTCAGCTGTCACCATTACAAACTCTTGCGCAGCCAATGTCTTGGGTCTGGTAGAACCGAATCATTTTTCTTATGGAAATATTCCTTCTGCACGTAAAGCAATGCAAGTATTGGCGGATTATTGCAAGACGACAGTGGAAGATATCGCGAACCAAATCATGGAAAAATCTTACCAAAAGATTGCACCGGTCATCAACGAACTGGTAGATAAATACAAGCTAGAAAAAGACCAAATCTCCTTGGTAGGAGTAGGTGGCGGTGCCTCCTCCTTGATTACGTATTATTCCAATAAAGATCAAGTGAAATATGATATCCCAGAAAATGCGGAAGTGATTTCTTCCATCGGTGTTGCTTTAGCCATGGTGCGTGATGTCGTTGAGCGGATCATCCCATCGCCAAGTCCAGAAGACATTCGTGCCATCAAACAAGAAGCACTAGATAAGGCCATCGATAGTGGAGCAAGTGCAGAAACGATCGAAGTTCATATTGAAATCGATCAACAGACGTCAAAAGTGACCGCGATCGCGACTGGTTCCACCGAAGTCAAAGCCATGGATCTATTAAAAGAATGTTCGGAAGAAGAAGCATTGGCTTTGGCTGCCAAAGACATGCGCTTGACGGAGCAGCAAACGACCTTGTTGGCGAAAACAAATGCCTTCTTCGTGTTTAGTGAAGCGACACATGACGGTCCCACTCAAGTTCGTATCTTAGATAAAAAAGGCTTTATCAAAGTGCAACGAGCGAATGCTTTGGCAGCAAAAGCAACGATTGCCACTTACCGAGAGGCAGTGGAGAAATTGTGGGAAGAAATGTCTGTTTATCAAAGTGAGATCATTGTTCGACCAGAGTTTTATGTCTGTTTTGGTTCACGAGTGATGGACTTCTCTGCTTCAACGCTTGAACAGTTAGCATTATTGATGGGCATTGAGCTAGATGATTTACAAGGGGACACAGAAGTTTTACTGGTCGCAGGAAACATCAAACAAACATGATCAGGTGATCAATGATGAATCACACGACTATTTTAAGACGACCATTGCAGGAACTAACGCAATACGATGACGAATTTTGGGCGAATTATCTATTCATGACCGATCCCTTTGCCTGCAAATACCAAGGATCAGATCATGTGGAGCTGATTGAGCAAGCACGACAATGTGGCGAAACTGCTGCCAAAGAATTTTTAGAAATGTATGGTCACCCCTTTGATAGGGGGACCATCTGCAAACAAACCAAGCTATTGTTGCGAAATCAAGTGCCCTTAAATGCTAGTGGAATGATCTTAGGGCAGTTTCAGCCACCTAATCAATTATTCATCAATGAGGCAGCAATCACACAGATAGCAGCCTTTTTAGAAAACAGGGCAATCAAGAGCACCGACACAGAAATTGCGAACCTGGTTTTCGGACATGAATTTTTTCACTGGATCGAAGAGCAGCAACAAGCATCGATCTACACGAGAACGAAAAAAGTTCAGCTCAGAAAGTTTTTAGGGATACCGCAAATCGTTAACTTGCGTGTCTTGAGTGAAATCGCTGCGATGGTTTTTACGAAAGAAATAAATGATTCAAAATTCAATCCCTGTCTCTTGGACTGTGCATTGATTCAGGGAAAAGGGGACTATTATGAGAGTGAAAACATTTCTTTATCTTGAAAAACGACCCGATGATTACTTGATCCATACCGAAGAAGCAACGATTCAACTACTATTTCTCACGGAAGATATTGTCCGAATCCGCGCCTCTTTTGATCGGACATTTATCGAAAAATCGTATGCCTTAGTAATGACCGCTTGGGAGGATCGCTTGGATTCCTTATTGAAGGAGGAGCGTAAGCGAGTCGCAGCGGTTACTGTCCCGTGTGAAGAAACGGAAGATACCTTGATTTTTCCTGCCAAAAAATTAAAGGTGATCATCTACAAAGCACCCTTCCATTTCAGAATCTACAACCAGAAAGACGAATTGATTTACTCTGATTTGCCAGAACGGGCTTTTGAGATCGACCAGCTAGGCAGAGCGTACCATTATAATAAAATCGAACCAAAAACCGATCATTTTTATGGTTTTGGCGAAAAGACAGGGCACCATGATAAAAAAGGCAGACGGATGCGCATGTCCGCCAAAGACGCAATTGGTCACGATCCAGAGTTTGGTGATCCGTTATACAAGCATATCCCTTTCTATATTCGTCTGAGTGAAAGCAACCAAACAGCGATTGGTCTCTTTTATAACAATTCTTATGAGTCTGTATTTGATATGGGTAATGAGATCAGTGGTTATTGGGACCCCTATAGCTATTATCAAACAGATGGTAACGAGATCGATCTCTTTTTTATCAACGGTCCTTCAGTAAAAGAAGTTGTCAATCGCTATACCGATCTAACAGGCAAGCAAGCTTTGCCGCCTAAACACAGCTTAGGTTTTACTGCATCTACGATGTATTATGCAGAACTTGACAAAAATTGTGACCAAGAAATCTATGGTGTGATTGAAAAGCATCGGGCCCATGGTATGATGATCGATAATTTTAAGCTAGCATCGGGCTATTCCTCTGGTGAAGAAGATAATCTGAGGTATGTGTTTCATTGGAATAAAACGCGTTTTCCAGATTCAGATGCGTTCTTTAACAAAATGAACCAGCTAGGAATCAATGTTATCGTGAATTTGAAACCGGGTATTTTAGAAAAGCATCCCTTTAGAGAGGAATTTGAAGCAAATGATGTGTTTGTGAAAGACCGCGACGGTGAACAAGATTACTATGGTCGCTGGTGGGGTGGTGAAGGTCGTTTTGTTATT
>NZ_BCPT01000022.1 GCF_001544095.1 Enterococcus casseliflavus NBRC 100478 | reverse complement strand
TTAGAATCTTTTTGATCAATCAATTAATCAATGTAAGATAACAAAAAATCTGAGCCAGAATGTGGTTCATTCTGACCCAGATTTGATTTTACACAACTCATTTCATCTATTATTGAAAAAACAGAATTAGCAAATTTCTATACTGAAAATGAATTAGAAAAGAAAAAAAACTAATCTAAAGATAAGCAACCCTGTTCATAAGTTCTCCCATCATAAAAACCAATAAGTATCCAAAACCAAGCCTGTAGAAACAATAAAATTGAATACTAAAGTTAATATTATAGCAAACCTTAATAGCTTTTCACTCATCTCGACTTTTATGCTATCTTTTAATGAGATGAAAAAAGGAACAAGAAAAATAAGAAACGGAGTAAAGTATCTCCCTTGTGCACCTACCGAAATTATTGCATTCTCTCCTAATACTAGCGGTGTCCAAGCATAGTACATTCCAGCGATTATAGCCAAAATTTGAATTACAATGATTGCTAACGATGAAAATCCGAATATTTTCTTGATTTCAAAATCACTATTCAGAGCAGAAATAAAAGCCAATAAAGCTACATCTATAAAAATAATCCACAAAGGGATTTCTACCGAAAACAACCCAATATAACCAAACATACCCACGGTTAAAATGCTGTTTAAATGTCCATTTAGATTATTATTAAATAGAGTTCTCACCAAAACGAGCAGTAATTCTTTAATTCCCTGTATACCACCAAACATTTTAATACCTACTAATCCCCCAAGAACAAGCAAAAGGACGATCAGTATATATTTGTATTTGAAGATCAACTTTCTTATATGCTGATTAACTTTCTCCAAAGGAGAAAGTTTTCCTGCTAATATGAAATTGATTGGGAACAGAAGCAATAGAAATAAAAAGTTATTACTTTTCGTAATATATAGTGCTAGAGCAAATAGCAAAATTTGAAACAACTTTTTTAAATTGATTTGAGGATTTTCAATCATTAAGCTTAAAAAGGCAAAAAAGCCAAGAATCGCTACGAAGTTTGCAGCATCATAAGATAATGATCCTGCTTGTTGAACCATTATAGGGAGTAAAGATAAAAGCACCATCGACCATTTACCGTATCTAGTCTTTGTAATAATTAAATACATACTGGCTATATAAAATACAGCGTTAAATAAGCGTCCCAATGTTACCATTACGCCTATTGATGGATAAACAATGCTTCCTAGTATCATTCCTAAAACTTGCGGAATATGCATAATTCTTTTCAACTCAAAGCTTGGTTGAAATTTTTCCTCGGATAAATCAATTTTTTCCGTAAACAACTGTTTATATTCACTTTTGTTAATTTCAGTATCTGCACTAACACTATTCATCCAATCAAAACTCGTGTCAGTTCTTACAAATATTGAATTCCATGCCATTCTCGCATGGTTCATCTCATCGGGCACTCTATTAATAGGCATTAAAAATACCGAAATCCCTATAAATAGAGTTGCTAGTACGAGAAAAATCCCTTGCGGTTCTCGTAATTTGTTTCGAACCATTATTTTAACCCCTTAAGTATTTATTTATTTTTAATTTTATACATCACTCTCTGCACAAAGGTTCTTATTTTTATTTCTAGATTTGCTAATTTACTTTTCTTTTCGTTGATTACTAATAAGTTTTTTATGTGTCTTATAGCATGTTCATTTGTCTTTGCTTGATTTATTCTTTCTATTAAAACATGATAAACTGACTTGATTTGATATTTTTCTTTCGCTGTTTTAATGAACATTTCTGATTTACTTTTTACTTCTTCAAAATTGTCTATAAAATAATTAATAGCCTCTACAAGCGAATCAATATTACCTAATGGATATATTTTCCCATGTTGAAACATCTCATATGCAGATAAATGGCCTGGATTGTCCGAAATGATCACTGGAATACCATTGAGTAAAGCTTCTACATAAACTAATCCATATGTCTCTAAACTTGATGTAAATACACAAATATCCTTATCTGTAACTATATCCCATGGATTCTCTACATTCCCGGTAAAAGAAACTGATGCAATAGTATGCTCCTTTATATATCGTTCGCATTCTCTTTTATACTCTTCATCCCAACCGCCAACAAAAACTAGTTCGATATCTTTTCTATTTATTTCATGGAATGCTCGAATTAGCTCCAATTGATTTTTTCTTTTGGTTATTCTTCCAACTGAAACGATTCTTTTTTTCTTTCCTATTTGAATATTTGAACTTTTTAGTTCTGTATACGGCGCAAAAGGAAGTATTTCTCTACTATTAAATAATTTATTCAGATGATTGTTTAAATCACCTGTGACCGAAAATATATCCGTGGAAAATTGATCAATAAAATCTAGTTTATTCTTATAGTAAGCAAACTCTTTTTCTGGATATTCATGAATTAACCAGATATGAGGAATAGATTCTAGACAAGAAGCAAGAGCACCTTGAAACATATTTACCGTATTTGTAATCACCACATCCACTTGTTTTTCTTTTATAATCTCGGTTAATGTCTTAATTGTGTCTCTATATGAAACAACTCTTTCTTCTTCTGAACCAAATATATGTGCGGGAGCATCTTCCCACCACCAACGTTGGTTATTGATCAAATAGCATTCAATGCCATTGGACTCACAATATCTAGAATAATCATTTTCTGTTGCAACTCCATATATCGGTGCTGCATTAACTACATGATATCCTTCTGCAGCTAAAAACTTCATTAAGTTGACGATAGATATTTCTGCTCCATTATCGAGCGTACCCGTTGGTGACACGAAAAGTATTGTTTTCATCTTGTCTCCTTCATTTAAAACATACCTATACTAAAGAATATTTTATTTAATCGTTTATTTTATTTTTTGCCTCTTCAGATAAAAAATCTGTCAATTCATCGTTATGTTGAATTGTCGTACAATTGTTAACAACATAATTATACGCGTTACGTCCAATTTTTTTGCGCAACTCTCCATTCGTTACAAGCAGCTCTAGTTTTTCAAACCAATCTTCAGATGAATCAACTAAAATGCCAGTTTCACCTTCAATTATCATGTCCTTGAATGATCCAATGTTACTGGCAATTGTTGGAATTTTTAATAACCCAGCTTCTAACCACTTAATTTCAGATTTTGCCCTGTTAAATATAGTGTCGACAAGCGGCGCAAGATTTATATCTACATTTTTAACAAGTTGCGGCAGCAATCTCCAGTCAACAAATGGATGGATCACAATTTGTTCACTATATTCTTTTAACTCATTCGGAATATCGATATGACCCGCTAAATGTAATTTCACGTTATTAAAGGAAGCTAAAATTTTCAATATTGCCGGCATAATTAATTCAAAATTTTCGTTATGAGTAATTGATCCAGAAAAATACCCAATATGAACACATGATGCATCACTAAGTTTTTCTGCATTATTGCTTAGCTTTATTAATTCCTCACTGCCTAAGTTACGGTTTAACAACACTTTAGTATTATACTTTTTTAGCTCTTTTTTCAAATCTTCTGTGGAAGCTATTGCAATATCACATAGAACCAGCATTTTTCCATAGTTAGTCACGCCAGCATCATAATTTTGCTTCTCTATTTTAGATAATCCTTTAACATACGAAAGCTGGTCAGTGTATTTCGTATCAATCACTAAATCATCAATATCATATAAAACTGGCTTATTAAATTCTTTGGCCACTTGAATCAAATTGACCAGCATCTCATTATATGGCGCTCTATAAATTATAATATGGCTCGCTCTTTCTGCATCGCTAATTTTCAGCTCAGAAAGTCCCACAGACTTCACTCTAAAATTCAAATTTTTTAATTGTTCAATTTTATTTTCAACACGATATTTTGTCAGTTGTGGAATAACATTTTCAACACCATCAATAATCAATACATACTTTTGTGAATCTTTCTCCTTTATATCCTCTATGATCTCTTTGATGATTTTAACAGGATAATCTGTCTTTTCTTCTATATATTTTACCAAACTAGGGATTTCTGTTTGCCTATTCAAGCCTTGCCAAATAAATTTCTCATTTGTATAGTTTGATAATGCAGTATATTTGATTACTGGTATACCCTCTTTAAGCATCTCAAGAGGATGGATATACATTGCACTATCCTCGTTTTTTTCTGTTAGCGCACCATGCTTAAATCCTAAATCTGAAAAATGCTTTGTGAATACCGTTTCGTGCATACCAATTGCTTTATCTCTTGAATTTGTATCATTCATTTTTTCCCAATAAGAATAAAACCCTGAATAAGAAAGCAATGTCTTTTCTATTACTAAGAAGTAAGACTGTAAGTGTTTAGGAATATAGCCGTATTTGTTTAAATTAGTAAAATCGTTATATTCTTCTCCATAAGTCAAACCCCAAAAATCCAGTTTTTTATCTGCCATTTTTTTAAAAATAGATGATAATTCACCAACAGGTCCAATGTTGGTATCATTTACTAACAGTAACTCATCATATTCCAAAAGCTTCTCTTTACCCAAAAACAAAATTCCATGTCTAAATGCTGCCGTATCGTATCCTTTATTTTCTCTGGTTTCTACACGGCCTAATTGTTCCAACTGCTCAATATCCGAGCTTGGTAAATCACCATTTACTATAATTAAGAGATTTGTACATAGAGCTTTAAATGCTTTCAAGAAAAGAAGTTTATATTCTTGTAATTTCTCTTTGTCTTCATAAATAACAAAAATCAAAATTCTTGATGGAGCAACATAGTTATTATTCTTTCTCTCTACACTCCTTTTAACCCTCATCAGGAGTGTAGAGGGTTTTACAACTTTTGTTGAGTATTTTCTTGTGTTCTCTTTTAATTTACTCCACACTTTTAAAGCAAGAGCTGGATTTTTAATAAAGCGATATCCATAATGTATCGGCTTGATGAAAAGATTCCCTAATTTATATGAATTTGAATTTCGAATTTCATTTTTCTCATTTTCCAAAGTTGCAATAATTTGTTTCATTGTAAATTGTTCTTTTTCATATTTTTCAATTTCATAAGAGAAATGTTCACCCAACTCTTTTCTTTCAACAAGCAGATTTTGCTTATCCAATTCTAAAAGTTTTTTTTCATCGTTTTTCACGATAATTTCGTGATCTTGATTCTTTACATGTTCTGTTAACTCAGTCAAATGTTTTGTGAGATTGCTTAATCTATTTTCCAATATCATAGTATTGTGTGAAACTGCATTAAGAATTTCATTGGGATAGTCTTCAATATGTTTTCTTAATATATAAAAATAAACTTCATAATAAAATTTATCAGAAGAATGCTCTCCGGTCCTAGAAATCGAATTTGCTAGTACTCGATAATTCAGCTTAGCTTCTTCACATTTTTTTGGTTTTGCTTTATTAACTAAAATTAAATTCATGATAAAATCATAATCAACTAATTTTTTTCGGTTTAAATTCAAGTCATAACGAACATCTTTAATGATGGATGCTCGTATTAGTGAACAATTATCAATAAAATTATTTGTTAGATAGGCTTGAAGCTCGAACGGTCTGGCTTTCATGAAAAGTTCTTTTGATGAAGCATTGATTAAGTCGGTATATACTATATCGACCTCTTCGCTTTCAGCCAAAGAAACTAATTTTTCAATAAACTCAGGATCGAGATAGTTATCACTGTCAATAAAAAGAACATATTTGCCCTTTATCCAATCTAACCCACGGTTTCTTGTTACGCAAACACCACTGTTCTCTTGATAAATATACTCATATTTTGTGTTAGAAAGTTCAAGAGTTTTAAGAATTATTTCTTCTGATTTATCAGTTGAACCATCATTTATAACAAGCAGTTCAATCTCAGGATATGTTTGAGAAAGTACACTTTTTAAACATTGTTCAATATATTTTTCGTGATTGTAACATGTCACAATAACAGATACTAACCCCATAAAGTTTTGCCCACCTCATTACCAGACTATATTTCGATTTCTTCCCAAGATCCATTTCGTCTAACTAATCCGCTAGAAGAAATTCTCTCGCTTTTAGACATTTCTTTTTTTGGAGAAATAATTATAATAGGTGAATTCTCCTTATCAGAGAACGCGAATGGTTGGTCTGATTCATTTCTGACTGAAACACCTAACCGAAGTTTGCAACCATTCATTTCGTTCAAATTACATGTATAACGCAAAGTTTTTTTCCCTAAGCCTGTGGTCATATGATCTAATGAATTGTCATTATATACCCAAATATTTCGATCAATATCCGTTAAAGAAAAAGCTATATATGTTTTCATTTCCTCTAAAACTTCATACGAAACTTCAAACGCTATTCTTTTTTGATCTTTCTCTATTAGTTCATCTGATAGCAACCGTACTTTGAAGTCTTTAATGTAATCGTTCTCTTCTTCTTTCTTTACATCGATATCGTCTGTTTTTTCAATAACGGTGGAGGTCCCCGTCTGTGTAACATTGTCTAAAGAATATTGATTTGCTACATCATCTGGGGTCCCGATGATTTTTACTTCCCCTTTATCGATCATCAGTGCTTTATTACAGTATTTACGAACAGATTCCATTGAGTGAGTCACGAGGATAATGGTCTTGTTCTCATCTTTGGCCTTCATGAAATAGTCATTGCATTTTCTTTGGAACGCTTCATCCCCGACAGCCAATACTTCATCTAAGACTAAAATATCGCTTTTCGCTTGAATCGCTACAGAAAACGCAAGTCGAACCTGCATGCCGCTTGAATAATTCTTTAATTTTTGATTCATAAATTCAGTTAATTCCGCAAACTCAACGATATCGGAATACATTCCATCCACTTCTTTTTCGGAAAAACCAAGCATAGCGCCATTCAAATAGACATTCTCTCTCCCAGTTAATTCTGGATTGAATCCAACACCTAACTCGATGAAGGAAACCAATTTTCCGTTCACTTCTACAGACCCTTTTTCAGGTGTATAAATTTGGGAGATAATTTTTAATAAGGTTGATTTTCCACTCCCATTTCTTCCGACAATTCCAAAGAAATCTCCTTTATTCACTTCAAACGAAATATCTCTTAGGACTTTTTGCTCATTATATCCTTTGATTCCTTTAAAATAATTAACGATGGTTCTTTTTAAACTCGTTGTACTTTCTGTAGGAAGACGAAACGATTTTCCTATATGATCAACTTTCACTGCTATTTCATTATTCATATTAAATAATCTCCGCAAATTTTTTCGAATTTTTATTAAAAATCATGTAGCCAGCAACTAATACGATCCATGGCAAAACATATGGAATTGCGACGATCCAATTCGTATTTATTAATTGCCATACCGTAATATTGCTTGTACTTGTTAAGATATGCCGCATATCTTGAATAATTTGAGCCATTGGATTCATCATCAAAAGTTTGGCAATGTTCACGTCCATATTCATTACAAGTGTCAATGGGTAAATTAACGGTGTAAGGTAAAAACCCGCTTGAAGGACAACCTCCCAGATCGGTCCAATGTCCCGAAACCTAACATAGATTGTTGCCAAAATAAAAGACACGCCCAATGAAAAGGCATAGAGTTCAATCAGAAGCAGCGGTGCTAAAAAAGCATAGATTGAAATATCCGCTCCATTGATCATCGCAAATAAAAGAACGATCACAAGGCTGATTACTAGATTGATTAAGGCGTTGATCGATACAGCAATAACAATGATATGTGTAGGAAAGCTTAGTTTTCTAAGCAGATCGCCTCGTGTGACGATTGATGACATACCTAAATTTGTCGTTTCGCTAAAAAAGCTCCATAGAACGGTTCCCAAAAGTAACGCCACTTCAAAGTGAGGAACATCTTGTCCAAATTTAAGAAAACGTACAAAGACCACATACATGACAGTAAACAGCATCAAGGGCTTTAAAACAGACCAAACATAGCCCATAATACTTCCTTGATATCTTAGTTTAAAATCGGTTTTTACTAATTCTTTCAATAAAATTCTATTTTTACGCTCGAACATCATTTTCTCCTTTAAGGTTCCACTAATCTTTTTTACGGTAAAACTTTTTAAAGCTATCCTTAAAAAGTATACTCGACATTCCCCTCTTTCTCAACCTTTACCAGATCATTTCAAAAATTGAGAAAAAAAATTAATGTTTCATTGACAGATTAAACGAAAAAAAGAAAGCCGCATTCAACGAACGAAATTTGGCCTCCTTTTTCTCAAAGTTTTTAGTCTCTTTCAAACAAATCTCTTGTGTATACTTTGTCTTCTACGTCATGCAGTACATCTTCCATACGATTTGCTACAATAACATCAGAGATCTTTTTAAACGTCTCAAAGTCATCAATAACTTCAGAGTTATAGAAGGATTTCTCTTTTAAAGAAGGCTCGTATACTACTACGTTGATTCCATGGGCTTTGATCCGCTTCATAATTCCTTGAATGGAAGAATAGCGGAAATTATCAGAATGAGCTTTCATAGTCAATCGATAGATGCCCACAACTTTCGGTTGTCGATCAAGGATCTGCTCCGCGATGAAATCTTTGCGGGTCGTATTTGCTTCGACGATCGCTTGAATGATATTATTCGGAACCTTATCATAGTTAGCTAGGAGCTGCTTGGTATCTTTGGGCAGACAGTAGCCACCGTATCCAAAAGACGGATTGTTGTAGTGGGAGCCGATTCTAGGATCCAGCCCGACGCCTTCAATGATTTGTCGTGAATCAAGTCCCCTCACTTCCGCATAGGTATCTAATTCGTTGAAATATGCCACGCGCAGCGCCAGATACGTGTTAGAAAACAGTTTTATTGCTTCAGCTTCAGTCGGATTTGTTAAAAGCACGGGAATTTCATTTTCCCATGCATTTCGCTTGAACATCTCGGCGATCTCTTTCGCTCGCTCACTGCATTCTCCAACAACAATTCTCGAAGGATGCAAATTGTCGTATAAAGCTTTTCCCTCACGCAAAAATTCAGGTGAAAATAAAATGTTCTCTGTGTTAAAACGTGCTTTAAGATCTAATGTATACCCTACAGGAACTGTTGATTTAATAATAAACACAGCATCTGGACGCAACTCCAGCGCTTTTTCAATCACCGATTCTACAGTCGACGTATCAAAATAGTTTTTATGCTCATCGTAATCTGTAGGCGTCGCAATAATTAATACATCCCCAAAGTCAACAGCTTCATCAAAAGCTTTGGTGAAATGAACGGACAAGTCTGTCCGCTCCAAAAATTGGTGAATTTCTTTGTCTTCAAGAGGTGAGATTTTCTTTTGCAATTGATCGATTTTTTCATCCACAATATCATAAGCAAGTACTTCTTCTTTTTGCGCCAATAACAAAGCGTTTGCTAATCCTACATAACCTAAACCAAAAACGGAAACTTTCATCATGATCCCTCTTTTTCTAGTTTTCTTCTTTCTCTAAAGATGCAGTCATATCAGCCAATGCTTCTTCCCAAGTAGGAATAACAAAACCGGTATTCTTTGCTTTTGTAAGATCCAACACCGAGTATTGTGGTCGTTTTGCTTTTTGCGGATATTCTGCTGAAGTGACAGGTGCAACCTCAACATCCGTTTCTTTCAGAATTTCTTTGGCAAATTCGTACCATGAACAGCTATTGTCATTTGATAGATGGTAGATCCCATAGTCTGCATTGTTTTCGATAATATAAACCATAAATTCAGCTAATGTTCGGGTCCATGTTGGACGGCCATATTGATCATCAACGACGGTTAAGCGCGGGTGCGTTTGCGCTAAACGTTTCATTGTATATACAAAATTATGTCCATATTTACCAAAAACCCATGAAGTTCGGATAATGAAGTATTCATCTAAAAGATCTTTCACTGCTTGTTCACCCAACAATTTTGTACGACCGTATTCATTTTGAGGATTCGGCTTATCTGTTTCTTTGTAGACCCCCTCTTTTTTCGTTCCATCGAACACATAATCAGTACTGATGTAAACAAACTTTGCTCCTACCGCTTTCGCCGCTTTCGCCACGTTTTCCGTCCCGTTGACATTGATTTTCTCATCAAGTTCCTTGCCTTCATCTTCCGCCTTATCTACTGCTGTGTATGCAGCACAATGATAAATAACGGTCGGTTTTAATTCTTGAATAAACGCAAGAGTTGCTTGTTCGTCCGTAATATCCATTTCCTGGGCATCCGTTGAGACATATTTTAATCCTTTTTCATCTAATAGATGTCGCAGCTCCGTGCCCAGCTGCCCATTTCCGCCTGTCAGTAAAATCATATTTCTCATCCCTTCAAAAAAAGCAGGTTTCCCTGCTTTTATTTATTGTCCATTCGCAGCATAATTTTTCTCTACCGCTTCTTTTTCTGTCTTCCACCATTCTTCGTTGTTGCGATACCACTCAATCGTATCGGCTAAGCCATCTCGGAAATTGGTGAATTCCGGTTGCCAGCCCAATTCTTCTTTCAATTTTGTCGAATCAATTGCATAGCGTAAATCATGACCTGGTCGATCATTTACGTGCTCATACGCGTCTTTGGGCTGATCCATTAGTTCTAAAATCAGTTCAATTACTGCTTTATTATCCTCTTCACCATCGGCACCGATGAGATACGTTTCACCCATTTGTCCCTTTGTTAAAATCGTCCACACAGCTGATGAATGATCATTTGTATGAATCCAGTCACGGACATTTTTCCCGTCACCGTACAATTTCGGCTTGATGCCGCTCAAAATATTGGTAATTTGTCGAGGAATAAATTTCTCAATGTGTTGATAAGGTCCATAATTATTAGAACAATTGGAGATCGTCGCTTGGAGACCGAATGAGCGTACCCAAGCTTTTACCAAAAGATCGGAACCAGCTTTTGTTGAAGAGTAAGGACTTGATGGGTTATACGGCGTTTTGTCCGTGAATTTTTCTCCCGCTCCTTCGCCATGTCCCGGAAGATCTTCTCTCAAAGGAAGATCGCCATATACTTCATCGGTTGAAACATGATGGTATCTTACATTATACTTTCGGCATGCTTCTATCAGCGTATACGTTCCAATAATGTTGGTTTGAACAAACGGAAAAGGATCTTTCAACGAGTTGTCATTATGAGATTCTGCAGCATAATGAACGACAGCGTCTGTATCCTGAACCAATCTATCTACCAGCTCCTGATCAGCAATGTCGCCGACAACTAATTCGAAGCGATTCTTTGGAAGACCATTAAGATTGTTCTTATTTCCCGCATAGGTCAGCTTATCTAAAACTGTTACAAAAACATCAGGATGATTATTGATCACATAATGAACAAAGTTAGAGCCGATAAATCCTGCTCCACCGGTTACAATAATTTTTTTCATCACTTTCACTCCTTATACTTCACCATAGACAAATGTATTTTCTATTTCAAATTCTTTCAGTGTTGGATGTTTTTTATCTTTTTCTGATAGAATCGCTTTTTTCACATCTATAGGCCAAGTAATTGCCAAATCGGGATCATCAAATGCAATGCCGCCATCAGCTTCAGCATTATAATAGTTGTCACACTTATACAAGAAGTTCACATTTGGGGTCAGTGTCATAAACCCGTGAGCAAATCCGCGAGGTACTAATAACTGACGATGGTTGTGTTCGGTTAACAAGTACCCTTCCCACTCTCCATAGGTCGGGCTGCCTTTACGAATATCTACGATAACATCAAGTACCGCACCAGTCACCACACGAATCAATTTTGTCTGTGCTGCTTCACCTTTTTGAAAATGCAGGCCTCTTAACACACCTGCTTCAGCAGATAATGAGTGGTTATCTTGAACAAAATCAAAGTCAATTCCTTGTGCTGAAAATTTTTCTTTTGAATAGCTTTCAGTAAAAAAACCTCGATGATCGCCGTAAACGTCCATCTCTATTAATTTTACATCTGTCAATTTTGTTTCTATAACTTTCATCAAAGCGTCTCCTCTTTATTCAGCAGCTAGTCGTAATAAATATTGACCATACTGATTTTTTTTCAATGGCTCAGCTAAAGCAACCAACTGCTCTCTTGTGATATAGCCCATTCGGAATGATATTTCTTCCAAACACGCAACTTTCAAGTTTTGCCGTTTTTCAATCGTTTCAATAAAAGTAGATGCCTCAAGCAATGTTTCATGTGTTCCTGTATCAAGCCAAGCGAAACCTCTTCCCATGACTTCAACAGAAAGTTTATTTTTTTCTAGATAAACTTTATTGATATCGGTAATTTCTAATTCTCCACGCGCAGACGGTTTGATATTCTTGGCTATTTCGACTACTTCGTTATCATAGAAATACAGACCTGTTACAGCATAATTTGATTTCGGCTTCTCAGGTTTTTCTTCAATAGACAAGGCGTGCATATCGTCATCAAACTCCACTACACCAAATCGTTCAGGATCATTTACATGATAGCCAAAAACAGTTGCACCTGATTCTTTTGCAGCAGCTCGTTGAAGCATTTTCGATAGACCGCCGCCATAATAAATATTGTCTCCTAAGACTAAACAAACACTATCAGTGCCGATAAACTTTTCCCCAATAATGAATGCTTGAGCGAGGCCGTCAGGACTTGGCTGTACTGCATAGTCAATTTGCAGTCCTAAGTCTTTGCCATCGCCGAATAACTCTTGAAAGCGAGGAGTATCTTGAGGAGTGGAAATAATTAAAATTTCTTTGATCCCCGCCAACATCAATGTAGACATTGGGTAAAAAATCATTGGTTTGTCATAAATAGGCATCAATTGTTTAGAAGTTGCTTTTGTTAATGGATAAAGGCGTGTTCCTGAACCGCCTGCTAAAATAATCCCTTTCATTCATTACGCTCCTTAAATAATTTACTTGTATTTCTCACCACAGCATTATCTCATTTCTAGAAAGCTTTGTCATTCAATTCAAAGTTTTGAAATGAAAATGTAACTTTTATTTATCAAATACTTTTCTCATGAACAGGCTTCTTATTAAACCCCAGCGCCACACGAATTGCTGGCCAAATGAAGCGGATGTTTTGATTTCACTGGCATTTTTTTCATGTCTTCGATACAACGTTAACTGCTTATCAATAAGTTCGATACGGTTGCCTGCCATTGCACCGATCCACATATCATGCATTGGAATTGCTTGCGGAAACGGAAGAATAGCTGGCTTCAACTCTCTTCGAAAAGCCATGCCTGCTCCGATGTATTTATTTTTAAGCACATTTCGTAAAAATCCGACTTTTACATTCCGATAGGCAAAATAGGAGGGTTCAATCACTTCAAGCTGCTCATCGACAATTCTCAAATCAGAAATGACTACCTGTGTCTCTTTTTTTTGATCAAATTTTGATTTTGTATCAGCAACTTTATCGGGAAGCCACACATCGTCTTGGTCGGCCAAAAAAATCAGATCGCCTGAAGCCTGCTTAATTGCGTGTTCAAAATTCTTGATAATGCCTTTTTGCGGTCCTTCCAAAAGTTTGATTCGGGGATCTGCGCGATAAGAATCGAGGATATTTCTTGTCTTGTCAGTAGAGAAGTCATCCGAAATAATCAGCTCATCATCAGGTGCAAGTTGAATTAGAATGCTGTCCAGCTGTTCTTGAAGATACTTTTCTCCGTTATAAGTGGCTACACATACTGATATCATAAATGATCCTTCCTAAATGACAAGTATTCTTTCCATGTTCTTCGACTGAATCGGCACATTTTGGGTGAAAGTGCTTGTTTTATTGTTCGAAAAAAAAGCTGTTTTTCATGTTCCTTTTTCTTTTCTTTATCGAAATCCCTATAGAATTTCGATTCACTGGTAAGAATCTGCTCATATCTTTCCCTAGTCATCGTTTTATAATGCATGACTGAAAGATCATGATTCAACTTTTGGTTTGCGATCAAAAACCGAAAGCCTTCTTGATGTAAGCGAAGAAAAAGCCAATGATCTAAAAAATCCAGCGGAAAAGCATCATTGAATCCGCCGATTTTTTTTATAGCCGCGAGAGTGACTGCGGTGCCGGAATTGATTGCCATAATCCGCTGTTTTTGCTCACCGATAGCAGGATATGCCAGATTTCGATTGATGTAACGATCAGCTAAGACCGGTGATACCTGTGTTGTGCCACTGTAAATCAGCGGCACAACAGCACCTATTTCAGTTCCGATCGTCTCAGTCATAAGAAAGTTTAGGTAGGCTTTTGTCAGCTCCGTATCTTGATCCAAGAGAAGCAGCAAATCAAAATCGCCGCTAGACGCAGACTTAAACCCTTTATTGTATGCTTTGGAGAGGCCGGGATTGGCTGGATCATGGAAATAGGTCACTAATGGATGCTGAAAAAAAGGCTCATCATGACTTTGTGGACTGTTATCATAAACCAGCAATTGGATTTGCTGGTTCTTCACCGCTTTTTCCAAAAGCGGTGAAGCCGACGCTTCTTGCCAGCTTCTTTCATACATTACGATCGTCACAAATAAACGGTTCATCAAAACAGCCTCCAACCCCATTTATTAAAAAATTTCATCATCGAATGCATAAACACCAAAAAGAGTTTTGCACTTCTATGAGCTCCTTTACCGTATAAGTGCACGACTTTTTCAAAGGGCGTATACAAAATGCGGTACCCCGCTTTTTCATATCTCAAACACAAATCATTGTCTTCAAAATACATAAAGAACTGTTCGTCAAAGCCGCCGATTTCTTTAAAGCGAGCGATTTCTACCAACATAAAACAACCAGAGCCCATTCGGATATAACTGGTTTGATCTTGTGGAAGGTCACGGCACTCATAAGCAGACAGTCTTTTTTTAAATACTTTTTTTACCCAATGAAACGGAATAAATCGCAAGAAATAATCGAATACAGCTAATCGTTTTCTTACTAAATACTGAATAGAGCCATCTTCGTTCAAAACCTGAGGAACTACGACAGCTGCTTCATTCTCTTGAATTCTTTTTAATAATCCTTCAATTGATTCTTTCGTGACAAGAATATCAGGATTGCAAATAAATCCGTATTCTTGCGTTGCATTCATTAATAATTGATTGTGTCCATGACCAAATCCAAGATTTTCATTGGCTGAGATGACAGTGACAAATGGATAATCTTGCATTTTAGCAATGTATTCTGCTTTCGAATTATTATCAAATATTTTCACTTCAAAGCGTGGATCCTCTCCTATCTCTTTCTCCAGATGATCCAATGTTTTGAATATATCACGACTATTATGTGTCACAATACTGATGATTATTTTATTCGTTTTTCTATTATCCATAGTGTATTGTCCTTAATGTTATAAAATGAGAGATACTAGTCAATTTGTTATTATATCATATCCCCGCGCGTAAAAAAAGCACACTCGAGCAAGCAAAGCGATTTCTTCTATTCAGTCCCATCCGCCCGTTGGATTGCTGCTTGCTTCTTTTCTGAAGTAATCCCTCATCATCAAGAGCAGATAAAAACACCAGCCCCGCTAGAGACTTTCTAGCAAGGGATGGTGTGATGAGTGAATCGTTTACGCTTTCGCACAAAATCTTTTTAAATTAAGGATAAATCCGATTCAACAACCGTGGAAACGGAATGGATTCTCTTACGTGCTCGATTCCTGATAACCAGGTAACGGTCCGTTCTAATCCAAGACCAAAGCCGGTGTGAGGAACTGAGCCGTACTTGCGTAGATCTAAATACCATGAATATTCATTTTCGTCCAAGCCGTGGGCGCGGATTTGTTCTAGCAGGTATTCATGATCGATGGCACGTTCAGAACCGCCTATGATCTCGCCATATCCTTCTGGTGCGATCATATCGGCACAGATCACGACATCTTCTCTCGTTGGATGTGGCTTCATATAGAAGGGTTTGATGGCTTTTGGATAGTTTAAGATAAAGACGGGCTGATCGAATGAATTGGCAATAAAGGTCTCATGTGGTGAGCCAAAGTCATCGCCCCATTGAATATCATCGAAGCCGTTCTTTTGTAATAATGCCACTGCATCATCGTAAGAGATTCGTGGGAATGGTAATTTGGTGTATTTTTTCAAGACTTCACGGTCACGGCCTAAGACGTCTAATGCATAGTCACAGTTATCGAGCACATTTTGCACTAAGAATGCCACGTACTGCTCTTGGACTTCCAAGCTTTCTTCTTGGTGCATAAAGGCCATTTCTGGTTCAATCATCCAAAATTCAATCAAGTGACGACGTGTCTTTGATTTTTCGGCACGGAAAGTTGGTCCAAAAGAAAAGACTTTGCCAAACGCCATAGCGGCAGCTTCCATGTACAATTGACCAGACTGAGACAAATATGCTTTTTGATCGAAATAGTTGGTTTCGAATAAATCAGTCGTTCCTTCTGGTGCTGATCCGGTTAGGATCGGTGGATCGATTTTGATGAAGCCATTCTTGTTGAAAAATTCATACGTTGCCCGAATGATTTCGTTTCGGATTTGCATGATGGCGTGTTGTTTTGAGGAACGCAACCATAAATGACGATGGTCCATCAAGAAATCTGTTCCGTGTTCTTTTGGTGTGATTGGGTAATCATGGCTTTCCCCAACAACTTCTAAACCAGAGATACCAATTTCATAGCCGAATTTTGAGCGGCTGTCTTCTCTGATTTCCCCAGTGACCAGTACGGCAGTTTCCTGATTTAGATTTTTCGCTAATTGGAAAACTTCTTCCCCTACTTCACTTTTTACAACGATTCCTTGAAAATACGCTGTTCCGTCACGAAGTTGTAAAAAGGCGATCTTGCCGCTAGAACGTTTGTTAGCAACCCATGCTCCGATTTGAACGGTTTCGCCAACGTGTTTTTTTGCATCTAAAATTTGAATAGATTCCACTTGATTCTCTCCTATCTAATTAATAAAGGCACCATAGAGCATTTTAAGCTTTTTGGCGTTTCTTTTCAACAAAATCATGGATTCGTTTGGTAGCTTCCGCTAACGTGTCCCAATCAGTTGCATAGCTGATGCGTAAATAATCTGGTGTACCAAAACCAGCACCAGTCACTACTGCCACGTGGGCTTCCATCAGCAAGGCCTCCACGAAGGCATCAATGGTTTGATAGCCGCACATCGTCATGGCTTCTTTGACATTTGGGAACAAGTAAAACGCGCCTTGGGGTTTCGTCACCTGAAAACCAGGAATAGCGGCAATTAGCGGATATAGTTTGTTCAAGCGCTCTTCGAAGGCCTGACGCATCACTTCGATCGATTCTTGATTCCCAGTCAGTGCCTCAACTGCTGCGTATTGGCTAGCAGCCGGCGGGTTGCTGGTAGCTTGGGAAGCGATATCGACCATCGCTTTGATGATTTTTGCATCGCCGACAGCAAATCCGATCCGCCACCCAGTCATAGAATAGGTTTTAGAAACGCCGTTGATCACGATGGTTTGTTTGCGGATCTCTTCTGATAAGCTTGCGATCGATGTAAAGGTATTGCCGTTATAAACCAAACGACCATAGATATCATCGGCAATGATCCAAATATTATTTTCCACTGCCCAGTTGCCGATTGCCGTTAACGCTTCTTTTGAGTAAATCGCCCCTGTAGGGTTGGCAGGCGAGTTTAAAATGATGGCTTTCGTTTTCTCTGTACGAGCAGCTTCTAATTGAGCCACAGAAACTTTAAAATCGGCTTCTTGCTTGGCTTCAACAAACACAGGTGTCCCTTCTGCTAAACGGACTTGTTCCGCATAGCTGACCCAATAAGGCACTGGAATGAGTACTTCATCCTCTTCATCAAGGAGCGCTTGAAACAGCGTATAAAGGGCAAATTTTGCGCCATCTGTCACGATCACTTGGTTTGAATCATAGTCAGCACCATAAAACTCTTTCATATAAGCAAGAATCGCCTGTTTTAATTCAGGAATCCCCGCAGTTGCTGTGTAAAAACTAGCTTTGCCACTCTCAATCGCTGCGATCGCTGCTTGGCGAATGTT
Source organism: Enterococcus casseliflavus NBRC 100478 (assembly GCF_001544095.1). Classification (GTDB taxonomy): domain Bacteria; phylum Bacillota; class Bacilli; order Lactobacillales; family Enterococcaceae; genus Enterococcus_D; species Enterococcus_D casseliflavus. The sequence goes on along the minus strand of NZ_BCPT01000022.1, from coordinate 27,845 downwards.
TTTCGGGGTAATAAAGTCGGGTTCACCGACAGTTAGACTTAATACGTCTACACCTTGGTCCGCTAACGCTTTTGCCTTAGCAGATGCCGCTAACGTTGCGGAGGGTTCCAATTTTTCTGCTCTTTTTGAAAGTACCATGTTTATCATCCTTTCTACGATCCAAAATTCATTCTATCATAAGCGTCTTCCTATAGTTCAGTGATCGCTTTGATTTCTTCGCCATCTTTGAAACCAATCAAATAATAGTTCAAACGACCATCGCCATCTTTCGTCATGACTTCCCAAGTTGGCTCGCCTTCAAAAATACCCAATGCGGCCTTTTGGATTTCCTGACCTTGATGATTGTCGCGAACAAATGCCTTAGCTTGTGCTTCCGTCAGCCCATCCGCTTGATTAGAAACAGAAACCTTCTCACCGCTTTTTGGGATGATCACAACGATCTCATTGTTATTCGTATCCTTTCCAACAATGCTAAAGGAGGTTTCCTCACGGGTAAACCAATAAAATTGTTCGACCTCTGCTAAATCGGTGTATCTTTCTGCTATTTCGATTGCTTCGTTTCTTGCTTGTCGCATTGGACGAGAAGAACGGAGATAGAAAATAGAAGCGAAGAGAATAACGACCAGTAAGACTGTGATCGCACTCAGCAAAATAACCACACGCCGATGTTCTTTGTCTTTTGTTTTCACACTTCGTACTCCAATCTTAAATAAAATCCATTATATCAGATGTTCAACTCATTTTTCAAAATCGGCTGCTGCTTTTTCCTCTTGCGCAAAAAAATGCTGGATGTCTTCGGCAATCTCGGTTGGACTTGCTTCAATCAGAGGTAAGTTTTTGGGTAAGCCTTTGACCATTCGTTTGCCATACTTTGTCGATAGCAAGCGTCGATCAAGGACGACCATCACGCCGGTATCCTCCTCGGAACGGATCAAGCGCCCCAATGCTTGGCGCAGCCGTAAAATCGCTTTAGGTAAGGCATCTTCTTTAAAAGAATCAATGCCTTCTGCTTCCAAAAAGGCGTGCCGTGCTTGGACCATGGGTTGTTTAGGGTTCTCAAAAGGCAATCGGGTCACCACAGCGATCTTCAGTGCCTGTCCTGGTAAATCGACCCCTTCCCAAAAACTGCTAGTCCCTAATAAGATACCATTTTCCGCTAATAAAAATTTCTTTAAGATTTTCTCACGGGTTCCGCCAGTCCCTTGAGCAACGATTTCTCTGCCATAATGCAGGGCTTTTTTATTCAATCGATCATAGACATTTTTCAAAGTTTCGTGCGCCGTAAACAACACAAGCGCTGGTTGCGGATTGTCAAACAAAATCGGGACCAACGCTTCGACTAAATAATCCGCGTATTCGGCAGCTGATGCTTGTTGGATCGAGAGACCTTTTTTGATTACATACAGTCGCGTTTGCTTGCTGTAATCATAAAAGGCAGGAATCGTTTTGACTGGCACATCCGTCAAGCCGATCTGATGGGCAAAATATTCTTTGTTGCCTGGGATCTTCAATGTCCCCCCTAGATAAATGATGTGCTGATAGCGTTGGTACCATGTGCTCTCCACGATCGAATGTCCTTCTAGATCAGCTAACTCAATCACAGCATTTCCTGACTGGGGATGCTTTTTCAGCCAATGAACGTAACGAGGATGCCACCAAGTCAACCACGCGGTCACTGTTTGTTCCTGTGCGTCCATTTGACTAAAGAAATCAAATAAACGGGCAATCACGATCCGTTGTCTTGCATACCACCGATCATTGGTCAACTCGAATCGCTGACGCAGCTGCTGTTGAATCTCATTGATTTCCTGATAATAGAGGCTCAATTTTTGATGTAGCTTGTCCTGCTCTAAGGTCCCATCATAGAGGTCACGATGCTGAACGACTTGTAATTCTGGGGCATCGATTGATAAGGTGCGAAAATACTGTTCTTGTGTTTCGACCAAAACCGACAATGCATTTCGATACAACGAGAACATCCGTTGCAAAAAATCGTCCTCGGTAATGATCTGGGCAATTTCTTCAAATAGTCCTTCTTCATTCAGCTGTAAAAACTGCCGCTTGAAATGAGCAGAGTCAAAGACATGTTGACTAAATCCTTCTGCTTGCTGCGGCAACTGTTGGGCTTCATCGATCAACAAATAATCACTCGTTGGCAACAGTGGCTGCGCCCGTCGGTTTTCCTGCATTAAAAAGGCATGATTGACGATCAAAACATTGCTTTGCGCCATCCGCCGATATAAATGTCGAACAAAATCTTGTTCATAGAAGGGTTGATCTTTGGCTAAAAAGTCGACCCCGCGATGGCGAATGTCGGTAAATAAAGGATGATCAAGACGAACTAAATTCAATTCATCAAAGTCACCTGTTTCTGTTTTGGTCAGCCAGACTAAGATCCCCATCTGATATTGGGCGTATTGCTTTTGTTCTACCGGTTGATCCAGCGTCGCTTTAAAGCGCTGCAAATCAATGTAATGACGATGGCTTTTGACCAAGACCGCTTGCAAAGGCTGCTGCAGTACTTGGTTCACCAATGGAATGTCTTTGCTAATGATCTGATTTTGTAAAAGAATCGATGAGGTGCTAACGATCAATGGATTTTCTGGCGTCGCTAAATAAGCGGCTGGAAACAAGTAACCGATGGTTTTTCCCATCCCCGTTTCTGCTTCAATAATCAAATTTTTCTCTGGTTGGGTGTAATGGGTATACACCGCATTCATCAAGCGTGCTTGTTGTTTCCGATAGACTAAGTGCTGGCCAAAGCGCTGTTCTTTTTCCGTTTTAACTTTCGGATACGTTTCTTGAAAATGCGTAGCTTCAAAAAGTGGGACGATCTTTTTCCGCAAGACGATACCGTCGATCACTTCGAGATCTTCCGCCAACTCTGGTCCTTTTTCTTTCAAGATTCCGTGAATATACTCACTCGTTTGCATCCCCATCTGACCGCTTAAAAGCGCAATCTGTTTAAGAGTCGTCCATGGTAGCTGTCGCATGATTGCTTCAATGTATAAAAATAATGCTGCGGTCACTTCTGCATCACTATCGGCTTGATGCGGGTTGTCATGACGAAAGCCGATGCTGTCTGCCAGATCACCTAAGCGAAAGCTGCTTTCTGTCGGCAAAAACACTTGCGCCAATTCCACCGTATCGATCCCTGGAATCGATAAAGGCGGCAGACCGCAACGAACAAATTCATTGCTTAAAAAATGATAGTCAAAATAAATGTTATGCGCCACAAAAATCGTATTGCTGAGTAAGTTGTAGATCGTGTCAGCTATGTCTTCGAAATAAGGCGCTTTGCTTACTTGCTGGTTTGTGATGTGTGTCAATCGTTGAATTTGCTTAGAAATTCTGCGGTCAGGGTTGATATCTGCGGCAAAACGATTAATGATCTTGCCATCTTGGACTAAGACACAGCCAAATTGAATAATTCGATCAATCGTCGAATCGGTTCCTGTTGTTTCAAGATCCACCACAGCGTATATGGGTTTCATTGTATTCCTCCTTGCACACTGTCTGCATTATACTACAAAATCAATGGCGATTACATCTGTTTTCCCATCGGATACGAGGGTTCGTAGGAAGAAGAACCTTACTATCCAGTGTCCGTATTTATCAGCTAAAGAAATTTGTCACTCGTCCCTGATCGCTTTTTTCGACAAAAAAAGGGATCTTTTTTATAATTTACTATAAGGAGGCGAAAAAAATGAATGATTTCAAAAACAAACGAGTGATTGTAACCGGGGCTGCTTCAGGGATTGGAAAAGCGGTGGCAGAACAATTTCTAGCACAGGGCGCACTTGTTGGATTGATTGATCGCAACGAAGAGGAGCTGCAGGAGTTTCTTGCTGACTATGACGCACAAGCCCACTATCGTGCCGTTGACGTCACTGAAGCAGAGAAGCTGCAAGAAGCGATGAGTGGTCTTGTGGAAGAACTAGGCGGTCTCGATGTACTCCACGTCAATGCCGGCATCAACGGTACTTGGACACCGATCGAAGAATTGACGGTGGCAGAATGGGACCAGACGATCAACACAAATTTACGCAGTACCTTTATTACCGTCAAAGCGGCGATCCCATTTATGAAAGCAAAAGGCGGCAGCATTGTCATTACGAGTTCGGTCAATGGAAACCGCATCTTCAGCAATTTTGGTGCGACTGCTTACAGTACATCTAAGGCAGGTCAAGTCGCCTTTACAAAAATGGCTGCGCTGGAACTTTCTGGTTATAATATTCGGGTCAATGCTATCTGCCCTGGGGCGATCGCAACGAATATCGATGCCAGCACAGAAATTGAAGAAGAGGTTGCTCGCGTTGAGATCCCCGTCAAATATCCAGAACGTTCTCGACCATTAAAACAAGAAACAGGCGTGCCAGAACAAGTCGCCAACCTTGTGCTTTTTCTATCTTCAGAGGCTGCCGGCAATATTTCTGGAACGGAAGTCTATATTGATGGAGCGGAATCTTTGCTTTAATACAACAAAAAAACGAAAAATCAAACCTGATCCCCTCACTTGTTTCAAGTAAAACCTGTGAGATGGATCATTTCTTGATTTTTCGTTTTTTCTTTTTGTTTATTTTTCCACCAAAGCTGCGATTTCTTCTAGAAAAGCAGTCTTGCCATAAAAATCTGCATTCAATAACTCGGGAAAAATGGCTTCAAAGAAATAGGTCACACATGGACGATGCTGAAACGCTTTGACCGTCAAAACCGCTTCACGAAACATTTCTTTGAACACTTTGTCGGGGTTGCTTTTTGAGATCTCTTCAAAAGATTCATATAAAAGATCGATCTTATCCGCAATTGCCAACAGCTGTCCTTCAAGGCTGTTGTCTTTGCCATCCGCCAAGCGTCTGCGATACGTCGCTTGAAAGCTTTGGGGGATTTCTTCTTCGATGAAGGCATCGGTCATTTTTTCTTCAACGGTTGATAACATCGCCCGCAATTCTTTGTTTGCATATTTGACTGGCGTTTTGATGTCGCCAATGAAACGTTCCGTGTAATCATGGTTCAAGGCTTTTTCATAAAGAATTTGCCAATCGACTTGATTTCCCGCTTGTTCTTCGATATCGGCTAAGGTCTGGGCAATCATGGTTACTCGAAACGAATGAGCGGCCACGCTGTGCTCGGTAAACTTAAAAAATCCAGGTGCTCGTTGGATTTTTTCTAAATTAGCCAATCCAAGAATAAATTCATTCAATCCCATCAGTTTGCCTCCTTTTTTTTCTAAGAGTATAACAACTACTTTCTCCGCAAGCAAATATCACGCGCACAAAAAAAAGAGCAGCTAAGCTGCTCTTAAAAGGCATTCACAAATTACGCTTTGTTAACGTTAGTCGCTTGAGGGCCACGTTGTCCGTCTTCGATATCGAAAGTCACTGCTTGACCTTCTTCTAAAGTTTTGAAGCCTTCGCCTTGGATAGCTGAGAAATGAACGAATACATCGTTACCGTTTTCTGCAGTGATGAATCCAAAACCTTTGTCTGAGTTAAACCATTTAACTGTACCTGTTTCCATAATAAAAATCCTCCTTGTGTTTATACACATATTTTGCAATTACTTGTATAAGGTGAAAATGTGGAAGATGTTTAAGATGAAACAAGCTACCATAATTTACCGTAACAAAAACTACACTTTGTATTATAGCACATTATCTTCTTTATGACTAATAGAAAATCAAAAAAAATGAAAACGCCTTTATTTTTTTATAATTCGCAAAAAGACTGCTGCACTAAAGATCTGCAACAGTCTTTTCTTTTTTGGAAACGATTTATTTACGAAGGACGCAACTGCGTTTAGTAGCGCAAAATCGCAGTCAAACTTTTTTCTCCTGGGGCATCTTTTTGTTCCAAAATAGATACCTCGCCGCCATTTTCTAAAACATCGATTGCCAGCGTATTTAACACTTGGCGACGATCGTATTCCGTGTCAGGATCTTCTCCAAACCCATCGGCGAGATTGGAAGTCGCTACAAACAGATTGGCGATTCTGCCTTCTTTAGCTGCAGGTACGATATCAACCAATTGGTCAATAAATTTCCGATCCAACAGCTTGCCGTATTCCCCAACTTCTTTTTGTGTCAACTCCGCAATCAGCTTTTGCGTACACGTTTGGATCTCTTTCAAAGATAACGATGCTGGTGAAGAGGAGATGCTTGGTTCTGCTTTGAAAAAGTTCGTTTTTGCCACTTTTTTAAACAGCGTTTGATTTTCTGGTAAAGCAAAAAGATACATTGGTAAATGCTCTTCGTTTGAAAAATCATTCTTAAAAAATGCATCAACTGCTTGGTAGTAGTTGACGTGATCGATCTCGACTTCTTCATCTTTGGCACTAAAGCCGTGATAAGCGACGCCTTCTCCCCCTGAGTTAGGGCCACCTTGGGCACTGTAATTAAAGTTGCCGCCGCCTGTGATTTCTTCCCCCAGCGCTTTTTCAATCGTTGTCGGTGCCTCTTCTGGCAACTCGACTTCACGCACTTGATTGTTTTCAACTTGATAGACTTGCATTGAATCGCGATTCAACGCTAAGAGATAAAATGGGTAATTAAATTGTGCGTTTTTGATGACAGCTAATACATACGGGGTTTCCCCTACATAATATTGATCATCCACACGAATACTTAACCGATGGACCAGTACATCTTCTGGTGTGATAATCACCGCCACACTCGTTGTACTGTTACGCCAAAATGATTGATCTGCAAGCAGTTCATCAATTTTCGTTTGAAAAAGATCCCAAGAATGTTCTGGGTATTTCTTTTCAAAGCGGCGCTTCGCATCTTTGGCAAAGTTCTTAAATTTGATTTGATCCTTTTCGACATTCTGGTGGCCGACATGCGTATTGAGCATGATCGTGACAAATGGTCCTTTGATTCCGTCAGATATTACCTGCGATAAAAAACTTTTTCCAAATTTTCCCATTCCACATTACCTCCTGCTTAATCAAATACAAATAAAGTGTACCATGCTTATTTTCTTCCATAAAGTAAAACGATTGCACGCGTTTATTTCCTCATTCGTTTTTCTGATTACTCACTATACTGGCTATTTTTCAGCGGATCAGCCAAGGTATTTCTGGTGGCCCATAGAAAGCCTCGTTTGGTCCAAGTCTGAATGGTGGGCTCTTCTAGCTCTTTTAGACTGTGTCCAACGGATTGGAAAAAGACTCTGCCCTTGCCCCATTTTTTGATCCACATCATTGGCAGTATGACGTCTTGGTTAGCTGCATTCGGATGATCTTTAGCGGCAAATGTTGAGGTAGCTAACACAGTGACGGCTGGATCAACCAGACAATAGTATTGCTCCGTCGTCAACTGAGGGATCGATTGAGTATTTGCCGTAATATAGTGATCTGTCGTAAGATCGATGCTATAGGTCGTTTCCAATCCACCAGGATGTGCCAAAAAACAGCCGCCAGTCAGAAACAACCAGCCTTTACTGGCTTGAAAAGCCGAGGCAAAGCCGCCATGAACGCCTGCTAATCCTAACCCTTCTGCTACAGCCTGAGTGACATTTTGCAGCGGCTCATCAGGCAATTCTCCTCGCGTCCAATTCATGATCAACAGATCCAGCCTTTTTAATTCTTCTTTATGATAGAGAGGTTCAAAATCTGAGGCGAGTGTCACCTGATATCCTTCTGACTCCAGCAACGTTTGGTAAAACTGACTGGTTTCTTTTGGGGCGTGTCCTTCCCAACCTCCGTAAATGATCAATGCTTGTTTCATTTTGTGTTTCCTCCTTTCTTTCTAACTTAGCGAAAAAAATGCAAAAAGCGAAGCAGAACGATTCTCCGTTTTCCTTCGCTAGTAATTTTTTCTGATTTAACGGTTGATTGAACGCCCGACACGATTGATCGTATGGCGCATACCTCTAATTGCAACTGATGTTTCGAAAATATTTTCGGTCGGTGCCATGCCGCCATAGCCAGCATCACCGATATGCTGCAGATCGGCCCCACAAGTTTTGTTGATAATGGCTAATTGTCGCAACGTTTCTGGACGCGCGCTTTCTTGACTCGTTCCGATCGCTGACATCGTCAATAAGTCATATTGTTTGGCAATTTGAACAGCTTCGATCAGATCCTTTTCTAGAAAGCCTTGAATCGAGCCCACGGAAGGCAGTAACAAAATATCTGCCCCAGCTTCAGCGTAAGAAATGATGGCTTCTCGATCAACCACAGGTTCATCTGAGCCGGCACTGTGCATTTTTCCAGCGATGATCAACCCAGAGAAATGTTCTTTTGCCAATTTTACTGCTTTAGCGATTTCTCGGTTGGTCACACCCGTTCCAGGATTGCCTGTAAAGCAGAGAAAGTCCACCCCGAGTTCTTGGGCTTTTCTGATGGTGTCCACCGAACTTGTACGGCCTTGACTGATGCTGATCTTTTCACTCATCATTTCCGTCGTAGCTGGGATCGGCTCAAGATTGATGCCGACAGGTCGTCCAATCAGTTGTTTTAGTTGAGGAATCGGATTTTCAATGGGCTGTGTAGGATCAAGCAGCTGCTCCAATGTGATACCAGGCATCCCAAAAATAGCTGGACGATAACAATCAAAGCCATTCAACAAAATCAAGTCAGCCCCAAAAGCTGCCGCGACTTCTGCGTTGGTGATGTCGCCAGCTTGCGGCATGGTTTGAACCACCGTTTCACAGACGATCACTCGTCCTTCGCTCGCTTTAATGGATTGTTTCAATTCTTGCGCCGACATTTCTTTGATTTCACTATAGTTTGCACTTATCAATCGTTTGACCATGTTTTTCTTCCTTTCTTTTCCTTCTCATCTTGCGAGAAACACGAATAACAGGTAAAATATAGCTATTGTGTTCCCTTAGTTAAATGGATATAACAAGTCCCTCCTAAGGATTAGTTGCTGGTTCGATTCCGGCAGGGAACGTTTTTTGAAGAAAAAGATTCCTTATTTTTAAGGAATCTTTTTTTGTTGGAAAGCAAATACCTCTGCCTCGATTTGCTTAGAAATAATCTTCCAGAATCGGCTTTCCGTCTGGCAAGTTTTCCTGAATCATCACAGCAGCTTCCTTCTCCGTTTCCATTTGCTGGAAAAAGACCAAGGAATCAAGGGATTGTGCCTGCAAAAACAGTTGCACAAAGCGCTGAATCGACAAGGTTGCTTTTGGCAGCTGGGTGGCGGTCTTTTTCGTGACATGATGCTGAGCGTTTTCGATCGTCACTTCATAACACCCATTATTCCATGGGGCATATTCATCCCCTTGAATTTCTATGGCAAAACGACCAGCTTTTTTCAACGTAAATGGATAGCTTTTTAGAAACCCTTCCACATCGACGACTCTTGCCATCATGTCTGGGCGCACTTGGTAGTGAGCCAATGGTCTGGCTGCATTTACTTGCAGGACTTCCCCATCAAACCCTGGTCGATAATGGATCTGCGCTACTGAATCTGCATGGGAAACGATAAACCGATTGAATCCTTGATACGCGTCAGCGGTCAAATAGCCCCACTCTTGAATATCAAAGCGTCCTCCTTCAACAAAGTAGATCAAATACCCTTCAGGAGCGCCCGCTTCATTGCGATAAATCGCAAACGTATACGGTCTGCGCAAAACAAACTTGATTTCTTCCCACCAGGCTTGGCGAATCAGCCCACCTTTTTGATGGCGAGGCAATTGATGATAAATCTCGTGAATGATCGGCTGTGCTTCCTCCCAATTCATGCGTTGAATCCTTCCGTTCACTTTCTTGCCATCGGGCCATTGATGCGCATCAACTTCATAAACGGTGCGTTCAAAGGTATATTCATACCCATATCTGCGATAAAACGCAAAGGAGAAAGGTGCCAGATAGGACAGAACGATTTTTTGTTCATAGCAATCTTTAATGATTTGTTTCATGATCCGATCGATCCGACCTTGGCTGCGATACTCTGGATAAGAAGCCACAAAACCGATCCCTGCCATTGGATAGGTCGTTCCATGAAAATTCACATCAAAAATAGTTGCCATGATTTGGCTCGCTAGTTTTCCATCCTCGTCGTAGGAACCATAATTCCATGAATTCTCCGCAAGCTTGCGATAGCGCTTGATATTTGTTTCATTCAACTCCCACTGAAAGGCATAAGAAACCAATTCCAGTACTTCTTGCGAACCGAATTCGGTCATTTTTTTGACATCTGTCATTCCTTCATCTCCTCTACTTGAAAACACGCAAGAAACGCAAAAAAGGCGTCAGTCGACCCCTTAATATGCTTCTTCCATCATACTCAACATTTTTTTAAATTGCTTGCGTTTGAAATATCCTAGAATGGTGCCTAAGAGCATGTCATTCAATTGCTGCATGAAACCATGTGATTTCATGGTTTCCGTATAAATGACTTTACTCCTCTTTTCATCAAGCGGCGCTACTTCATAGCGAGCGACAAATTCATTTTTCGTCGTTTCTGTTTTGAATTGATAAACTTGATTTTCAATGATTTCTTCGATCTCTATCTTCGCACGACTCGTAGTAGAAAATTCCTTTACATATTGAAATCCTGCCAGTTGCTTTCTAGAAAGTGTTTTTCCAGTTGCTTTTCGTACGTCAAAGATAACAGAATCCATAATTTGATCGTAAAAGACATTTGCTGGAATCGATAAATCTTTTTCAATTCTCATTAAGACTTCCTCCTATCTGACTCTTCGGCTTTCTTCTTTCCTTTCATGAACAAAAGACTGCCAGAAATAAGCAAGAAAATACCTGTTGTAAAACTGAATATATCTAACTGCTGATTACTTGGATTCATACTGTATAGGACTACGAGTAGACCGATACTACATATAAACAAGCCGTTTTTTATCATTTCAATCATCCTATCTATTCGTTGATCCACAGAGAACCTACTCAAACACCAACTGCTTGAAAGTATAAAACAGAACCCCAAGGCTGTGCTTTGATCAATTCTTTTGCTTTTTTTGCCGCCGCTTCTGAATCGGAAGCAGTGGTAGTAAAAATAAGTTTAATCCCTTGTTTTTCTTTGAATGTAAAAGAAATTCCATCTTCGTTATATCCTTCAAGTAATTCTTTGATGTCATCTTGCTGCATTGCACTTGCTATTGAAATCATATTCTTTTCCTCCTAAATAATCAATAATAAAAGGAGGAGCTGCTTTACTTCAAGCGAAGCCATAGCAGTTCCTCACAATCTACAGGTCTATTCGCCTAGTTTTGGATCAATTTTATTTGCTGAAATAACGAACGGCGCCCAAATGAAGAATGTAACGACCATACATACCAACGTTACGATTGGGGCACGCCAGTCAGCTCCTGTTGCCAAGAATGATAGCAACATTGGTGGAACGACCCACGTTACTTGTTGTGAAACAGGTGCTACTAAACCAAAGTACGTTGCTAACCAGCCGATTGAAGTGGCTACTAGCGGAGCAATAATGAACGGAATAAACATGATCGCATTCAATACGATTGGCAGACCGAACATTACCGGTTCATTGATGTTGAATACACCAGGTCCGATTGACAATTTTGCAACAGTTAGATAATCCGCACGTTTTGATAGGATCAAAATAGCAATCAGCAATACAATTGTACCACCTGAACCGCCAAACCAAGCAAATGAGTCAAAGGATCCGCGTACCCACATATATGCCTTGCCGTCTTCGATTGCGGCAAGGACCGCGTTTGTCCCAGTTTGTCCTTCATATCCTTTTTGGAAGATATCGATATTGATCAACTGCGCTTGTCCCCAGATACCTTCTAAAACTGGAGCCAGTACGTTTGGACCATGGATTCCGAAGAACCAGAATATTTGAACAAAAACAGTTACGATCAAAACTGCGCCAAGTCCTTGAGACAAGCCCAGGAAGGGTTCTGCAATATATTTTTGGACAAGATCAATAATTAATTGTCCATCAGTTAGTTTACCGACAATAAAGTTAATAATAGCAATGACATATAAGGCGATTGTTGCTGGCAAAATCGCAGCGAACGCTTTCGATACTGCTGGCGGTACTGAATCAGGCATTTTGATAGTGATATCAGCTAACATCAATTTACAGAAAATAATAACTGAAATAGCCCCCATGATCATTACGGTAAAATAAGCGTTTCCGTTTAGATGATCGAGTTTCAACCAACCCCATCCACCTGCTGTAATTGCATCTGCTGTTGCAGACCATCCGGAAGTTGCTGACCCAGCATTGATTTCATCCATCAAAGCTGTTGGAACAGCTGTCGCCACAGAAGTGCTGTATGAAAAAGCAATCCCTTGAATCAATGTCGCTACCCCAACGATCCCACCTGCGAGATCATTCACTCGATAAGCACGAGCCAGATTATATCCCCAAGAAAAGGCAAATACTAAACCAGCAACAGCCAATGTACCATTCCATACGAAGCCATTGATACTAATAATTTCACGAATAACTGGAATGGTACTGGCATCATAACTCGGCCAGAATTGCGGTGGTAAGTCACGAATGATCGCGTTGATCATTACTGCGATCGAACCAGCCATAGTAGCGGGCATTGTTCCAATAAAGGCATCACGTAATGCAACTAAGTGCTTCTGGGCTCCAATTTTTGCAGCTACAGGGAGAATGTACTTCTCCATCCAACTTGTTAATCCATCCATTCTTAATTCCTCCTATAAGTTCTATTCGTCAAAGAAGATTTTTTGATTCATCGACAATAACTACTTCTATCCGTTCAAAGATTATTCGTTATTTAGACGTCGATAGACATCAATGATTTCTTTCGCTAAATCGGTAAATGCGATTGACGTCATTAGGTGATCTTGTGAATGCACTGTCAACAATGTCACGGTCATATGATTGCCTTGCGCTTCTTGTGTCAATAATCCTGTTTGCGAATGATGCGCTTCCACAAGAGATGCTTCAGCATCTTTGATTTTTTGGTCAGCTAATTCGAAGTCCCCTTCTTTTGCTGCCGCGATTGCTTCCATTGCGTCACTTTTTGCATTACCACCATACATGATCAATCCCATAATGGCTTCCAAATTTTGCTCATCCATCTTTAAAAATCCTCCTTACACTTCGATCCTAAAAATCTTAGTTCATTAATGTTTCTGCTTGTTGCAATACTTTTTCGCCGTTCATCATGCCATAGTCTGCCATGTTGATCACGTCCAAAGGAATGCCTTTTGGTGCTAGTTTTTGTTCAAATTGTGATTTCATGAATCGTACTTGTGGTCCTAATAATAGAACATCGACTGGTTTCGACTCCAAATGTTGGTCGGCTTCTGAAGCTGAAACAGCAAAGATATCTGCTTCCATTCCTTTTGCTTCGGCTGCTTTTTGCATTTTCGTCACCAATAGACTGGTACTCATTCCTGCTGAACAAACAAGCATAATCGTTTTTTTCGCCATCGCGTATCTGCTCCTTTCTGTTGTAAGTTACACTTTACTATAAAGCAAAAAGCGTGCCAAAAAAAAATAAGTCCAGACCTTTATATATCAATGGTCTGAACCAATTTTTCTTTTGCACACTCACGGATTTATCATTACACACTAATATTGTGTGCGGATTCATCATAACTTTTTATTTCATTTTCTAAGAACATTTGTGTTAAATAGGCGATCTCATCTTCAGAGATTTTGATTTGATAGTTTTTCTCTATCTGCAATAAATGAGTTCGCAACACATCTGTTTCGATACGATAGCGTTTTTGGAAGGCCGCCAAATTGGGGAAGGTACGGGAATGTTCCTTCTTCAATAAACTTTCCACTAGAAAGGCTAAATGAATCACTAAGCCCGCATCAACGGTAGGTTCAACAATCACATGCAATTGATTTTGAATTTGATGAACGATTCGCTGCAGACTTTCGATCAGATGATAGACGGACCCCACATGCGTTAAGGTATTTTCTAATGAACGTACGATTTTTTCAATCGGCACTTCATCTGAAACGATCCGCTTCAGTACATTCAACCGATTGTCATCAAAGACATCATAGGCGGAAAAGAACGGGATATTTTGGTAATCGATCTCGACAGTGCCCGCAATGGCTTTGATCTCATATTCTTCTAGCAAGCCATCAATATGTTTCTTGAAGGTTTCTTTTTCAATAAATTGCATTTGAATGATCTCGACTTTTGATTGATCGACGACGGGATAAATTCGTTGATAAAGTTTAGCAGCGACACCTTCTCCAGTAAAGCAAGTGACGATGACTGCTTTTTTATTCCCCTTCGCTTCGCGAACTGTGCGGAACTGTTCTTGCACGATGGTTTCAAAAGAACGCTGAATGTTTTGATAAATGTCTTCTAAACTTCGGCCACTTTCCGCCATTCGCAAAGCCTCTAAGACGATCATCGTACTGACCATCGAGATGGCTTTCGTACGAATCCCGGTCTCTTCAGAAATCAAATTCGCAAATGAATTGAGGGAACCCATATCAGTTAAAAGCAATAAGCCGTTGCTCATCTTTTCCTTATTGTCAGTGACATAGTTCAATAGCTGCTCATACATTTGACCGACTTCCATATCTAAAGACATATTCATCGCTTTGCCATGGTCGGTTTCTAGCAGCTCTTGTGCCGTTTCCAACATACTGCTGGCAGTCGCCTTGCCGTGCATCAAGACAATGATCTCGACTTTTTCAAGGGGCAGTTGCGAGGGTTGTTTGACTTGAATCGCTAAAAACATACTGATAAAGCCGATCTCATCGAAGGGGATCTCGACATGGCGTTCATCTTCGATAATGGTCGATAGATCCATTGCCACCTGGAACTCGGATTTCAAGTTTTTTCTGACTGTATTCAAATCTGGGTGAACGATCATATGTCCTTCCTTGACACGTTCCAGTGTACTTTGCAGATGCAGTGCAAAGGCAAAGCGGGCTTTTTCACTATAGGTTCGAGACAATCTTTGCCCAGCTAGATCATAAAGAACATTTGTCAGTTTCCAAATGTCTTCTGGAATCAGTTCTTTATGAACGGGATTTTGGATCAATTCTTCGACATACTTTTCAAAGTACGCATCGACATCTTTAGAGATCAAATTTTCCAGATCGACATTGGCTACGCCCGTTTCAATCAGCGAGCTGACTTTTTCTTCGATCTCGTTATACACTTGCATATTCCGTTGTGGATCACGAGACCAGACGACATCTGGGTCGCCAGGTTCAAAACTTAGAAAGTCGCCTTTGCCATCCAAAAACCGATCCAAGCGTTCCGACATTTCTTTGATCTTCAGCAAGCCTTTTTGAACTTGCAAGGAGCAGTCGCCTTTTCGTATCAGCAAGTGTTTTTTTCCATAGGTTCGATAATGCAAAAATGCTTTGGCACAGACGAGTTTAAGGTCGCGCTTGATTTGACCAATGTTGCCTTCTGCATCATAGAGCATAAAGGCCAATATCGCATCTCGTTCGACATCGATTCGTTGATTCAGACGGGTCGCCTCTTGCTTGATAAACAACGAAATGATTTCATACCGTTCATCTAAGGAACGACTTTCCACATTTGGCAAAGTAATAGCCATGGGAATTCGCCGATTGAAGGTCGTTAAAAAGGTTTCTGATGATTCCGTGGTGGCACCGATGATCTGCACGGCGGCTTCATGAACTTGATTACTTTCCCCTAATGGACGGTAGATCCCTTTATCAATGAAGGTAAAGAGCATTTCTTGGCCTTCTGGCGGCAGTCGATGGATCTCATCTAAGAACAGGATGCCGCCATCGGCTTTTGCTATCAACCCCGGACTATCTTCTGCCGCACCAGTGTAGGCGCCTTTTTTGATGCCAAAGATGTGACCAAACAACAATTGCGGATTTTGTGCATAATCCGCACAGTTAAAGGATACGAATGGGGCATCTTTTTCTAACATATTTGATTCAACCGCAAAATGATACATACATTCGGCAAATAAGGATTTACCCGTACCTGTCTCACCAAAAATAATGGTATGGAGTCCTCTAGGTGGATATAAGATCGCCGCTTTGGCTTGCTGGATACTTACTTTCAAGGAAGCTTGGACTCCAACCAGACTTTCAAAACTCACTTCAGAGGAAACATCAACATGGACCGTTTCTTCTAAAGGCTCATAAACAACCGGACGGCCGGAACGTTTGCCGATTTTCTTTTCCTTATAAAGCTCACTGAGATAACGGCTTGCATTGCTGCGATCGATTTGTAAGATTTTAGCGACATCAACTGCGGTCAACCCTTGCTTATGCAGTTCGATCGTTTGAAAAATCTCTTCTTTTCGCGAATTCATTCGATAGCCTCCTCATTTTTTTACACACTAATAATAAACAACGTTAATGGTAACACAAAAAGACGCTCAATGGCGTCTTTTTCCTTTGTCTTTTTGCTTTTTCGTCTTTTTCTTGCTCTTTTTGACAGGAGTGTGTAATTTTTCAGGCGTTTTCTTGGAAATTTTCTGCACACTTACTGTTTTCATTTCTTTCTTGCTTTCTTTTTCGACAACAGGTGCTTCTGTGTGTAACTGTCCCCCATGCAGATAAACTTCCTTGAGTTCTATGGACAACTGATTCGCGATTTTTTTCAAATCCTTCAACGAATGGTCTTGAACGATCGTAACGACAGTTCCTTCTTTGCCCATTCTTCCAACGCGTCCTGCGCGGTGTAAATAGGATTCTTTTTCTAAAGGGACTTCTGTATTGATCACGTAAGGCAGATCCACGACATCTAAGCCGCGAGAGGCGACATCGGTCGTCAATAGTTCCACTAGTTTTCCTTGACGAAAGCTCTCTAATGCACCTTTTCGTGCAAGTTTGTTTTGATCAGATGCCAGAGAGGCCACCGGCAAGCCATGAAACAATAGCTTTTCTTCCGCATTCCCCATTGTGCTTAATTCATTGAAGAAAACCAAGGCTTGAAAGTTTGGTAAATGAGCAAAGCGTCTTAAAGCATCCACGATTCGTCGTTGCGGATAGTTCAAATAGTAATGATGGATGACGCCTTTGCTCTGATCTTCTTGGGTAACATCAATGATCAGCGGCTCTTTTGACACGAATGGTCGAATCTCATCGATCACTTCGTTCGCGGTTGCTGAAAAGAAACTACGCTGGATTTGTTTTGGTAATGTTTGATTGATCTTGGCTGCCAGGGTGAAGGCACCCTCTTTCAATAATTGGTCAACCTCATCCAATACCAACGATTGCAGCTGCTGGGTCTTGATTTTTTTGGCTTTGATCAACTCTAACACACGGCCTGGGGTACCGATCAAGACCTCGGGTTTGTCTTTTAGTTTTTCCACTTGGCGTTTTGTACTTGCGCCGCCAATTAGCGGCAGAACGGTCAAACCAATGGCTTGGGCCCATTCCCTTGCTACTTCTGTGACTTGCATCGCTAATTCTTGTGAAGAAGTCAAAATCAACAGCTGATTGCCTTGCTTTTTTTCAACCTTCGTTAACAATGGCAAGAGATACGCCAAAGTTTTACCTGAACCGGTCGGTGAGATTCCTATGACAGACGCGCCGTCTTTTAAAGGACCAAAGGTTTTTTCTTGGATCAAGGACGGTGCGTGATAACCAGCCGCTTGCCATTTTTCCTGCCAGACGTCTGGCAATTGTGTCAATTCAAATACTGTCATAAATGTTCCATTCCTTATTTTTTATCTGCATCAAAAATGATGTCGGCCTGCTTACGCATCAAAGAGACGGTTTCATTGACACTGCGGGCAAGTTCCACCCATTCCTCATAGCGTTGTCCTTGTTTAGGATCATCTTTGTTTTCAATGATGTCTGCAAAGTCTTGCGCTTCTTCGATCATCGGATTGTCTAAAGCAGCGACTGCTAATGGATGCGTTTGTTTTGTTTGGCGTTCATAAAATGCTGCTTCTTCAATAGCATTGACGGCATTCAAATCTAATGTCCCGTCTTCAAAATAAATTTCTGATCGTAACTCTGAATCAGCGATTTTGCCTGTTTGGATCGTGACATCAAAATCAGCATAGCGTAGCACAGCAGTCCCGATACCATCTACACCCGTCGGTAATTTACGGGCAAAATAATGAACATCTTGCGGTTTGCCAAACCAAGCAACCGCCGCATATACTGGATACACACCCAAGTCGGCTAAAGCTCCGCCAGAAAAATGTGGAGAAAAGATATTTGGTTCCTCCCCAGCTAGTACAGCGTCATAACGAGACGAGTATTTCATATAAGAAAAGTTCGCCCCAAGAATGGCACCGCGTGTGGGTAAGAATTCGGCTACGGTTGAAAAACTCGCTTCATGAATGTTGCGAGCTGCTTCAAAGAATAAAACCTGTTGTTGGTTTGCTAGGTCAATGATCTCCGCCATTTCCTCAGGCGTTGAAAAGGCTGGCTTTTCCACAATGACATTTTTTCCTGCCAAAATACCTTGCTTGGCTTGTTCAAAGTGCAAACTGTTCGGAGAAGCGATATAGACCGTGTCCATATGAGCTAAGCCAAAAAAAGTGGCCAAATCGGTCGCATATTTGATGTCCCCGTATTTTTCCCCAAAGCGTTGCGCTGTGGCTAATTTCCTTGAGTATACGGCTACCAATTGATACCGTTTGGTTTCGTGGGCTGCTTGTACAAATTGATCGGTGATCCAATTCGTGCCGATAATCCCTAAATGAATCATGTGTTTTCCTTCTTTCTTCTATAGATTGGGGTCGTCAAATTCGACGTTCAAATCAAAAGGGATCGGTTCTTTGACCGCGATCATCCCTTGGTTTACCTGGCAATTATAAGCAAACACTTCGACACCTTTGCTTTGCGCTTCAGCGATCTTATCGGCCAGATCCGGCTGCATCTGTCGATGGATCGTGGCGCTTTGCACCACTTCAAATTGGATCATAAACAAAACCGCCGCATAATAGCCTGCTTCTTTGGCATGGATCAATTCATTGACGTGTTTCAAGCCGCGAATCGTTGGCGCATCTGGGAAAGCGCCGATTTGCTTGTTTTCAAGTGTCATCCCTTTAATTTCTATAAACCCTTTTTCTTGTTCGTCTGTTTCAAAATAAAGATCAAACTTAGACATCCCATAGACGACTTCACGCCGCAAGAGGGCAATTTTCCCTTTGATATTTGGCAACTGGATCGTGCCATCCAAAAGGCCTTCATAGCCTAACCGATTGGGTACTTGACTATCAATATTGATCCATTGGTCTTCTTTCTTGACTGAGATCAAATCGTAATTGGTTTTACGTTTCGGATTGTCCCAATATTGGAGGGTCACGAGTGCCCCTTTGTGCAATAGTTCTTTTCCTCGTCCCGTATTTTTCACATGGACGATCACTTCTTGCCCATCGACTAGACATCGGGCAATGAATCGGTTGTCTCGCACGAGAAACGTGGCTAAGAGGGTATTCGGATAATTCATTTTCTCACCTGCTCTTTTGAATCATAGCATATTTTGATAAAAACTTCTAAACTTCAAACTAAAGTACCATGCTTTTTTACCTTCTCATGGTATACTTATGGCAATTATTTTCTAGTGTGCAGAAGCGGGCATCTTGTTCACAAGGTGCAACTAGATGAATCGTAAGTGATAGGACGTGTATAAATGAAGAAAAGGTCTCTATTGATTGGTTTATCTCTAGCAACGGGCGTGGTCAGCTCCTTGCTGTTGCGAAAGGAAAAACAAAAAAATGAAAACCGCCAAAATTTCATTGGAAATTGGCGTTTTACTTCAAAGACAAAAGAAGATGTCATTTTAGAAATTGCCAATGATTATTCATTGACCATCGAAGGCAAACCGTTGCCTGTTTCCATTGTTGAACTGACTCCGATGCGATTAGTGTTACTGGACACATTTGGCTATCATTTAGTCCTGGAACAAAAAGGCTCCGTTATTACTTTATATGATGAAGCAGAAGATTGCCACTATTCTTTGACAAAAATCGCCTAAGGGACATGAGAAGATCGAGTTCATGTTTTCTTCACATTTTCTTCGGTCAATTCTCAGACTTTTTATCAGCATTTCCTGGCAATCCATGCTATCATTAACTTAACAAGTGGTTGAACAAGGTGTTCCGTTGAGTGATGTTTGATCGTTCATAGATTAAGGTGTAGGTTCGATTCCTACCTTCCACATTTATTTTAAACAGAAAGAAGGGATTTTTATGTTAACGACCTTTATTTCACTCTTTTCCATCTTTGCTTTAGCTGCGTTACTAGCTGGGACATTCTTTTTAGCAAAATTGGCCATGCAACAAGAAACGAGAGCAGTGAAAGTTCCCGTCAGAGCCCAAAACCAAAACCCGAGAATCCATTCCAATCGTCGCTAAGTGAAATCGTTTGACCCGATGTCAATTCAGAAAAACTTGTCTTCTTTATTAAATAGGAAGGCAAGTTTTTTTTGCTGTCTTTTGCCCTTAGGTCTTCTAGGTTGAAATGGTTTAACACCGCCCATTCCCCCTTTGAGCGGTCTTCTCGCAATTAAATGCTAAGTTTTCTCTTAGAGTATTGCAACAGCGGATACTCTTTGTTAAAATTTTTGCTTAGATACAACTTAAAAGGAGCTACTACATATATGCAGAAAATAACCAAGTTCGGGTATTCCTTCGTTGCTGCTTTGGCAATCCTCTTTGCTGCTGTCGGCATCCCCCTCGTTTCATATGCTGATGATACAGCAATGAGCATCGAAGAGATCCAAGATTTTTCGATTGACGCCAAAGCCGCCTACTCCATTGATTTTGACACAGGGAAAGTGTTGTATGATCAAGATGGCGAGACAGCCATGGGTATTGCCTCCATCACCAAGATCATCAGCCTCTACCTTGTCGCTGAGCAAGTAGAACAAGGAACGATCGCTTGGGATGATCCTGTGCCTATTTCCGATTATGCCGCGAATCTCAGCGTGTCCCCTAACTTATCAAATGTCCCTTTGCATCAAGACGTTACCTATACAGTAAAAGATCTGTATGATGCCAGTTATATCCAATCTGCAAATGCTGCAATCGTCGCGCTCGCGGAGCTGATTGCTGGGTCTGAAAGTGCCTTTGTGGATTTAATGCAAGAAAAAGTGCAATCATGGGGCATCACCGATGCAAAAATCGTCAATGCTTCTGGCTTGAACAATGCTTATCTAGGGGAAAATATTTACCCAGGATCAACTTCAACTGATGAAAACGAACTATCCGCAAAAGATGTGGCATTGATTGCCCGTCATTTGTTACAAGACTTTCCAGATGTTTTGGAAGTAACCAGCCTTTCAACAAAACAATTTGGTGAAGGTTCCTATTCACCTGTCGAGATGGTCAATTGGAACTGGATGCTTCCAGGTTTTACGAATACGAAAGATGGTGTCGACGGTCTGAAGACTGGTACGACAGATATGGCAGGCGCCTGCTTTGTCGGAACCGCCGTTAAAGATGGGCAACGAATCATCACCGTGGTGCTAAACGTCAATGGTCATGCAGAAAATCCTAGTGTTCGTTTTATTGAAACAGGCCGTTTGATGGATTACTCGTTTGACGCTTGGGAACAAGTAGAGATTTTACCAGAAAATGCGCAACTAGAAGATACCCAGACGGTTGCAGTCAAAGATGGGAAAGAATTGAGTGTGCCCGTTGCCTTAAATCAAGGTTTGACCTTATGGGTACGTGGAGATATGGATGCCACAGCCTTTGAAACAACCATTGACTTTAATGAGCATTATCGTGATTCTGCCCTGCAAGCGCCATTGACTGAGGGCACAGAAGTCGGTACCGTAAGTGCTTCGATTCCAGCTGATACGCTTGGTTATATTGATGATTCCGATCATGACGAGACTGCAGGATTGATCACAACACAAACGGTGGAAAAAGCCAACATCTTTGTTCGTGCTTGGCGCGGCGTGTCCAACTTTTTCAGTAATCTTTTTTAACCTAAACGAAAAAATCTGTCCGAAGCAAAGACTGCTTCTCGGACAGATTTTTTTTATTCTACTGTTTCCACCGTTGCTGTTGCCAATGGTTCTACAGGGAAAAACAATTCAACTTCCCCCTCCTTAAAATGAGGAAGATACCTTTCTTGGATGGCTGCTGACAACTGGACGTCGTTTTCTGATAAAACTTCCATCAGCATTTTTTCAGTCATCATCGTTAAGTTTTTTTCATCCGTTTTTACAACGAGATAGGTCATTGCGGGCATTTCCCAACGGACCCAACCGACAGGAGGAAAATTTTCTGTCTGGACTTGAACGCCTGCCAAGTAGCGACCGGTTTCTTGCCAAGGCTCTAACCAATTGGTGCCATCACTCATCAAGCCCCAAAATTCCAGTTCTTCTGCCTTTTGATCACTTACGAGAAATTCGATCTCTTCAAAATCCTTTGTTGCAAGTTCCCAGAGCGCTGGTACCCAAGAAGCACCTTCTTCTGCTAACCCCTTGCCCTCTTTTCCAATCACATAAAAAGCGGGTCGTTCGACGCGAATCACTTCACCTAATTGCATGTTCCTTCCTCCTTCTTTCCTTCATTTTAGCGAATTGCAAGAAATTCAGCAACTTTGACCTTAGCAACAAGCAATTTCTGTCATTTTTCGGTATACTAAGTGTATCGTTAAAGGAGTGAAAAACATGGATTTTACGCAATTGCTGATTTTTGCCATCAGCTATGTGTCGGGCGTGATCGTCGTTCAAAAATGGCGCAAGAAAAAAGATGATCCGGATATTTTCTTTTTTGAATGTTGTTGGACGATCTTAGCCCTGCTAATTTATTTAGCTGTCTCAGAATTACGGACAGGTAGTTTCTTTATTCTGATACCCGTCGCCTTCGCCGGCCTTTTTTTATTTTCTTATCGGCGCAACAAGCATCAACTCGTAAATGGCTTACTCTTTAATTTGTTCGTGTTGGCTTTTGGCGGCTATTTAGTCATTAATTTATACCGAACCCAAGATATTCTTGTAGGTGGCCTATTGGCTGTTTTACTAGCGATTTTCTTTGCTGTACTATTATTCGGTTTGGCAACGCTCGTGGTCTTTCTTTACTGGAATTCCATTATTGTTCTACGAAGAGAATCGCGATCGATCGCCAATCTATTGACCCTGATCTTAGCGGTGGTTTTGACCGTATTACTATTTTCAGATACCCTTTTGCACTTTTTCCCAGATTGGATCCGAACCTTATTCGGCATTGTTCCCCTAAGTCTTTTGTATCTGTTTGTAGTCTTTTTGAACTTTTTATCCATTTCAGTCATTTATCAGTTCAACCATCCTCGCTATAATCAGGACTTTATCATCGTCTTAGGAGCAGGTCTTTTGAATGGCACCACGGTCTCCCCTTTATTGGCAAAACGCATCAATACAGCGATCTCGTTCTACGAAGCGCAATTTAAAGCCAAAAAAACCGCTCCTCGATTACTGATGTCAGGCGGACAAGGAAGCGATGAGCAGCTGCCGGAAGCTGTTGCTATGAAAGAATATGCGATTGCCCAAGGCGTACCAGAAGGTGAGATTTTAGTGGAAACAAATTCCACGACTACTTATGAAAACATGAAATTTTCGAAAGAAATCATGGATTCGCTTAAGCCAAAGGGCTACAAAGCAATCTTTGCCTCAAACAATTACCATATTTTTCGTGCTGGTCTCTATGCAGATCAAGCCCAACTTAAAGCGGATGGTATCGGAGCACCTACTGCCTTTTACTATTTACCGAATGCCTTTTTAAGAGAATTCGTGGCAATCCTTTTTATGCACAAAAGACGACATTTAACGGTATTGATCACCTTACTGATTCTCTATGCAGGTGCAGCGATCCTCCAACTTATTTTTGGCTAAACAAACAAAAAAAGTTCTTTGAACCAGTTGGTTCGAAGAACTTTTTTCTTATTGAATCGTGCGATGTTTCTTCCAGAAGCGTTGTTGCCATTTTTCTTTCATGCTGTCTGTAAGGGGTTCTGATGCTTCTTTGATCGCACAATATTTGTCCACCATCGTGACGATATAGCTTTCTTTATAGCGTGGCGGTGCAATCGTTGCTCCCCACATATGTTTCAAGATGATATCTTTTTCAAGATCACTAAGTTCAGTGATTTTTTCGGCATTTTTTACTGCGATTCGTGGATGCATGTACGCATGGGTACCTTCGTCAAACTTTGTAGTACGCCAATCGTAATAAAATAAATCATGAAGGAGTCCTGCACGAGCTGTTGCACGAGCATCGCCGCCCCATTTCTTGGCCAATTTGTAACTATAATAAGAGACGCTGATCGAATGTTCCAAACGTGTGGAGTTCATATGCTGCACAAAATTGGCTAATTTTTTTACAGCTTCTGTTTCTAACAGGTCAGCCACGTAAGACATATATTCGCTATCTTCTTGCCATTTTTCTGTCATAAATTTTTGTCTGCCACCTTTTTTGATCTGCTTGATTGTTACAAGACAAAGTATAGCACCTATTCCTGCAAGTTTCTAGGTGAGGTGCAATAGATTCAAATAGTTTAACAGTTCCTTAAAAATCTAGCTGACAGCAAAATACATCAAAATACCTGCCGCAATGGCGACGTTCAATGATTCCGCCTGACCATAGATAGGAATATATAGATTTTTATCGGTCAATGCCAACAGTTCCTGATTGACCCCTTGCCCCTCGTTGCCTAAAATGAAGGCAGCCGCTTGTTCTTTAGGAAGCTCGGTATAAGGGACTGCTTCTTTGTTTAACTCGGTACCATAAATCGCCACACCAGCTGCCTGCAGCTGCTTTAAAAATGGCGGGATCGCTCCTTCTACGATCGGCAGATGATAGTTGCTACCTTGCATGCTGCGCAATACTTTGGTGCTGTAGAGATCGGCTGTTCCTTCGCCGAGAAAAACCCCGCTGAATCCAGCGGCATCCGCTGTTCGAATCATGGTGCCAACGTTTCCAGGATCTTGCACATTATCTAAAATCAGCCAATTGCCCGTCAGTGTCTGTAAGTCTTGTTCTTGCTTTTCCACCACGGCAAAAATCCCTTGTGGTGTTGGCAAATCAGAAAGCATCGCTGCGATCTCCTCTGTGATCAAATAGCTTTCTTCCTGATAATCATCGAGTTGCCCGTTGGCTTCACTTAACCCTCGCGGGGTCACCAACAATGCTTTGATGGGTACTTTTGCATGCAATGCTTCTTGCACCAAATGCCAGCCATCGATCAAATAGCTATTGGTTTGTGTCCGATGTTTTTTTTGTGTTAGTTTTTTGATTTCCTTGATAAAGGTATTTTTTTTCGATTGAATTTCTTTCATCTTGTCACCTCGATTCATTATAGCATGAGTCAATCGATCTAACTTGTTCTTTTACTGAAAAAACGCTATCATATAAAGCAGAGGAGGGATTGTCCATGAAGAAACTACGAATCCATGTGCAAGGACGTGTCCAAGGCGTCGGCTTTCGTTATACCACAAAAATGCTTGCCGATCAGTTGGGCGTCACCGGATCTGTAAAAAACGAAGCGGATGGTTCTGTTTCGATTGAAGCAATTGGCGATGACAAAGCCATCGATGCCTTTGTTGCTGGGGTTAAGGATTCTCCTTCACCCGCTGGGAAAGTAAATCAGATCGACATCCAACCAGACGATGCTATCAAAGAGCGTCGGAGTTTTGATGTAGTGTACTATTAACAATTGAATGTTTTCTAAGTCGAAAGATTGATTTTTCAATGAATTTCTCTTTGTACATTGAAATAGTCGGTCTTTTTTAGTATAGTTATTTTTGTCTAAATTTATTGTGAAGAGGAAGAATAGAATGTCTAAAATGAATAAATGGCTACTTTCATCAGGATTATTTGGCCTGTTATTAGCATTATCAGGCTGTGTCAGTACCAATGCTGATGGTACGCCGAAAGAAACAGGAATGATTTATCGCTTTTTGGTGAAACCATTAGGGGATATGATCACGATGCTCGTTGAAAACTTCAACTGGTCTTACGGCTGGGCGATCATCGCCGTAACGATCGTTGTCCGTGTCATTATCTTACCATTAGGGATCCATCAGTCTCGCAAAACGATGGTTCAAAGTGAAAAAATGCAGTTTCTGAAACCTCAAGTGGATATTGCGCAAGCCAATTTGAAAAAAGCAACCACTCGGGAAGAACAAATGCAAGCGCAAGCGGAGATGCAAAAAATTTACTCTGAAAACAACGTCAGTATGTTTGGCGGTATCGGATGTCTCCCTTTGCTGATTCAGATGCCGATCTTCTCTGCTCTTTATTTCACCGCTCGTTACACACAAGGAATCCAAAACTCTGAATTCTTTGGCGTATCATTAGGCGACCCCAGCATTCTCTTTGTGGCGATTGCTGGTCTTTCCTACTTGGCACAAGGATATATCTCAACCATCGGGATTCCTGAAGAACAGAAAAAAACGATGAAAACCATGTTGATCGTTTCTCCATTGATGATCGTTTTCATGTCCATGAGTGCACCAGCTGGTGTGACACTTTACTGGGTAGTTGGTGGGGTCTTCAGTTGTATCCAAACGTTTATCACGAATGTCATCATGAAACCAAAAATTCGTGCCCAAGTCGAAGCGGAAATGAAAGCAAATCCGCCTAAAACGGTAGTTACGCCTCGTAAAGACGTAACGCCTGAAAAAGCAGAAGCTGTCAAAAAAGCGTTGAACACGACAAAGCCTAACGGAAAAGGTCGTAACGCTGGCAAGCAGCAACGGAAGTAATTCTTGACCAAATCGCTCATTGGGCGGTTTGGTTTTTTGTTGTTTTCAAATGGGAATCAGTTGCTTCTTCTATTGCCTTTCGCTATAGTAAATGAGAGGTGAGCGCATGTTTCAAGCATATATCAATATTTTTGTCATTTTCAGTCTCATGTTTATCGGTTATTGGTTGTCTTACAAACAATGGTTTTCTAATCGAACCGCCGATACGTTTTCAAAACTGGTGTTAAATGTCTCATTACCCGCCAATATGTTTTTGACGATCATTAAAAACTTTACGAAAGACGAGTTTCTCTCCTTAGTTTCCGGGATGATCATCCCTTTGCTTTCCATGATGATCACTTACTTCGCCGGTTATTTATGGCGCCGTTTCGCGCAAGTTGAAACCAAACACCAAGGGGCATTTTCCGCCATGTTTACCTTTTCCAATACGATCTTCATCGGCTTACCGATCAATTTAGCCATTTTTGGTGAAAAAGCCGTTCCCTATGTATTGTTGTACTACATCGTAAATACGACATTATTTTGGACCATCGGTATTTTTGAGTTAGCAAAAGATAACCCCGATTTCGGCGAAGCCCGCATTTCCTTTCATCCATTGGTCATGCTAAAAAAGATTTTTTCGCCAGCCTTGATTGGTTTCATTATCGGCTTGATCTGGATGCTGTTCACATTACCACTGCCCTCCTTTGTTGATGGGCTTGGAAGCTACCTAGCAGATTTAACGACGCCTCTATCAATGTTTATTATCGGGATCATCGTGTACTTTGGCGGGCTCAAGAACTTGCGAATGACCAAAGACATTGCTGGTGTCCTGTTTGGTCGCTTCATTCTTTCGCCTCTCGTTGTATGGCTATTAAGCAGAATCATCCCTGTTCCTGAATTGATGCTTTCTGTGTTTATTATTCAAGCCTCTATGCCCGTCCAAAACTCTGTCCCGATCCTTGTACGAAACTACCAAGGGGATGAAGAATTTGCAACTTCATGTCTAGGCTATTCCGTATTACTGTACATGGTGTATCTGCCTGTTTTGCTTTTTTTCTTTTTTTAGCTAGTTAACGAACTTTGTCGAAAAATACTCGTTACCAAAGGCATTCGCTTCTTTCGGTAACGAGTATTTTTCTTCTCTTTGTATGGTAAAGGTTCGATTGATTCGCTGTCCGAACGGCAACTCCCCTTATGATTTGTCACTATAGATCACGATTTTTCTGATTTTCGCCAGATTGTGACTGCTTAGGTTACCTTCATAAACAAGACAAAAAAGCCCATCATGCAGAAACTAGCTATACTAGATGT
>NZ_BCPT01000021.1 GCF_001544095.1 Enterococcus casseliflavus NBRC 100478 | reverse complement strand
CCAAAATTTCTGCGTAGCGTTTTTTCTTTAGGGCATTTGGATATAGCCGTAATGAAGCAATAACTGAATAATAATAACTAAAGTGTTCATTCCCACATGGGTGATCATGGAAGTCCAAATACTGCCGGTCAAAGCATAAAGCCCAGAAAAGAACAGTCCTAAGAAAATATAGACTAAGAGATGATTGTCATTGTGGGCAAAGGCAAAGGCTACGGCGCTGACCACTACACCAACCCAAACATTGCTGTATTTCCCAATGATGCCAACTAAGGCTCTGCGGAAGACAAATTCCTCCATAATTGGCCCACCGATCATTGCTGCGAGAGCAAAGAGTGGGTTTTGCACCACGATGGCAATGATGTTTTCGGTATTTTGCGAAGCGCTGACTTCTCCGAAAAAGGATTCGATAAAGATGGCTAGATTTTGCAACAAAATCGCTGCGACAATGCCGGTTAGCCCGTAAATAAGAATCGCTGAGACTTTGGTTTTTTTGTGTTCAAACGATAGCGGTTCTGTTTGTTTGAAATACAAGAAAAACATGATCGCTGCACCAGCTAAGTAACCGATCGTCGTTGCTGCTACTTGATGTCCGCTAGGGACGAAGGCGATCGGTAGAAAAAAGACGATGCCGTAAGTAAGAATCGTGGACAAAGAATATTTTGATAAAGACATAGTTGTTTCCTCACACTCCTTTGCTTCATTATAGACTAGGTTGCTTCTAGAAACAAAAAATCCTACTATATTTATCAATCAATTAGAAATGCAAAAAAAATTTAGCAAAAGGCTTGCAAAAATTTGGGAAAATGAGTAATATTGAAACTGTAAGTTAGCACTCGATACAAGAGAGTGCTAATGCTAAATTCTATAACATTCATTGGAGGGATTTATCGTGTTAAGACCATTAGGTGATCGTGTGATTATCGAAGTCGCAAAAGAAGAAGAAAAAACTGTAGGCGGAATCGTGCTTGCATCAGCAGCAAAAGAAAAACCACAAACGGGTACCGTTATTGCAGTCGGCGAAGGACGCACGCTCGAAAACGGTGAAAAAGCTCCTGTTGCTGTCAACGTTGGCGAACAAGTAATGTTCGAAAAATACGCTGGCACAGAAGTGAAATATGAAGGAACAGAATATTTGATCGTTGCTGCAAAAGATATCATTGCAGTAGTAGAATAAGAAAAATAAAAAATACTTGAGGTGATGAAATCATGGCAAAAGAAATCAAATTTGCAGAAGACGCACGCGCAGCAATGCTTCGTGGGGTAGATAAATTAGCAGATACAGTAAAAGTAACCTTAGGCCCTAAAGGTCGTAACGTGGTTTTAGAAAAATCTTACGGTTCACCATTGATCACAAATGACGGTGTAACGATCGCTAAAGAAATCGAATTAGAAGATCATTTTGAAAACATGGGCGCAAAACTTGTTTCTGAAGTCGCTTCAAAAACAAACGATATCGCTGGTGACGGAACAACGACTGCTACGTTATTGACACAAGCAATCGTTCGTGAAGGATTGAAAAATGTCACCGCTGGTGCGAACCCATTAGGTATTCGTCGTGGGATCGAAATGGCAACAAAAGTGGCTGTAGAAGAGCTACACAACATTTCATCAATCGTTGATTCAAAAGAAGCAATCGCACAAGTTGGTGCTGTTTCTTCTGGTAGTGAAAAAGTTGGTCAATACATCGCTGATGCAATGGAAAAAGTCGGCAATGACGGTGTTATCACTATTGAAGAATCAAAAGGGATCGAAACAGAATTAGATGTTGTGGAAGGAATGCAATTTGATCGTGGTTACTTATCACAATACATGGTAACTGACAACGATAAAATGGAAGCAGCGTTAGAAAATCCATACATCTTGATCACTGACAAAAAAATCTCTAACATCCAAGATATCTTGCCATTGTTAGAACAAATCTTACAACAATCAAAACCATTATTGATCATCGCTGATGACGTTGATGGCGAAGCATTACCAACACTTGTATTGAACAAAATCCGTGGAACATTCAATGTTGTTGCAGTGAAAGCACCAGGATTTGGTGACCGTCGTAAAGCAATGCTAGAAGACATTGCGATCTTAACTGGTGGCACAGTGATCACTGAAGACTTAGGCCTTGAGTTGAAAGATGCAACCATCGATAACTTAGGTCAAGCAAGCAAAGTGGTTGTGGATAAAGACAACACAACAATCGTTGAAGGTGCTGGTGAAAAAGAAGCAATTGACGCACGCGTTCAATTGATCAAAAACCAAATCGCTGATACAACTTCTGACTTTGACCGTGAAAAACTACAAGAACGCTTAGCAAAACTTGCTGGTGGGGTTGCAGTGATCAAAGTTGGGGCACCAACTGAAACTGAATTGAAAGAATTGAAATTACGTATTGAAGATGCATTGAATGCAACACGTGCCGCTGTTGAAGAAGGCATGGTCTCAGGTGGGGGAACTGCCTTAGTGAATGTCATCAACAAAGTTGCAGAAATCGAAACAGATGGCGATGCAGCAACAGGTGTCAAAATCGTTTTACGTGCCTTAGAAGAACCAGTTCGTCAAATTGCTGAAAATGCAGGCTACGAAGGTTCAGTGATCATCGACAAATTGAAAAACGCTGACTTAGGCGTTGGTTTCAATGCAGCAACTGGC
This sequence comes from Enterococcus casseliflavus NBRC 100478, assembly GCF_001544095.1. Classification (GTDB taxonomy): domain Bacteria; phylum Bacillota; class Bacilli; order Lactobacillales; family Enterococcaceae; genus Enterococcus_D; species Enterococcus_D casseliflavus. The sequence goes on along the minus strand of NZ_BCPT01000021.1, from coordinate 44,508 downwards.
GAATGGGTAAACATGCTAGAAGCTGGGATCGTTGACCCAACAAAAGTGACGCGTTCTGCATTACAAAACGCAGCTTCTGTTGCCGCATTATTGTTAACGACTGAAGCAGTCGTTGCCGACAAACCAGAACCAGCAGCGCCAGCAGCTCCTGCAATGGACCCATCAATGGGTATGGGCGGCATGATGTAAGCAAGCCTTGAGAACTCCTCTTTTGAGGGGTTCTTTTTTTTGCGATCAAAAAATACTTCAACACAGAAAAAGACAAAAAACCTTTCTTCTTAGTATTCTATGCACCAAAGAATTGGTTCATTGCTTGAATAAAAGGAGAAAGGAGTGGTAGATATAAGCTATCTATTTGTCTTGTAAAGGCAGTGTGTTTTGTAAGGAACGTCAGTTACAACCGTTCCCAAAATCCCTGCGCAAAACCAGTAATAAATTCGTAGAGAGCCGGCAGTATCACCGAAATACATAAAACAACAAAGACCATTTTCTGAACAGCAGTTAATTGTTTGAGGAAATGGTTTTTTGTGAACAATAAATACGCGATACAGATAACGGCAAGCAGCTGCAATAGATCAAATAAAATGGACAAGAAAATCACCTTTTCTGATTAGATTGAATGGACGATAGAATGATGGATTCTCTCAACATAGAGCAAAGGGTTGAATGATATGGTTCTGAGAAAACGTGAAGATCAACGTTTATAAAGAAACGGTATTTCGACTCCAAAGAATGCGAAGATCCCGCTTAAAAGAAAGTGAGTCAATAAGCCTAGATAAAAAAGGACTTTCCAATTCAATTTCTTTTTCATTCGATCCACTCCTTTTGTGTATCATAGCATAAAAAAACGATAATATAAATAAATAATCTAAAGATGCAAATTTGCATTTTTTAGCAAGTGTAAGCTCTCTCAAGCTACATTTTCGCTATCTTGAAAAACCTGAGCTAAAATAGAATGAGGAACAAAATCATGGCTCACTTTGATTTTTAAATGAACAACGAGTCGAAAGAAGGAGACATTTCTTTGAAAAAACCATGGATAAAACGCAAAAAGAAACAAAACGAAAATGAATTATTAACGGAACAGTCCGTTCAAGTCGAGCAAAGTCAAACGAGAGAAGAGTTGCAAGAAGAAGCGGAGTTTACTTCTTTTTTTGCGGATGTCATGAAGCGAATGCCGAAAAAATCGGCTGCCCTGGTGATGAAAGGCTATGACGGATCAAAAGCCCAGGCGGAAAAAGTGTTAGCGAAAAGCAAGGATCAATTTGATCAGGTATTTGAGGAGTTTTTAGTTGGCGTAGGTGATGAAACGCGGAAAAAAGCCCACCGCACGATCCATGCGGCTTCTTTGACGGCGGCGATCATCGGCTGTTCACCGATTCCCTTTTCAGATGCAGTGTTACTTGTGCCAGTTCAGATGACAATGATGGCCCGTTTGTATCGTATTTTTGGGCGAACATGGCGTGAAGGGTTAGCGAAAAGTATTTCGAAAGAGCTAGTCGTTGTGAGTTTTGGTCGCAGTGCCGTTGGCAATATCTTGAAATTTGTCCCAGCAGTCGGCACCGTTGCTGGAGCTGCAATCAATGCCAGTGTGGCTAGCGGTATTACCGAAGCATTAGGCTGGGTGACGGTCAAGATGCTGAATGATGGGGAAGATGTGTTTGAGCAAGTGATGTCCTTTAAAGGCCAATTTCACACGCTGTTCAATGCGTTGAAAGTTGGCAAGAAATCTAAGTGAGACAAACAGAAGAAGAACGAAGCAGGTCCAGACGACTTGCTTTTGTTGCTTCTTTTTCTTCACAGCAAATTAAAAAAAATTTAAGGAGTGAGTAAAATGAAACAACGAGTGACACGGGAAGAAGTCAAAGAACGGTTGGTCACCGATGCGTATTTTCAAAAAGGTCGTTCCGCTTTAAAGACCCGCCAAACGATTTTGACGATTCTTGCTTGGCTGATGGTCTTGGTTCCCTTTGTCTGGCTGGCCATTCCGTTGACGCTGCCGAATCTGGCGGATCGGATCGCCTTTCGGACCTATTTAGAAGAAGCAGTCACTTTCGAATTTCTAGCGTTATTTTTAGGCATTTCTTTTTTGATTTTAGTTCTTACGTTTACTTTATTAACTTTGAGGAACAACCGCCGCTTCAAACGATTGCTGCAAAAGCAATCGATGCATGATGAAGCTGCCTTGGAAAAACGCAAAGAGTTGCTAGAAGCATTTTACGAAGAACGCTTCGGGACGAAAGAAGAACGCCACGGGGCAAAATACTACGCGGTTGCACCGGAGCAAAACATCGGAGAAAGAGAGATCCAAGAACTTTTCCGTAGAAATGGGGTGGGCTGATGGTTGTCAATTTTGATACTGGGTTCCCGTGGTTGGACACATTTTTAACAGTCGTTTTGATGATTCTCTTCACGTATCCAATTTTAGGTGGCTTTGCTTGGTTCATTGGGGTGATCTGCAATCGTTTTTTGTTCCGTTATCGACAATTAGAGTGGATACCGATCCCCGAAGAGATCAAGCCGATGATCATGATTATGGTACCAGCTCACAATGAAGAAATCGTTATTGAAGACACGATTCATTATTTAATGAACAATCTGAACTACAGCAATTATGAGGTGTTGGTGACTGATGATGGCTCAACGGATCAAACTCCTGTGATACTAGACCGATTGATGGAACAGTACCCAAATCTAAGAGTGTTGCGCATCGAAAAAAATCAAGGAAAAGCCCATGCCTTTAATATTGGGGTAGGGTTTGCCAAAGGGGAATTGATCTTGAGCAACGATGCAGATACGGTTCCTGAACCTGACGCGTTATGGAAATATGTCAATTACTTCATCCGCCAAGACTCCATCAATATCTCTGCCATTACGGCGAATATGGATGTTCAAAACCGCACAACGATCGTAGGAAAATCACAAACTGTTGAGTTTTCAAGTATCGTAGGAATTATCAAACGGACCCAGCAAGCCGTTTTCGGCGTCATCTATGCCTATAGCGGTGCCAATACGATGTATCGCCGCGCGGCATTGATGGACGTGGGTCTGTTTCGACAAAATCGAGCAACAGAAGACATCAGTATTGCCTGGGACCACCAATTCCGAGGTTGGCTGTCTTTATTTGCTTCACGAGTGGAGGTGCCAGAAACACTCAAGATGCTCTACCGACAACGGAAACGCTGGGCGAAGGGCGGTACAGAAGTATGGCTGACCAACTTTAAAAAGGTCTTTTTGCATCCTTTTGAAAACATTGGTCGAACCGCTATGTTTGTCGATCAAAAATTAAGTATCATCTGGTCATTCTTTTTCTGGCTTTCATCTGCCTTGTTTGTCTTCTATCTGATCTATTATGGTGCAACTGGGAATTACGAACGGATCTATCATATGTTTACGATGGCCTTTCTCTTCGTTTGTTTCGAGATGATTGCGGGGGTGATGCAGCTATTTACCAGCCTCTTGGCGGATGATAACCGCAGCAAGCTGAAGTATTTCCGTTTTGCACCTTTTTACAAGCTGTTTTACTGGATGATCAATGCCATAACGATCGTCACTACCTTTATTCCAGCCGTCAAGACCATCCTTGGCTACGGCAGCGGCGTTTGGGTCAGCCCTGAGCGAACGGCGAAAAAAACCGAAGAATCTTAACGAATTCACCTTCCCTGGACAATAAAAACAAGTCTGAGTTTTCTTCAGACTTGTTTTTTTGCCATTAAGGTTCAGAAAGATAGTAAATCTCACGATTTTGGTAAGGATAACGAGTTTGCGAAAATTCGAAGGGTCGTCCGTCGGAGAGACGAGCAACTTGTTCTAATTCTAAGATCGGATCATTGGGATCGACTTCTAAATATTTGATATCATAGGAATCCGCTTTGTCGGCACGGATTTTACGTATGGCGGGACCTATTTTGAGATGTAAGGAATCAGTGATATATCGATAGATCGAGTGTTCAAGGATCGCCATATCAATATCGGGAATGGTTTTGATGGGCATGATCGTGTACTCCAATTCAAAGGGTTCGTTATCAACATAGCGCAGTCGTACGATATCATAAACAGGTTCGTTTTCTCGCAAAGACAAGTAATCCATTTCGTTGGCTTCTGGAAAACGTACATTGAAACTAATGATTTTACTTTGCACTTTATGCCGTCCGCCATATCGGTTGACTAAACCGATATACTCATTGATCTGTCCTTGGTAGGTAGCTGAATTGACATAGGTGCCATGACCTCTTTTGGTGGAAATCAGGCCTTCTTGCTTCAGTTGATTTAGCGCTTTTTGGATCGTCATTCGCGAGGATTGAAATCGTCTGGCTAACGCCGTTTGTTCCGGTAGTTTTGATAAAGCTGGAAAAACACCTTCATAAATATTCGTCCGCAACTGATCAACGATCTCTTTGTATTTTGTCATAGTCATCACTCCTTATGTAAAGAAATTCATGGACTTGAGTTTTGTTTGAAGGGGATAAAAACAAGGTCTATCACTAAAGAATCCGCTGAAATTCACATGTATAGAAAAAGCTTTACATGAGTTTTTGAAAAATTTACATGCCTATTTCACCTAATTATAATAGGTTTTGTAAGCGAATACAAACGATGGAGGAATCAATATGACAAAATTTTATTGGGGGAACAGTGTCAGCAGTATGCAGACAGAAGGCGGTTGGAATGAAGGCGGTAAAAGCTTATCCGTTTATGATATACGGGAAGCTTCGGAACAGGCTAGCGATTGGCATGTAGCAAATGATAACTATCATGCGTATACAGAAGACTTTGATTATATGCAAGATTTGGGGATGAACATGTATCGTTTCCAAATTTCTTGGTCAAGGGTCGTTCACGATGGAGATGGTGCCTTTAATGAAGAAGGGATCGCCTATTACGATCGTTTTATTGATGATTTGTTAGCTCGAGGGATCGAGCCTATGATTTGTTTGTACCATTTTGATATGCCTCTGCATCTGGCGAAAACCTATAACGGGTTCATCAGCAAAGAAGTGAAGGACGCATTCATTCGTTTTGGAAAAGAAATGGTAGATCGTTTTGCGGATAAAGTCCATTATTGGTTAACCTTTAACGAACAAAATCTTTTCCACCAAGACCATGGTTTTAAGATCAGCGGTTATTTAGAAGGGGAAGAAACGACAGAAGAATTGTATCAGATTTTCCACAATGTCATGGTTTGCCATGCAGAAATCTGTAATTATCTTCATGAAACAACAAATGCGAAGATCGGCGGCATGCTGGCGTATTCTGAGGCGTATCCAGCGACTTGTCGTCCACAAGACATCAAAGCAGCAAGAGAGTTTGATGAATTTGCGAACTTTACTTTATTAGATTGCTATGCGCACGGCAAGTATTCGGCAGCACAAGACCGATACGTGAAAAATCATCAACTCAATATGAATATTTTACCTGGGGAATTAGAAGCGATCGCAGCGCAGAAAAATGATTACATTGCCTTTAGCTATTATGCTTCTTCTACCTTGAATGCTGAAAAAATTCCTGAAGGAACGCCGCCGAATCGGTACATGACTTTTGGAAAACAAGACAATCCGTATATTAAAACGACGGAATGGAATTGGCAAATTGATCCGCTCGGCTTCCGTGATGTCTTAAATAAAGTCTATCAGCGGTACCGGTTGCCAGTGTTTCCGATTGAAAACGGGATTGGTGTCAGAGAGCATTGGGATGGCAAAGAACCGATTCAAGATGATTACCGTATTGCCTATCATCAAGAGCATATTCGAGCGATGTTTGAAGCGATGGTGGAAGATGGAGTGGTCTGTCTTGGGTATCTTGGTTGGGGGCTGATCGACATTTTGAGCTCGCAAGGTGATATGGAGAAACGATACGGACTCGTGTATGTCAATCGTGGCAACCATGAGTTGCGAGATATGAAACGTGTACCGAAAAAATCGTATGAATGGTTCAAAGAAGTGATCAAAACCAATGGTAGTACGATCTATACAAACCCATATACAGAATAGGAGGAACAAAAATGGCAGCAGATAAGCGCACGTTTTTAGATAAATTTACAGAGTTTTCGGTCCGTCTCGGCAATCAGGTTCATCTCAAAAGTCTTCGTGATGCGTTTGCGACCTTAATGCCTGCCTTTATTATCGCAGGGATCGCTGTGTTGTTTAATAATGTCTTCTTTCCATGGTTTTTAGAAGGGGCTGCCTTGGCGCGAATGCAAGTGTTTGGCAATTCCATCACCAATGGAACATTGAATATCGCCGGTCTGCTGATCGCCCCGATGATCGCTTATTTTCTTTGCCGCAATAAAAACAATCCGAGCGCCATCAATGCAACCTTTGTGGCAACGACTTGCTTAGTGGTCATGTTGGCGATGGCTCATGCCGTGATGCCAGAAGGCGCTCAAGCAGAAGTGACCATCAGTGGTGTGATGCTATTTGACGATGTCGGGACCAAAGGGATGTTTTCTGGAATCATTTGTGGGTTAGTTGCCACGGAATTATTTATTCGACTGTCAGAAAACAAGCACCTAAAAATCAATTTAGGGGATCAAGTTCCTCCTGCCGTCAGCAAATCCTTCAGCACGTTGATCCCTGCTATTTTGGTGATTTCCTTCTTTGCCGTAGTTGCGACCGTGCTAGCAGCCTTTGATACCGACCTGATTCAAATCATTTCAACAGTGATCCAAGAACCACTGCGTTTATTGAACACATCGATTTTTGGGTTCTTGATCATCTATTCAACGGGCAATTTTCTGTTTACTTTAGGCATTCACCAAACCGTCATCAATGGCACCTTGTTAGATCCATTGCTGTTAGTCAATATGAATGAAAACATGCAAGCCGTGCAAGAAGGCGCTACGCCACCCAATATCTTAAATTCAGCATTCGTGACGGTTTTCGCACAACTAGGCGGGACTGGATTTACGATCAGCTTGATCATTGCAGTGCTCTTATTCGTCCGCAATTACCAACCTTTTCGGGATGTCGTCAATCTATCCCTAGCTCCGGGTATTTTTAATATCAACGAGCCAATCATCTTTGGTTTACCGATCGTCTTCAATTTACCCATGATCATTCCCTTCGTTGCAAGTCCAATTGTTGCGACGTTGATTGGCTACTTTGCTACCGCAGTAGGATTCATTGAGCCGCTTTCTGTGATGGTTCCTTGGACGACACCACCAATTCTTAGTGCATTGTTGGCATCAAAAGGGGATTTTAAAGTTGTTTTGGTTCAAGTGATCATCATCGTCGTCTGTGTAGCAATCTATTTTCCATTTCTAAAAATCGCTCAACGGGTTGCAATCAAATCTGCTGAATTGGAGCGGGCAGAATAAACAAAACAGGATGAATCCTATACTAGAGTGACCTACAAAAGTTAGAACAAAATTCTAACGTTTTGGGGGTCACTATTTTTTGAGGTGATTTTTTTACTAAGTTTCTATTTTGAACTTTAATTAAATGGTATACTATCCCAAAAGGAGCGACTATGAAACTTTCAGAAATGCAAAAAGCGATTTATCAAAACAAAATCGATCACCAATTCAATGTCACAAATATTGAAAAAGAGTTTTTGGCTTTATATGGTGAAGTAGGGGAAGCCTTTGACGCGTATCGGAAGCAACAAGAGGTAGGAGAAGAATTGGCGGATGTGGCGATTTATCTTCTTGGGTTAGCGGAAATCCTTTTCATCGATCTTGAAGCAGAGATTCATAAAAAAATGGACGTCAACCAAAAGCGTCGTTATACGAGTTATGGCAATGGCTATGCCAAACGAATCGATAATTGATACACGCACAAAAACTAGTGGATTCCTCGAGTATAGGCCCTTACCGAAATAGAGATGGAAGCAGGAGATAGGATGGAAAAGAATGTAAGCATGCGTGAATTAACCACGGCGGATTTAGCAGAAGTCGTGGACCACTATATTGCCGTATTTTCAGCAGAACCATGGAATGACCAATTGACAGTGCCGCAAATCACCGACTATGTATCTTCAATGATGGCAATGAATACTTTTATTGGTTATCGACTAACAGACCGAGCATCGAATGAATTGATTGGTCTTTCATTAGGCTTTATCAAGCCCTGGTATCAAGGAAAAGAGTATGTGATCGATACCTTTTTAATTACTGGCACGCATCAAGGAAAAGGCCTTGGTTCCACTTTTTTAGAAAGGATCAAAGAGGATCTGCTCAAGAAAGAGATTCCAACGATCCTGTTAGATACCGAAGAAAGTATGCCAGCAGCGGATTTTTACAAAAAGAATGGCTTTAAACCGCTACCAGATAATGTGAGCTATTATTTATCTCTAGAATAATAATAGCTTGTCAATAAATAAAAAAGTCTGCGAAAAAATCGCAGGCTTTTTAGTTATGCACAGTTTCAACAGATTTATCCACAATATGTTGTAGGAACATGTTTTCGCCTACTAAATATTGGGTGTGTGGTTTTTAGAAAAGGATTTCAAAGAGATTCTTATGGACTAATGAGCGTAAAAGTGAAAAAAGTACTGAACCGCTTATAGAATATAGCAAAATTTATCTAGATGAGAGGCTCTGTTGGTACCGATCATCTAATTTCTATCATCTTCGCGATAGGTCTTGCGATACTGTAGCGGCGTTAAACCAAATTTACGCTGAAATCTTTTGCTAAAGTAGCTCAAGTGATTGAAGCCAACGTGGTAGCAGATGGTTGAGATCGGCTCATCCGTTTCGATCAATAGGTTTTTGGCTTGAGACAATCGATAATCAATCAGATAGTTGATTGGGGTCAATGTCGTGTATTGCCGAAAAAGGGCGGTACAAGTACGTGTATTGATGGCAGCAGCTTTAGCGATCGCAGGAACCGTTAATGGTTCTTGATAATGCTCATGGACAAATGCCAGCATTAAGTAGATAGTTTCTTTCTTTGGTGAAGCAGGTCTTGCAGCCATTAGCTGTGAAAGGGCAGCTAAAAACAATTCATAGAGAGTAAATCGTTGTTCAATAAGCAGAGGCAGACGCACGGTTTGAACAAATGCTTGGTGTTGGGCGGTTAAGGTTAAGCGCCGATAGCTGCGGGTGCGATCGTGGACTAATTGTTCGATCGCTTCTTTAAAAACAGGGTCAGCAATAAAGCCTGAAGAAAAATCAAAGCAGCAATATCGGACGTTTTGTGAAGCTAAAACAGCACCATGGAGTACACGGCTATTAATAATGATCGCCTCATTCTTGCTTAGCAAAATTTGCTCGTCGTCTATCGTATACACGAAGCTACCTTCTTCGACCCATACAATTTGCAGCTCGTCGTGCCAATGCAGAGGCAATTGGTCGCCACGCCTTTGTTGCAAGCAACGTTGATAAATTGCGAAGGAGCGATTTGTAGTTGTATGTTTGGTCGTTTCTTCGTTTTCTTCTGTGCGTTCAAAGTACATACCGCACCACCTTTTTACAGAATAGTGTTAAAAACAATCAGGATATTGACAAAAGTTCACTATCTGATTCGGTATAATACTAACAAAGTAAAGTGAAAGACAAAAGGTGTTTTTATGAAAAAAACAGTTGGGATTGTTTATGCTTGTTCAGCAGCAGCTTTGTGGGCAGTTTCTGGCATCGCTGGACAAATTTTATTTACGAAATATAGTATTACAGCAAATTGGCTCGTTTCAACACGACTGGTTCTTTCAGGGTGTTTGTTGCTGAGTATTGGGTTAAAGGATCGCGCCCGTTTGATTCCCCCATTTCGTGAGAAAAAGGACTTCATTCAGCTGCTCTTGTTTTCTTTCTTAGGCATGTTTCTCGTACAATTTACCTACTTTAAAACGATTGAGCAAAGCAATGCTTCTTTTGCAACGATTATTCAATATACAGGACCTTTCTTTGTTTTACTCTATGCTGCGATAGCCAAAAGGCAGCTCCCCTCTTTAAAGACATGTTTCTGGTTACTGGTAACCTTACTTGGTGTGACGGCTGTGGCATCAAAAGGACAGATTGAGCAATTAGCGACTTCCCAATCTGCGCTAGGCTGGGGGTTAGCATCAGCGATATCACTAGCTTTTTATTCTATACAGCCGCGTAAACTCTTGCAAAAATATGGGAGTTTACCAATTGTCGGCTGGGGGATGTTGATTGGTGGAGGCTTGGCGAATGTGGTTCATCCAATGTGGCAGATTGATAGTCAACTGAACGTTCAAGTGATTCTTTATTTGCTGGTGGTCATTTTATTTGGAACAGCACTAGCGTATTTGATTTTTTTAACAAGTTTACGCTATTTATCCTCAACACTTGCAACAGTTTTAACGGCAGTTGAGCCATTGCTGGCTGCTTTCTTATCGATCATTGTTTTTCATGATCACTTCACAGTGGTGGAGATACTAGGATTTATGGCAGTCATAGGGAGCATCATGTGTTTACAAAAAAAATTGTGAAAAAGACGAGATTCGCCAAAATCGGTGAAGTCTCGTCTTTTTTATAAATCAACAGAAAAAGAAAACGCAGGAGTCTACGCTTTCTTTTTCTGTTCTTCTTTTTTCTTGTCTGTGGTCGGTACGGAATCTAGGGCTTTTTTGAAAATCTCTTCTTTTTTCGTTTTATAGTTATGTTGTCGTTCAGCATAAACTTTTTCTTTCGTCTTTGTTTTCATACTCGGTCACCTCTTCCTTTTTTTTAAGTATAGCATGATTTCACAAACTTATGCAAATCCTTGGTTTTCTCCTTGGTGTTATAATCTTTCTCGTAATATACATTGTGAAAATATTTCTTTTGGCAGAGATGAGGGACTTCTCTATCAAGAAATTCGCATCCGGTTGGAGTCGATGTAACAGGATCTCATCTTAGCGTCGATCACAGAGCTGGAAGCGGCGTTCCTTTTGAAGCAACTTTTTCACAGAATCCCTCGTGTAAAAAAGGAATGATAAATGGGTGATTTTAGTATCGATTTTTGAAAAAGGGGATCTGGAAAGAAATGTTATTCAAATAACAGTCTTGTTTTTCAAAAAGTGGGTTTGTTTGCAAAAAAAATCCTGTTTTTATTCGCGAATTAAAATAACGTTGAATGAAATAGCGTTTTTCTGTAGTTTATATAAATCTTTTTAAATAGAGTGCCATTGAGCAACACCAAAGAGAAAGTGATCAAAAATAATAACGCAGGAAAATAAATGACACGTTTTATTAAACGTAAATTAAAAAAATACAAAACGAAAACAATATCAAAAAATATTAATTTTTGTTAAAATGGGGTACAGGGGGTGTTTTATTGGAATCTCGGAAAATCAAACGTAAGCGTTTAGTGAAACAAAAACGGTCCCTTTTCGTACAAAAAGGATTGGGTATCACAGCAGCGTTAGCATCGACTTCAGGTGTCTTTACGTCTCTTGCTCATGCGACCGAAACGACAAACGCTTCGTCATCAACCAACACAACTGCTACTCTTGCCAGATCGTCAGCTGAAACGGCGATCAATCGACAATTTAAAACAACAGCTTCACTGAATGTTCGTTCAAATGCTTCAACAAGTGCCTCTATCGTAAGTGGCGTAGGAGCAAATACAACAATCACTGCGGTGGCTCAAAAGAACGGTACCTCAGTGAATGGCAATACAACATGGTATAAGCTATCAACAGGCGGCTGGATCTCAGGTGCTTATGTGAAAAGCACCTCAGGCTCTTCTTCTGCCAATACTGGCTCGTCCAATTCGTCGTCTTCATCGGAAAAAGCAATTTCGAAATCAGTGAAAACGACTACTGCATTGAACGTCCGTTCAAATGCAACGACTAGTTCTAGTGTCGTACGTGGACTAGGCAGCAATGCGACGGTGAAAGTCGTTGCACAAAAGAGTGGAACGTCGGTGAATGGCACGACCACTTGGTACAAATTGTCCACAGGCGGTTGGATCACGGCGGCCTATGTCAAAGATGTTTCCAGCAGCTCGACAGGCAATAGTTCTTCTGGCGGCAACACAAGTGTTTCTGCAGAAACGGCTATCAACAAGAACGTGAAAACAACAGCGGCATTGAATGTCCGTTCGAGTGCCTCAACAAGCGGGAGTGTCGTTGGCAGCCTAAGCAACAGCACGACGGTGAAGGTCGTTGCCCAGAAAAATGGCACATCCGTTGGCGGCACCAATGTTTGGTACAAAGTATCGACTGGTGGCTGGATCACAGCGGCATATGTGCGTGACGTCACGTCTAGTTCTGGAAATACAAGTAATAACAATAATTCAAACACAGGTTCAAGCAACACTGGTTCATCAAACGGCTCAAACAATGCGAGTGAGCAAGCCATCAATAAAACGTTCCAAACAACCACTGGTATGAATGTCCGCTCAAATGCATCGACTTCTGCAAGTGTAGTCAGCAGTTTGGGCAGCAATGCTACCTTCAAAGCAGTCGCTCAAAAACAAGGTACGTCAGTCAATGGCAACGCCACTTGGTATAAGTTATCAACGGGTGGCTGGGTATCTGCAGCGTATGTGAAGGAAGTCAGTGCAACGACTCCTGGCAACAATAACAACGCAGGCAATTCCAATGTTCCGATGAGCGTGAACGGAGCAGCGATCGTTGCAGAAGCTAGAAAACATATTGGCACTCCTTATCAATGGGGAGGCAAAGGACCAGATGTCTTCGACTGTTCTGGGTTTACACGTTATGTCTTCTTAAAAGTGACGGGCAAAAACATCGGTGATTGGACAGTCCCACAAGAAAGCGCAGGGACGATCATTCCTGTCTCGCAAGCACAAGCTGGCGACTTGCTGTTCTGGGGTCAAAAAGGGAATACCTACCACGTAGCGATCGCTACCAGTAATACAAGCTATATCCATGCGCCAAGCACGGGTTATACAGTCACCGAAGCACAATCAGGCTTTTCGACTGCTAGCTTCGCTCTACGAGTGAAATAAATGTTTCATTGAATAGGCAAAGGGTTTGTCCTTTGTTAGAAACGCCCCTAAGAAAGCTGCCATCAGTTTTCTTAGGGGCGCTTTTGGGGTTGGGCGCAGATCTTTTTAAAAGGTGGGGCTTTGCCCTGTTTTTTTGACAAAAAGGCCGATTTGTCAAAATCACTTGTTTTTACTAGTACAAATTTTTGTCAAAAAAAATAGTTACTGATACCATAAAAACGTACCAATGTTAGGAGGGATCTACATGAGATATACGAACGGAAATTACGAAGCTTTTGCAAGAAGCAGAAAACCGAAAGATGTCGAAAAGAAAGAAGCCTATATTGTTGGTGGGGGATTAGCAGGACTTGCTGCGGCAGTCTTCTTGATCCGTGACGGCCATATGGCGGGTGAGAAAATCCACGTCCTTGAAGAACTTTCTTTATCAGGCGGTTCATTAGACGGAAAATTCATTCCCCATGATGGATTTGTGACCCGCGGCGGTCGAGAAATGGAAAATCATTTTGAGTGTCTGTGGGATCTATTTCGCTCGATTCCATCTTTGGAGGTGGAAGATGCTTCGGTGCTAGATGAGTTTTACTGGTTGGACCACGATGATCCAAATTCGTCTAACTGTCGGATCATCCACAATCGCGGCCAACGAGCAGCAGATGATGGAGAATTTACCTTGTCTGCGACAGCACAAAAAGAATTAACCCAATTATTTATGACTTCAGAAGATCAATTGATCGGGAAAAAAATCGAAGATGTTTTTGGCGAAGAATTCTTTGAATCTAATTTTTGGCTATACTGGTGTACGATGTTCGCCTTTGAAAAATGGCATTCGGCGATTGAAATGCGCCGCTATGTGTTACGTTTTGTGCACCATATCGATGGCTTGCCTGATTTTACTGCGTTAAAATTTACCCGTTACAACCAGTATGAGTCATTGGTCAAACCACTACTTGCTTATTTGGAAGAACAAGGAGTTGACTTCCAATATGAATGCACCGTCAGCAATATTGATGTTCGGATCGTGGGCGAGGAAAAAGTTGCTCAAAAACTTGTGCTAGAAAAAGCGGGGGCAATCGAAGAAATTCCTTTATCAGAAGATGACTTGGTCTTTGTTACCAACGGATCGATCACTGAAAGTTCCACGCAAGGGGACCATTATACTCCAGCGCCTATCTCAAAAGCACCTGGTGGCAGTTGGCGTTTATGGAAAAACTTGGCGGCGCAATCGCCTGAGTTTGGTCATCCAGAAGTCTTTTATGAAAACTTACCTGAAGAAAGCTGGTTTGTTTCGGCAACCGTGACTTGGCAGAATTTTGATGTGGAACCTTATTTAGAAAAATTGACCCATCGCAAGTTACGAACAGGCAGAATCGTCACTGGCGGGATCATCACCATCAAAGATTCCAATTGGATGATGAGCTTTGCGACCCATCGCCAACCGCACTTTAAAGAACAAAAAGACCAACAAACGATCACATGGGTGTATGGCTTGTTGTCAAATACACCAGGGAACTACATCAAAAAACCAATTGAACAATGTTCTGGACAAGAAATCGTGCAAGAACTGCTTTACCATTTAGGCGTGTCAGAAGCAGAAATCCAACGCATTTCAAAAGAATCAAGTGTGGCAGTTCCAGTCTACATGCCGTTTATCACTTCTTACTTCATGCTGCGTGAACCAGGGGATCGGCCATTGGTTATTCCAAATGGCTCCAAAAACTTAGCTTTTATCGGTAATTTCGCAGAGACTGAACGAGACACTGTTTTTACAACAGAATATTCCGTTCGGACTGCAATGGAGGCTGTTTATCAGCTATTAGATGTGGAACGTGGGGTACCAGAAGTGTTTGCTTCCGCTTATGATCTACGTACTTTGGCCAAAGCTGTCTATTATCTGACCGATAAGAAAAAAATTACGGAAATGGAGCTGCCGTTTATCGAACGGAAACTCTTGGAAGGCTTCGTTAAGAAAACCGAACATACCTACATTGGCGATCTGTTGAAAGAAAACCATTTGATTTAAATAAAACGCAACGACAACGAGGCGAAAGAAGCTGCTCGTTGTCGTTGCGTTTTTTATTTACTTTTTAGCGCAGTTTGAACGAATCATTATTTCTCAGATAAAATCCGAACTTGGATCTCTGTCAAATAAGCTTGCTCGTTGCTAAGGGTCGTTTCGTGGATCGATCGTTCATAGAAGTAGTCATCGATTTGCCATTGGTGCGTCGCAATCAGCTGCTTGAGTTTTTGATAAAACTGTTTCAATCCTTCGTCATCCCCCTGATAAATGGCGGTTAAATAGCATCCTGCTGGTTTCACGAAGGAAGTCCCTTGCGGCTCTTCTTGCCGCACGTAAACGTAGTCGATGTCTTGCGTATCGTCTTTGTTCGTCCGAATCATAAAACCATATTCGTTATTCGAGAAAAGATACGGCTGTGCCATCAAAAGGTCGTAGGCTTGGGTGATCATCTCTGGGATGGAGCCGCCGTTTAATCTAGGACTGAGGGAGAAATATTCCTCTGGCTGTTCCTTCAAGGTAAAGGGGGAAGTTTTTTCTGCAGCCAGGCGCAAATCCGCAGCTTTTCGTTCGATGATTTTTTTGATGTTGGTCAACTGCTGAATTTTTTCATCGATGGTTTGCCGCTTGGCTTCCAATAAGTTTCTCATGGTCTCGGCATCCCCCTGCAGCGCTGTTTGGATCTCTTTTAAGGGCATCGATAATTCTTTCAATGACAGGATCAATCCGAGATCCAAAAGTTGATCAAGGGAATAATACCGATACCCGTTCTCGTCTTTGCTGTTTGGTTGAAATAGCCCAATCTCGTCATAATAGTGGAGTGTCCGAGGATTGATCCGCGCGAAGCGTGCCATTGCCGATACTTTTAATTTGGTTTTCATGAAGATCCTCCTTGACTTTACAGTTACTGTAAACTTTATACTAAGAATAGTCAACTACTGGGAGGAAGATAGAATGAATAAAAAAGTAACGTATCGACCATTTAAACGAGAAGATCTGCCTGCGCTTGTGCAAGTGATTATTGATAGCTGGAACTACGACAAGCAATTTGACAAGAAGACCGCCAAGCACTTTGCTCATGTCTTTTTGTGTTATGAACTTGCCCGTGCGACCTATTCGCGGGTGGCTCTTTTAAATGGTGAAGCTGTCGGCATCTTATTAGCAGACAGTAAAAGAGGAAAGAAACTTCATCCAATGCGCTATTGGGGGAAAACGATTTGGCATGCTGGCTGCTTAATGCTTACGAAAGAAGGGAGAAATACGCTGTTGCATTATGCCAAAGAGGTGGCTGAGTTAAATCAAGCGATGTTGAAAGATTTACAAACTCCTTTTCAGACCGAAGTTGGTTTGTTTGCCGTTAGTCCCAAAACACAAGGATTGGGTGTAGGCAAGCAGCTCTTTACTTCCTTTTTAGCGATGGTCCAGCAGGAAAAAACGGCTCCGTTTTTCCTTTATACCGATACCACCTGTAATTACGGTTTTTATGAGCATATGGGCTTGAAGCGGGCAGCTGCTGTGAAACGCTGGATCAAAAAACCGATGAAGAAGGAAATCGAGTTTTATATCTATACTTCCTAAGAGTGCAGCGATGCACTCTTTTTTCATTGGCTAGTATGGTAAACTGGAAGCAAAGAAGGTCAAGGAAGCTGTTTTCGTTTTATGGAAACGGCGCTTGTTTTGGTCGAAAGCGATGGCTCAATCCGCTTTCGTAAAAAGGATGGGGAATGGGAAAGGATGGTTTATTTGGAAAAAAAGCAGATAGGGTTTATTTTAAGTGATATTGATGGGACGATCTTGGATCATAAGCATCAAATCGATCTGGATTTGATTGAAGAAATCAAACGATTGAAGCAGCAAGCGATTCCTTTTGTTTTGGCTTCCGCTCGCTCCCCGAAAGGAATGCTACCGATAGCTCAAGAATTAGGGATAGAAGACTGGCCCTTGGCTTGTTACAACGGTGCCCTGATTGGAGGGTACGATCAAAAGGGCACACTGGTACCGATTTTCAGTCATGAGGTCAAAAAAGCAGAAGCAAAAACTTTGGTTGCGCGCATCAAAGCTGATTTTCCTGGTGTTTCTATCAATGTCTACTCTGGTGATCAGTGGTATTGCGAAAGAGTGGACCAATGGGCACGAGCAGAAGCGGCGATCACCAAAGAGACTCCTGTAGAAACTTCATTAGAACAACTGTTGGCACAAGAAGCTTTTGAGGTTCATAAGTTTCTTTTGATCGGCACAACGGCAGAAATCCAAGCGCTCCATGCTGCCTGCCAGAACGCTGGATTTTTAGAAAGCGCCTTTTACTTATCCAAAGAGAATTATTTGGAAGTCACTCATCAAGCTGTGGGAAAAGATAAGGCGCTAAATGAATTGGCGGCCTATTTTCAAGTGCCGCTGGCGCAAACCTTAGCGATTGGCGATAATTTTAACGACCTGCCAATGATTGCTTCAGCTGGTATTGGTGTTGCGATGGAGAATGCGCCCGAATTGGTCAAAGCAAAAGCTGATTTTGTGACGGCTAGCAATACAGATCATGGGGTTACTGATGCGTTGCGACGATTTGTCACAGAATAGATAAAAAAACTAGGTTTTTTGAACAAATTGATTGACTTTCATTTCTACTCTCCTTAAACTTTTAGCTATACCTAAAAAGGTAAGTGTTTGTTGGAAAGAAGGAGAAAAATGAATAAGAAGATCGAGAAGACATTGACCAAATTTGCCGAGCCGTTGGGGCTCTCCGTTGATACTTCCACTGGGGTGATTTATGGAACGTATCATAGTTATAAACTTTTTTTAGTTCAAGAGAATAACAATAGTTATTCTCTAGTGGCTCACTTTTCACTTAGCAAAGATGGCGAACTTCCCAACCAAGAAGAAGTCAAAGAAGTTTTAAGTGAGTCAAAAGAGATCATCGACTGTGTGATCCAAGGATATCAAGTTGCCTATACTTTACGCGGAGCGATGACTGCAGGGAAAACTGTGGACAAGTTGCGTACTGCGTTGGACCAGTTGACGAATTTTTTGAAGACCAAAGGCTTCCAAAATGCTTGTACCTTCTGCGGCGCGGTCACTGAGCCGGTTTCGCTGTACGCTATTGGCGGCGCTCCCGTCATTGCCTGTGAAGCTTGCTTTAAGAAACAACAAGAAGCAGTCCTTGCGCAAGAACGGGAAAAAGGGCAGAAAAAAGAAAATTGGTTAGCTGGAACCGTGGGTGCGTTTCTTGGCTCACTGATTGGTGCCGGCGCAATTATTTTATTAGGACAACTGGGGTATGTTGCTGCATTGTCTGGGATCGCGATGGCGATCTGTGCCATCAAAGGGTATGAATTATTAGGTGGAAAACTCAGCACAAAAGGTATTATTAGTAGTATTATCGTCATGATCATCATGGTCTATGTCGGGAATCGTATCGACTGGTCGATCAGTGTAGCGAATTATTACACGGACGTTGATGTCTTCTATGCCTTTCGTATTTTACCTGATTTGATTCGTGAAGGATATTTGGAAGCGAGTCAGTATTACGGGAACTTAGGTCTGGTCTATCTCTTTACGGCGATTGGGGCTGTGCCAACTATTATCGCTACGGTACGAGAGGGGAAAGTGACACGTCAAAGCTATAAAATGGAGTAATCCACGTTTCTATCCAAAGATAAAAAAACACAAAGCGAGATCTTGTTCGCTTTGTGTTTTTTGTTTTTGTGTCATAAATAATAACGTGCAGTGTTAACATAAAAAATAAATAATAATAAAATGAGAAAAATAGCTTGCTTTTATAATTAATATTTATTAAAATCTTATTTACATTCAGAGTTTTGTAATAATTCTGAAAATTTTGGATTTTCATAAGGGGTAGGTAAGATGAAGAAAAAATGGGGATATGGTGTCGTCGCTGTTTGTGGAATCGTATTAGCAGGTTGCTCAACAGGAGGGACATCAAGTACAGGTGAAAGTTCAAGTGGTAGTGGGACAGCAGCTGCCGAACAAATTTTTAATGTTGTGGTTCAACAAGAAATGCCGAGTGCCGATCTATCCTTAGCCACCGATACGATCAGTTTCAGTGCTTTAAATAATGTGTATGAAGGGTTGTACCGCTTAGATGCTGATAGTAAGCCCGAACCAGCAGGTGCCGCCGAATTAGCGGAAGTCAGTGAAGATGGTCTGACCTATAAATTGAAATTACGAGAAGATGCCAAATGGTCAAATGGAGAACCAGTAACAGCAGCGGATTATGTCTTTGGCTGGCAACGCACTGTAAGTGCGGAAACAGGTTCTGAGTATGCGTACTTATTTGCGCCCGTAACCAATGCCGAAGCGATAACAGCAGGTGAAAAAGATGCCTCAGAATTAGGGATCAAAGCAGTCAGTGACTATGAATTAGAAATCACGCTGACGACGCCTACGCCATACTTCCAATACTTATTGGCGTTTCCATCCTTCTTCCCACAAAGCCAAGCAGTTGTAGAAGACAACGGCGATCAATATGCTTCAACAAGCGACAATGCCGTTTACAATGGACCCTTTGTGTTAGCTGGCTTTGATGGGCCAGGAACCGATACAGAATGGTCATATGAAAAGAATGACCAATATTGGGACAAAGAGACGGTGAAACTTGATACCATCAATGTTAGTGTCGTAAAAGAATCATCAACTTCCTTGAATCTATTCCAAGATGGGCAAGCAGACGACGTCATCTTAACAGGAGAATTGGCGCAGCAGATGGCCAATGATGAAGCGTTTGTTTCAGAACCATTAGCCCGTACTTCCTATATCGAGTTGAATCAGCGAGAAGAAGATTCGCCATTCCGCAATGAGGATCTGCGTAAAGCAATCTCTTATGCCATCGATCGTGATGCATTAGTGACATCGATTTTAGGGGACGGTTCATTGGCTTCCACAGGATTGATACCAAAAGGAATGACCTTTAACCCAACTGATAATACTGATTTTGTCGATGAAGCGGAAAGTGTCATTGAATACGATCAAGAAAAGGCCAAAGAACATTGGGAAAAAGCCAAAGAGGCGTTAGGAATCGATTCCTTGAGCTTTGAAATTTTGGCTTCTGATACAGATTCAACCAAAAAGGCCATTGAGTATATTCAAAGTGCGATTCAAGACACGCTGGATGGGGTGAAAGTTAGCCTAAGTCCTGTTCCTTTCTCCGTTCGTTTAGATCGTTCAAACTCAGGTGACTTTGATGTCGTCATGGGTGGTTGGGGAGCTGACTATGCGGATGCTAGCAGCTTTACTGATTTGTTTGTTACCGACAATTCCTACAACCGCGGTCGTTGGACAAGTGAGGAGTACGATACAGCAGTGAAATCGTCTGCCACGACAAACGCTGGCAATCCAGATGCTCGCTGGCAAGACTTGTTAGATGCAGAGAAAATCATTATGGATCAACAAGGGGTCATCCCTGTGTACCAAAACGTTGAAGCTCATTTACGTGCACCAAAAGTAAAAGGGGTCGTATCACACGGTGCTGGTGCGCAATATGACTACAAGTGGGCAGTTATTGAAGAATAAGCGCCTAAAGAAGAAACTGGTTTTGCGTAAGCAAGCCAGTTTTTTTTCTTGGGCTTTGTTCTTACTTACACAATGTTAGTAATGAGAGCGGATGCAATTGTTTATAAAAAAACAAAAAAAGTTGGCAAGGGATCAACGATCGACTTGCCAACCTCGTTTTTTGTTCATCTATTTCACAGAAATCCAGTGAAAGATTATTCGCTAACTGTTACGTCACCTGTTACAGAAGCGCCATCTTCGTCAAGTGTTGCTGAATCTTGGAATTCTTTTGAAGTGAATGTTACGTTACCTTCAACTTTTGCACCGTTCAATACAAAGCCGTTAGCATTCACTTCAACGTCACCTTTGATTACACCGTGAACGATGTTGAAGTTTTCTGAGTTAACGATCAATTTAGGAACAGTTACTGTGTATTCAGCTGTTACGTTGCGGTCTTCATCTTGTGAGTACAATGCAAATTTACGGTAGATATCAGCAGAGTCGTCACCTTTGTCGTGGAATTCGCCATCAACGGTTACATCGTTATCAAATGTCATGTCGCCAGTTACAGCAACGATCCAGTTACCATCTGCGCTCAATGCTTTTTCGATCACTGAAGTTTGGTCACTGATAGAAGCAGTTGAAACAACGTCATCTGATGATTCAGTTGATGCAGCAGTTGAAGCTGCTGTTGATGATGATGAGCTTGCAGCTGTATCGTTATCTGAACTACATGCAGCTAAAAGAGTGCCTCCCATAAGCAATGATGCAGCGATTAAAGTGATTTTAGTTTTTTTCATGTTTCCTTCTCCTTTGTATTCCCATAGTTTTCTTAAAAACAAAATGATTATACCATACCGAGGTGAAGTTTGTGAAACAAAAAACATAAATGAGGAGAAATTTAATAAATAGCAGCCTAGGATTAAAAAAATTTCAAAGAAACTAGGAATAAATGAGTGACGCTTACGAATGAATGAGACATCTTATTCACAAAGAACCCTCCATTATGGAAGAAATGCCCTTCTTCTATAATGGAGGGTCATTACTACATGCGCTTTCGATCCGTCAACTGCTTGAACTTCGATACGATCAAATCCATGATGAACTGATACATAAAAGCATGGGTTTGAAAATGGGTTTGGTGAGGGAAGATGATTGCTTCTTGGACAAAGGGCAGTTCCGAGATCTGTGGATTAGCGGTGATCACGATGACTTTGGCTTTGGTTCGATCGAAGAAATCTTTCCGTGGTGTTCCATTTCGAATTTGCTGTTTCGTTAGGTAGTCACCGGAGTTGGTAAAAATGATAAACAGCGATTCTTCATCAGCGGTCTTGATGATTTCTTCCTGTACAAGATCGTCTTGGAAGGTCCGAATGAACTTGCCGTTGTATGCTAGTTTGATCTGGAAATCAATAGCAGCCGATTCTGAGAATAAAATTCCAAAAGCAAAGACATTTTTATGCGTCACAATGGCTTTTGCGACCCGTTCGATGGCTGGCAGATCAAGATGATGACGCAGATAATCGATGTCTTGTACAACTGCGTCAAAATAGGAGTCTACGCCCTCTTGCTCTAAGGCAGACAAAATATTCGAACGATAATTCAGGGGATTGTTGAAGCGGTTTTCGATAAAGGCAGCGTTGTCTTTTAGATCGCCATAATCATCAAAGCCCAAGGTGCGAGCGAATTTTGAAACGGTTGACTTTGACACATGGCAAAGAGCAGCGAATTCACCAATGCTTAGAGTTTGGATCTGATCATAATGGTTGATCATGGTCAAACCGATATAGTAGTTGGTGGAATCAGTGGGTGCATTATTTAAAAGATTCAATAAACGAATGATTAAGAGGCCCATTTTCTTTCCTTTCTTGTAAGCAGTTTCCAAATTGCGAACTTTCGCAGGTGAGAGAAAAAAATCTGCTATAGTAACGCCATAAAGCGCTTTATAAATCAAACACGGGAGTGAGTCATTTGGCAAAAGATTATTCAAAACTTGCTAGTGAAATTATAGCACAGGTCGGTGGGGAACAAAATATCGTTAGCCTGTATCATTGCATCACTAGATTGCGTTTTAAGTTGAAAGATGTCGAGTTGGCACGAAAAAATAAGGATAAGATTCAGCAGCTTGATGGGGTATTGTCTGTCATTGAAGGAAACGGCCAGTTTCAAGTCGTGATCGGTAATCATGTAGCGGATGTTTTTCAAACGATCATGAGTAAGTATTCGATCCAAAATGCTTTGGAAAGTGACGGGGATGCCGAAGAATCAACAGAAAAACAAGGCAATGTATTTATCCGATTCTTCAATGTATTGTCTGCGATCTTTAATCCAATCATTGTTGCTCTTGCAGGGGCAGGGATGTTGAAAGCTTTGCTAGTTGTTTTTACAACCTATCATTTGATGGATGCGGAAGGAAGCACCTATAAAATATTAGCTGCTGCTGGCAATAGTGTCTTTTATTTCTTGCCTTTATTTTTAGCGATCAGTGCAGCGCGGATTTTCAAAGTCAATATGTTTATTGCTTTAGCAATCGTTGGGGCGTTGCTGGAGCCGAATTTTACAGCAATGGTGACGGAAAACGGTGTGACGGTCGATTTCTTTGGCATCCCAGCTGTGTTGATGGGGTATTCGGGTACCGTGATTCCAGCGAT
Organism: Enterococcus casseliflavus NBRC 100478; assembly: GCF_001544095.1. Taxonomy (GTDB): domain Bacteria; phylum Bacillota; class Bacilli; order Lactobacillales; family Enterococcaceae; genus Enterococcus_D; species Enterococcus_D casseliflavus. The sequence goes on along the minus strand of NZ_BCPT01000021.1, from coordinate 21,490 downwards.
CGTTTCGATCTATATCTACTCGCATTTGGAACGACTACTCAAACGGATCATTCCTAAGAGTATCGAGATTTTTGCTCTATCACTAGTAGCTCTTTTGATCATGGTGCCTTTGACCGTTTTGATCATTGGACCGGTCGGTGTAATGCTTGGAGACGGTTTAGGCAATGCCATGAACTTTATCAGCGACAAGAGCGGGCTGTTGGCTGGCTTGTTGATCGGTGGCGGTTGGACATTCTTAGTAATGATCGGGATCCATTGGGGAGTTGTACCGATCATGGTCAATAACCTAGCGGTATATGGCTATGATACGCTGCGCCCGATGATCGCAGCAGCAACATTTGCGAGTGCTGGGGTTGCTTTAGGTGTATTTTTACGCTCTCGCAGAAAAGAAACCAAAGGCCTGGCGCTATCTTCCTTGCTTCCAGCATTGCTTGGCGGAATTACAGAGCCAATCGTCTATGGACTTTCGGTAAAATTTAAAAAGCCGTTGATTGCTCAAACCATCGTTGGTGCCCTTGCTGGTGCGTTTATGGGAATGATGCAAACCAAGGCCATCGTCTATGTTTTCCCAGCATTGACGACATTGCCAGCTTTCTTTGGGGACACCTTTGTGTACTATTTGATCGGCATTGCCTTTGCGTTCTTCGGTACTGCTATTTTGACCTATGTATTAGGATTTGAAGAAACGCTAGAACCTGTTTTAGAAGAAGGTGCAGGGCTGCAAGTGATGACACCAGTTGCTGGTGAAACGATCACGCTTGATGATGTCAAAGATGAAGTATTTTCTTCTCGAGCAATGGGGGATGGATTAGCCGTTTATCCATCAGCCGGCGATATTTATGCGCCACTTACTGGTACGGTTGTGACAGTTTTTCCAACTGGACATGCTTTTGGGATCCAATCAGCTGCTGGGACGGAAGTGTTGGTGCATATCGGCTTAGACACGGTTGATTTAGCAAAAGGCGTGTTTGAGATTTCGGTGAAACAAGGGGATCAAGTCGTGAAGGGACAAAAAATTGGCACCTTTGACTTAGCAAAAATTATTGAAAAAGGATATGATCCGACAACCATGTTGGTCTTTACCAGTGTGATCAAAGAAGATGCATTGACAGTTGTGGATCAAGCGAAAAAAGACGTTACCGCTTTGGTAGCAAATGATTTATTAAAAGGAGCGATTTCATGAGTGTATTTCCAAAAAATTTCCTATGGGGCGGCGCAATCGCCGCAAATCAAGCCGAAGGAGCTTATTTGGAAGGAGGAAAAGGATTAAGTGTAGCGGATATTTTACCAGTTGGTGAAAAACGTATTGAGCAAGTTTCACTGCAGCTTGAAGAGGATAACTTTTATCCGAGCCATGAAGCCATCGACTTTTATCATCGGTACCCAGAAGACATTGAACTTTTTGCGGAAATGGGCTTGAAGTGTTTGCGTACCTCAATTGCTTGGAGTCGCATTTTTCCGAATGGGGATGAGACGGAACCCAATGAAGCAGGTTTACAATTTTATGATGATTTATTTGATGCCTTGAATGAAAAAGGGATCCAACCAGTTGTTACATTAGCTCATTTTGAGACGCCACTGCATTTGGTGACGAAATATGGTGGTTGGCAAAATCGTGTACTGATCGATTTTTTTGATCGGTATACAAAAGTGGTTTTTGCACGCTACAAAGGGAAAGTGAAATATTGGATGACTTTCAATGAAATCAACCATACCCATACGATCCCGTTACTCGCAGCAGGTATCGATGTATTTTCTTTCGAGACTGAAGAAGAAAAATTACAGGCACTTTATCAAGCAAGTCATAATATGTTTGTTGCAAGTGCCAAAGCAGTTCTGAATGGGAAGGCAGTAGATGAAAACAATCAGATTGGCTGTATGCTGTCACTGAGCCCGATTTACCCTGCAACGTGCAACCCGCAAGATGTTTTTGAATCGTATCAACTGCGCCGTCGTTCCTTGTTCTATAGTGATGTGCAATTGCGAGGCGCCTATCCGGAATACTTCGACCGCATCGTGAAGGATAATCATCTGTTGCTGGACATTACAGAAGAAGATCTAGCGATCATTAAAGCGGGGACCTGCGATTATTTAGGCTTTAGTTTTTACCGCAGCTCATTGCATGAAGCAGGCATGAAAATTTTAGGCAATACTGGCGGATTACTAGGGAAAAAGAATCCTTACCTAAAAGAAACTGCTTGGGGATGGCCGATCGATCCGCTGGCATTACGCTATGTTTGCAGCGAATTGACTGATCGCTATCAAAAACCATTATTTATCGTTGAAAATGGAATTGGTTTAAAGGATGTTGTCAATGAAGATGGATCGATCGTCGATGAAGAACGGATGGCCTATTTAAAAGACCATGTAGAAGCAATGGCGGAATCGATCAAAGATGGCGCAACGATTCTAGGCTATACATGGTGGGGACCGATCGATATCGTTTCTGCGGGGACAGGAGAGATGGAAAAACGATACGGCTTTATCTATGTCGATAAGCAAAATGATGGTAGCGGAGATCTTTCCCGCAAGAAAAAAGCTAGTTTTGCGTATTATCAGCAAGTGATCGCCACGAATGGGGAAGCGTTGGCGTACGAATCATTTTTGAAAGGCGGCAAGTAAAATGAAAAGTTATTTTCCAAAAGATTTCCTCTGGGGAGGAGCAACGGCTGCCAACCAAGTTGAAGGAGGTTCTGGAATCGATGGAAAAGGCTTGTCGGTTTCTGATGTCTATCTATTCGATTCCTCAATGCCGAAAGAACGATGGACTGACCAATGGCATATGATGACTCATCAGCAAGTTGCAGAAGCACAGGATCCAAACAGCACGAAATACTATCCGAAAAGACAGGGAATCGATTTTTATCATCACTTTAAAGAAGATATTCGTTTATTTGCTGAGATGGGCTTCAAAGCCTATCGGATGTCAATTGCCTGGACACGGATCTTTCCAAAGGGGGATGAGGTAGAGCCAAACGAAGCTGGATTGGCATTTTACGACGCAGTCTTTGATGAGTGTTTGAAGTATGGGATCGAACCAGTGGTATCACTATCCCATTATGAGATGCCTTTGTATTTAGTGACTGAGTATGGAGGATGGCCAAACCGGCAAGTGATCGACTTTTATGTCCGTTTTGCCAAGACGGTGATTGAGCGATACCAAAAGAAAGTCAAATACTGGGTGACTTTTAATGAAATCAATTGTGTCAAACACCATCCATATGTTAGTGTCGGGATCATTGAAGAAGGTCATCCTAATATTGAACAAGACAAGTACCAAGGGGCGCACCATCAATTTGTCGCCAGCGCAATCGTGACTGACTATTGCCATCGATTGATTCCCAATGCCAAGGTCGGCTGCATGATCAGCTATCAATTATTAACGCCGTACAGCTGTGATCCAGACGATGTCCAAAAAACAGTTGAAAGTCAACGAACCTCACTCTTTTTCAGTGATGTGCAGGCAAGAGGCTATTATCCAGCATATGCCAACCGCATGTTTGAAGAAAAAGGAGTGGAATTGGTGATCGAACCAGGAGACTTAGAAGTCATCCGAGAAAACCCGGTTGATTTTGTTTCATTTAGTTACTATATGTCCAGTGCAGTCAGCGCACATCCAGAACGATTGGAAAGTGCTGTCGGGAATCTGATCACTGGTGGGATTAAAAATCCCTATTTGCCAAGCAGTAAATGGGGCTGGCAGATCGATCCCAAAGGGTTGCGAACAGCATTGAATCAACTCTATGACCGCTACCAAAAACCTTTGTTTATTGCCGAAAACGGTTTGGGAGCAGAAGATGTCGTAAACGAAGATGGCACCATCGATGATTTTTATCGAATCGACTATCTGCGTCAGCATATTGAACAAATCAATGAAGCGTTGCATGATGGCGTCGAGGTCTTTGGCTATACGGCATGGGGCTGTATCGATATCATTAGTGCCTCAACCTCACAAATGTCGAAACGTTATGGCTTTATCTATGTTGACCAAGACGATGAAGGCAATGGCACAAAGAAACGCATCAAGAAAGCGTCATTTGATTGGTACAAAAAAGTAATTGCTTCAAACGGCGCAACTCTTTGATTTTTGATTCTTCCAGATAAAGCAATTGCTAGGCTTAATCATAAGGTTTCTTAACAATTTACCTTTTTATCAAGAAAAAAAGCCAACTTTATTTGCTATTTTATTTTAACCATGCTATGATGAATAGGTAAAGTTCTGATATGTTAATACTTGTTTATCTTTTCTATTGATACACACTTCAATTACACATCATTTTCTATTACAAACAAATAAACACAGTCGATGTGTAATATGGAGGTATACGTTTATGAATAACGGTACAGTAAAATGGTTTAATGCAGATAAAGGTTTTGGATTTATTACAGGTGAAGACGGCAATGATGTATTTGCTCACTTCTCAGCTATCCAAGGCGACGGCTTCAAAACTTTAGAAGAAGGTCAAGCAGTGACTTTCGACGTTGAAGAAGGCCAACGTGGCTTACAAGCAACAAACATCGTTAAAGGTTAATTGACGTTAACAAGCGAGAATCCATTGGGTTCTCGCTTTTTTTTGCTTTAATTTACATAATTATTGAAATGGATAGGGTTTTGATGATCTGCTACAAGAGAATAGTTGCAGGTTTTGAGGACCTGACATGGTAAATAGTACATCTTTGATTTCACTATTCAACTAGCCCTAAGCGTTGCGGTTTACTTACCTATGATTTCTCATTCGATGATAAGCGTATAAAAAGAAAGAGGGGCTGTATACCGTATTCAATAAATTAATAAAGTGGTTGAATAGGTTTAGTGGCGTTGCTACCATTAAAGCGAAACATGCTACGATTCAATATATGGTACCCCGTACTTATACAAGAGTAATCGATGTGAAAGATCGATATTTCTTATTCGTTTCATCGATATTGTCTTGAATGAATTGTAAAAGTAGAATATATTGGTACAAATTAGCTGCTTTTTTTATTGGAGATGGGAACAAAGATGATTACATTTCGAGGGAGATTTATATGAAGCCAAAAGAAATACTTTGCCAATGGGTTGATGCGTTTAATCAGGCAGATGTAGAATGTATTTCAGAATTATATGATGAGAATGCAATAAACCACCAGGTTGCTAATGAGCCAGTTGTTGGGAAACAAGCGATCAAGCAGATGTTTGAGCAAGATTTTTCTAACGCAAAAATGGTTTGTATCGTTGAGAACATTTTCGAAGATGGACAATGGGCAATTTTAGAGTGGCGTGACCCCTTAGGTTTGAGAGGTTGCGGTTTTTTTCAAATAGTAAATGATAAAATTTTATTTCAAAGAGGCTACTGGGATAAATTATCTTTCTTAAAACAGCACGACTTGCCTATTGAATAAAAGGAATTCCCTTATAGGAATGGTTAGCAGATATGCATGACAGGAAGGTTAATCGCTTCACGTAAAATTCTTAAAGGAGCAACACTGTTTGAAAACAATACCTTTTGTTTTAAGTAATGATTAAGAATAAGTTAGTTTACTTCCGTCGGCGCCTAGTTGCGTGGTATAGTTATTGATAAGCGACAAATATTTTTGTACCACACGTTACTTGTTTTGAAGAAATTTATTCAAACCTGGCGTAACTTCAGAGTTACAAGGATACAATAGAGGTTAGGGATTGTATCGTTTAAATGAGAAATAAATAATAGTAGTAATAGTATGCTGCACTTTCAAAGAATAAATATTGACTCGTCAGATAGCCTTCTCGTTTACCCAAACGAGAGGGCTATCGTTCATTAGAAAAGAAAAAGTGTCTTTTTCCTAAAAGAAAGGAAGAAGACACTTTTTGGCTTTATTCTGCTGTGAGGGGGATCGTCAGCTTGCGATCATCGGTTTGATCGTCCAGCATTGAATCGACATATTGCTTCAAAAAGTAAGAATAGGTCGCTAACCACTGATACTCCTTGGAGTCTTTGATAGCAGCTTTTTCTTCGGCTGAGTAAGTATCATTGCCAGTAAAAAGGGCAGTGTTCAGCTTCGTGACAAACGTACAAAGTTTTGTCATCTGGGCATCTGACAGTTCAGACACTGCGGACAATTGGTCACGGACCAGTTGGTCGGTGTCTTTTTCAAAAATACTTTTCTGGTAGTTTTGATAGTTCAGCAACTGTTCATCAGTTTGCTTCGTTTCAGCCGCCCAAGCATCGAGATCAATCTGGCGTGCTTCGTAGTTGATTTCCTTGTCAGAAAGAGAAAGGACGCCGTAGCCTAATTCTGCCGTTGAATAAGACCCAGTGACTGCTTCATAAAGCGAATCATTCCCTTCGTTAATGTCTTGAATGTGGATATGACCAGAGAAAACGGCTGGCACGTTGAAGCGTTCCAACAAAGCGACAGTCTCAGAGGCGTTGTCAAGAACATAACCGTCTTGTAAGAGTTCATTATGACCGAACAAGTTATGGTGCAAAAAGACCAGTGGTACTTGCTCCGCTTCTTTCGTCAGGGTTAATTGCTCCTCCAACCAAGTTAGAGTAGCCGGTTTCAACTCACCATTCGTAGTAGGATCATCCCAATTAACCTCAGAATCGTAGATACATGAATCGAGCAAAAAGAGACGATACTTGTCGTTTAACTGAATGCTGTAGCTAAGGGAAGACTTGTCGATACTGTTGGCTTTTTCGTAACCTTCAGCAAAAATCGTTTGAAAATCCTCAGGACTGATTTGATCTGCGTAGTATTCCTTTTCACCTTTAAATGCTCGCGCCCAACCATTGTAAATCTCGTGGTTGCCAGGTAATGCTAAAACCATAATGTCAGCTTCTTGCAATGGTTCAAGCAATCTTGCCAACTCTTGAGCACTTGCTTTCTCGCCATTGAGCGTCATATCACCGGTCAAAATAATTCCCGTGGGTTTCTCTTTTAAGGCTTGAGCGGTGAAGGCCTCGATCGATTGTTCTTGATACGTCATCTCTTTGCCAGCAGCTCCCTTTGTGAAGGTCTGAAAGGCTGCGCCGTTATCATGGAGCGTGGAGGAAAGAAAATGAATATCACTTAAGAGCCAAAACTCACTGTTGCTCGCCTGTTGCAATGGAGTATCGGCTTCATGCACCTTACGAAATTGAAAGAATAACAGGAAACAGGTGACAAAAAGTGTAAGTAGTGCCAATGGCCAAAACCATTTTTTGTGTGTACGAATCGCGATTCCCTCCTCGCTTGTTTTATTTATTATAGAAAGGAATAGGGATCTTGTCACATAAATGGTCTTTTTTTGAATGATTTCTTGTTTTCATAGTTTTTCTTAATAAAATAATCGTGATCAAGTTATAATCCTTGAATAATTAGCCTTAATTTTGATAAAGATAACATGAATTGAATTTATTTTAGATGATGAAAATGAAAAGAAAATGCGGTAATTTATTCAGAAACGTTGATTTAACGGTCTTTAATTGTCATGTTATTTATCGTTGAGATAAAGGGAGTGTTAGATTGAAACATTTTTGTAACATTTCCTTTATCTGTGTGTCATATCATTATGGTAGAATTCATTTGTCGTTAAATCGAACATTAAACTTTCTTAGACAAAATTAAGTTTTTATAAAGGCAGATCATCTGTCAAATCAACCAGCTAGTCGGAGGAAAAACGAGTGAAGAATAGTTTGTTATCAGCATTAATGGTGTGTTCACTAACATTAACAGCAGTTGCAGCACCTGCATTAGCATTTGCAGATTCCATTGATGATCAAATCGAGCAGCAAGACCAAAAAATCAATTCTCTTAAAGGTCAGCAAGCTGACGCCCAATCACAAATCGATTCTCTAGAAGCAGAAATTGAAACAGTGAGTGCAAAAGTTGCTTCATTAGAAGCGAAACAAGTTGAGTTAGGTCAAGAAGCTGAGAAATTGCAAGACAAAATCGCAACATTGAAATTGCGTATTGCCAAACGTGAAGAAGCAATCCAAAAGCAAGCCCGTGATGTACAAGTTAACGGTCAAAGCACCAATTTCATTGATGCTGTTTTAGAAGCAGATTCTTTAACGGATGTTATCGGTCGCGTACAAGCGATGACAACGATCGTCAATGCAAACAATGATTTAGTTGAACAACAAAAACAAGACAAACAAGATGTTGAAGACAAAGTCAAAGAAAACGAAAGCAAGATCCAAGAAGTTGCTGCGAACCAAGCAGAACTTAGCCAACAAAGAGATGCCATCGCAGCAAAACAAGCTGACTTAAATGTCTTGAAAGCAAACTTAGCAGCAGAACAAGCGACTGCTGAAAAAGACAAAGATGCATTGAATAAGAAAAAACAAGAAGCGGAAGCTGAAAAAGCACGTATCTTGAAAGAACAACAAGAAGCTGCTGCTGCTCAAAAAGCAGAAGAAGAAAGACAAGCTGCTGCTTTGAAAGAAGCACAACAAGAAGCTGCTGCTCAATCAACTGAAAGCACGACAGAGAATACAACAGCTTCTACTGAAACAGCAACAAGTAGTTCTTCAAGCAACACAAGCTCAAGCAATACCAGCAGTTCTAACAGCTCAAGTTCATCGAACGCAGGCTCTTCAAACACTGGTTCAAGCAATTCAAGCTCAAGTAACTCAGATTCAAACTCTTCATCAAACAATAATTCTACAGGAAGTATTTCTACTGGCGGTGGAAAAGATCATTCAAGCTCAGGTAACATGTATGCTTGGGGTCAATGTACTTGGTACGTGAAAAACCGCGCTCCTTGGGTAGGTACTTACTGGGGTAATGGTGCACAATGGGGTGCGTCAGCTGCAGCTGATGGATACACTGTCAATGGTACACCAGCAGCCGGTGCCGTTGTAGTCTTTGCCGCTGGTCAATCAGTTGGTGGCGAATGGACTGCTGATCCAACTTATGGACACGTAGCCTATGTTGAATCATACAACCCATCAAACAATACCATCACAATCTCTCAAGGCGGAATGGGCTTTGACAGTCCTGGTGGACCAAACACTGCAACAATGAGCGCATCTGGATATACTTACATCCATCGCTAATCAATTCAAAAGCAAAGCATCAACGCAATCGCGTTGATGCTTTTTTATTTGATCGATAGCTTTCTAAATCAGTCAGATAAGAGAACTACTCAGAGAGGCAAGACAGGGTTCTCTCAAATCTTATCAAGATTCTATAGAAAATAGGAGGTTTTTCGTTCTACTAGCAAGGAGGGAGAAACGGCGAAAAGGTTCCTTTTGAAGTTACCACCAGTTCTTCCATTGCACGAGAAATCGCCGTGTAGAGAATCCGCCGGTCTTGATCGGTATGATAATTTTCTTCTGAGACATCATATAAGAGGACCTGCTTAAATTCCAATCCTTTGGCAAGATGAATCGGTAAAACCGTTCCATGAAATGACACGGCCTGTTTATCGAAGAACTGTTTGAGCTCCTCACTGGATCGACTATCTTTGGTGATGATCGTTACTGGCTGCTTAAGTTCCTTTACTATGTCTACTAACGCAACGTCAGGCAGATTGGCATAAAACTGTGGCAACTTTCCTTCTGGTCGAACGGCAGAGATGTTTAAATTGGTTTCTTTTGGTAGCATTTGGGCAAATAACCGCGTGATTGCACCGCTAGACCGATAACTCGTAGTCAGCTGATACGTTTCGAGGGATTTCGCCTGTTGTTGAAACAACGTTTGGATTTCTGATACGGTGATGGCACTTGTAAAGATCGCCTGTTGCTGATCCCCCACGAGGGTAAAAGCGGTCATAGGAAAAAGACATAATAGAAACTGAATTTGTGCTGGCGTATAATCTTGGACTTCATCGATAAATAGATAGCGTAACGCAGGGACAGGTTGTTTTTCGGCGAGCAAATGACGAATCAGCAATAGACAAACGGTATAATCCAAACTATCTGTTGTTTGCGTGAAAGTGATCTGTCCATGAGTAAAATAGTCGGCACTGTCTGCTAACAATCGTTTCGTATCAAACCAAGTAAGGTCGTTGATTTGTTTGGAAACTTTTGCGTATTTTTTCTTCAGGAGGCGAATGGCTGCTTTTTGAATCGTTTTTTCTGAATCATCCTTTAAAACTGTCCCTAATAGGGAGCGCTGTTTGTCTTCAGTCAAAGAACGAACTTGGTCGTGAACATTTGCTGCTAAGGCATTTTTTTGCAGTCGATCCTCCCAAGCGTAAGCCAATTTCTTTTTGACTGCTTGGATGCGATCGCGCAAGGATGCCTGTTTCGGTGTCTCTTGGAAGAAAGTGTCGATCGTTTCTTCAGAAAAAAGGACGACGTTTTTTCTTTTGATTGGTTTAAACTGAAGCACAAGTTCTTCTGGCAGCTGTTTGCTCAAGGATTGAAGAAAGCGACTGAAGTCCGCACTGCGCAAAAGGTCGATTGCTTCACTGGGTGTTTGCTGGATGCGGTCAAAATACGCCTCTTCCGATTCTAAGTCAACACTAGGAAATGCTTGGCAAAACTGGCGCATGGTCAACGTCAATGGATTTTTTTCACCGAGGGAAGGCAGCACTTGCGAAATATAATCAATAAACCGAGAGTTCGGGGAGAGGATCAAGACATTCTCTACGGTCATCTCTTCACGAAAATGGTACAGCAAAAAGGCGATTCGCTGCATGACAGCAGACGTTTTTCCGCTTCCAGCAACACCGTTGACCAGTAGGTTTTTATGCGCTAAGTCACGGATGATGACGTTTTGTTCGTGTTGGATCGAAGCAGTGATATCTTGCATTTTTTTGCTATTATTGGCCTCAAGGGCTGCCAGTAACACTTCATCTTGAATCGCGACTGAGGTATCAAAGGCTTGCTTCAATTGATCTTTTTCGATAATAAATTGTCGGCGATGTTCAAGAGCGACAGAAATCGTCTGATTGTTCACTTGATAAGAGACCGGGCCCAAGCGTTTTGCATAGAACAATTCGGCAATTGGGGAGCGCCAATCATAGATCAGCCCTTCCTTATTTTCATTAACAAAACCATTGATCCCAATGTAAAAATCTTCTATTGTTTCCTCATCTTCAAACTGTAGGGAGATTTTACCAAAGTAGGGACTATCCAGTAGACGGTCGATGGCAGCTAATTCAAGTTCAGCAGATTGAAGAGCGGCGTTCATTTGGTCGATCTCACGGTTCTTACTTTCGATGGCAGCAAAAGTATCTAAACGGTCAGCAAAATTATCAAAGTTTAAGCGAATCTCTTCGCCGATGCTTTGCATCGCAAGGCGATCTTTTTTTCTGCCTTCAGTCAAGAAGGTGCTCAGCATTGTCTTTCGTGTCAGCAATTGCTGGTACGTGTCTGCGAGATGCTTCTTTTCAGCCTTTAGGTCGTTCATTCAGACTCACATCCATTCTCCAAAGTATCTCAATTATACGAGTATCCACCAAAAATACTAGTCTATTTTTTTGACTCTGGATGCGGTATAATAATAGTGGGAAGAGGCAGCTGATTGTTCCAATGTCATGGGAGCAAGCAGAATGCGTCTATTTTTTTGTTTTAAAAATGAGAAAAAGGGTCATTGCTTGTGTTTTTGAAGGGGCTGTTTATACTGAATATAGAGAAAAATACAAAGCGAAAAATCGTTGAGGGAGTGTCAGCATGTCCAAATTATTGTCACCAGTGAAGCTAGCGAATTTAGCATTGGCCAACCGCGTCGTTATGTCGCCGATGTGTATGTATGAAGTAAAAAAAGAAGACGGTGTTGCGGAGCCTTTTCATTTTGTTCACTACGGGGCACGAGCATTAAGCAAAGTCGGCTTGATCATTATTGAAGCGACTGCCGTTGAACCAGACGGACGAATCACAAACAATGATCTAGGGTTATGGAATGAAGAGCAGCAAACAGAGCTGACGAAATTGGTGGAACTGCTGCATGGGTTCGATGCGCAAGTAGGCATCCAACTAAGCCATGCAGGACGAAAAGCAGTTGATGCCACCAATCCTTTGGCACCAAGTGCCGTTGCCTTTAACGAGCGCTACCCATTACCGTCAGAAATGACCCTGTCGGAGATCAAACGGGTGCAAGATAGTTTTGTTCAGGCTGCCCAACGAGCAGCCAATACGGGTGTCACGATGATCGAACTTCATGGGGCTCATGGCTACTTGATGGATCAATTTCTTTCGCCTCTCGTCAATCAACGCACCGACCAGTATGGTGGTTCCTTAGAGAATCGCTATCGCTTTGTAAAAGAAACGGTACAAGCAGTTCGGGCAGTCTTTTCTGGGTCCTTGTGGATGCGCTTGTCACTGACAGACTATGAAGAACCAGGACGCCAAAATTCGTTGGAAGATTGGCAGCAAGTGGCCCAATGGCTTCAAGCAGATGGCATTGATTGTTTTGACTGTTCCACAGGCGGTGTGGTGGATAAAAAGCCTAATATTCCGATCTATGATGGCTATCAAGTGCCCTTTGCTGCAGCTATCAAGCAAGTGGTCGATATTCCCGTAGCAGCAGTCGGTTTATTGGATAATCCTGATCTTTGCGAATATCTTTTGCAAACCAATCAAGTGGATTTGGTGTTACAAGGCCGCGCATTGATCAGAAATGTCAACTGGTTGGCAGATGCATCGGCGAAACTTCACGATAAGTCCTTTCAAGCTTACAATGATTCCTATCAACGCGGGGTGAAGCGTTGATTCATCTGATAAAAAAATCTCCTAGAAGAAAAATCTTCTTAGGAGATTTTTTTATTCTACTAGTATGCTTTACAAACTAGTGTCAAACACGTATACTAGGTACAACACTAGTTTGTATAACAAACTAGATAAAGGGAACCAAAGGAGGGAAATCGTGAAAGAGACGCAATTGCTAAAAGGGGTTTTGGAAGGGTGTGTTTTGCAAGTGATTGCTCAAAAAGAGATTTATGGTTATGAACTGGTACAGGAACTGAAGCAAAGAGGCTTTGAAACGATCGTTGGCGGCACGATCTATCCTTTGCTGCAGAAGTTGGAAAAACAAGAACTTATTACCTCTGAGATGAAAAAATCACCTGAAGGACCTGATCGCAAGTACTTCTCGATCACCCCGAAAGGCATAGACTATTTGGCACAATTTAGAGAACAATGGACGAACCTAATGAAGAAAGTCGAAGGATTATTTAAGGAGTGAGGAAACATGGCAAATAAACAAGAGACGACCTATTGGCGAGAGCAAACCAATCTGATCGAGCAACAATTCAATGAGAAAAATCGCCAATTTTTTGATGATTTTCGAAGCTACCTCTTACTTTCCAGCCTTTTTTACGATGAGCATAAAGTCACAGAGCAGGTATACGCGATTGCAATGGATTTATTAGAAGCACAAACTCATGGAGAAGAGGCGCAACACTATTTTGGTAATGATCCGAAAGGGGTGGCAGATGAACTGTTGGCAAACACGCCAAAGAGCAATTTCAAAGAGCGTCTCAAATTGGCATATTTAGCGGTTGGTATCAGTTGGGGGATCAAGTTTATAGCTGATTTTACAAATCAAGGACCACTGGTTCTTAACCTGCTGGATTATCTTTTAACAGGATTGGTAACTGTGGTAGCGGTCATCGGGATTTTTGCGATCATCAGCAAAACCATCTATCAAAAGAAGGGCACAAGCAAGGTGATTCGTTTCGGCTCCCTTTGGCTCGTTGTGAGTGGCTGGATTGGTCTTTCACTGTTGATCAATCTGCTGACCCAAAACTGGTGGCTCCTGACGATCGCATTTCCTTTTGATGTAGTATTGGTTGGCAGTTTGCTGGTAGCGGCGATCGTTTTTGTTGTATCACGCAAAGAAAAAGCTTTTTATCCGATCGTTTTTCTACTGGGGGTATTTGTGTTGCTTGGTTGCCTGCAAAAAGCCATGGCATTTTATCACATTGGGGATCCATCGTGGATGACCGGCGGACTTTTGACACTGCTCGTTGTAGGGTTTCTTATTTTTCTCTGGTGGACCCGTCGAGTGATGAAAAAGCAATAAGCAAAGCCAGAAACAAGTGTGTTGCTTGTTTCTGGCTTTTTTACATGGACAAAGGCATTATCCTGAGGAATCTTTCTGCTTCATGCTACACTTAAAAAAGAAACGGAGGGAAATCAAGATGTTGACAACAGATCGGTTCTTTCACGGCCACAATAAGCAGACCGCTTTTTTTGAAGGCTGGTACCATAAGCACCAAATCGGTGAAGAAGTCTATGCTTTTATTCCAGGTCTTTCGATTCAAGAAGACGGTACCAAAGAAGTGTTCATTCAAGTGATCAATCATGAGGGCGCGCATTACTTCTCCTTTCCAGAAACTGATTTTCAGGTTTCAGAAGAGGAGCGAAAAGTAACGATTGGTGACAATATCTTTAGTGAAGCAGGCATTCAAGTTTCTTTAAAAAATAACGATCTCCAAGTACAAGGAGCAGTAAAATATAACGACCACAAACCGATTCAGCGGACACGTTATGCGCCGAGTATCATGGGGCCTTTTTCGTACCTGTCATTTATGGAGTGCTACCACGGTGTCTTGAGCATGAGTCATACCTTAGAAGGTACGCTGTACTGGAACGAAGAACCAATCGATTTTACGAACGGGATCGGTTATTTGGAAAAAGACTGGGGTACCTCCTTTCCAGCAGCTTATATCTGGGTTCAGTGCAACAGTTTTGATGCACCAGATGTACGGTTCTTTTTCTCCGCAGCCGACATTCCCTTTGCTGGTTTTGCTTTTTTGGGAACGATTTGTGTTCTGCAAGTCGGCAGCCAAGAATATCGTTTTGCTACTTATCATGGTGCAAAGATTCATGATGTCAAACGTACGGAAGACCGTTTAGTGATCCAGCTCAAACAAAAACAGTGGCTGCTGACGATCGAAGTGTTGACGAAAGAAGGCCATTCGTTGTTAGCACCTTCTATTGGGCAAATGAATCGGATCATTCGCGAAAGCGCCAGTACGGAAATTGCCTTGACCCTTTTAGAAAATGGGCAGGAGATCTTGCGGCAGACAGGGACGTCGGCTGGTTTTGAAGAAGTAGCGAATCTGCGAAGATTTCACTATTAAAAAAAGGCGGGAAAAAAGCAGAAAAATTCGTTTCTTTTGATATACTAGTAGATAGTTACTGCGAAAACACGTATCTTTGGAGGGAAACGGATGGAAAAAATAACGAATGAGACACTGTTTGAACTGAAAACGATTGCGCAGCCTGCAGTGGGGCAAAATCAGGTTTTTTACTTGGAAACGGCAGTCAACCAAGAGACTAATACGTATGATTCAGCTATTTATAGTATTGACCCAAAGACCAACGAACGGCGTGAGTGGGGCACCGAAGCGACGACCCACAACAACCTAAAGGTCTCGCCAGATGATCAAAGGCTCAGTTTTGTGACGACCGATCCAAAGAAAGATGAAAGTACGTTATGGACGATGCCAGTGTCCGGAGGCAAGCCCCAAGCACTTGTCACTGAGAAGGGTCTGGGGGACTATTTTTGGAAGCAAGACGCAACGGCGGTCTATTATAAGCTGGCACAAGAAGAGCCGGTCTCAGAGAATCAAGACGACACAGAAAAGACGGACAAGCAAAAGGAATTTCCAGAAGTAAAAGCTACTACGAAAGTCAATTATTTGGCGGATGGCGTCGGATTTTTAAAAGAAAAAAAACATTCGATCGTCAAAAAAACGATCGCGACACAAGAAACGGAACTGATTTTTGAGCATGATTCTCCCTTTGTTTTTTCTGGCATCGCGGATGATCAGAAGACGTTGTTCCTCACCTTTGACAAAGAGGAAGAAGATGAATGGGACTATGGCTCGAAGGTTTGTCTCCTTGATAGCCAGACGAAAAAGACAGAAAGTTTAGAAAACATCCTGCCAGAAGGAACCTACACTTTTGCTGCTGCGCGCAATGATCAGCTGTTACTATTAGGCAATGATCTCTCTTACGGATTTGTGACCTTGGATGATTTGTTTTTGATCGACTTAAAAACGAAAGCAGTCAAAAATCTTTCCAAGGAGTTAGATGTTGCCTTTGGCAATGCGATCATCAGTGATTTTCAACAAAAAAATCGTGGCGTAGCGATCACCTGGTTGACGGATGACACATTCCTTGTACCCGTAACAGAACATGGCAAGCTACAATTGTACCGTGCCACGACCCAAGGAGAATGGACCAAACTACTTGATGAAAAAATGGATATCCTCGATGCGGCGATCTATTCAGAAGCCAAACTTGCTGTTGCTTATGCGACGCCAACGATCCCTAGTCGCTTAGCATTGATTGACTTAACAAGTGGTGAAGTAACCGATCTCTATGATCCCAACCAAGCAGTTATGTCACAGTTAGCGATCAGTAAACCCGAAGCGTTTTGGTACGAAGGAGCAGATGATTGGCAAATTCAAGGCTGGTATTTGCCCCCGACCGAAACAAAGGAGAATCATCCAGCGATTTTGTACATTCATGGCGGTCCGCAGGTCTGCTATGGGGAAACATTTTTCCATGAGATGCAAGTCCATGCCGCTAATGGCTATGGGGTCATCTTGGTGAACCCTCGTGGCGGGCAAGGATACGGTCAAACATTTGTCAAATCGATTTTAGGTGATTATGGCAATAAAGATTATCAAGACTTGCTGTTGGGGGTGGATGCCGTGGTGGCAAACCATCCAGAAATCGATACGAACACCATCCATGTGGCTGGCGGCAGTTATGGTGGCTTTATGACCAACTGGATCGTTGGCCATACCGATCGTTTTTGTGCGGCCGTTACGCAACGCTCGATCTCAAATTGGATCAGCTTTTATGGGACGAGTGACATTGGACCTGCCTTTGTCAAATTCCAATTGTTGCGGGAACTTGATGAGACCGAAGGACTTTGGAAGATGTCGCCTTTGGCCTATGCCAGCCAAGTCAAGACACCTACGCTAGTCCTCCATGGAGAAAATGATTTGCGATGTCCGCAAGAACAAGGACAGCAGTTTTACATGGCATTGCAACGTCAAGGCGTCGATACGAAGCTGATGCTGTTTCCTCAATCCTCTCATGGTTTGTCGCGCAATGGCTTGCCGAACCTGCGGATAGAACGCTTGCAGGCGATCAGTGAATGGCTTGCATCACATGAGAACCAATCAGTAAATTAACCGAATGAAATCACCTGACAAAGAATCACGACTTGGGCTGCTTGAAAAGCCCAACCAGTGATTTCTTAAAAATCAGGTGATTTTTTTGCGGGATCAAAAGCTATAGGTTTCTGTTATTTTGCCACCAATGACAGCGACGGTTGAAAACAAATTCATATGACGTTTTCTTCACGTGTTAAATAAAAAAAAGAAGAAATAGTTTTGCTTGCTTCCTGTGTTTTAGTGTGATATGATACAAAACGTAATCGTTACACTTTGAGTGTTCTTTTGGTGTGACGCAAGAGAAAGGAGCTGGTTATTATGAGAAACAATATTATTTTGGCATGTGTGGAGACAGGGGAAAGACTTTATTTGACCAATAAGAACCAGCGCAATACGCCGGAACGTTTAGAATTAAAAAAATATTCACCAAAGTTGCGGCGCAGAGCGA
Source organism: Enterococcus casseliflavus NBRC 100478 (assembly GCF_001544095.1). Classification (GTDB taxonomy): domain Bacteria; phylum Bacillota; class Bacilli; order Lactobacillales; family Enterococcaceae; genus Enterococcus_D; species Enterococcus_D casseliflavus. The sequence continues at coordinate 4,010 of NZ_BCPT01000021.1, read as the reverse complement.
TTTTTCGTGAAATCAAGAAATAGGAAGGAAAATAACTGAATGGCAAAAAAATCAAAAATTGCAAAATACAACAAACAAGTACAACTCATCGAACAATACCGAGCAGTACGTCAAGAACTAAAAGCACAAGGAGATACCCAAGCATTGGCCAAACTACCGAAGGATTCGAATCCGACTCGTTTGAAAAAACGGGATATGATCGATGGTCGTCCGCGCGGCTACATGAATAAATTCGGCATGTCACGGATCAATTTCCGTAAGCATGCACATCTCGGAGAAATTCCCGGCGTTACAAAAGCAAGCTGGTAACAGAAAGGAGTCAATATGGAAAAAACGGACTTGTCTAGTGCGTATCGACGTTTAAAGAGCCCGAACATCAAAACAAGGAAACGCGCATTAAAGATCATTCATGAATTTAAGCGAAATAAAAGGAAAAATGCATTGCAGCTGCGTGCATAATGAGAAAGTGAAAGAAAGTTGGAAATGACATGGCAGTACCTGCAAGAAAAACATCAAAAGCAAAAAAGAATAAGCGCCGGACCCACTATGGCGTCAAAGCACCAGCGATTTCGTTTGATGGGACAACAGGAACCTTCAAGCGCAGCCACCATGTATCATTAGCAGACTATAAAGCGCAGCACCCAATCGAAAAGAATTAACGGCGTCTTATGACGCCTTCCAGAAAGCAGGGGGAAAATGGAGATCATCTATCCGTCATTGATTGAAGAAGCCTATCGTCACAGTAAAAAATTTCATCCAGAGATCACCAAAGAGGCAATCTATCGCCATTTTTACGAAGCAGGTTTGATCAAAGAAAACGGCGATCCGACGGAAAAAGCCTTGTCAGAAGGGGTCGTTAAAGATTATACTGAGGACTGGGATCTTACCTTTGAAGAATTTTTGATGATCTACCCCGTGTTTCGTTCCTTTGACTCAAAGCATTTCAAGAAGATCGAGCATTTTTGGGAAATGGATTTGGCTTTGCAAGAACAAATCCTTGCCCAATGGGAGCAAGAAACCTTCACAGAGGAAGAGATCATCGACCTAACTGCTTTTTTTGAAGAGCGATTACCTTCTAAAAAGGAACAGTGAATGAACCGTGAAAGGCGTACATGTGATGAAAAAGACGATCCAGCCATTTTTAAAACTTTTAAAGCCCTATGATTATCTGCTGTTTGTTCTGTTAGTTGTCGGCTCTTTTTTACCGCTTTTTCTATTTGAAGCACAAGCTCAAAGTGATACCGGCGATCGGTATGCAATCGTGCGGATCAATGGAGAAGAGGTTGACCGTTTTAACTTAGAAGAAATCGATGCGATGGAAAAAACCTACTATCCAGCAGAAGGTCAGTACAATATCGTCGAGATCAAAGATGGCGCGATCCGAGTTCGTGAAGACAATAGTCCCGACCAGATTGCTGTCAAAACCAGCTGGATCTATCGCAATGGGCAGACGAGTATTTGCCTGCCTCATAAGCTGGTGATCGAGATCAAGCAAGCCGGTGCCTCTGACTATTTAATTTATTAACAGAAAAAGGAAGCCAGCTGAACAATTCCTGTTCAGCTGGCTTTTTTATGAGGATGAGCCGAAGAAGCTGTCAAAAACGCCAATCGACCAACGTGTAAGTCAGCAAGAAACAGCGTTTTTGATACAAGAAAAGCGCAGAATTCCAACCGTCAGAAGAAAGAGGAACTATGGGTGAAAGCTACAATCTCTGTCCAATCGTTCACAAAAAATTCTCCCCAATCATCTAAAATAGTTGGGGAACTGCGGCCCTATTTGGTATACTTAGGCAAGTCAGTTCCTTTGAAGCTTCTTTTTCTAAGGACTATGAACGAGCGATGATACGAATATGACCAATTTTCGGAAGTGATAACTTTACTAGATGGGGGCTTAACGAAGATGGGAAATGAAACAATTTGGGAAAACACAGACAATTTTTATCTGTTATGTCAACCAATCATGCAGGTAGAATCGCTAAGTCAGCAAGAGGTGAACGGCTATGAGGTCTTGCTGCGCAGCGAGAAAAACAACCGCTTTCCGCAACAAGAATTCAGCGCAATGATTCAATCTGAAAGTGGCAATCAGCAGTTGATGGGGTGGTATGCCCAGGAGCTGCAACGGTTGTGCCAAAAAAAGCCGAAAACCCGCTTTAGTGTCAATATTCATCCACAACAGCTGCTGTGGCAGTCAACGTGGACTTTTTTTGAGGGGATGACTGCCCACAAAGAGCAGTTGCAGATCGAATTAACAGAGCATCCTGTAAAAGGTCAGCATGATTCTTTTGATTTGTCTACTGCCCTTGCAAAAATCAAAGCCTATGGCTATGTGATCGCTGTCGATGACATCGGCTGTGGCCAAAATACCCTCTCATTGGTCTTTGCCAATCTTGAAAATGTGGATTGTTTGAAATTTTCACTACTGCCGTTTATTCAGCTCGATGAGGAGATTGGGTTTAGTTTCTTGACCTGTTGGTTGAAGGTCGCCAAAAAGTATCAGCTTGAGTTGATCGTTGAAGGCATCGAGACCCGCGATAAGATGGCGCAGCTGCTTGAGATGGTGGTTCATTTACAACAAGGATATTTATGGTCTAAAGGAGAGCGATTGTGATGGAATGTTAGAACGAGGCGTGCTCTTGGCGTTTGGTTTGCCGCTGATGATTGCCAGTTTACTGGTGACCGCAGATGTTTTTATACGAAGTGTGCAAAAAATATCGGTTTCTCGTCCATTTAAGTATTTTATTATTGGTATTCTGACGTTTACGCATTTGTATTTTATTCTTTCTTTTTCAATGAATTCAGTTGGGTTTATCTGTTATCAATACACAACTGCTTTTATTGCGAGTCATTTTTTCTATGGTGATCGTGGCAAGATCTTGATTTTGATAACGCCGTGTATGGTCGTTTTCTATTTACTGTTTGTCGGTTTTTCTGACATTGGCAAAGCCTTTTATTTACCGCTATTAGGTGTCGGCGTCTTTGTCCTTGATTTTCTCTTATCAAAAATCAAGCCGCTGCGTCCGCAACAGCAATTTTATTTGATGTATTTTTTGACCTGTCTGATCTCACCGCGTTTTTCGATGTTGGTCCATCATACGACGACCTATGACTGGGAAGCGATGTTGGCAGTACTTGTTGGTTCTTTTGTGCTGTTGGGCGGCTTTATGTGGCTGCATCGGTTGATTGAAGGCGAAGAGTACCAAGTACTGGCAGAGTTGGCGAATAGTAAGATCGATGCATTGACCGGCTGCTTCAACTATGGGACCTATAACCACGATCTGCTTCAAGCCGTTTCACAGAAAAAGACTGTGACGATCGCCATGATCGATCTCGATCACTTCAAAAAGGTCAACGACCGTTATGGTCATATCGCTGGAAATGAGCTGTTGAGAACCTTTGCCACACGGATAACTATTTTTTTAGAGGCGCATTTTGCCGAGACCTTTTCCTTTTATCGTTATGGCGGCGAAGAGTTCTGTGTCGTGATCGAAGGGGATGTCAAAGAAAAGACCGTAGCTGCGATGACGACGCTGTGTCAAACTATTTCCAGCAGTATGTTTCCTGTCGCCAATTTTGAAAAAGGGACGATGTCTTTGTCTTGCGGCGTTGAAGCGAGCACCGTTTGTCATGGCGATATCTTGGCAGCCGTCGAAAGAGCCGATCAAGCACTCTATCTCGCAAAACAAAGTGGTCGAAATCGGGTGTGCACCTTACCTGAGACGTAAAAAAATAATGAAAAAATGATTTGCACAAATTCACAAAGAATTAAATCTTTATGCACAAAAAGTTAGTAATAATAAAGAAATAAAGTTATTTATTTAAAAAATATACATTTTGCTTTTTTTATTTATCTTGAGAATCTTCGCATATCAACAAAAAGATTGAAACTATGTATAATTTCTGGTAAATTATTCTAAATCAAGAGTGATAAAAACTGTCAATAATAAATAGTGATTCTTACTTGATGCTTTGTCCGCTTTTCCAATGAAATGTTTCTGGAATTGTCCCGTCGA
>NZ_BCPT01000020.1 GCF_001544095.1 Enterococcus casseliflavus NBRC 100478 | reverse complement strand
AATAATGAAAATGGGGCTGAAGAATCAATTCTGATTCATCAGTCCCATAAATTATAGAGCCTTTTTTTCTTGTCATCGGAAATCGCTTTCTTCAAGCGCTGACTTGCGGTAAAATAGACAGTATCAGAATAATAAAGGATTGAGGGAAAAAAATGGCGATTTTAGTCTTTGATATGGGTGGTTCAGCAGTAAAATATGGCGTCTGGGCACAAGATTCTTTGGTGAGTAAAGGGAAGTTCACTACTCCAAATACTTGGGAGGAAATGAAAGCACAGCTGCAGCAAGTGAGGGCAAGCGTAGATGAAGAGATTGAAGGCGTTGGAATCAGTGCGCCAGGTGCGGTCAATGCCCAAGAACGGCGGATCGACGGCATTAGTGCGATCCCTTATATCCATGGGTTTGATATTTACTCAGAACTCGAAGCAGCGTTTGGGGTACCCGTAACCATCGAAAATGATGCCAATTGCGCTGGGATGGCTGAATTTTATCAAGGAGCGGGCAAAGAGTATCAGCAAGCAGCCTTCGTTGTGATCGGAACAGGCGTTGGCGGTACCCTGTTTCAAAATGGTGAGCTAGTCCGTGGGGCACATTTATACGGTGGCGAATTTGGGTTGATGATCCTAGATCAAGGCAAAACATTTTCGCAACTAGGGACAGCGGTTCAGATGGCCTGGCGGTATTGTGATCGGATCGGAGTGGATCGAACGACGATTACCGGTGAAGAGGTCTTTCAACGTGCAGAAGATGGCGATGCCATTGCGATCGAGGAAGTCAATAAATTTTACAACTATTTAGCACAAGGACTGTTCAGTATTCAGTTTGCTTTTGATCCTGAAGTGATCATTATCGGCGGTGGTGTCAGTGCCAAAAAAGGCTTGTTAGAAGAAGTTGACCAGCGCTTGAAAAAAATGTTGGCGGATCAAGCATTAAATGATTTCGTCCCACTGATCAAGCTATGTGACTATCGCAATGATGCCAATTTAGTTGGGGCGGCGGCAAATTTTCAAGCATTGTATCCACGAAATAGCCGCTAACATGAGGATGTAATGTTTTCAAACGTCCGTTTGAAAAAAAAAGTATCAAATCAAAGCGTATCGGCAGCAAGCAAAGGGGAAAAACCTTTGCTTGCTTTTCTTTTTATCCGAAAATTAGAAAAGCGATTCCATTGTTGCTGGATCAATGTTTTAAAAGCACCATTTTTTATCGGCGAAAAAAATAAATTCTGAATAGGTGAAATATTCTGATAATTCGTTGACATTTCCTAGATTTTTCAGTATATTGGATAACATATTCAGGGGAAGTAAAGGAGAGGAAAATTATGAAAAAGAAATTTGCATTTTTGTTTGCGAGTTTGTTTTTATTGACAGCTTGTAGTGCAGGACCAACAGGTGGACCAACGGATAGCAGTGGTGCTGCTGAAGGTGGCAATAAACAAGAGGGAGATACCATTAAGATTGGTGCCAACTTAGAGTTGTCTGGAGCAGTTGCTGCTTATGGGACGGCTGAAAAAGAGGGGATCGACTTAGCAGTCGAAGAAATCAATGCTGCCGGCGGCGTTCTTGGAAAACAAATTGAAATCATTTCGAAAGATAACAAATCAGATAACAATGAAGCTGCGACAGTAGCAGCCAACTTAGCAACCAATGATAAAGTCGTTGCCATTATTGGACCAGCAACTTCAGGTGCCACAAAGGCGGCTTTACCGAATGTGACGAGAGCCCAAGTACCGATGGTCACTCCTTCAGGTACCGATGATGCGATTACTTACACCAGTGGAAAAGTCCAAGAATTTGCGTTCCGTTCTTGTTTCCAAGATAGCTTCCAAGGAACAATCTTGGCAAAATATGCAGCAGAAAATTTGGATGCTTCAAAAGCCGTAATCTTGGGTGATAACTCAAGTGACTACGCAATTGGTTTGACGGAAGCATTTAAAGAAAGCTACCCAGGCGAAATCGTCTTAGAGGATAACTTTACTGAAGGCGACAAAGATTTCCAAGCAGTTCTTACAAGAATCAAAGATGTCGACTTTGATGTCTTGTTCATTCCAGGCTACTACACAGAAGCTGGTTTGATCATCAAGCAAGCGCGAGAATTAGGAATTGATCAAGCAATCATTGGTGCGGATGGATTCGGTGATGAAAAAATGGTTCAAACAGCTGGTGCAGAAAATGTCAGCAATGTTTACTATACAGGTCACTTCTCTACCAAAGCACCAGCAAACGACAAAGTTGAGCCGTTTGTGGCAGCTTTCAATGAAAAATATGGCAAAGAGCCTTCTGCTTTTAATGCATTAGCCTATGATGCTGTTTATATGATCAAACAAGCGATCGAAGATCAAAACTCAGCAGATTCATTGGCGATCGCAGCTGGTTTGTCTGAACTGAAAGACTTTGTCGGTGTGACCGGTGAAATCACGATGGATGAAAATCATAACCCTGAAAAATCAGCAGTTGTTTTAGGATTGACTGACGGGAAAGAAACCTCAGCAGACACTGTGGAACCTTAAAAAACCCGCAGTTGTTTGGCAGTGAAAACTGGGACAGACCTGATGTGTTTGTCTCAGTTTCTTTTCTCTAAAAGAATGACCATAATAAATGATATTGGAAGTGAGTATATGGAAATGATGATCCAACAATTGATCAACGGCTTGTTTCTAGGCAGTATCTATGCCTTGTTAGCGTTGGGTTATACGATGGTGTATGGCATCATCAAGTTGATCAACTTCGCCCACGGAGAAGTTTACATGATCGGTAGTTTTATCGGTTACTTTTTGATCAATCAATGGCAATTAGGGTTTTTCCCCGCGTTGTTCATTTCAATGATCGCCAGTGCAGCTCTTGGGGTAACGATCGAATTTTTAGCGTATCGTCCCTTACGCAATTCCACGCGAATTTCGGCACTGATCACGGCAATCGGGGTTTCTTATTTTTTGCAAAATGTCATGATCTTTTTCTTTTCAGCCAATGTGCGCCCCTTTCCGCAAGCGATTGAACGACAAACTTATTCCATCGGGTTTGTTCAAGTAAGTAATGTCCAGTTATTGATCTTGGCTGTTTCGGTTACCTTAATGATTCTCTTGCAATTGATCGTGAAAAAGACCCGTATGGGAAAAGCGATGCGGGCAGTAAGTGTTGATGCAGATGCAGCGCGTTTGATGGGGATCAATGTCAATCGAACGATTTCCTTTACCTTTGCCTTAGGCTCGGCTTTGGCTGCAGCTGGCGGGATGCTGATCGGTTTGTATTATAATTCCATTGATCCATCAATGGGCGTCGTTCCTGGTCTGAAATCTTTTGTTGCAGCGGTTCTTGGCGGGATCGGGATCATTCCTGGAGCAGCCTTAGGTGGCTTTGTGATCGGTTTGGTGGAAACAGCAGCGACAGCGCTTGGTTTTTCTGATTATAAGGATGCTTTAGTGTATGTCATTTTAATAATTATATTGTTGGTTCGTCCAGCTGGGATCCTCGGCAAAAATATCAAAGAGAAAGTGTAGGTGGCAGAAATGAAAAAGAATTTACGTTACAACTTAATCTGGCTCGCTCTGGCAGCTATTCTTTATTTTGGATTATTTGCAGCCTACAATGGCGGAATGATCAATTTGTTCTCTGATGCCATCATCGTCAATATCGGAATCAATATCATCTTGGCAGTCAGTTTGAATCTGATCATCGGCTTTTCAGGGCAATTCTCCTTAGGACATGCTGGATTTATGGCAATCGGTGCTTATGCTGGCGCGATCCTGTCGGCAAGCAATCCAACCTTTGGCGGCTTTTTAACTGGTTTACTGGTGGGGATGCTGGTTTCAGGTGCAGTCGCATTAGTGGTTGGGATTCCGACCCTCCGTTTAAAAGGCGACTATCTAGCGATCGCTACCTTAGGTGTGGCAGAGATCATTCGGATCTTGTTGGTGAACCTACGAGGCTTGACCAATGGTCCTGCAGGAATTTTCGGATTGCCCCAATTCAGTAATTGGCAGATCGTCTTTCTCTTTGCCGTTTTATCGATTCTTGTCGTGTCAAACTTTATCCATAGCGGACCAGGTCGGGCGACTTTAGCGATTCGGGAAGATGAGATCGCTGCAGAATCAATGGGGGTCAACACAACGAAATACAAGGTAATTGCGTTTGTAATGGGGGCAGTGATGGCAAGCATTGCTGGTACCCTTTATGCCAGCTATCAGCAGTCGGTTTTCCCACGAGATTACGGTTTTATGAAATCGATCGATGTATTGATCATCGTCGTTTTTGGAGGGCTTGGGAGTACCACAGGAGCAGTTGTCTCGGCAGTAGTGCTAGGAATCTTAAATATGTACTTGCAAGGCTTCTCTGATTTGCGCATGATCATTTATGCATTGGCTTTGATCATCATCATGATCTTTAAACCAAGCGGACTTTTAGGGACATGGGAATTCTCCGTAAAAGGACTGCTGGATAAATTTAGAAAAAAGGGGGATGACAACGATGCCTCTATTAGAAGTTAAAAGCTTAACGAAAAACTTTGGCGGTTTAGCTGCTGTTTCTCATGTAGACCTCCATTTAGATACCAATGAACTGGTCGGATTGATTGGACCAAACGGTGCTGGCAAGACAACGCTCTTTAATCTCCTGACAGGTGTGTATGAACCTAGTGAAGGGGAAGTGCTTTTTGAGACCCAAGGGAAGCCAAAACGTTTAAATGGCGTGAAGCCCTATAAAATTGCAGATTTAGGTCTTTCAAGAACCTTCCAAAACATTCGCTTGTTTAAAAATTTGACTGTGATGGACAACGTCTTGATTGCTATGAACAGTAAGCATAAAGAAGGACTGCTGACTAGCATCCTGCGTTTGCCAAAGTACTACAAAAACGAAGCGTCCATGAAGAAAAAAGCCTTAGAGCTGTTACGGATCTTTGATATGGATGGCAAAAGTCAAACGTTAGCGAAAAATTTGCCTTATGGCGAGCAGCGTCGGTTAGAGATCGTACGCGCATTGGCTACAGAACCAAAAATTCTGTTTCTTGACGAGCCGGCTGCGGGGATGAATCCTCAAGAAACAACAGAACTGACAAAGCTGATCTATAAGATCCAAAAAGATTTTCAATTGACGATCCTCTTGATTGAGCATGATATGAGTTTGGTCATGGAAGTGTGCGAACGGATTTATGTGCTGGAATACGGCCAAGTCATCGCCCACGGTGAACCAGAAGAGATCAAAAACAATCCGCGGGTGATCGAAGCTTATCTAGGAGGGGAAATCTGATGCTGGAAATTCAAAATTTAAGTGTACACTACGGCATGATCCAAGCGGTCCATGATGTTTCCTTCCACGTCAATCAAGGGGAGATCGTTTCACTGATTGGTGCCAATGGTGCAGGGAAAACCACGATTTTACGGACGATTTCTGGATTGATCCGCCCCTCAAATGGCTCAGTCACTTTTGAAGGAAAACGAATTGAGAAAGAAGCACCGCAAAAAATCGTCGCAAACGGCTTGTCGCAAGTGCCAGAAGGGCGGCACGTCTTTTCAGGATTGACGGTTCAAGAAAACTTAGAGATGGGCGCCTTCTTGCGTAAAGACAGTGGTGTCAAAGAAGACTATGAACAAGTTTACCGCAAGTTTCCTGTATTGAAAGAACGCCTCTCGCAAGATGCGTCGACATTATCTGGCGGTGAGCAGCAGATGTTGGCAATGGGGCGGGCATTGATGTCAAAACCGCGCTTGCTTTTGCTGGATGAGCCCTCGATGGGCTTGGCACCGATTTTTATCAAAGAAATTTTTTCAATCATTCAAGAAATCAAGCAGCAAGGAACGACTGTGCTGCTGATTGAACAAAATGCAAAAATGGCTTTATCGATTGCCGATCGCGGCTATGTATTAGAAACCGGGAAAATCGTTTTAGAAGGTACTGGAGAAGAATTACTAGCAAGTGATGAAGTAAGAAAAGCGTATCTAGGAGGCTAAACAATGAGTGTAAGTGATTTTATGACGAAGACGGTCGTCACCGTCGATTCGCAGACACCGATCTTTGATGCAGTAGATTTAATGAAGCAGCACGATATCCACCGTCTGCCCGTCGTTGACGATGATAAATTAGTAGGGTTGATCACAGAAGGAACGATCGCTGAAGCAACTCCCTCAAAAGCGACAAGCTTAAGCGTTTATGAAATGAACTATCTCTTAAATAAAACGACTGTCGCTGATATCATGTTGAAAAAAGTGACCACGATTGAACCAGATGCACTATTAGAGGACGCCATTTCCGTCATGCGTAGTGAAAACGTGGGGGTTTTACCAGTCATGGATGATGATACCCTAGTGGGAATCATTACCAACAATGATATTTTCGATGCCTTTTTGAAAATCACTGGCTACCATGATGGTGGAACCCGAGTGTCCATCGAGATCACGGATGACCATGTAGGCGTGTTAGCAGACGTGACCAAGCTGCTTGCCGATCATCAGATGAGTATTTTGACCATCGTAGTCAATCGGATGGCGCTAAAAACGATTGTTGAGATCCAAGTAGAGTCGCGCCAAGTCGCAGCGATTGAGAAAATCTTAAGCGATGCGGGGTATACCGTAACCAGTGCTGTCTTGACGAACCAGAAATGAGACAAAGCAGCAAAAGTAGTCGATCGTAACGATTGACTACTTTTTTTCGTTCTAGATGAGATTTTCTTTTTCTTTTGCTGGTTTTCTGTTAAAATAGGAAGGTGCTGTAAAGAAAGAGGTGCAATCATGTCTAAGAAAAATAAAGATATCGAAGTCCGTATTGAAGAAACAACGAAAGCCATTCATGGCAAAGACTATACCGTCAATGAATTATTTATTGGTAAAAAACGTATCGGTGAGATTTTAACGACTGGACCGAAAGAATTTCAAAGCTTTTTAGGGGATGAAGATCTAGGTTCAAGCAGAAGTTTAGAAGCTGCGATCGAGATGATTATTCGCCAATGGAATTTACATGAATAATTTCTAGAAAAATTTACTTTTTGCTCTTGCAATTTGTTATCTTTTTCGGTATTATAACTATTGTCAGGTTTGAGAAAAACCTTTTGGAGGAGTAGCGAAGTGGCTAAACGCGACGGACTGTAAATCCGTTCCTTAGGGTTCAGTGGTTCGAATCCACTCTCCTCCACCATTATTGGGGTATAGCCAAGCGGTAAGGCAACGGACTTTGACTCCGTCATGCGTTGGTTCGAATCCAGCTACCCCAGTCAGATGAATACGCAGAAAAAAACAGCAAGTAGTTTTGCTGTTTTTTTTCGTTATTTAACCATTATTTTTTTTGGTTTGAGGAAGGGCTATAAGTTGAAGATTTTTTTTATTTGCGATACGCTAGTAGTAAAGCATTCGGGAGATGAAAACACATGAAATTTAAACTGAATCTAAAAGAAAAAGTAACGGAAGTTGCAGAGCATGTCTATGACGTTGTCAAAAAGGAAGACTATGCGATTCGTGTGGCTTCAAAAGGAATCAAAGTAACTAAACAGCGTAAGACAAAAGACACGATCAAATGGCGCGCAAAAAATCATTGATTAAAGGGCAATTAGCATAAGAGAAACTGCATATAGGCAGTTTCTTTTTTTATTCCTCAATTTCAATCCCCAAGACAGTTAGATGACCGTTTGCCACTAGTTTGATGACGAGTTTTGCTAAATGGTCGGCGTGCATCGTTGTTTCTGCCGTTAGCCACCAATGCAGCGTGCCAACAAATATTGAGGTCATATAATCAATGATGAAGTCTAAGGGCACTTCAAGATCGCCTTCTGTAATCTTCAAGGTTGAAAAGATCTCTTGATACCGTTCCGTTAAAATCAGCCCCAGTTTTTTACGAATGATCTCAATGGCAGAGGCATCCATGATCGTCAAATAAAAAGAGCGATTCTTTTGAATGTGTAAAAAAAGTTCGGTCATGGCCGCTTCGATTTTACGGATCTTGATTCGATTGCCTTGAACGAAATCTTCAAAGTCAAGGATCGAGGTAAAAGATTCGACGGCCAAGTCAAATATTTTTTCATACAAGTCTTGCTTGTCTTTGTAATGGGCATAGAAGGTCGCGCGGTTGATCATGGCTTCGTCTGCGATATTTTGGACAGTCACTTGCTCGAAGCCTTTTTCTTCAACTAAGCGAATAAAGGCTTCAATAATGTACTTATTGGTTCGTTTGACACGTAAATCCAATTTTTTCATATTGTGAATTTCCTTTCAAAATAAACGACAAAAAACGTCTAATTGTTGTTTATCCCACACCTTCGTTGGAATTGTTTGTTGAATTATCAATTAAAAGAATTACAATGAACATAAGTATTATAACAAACGGCTTGTTAGATAATCAACAAAGTGTTGTTTAGATGGAGGCAACAAATGAAAAAATATAAGGCGGGCATCGATGTCGGTTCAACAACGGTCAAGATGGTTCTGTTAGATGAACGCAATCAAACGTGTTTTTCAAGGTATGAACGACACTATGCAGACATCCAAAAGGCAGCGGAAAAAATTATTAAAGAAGCGCAAGCAGTAATCCAAGATCAGCCAGTTGCGCTGGCGATTACCGGATCAGGCGGAATGGGGCTGGCAGAAGTTTTGCGGATCCCTTTTGTCCAAGAGGTCATCGCTTGTACCAAAACAGTCGAGACAGTGATCCCAGAAACGGATGTGGCGATCGAATTAGGCGGTGAAGATGCGAAGATCACCTTTTTTGAAGGTGCGTTGGAGCAGCGGATGAATGGCAGTTGTGCCGGTGGGACCGGTGCGTTTATTGATCAGATGGCGGTTTTATTGAAAACGGATGCCAATGGGGTCAATGAGCTAGCCAAGGGATACCAAACCCTTTATCCGATTGCCTCACGCTGCGGGGTCTTTGCCAAAACTGATGTGCAGCCGCTGATCAATGAAGGAGCGGCAAAAGCGGACATTGCTGCGAGTATTTTTCAAGCGGTGGTCAATCAAACGATTGCTGGCTTAGCTGCTGGTCGTAAAATCAAAGGCAAGGTAGCCTTCTTAGGCGGTCCACTGACGTTTATGTCGGAATTGCGTCAACGATTTATCGATACGTTGAACTTGCAAGAAGCAGATATCATTTTTCCCGAGAATCCAGAACTGTTTGTGGCGATGGGGGCTGCACTGTATGCAGAAGAAGCGCAGCAGCTTTCTGTACTATGCGACCGCTTAGCCAATGAAGAAGACGGCACACTTGCGCCAACAGATACGCTAGATCCTTTATTCAAAGACGAAGCAGAACTGGCTGCTTTTCGTGCCCGCCATGCCCAAGCGGTTGCTACAGAAAAACCTTTGTCGGAGCATAAAGGTGCTGCTTATTTGGGTATCGATGCTGGATCAACGACAACGAAAGTCGTCTTGATCAATGATGCAGGGGATTTGTTGTTTTCTTTTTATGGCAACAATGAAGGCGAGCCGTTAGCGACAACGATGGCGGTTTTACAAGAGCTTTATCGTCAGATGCCTTCTGACGTTTACATCGCAAAGTCAACGATCACAGGGTACGGTGAGCATCTGATCAAACATGCACTGAAGGTCGATATCGGTGAAGTCGAAACGATGGCCCATTACAAAGCTGCTGAACATTTCCAGCCAGGGGTTGATTTTATCTTGGACATTGGTGGGCAAGACATGAAGGCGATGACAGTCAAAGACGGTGCACTTTCTTCGATTCAGCTAAATGAAGCCTGTTCGTCAGGATGCGGCTCGTTCATTGAGACCTTTGCCAAATCTATGAATCAGGATGTCAAAGAATTTGCGCTGGCAGCGACAAAAGCCCAAGCGCCGGTTGACCTGGGTTCGCGTTGTACCGTCTTTATGAACTCAAAAGTCAAACAGGTCCAAAAAGAAGGAGCGTCTGTTGGCGACATTTCGGCTGGCTTGTCTTACTCGGTCATAAAGAATGCTATCTATAAAGTGATCAAGGTTCGGCGCCCCGAAGATCTTGGCGAGAAAATCGTCTGCCAAGGAGGGACTTTCTATAATGAAGCGGTTCTACGCGCCTTTGAATTGATCAGCGGCCGTGAAGTCGTACGACCATCGATCGCTGGCTTGATGGGCGCTTATGGGGCGGCGTTGATCGCGTTAGAAGAAGCGGCGATCGACGATGTCAGTACGTTGTTGTCTCCTGCAGAAATGGCCGATTTTCAAGCAGAAAAAGAATTTACAAATTGCGGGCTTTGCGAAAACAATTGTTTATTAACCGTGACCCTCTTTTCGGATGGTCGAAAATTCATTACGGGGAATCGCTGCGAACGTGGTGCGCGGATCAAAATCAAAAAAGAAGACCGCAAAGTCAATCTCGTGGATGAAAAATACCGCCGCTTGTTCAAGTACCGTTCTTTGCGTAAAAAAGATGCCCTCCATGGGGAAATCGGCTTACCAAGAGTGTTGAATCTTTATGAAAATTATCCGCTATGGCATACCTTTTTCACCCAGTTAGGGTTTCGGGTAACCTTGTCGCCGCGTTCTAATAAAGAACTATATGAGCAAGGGATCGAAACGATTCCTAGCGATACCGTTTGTTACCCAGCCAAACTAGCCCATGGACACATCCAAGCACTGATCGATCAAAACATACCGTTGATCTTTTATCCAGGAGTCATTTTTGAGCGAGTAGAGAACACTGCCGCTGAAAATCATTTTAACTGTCCAATCGTACAAAGCTATCCAGAAGTGATTCGTAACAACGTCGATGCGATTCGTGAAGGGGCGGTTGACTACCGCTGTCCATTTTTAAATCTGGCAGATGAAGCCTCAATGGTCAAAACCTTAATGGGGACGTTTCAAGATTTTGGTTTTTCTGAAGACGAAATTGCCCAAGCGCTGCGCAGCGGCTTCGAGGAACTAGATCAGTTCAAAGCAGATATTGCGCAACGGGGAGAAGAAACGCTGCGAATGCTGATGACGACCAACCAAAAAGGGATCGTTTTATCTGGAAGACCGTATCATTTGGACCCTGAAATCAACCATGGGATAGCGGAAGTCATTACCCAAGAAGGCTTTCATGTACTGACCGAGGACAGTATTGCTCATTTAGCAAATGTCGGCGATCTGCGGGTCGTGGATCAATGGGTCTATCATTCACGGTTGTATGCGGCTGCACGAGTGGTGGCGAAAAACAAGCAGTTAGAATTGGTTCAATTAAACTCCTTCGGCTGCGGGATCGATGCAGTGACCACCGATCAAGTCGAAGAGATTATGGCGCAATATGGCAAGCTGTATACGGTGTTGAAAATCGATGAGGGTGCAAACCTTGGGGCGATTCGGATTCGGTTGCGTTCCTTGAAAGCAGCAGTCAACGAACGGGACAAACAGCACTTTGTTCCTAAAAAGCAATACGAGGAACCAGCAAAGATTATTTTTACCAAAGAAATGCGCAAGCAGCACACGCTCTTATTGCCGATGTTGAGTCCCATCCATCAAAGCGGATTAGTAGATGTCGCTTTGCAGGCTTCTGGGTATCAAGTGGTCTGTCTGCCCAGTGAAGATCGAGAAGCAGTCAATGTCGGTTTGCGCTTTGTCAATAACGATGCCTGCTACCCGGCCATCATTTCCATTGGACAGCTGGTAGAAGCGCTACAAAGCGGGCAATATGACGTCGAAAACACCAGCGTATTGATGACCCAGACGGGCGGTGGGTGTCGCGCAACGAACTATATTCCCTTGTTACGTAAAGCATTGAACGATGCAGGATTTCCGCAAGTACCGGTGGTATCTATTTCGATGGGCAATACTGGTGTTGAATCAAATCCGGGCTTTCGCTTTACCTTGCCGATGATGAAACGCTTGGCGGTGGCATTTTTATACGGGGATCTCTTTGAACGAGTCGTTTATCGCACCCGTCCATATGAGCAAGAAGCAGGGGCTGTCGATCGGCTCCACCAAGAATGGCTGGAAAAAATTGCCAAAAATGTCCGCAATGGCTCCTTCAGTCTCTTTAATCGCAATATGAAGAAAATCATTCAAGACTTTGATCAAGTGCCGTTAAATGCTATCAAGAAGCCACGTGTCGGTGTCGTGGGAGAGATTTTAGTGAAGTATTCACCGACTGCCAATAATGATGTCGTTCGCCTGTTAGAAGCAGAAGGAGCGGAAGCGGTCGTACCAGATATTGTCGGCTTCATGAATTATTCCCTCTACAATCAGATTTGGCGCTACGAGCATTTGGGGATGGCGAAGAAAAGCAAAATGATCGCTGATTTTGCGATCATGGCGATTGAACGGCTCCAAAAACCAATGGATAAAGCGTTGCGGGCGTCAACGCGCTTTGAGGGCATTCATTCGATCCATCAGCTTGCCGAGCAAGCGAGCGAGATTGTTTCCATCGGCAATCATACGGGAGAAGGCTGGTTCTTGACCGGTGAGATGATTGATCTGTTGGAAAATAATGTCAACAATATCATTTGTCTGCAACCATTTGGCTGTCTGCCCAATCATGTGGTAGGAAAAGGTGTTATGAAAGAATTACGTCGTCAATACCCGCAGGCGAACATTGCAGCGATTGATTACGATCCAGGTGTCTCGATCGTCAATCAATTGAATCGCATTCGCTTGCTCATGGCAACTGCCAATAAAGCGTTGGCTGAATAAATTCTCAAGCCAGCGACCGAACCAATTTAAAAGCAAAGAGACTGCTCTTGTTTGGACAATTTGTGATAACTTCTTTTTCTGCCTATAAAATGGGGAAAGAGTTCGCACAAATTGAGAAAAACTGAGCAGTTTTTGCTTTTTTTATTAGCTATTTAGGTATATACCAGTTATAATAGGAGGGGAACGGAGGAATGTGTAGTGGTGGAAAAATTACCTGTTTATATCCAGATTCATGATCAAATCAAAGCCAATATCGAAAACAATACATACAAAATCGGGGATCGTCTACCTTCAGAACGGGAGTTGTCAAAACAATTCGGCGTGAGTCGCATGACGTTGCGGCAAGCGATCCAAACCTTAGCGGATGAGGGGATTCTTGAGCGCAAAATCGGTTCTGGCACTTATGTGGCTCGCCAAAAAGTACAGGAGAAAATGACGGGCACGACGAGTTTTACCGAAATTATGAATTCTCTTGGTCGTAAGCCTTCCAGCAAAGCGGTCGCTTATTTCTTGACTGCACCTAGCTCCAGTGAGATGGAAAAGCTGCAATTAGAAGGACACGAAACGATTTTACGGATGGAGCGGATTCGGTATGCGGATGATATGCCGATCTGTTTTGAAGTAGCGAGTATCCCTGAAAAGTTTATTCATGACTTTAGCAAGGAGGAGATCATCTCTTCCCTCTATAAAGTGTTGGAAGAAAAAGGACAGCGGAAAATTGGCGGCGCTTCGCAAACGATCTCAGCTATGGTCGCTTCCGAGCAAATTGCTGATTATTTACAAATCAAACGCGGCGATGCGATTTTACGTATGCGGCAAATCACTTCATTTGAAGATGGGCAACCATTTGAATATGTGCGCACCCAATATGTCGGCAATCGTTTCGAATTTTATATGGAAAAATAAGCTGCCTGAGACGGCTGGAAACAAAAAAGACGCGAAAAAGCCGAAAGGACACTGCGAGCATACGTGCTGTTGCTCCGCATCGGTCAATTCGGTTTTTCAACGATTGGGCGTTCCTGCATTCGCTGCAGCAAGCGGCATTAGAGTCCGTGCTTTGAGGAAAAGAGCAAACCTGACAGGTGCTTGTCCTGCATAGTTACTCGGTTGGCTCCTCGATGAGGCGCTCTACATATTCGGTCTTGCCTTTGTTTAGCTGCACTTGCCCTTGCAGCAAATCAATCAAAGCGACTTCTTGGTCGGCAAGCGTTGCTTCGGGAATCATTAAGGTAACAACGATTTTCTCGGTATAAGCAATGTCTTTTACGTAGATGTTCTGCAGTTCTAAATAGTTTTGCAGCTTACCTAAAAGGGGATAATCAATGGTCAATGCAAGCTCTTGATGCAAAACGCCTTCGACGATTCCCACCGCTTTGATGCCAGCGGAAGCTGAACTGGAATAAGCGCGGATCAATCCGCCAGCGCCAAGTTTCGTTCCACCGAAGTAGCGGGTAACGACAGCGACCATATTGATCAAGTCATTTTTCTTCAATACTTCTAAAATCGGTACTCCAGCGGTGCCGCTAGGTTCACCATCATCACTGCTGCGTTGGATCTCATGGTTTTCGCCCAATACATAGGCGCTGCAATGATGATTCGCCTTCCAATGTTCTTTTTTGAGGGCTTGTATAAACGCTTTGGCTTCATCTTCTGATTGGATTCGTTTTAACGAACAGATGAAACGCGATTTTTTGATTTCTATTTCCGTTTCTCCATCTTGTCGGATCGTTCGATAAGTCACGCGTACGATCGCCTCCTTTATGTTTCTAGTATAGGCAATCGGAAGGAAAGTTACAAATAGAAGAAAGAAAAAGGCACCAACACAGACCTGAAAAAGAGGAGGCAGTTGCTTTGGGTAGACGCAAAAAGTACGATACGATCACGCACTATTTAAAAAAAAACGGCGGTTCACAAATTACGTTAACCTTTACCCAGTTTGATGAATTTCTTTTCCCAGCATCCGGTTTGCCCAAAAGTGCCCGCACGAGTACGGATTGGTGGGCAAATGATTACCGACATCCTGAAAACGGGGCTTATGCGTGGCTGAATGCCGGCTATGAGGTAGTCCTCGTCAATTTAAAAAAAGAATATGTCGTTTTTAACCGTTTAGTAAAATCAAACTGGCTGCTGGATAGAAAGCGTTGACAAATTTCAAACTTGTTCTATACTAGAGATAGGAAATGTTATCTTATTCTTAAAATTCAAGGAGTGTTCGATATGGCGAAAAAAACAATTATGTTAGTTTGTTCTGCAGGAATGAGTACAAGCTTATTAGTAACAAAAATGCAAAAAGCAGCTGAAGCAAAAGGATTAGAAGCAGATATTTTTGCAGTTTCCGCTTCAGAAGCAGATCAACATTTAGAAAGCAAAGACGTAAATGTTTTATTATTAGGACCACAAGTTCGTTTCATGAAAGGCGATTTTGAGAAACGTCT
The DNA here is from genome assembly GCF_001544095.1 of Enterococcus casseliflavus NBRC 100478. Classification (GTDB taxonomy): domain Bacteria; phylum Bacillota; class Bacilli; order Lactobacillales; family Enterococcaceae; genus Enterococcus_D; species Enterococcus_D casseliflavus. The sequence goes on along the minus strand of NZ_BCPT01000020.1, from coordinate 47,174 downwards.
AGCGCCAAAAGGAATTCCTTTAGAAGTAATCAACATGGCAGACTACGGCATGATGAACGGCGAAAAAGTCTTAGATCAAGCTTTGACATTGATCGGCGAATAAGCAAGACCTGCTGTTGAAGCAAACAAGAAACCTGTAATCGGTTCAAGTACTTTTCAAAAAGTACTTGAACCGATTTTTTTGCGTACTTAAAACTGAGGTGTATGTTATGACCAATCAAAAAGGAAGACAATTTTTTGTTTTAGATGAAACAATGAATCTAGGAAAACCCTTTGATTCTCGACCGGCAATGCTCGAGCAGGGGCAGAGAATCGTTTGTCAGCGATGCGGTTCTTCCCACCGCAAGCCGTCGGTGCAATTACCGATAGGCAGCTATTACTGTCCAACCTGTATTCGCTATGGTCGGATCACATCAAATGGGCGACTGGTGATTCAACCTACGGAAAGTCCAGCCATTGATCACCACATCGTCTGGCCAGGAGCATTGACGCCGTTTCAGCAAAAAATTTCCCAGCAATTGGTGTCTAATTGTCGACAAAAGCGATCCTCGCTTGTTTGGTCGGTCACGGGTTCAGGGAAGACCGAAATGATCTTTGAAACGATCCGCTACGTTCGGCAAGAAGGTGGTCGAGTGGCGATCGTCTCACCTCGGATCGATGTTTGTCGTGAATTGTTTCCGCGGATTCAGCAAGCATTTCCACAAGAGGAAAGCTTGCTCCTTTATGGAAAATCAGAAGAGCCATATCGCTACACAAACATCCTTATTGCCACCACCCATCAGCTATTGCATTTTTATCGGAGCTTTCAACTGATCGTGGTGGATGAGGTAGATGCATTTCCCTACGAGGGCGATGCTCAGCTGCGTTACGGATTATACAATGCCTTAGCCAAAAACGGGTGTCTGATCTATTTAAGTGCGACGCCTTCAGAACGACTGCTGCAAGAAATTCGTGGGAAATTCGCTGTCTTGAAAATGCCGCTGCGGTTTCATCAGCGTCCATTGATCGTTCCAAAACCTGTTCATTATAGTCACTGGGCGCAGGCTTATCGCAGAAAACGTTGGCTGCGACCATTGCTGCTGCAGTTGCAGCGGCTGCTTCAAAAAAACTTTGTCTTGGTGTTTTGTCCAAGCATTGCGCTGATGAAGGAAGTAGAAGCGGCTGTCCGCCGACAAGGCACGTCATGGTCTTTGACTAGCGTTTCGTCGCAAGATCAAAAACGGAGCGAAAAAGTAGCGTCTGCTCGTCGACAGATTTACAAGGTGTTGTTTACAACGATGATTTTAGAGCGTGGGGTGACGTTTGAAAACGTCTCAGTCATCGTATTGGGTGCTAATCATCCAGTCTTTACAAAATCGGCGCTCGTGCAAATTGCTGGTCGTGTCGATCGTAAAGGGGCCTATACGGAAGGGGAGGTCATTTTTTTCTACGACCAAATGACGGAAGCGATCCGAAAAGCACTCAACGAAATCAAGGAAATGAACCAATTGGCAAAAAGCTGGCTGACCGATGGTGTGTAGTTGGTGTAAAAGGACTTTTCCTAGAGAACGAACGATCATTGAGGTGTTGGCTCCTTGGCGTATCCCAGAAAATGAATTGTGCCCGCAATGTGCCCAACAGTTTTCAGTGATCGATTGGCGAACCTGCTGCCCTTCGTGTGGAAAAAAAGAAACTGAGTTTTGCAGCGATTGTCTCTATTGGGAAGAAACGTGTCCCATGATACAATTGCAGCACCGAGCGCTATTTGCTTACGATCAAGGAATGAAGGATTGGCTTCACGAATACAAACTGATGGGAAACTATCAGTTGCGGGGGACGTTTGCGCCTGTGATCAAACAGAAACTCAACAGGTTTGACTATGAGTGTTTGATTCCCATCCCACTATCGGCAGAGCGTTACCAACAGCGAGGGTTTAATCAAGTCACCGCTGTGCTGGAAGCCGCCGGAGTCAGATTTCAAGAGTTACTGGAGAAAGTTGTTGATACCGCACCACAGGCACAACGTTCTCGCAGGCAACGATTACTAGAGGCGCAACCCTTTGCAGTGAAGCCAGATGTAGCGTGTGAAATCAAAGGGAAAAAATTATTGTTGATGGATGATGTTTATACTACCGGTAGAACGTTATATCATGCAGCTGAAGCATTGCAGTCCTTTTGCCCCCAGTCGATTCGTTCATTTTCTATTGCTCGTTGAAACGTTATTTTGAAAACGCTTAAAGAAAATTGTTCGATTTACTAGGCAAATGACCAAGAGTTCGATATAATAGAGTTAAGAAGAAGAAAAGAGTGGTCCTTTTCCTTCTTTACTGGTAGACGAAAGGGGTAATTTTTATGTTTAGATATAATGTGCGTGGCGAAAATATCGAGGTAACAGAAGCGATCCGTGATTACGTCGAGAAAAAAGTAGGTAAATTAGAACGTTATTTTAATGATGTGCCAGAAGCAACAGCACACGTTAATTTGAAAGTTTATACAGAAAAAACTGCAAAAGTAGAAGTAACGATTCCTTTACCATTCCTAGTTCTACGTGCGGAAGAAACTTCACCTGATCTATATGCTAGTATCGATTTGGTTGTTGACAAATTGGAACGCCAAATCCGCAAATTCAAAACAAAAATCAATCGCAAATCTCGTGAGACAGCGTTGGTTCCGCCAACAGATGGTGATTTGTTCACAACTGAAGCAAACGATGAAGAAACCAATGGTTCTGATTTAGACATCGTACGTACAAAACGTTTGTCTTTAAAACCAATGGATAGTGAAGAAGCTGTTTTACAAATGAACATGCTTGGACACAACTTCTTTATCTTTGAAGATGCGGAAACGAATGGAACGAGCATTGTGTATCGTCGGAAAGATGGTAAATACGGGTTGATCGAAACGGATTAACACGTGTGGGATCCTTTTCTCGACACCCCCAAAAAAGTCTTTTTTGACAGAGTAGCTGAGAAGCTGCTCTGTTTTTTTATCTTTTGGAATGAAGCAAGAAATCTTTCTATATAAAAGTTGGCTTTGTTTCTCTTTCGTTTTATTGTGTTATACTATAGATGAAATCATACAGGGAGAGTGAATCATGACTACGTTAGCAGATGTCGCCAAAAAAGCAAATGTTTCCGCAATGACCGTTTCTCGAGTGATCAACCATCCAGATAAAGTGACCGAAGAGCTAAAGCAGCTCGTTCATCAAGCAATGCTGGAACTGGATTATCAACCGAATATTGCTGCCAAATCATTAGTTTCCAAGCGTTCTCATATCATCAAAGTGTATATCTTAGAGGAGATGGACACGACGGAGCCATACTATATGAATTTATTAGTGGGGATCGCTCGTTCCATCGGCAAAGCGCATTATTCGTTGCAGCTGGTTACGACGGATGGGGTGGATCGTGGCCCAGCAGATGGTTGTATCATTACGGGATTTCGCCAAAAGGATATGGACTGGATAAAAAATTTGAAGAAACCCGTCGTTCTATTTGGTGAAAATGAAGCTGGATTCAGCTTTGTTGACAGTGACAACTACCAAGGGATCGTTTCTGCTTGTAAACACGCCCTCGATACTGGCTATCAACACTTGGTCTATATTGGTTTAGAGTTGGAAGAAGCATTTACGAAAAGTCGAGAAAAAGGGTACATAGATACAGTCACAAAAACAGGACAAGCACCAAAAATCCATCGTTTTGAGAACCGTTCTTCCGCAGCCCGCACCTTTATCACAGCACAGAAGGAGCAATTTGCGGAAAATACTTGTTTTATTTGTGCGACGGATCGTTTGGCACTAGGCATCAATCAAGGCTTGCAGTCGATTGGCGCGCAGATACCAAAGGATTTTGGGATTGTCGGCTACGACGGGGTATTCCTGGATCAGGTCAGCTCGCCCAAGTTGACGACTATGAAGCAAGCCATCGTTGAGATGGGCGAAGCTTGTGGTGAATTACTGATTCAAAAAATTGAACAGAACGATACGAGCCTGCGACAACAGCGCTTTTTACCGCAACTCGTGGTTCGTGAATCCACAAGGTGAAAAATTAAGCAAATGGTTGCGCAAATTCATTTCAATTCCTCAATATCTTAATTTAAAGGCTTTTTCAATTTTTGTTATCGCTAACATTTAGAAAATGTTTGCCATTTTAAGAAACCGGTTGCATAATAGAGTTACAAATTGCAGGAGGTAAACAGGATGAAAGTGAATTGGAAAAAGGCAGCTCTAGGATTAGTTTCAGGAAGTGCGTTGTTAACGCTTGCGGCGTGTGGCGGCAACGGCGGTAGTACCGATGGTAGTAATGCAGATGCAGGTTCAGGTAGCGATGAAAAAACGATCACGGTCTCTGTAGGCGCAGACTATATTGATTATATCAATGAAGTGAAAGCTGACTTTGAATCTGAAAATGATGTCACCATCAACGTTGTAGAAATGGACATGTTCGATCAAATGGATGCGCTTCAACTAGACGGTCCTGCTGGGAAAGGTCCAGATGTTACGATGTCTCCTTATGACCGTGTGGGTCAAGTAGGCTCCCAAGGGCATTTGGCAGAAATGACTTTACCAGATGATGGACGTTACAGTGATACCGACAAGCAACAGGTAACGATCGATGATAAGATCTATGGCGCACCAGCAATGATTGAAGCAGTTGTCATGTTCTATAACAAAGATTTGATCGATGAAGCGCCAGCAACTTTTTCTGATTTAGAAGAACTAGCAAAAGATGATCGTTTTGCAGAAGGCGATGACAATGTTGGTTTCTTAGCTCGTTGGACGGACTTTTATTATACGTATGGTCTATTAGCGGGGCATGGCGGGTATGTCTTTGGTGATGAAGGAACAGATCCATCTGATCTAGGGCTGAACAACGAAGGTTCTGTTGAAGCAATCACGTATGCAACTGATTGGTTCCAAAATGTCTGGCCGCAAGGAATGCTTGATGTATCAGCCAACGAAAACTTGATGTTGGATTACTTCAATCAAGGCAAAACAGCAGCTATCATTTATGGACCATGGGGCGTGAACGGCTTTGAAGAAGCAGGCATCAACTATGGTGTAGCGAAAATCCCAACGCTAAACAACGGCAACGACTATGAAACATTTGGCGGCGGAAAAGCGTGGGTGGTATCTAACTACTCACAAAACAAAGACGTTTCTCAACAATTTGTCGAGTATTTGACCAACGAAGCCAATCAAGAGAAATTGTATGACATGCGTCATGATATTCCAGCGAACATTATGGCTCAAGAAACAGTCGCTGCTTCTGATGATCCAGTAGCAAAAGCAGTGATCGAGCAATACAGTGTTTCACAACCAATGCCAAATATCCCTGAAATGTCTGAGGTTTGGGTAGGGGCTGAAAACATGCTGTTTGATGCAGGTTCAGGCAATATGACTCCTCAAGAAGCAGCGGATAATGCTGCCAAAACAATCGAAGAAGCGATTGAGCAGAAATACTAATAATTAGCCGATTACGGTCTGTCATTCATGTCGACGATTCTATAGAGGATGTTTGTCAAAAGGATTCCTTGCAACGTAGCACGCAAGAAATTGCTTGACGAGAGTGTTTTCTATCGATCGTCGGCCGCTTGGCAGACTTTCGATTTTAAGGAGGATACATATGAGGACGAATTCACAAGCCATGCAGACAGCGCTTCTTTCAATCATCCCTGGTGGGGGACAATTCAAAAATGGTCAGAAATTCAAAGCGGGTCTCTTTTTTGCAGCCTTTCTGATTTTTCTGGTCGAAATGTTTTTGTTTGGTGGACAAGCACTTTATAACTTTGTCACACTCGGATCAGTACCGATGGAAGACAACTCTTTGTTCTTGTTGATTGAAGGAACATTGCAGGTCATCGTTACCGTTATTTTCATTATCTTTTGGGTTTTAAATATCAAAGATGCTTATCAGGTTCGGCAAAGCATTGAAAAAGGCTTCCCGGTAGCTGTTACGAGAAAAGAATTTTTCAAAAAATTATACGAAGATGGGTTCGCGTACTTACTGACGATCCCTGCCTACTTGGTAATGATCGTAGCAATTATTTTTCCAGTAATGGTGACGCTCTTTATGGCATTTACCAACTATGATTTTCGACACATTCCGCCAGCAAACTTAATCGACTGGATCGGTTTTTCGAATTTCACGAATATCTTCACCTTAAGTTCTTACCGCGACACCTTTGTAAAAGTATTCAGTTGGACGGTGATTTGGACCGTTTTAGCAACCACCTTGCAAATTACACTCGGCATACTGACAGCAGTTGTTGCCAACCAAAAATTTGTGAAGTTTCGTCGCGTCTTTGGGGTGATTTTCTTGCTTCCTTGGGCGGTGCCAGCGTTTATCACAATCATGAGTTTTTCAAATATGTTTAATGATACCGCAGGAGCGATCAATACGCAGGTGATCCCGCTATTGAACAATCTGCCTTTTGTGGATATTGGGAACATTGCTTGGAAGACTGATCCGTTTTGGACGAAAACGGCGATTATTTTGATTCAGGGTTGGTTAGGGTTCCCCTACATCTATGTAATGGTTTCAGGGATTTTACAATCCATTTCCGAAGATTTGTATGAAGCAGCAAAAATGGATGGGGCCAATGCGTTGCAGCGTTTTCGGAACATTACGCTGCCGGCAATCTTTTTGGTAGCAGCCCCAACCTTCGTTACGCAATATACAGGGAACTTTAATAACTTCTCGATGATCTATCTATTTAACGAAGGTGGACCAGGAAGTTTAGGCGGAAATGCTGGATCGACAGATATTTTGATTTCATGGATCTACAAACTGACGACCGGCGGCTCACCACAATATTCGATTGCTTCTGCATTGACCTTGATCATTTCCTTTGTGGTGATCTCCATTTCATTACTGGTGTTTAAAAAGACGAATGCATTTAATATGGAGGATTGAGGATGAAAAAGAAGAAGTTTTCTTTCAGCAAATTATTTACCTACTTGTTTATGATCGCGTTATCGATCATTATCATCTATCCCTTGTTGATTACCGCAACCTCAGCCTTCAAGGCAGGGAACATGATCGCTTTTCGCTTAGATTTTGATGCGGATTGGACATTGAACAACTTTCGACGTTTATTCAATGAAACCCCGTATTTGACATGGTATAAAAACACCTTGATCGTGGCCGTTTCGACGATGATCATTCAAGTAATGATCGTAACGTTAGCAGGGTATACTTACAGTCGTTACCGTTTTGCTGGTCGTAAAAGTAGTCTGATGGTGTTCTTGATCGTTCAAATGGTACCGACAATGTCGGCGTTGACCGCTTTTTATGTCATGGGCTTATTAGCAAACGGTCTAGATAGCTTCTGGTTCTTGACACTGATTTATATCGGTGGTGGGATTCCGATGAATACTTGGCTGATGAAGGGGTACTTTGATACAGTACCCATCGACTTGGATGAATCAGCAAAACTTGATGGTGCAGGGCATTTTCGCATCTTTTGGCAAATCGTTTTGCCCCTCGTAAAACCAATGGTTGCCGTCCAAGCATTGTGGGCCTTTATGGGACCATTCGGCGAATTCTTGCTGGCGCGATTCTTGCTTCGCTCACAAGAGCGTTTGACCGTCGCAGTCGGGCTACAAACCTTTATCAATGATGCCCGTAACCAACGGGTCGCACTCTTTGCGGCAGGGGCGATTTTGATCGCCGTACCGATCGCTGCACTGTTTTTCTTCTTACAAAAATACTTTGTTTCAGGTTTGACCTCTGGCGGAACAAAAGGATAGGAATGATAGGATGTCTGAACAACGATTTCCCTTAACGTACTTTGGGGCCATTTTTTCTCCAACAAAAGTCTATGCATGGCGTAAAAAATTAAATCGCCGGCAGCAAGTGTTCGTCTATGTTTTCTTGATGTCCTTGCTGATGATCCCGTTGACCTTAATGATCAGCAAGAAAACGGATCAAGCCTTTGCGGCATTTTTTCCCCATGCAAAAACACTCGTGACGGCAGAAACGGCAGCAAAATACAATGAGCTGCAGGTGGAAGATGGCAAACTTTTAGCGGATGAGTCACAAGTCTTTTCCCAAACAGAAGCGGGGATCATAGGCGTTGCGCTTTCAGAAGCGGCTCTTGAAAAAGCGAAATACGCCATCAATTTTCGGGAAACAGACTGGACCATCAAAGAAGAAATCGATGGACAAACCTATCACTATGAAATGCGGTACACGGCGGAAATGGCACCTGATCAAGTAGATGATGCGGCTTCGTTTCAAAAAGCAATCGAAGACGGCTTCTATCGCAACAACGAGACGGCGATTTTCTTCAGTCAGACGATCACAGTGGCATTTTTATTGGTGGCAATGAATAGTATTCTAGTCATAGGCGCAGCGTTTTTCCTCTGGTTGACGAAAAAATCACGACTATCGACAATCGGCAGCTTCAAAGAAAGCACGAACGTGATTTTAAATGCACTGGGGGCAGGCTCTCTCGTTGCGATGTTGGCAGGATTTATTGGCGCTGATATCGTCTTGATGATCGGGATTCAGTCTTTAGGCATGCTACTGATGCTCTTCTTAGCTTTCTTAAAAACCCGTTTTAAAACGGCATAATTTGCAAACCTTCGCAACAAGACGTTTGGGCGTGTGCTGGACTTTCAGCGCCGATCAATGGCTTGTTGCGTGTTTTTTTTCCTGCGTTTCTTTAAAATCTGTGAAAAAAGGTTAAGAATCCGTTTATCACGCAAGATTGATGCGATAGTTCTATCGAAAAATATTTCATTTATGGTGAACTAGTGCTAAAATAGTTAGGAGAGTTTCCAGCTAGGATAATGCAGAAGTAAAAGGAGAATTATTAAGGTATGGCCAATTTTTTTAGAAAATTAATCGAAAACGACAAAAAAGAATTAAAACGTCTTGACCATATTGCGAATCAAGTTGAATCACATGCGGATGAAATGGCCGCTTTATCTGATGAACAATTACGCGGGAAAACCGATGAATTTCGTCGTCGTTTCCAAGAAGGAGAGACTTTGGATAAATTATTACCTGAAGCCTTTGCAGTAGTACGTGAAGCTGCAAAACGCGTTTTGGGCCTTTATCCTTACCACGTCCAATTAATGGGTGGGATCGTCTTGCATGATGGGAATATCCCAGAGATGCGTACTGGTGAAGGGAAAACCTTGACGGCGACATTACCTGTTTATTTGAATGCTTTGAGCGGTCAAGGTGTCCACGTCGTAACTGTCAATGAATACTTGGCAACTCGTGACTCGACTGAGATGGGGGAGCTGTACAACTTTTTAGGGTTGACGGTCGGCTTGAACATTAACTCAAAATCAGCAGAAGAAAAACGTGCGGCATATGCTTGTGATATCACTTATAGTACAAACAATGAATTAGGGTTTGACTATTTGCGGGACAACATGGTGGTTTACCGTCATCAAATGGTACAGCGTCCATTAAACTATGCCATCGTCGATGAGGTCGATTCGATCTTGATCGATGAAGCGAGAACACCGTTGATCATTTCAGGACAAGCAGAAAAATCAACTGCGCTATACAATCGGGTCGACAATTTTGTCAAACGCTTGACGGAAGAAGAAGACTACAAAATCGATATCCAATCAAAAACGATCGGTTTAACAGAACGTGGGATCGAAAAAGCAGAAGAGACCTTCGGCTTAGAAAACTTGTATGATATTGAAAACACGGCATTGACCCATCACTTGGACCAAGCACTACGGGCGAATTACATTATGATTCGTGACATTGATTACGTGGTGCAAGATGGGAAAGTAATGATCGTTGACCAATTTACAGGTCGGATCATGGATGGTCGCCGCTATTCTGATGGGCTCCATCAAGCGATCGAAGCGAAAGAAAGTGTCGAAATCGAAGATGAAACCAAAACGATGGCGACGATCACATTCCAGAACTACTTCCGGATGTACAAAAAACTGTCTGGGATGACCGGTACAGCGAAAACGGAAGAAGAAGAGTTCCGAGAAATCTATAACATGCAAGTCATTCAGATTCCTACGAACAAACCAATCTTACGGGATGATCGTGCGGACTTGCTTTATCCAACGCTTACGAGCAAATTCCAAGCAGTCGTTCAAGACATCAAAGAGCGTCACCGCAAAGGACAACCCGTGCTTGTAGGGACGGTCGCTGTTGAGACTTCTGAATTACTGTCATCAATGCTTGATCGTGAGAAAGTTCCTCATGAAGTATTGAATGCCAAGAATCACTTTAAAGAAGCAGAAATCATTTTGAATGCTGGACAAAAAGGCGCTGTAACGATCGCGACCAATATGGCTGGTCGGGGAACGGATATCAAGTTAGGTCTTGGTGTTGCAGAACTTGGCGGCTTGGCAGTTATCGGTACTGAGCGTCATGAATCGCGACGGATCGATAATCAGTTACGGGGACGTGCGGGACGTCAAGGAGATCCAGGGATGTCGCAATTTTACTTATCGCTAGAAGATGATTTAATGAAGCGTTTTGGTTCTGAACGAATCAAAGTGTTCTTGGATCGGATGAAGATCGATGAAGGCGACGCCGTGATCCAAAGCAAGATGCTTTCAAAACAAGTAGAATCTGCCCAACGACGAGTGGAAGGCAATAACTACGATACTCGGAAAAACGTCTTGCAATACGATGACGTAATGCGAGAACAGCGGGAAGTTATTTACGGACAACGTCAAGAAGTGATCATGGAAGAAACGGATCTTTCACCACAATTAATGAATATGGTGAAACGTTCCATCAGCCGGGTCGTCGACAGTCATACGCAATTAGAAGAAAGCAATTGGAATTATGAAGGAATCGTTGATTTTGCTGCGAATGCACTTGTTCATGAAGATACCATCAGTATCGAGGACATCAAGGGCAAATCAGCTCAAGAGATCAAAGACTACCTAAACCAACGGGCAGAAGAAGTCTTTGAACAAAAGAAAGCACAACTTAATAGTCCAGAACAATTACTGGAATTTGAAAAAGTAGTCATCCTACGAGTTGTCGATACGAAGTGGACCGACCACATCGATGCTATGGATCAGCTGCGTCAATCGGTTGGGTTGCGGGCTTATGGACAAAACAATCCATTAGTTGAGTACCAAACAGAAGGATTCAATATGTTTGAGAACATGGTTGGAGCGATCGAATATGAAGTAACTCGTCTCTTTATGAAGGCAGAGATTCGCCAAAACGTTCAACGGGAACAAGTTGCTCAAGGGGAAGCACAAGGGGTAGAAGAAGCACCGGCTGCCCAAGCACCAAGTTTCAAAAACGTTGGTCGTAACGATCCTTGTCCATGCGGCAGCGGGAAAAAATTCAAGAATTGCCACGGGAAAAATATGTAACACGTTTTGAAAAAGTTGAGAGTAGGCTGGCAGACGTTTTTGTCCAGTCTACTTTCGTTTGTAAGAAAAAAAGAAAGAAGGAATTTTAATGGAAATCGCAGATATTCGGAATCAATTGACCCAGATGAATGAAAAAATAATCAGTTTTAGGGGGTCTCTTTGACTTAGATCAGTTAGAAGAGGACATTGCGGAAGCGGAACACCAAATGGCAGATCCCACCTTTTGGGATGACTCGGAAAAAGCCCAACAAGTCATTAACGCAAACAATGCCAACAAAGAGACCTACGATCAGTTCAATCAGTTAGCAGAAGAATTGGAAGAACTGGAAGTGATGTTGGAAATGATTCAAGAAGAAGCAGACCCAGAAATGGAAGCAGAACTTGAAGCACGGATCACGAAGCTAAACGAGAAAATGGCGTCTTATGAATTGTCGATGCTGTTAGATGAACCTTATGATCGAAATAACGCCATCATCGAGCTTCATCCTGGTGCAGGCGGTACCGAATCACAAGACTGGGGCAGCATGCTGTTACGGATGTATACTCGTTTTTGCGAACAACATGGGTATCAAGTAGAGACCCTCGACTATCAAGCTGGTGATGAAGCGGGGATCAAAAGTGTCACTTTACTTGTAAAAGGCCACAATGCCTATGGGTATTTGAAATCGGAAAAAGGCGTTCATCGTTTAGTTCGGATCTCACCTTTTGATTCAGCCAAGAGACGGCACACGTCATTTTGCTCGGTGGATGTGATGCCAGAATTAGATGGGGCGATCGATGTGGAAATCAACTCAGATGATTTGAAAATCGATACGTACCGCGCAAGTGGTGCGGGCGGACAGCACATCAACAAAACCGAATCTGCTGTGCGGATCACCCATATTCCGACAGGAACGGTCGTTGCTAGCCAAGCCCAGCGCTCACAATTGAAAAACCGTGAGCAAGCGATGGGGATGTTGAAAGCCAAGCTGTATCAATTAGAAGTGGAAAAGAAAGAGCAAGAGGCAGCAGCCTTGCGAGGCGAGCAGTTAGAAATTGGTTGGGGCTCGCAAATCCGTTCTTATGTCTTCCATCCCTATTCGATGGTCAAAGATCACCGAACGAATTTCGAAACTGGGAATGTACAGGCAGTCATGGATGGCGATTTGGATGGCTTTATCGACGCGTATTTGAAGCTGAAACTGAATCAAAAATAACCTTGTGTGACTTAAACAGATTGAAACATAATTGTAATCTGTTGCAAGCAAGGTGAAATATATTCATGCTATAATAAGCCAGAATGAAAATTTGAGATGGAGAGATAGCTGTATGATAGAAATGAAAGATATAATGAAAAAGTACTCTAATGGTACGACTGCTATCCGTAACCTTTCGATTTCAATTGATCAAGGAGAGTTTGTCTATGTCGTTGGACCATCAGGCGCCGGCAAATCAACCTTTATCAAATTGATGTATCGGGAAGAAAGAGCAACCAAAGGCGTTTTGAATGTCGCAGGATATGATTTGGTCGGCATGAAAAACCGCGAGATCCCTTTGATGCGTCGGGAAATCGGCGTGGTCTTTCAGGATTATAAACTTTTACCACGGAAAACGGTCTTTGAAAATGTTGCTTATGCAATGCAAGTTATCGGCCGCAAGCCTCGTGATATCAAAAAACGGGTGATGGAAGTTTTGGATTTGGTCGGACTGAAACATAAAGTTCGGGTCTTTCCAAGTGAGCTTTCCGGTGGGGAACAACAACGGGTGTCGATCGCTCGTGCCATCGTAAATACGCCGAAAGTATTGATTGCGGATGAACCAACGGGGAATCTAGATCCTGAAAACTCATGGGAAATCATGAAGTTGCTTGATCGGATCAATGCCCAAGGAACAACGGTCGTTATGGCGACCCATAATAGTACGATCGTAAATACGATTCGTCATCGCGTGATCGCGATTGAAAATGGCCGCATTATTCGCGACCAAGCGGAAGGAGAATATGGTTACGATGATTAGAACATTTTTCCGTCATCTCCTGGAGAGTATCAAAAGTTTAAAGCGTAACGGCTGGATGACTATTGCGTCATTGAGTGCGGTGACGATCACACTGACATTAGTCGGTATTTTTCTAGGTGTAATCTTAAATGCAACAAAACTAGCCGAAGACATTCGCGAGAATGTGGACGTTTCGGTTTTCGTTGATATTGGTACGGAACAAGAAGACATGGATGCTTTGGAACAGTCCTTAAATGATCTGCCGAACGTTTCAGAAGTGAAATTTTCTAGCCGAGACGAAGAATTGCAGAAGATCCAAGATGCAATGGGGGATTCATGGAACTTGTTCGAAGGCGACAGTAATCCGCTGTATAACGTGTTTGTCGTCAGTGCAACAGATCCAGAGTATACGACAGAGATCGCTGAGCAAGCTGGCGAATTGCCAAATGTTTTCAAAGCCGATTACGGCGGAGATTCTTCTGACCGAATCTTTGAATTGTCTGCTGCTGTGCGGACTTGGGGCTTAGCGGCTGCTGTCTTATTGATTTTTGTGGCAATGTTCCTGATCTCTAATACGATTCGGATCACGATTTTGTCTCGTCAAAGAGAAATTCAGATCATGCGTCTGGTGGGGGCGAAAAACGGCTACATTCGTTGGCCATTCTTCCTTGAAGGCGGCTGGATCGGACTCTTAGGTTCGATCGTTCCGATTGCATTAATGTACTTCGGCTACCACCAAGTTTATGCAATGGTCAATCCATCCTTACTGCGTTCAAATTACAGTTTAATTGCACCAAATATGTTTCTATTACAAGTTTGCGGTGTGATGGCACTGATTGGGATCGTGATCGGTTCACTTGGTTCTGTCTTATCAATGCGCCGTTTCTTAAAATTCTAAACCGATGTTTTCTTAAAGTCGATCGTCAAGATCGGCTTTTTTTGTTTCATCACAGTGTTACTTTACTTTAGGTACTATTTTTTGATATGCTTTAGTAGCGGGAAATCGGGGAAGAGGTGGAGAAATGGTTGTAATGGATAATTTGGTAACCATTTTATTTATAGTCAATATTTTGTTATCAATCATTATCATTTTCAGAGAAAGGCGGCAGACTGCTCAAACGTGGGCCTGGCTTTTGGTCTTGATGTTCATTCCAATCGTTGGCTTTGTGCTTTACTTTTTCTTTGGTAGAGGGATCTCTAAGGAAAAGATCTTTGATATGCGCTCACAGGCAAAGGTGGGGCTGAATGTTGAATTAGAAGAACAAAAACAAGCGCTCGCTCGTCAGCTGTTTCCGCATCCGCCGACCGCGCAGGTAGAAGTGCAGCAGCTGGTCTACCTGTTGACAGTCTTTGGGCAATCCCTGTATACGACAGCGAATAGTATGACGCTTTATACCGACGGACGGCAGAAATTTGATGCCTTGATCGCGGATATCGAACAGGCAAAAAATCACATTCATATGGAATATTACATTTATCGCAGTGATACATTGGGAAATGAAGTCAAAGAGGCACTGGTGCGCGCGGCGAAGCGGGGCGTAAAAGTAAGAGTCTTATTAGATGCTTGGGGCAGCACCCAAGTATCATTGAAGTTTTTTGATGAGTTGCGTCTACATGGCGGTCAAATTGCCTTCTTCTTTCCTTTATTCGTTCCTTATGTCAATCCGCGAATCAATTATCGAAATCATCGGAAAATCGTGGTGATCGATGGAGAAATTGGCTATACAGGCGGTTTTAATGTGGGAGATGAATATCTAGGGCAAGTGGAAAAATTCGGTTATTGGCGAGACAATCACTTGCGAATTGCCGGTTCAGCTGTCTATTCGCTGCAAAATCGGTTTTTGATGGATTGGAATTCACAACATGCGTTGGAGATCAAATATGATCCTTCCTTGTTTCCTGAAATTAAACAAGTCGGGACAGTTGCAGCCCAAGTCATCACGAGTGGTCCTGATACGGAACATGAAGAAATCAAAATGACCTATCTGAAAATGATCAACTTAGCCAAAAAGGAAATCTTGATCCAAACACCTTATTATATTCCGGATGAAGCCATTCACAATGCCTTGAAGTTGGCACTGCTTTCTGGGGTGAAAGTTCATATACAAATCCCTAACAAACCGGATCATCCCTTGGTATATTGGGCGACCTATTCCTTTGCGGCTGAGCTACTGCATTTTGGGGCAGTCATCGAAACCTATGAGAAAGGGTTTATGCATGCAAAAACGATGATCATTGACAGTGGGCTCGTTTCGATTGGTTCAGCAAATATCGATGTCCGATCGTTTCGTTTAGACTTTGAGGTCAATACGATCATCTACGATGCACAACTCGCGACGCAAACGAAAGAAGCGTTTCTGGCGGATTCGATCGATTCTAAGCACTTAACGATCGAAGCGTATCAGCAAAGAAAGCTGACGATCAAAATCAAAGAAGGCTTGGCACGCCTTGTGTCACCCTTGCTGTAAAAAAAGTGCCCTTTTCCAAAAGATGGAAGCCATCATTTTGGAAAAGGGCACTTTTTTAATAGGATTAACCCATAATACTTGTGTATGCTGCTAAGAAAATCGAGCCAACAGTGAGAATAAGCATGGTCCAGATCACGACTTGCGTGATTTTTGCAAAGGTACTTTTTGGTTTTTTCTCGTTCATTCTAATCCACCTTTTAGAGTTATTCTAGTGACAGTTTACCCTCAAATACACAAGAACTCAAGTTGAACCAAGGAGAAATTAAGAAAATTTCAATTTCAGGATAAAAAAAATCACTAGAATGGCAAGATAGACTTGTTGAAGATACGCCCTTCTGTTTTAATAGGTAAAGAAATGCATTCTTCAAGACTTTCAAAAGTCAGCTGATGAACAAAGAGGCTCCTTAAAAAATTTCATGGCTGTCTTATTCCAGCTCAGATTTTTAAAAGAACTGAAACACGGATGTAAAGAAAATAAAGTATAGTGACACTAGTTGTTAGAAAGGATTTTGCTGTATGTCTGGATTTAATCCAATCGTTTTGTTTTGGTATATCTTTCCTGTGCTCGTCTATTTCGCCTGTCGGTTTATTGTTTCCGCGTTGTCCTTGAATGATCGTTACCACGTGAAGGCACCGGATTTAGCGGTACCATTTTTGATGGTCGGGATTCATCAATTATCAAAGTATACTTTTGATCAAGCAATCACATTGTACTATTTGATCTCCATTTTTTTATTGGGGATTCTGCTGGCAGTCTTTCAAGCGTATTACTATGAGGAGATCCAATATGGTCGCTATTTAAAGATGTATTGGCGTAGTATTTTTCTATTTACGATCATTTTTCATGTCGTTTTGATCATTCTAAATATTGTTAGTTACTTATAGTGTTTTGACTCTTGATAAACGCCCATTTTTTCACTTAAAGTTTTTTTAAAAACTTTAAGTAGTCGGTTTTCCTCTTTTTCCTCATTTGGTAAAGAAAAGTCAAACAACTTCCCTTTCAAATTTCATATAATTTGTGGTAGAAAGTGGGGGATTGTGGTAGACTGTGAATATCAGGTGGAGATCGGGGGTTATTTATCGATGTTTATGGGTGAATTTCAACATTCGATAGATGCAAAAGGCCGACTAATCGTCCCTTCAAAACTACGAGAAAAACTCGGAGAAAAATTTGTTGTGACACGTGGATTAGATGGCTGTTTATTTGGCTACCCCTTATCTGAATGGGAAAAACTTGAAGAAAAACTAAACGAAATGCCTTTAGCGAAAAAGGACGCTCGGACATTTGTCCGCTTCTTTTATTCTGCTGCAACAGAGTGCGAAATCGATAAACAAGGACGAATCAATATCCCTGTTACATTGAGAAATCATGCAGACCTTACCAAAAGCTGTGTGATCATCGGCGTTTCAAACCGAATCGAGATTTGGGATGAAACGCGTTGGCAAGCATTCTCTGAAGAAGCAGAAGAAAACTTTGATGAAATTGCTGAAACAATGATTGATTTTGGCTTATAGGCTTGATAGGAAGAGGAAAAAACACATGGCAGATTTTCAACACTACACCGTTATGCTACAGGAGACCGTTGATGGGTTAAAGATTCGTCCAGAAGGCGTCTATGTCGATTGTACATTAGGTGGAGCCGGTCATAGTGAATATTTATTGTCGCAACTGTCTGAAGAGGGACATCTCTTTGCTTTTGATCAAGACCAAACTGCTATCGATCATGCGAAAGAACGTTTAGCACCATATGTTGCTAAAGGAATGGTTACGTTCATTAAAGGTAATTTCCGCTATTTAAAGGAAGCATTGCATCAACATGGTGTGAGCCGAGTTGATGGGATTTTGTACGATTTAGGTGTTTCCTCACCCCAATTAGATGAAGCCGAACGCGGCTTTAGCTACCACCAAGATGCACCGCTGGATATGCGGATGGATCAAACTGCAGCGTTGACTGCCTATGAAGTAGTCAATCAATTCGACTACCACCAATTAGTCAAAATCTTCTTCCGTTATGGAGAAGAAAAATTCTCGAAACAAATCGCTCGTGAAATCGAGCGGGTGCGACAAGATCATCCAATCGAAACAACGGGTGAGTTGGTCGATATCATCAAAACAGCCATTCCTGCGCCAGCAAGAAGAAAAGGCGGACACCCTGCAAAACGGGTTTTCCAAGCCATTCGCATTGCAGTCAATGATGAGCTAGGTGTGATTGAAGAATCACTTGAACAAGCGATTCATCTTTTAGCAGTCAACGGACGTGTGAGTGTCATCACGTTTCACTCTTTAGAAGATCGCATCGTGAAATCGATGTTCAAGGAATACAGCACACCGAAGGATATGCCGCCAGGTTTGCCGATGATACCAGAAGAATTCCAACCAACACTTAAACTTATAACAAGAAAACCACTTCTTCCAACTGAGGAAGAAGTAGCTGAAAATAATCGTTCTCGCAGTGCGAAACTGCGAATCGCGGAAAAAATCAAGGAAAGCGAAGGGTAACAACTATGGCAGAACTAAAAGTTCATGACTATGAATTCAGAGAACCACTTGAATCACAACCTATGGAACACTCTGAACCGACAACTGAAAAACTGCCTACTGATCCCCAGCGTCCTGAGGTCATCCGCGTACCAGCATCTCCGGCTCGTCGGTTAAAAAGCATTTCTACTCTGGAAAAACTGATCGCTGCCTTTGTGATCATCTCTGTATTGACGTTGGCGATCTTGACCATCAATATTCGAACCAATATCAGTCAAGTCGAACACGATATTTCTTTGATCCAATCGGATATCAATGAAAAAACAACACAAGCAGAACAGTTGGAACAAGAGAAAAATGAACTTTCTAAAACCGAGCGCATCCAAAAGATTGCTGAGGATAATGGATTGTCGATCGATGACGGCAATTTAAGGAAAGTGGA
Organism: Enterococcus casseliflavus NBRC 100478; assembly: GCF_001544095.1. Taxonomy (GTDB): domain Bacteria; phylum Bacillota; class Bacilli; order Lactobacillales; family Enterococcaceae; genus Enterococcus_D; species Enterococcus_D casseliflavus. The sequence continues at coordinate 28,504 of NZ_BCPT01000020.1, read as the reverse complement.
CTAAATGAAGTTAACAGATAAATTCAAGCAATACTTAAAAAAGAACAATCAAACTACAACGAACAATCGCAAAAAAGTAGGTATTATTCTCTTTGCTACGAGTATTGGATTGTTCTTTTTGTTTGTCACGCGTTTGAGCTACATCGTCATTGTCGGAGATGTCGCTGGGACTTCCTTAGCTGAAAAAACGAAAAATCTTTATGAAGGCAGTGAAGTCATCAAAGCGAAACGTGGAACGATCTATGACCGCAATGGGATTCCAATTGCTGAAGATGTGACTTCCTATTCAATTTACGCTGTTTTGAACCAAAATTACAAAGATGGCAAAAAGAATCTTTTTGCAGAAAAAGCAAACTTCAACAAATTGGGCAAAATCTTGTCGGATGTATTGTCCATCGACCAAGAAACAGCAGTCAATACATTAGAAGAAGGGCTTGAGCAACAATTATGGCGTGTTTCTTTTGGAAGCAAAGGGAACAATATTACATTAGAACAAAAGAATGCGATTGAAGATGCAATGGAAAAAGAAGGGATTGCTGGCTTTCATTTTGACAGTCATCCAGCTCGTCTTTATCCGAATGGTGTCTTTTCTTCTCACTTTATCGGGTATGCTGTTGCCAATGATGACGATACTGGTCTAGTTGGGAAAACCGGGCTAGAAGCTGCGTACAATGACGTGCTTTCAGGGACCGATGGCGAGATCGTTTATCAAAAAGACAACAATCAAAATCCGTTGCCAGGAACCGTAGCCGAAACTGTTGCAGCGGTGGATGGGAAAGACGTCTATACGACCATCGATAGTCGGATCCAAAGCTACTTGGAAACGCTGATGGACAGTGTCTTTAAAGAAAACAAACCAGAAAACTTAACAGCGAACTTAATGGATGCAAAAACGGGTGAAATCGTGGCGATGGCGCAACGACCAACCTATAATCCAGAAAATTTGGATTCCATCAATGATTGGCAAAACCTATTAGTTGAGGACAACTACGAGCCAGGATCAACCATGAAGATCTTGACGACGGCAGCAGCGATCGATCAAGGGATCTTTAATGAAAACGAAACTTTTACCCCAAGCCCTGATGGAATGAAACTTTATGATGCAACCATCAACGACTGGGACTTCGGTCAAAAAGGAACACTGACGATGCGCCAAGCACTTTCATGGTCGAGTAATATTGGAATGGTGACCTTGGAACAGCGAATGGCAGATCGTTGGCAACAATACTTAAAAGAATTTGGTTTTGGTCGCAGTACCTATTCAGGATTGCCTAACGAAAATACTGGGATCACACCAGAGGATAACCCTGTCAGCCAAGCGATGACGTCATTTGGTCAAGCGATTGGTGTGACGAATTTCCAAATGATGCAGGCCTTTACGTCGGTGGCAAATAACGGAACGATGTTAAAACCACAATTTATTAGTAAAATCGTTGATGGCAATACAGGAGAAGAAACGGTCACACAACCAGAAGAAGTTGGCCATCCCATCACAGCAGAAGCGGCAACAAAAGTACGGGAATATATGCGTGATGTTGTCGAAAGTGAAAATTACGGAAGTGCTTATGGTGTCTATGAACTACCAGGCTACAATATTTCCGCGAAAACGGGGACAGCCCAAGTAGCCGATCCAACGACCGGTAAGTATTTGTTTGGTGGTACCAATTATCTGTATTCTGTTGTTTTGATGTTTCCTTCAGAAGAACCTGAATATATTTTGTATTTGACGATCAAATTGCCAGAGAAGCACGAAAGCACCGTGTTGGGTGAAATTGCCAATCCATTGATGAAACGAGTCATGGATCTAAAAAATTCTGCATTAGAAGATAGTACAACCTCTGGTAGTGAAACGACTGTAGGGGATTATCGTAATCTTGATACAGAATCAGCGGCAACTGACGTTCAAAAAGCTGGGTTGACCCCTGTTGTCATCGGTGATGGCGAGAAGGTCATCGCACAGTCCGTTGACAGCGGCACTTCGATCATGCCTGGCGGACGGGTACTGCTGATTACGGATAGCGACAAGTATTACATGCCTGATACGACCTCCTGGTCCAAAGCAGATTTGATCAAATTTGGCAGTCTGTTGAATGTGGACGTCAGTTTTGAAGGGGACGGCTATTGTACCAAACAGAGCGTGGAGCCTTATACTGAGTTATCGGGACAATCGATCAAGTTTACACTAAGCGAAAACGAATAGAATAATAGGAGAGAACGATATGGAATGGACAGAGATGATATTACCTTTGGCAAGCGGCTTTGCGATCGTAACAGCCGCGATGCCTTTGTTTATCGGCTATTTTCAAATGAAGAAATACGGACAGGAAATACGTGGTGACGGCCCTAAATGGCATAACGTAAAGGCTGGTACACCAACGATGGGTGGGTTTGTATTTTTGATTTCTGCAATGATCACTGCAATTGGGGTAGGGGCATGGCAAAATCAACTGACTGCTTCATTGTTCATTCTTTTGTTCATTACCTTGGTTTATGGTGCATTAGGATTTCTTGACGATTTCATCAAGATTTTCCGCAAAAGAAATATGGGCTTAAACTCGCTGCAAAAATTGATTGGACAAATTTTAGGCGGACTCGTCTTTTACTTTGTTTTTCGAGCGGAAGGCAATGCAGACGTGTTAAATTTCTTTGGGATCGATGTGCCACTGTCGATCTTTTACGGAGTGTTCGTCATCTTTTGGCTGGTCGGTTTTTCAAATGCAGTCAACTTGACCGACGGTATCGATGGTCTGGTCGCAGGACTGGGCACGATTTCTTTTTCAACTTACGCACTGATTGCTTGGCGGCAAGATCAAATTGATGTGTTGATCGTTTGTCTAGCAATCATTGGCGGATTGATCGGCTTCTTTCCGTACAATCGCAAACCGGCTAAAATTTTTATGGGGGATGTCGGTTCGCTGGCTTTAGGCGGTCTGCTGGCAGCAATTTCGATTCTTTTACACCAAGAATGGACCCTCTTGCTTGTCGGACTGGTCTATGTTTGTGAAACAGCAAGCGTGATGCTGCAAGTTGCCTCATTCAAATTAACGGGCAAACGAATCTTCAAGATGTCACCCATCCACCATCATTTTGAAATGAGCGGATGGTCTGAGTGGAAGATCGACACTGTATTTTGGTGTATTGCGTTAGGTTGCTCGTTGCTCACAATAGCCCTTGTATGGTAGGAGATGAAGAAAATGAAAAAAATTAAAACATATCAAAATAAAAAAGTTCTTGTGCTAGGATTAGCGCGTAGTGGATTCAGTGCGGCCAAATTGTTACATGATTTGGGCGCACTTGTGACCGTTAATGACGGCAAGCCATTTGCTGAAAATCCCGAAGCACAAGATCTTTTGGCGTTAGGGGTCAAAGTGATCACTGGCAGCCACCCAATCGAATTATTGGATGAAGGCTTTTCGTTAGTTGTGAAAAATCCAGGAATCCCTTATTCACAGCCACTTGTTCAAAAAGCTTTAGAGAAAAAAATTCCTGTAATCACGGAAGTGGAGCTAGCGTATCAAATCTCTGAGGCACCGATTATCGGCATTACTGGTACGAACGGAAAAACCACCACAACGACCATGATCGCCAATGTCTTAAACGCCGGGATGCAAAAAGGGCAGGCACTGCTTTCTGGGAACATTGGGTTTCCTGCAAGTTCCGTTGCTCAAACGGCCAAGCCTGAAGATCGCTTGGTGATGGAGCTTTCAAGTTTCCAATTGATGGGAATCGATACCTTACGGCCGAAAATCGCCGTGATCACCAATATTTATGAAGCCCATATCGATTACCATGGCAGTCGTCCAGAGTATGTCCTAGCAAAGTGGCGGTTGCAACAGCGAATGACTGCAGATGATTATTTGGTGATCAACTGGAACCAGCCAGAACTAGAAGCACTGTCGGCAAAATCAAAAGCGCAAATCATTCCTTTTTCCACCAAGGAAAAAGTAGCAGGCGCGTACATGCTTGACGGTATCCTCTATTATAAAGAAGAAGTGATCATGGCAGCTGATGAACTGGGCGTGCCAGGAGATCATAATATTGAAAATGCATTAGCAGCGATTGCTGTCGGTAAACTTTGCGATATGCCAAACGAAGCCATTAAGCAAGCGTTACAAACCTTTACAGGCGTGCCCCATCGGACTCAGTATGTCACCACCATCAATCAGGTGAAATTTTTCAATGACTCCAAAGCAACAAACATTCTAGCCACAGAAATGGCATTAGGCGGCTTTGACAATGAGAAACTGATTTTATTGGCAGGTGGTCTGGATCGGGGGAACAGCTTTGATGACTTAGTTCCCGCACTAAAAGGGCTAAAAGCCATCGTGTTGTTTGGTGAAACAAAGGAAAAATTAGCCGCTGCTGCTCAATCAGCAGGGGTAAAAACAATTGAAATGACAGACAATGTTGAAACAGCCGTCCCATTAGCCTTTTCTTTAAGTGCTGCTGGAGATACGATTTTATTGTCACCTGCGAATGCAAGTTGGGATCAATACCCTAATTTTGAAGTTCGCGGCGACAAATTTATGGCGGCAGTAGCAGAACTTAAATAGAAATGAGTGACGGATATGAAAATACTTGTGACTGGCGGCGGTACTGGCGGACATATTTATCCAGCGTTGTCTTTTGTCGATTATGTAAAAGAGATTGACCCGACAGCCGAATTTTTATACATTGGTGCAACAAGGGGCTTGGAAAATAAAATCGTCCCTCCAACAGGTATTCCTTTTAAAACATTAGAAATCCAAGGCTTTAAGCGTAAGTTGTCCTTCGATAATGTAAAAACGATCCAACTTTTCATGAAAAGTTATTACGCAGCCAAAAAAATCATCAAGGAGTTTCAACCGGATGTGGTGATCGGCACCGGCGGCTACGTTTCTGGCGCGGTGGTCTTTGCCGCAGCGAAGTTGAAAATACCTACCATTATTCATGAACAAAATAGTGTTCCTGGAATCACCAATAAGTTTCTAACAAAGTATGTGGATAAAATCGCCATTGCCTTTCACGATGCTTCTCAATACTTTCCAGCGAAGAAAACGGTGCTGGTGGGGAATCCTCGAGGTCAAGAAGTACGGAATAGTCAAAAGTCGACGATTTTGTCTTCTTACGATTTAAATCCGGCGAAAAAAACGGTTTTGGTTTTTGGTGGGAGTCAAGGAGCACTGAAAATCAATCAAGCGATCATTGATGCGCTGCCGCTGTTTGCTCAAAAAGAGTATCAGTTACTTTATGCATCTGGCGAAAGGTATTACAAAGAGATCGAAGAAAAAATCGGCATGTCAAAAGATGCCTTTCCTAATATCAGTATTCGCCCTTACATTGATCAGATGGCGGAAGTGATGGCAAATAGTGATTTGTTGATTGGACGAGCAGGAGCCACATCGATCGCAGAATTCACTGCATTAGGGATTCCAGCGATTTTGATTCCTAGTCCTTATGTGACCAATGACCACCAAACGAAGAACGCCCAAAGTTTAGCCAATGCAGGAGCAGTCAAAATGATTGCCGATCATGAACTAAACAGTCAAAACCTCGTGGAAGCAGTAGACAGTATCATGCAAGATGAAGCCCTTCGTAGTAAGATGGCAAAAGCCTCAAAAGAACAAGGGATCAGCGATGCCTCAGAACGATTATTTCGACTTGTGCAAGAGGTAATCAAATAGTACAATGTGTGGGATAGAAAGGAGCGATTATCATTAGTAAAGACAAAACACCTCATGATGATCAAACCCCCTCGTCAACGGAAGAGTTGACCCCTTGGCAAAAAGAAAATCTAAAGTATTTGCAAGAAAAAGGCAATCAGCCAGCTTGGTCTTCTCCTGCTCCTGAAGAAACAGAAGATACGTTAGAAGACCATGAAGACGAGCAAGAAGAAGCGTTTTTTGAAGCAGATCAAGCGATGGAAGAGTCCGTTGATGAGAAAGAAGCATTGCCAGAGCCAGAAAAAAAGGCCCGCTCCTTTGCTGATCGGCTGCCTAACCTAAAGGCGTACCGCAACCAAGTGTTGATTCGCCGTTTAGCCTTGATTATTGGATTGTTGATGATTCCTTTATTGATTGTTTTGTATTTCGTTTCGCCCCTTAGTCGTTTGGCGAATGTGGTCGTCAAAGGCAATCATGAAGTATCCGCAGAAGCAATTCTCGAAAATTCGGACCTAACCGTCAATGAAGAGATGTGGCCGCAATTTTTCGAACGTAATCAAAGCGTGTCTGCCATCAAAAAAGAATTGCCACGTATAAAAAATGCCTCAATTTCTCTATCTGGTATCAATCGCTTCGATATCACTGTCACTGAATTTCAAGAAGTTGCTTTACTAGCCCAAGATGGTGGCTATGCGCCGGTTTTAGAAAATGGCGTTGTGTTAGATGAAATCAGTGAGCAGCCAGTGGAAGGATTGCCGGTTTTAGAAAATTTTTCGGCTGAAGATAAAATCAAAGCAACACTTAGTGCCTATCAAGAATTAAGTTCAGAAATTCGCGATGGCGTTTCTCAAATCAAATATACCCCCCGTGACAGCAATGATGAGCTGCTGACTCTCTTTATGAATGATGGCAATCAAGTGATCGTTAACATTTCGAATATGGTGAGTCAAATGCAGTATTATCCGCAAATTGCCAAAGATTTGACCGAGGACAGTATTGTGGATATGGAAGTTGGAATCTTTACTTACCCAATTTCAAATACACAAGAAGACGATGCAGACGAAAATCAAACAGCTGATAGTGATTCTTAGGAAAAATTCAAGAGTTTTTTTCATTAACTTGTTTCTAAAAAGCGCCATTATATGGTAGAATTGGTAACAGTGAACAAATTATTCGAATGAACTCTAAAAACGGACTGTGATGGTTCGCTATATATCCAATTTAAGTAGGAGGGAACCCCATCCATGGCAAAAACGGGAATGTATGTTGGCCTTGATATCGGTACGACATCTGTAAAAGTTGTAGTAGCCGAATACGTTGACAGCCAAATGAATATCATTGGTGTAGGTAATGCAAAATCAGAAGGAATCAACCGTGGGATCATTGTAGATATCGATAAAACGGTACAAGCCATTCAAAGAGCAGTAAGACAAGCAGAAGAAAAAGCAGGAATTCAAATTCGCAGTGTAAGTGTTGGTGTACCAGCCAATCTTCTTGAAGTGGAAAATTGTCAAGGAATGATCGCTGTCAATAGTGAATCAAAAGAGATCACCGACGAAGACGTGCGTAATGTTGCCTCCGCAGCACTCGTTCGTTCTACCCCTCCTGAAAGACAGATCATTGCTATTTTACCGCAGGAATTTACCGTTGATGGTTTTGAAGGAATCAAAGATCCTCGTGGCATGATCGGGGTTCGCCTAGAAATGTTTGGTGTTGTATATACAGGACCAAAAACCATCATTCACAACATTCGCAAATGTGTTGAAAAATCTGGTCTGATCGTTAATGAAGTAGTCATTACGCCATTAGCACTAACAGAATCGATTTTATCAGATGGTGAAAAAGATTTTGGCACGATCGTCATCGACATTGGTGGCGGCCAAACAACCACCGCAGCGATGCACGACAAGCAATTGAAATTCACCCATGTGAACCAAGAGGGCGGCGAATTTGTCACAAAAGACATTTCGACGGTTTTAAATACCTCTTTCAACAATGCAGAAGCATTGAAGATCAATTATGGGGATGCGTATCCTGAACGCACTTCAGCCAGCGAAGAATTTCCGGTTGATGTGATCGGGAAATCAGAACCAGTGAAAATCGATGAACGCTATTTATCAGAAATCATTGAAGCCCGTATGGAACAAATCTTCACCAAATCAAAAGAAGTTTTAGACGAAATCGATGGGCTTGATTTACCGGGTGGCGTGATCTTGACTGGTGGCGCTGCAAGTCTTCCTGGTGTCGTAGATCTTGCTCAAGAAGTATTCGAAACAAACGTCAAGCTTTACGTTCCTAATCATATGGGACTTAGAAATCCTGTTTTCACGAATGTGATCAGTATCGTTGACTATTCGGCAAACTTAAGCGAAGTGTATCAGCTTGCCAAAAGTGCAATCACTGGTGAAAAAACAGTGGCGCAACAGCCCGTTGCTATTCAACAACAAGAAGTGCATTACGAACAATATGAAGCGCCAGAAGAAACTTATGAAGAAGCAGAAGAAGAGAAAAAAGGTGAGTCGATCACAAACCGAGTAAAAGATTTCTTCTCAAATATCTTTGAATAATCTAAAACGATTCTCAGGAGGAAGATAAATTATGGAATTTTCAATTGATAATAACATCAATGACGGCGCTGTGATCAAAGTCATCGGAGTCGGTGGCGGTGGCGGCAACGCAGTCAATCGTATGATCGAAGAAAATGTCAAGGGCGTAGAATTTATTGCAGCCAACACTGACGTTCAAGCATTAAAAAACTCAAAAGCAGAAACAGTCATTCAATTAGGCCCTAAATATACCCGCGGACTTGGCGCTGGCTCTCAACCAGAAGTTGGTCAAAAAGCAGCGGAAGAAAGTGAAGATTCTATTCGCGAATCATTAGAAGGCGCAGACATGATTTTCATTACCGCTGGTATGGGTGGCGGAACCGGAACAGGTGCTGCACCGATCGTAGCGAAAATCGCTAAAGAAATCGGCGCGTTGACAGTCGGTGTCGTTACTCGTCCGTTTACATTTGAAGGACCAAAACGTGGCCGTTTTGCGGCTGAAGGCATCGCTAAATTAAAAGAGAATGTCGATACCTTATTGATCATCTCAAACAACCGTTTATTAGAAGTTGTTGACAAGAAAACGCCAATGCTTGAAGCATTCCGTGAAGCAGACAATGTCTTGCGTCAAGGGGTTCAAGGGATCTCAGACTTGATCACTGCACCTGGCTATGTCAACTTAGACTTCGCTGATGTGAAAACAGTAATGGAAAATCAAGGCACAGCCTTGATGGGAATCGGTGTTGCTAGCGGGGAAGAACGTGTGATCGAAGCAACGAAAAAAGCGATCTCTTCACCATTACTAGAAACGTCGATCGATGGCGCAGAACAAGTGCTATTGAACATCACTGGCGGATTGGATATGACTTTATTTGAAGCGCAAGATGCTTCTGATATCGTCGCTCATGCGGCAACAGGCGACGTAAACATTATCTTAGGTACATCAATCAATGAAGACTTAGGCGATGAGATCCGTGTGACAGTCATTGCAACCGGCATTGACCCTTCAAAAAAAGAACGGGGTTCTCGCTCTAGCAGACAAAGCCAAGGTCAAATTCATTCTATCCCTCAAAAACCAACATTAGATATGGATCAAGCACGCCCTGCGCAAGCAGAAGAAAGCAATGGCTTTGGTGATTGGGATATCCGCAAAGAACAAAATGTACGACCTAAAGTAGAAGAAAACACATTTGAAAATGTAGAAAAGAAAGAATTCGATACCTTCAGCCGTGATGAAGTACGTTCGAATGATGACGACGAATTAAGCACACCACCATTTTTCCGTCGTAAACGCTAGGGGGCAGAGCACATGATTTCTGAGAACTTGCACAAGATTCAGCAAGAGATACAGGATTCCTGTGCTCTTGTTTCTAGAAATGCCAGTGAGGTCTGTTTGACAGCTGTGACAAAATCCGTCGATACAGAAACAACAAGAGTCCTTTTAGAAAATGGTGTGCGGGATTGTGCAGAAAATCGAGTAGAAAAACTACTTGAAAAGAAGGCAGCACTAAAGGATTATCCAGATGTCCGTTGGCATTTTATTGGCAATTTGCAACGCAGAAAGGTAAAATCAATTATAAATGAGATTGATTTTTTCCATGCGTTAGATTCAATCAAACTGGCACAAGAAATTCAAAAACGAGCAGAGCATCCGATCAACTGCTTTGTGGAAGTGAATGTTTCGCAGGAAGCAACGAAACAAGGGATTTTTGTTGAAGAGGTAATGGCTTTTATTGAAGCACTCGCTTCGTTCGACAAAATTCGTGTTGTTGGATTGATGACGATGGCCCCGCTCACTGCTTCCAAAGACGAGCAGCATCAGATTTTTAAAGAATTAAAAAGGATTCAACAACAGATCGCTGACCTGCATCTTACACATGCCCCTTGCTTAGAAACGAGTATGGGAATGAGTAATGATTTTCCCATTGCGATTCAAGAAGGTGCAACATTTATTCGTGTAGGAACAGCATTATTTCAATAAAAAAGGAGGTTGACCGATGTCGCTCAAAGAGAAACTGACCAATTTTTTTGGATTGACTGACGAAGAAGATTACTACGAAGAAACATTTGCCACGGAAGAACCGGCACGCACAGCGTCTAAACAAGCTGTGAACCAAGGAGGAGCTTTTACAGCCCCCAGAGCAACCACGAATACGTATGCATCTGGCCAAGCGGCAACACGTACAACAAGTCAACCACAAAATCAAGCCTATCAATACAGACAGCAACCACAAGCTGCTGTCTATCAACAAGCCTCAGCTGCGGCTGAACGGGTAAGACCGGTGACGAAGACGGAAGAAAAAGTCGTTCCGATGGCACAACAAAGAAGCAATACGAGAGTCAAAGAAACAAAAGCAAAAGAAACACCCGCACAAGCAGCTGGTAAAATAACGATCGTAGAGCCACGCGTTTATTCCGAAGCGATGGGGATTGCCAAGCAGGTCATCAATGGAGATGCTGTACTTGTTAATTTTCATTTAATTGAAGAGTACCAAGCTCGTCGAATAGTTGATTTTTTAACAGGAACAGTGTACGCTGAAGATGGTGATATCAAGCGTGTTGGCGATGAAATTTTTCTTTGCACGCCTAAGGGTATGGAAATTGAAGGCACTGCCCAAACATTAGCAGATACCAATTTTTTTGATATCTAAAGTGAGGAGGAACGCCAATTTTATTTTTGAGATTCGTTAAATTACTAAGTGATGCTGTTTATCTGTATACCATTTTATTAGTGATCTATGCACTTTTGTCTTGGTTTCCAGGAGGGTATCAATCCGCTTTTGGCCGTTTCTTAGCAAAAGTGTGTGAACCGTATTTGAGTTTATTTGATCGATTGAAATTAAGTTTTGCTGGTATTGATTTTACGATTGCGTTTGCAATTATCGTCTTACAGCTAGCATCACAAGCATTGATATTGATCTTACAATCAATTTTATTTTAACGTAAGGGGTGGTTATCGGTGAACGCAAATGTCTATCAACATTTTCGAAACGATGAACGCCCTTTTATTGATTCCGCTCAAGGATGGATCGAACAAGTGCAAATGCAGTATGCGCCTTACTTAACTGATTTTTTAGATCCGAGACAAGCGTATATTTTAGAAAGCTTGATTCGTCAATCAACGGATTTAAGCTTCCGCTTTTTTGGTGGTTACGAAGCTGCTGAAAGACGACGTTGTTTGATTTATCCCGATTATTATGAGCCCACCACCGATGAGTTTGACATGACTTTGTTTACGATTCAATACCCGAAAAAATTTACGGTGTTGAGTCATGGAAAAGTTTTAGGCACGTTAATGGGGACTGGAGTCAAGAGGGAATACTTTGGAGACATTCTTTCCGATGGTGAAATATGGCAAGTATTCGTTGCCGCTGAAGTCAGTCATTTTATCCAACTCCAAGTGGATAAAATCGGAAACGTATCGGTGCGCTTGGAAGAAACAAAATACACCGAGTTGATCGTTCCTAAAGATGGCTGGACCGAGGAAAGAGAAACGGTTAGTTCATTGCGTCTTGATACAGTGATCTCTGCCGTATACAACATCTCACGTCAGCGTTCGAAACAGTTGATCGAATCAGGAAAAGTAAAAGTAAACTGGACAGAAGCACTACGACCAGATTTTGTTCTGGATTTACTGGATATCGTTTCAGTAAGAGGATTTGGTCGGATTCAAATACAGGGGTTAGAAGGAACCACGAAAAAAGAAAAAGTTAGATTGTTATTAGGTGTATTACGTAAATAAATCAAAGAGGTGTATAGAATATGGCATTAACTCCATTAGACATTCAAAATAAAAACTTTTCAGTAAAAATGAGAGGATACAACCAAGACGAAGTCGATGACTTTTTGGATATGATCGTCCGCGATTATGAAGAAGCGGTTCAACGCAATCGCGAGTTAGAGAAATCATTGAAACACGCCGAAGAAAAACTAGAGTATTTCAATGAACTGAAAGACGCCTTGAACCAATCCATCATCGTGGCTCAAGATACCGCGGATAAAGTAAAAACAAGCGCAAGCAAAGAATCAGAAGTGATCGTTACGTCTGCCCAAAACCGTGCGGATGAAATGGTTGCTACTGCAGAAAAACATGCCCATGCCTTGATGACCTCAGCGGAAGAAAAAGCTAAAGAGATTTTGACGGATGCAACAGACAATGCCCGTCAATTGGCAACAGAAACAAATGACTTGAAGAAGAAAACCAGAGTCTTCCACAACAACTTATTGGTTATGTTACAAACCCAATTAGAACAAGTGAAGAGCCCTGAGTGGGAAGAAATTTTGGCGCCATTTTCAAGCTACGTGCAAGATTCCCATCAAGTAATCAGAGAAGTTTTATCAAAAGAACTTGACAGTGAAAATGGTTCTGGAGTAAACTCAGAAGCAGTGGACACATTTGATGTGGACGTTGTTGAATCAGATGAAAAAATCGTTGATGTAAGCGAAAGCCCTGAAGTGAAAACATTAGATGATGCGAGAAACTTATTAGACGAATTGAACAAAACAGATAACAACTAAGACACAGAACAGAAAAATTTCTTATAATTTTCAAGCGAGTTTGGGAGAGTGGAAGCCAAATAAAACCCTGTAAGAAATCAGATCATCTGTGAGTTGCGTTCTTTAAAGAGCCGATTATCCAAAGACTCAAGTAGAGAACGACGCCTGATCCCGTTACCGATCATCAAAGAATTGTCTAACGACAATAAAAATTTGGGTGGTACCACGAACACGTTCGTCCCTTGCCAGGGACGGACGTGTTTTTTGCTGTGAATCACTATGATTGGCTTGCGAAGCAAGACAGAATAGATGATGAACAGTACTAGGCGACCATAGGGAGCGTAGTAACCCTACTAGGAATCACTATGATTGGCTTGCGAAGCAAGACAGAATAGATGATGAACAGTACTAGGCGACAGTAGGGAGCGTAGTAACCTTACTAGGAATCACTATGATTGGCTTGTGGAAGCAAGACAGAATAGATGATGAACAGTACTAGGCGACTGCCGAGAGCGTAGTAACCAAACGAGGAATCACTAGGATTGATTTTTAAAATCAGTGAGACCTAAACACAAGAAAGTCATGGCAACCAATCCATTTTGATACGTTCAATTGAAGCAATTGATTGGTCGAGTCAATGGATTTAGAAATTATACGGAAACGTAGTGAGACGAAAAGGAGCGAAACAAGAATGAAAATGAAAGAAACACTGCATCTTGGAAAAACCGCTTTTCCAATGCGAGGCAACTTGCCGAACCGAGAAGTGGATTGGCAAAAAGAATGGGAAGAAAATCGATTGTATCAACGCCGTCAAGAATTAAATGAAGGCAAGCCAACCTTTGTCTTACACGATGGTCCTCCTTATGCAAATGGGAACATCCATATCGGACACTCATTGAACAAAATCAGTAAAGACATTATCGTACGTTCCAAATCAATGTCAGGTTTCCGTTCCCCTTATGTACCTGGTTGGGATACCCATGGTTTGCCGATCGAGCAAGTGTTGACAAATAAAGGAATCAAGCGCAAAGAAATGAGCTTGGCAGAATACCGCAAAAAATGTGAAGAATATGCTTTGACACAAGTGGATACACAAAGAGCTGACTTCAAACGTTTAGGGGTTTCTGGTGATTGGGAGCACCCATACATCACACTGACGCCCGATTATGAAGCTGCAGAAATTCGCGTTTTCGGAAAAATGGCAGAAAAAGGCTATATCTACAAAGGATTAAAACCAATCTACTGGTCACCATCTAGTGAATCATCACTAGCAGAAGCCGAGATCGAATACAAAGATGTGAAATCACCATCGATCTATGTTGCTTTCCCAGTCGCAGATGGCAAAGATTTGCTTGATTCAGATACATCTTTTGTTATCTGGACGACGACGCCATGGACCTTGCCAGCGAATCTAGGAATCTCTGTGAATCCAACCTTTGCCTATGTTCAAATCTTGGCTGATGGTCGTAAGTTTGTCGTGGCAAAAGATTTATTAGAAACCGTGACGAATGAGATTGGTTGGGAATCTGTCGAAGTATTGCAAGAATTGGCAGGCGATCAATTAGAAAAAATGACGGCGCAACATCCTTTCTATGACCGTACATCTCTGTTGATGTTAGGGGATCATGTGACATTGGATGCCGGTACAGGTTTGGTCCACACTGCACCAGGACACGGGGAAGATGACTACATCGTCAGCAAAAAATATGGGCTGGATGTCTTATCACCAGTCGATAGCCGTGGGGTCTTCACAGAAGAAGCACCAGGATTTGAAGGGGTCTTTTATGACAAAGCCAATCCAATGATCACTGAGCTTTTAGAAGAAAAAGGGGCGCTATTAAAACTAAACTTCTTTACTCACAGCTATCCACATGATTGGCGGACGAAAAAACCAGTCATCTATCGGGCAACGCCACAATGGTTTGCTTCAATTGATAAGTTCCGTCAAAACATTTTGGATGAGATCGAAAAAGTAGATTGGATCATTCCATGGGGCAAAACCCGTTTATACAATATGATTCGCGATCGCGGCGACTGGGTGATCTCTCGTCAACGTGCGTGGGGTGTACCATTGCCAATCTTTTATGCAGAAAACGGCGAAGCCATCATCACGCCTGAAACGATCGAGCATGTGGCAACCTTGTTTGCTGAACATGGTTCAACGATTTGGTTTGAAAAAGAAGCCGAAGAATTGCTGCCGGCTGGCTTCACGCATCCAGGCTCACCAAACGGTAAATTCTCGAAAGAAACTGACATCATGGATGTTTGGTTTGATTCAGGTTCTTCTCACGAAGCCGTGTTACGTCAACGTCCAGAATTGACGTTCCCAGCTGACATGTACTTGGAAGGTTCTGATCAATATCGCGGGTGGTTCAACTCAAGTATCACAACTAGTGTGGCGATCAATGAAGTCGCACCATACAAAGCCGTCTTGTCTCAAGGCTTCACCTTAGATGGCGAAGGCCGTAAGATGAGTAAATCTCTTGGTAATACCATTGCACCAGAAAAAGTGATCAACCAAATGGGTGCGGATATTTTGCGCCTTTGGGTCAGCAGTGTTGACTACGAAGCGGATGTCCGAGTGTCTATGGATATCTTGAATCAAGTATCAGAGGTCTATCGGAAAATTCGCAATACCATGCGTTTCCTATTAGCGAACACGAGTGATTTTGATCCAGCAAAAGACAGCGTACCATTTGAAAACTTGCGTTCTGTCGATAAATACATGATGGTTCGTTTGAATCAAACGATCAAAACGATCCGAGAAGATGGTTATGAAAAATACAACTTCTTGCATATTTACCGAACAGTCATTAACTTCTTGACAGTCGATATGTCATCCTTCTATTTGGATTTTGCGAAAGATGTTGTTTATATCGAAGCTGAAAATGATTTCCAACGTCGCGCCATGCAAACCGTCTTCTATCAAACAGCGGTTGCGTTGACGAAATTACTGACGCCGATCATTCCGCATACGGCAGAAGAAATCTGGTCACATTTGAAAGAAGAAGAGGAATATGTCCAATTAGCGGAGTTCCCTGGCTATGATACATTTGCTAACCAAGAAGAGCTGCTTGATTTATGGCGTGCTTTCCTTGATTTCCGTGACAATGTCTTAAAAGCATTGGAAGAAGCACGTAATGCAAAATTGATCGGGAAATCGTTTGAAGCGAAAGTCACTGTTTATCCAACTGAGCCAGTTGCGGCATTACTAAAAGCTATCGATTCAGATATCGCTCAATTGCTTATCATTTCACCGGACTTCTTAACGATCAAAGAAGCAGGTGAAGCAGCACCAGAAGCGGCCTATCAATTTGAAGACGTGGCGATCTTAGTGGAAAAAGCCGAAGGTGAAGTCTGCGAACGTTGTCGTCAAGTCCGTGTGGATGTCGGTGTAGAAGAGCAGCTACCAACACTTTGCGGCCATTGCGCAGCTATTGTCAAAGAAAACTATCCTGAAGCGGTTGCAGAAGGCTTTGAAAAATAAAAAAACGGAAAAAGATGATCCCATTGCGGGTCATCTTTTTTTTGAAATCAGTCAAGCTTGTTCCTTGAAAATGGGACATAAGCAGCTGTTTGTGACATCCAAATGAGAAAATTCGCGTTAATTGATAACGATTCTCATTTGTTTGCAATAATTTTCCGACAGTTTATTGTATAATAAAAAAACCTTATTAGACGAAGATTCCTGCCTGTGATTTACAAGTCACTATTTGTTCTGTGGATGTAAGTAACCCTTGAAGGAAGAAATCAACTAAATTGGATCAAGTAAAAAAAACTTGCCAGATAGAAAATCAGGTTGTAAACTGTTAAAAATCGGAATATTCAGAATATTGAAAGAAAGTGTGATTCCATGAGTGATTTAGAGATGATGAAAACAACGAACCAAACGATGTACGATGCCGCTTTTGAAAAAGATGCTTGTGGGATGGGGTTCATTGCTCAGAAAAATGGTCATTATTCCCGAGAGCTCGTCCAAAATGCCTTAACGATGTTAGAACGGATGAATCATCGAGGGGGAACTGGCGCTGAACCTGACACGGGGGACGGAGCAGGAATCTTGATGGCGATGCCAGATCCTTTTTTTCAGCAGCAGGCAAAAGAGGCAGGAATCCCATTGCCTGAAAAAGGCGCCTATGCTGTTGGGATGTTTTTTTTACCGAAAGAAAAGCTCCGAGCAGCACAGGTCCAAGAAGAAGTAGCTAAAGATATTCAACAAACGGGTTTTACGGTTTTATGGCAGCGCGACGTTCCATATGATTATTATCAGTGTGGGCCGGGGGCGCAAAAAGTCATGCCATCTTTTGTGCAAGTCTTTATTGAAAAGCCTGTCGATGTAGCAGCTGGCCGTCCCTTTGAAGATCAGCTTTACCGGCTACGGCGTAAACTGGAAAAAACGTATCATACCGATGAGTTGTCTATCTGCAGCTTGTCCAGTAAGACAGTTGTTTATAAAGGGATGCTGCATGCCTATCAAGTTGGCTTGTTTTTCAAAGATCTTCAAAGCCCAGAAATGACTTCGAGTATTGCTTTGACCCATTCTCGTTTTTCAACGAATACCTTTCCAAGCTGGAGTCGGGCGCAACCTTTTCGTTTCTTAGCCCATAATGGCGAAATCAACACGTTACGCGGGGCGGAAAATTGGATGCATGGACATCAGATCGAAGTCTACGATGACGAAAACTCCGATTCGGCAAAGCTGGAAAACTGTATGGAATACTTGTATCGTCAAGGTCGAGACATTCCCCAAGCACTGTTGATGATGGTGCCAGAAGCATGGTCTAAAGAAGCTGGCTTGACGCCAGAACTGACGGCTTTTAATGAATACAATGCAAGCTTTATGGCCCCTTGGGATGGACCAGCAGCTTTATGCTTTACCGATGGGGAGATGGTGGGAGCTGCCCTTGATCGTAATGGATTGCGACCATCTCGCTACTCGATCACGAAAGCTGGTTTTGTTGTCGTGGCCTCTGAGTCAGGAGTTGTGGATCTGCCAGCATCGGAAGTGATTGAAAAAGGGGTGCTTGGACCAGCAAATATGTTTTTGGTGGATACCAAAAAAGGGGTGATTTTACGAAATCAAGAAATCAAAGCGCATTATGCGAATGCCCACCCTTACCAGGAGTGGCTAGCGGAACACCTATTGACACCAGAGCTGCTTCCCGACACTGAGAAGCAGGAGGAAACAGCAGACGATGCGATTCAGACCCTTTGGAAACGAAATGGCTACACGGATGAGATCATACGCACGTTGATTTTACCTATGGCTCAAACGGGAGAAGAACCAGTGATCTCCATGGGGTTTGATTCACCCTTAGCTATTTTGAGCGAACGTCCCCAATCCTTGTTTACGTACTTCAAGCAACAATTCGCCCAAGTGACCAATCCACCCATTGATGCGATTCGCGAAAAATTAGTGATCGGTACCGAGCTGTTTTTAGGTCGAGATGGGGATGTTTCAAAGGACATCCGAATCAATTGTAATAAGCTGAAGATTGCTAGTCCTGTGTTAAAAACGAGTGAATATGAAAAGATCAAACAGTTAAATCAAAATGGTCAAAAAGCGGTTTTACAGTCGATTCTTTATGATTATGTACCAGAAAACGGTGTAGCTTTGCAACAAGCGTTAGAAGCGCTTTTTAAAGAAACGGAGCAAAAAATCGATGCTGGGGCAACGATCGTCATTTTAAGTGATCGGGAAGTCATCCAATCGCAAGAAGGAAAAGTGGCGATTCCGATTCTCTTGGCGGTATCAGGCCTGCACAATTATTTGGTGCGAAAAGGCAAACGTTCCTTGGCATCGATCGTTGCGGATACTGCGGAAGTCTGTGAGGTCCATCATTATGCCATGTTAGTCGGCTACGGAGCAAGTGGGGTCCATCCTTATGGGGCTTACCAGACATTGGCGCATTTTGAGCTTTCAGAGAAGATCGAGAGTTACCGCAAGGCATGTGAAAAGGGCATTGTCAAAATCATGTCACGAATGGGGATCTCAACGATCGCCGGTTACCACGGGGCACAATTGTTTGAAGCGGTTGGTATCTCTGAGAAAGTCATCGCTGAATATTTTACCGGCACGGTTACCCGTATCGGTGGTCTCTCGTTAGCGCAAATCGAGCAAGAATATCTGACGCGTTATGAGGCAGCATATGGTGAAAAACGAATGGATTATCTTGATTCTGGCGGTAGTTTCCAGTACAAAGCCGATGGGGAGCATCATTTGTTCAATCCAAAAACGATCTATGGGTTCCAAAAAGCCGTTCGCACAGGCAGTTATGAGCTTTATAAAGAATATGCGGCGGAAATGAATCAAGAGGCATTGGACAATCCAACGACGTTACGGTCTATGTGGACCTTTGCGAACACAAGACGCAGTATTCCGTTAGCTGAGGTGGAGCCTGTCGAAACGATCGTCAAACGATTTAAAGTCGGGGCGATGTCCTACGGCTCACTAAGTGAAGAAGCGCATCGCTGTATTGCTGAAGGAATGAATGCGATCGGGGCAAAATCCAACAGTGGAGAAGGTGGCGAAAACCGAAATCGTTTCAAACCAGTAGAGGGCATTAATTATAATAGTCGCATCAAACAAGTAGCTTCTGGCCGTTTTGGTGTCAACGCCGAATATTTAATGAGTGCAGATGAACTTCAGATCAAAATGGCGCAAGGAGCGAAACCTGGAGAAGGCGGCCAATTACCAGGCAATAAAGTCTTCCCGTGGGTCGCCGAGATTCGAGGGTCTACGCCTGGTGTTCGATTGATTTCACCGCCACCACATCACGACATTTATTCGATTGAAGATCTAGCCCAGCTGATCTATGACTTAAAAGCCATCAATCCGTATGCACGGATCAATGTCAAATTGGTTTCTAGTACGGGCGTGGGTACGATCGCTACCGGTGTCGTCAAAGCTGGCGCAGACGTAGTCGTGATCTCAGGCTATGACGGTGGGACCGGTGCTTCTCCGAGAAATTCGATCCGTGATGCCGGCTTGCCTTGGGAGATGGGGCTCGCAGAAGCCCATCAAACGTTAGCTATGAATCATTTGCGGCAGCGAATGACCTTAGAGACAGATGGAAAATTGATGACGGGTCGGGACATCGCCATTGCTGCTCTTTTAGGAGCAGAAGAATATAGCTTTGCCTCTTTAGCGCTAGTTGCGATTGGTTGTGTCATGATGCGGGTATGCAGTATCAATACATGTCCTGTCGGCATTGCTACACAGAACCCAGCGTTGCGAAAATTTTTTGCTGGAAAACCTGAGCACATCATCAATACGATGTACTTTTTAGCAGAAGATCTACGGGAAACGATGGCTGAGTTAGGCTTTCGTACCATCGATGAGATGGTAGGACATGCGGAATTGTTGACACCACGCTTCGTTGCTAAAGGCAAAGCAAAATCATTAGACTTTTCGAAAATGATTGGGACGACAATCCCAATCGAACGCAAAGTGACCGATCCATTCCTTGAGAAACGTCAATGGCCAGAATTAGATGCTTTTGCACAAGCTGCTATCGACAACAATCAAGAAATCGTGACGAATCATACGATCAATAATGTTCAACGCTCAGTCGGCGCGCGTTTAGGAGGCTGGATCGCGGAACGTTTTGGCAATTATGAAGTTACGCCAGGTCTGTTACAGTTTACGTATCGAGGTATTGCTGGACAAAGCTTTGGGGCTTTTGCCACCCAGGGCATCCAGTTGAAACTGATCGGTGAGGCCAACGATTATGTAGCCAAAGGGTTAAGCGGTGCCCGCTTGATCATTGTGCCACCTGAAGATGCCGCTTATGACGCAGAGCATTCACCAATTGTTGGTAATGTAGCGTGCTTCGGGGCAAATCGAGGCGAAGGCTATTTCCGAGGCATTGCTGGCGAACGCTTTTGTGTTCGTAACAGTGGAGCCAATGTCGTTGTCGAAGGTGTTGGCGATCATGGCTGTGAGTACATGACTGGCGGTGTCGTGGTGATATTAGGAAAAACCGGCCGCAACTTCGGTGCTGGAATGTCCGGTGGCGTGGCGTATGTTTACGACCCCGATCAAACCTTTGCCGATAAATGCAATCGGGAAATGGTCGATTTATATCGGATTGGCGAAAGTGGCGATGACCACCAACTAAAAGAGATGATCCAGCAGCATTTCGCCTATACAGATTCATTGAAGGCGGCTGAGATCCTAGAAGATTGGGAAAATCAGCAGCACCATTTCATCAAAGTCTATCCGACAGAATACCATCAGATGATCCAAGCGACGGAGACCTTGGCGGACCAAGGGTTTGTCGGAGATGAACTTGTGACGAAAGCCTTCGAAGCTGTCGTCGGTCCACAATTGACCATCCTAGGAAAGGAGCGTGACTAATATGGCAGATCCATTTGGTTTTTTAAAGTACCCAAGAGTAGAAAATCCTACCCGACCAGTGGCAGAACGAATCGAAGACTGGCAAGAATTACAGACGCCATTGCCTGAAAATGAGCGTCAAGAGCAAGCAGCACGCTGTATGAACTGCGGGATTCCTTTTTGTCATACCGGTTCTTTTTACGGGGGGCAACGAGCGGTTTCAGGTTGTCCCAATGACAACCTGATTCCTGAATGGAATGACTTGGTTTATCAAGGGCGTTTCCAAGCCGCTTTTGAGCGTCTTGCCAAAACCAACCCATTACCTGAAATGACTGGTCGTGTTTGTCCAGCTCCTTGTGAAAAAGGCTGTACCGAAGCACTGAATGGCTCGGGTGTCACGATCCACGACAATGAACGCTTTATTATCGATACTGCTTTTGAAAATGATTGGGTCAAAGCCTCGGGATTGCCTCAAGAAGCGACTGGGTTCAAAGTTGCCATCGTCGGCAGCGGACCAGCTGGTTTATCCGCTGCATGGCGCTTGAATCAACTAGGGCATCAAGTGACGGTCTATGAACGCAGTGATCGCTTTGGCGGTTTACTGATGTACGGTATTCCAAATATGAAATTAGATAAAGACGTCGTTCAGCGACGGATTGACTTGATGGCAGAGCTAGGCGTGACCTTTGTCGCTAATACGGAGATCGGTCGTGACTTGTCGGCAGAAGAATTGGCCGCTCAGTATGATCGGGTCATCTTGGCAACAGGAGCTAGTGTTCCTCGTGACTTGAAGATTCCAGGGCGTGAATTGACTGGGGTGCAATTTGCAGTCGATTATCTGACGGAAGCAACCAAAGATGTGTTAAAGCATGGCAAAGCGGCAACAAGTAAAAAACTTGCTGGCAAGCATGTTATCGTGATTGGTGGCGGCGACACTGGAAATGACTGTATTGGTTCAGCGATTCGGCAAGGAGCCGCTTCTGTGCGTCAATTGGAGATCACGCCCCAACTGCCATTGACACGGACCGACAGCAATCCTTGGCCAGAATACCCAATGACAGCCCGCACAGGATATGGGCAAGAAGAAGCGGCTGAAGTGCTACAAACACAAGTGACGTATCATGGGGTGTCCACAACGGCCTTTATCGGCGCCGAACGCGGCCAGTTGATCGCCATCGAAACGGTCTCAGTGGATCAACAGTTTCAGCCGATCCCTGGCACAGAGCAAGTGATCAAGGCGGATTTGGTCTTGCTGGCAATGGGCTTTGTTGGTGCAGAGACCCAACTCTTCGATGCCTTTGGTGTGCGAGAAGTGTACGATGATTACACGACGAACAATGAACGAGTGTTAGTCGCAGGAGATGCCAAAAGAGGACCGAGTTTAGTCATCTGGGCGATTCGTGAAGGACGCTTAGCGGCAGAAAAAGTCGATCAAGCGTTACGATCTTTGGTGTATCAATAAGCAATCAATAAAAAACAACCTGAGCAGCTATTCCTCCTTCTGAATTAGAAGGGGAGCAGCGAAATGCTCAGGTTGTTTGCCTGTTAAGCGGTTGGTTCAGATGGATGGGGCTTTGACAGCTGTTCATTTTTTTCCATTGCTGCCTTCGGTAGGCGAATCGAAAAGACGATGGTTTCATCACGGCTTTCCGCCCAAATCTTTCCACCTAATGCTTCAACGATTTCTTTGGCGATCGGCAAACCAAGACCCGTCCCACCCGTCGCTGTTGCTCGGGAAGCATCCATGCGGTAGAAAGGCTCAAAAATCAAGCCGATCTTTTCAGCTGGGATCGTTTTTCCTTGATTGGTCAAACGAATCAGGATATCATCAGACTCGCTGATGGCTAATCGCAAAGGGGAGTTAGGATAGCTATAATTGATGGCATTGCGGATCAAGTTGTCAAAAACGCGTTCCATTTTCTCCGTATCAACGGTCGCAAAGACTTTTTTCTGTAGCTGAAGTTGCCAATGGAGATTTTTTTCTTCTAACAGCGGCAAAAATTCAAACGTCAACTGTTCCAGCATCAAGCTCAGATCCGTGGTTTCAGTTTGCAAGGCGATCGTTGTAAGATTAAAGCGGGTGATTTCGAAAAATTCGCTGATCAATAGTTCCAGCCGTTGGGCTTTTTGCAAGGCGATCTTCGTATAGCGTGCGCGTAGTTCGGTAGAAAGCTGCGGTTCCTCTTCTAAAAGCGTCAAATAGCCGATCACACTGGTCAAAGGCGTTCGTAAATCATGTGCGAGATAGACGATCAAATCATTTTTTCGTTGTTCCGCTTCTTTGGCGGCTCGTTGATCCTGTAAGTTTTTCTCTCGCAACTGGTTCATTTCTTCTTGCACATCAATCATATTGCTGGAAAGAACGATTCGCTTCGTGGGTTCGGCAATCAGTTGGTTTGTGGCTTGGATCGTTTCATTCAAATAACTGATAGCTTTACTCATATAATAAATCGTTGTGCTCACCCAAATCAGTAAGGCCCCGATGGCTAAGCAAAGAAGCCAATAGTCAGCAAAAAGTCGTAAAATTTGATAAATGGGTTCATAGCCATACCAGACCCTCATTCCAGCAACGAAGCGTACTGCGAAAGGAATGATGATCAAGATCGCCATCAAGATGCCCGTGGTGATAAAGTATTGGGTCAAGAGCTTGCGGATCAATGGACTTCTATTTTTCAATGATATAGCCGACCCCCCATACGGTTTTGATTAATTTCGGTTTGCGGGGTTGTTCGTTCAGTTTTTCCCGCAAACGGGCGATATGTGCCATCACTGTGTTATTGTTGTCTAAATACTTTTCTTTCCAAACTGCTTCAAAAAGGGTTTCCGAGGCAACGACCGATCCTTGGTGTTCAAATAAGTAAAGCAAGATTTTAAATTCGATGGGGGTCAAGAAAACCTCTTTGCCATAAAGAAAACATTGGTGGCTATTGATTTTCAACAGTAAGCCTTCCTTTTCGTATTCTTCAATCTTCTGGGGATTCGCTGACTGGTTGTAACGCTGGTATCGCCGCAGCTGCGTTTTGACCCGAGCAACGACTTCTAAAGGATTGAAGGGCTTGGTCACATAATCATCTGCCCCAAGGCTTAGACCGGTGATTTTATCCAAGTCTTCCCCTTTTGCCGTGAGCATCAGTACTGGGAAAAAGTGGGTCTTACGAATTTGCTGCAACAGCTGGAAGCCGTCGATATCCGGCAGCATCACATCTAAAACCGCCACGTCGACCGTTTCTTTTTCAAGATAGGCCAAAGCGCTCGTTCCATCATAAAAAGGTTCTACTTGGAAGCCTTCATTCCTTAGAAACGTCGTGACTAACTCCGCGATTTCTTTTTCATCATCAACAACAATTATTTTTTCTGCCATCCTTGATTCACTCCAACTATCTACGATCATTTTTCATTTACACTACCATTTACTCTACACCCATCATACCGTAATCGGTAAGCGAATGCATTCGTTTTCTACTTTGAACTAGAGGTGATGCGGGAACCTAGGCGGCTGATCAATTCATTGGTAATGGTTTGTGCTTGATCAGCGGTAGTCGTCCAATCGCTGATTACTTCGAGCGAACTTTCGACCGCCAGTTCTGGATAGTCCGTTAAATCGATCAAGAGCATATCCATACAAACCAACCCAATCTGCGGGAGTAAAGCACCTTGATAAGAAAGTTGGAACCCTTGGTTTGATAGGGCACGTGGAACCCCGTCGCAGTAGCCGATGCTAACGATCCCGATCGTGGCTGGTCGATCAAAAATAGTGCCTAATCCATAGCCGATCGCTTCACCAGCGGCAACTGTTTTTTTGTCTACCAGTAAGGCTTTGAGTGTCAAAATCGGTTGTACGTTTATCTTCTGCTTCGTTGGTTCGTTCGGGACGCTCAATGAACCAGTTAGAAGAATACCTGGACGTACATAATCATAGTGTTTCTCTGGGTAATTCAATATTCCGTAGCTGCTTTGCAGATGTGTCAGTCCATAGACGATATTTCTAGCGGATAAGCCAGCCAACAGATCATCAAAACAAGTGATTTGGGCTTGTGTCCGCAAGATACTTGCCGTATCCAGCTGATCTGAAGAGCCTAGATGGGAAAAAATGCCTGTGATCTTGAGAGATGGCAAGGCGTAAAGTCCAGTAACTGTCTCAAGATCAGGTGCAACGCCTAAGCGGTGCATACCAGTATCTACTGCTAAATGGCATTCGATCGGTATGCTTGTTTGGGCTAAAGCATGCCCATGGGCCTCACTAACGATGGTTTGAATCAAGGAATAATGTTTCATCTCTTTGGCATGTTGGGCAGAAGTGTACCCTAAAATCAGTAAGCGACTTTTGATGCCTGCTCGCCGTAATTCAATGGCTTCTTCAAGGGTAGCAACGGCAAAGAAATCGACGCCGGCTCTTTCTAGGGTACCGGCAACCGTCTTCGCATCACAACCATAAGCATCCGCTTTAACCACCGCCATCACTTTTGTTGTTGCTGGGATCAATCGCTTGATTTCCTGCAAGTTGTGCAACAAAGCGGGGGCGGAAAATTCTTTGGCTGCTCGCTGCAAGTGAAGCGGCGTTTTTTTCGAAAACGGGAACAGCTTTTGCAAAGCAAAGAGACCATGCACCACCCCAATGGTCAGTCCTAAGACCACCAAGAAATTGATCAGATTGTTTTGCAGCAAGGGTAGCTTTTGACTAAGAAAATGGGTCACTGCAATGGTATAAGGATGGAGCAAATAGAGCCAAAGGGACAGTCGACCCGCTTGTTTCCAGATTATGGGTGCTTGCCATTGCTGGATGATCGGAAATAAAAACAACAGGACGAAGGGCAAAAAAACATACATGCTGTCATGTTTCGGCGTGGTAAAGTGATGCAAAAGGTAACTTTCCAAAAGCAAGCAAATCAGACTGATCAGCAGATAACTATAGCGATGGGGAGAAGCTGGTTTCTTGGCAAATCTTCTGGCTAGTACCCCTAAGATCAAAAACAAAGGAGCAAAGAAAATGCCGTTGCGAGTTCCATCCAATAGTTGAAAAATCAGTGAATAGAG
The DNA here is from genome assembly GCF_001544095.1 of Enterococcus casseliflavus NBRC 100478. Taxonomy (GTDB): domain Bacteria; phylum Bacillota; class Bacilli; order Lactobacillales; family Enterococcaceae; genus Enterococcus_D; species Enterococcus_D casseliflavus. Next base: position 2,447 of record NZ_BCPT01000020.1, on the reverse strand, counting down.
TGGCGTAATGGGTGTTTGTGCAGCCAGGCCAGACCAACTGTCCCCACCTAAACCAACCACATACAAACCGACAGCAATGAAAAACACCTGCTTGAAAGAAAGCCGTGTCAAGAGGCCCATCACTAGTAGACTGCCGGTAATGATCGCAGGAAAATACCAAAGATGGTAAAGAATGCCAGTGACCAACAATGTTTGGATAAAGGTGCCCAGCGGCATGTTCAACCCAAGCATGCCGCTGTACCAAGCAAGCGGCAAAAAGAGCAGTGTGGCTATGAGGTAGACTTGCAGCTGCTTTTTAATAAACTGCCAGACACGCTGTCTGGCAGGATAGCTGTTTTGGGTGGCTAAGTCGCTGAACACGTAATATCCGCTGATCATAAAAAAGAAGGGGACGGCAATTCTGAAGAGCGTCAACGTGATCAGGATATCACCGTCAGGCCATAAGCGGTGAAGAGGCAGACAGTGGATCGCCACCACCATCATCGCCAAAATCACCCGGAATTGCTCGATTCCTTGATTCTTCTTCATGCGAACTGCCTCGCAGTTTGTTCAAGGTATTGATGGTATTCTTCCAAGGTCCACTGTTGACTGGCGATGATTTGACTATGAGGCAGACCGACATAACGAAAATGCCATGGTTCATAGCCAATCCCTGTAATCTCCTGTTTGTCTGCGGGATAGCGTAAAATAAACCCATAGTTCATCATTTCCTGGGTAAATAAATCAGCGGCTGCGCTGTCACGAAATCGTGGGCAGATCAAATCATCCTGGCTGCCCTTTAAACCAACATCGATCGCTAAGCCTAACTGATGTTCACTGCAACCGGGCAATGCCACAAATTGTTTCGTATAGGCTAGCCCATTTTCTTTCAAGGAATATTCCCATAAATACCGTTGCTGCTTTTCGGTTCGGTAGCCATCTAACAAGCAGATCTCGTTTTCAAGCTTTAAGGCTTTGACGAGCCGTTCCCATTGTTTGGCTGCTTCTGGCTGCAAGTAAACCTCGTCTTCGCTGAAGGCAGCAAGGACTAAATGAGGGGGTTCTTGGTTTTTTTCTAACGGAAATTCTTTGCTAACTAACTGTAGATAGGGATTCATTTGACTTCCTCCTTTGCTAAGACAAGCAGTTTTTGTAGTAGTTCTTGATAGGATAAGCCGACCGCTGCCATCATGGCAGGATAGCGGGAGTGACTCGTAAAGCCCGGCATAGTATTGATTTCATTCAAGTATAGTTCTCCTCGCTCCGTGACAAAAAAGTCGATGCGAGCAAGACCTTTAAGACCAAGACTACGATAGAGCAGCTGAGCTTGTTCTTTGACCTTGGTTTCAATCGTTTCAGGCAATGGCGCAGGGACGGTGATTTTGGCGCTGATCAGCTGGTACTTTTCTTCAAAATCGAAAAAGCCGTCTACTAATGAAATGGCGTCACAAGCACCGACAGTCAAAGAGTCGTTGCCCAAAATACCGCAACCGATCTCAACACCGGCAATATTTTTTTGTAGGAGCACTGCGGAACAATAAGTAAAGGCTTCTTTTAAGGCAGAAGCGATTTCTTCAACGCAGGTGACTTTAGTGATCCCTTTTGAGGAGCCCGCTTCATTAGGCTTAAAGAAAACTGGGAAGCCATGGGTCTGGATAAAAGCTTCGATTTGTTCTTGCTGGTTGGCTTGATTTGTCAAGAGAATCGTAGGAGCACTTTGTACGCCAATGGCTGCTGCAGCTTGATGCAGCAGCCATTTGTTCATACATAAGGCAGAACCTGCCACCCCGCAGCCTACATAAGGCAGCTTCATCAATTCAAACAATCCTTGGATACTGCCATCTTCCCCGTATTTGCCATGCATAATGGGAAATAAAACATCAGGTACCAACGTTTGCTGCTCTTCACTTAGCCAAAAGCCGTTTCCTTCGAATAGCGGCTGTATTTTCTGTTTATGTTTCGTATCCAACAACCACGTGTCTTGTCGGATGTTTTCCAGTTCTCCTGTATACAAGTACCAATCCATAGCATCTGGGGCGATCCCGATCAAAGAGAGGTCGTAGTCATAGGGAGATGATTGGAGTGCTTCGATTGCGCTAGTTGCTGAAGCTAAAGAAACGGTGTATTCCGGTGAATTGCCTCCAAAAATAATGGCGATTTTTTTCATGTTTTTCTTCCTTCCGCTTTTCGATTCTTACTACATTCAGTCTATCAAGGAAAGAAAAAAGAAATTTGCGGGCTTACTGGTATCTTTCTTTTCTTTTTGTGATGAAATTCTGACGAATTTATGACAAAAGGAAGGCGACAGCTGCCGCTCTTTTTACACCAGAAAGAAACTAGCCTTTGAAGTAGAAAAAGCTGCCATAAGATGGAGTGGAAAAAATAGTGAAAAAAGAGCACTCTGAAGGAAAGGGGGAGGCAATAGCAGGAACGTTGACACAAAAAAAGCACGCCGAAGCATGCTTTTT
>NZ_BCPT01000019.1 GCF_001544095.1 Enterococcus casseliflavus NBRC 100478 | reverse complement strand
TTTAGGTATTAAAAAACATATCGTTCTCTAGTATGATTAAATCACCACAAAATAAACAACTGAGAGGACGATATGCTATATGAATGATTCTATCAAAAAAATGCTGAGAATAATAGAGAAAGATTTGATGATTACAGAGGTCTCTTACGAGACCCTTCAGAAGAAAAAGACGTTGGTCGTCGATGCTGTTCTCTCGCCTACTCCTCGTGCTTGTAGAAGTTGTGGTTCTACTGTGGTAGATGGAAACGGAAAAGCAATTATAGTGAAAAATGGGAAGAAGGAAACGATTGTCCGTTTTGAACAATACAATCATATGCCTTTGATTATGCGCCTAAAAAAGCAGCGCTATACCTGTAAAAACTGTCGCACCCATTGGACTGCTCAAAGTTATTTTGTCCAACCCAGACATTCAATCGCAAATCATGTTAGATATAAAATTGCTTCTTTACTGACTGAAAAAGTATCTTTATCTTTTATTGCGAAAAGCTGTCAGGTATCTTTGACCACCGTTATTCGTACATTGAAAGAGTTTAAAAGCTATTTACCAAAGCAATCTAAGAAGATTCTCCCAAGAGTATTGATGGTTGATAAATTTCGTTCGCATGCTTCCATAGAAGATAAAATGAGCTTTATTTGCGCAGATGGCGAAACAGGAAAATTAATAGATGTTTTGCCTACGCGTAAATTACCCCGATTAACAAGCTATTTCTTAGGTTGTACCAATCCGGAAGAAGTAGAATTCTTGGTGACAGACATGAACGCCGCCTACTTTCAGCTCACCAAACGTGTTCTGCCAAATGCGAAAGTAGTGATTGATCGGTTTCATATTGTCAAACACATGAATCAAGCGTTCAATGAGTTGCGTATCCGTGAAATGAATGAACTTCGTAAAGCCGGACAGAAAAGCCAGGCAGAAAAACTGAAAAAGAACTGGCGCTTTTTGCTAAAAAATCGTGCAAACATCAACCATTATGAATACAAAACATGGAAAAGTTTCCGAGCACCAAAATACCCATTTCTTACTGAAGCAATGATGATTGATCGATTGCTTGAGTTTTCTCCGCCCCTAAAGGAGGCGTATCCCTTTTTTCATGAATTAGTTGAAGCCTTTCGAGACAAAGACCCTGACTTATTTTTCTCCTTATTGGCAGAACTTCCCGAAACGTTAGATGACAGCTTTCGGGAAAAGCTTCAAAACCTTCTTACCCATGAAGAAGGCATCACCAACGCAATGATCTATCCTTATTCCAATGGAAAAATAGAAGCGAAGAATACCCACATAAAGACAATGAAACGAGTATCCTACGGATTTAAATCATTCGAGAACATGAGAATTAGAATCTTTTTGATCAATCAATTAATCAAAGTGAGATAACAAAAAATCTGAGCCAGAATGAGGTTCATTCTGACCCAGATTTGATTTTGCACAACTCATCAGTCCTTATTGACAAAGAGCCGAAAAAAACAGTCTCATTCACTTAGACTGTCTCTTCATCCATTAGAGTTGTTTTTCCAAAATCACTTGATCGAACAGCTGCTGCCCATTCTCAAAAATCGGTTCGACATAGTGGGTGGTGAAATAATTCTTCACCCGCTCTTTTTCAACATAGCCTTGCTTTTGGTACAAAGTCAAGGCTGCAGAGGGCAGACTACCAGTTTTGATCACTACGATCGGCCGTTTTGCCCCGAGGCGCTGACTGAGGATCGCTTCTTCGGCAGCTTGCAGCAATTGACGACCGATGCCCATTCCTTGCTTTTCTGGCGAAACGGCCACATTCATAATCTCCCAGTTCTTGCCTTGATTTTGATAAACTAGCACACCAATCATTTCTCCAGCTTCTTCATAAACAAGTGTTTGGCTATTATATAGATAGCTTTCTACGACTGCTTTATCAGGATCTGCATCCAGCAGCAACGCCCAAGGATACGCTTCATTAGGGGCGATTGGACGAATCATGGCTTTTTGGCTCCTTTTTTATATTTCTGTTGATTCCTTTTAACTTTTCCGATAACGGTACGTTGGTTTGACTTTGTCTTTCGTATTTCGTTTTAAAGTAAACGTCTGGGGTACGTAATCTATTCCGCCTTTTACAAAGGGATGGCAGCGTAAGATACGAGCTACCCCCATCAAGCCTCCTTTGGCTGCTCCATGGACTTGGATGGCTTGGATCATGTATCCTGAGCAAGTCGGATAATAACGACAGCTAGGAGGAAATAATGGGGAAATAAAACGTTGATAGAAACGAACAAAGCCGATCAAAAGTTTACTCATTCCTTGCCAGCCTTTCTTTTTAGCGTACGATTCAGTAAAGATAGATAGAAAAAACTAGGACTCAGCACGTGGCGTAAGTCCTAGTTATGGTTTATTTCATAAACTCAAAGATATGATTCCAAAGACTTGGAGAGAATACTTTAAAAGGACTGCCGTCACCGATCACTCCATAACCAATCATCGTTCCTGCTAGGAACAATAAAATAGCTAATAAAATGACGATTAAAATTTTTATCAAGCTAGTTAAAATATAACGGTTCAACTTCACTTTTTTTCTCTCCTACTCCTATTAGGCGTTAACTGGTACGACTTCTTCTACTGCGTCAGAAACTCGTTCAACAGATGCCCCTAATTGTTGCAATTTTTCGTGGAATTTGTAGTAGCCGCGATCCAAATATTTTAGATTGCGAACACGCGTCCGTCCCGTTGAACGCAAACCTAATAAAATCAACGCTGCTGCGGCACGTAAATCTGTCGCATAGACCAGCGCACCTTGTAATTCATGACCGCCTTCGATCACTGCAACGTTGCCGTCAATTTTTACATGGGCATTCATGCGACGCATTTCTTCTAAATGTTGGAAACGATTCTCAAATACCGTTTCATTCACAACACTCGTTCCTTGCGCTAATAATTGAATAGCAGACATTTGCGCTTGCATGTCCGTAGGAAAACCTGGATGTGGCATCGTTTTTACATCAGTCGCTTTCAAGCGTTCTGGTCCGACCACACGAATCCCTTCAGCGACTTCAGTCACTTCTGCACCCATTTCGATCAATTTTGAAATCAATGGACGATTGTGCTCTGAGATCGCATCTTTAATAATAACGTCTCCTTGAGTCATCGCTGCTGCAACCATAAAGGTTCCTGCTTCGATACGGTCTTGCACGATCGAATGATCTACTGCATGCAGGTGTTCGACACCTTCAATACGCATCGTTTCGGTTCCTGCACCAAAGACCTTGGCACCCATTTTATTCAAAATGTTTGCTAAATCAACGATTTCTGGCTCACGAGCGACGTTTTCGATGATGGTGATGCCTTTAGCTTTTACGGCAGCCATCATGATATTTTGCGTTGCGCCGACACTTGGGAAATCCAAGTAAATGCTATTGCCTTTTAACTCATCGGCGATCGCTTCTATGTATCCATCTTTTTGGATGATTTGCGCGCCTAGTGCTTGAAATCCCTTCAAATGTAAATCAATTGGTCGTTTGCCGATTGCACAGCCGCCAGGCATTGCCACTTTGGCATGTCCATTACGGGCTAACAAAGGCCCCATGACTACGATTGAAGCGCGCATTTGGCTCACATACTCATACGGTGCTTCGATTGCTAATTCTTGTGACGCATCGATCGTCATTGTGTTGTTTTCTTCTTCAAAATCGATTGCGACATTTAAATGCCGAATCACTTCTTTCATTGTTAATACATCGGAAAGGATCGGTACATTTGTTAATGTCGTTGTTCCTTCTTCCGCTAATAAGCTTGCCGCTAAGATAGGTAGAACAGCATTTTTTGCCCCTTCGATCTTCACTGTTCCAGTTAATCGATTACCACCTTGAACGATCATCTCTTCCATTTATGTTCCCTCCAAATAATGCAGTGACTCACACAAATCTTGCCAATTATAGCATAATATTCGGTGTTTTTGCATATATTAATGAAATTCTTAAAAACCTGTTAAAAATAAATTACGACATAACGCAATCAACTCAAGGAAAAAAGTACTGGCGGTGTAGCCTAATGCAATCGCAAGAAACACCATGACCATTCGTATCTGAGTCGTTCGTAAGGCTTTAAAAAAAGCATCGATCCGCACAGATTGCAATGCCCAAAATGCTAAATAGATGAACGCTAAATGACTCACGATTCGAATGATTGCATCAATTCCATACACTTGCATACTTTCTGCTCCTTTTTTCATAATTGAACATTCCTATCATACCACAAAGATGTCAAGATAAAAAATAATCTTTCTTGAAACCTTCATGAAAAGACTTTAAAAAGTTTTTAAAACGTTTTCTTGGAGAAACAAAAAAACAAAGGCAAGAAGCCCTTGTTTTTTAGGAATGTTTTGACACGTTGATTCGATTGATGGCGCGGTGCAAAGCAACCGTTGCGCGCCGAAGCTGGTCGATATCTTCGACTTGTTTGGCTTCTTCGATTTGGCGTTCTGCACGCTGTTTTGCTCTTTCTGCACGTGAAACGTCGATGTCACGATCACGTTCCGCACTATCGGCTACGATCGAGACAACATTGTCTCGCACTTCTAATATACCGCCGTTGACAGCGACCCAGTCGACATGGGTATCTGAATCAATCCGTTTGACCCGGACTTCATCAATCGTCAATGGAACGATGATTGGGGCATGATGCGGCAAAATACCGATCTCACCATCTGTCGTACGTGCAACCACGATTTTCGCGTGATGATCGTAAACCAAACCAGCAGGTGTCACCACATTGACTGTTAAAAATTGATCCATGAGGTTCCCCTCTTTCTTCAAGGCTGGTTAATTAATAGCCAATTTTTTTCGCTTTTTCAATGACATCTTCAATTCGTCCAACACTGCGGAAGGCTTCTTCTGGAAGATCATCATATTTTCCTTCAAGAATCTCTGCAAATCCTTTGATGGTTTCTTCAACTGGCACATAAGAACCAGGTTGTCCCGTAAACTGTTCCGCTACGTGGAAGTTTTGTGACAAGAAGAATTGAATGCGGCGTGCGCGGGCAACTAAGGTTTTTTCATCATCAGACAGTTCATCCATCCCTAAGATGGCGATGATGTCTTGTAATTCCCGATAACGTTGTAACGCATGCTGTACTTCAGTCGCTACTTCATAATGTTTTTCACCAACGATTTCAGGTGCTAACGCACTAGAAGAAGACGCCAGTGGATCAACGGCAGGATAGATCCCTTGTTCGGTCAATTTACGTTCCAAGTTGGTTGTTGCATCCAAATGGGCAAAAGCAGTCGCAGGTGCTGGGTCAGTGTAGTCATCGGCAGGGACATAGATGGCTTGAATAGACGTAACGGAACCTTTCTTCGTCGATGTGATCCGTTCTTGTAATTGCCCCATCTCAGTTGCTAATGTTGGCTGATACCCAACGGCAGACGGCATCCGACCTAGTAAGGCAGATACTTCAGAACCTGCTTGAGTGAAGCGGAAGATATTATCGATAAACAAGAGCACGTCTTGTCCTTCCACATCACGGAAGTACTCGGCTAATGTCAAACCAGTCAAGGCTACCCGCATCCGAGCACCTGGTGGTTCGTTCATTTGTCCAAACACCATGGCTGTTTTTTCGATAACGCCAGATTCTTTCATTTCATTATAAAGGTCATTTCCTTCACGTGTCCGTTCACCAACACCTGTGAAGACAGAGATCCCACCATGCTCTTGGGCGATGTTGTGGATCAATTCTTGGATCAAGACGGTTTTACCAACACCGGCACCACCGAAAAGTCCAACTTTCCCCCCTTTTAAATAAGGGGCTAACAAATCGATAACTTTGATCCCAGTTTCAAGGATCTCCGTACTTGTTGACAATTCATCAAAGTCAGGTGCTTTTTTGTGAATCCCACTGCGGGGTGCTTCTTCAGGGAACGGCGCTTCTAAATCGATGGTGTCCCCTAAGACATTAAACACCCGTCCTAAGGTTTCTGTCCCAACTGGAACAGAAATGGAGGCGCCTGTATCGATTACTTCCATTCCTCGTTGTAAGCCATCTGTTGATTCCATGGCAATCGTACGGATAACGCCGTCGCCAAGTTCTAAGGCAGCTTCTAACACAACTTTTGTTTTCTGCTCATCTTTTTTGTAAACAATCAACGCATTGTTGATATCTGGTAATGATTGGTCTAGAGAGAATTCCACGTCAACAACGGGACCAATGACTTGAACAATCTTGCCTGAACTCATTCGTATTCCTCCATTCGTTCTTGAAACTATTCTAACGCGGATGCCCCCGCCACAATTTCAGTAATTTCTTGGGTGATCGCTCCTTGGCGCGCTCGGTTGTATGAGATCGTCAAGTCCCCAATAATATTTTTGGCATTATCTGTTGCTGTTTTCATCGCTGTCATTCCGGCAGCATGCTCGGCTGTTTTTGCGTCAACAATCGCACCATAAATCAAGCTTTCAGCGTATTGAGGCAGTAATTGATTCAAAATCGCTTCTCTGGAAGGTTCAAACAAGTATTCTTGTTCATAACTTTCGGCTTCTTCAGGATCTAAATCGGATATCGGCAACATTTTCTCCACACGAAATTGGCTAGTCAATGAATTGATGTGATGGTTATAACACACATATAATTCATCGAAGACCTCGTTTTGGTACATCGTGGTTGCCAATGTTACGATTTTACGTACCTCATCAAAGCTTGGTTGATCCGAAAGGTTTCTTAACTCGTACGCCAAATTGATGCCCCGTGCTTTGAAAAAGTCAGCGCCAGTTGCACCAATGGCAATCATGACATACTCTTCTTCTTTTGCATGGTCTTCATCCAGCATGGTCATCATTTGTTTTAAGATGGAACTATTATAGCCGCCCACTAGACCGCCATCAGAAGTGATGACGATATAGCCTGTGCGTTTGACCGGACGACTAACCAACATACTGTTATAGTTCACACCATCTTTAGGACCAGAACCTGCAAGATCGGAAAGCTGCTGCGCAGTCAAATGCGTAACGATTTCACGTACTTTGTTGGCATACACTTGAAACTGTTTCGAATGAGCTTCAGATTTTGTTAATTTTGCAGCTGAAACCATTTGCATGGCCTTTGTGATTTGGCTGGTTTTCTTTGTTGAGGCAATTCGTTGCTTGATTTCATTTAATGAAGCAGCCATTTTCTCTCACCTCTTTTATGCGTTTTGCATTGTCGATATTTTATCTTGCGGTGTCACCCGAGAACTGTTGGATGCCATGAAAATATCTTTGAATGCTTTAATGGTGTCATCTAACAAGCTTTCTTCTGGCAAGTCTTTCGTTGTCCGAATGGTTTCAAAAATCGTTGCTGCGTTTGCTTCGATATACTCAAATAATTCTGCTTCAAAGTCCAATAGTTTATTGACAGGTACACTATCAATGAATCCATGCGTCAACGCATAAAGAATCACGACTTGTTTTTCGACTGCCAATGGTTCATGTAGTTTTTGCTTTAAGATTTCAACGGTACGACGACCGCGGTTTAATTTGGCTTGTGTCGCAGCATCTAGATCAGACCCAAATTGTGTGAAGGCTTCTAGCTCGCGGTAACTTGCCAAGTCCAAACGCAAGGTTCCAGCAACTTTCTTCATCGCTTTGATCTGTGCAGAACCACCAACCCGTGAAACGGACAATCCAGCCGCTACGGCAGGACGCACACCTGAATAGAATAGGTCATTTTCTAAGAAAATTTGTCCATCTGTGATAGAAATCACGTTGGTTGGGATATAGGCTGAGATATCCCCCGCTTGCGTTTCAACGAACGGCAGTGCCGTCATTGATCCGCCACCTAGTTCATCACTTAATTTCGCTGCACGTTCCAATAAACGAGAGTGCAAGTAGAAGACATCCCCTGGGTATGCTTCACGACCTGGCGGACGGCGTAGAAGGAGAGAAAGTTCACGGTAAGCGACTGCTTGTTTTGATAAGTCATCAAAGACGATCAAAACATGTTTGCCGTTATACATGAATTCTTCTCCCATTGCTGCCCCGGCATAAGGTGCGATGTAAAGCAATGGTGCTGGTTGTGAAGCACCTGCTGAAACAACGATCGTGTAATCAAGTGCACCGTAACGGCGTAATGTTTCTACTTGTGCACGAACCGTTGAGTCTTTTTGACCAATAGCGACATAGATACAGATCATGTCTTGCCCTTTTTGGTTAATGATCGCATCGATCGCAATCGTTGTTTTCCCGGTTTTCCGGTCACCGATGACTAATTCCCGTTGGCCACGACCGATTGGTACTAAAGCATCAATAGCTTTCAACCCTGTTTGCATTGGTTCCGATACGGATTTCCGTTGCATTACACCTGGTGCAGCTGCTTCAACTGGGCGTGATTTGTCTGTTTCGATCGGACCTAAGCCATCGATCGGTTGCCCTAATGGGTTCACTACCCGGCCAATTAATGCATCGCCGACAGGAACTTCCATGATTTTACCGGTTCGTTTTACTTTGTCTCCTTCACGAATGGTTTCAAAATCACCTAGGATGATGATACCGACATCGTTTGATTCTAAGTTTTGTGCCATCCCATAAGAACCGTTTGAAAACTCAAGCAGTTCTCCACTCATGGCATTTTCTAAACCGTGGGCGCGGGCGATCCCGTCCCCAACATATGTGACAGTACCGATTTCTTCTACAGAAAGTTCGTTCTGATAATTTTTAATTTGCTCTTTGATCAAGGCACTAATTTCTTCTGCTTTGATGGCCATCCGATTCACCTCTTATCTCTTGTTTATCTGCCGATTTTTTGTCGCAGATAATCCAGTTGGCTCTTAATACTACCGTCGATCACTTGATGATTTGCTTCAACGATGACTCCGCCTAAAATCGTTGGATCGACCGTTTCTTTCAATTGTGCCTGCTTGTACCCAAGCTTATCGGCGATTTGCTTTTCGATTTTGCTTTTTTGTTCTGCTGACAAAGCAACAGCCGTTGTGATCGTTCCGAGAACAAGACCTTGATATTCATCGTAACGACGTTCGTATTCATCAATGATCAGCAATAGATCATCCATGCGATCATATTCATAAACGATCTCTAAGAAATTTCTGACCAAGCCTTCAAAGCCCTTCAGCAATTGATCGACTAATTGTCTTTTTTCATGGAGATCCAAGCGGTTATCCGTCACGATCTGACCGAATGTTGGAATCTCCTGATAAATCTGACGCAAGGTCATTAATTCTTGGTAAACTTCTGTCAAGCGCTGTTCTTCCATCGCCAATTCGAACAAGGCTTTTCCATAGCGTTTTCCCACTGTGAATTTATCGAGTTTCATTAACTGAACCCAATCCTTCGATATATTGATTGATTAGGGATTCATGATTTTCGGGAGTCAATTCGCGGCCTAAGATTTTTTCTGCGATTTGAAGCGAAAGTTCTGCAACATCATCTTTCACTTCTTTTAACGCAGTTTCTTTTTCAAGGGTGATATCTGAGTTTGCTTTTTCTTTCAAACGAGCCACTTCTTCTTTGGTCTCGCTCAAAATATTTTGCCGACTCAATTCCCCGCTATCTTTGGCGCTCTTGATGATCTCCGCAGCTTCAGAATGAGAACGTGCCAATTTTTCTTGGCGTTCTTTTTCTAATTTTGCTGCATTCAAGCGTGATTGTTCCGCTGAATCCAAATCATTGGCGATTTTATCTTCCCGTTTTTGCATCATGCTGCTGATGGCATCCCATGCAAAATGTTTCAATAAGAATAGCAAAAGAAGAATTGATCCGCTGACAACGATAATATTGCCAAGCATTGGATTTTGAACTTCCGCTATAACCAACTGATTTAGCATAACGATTCTTCCTTTCTGAAAGTCATTGTTTCATTAGAAAAAAGCAAAAACGAGTGCAATTGTTCGTTTCTGCCTTTTCGTGCTTGTCTTATCGGAAGACTAATAACAGCGCGATAACTACCCCTAGAATCGGTACAGCTTCGACTAACGCTACCCCGATAAACATTGTTGAACGTAGTTGACCTGACATTTCAGGTTGGCGTGCCATTGATTCGATCGTTTTTGCGATTACTTGTCCGTTACCATATCCTGCACCAATTGCTGCTCCGATAATTGCTAGTCCTGCTCCAATAAAGTTCATTCTTTTTTCCTCCTAATTGTATGTCGATTCGATTAATGTTCTGCCACGATTTTGTGGCTCATAAATACCATGGTCAATGTAACAAATACATAAGCTTGGATCGCTCCAATAAAGAGTGAGAAGCCAATCCAGATCATTTCTAGCGGCATCACGATCGGTAATGACCACCAACCAAGACTAATAAACATGTTGGCAATCAATCCTAATAACACTTCCCCTGCGAATATATTTCCATATAAACGCAAGCCTAACGTGATGACATTCGTAAATTCTTCGATGATTTTTAGCGGCAATAAGAACCCCACCGGTTTCAAGTACGAATTGATCAAGTAATTTTTGAAGCCCAACGACTTGATCCCAAAGAAATGTGTCAAGGAAATAACCATAAGTGCGAGTGTCAGTGTAACAAACGGGTCTGCTGTCGGACTTTTCCATAAGGTAATGTCATCTGTCGTCACGATTTTTGTGACTAACCCGATCTCATTTGCCACAAACACAAAAAGAAACATTGTTACACCGAGCAAATGAAAGTTGTTCACTTGAGATCCTGGTAGATTGTCCGCTACGATACCGCGAACAAAGTCAATGACCCATTCAATGAAGTTCTGCTTCCCTTTCGGTTTCATTTGCAGATTACGTGTACAAATAAAGACCACCAAAAAAACAATAATACAAGAAATGATTGTCATCATAGCTACAGTTCCATCAAACCATATAGGACCGATATGAAACATAAGCGATTTATCTTCCAATCTTTCTCACCTCTTTTCCTGTCATCTCCAGAAAAAAATCTGGTGTTACAATGCGTTTCCTCTCATAACAATCGGTATCATACCACCACGAATGGAAAATTTCAAAGCATTTTCAAGAAAATTAGACAAAAAACTCACAATGCTAAAAATCCTAAATTAAATGAAAAATCCCCGTGTCGCTATGTGGAAGAAAAAGCCTGTTATATCAACAGCTTTCCCTTAAATGCTACCAAATTTAGCGCGATTTTCAAAGCAATAACCTCTATCGGATTCTAAAAGAAGTTCTTAGAAAATTAGAAATTTCTAAGAACTCGGTCAATTTGTCTTTCTTGATCTTTGCGTTTCAAGGATTCCCGCTTGTCATATTCGCGTTTTCCTTTCGCTAAACCAATCAAAACTTTGGCATAACCATCCTTGATATACACCTTTAATGGAACGATCGTCATGCCGGTATTTTTTGTTTCGCCAATCAGACGAGCAATCTGCTTTTTATGCAGTAACAGTTTTCTTGTCCGTAGTGGATCATGATTAAAAATGTTTCCTTGCTCGTAAGGGCTGATATGCACATTGACTAAGAATGCCTCACCATTGCGAATGCGTACAAAGCCGTCTTTCAAATTGATCCGACTGTTACGGATCGCTTTGATCTCTGTTCCCTGTAAGACGATCCCCGCTTCGATCGTATCGAGGATCGTGTAATCATGGCGGGCCTTTTTGTTTTGGGCGATTAATTTCCCTTCTCCTTTAGGCACGGGCCATCCCTCCAATTATTTTTTCTTGATTCCTTTATAAAAAGGTTTTTTCTTTTTCACTTTGCCAGCTTTCTTTGATTTGCCTTTACCGGTTTGTTCAAAGCGTTTCCCTTGGTTTTTCTCAGGGTTGCGTTGCTTTTTCCCGCGACGGTTCGCTTCATTTTTTTGATGGTTGTTTCGTTTGTTAGCTTTTGGTGCTTGCAGTTTTTCGACTTCTTCTGCTGCTACCAATTCAAAATCGATCTCTCTTGTTTCAGGATCAGCTTTCACGACTTTGATACGAACTTTTTGACCAATTTTAAAGGTCAAGCCTGTCCGTTCCCCTACAAGTGCCAGATGGTTTTCCAAATAATGGAAGTAATCTTGCTTCAGATTATTGATATGGATCAGCCCTTCAATCGTGTTAGGCAATTCAATAAACAAGCCAAACTTAACGACGGAACTGATGATACCCTCAAACTCTTCTCCTACTTTATCGGCCATATACTCAGCTTTTTTAAGCGCATCGACTTCTCTTTCTGCATCGACTGCTCGTCGTTCCATTTGGGAGCTGTGCATGGCGATGTCAGGCAAGATTTCCGCCCATTTGTTTTGGTTGGCTTCAGAGACATCTTCACTGTAAGAACGAATCAAGCGATGCACGATCAAGTCGGGGTACCGACGGATCGGTGACGTGAAGTGGGTATAATCTTCCGCTGCCAAACCATAGTGGCCGACGTTTTCTTCTGAATACTTCGCTTGCTGCATACTTCTGAGCAGCATCGTATTGACAACCATTGCCTCTGGCTTATCCGCGACATCTTCAACCACTTTTTGCAGTTGTTTTGGTGAGATCGAGCCGTTGGTTTGTTTGACTACGATCCCTAAAGCAGATGCAAAATCAAAGAAGCGGCGCATTTTCTCTTCTTTTGGTTCCTCATGGATCCGATAAATAAATGGTAAATGCTTCCGATTGAAATGGCGCGCCACGGTTTCATTGGCTGCCAACATGAAGGACTCGATCAATCGTTCGCCGACGCCACGTTCTCTCAGAACGATTTCTTGCGGGTGTCCTTCTCCATCGACCAAGACTTTTGCTTCTCGGTCTTCAAAAGAAACCGCCCCACGTTTGATGCGCATCGTTTCTAACACGTGGTGCAAGGCGGCCATATCATGGAACATCGGTACTAGTTTCGCATATTCTTTGCTGGTTTCTGGATCATTGTCTTCAATAATTTGATTGACTGCCTGATAAGTCATGCGGGCACTTGTTTGAATAATACTTTGGAAAATATTGTAATCCGTGACGATCCCCTCTTGGTTGATCCACATTTCACAGCTCATGGCCAACCTTGGCACATTCGGATTCAACGAACAGATCCCGTTTGATAAACGTTGTGGGATCATCGGGATCACTCGATCCGTTAGATAGACACTCGTTCCCCGCTCAAAAGCTTCTTTGTCCAACGCACTGTTTTCTGTCACATAATAAGAAACATCGGCGATATGCACGCCCAAATAGAAGCTGCCGTCAGGCAATGCTTTTACCGTCACCGCATCATCCAAATCTTTGGCATCCGCTCCATCGATCGTTACGATCTGTTGATCTCGCAAATCCCGTCGTTCTGGAAAGTCAGCAGGATCGATCGTATCGGGTACTGCATCTGCCGCTGCCAAGGTTTCTTCCTCAAATTTTGTGGGAATCCCATTCGCCACGACGATCGATAAAATATCCATTCCAGGATCGTTTTTATGCCCCACAACTTTTGTGATCAACCCCTCTAAGCTTTTCGAATAGCCTTTTTCTGGATAATGGCTGATCTCAACGATCACGATGCTGCCGTCTACTGGACGAATTCCTTGGGCGCCGATAAACACCTTTAAATCGCTTAGTTTTTTATCTTTAGGTTGAACAACGCCATATAGATCCGATTCTTCGATCTCTTTTTCGTCAAATAATGTAAACTCGCCGACCAACTGACTGATGGCGCGTTGTTTGATTTCTACGACCTTTCCCTCTGCGCCGCGATCTGAAAAAGGATCGGCAACATGCACGATGTCTACAGCAACGGTATCGCCGTCCATGGCATAGCCTGTTGCTTCTTTAGGTATATAAATATCGTCTTCTTCTTCATCCAACGTGACAAAGCCGAAGCCTCGCTCATTGGCACGGAAGGTTCCTTCCACAAACACACGTTTCATGGGTAATTTCACTTTGCCTTTTTTGTTAAAAATCACACTGCCTTCTCGTTCCATCGCCGCTACTGTCTGGACAAGATTCTTAAAGTCTGTACTTTTTTGAAGTCCTAGACCTTCAGCAATTTCTTCCATTGAAAAACTTTTTTTACGGCTTTCTTCGAGAAACTGAATGATTTTTGTTTTAATCGTTTCTGTCATAACTCACTCTTTCCAAGCAAGTGTTTCTAAGAAAGCAAACACATCCTGCTCTAATTTTTTCCGTTCTGGTCCCACGGTCACCACATGACCGCTTTCGGGATACCATTGAAGCGTATAGGGAACATGGGACAATGCCGCTGCGGTTTTGAAAACCGTCTGTGGATCGATCATTTGGTCCCTTCCTGCTTGCGCCAAGAAGACTGGGCGCTCGATTTTTCCTAAATGCTCAGCTGTGGTTTGTCCGACTGTTTCGATTCCTTGCAGTTGTTCTCTGACCTTACGAGGGACTTCTGCCAATATTTCTTTTTGGGTCGCCTCATCTAAATCAGCGTAGGGTATGACCATTTCCGCATACTTTTCAAAATTGACTGGCACTTCATTCTTGGTTTCAAATAATGGAGAACAAAACAGTCCGCCCCCCATCAATGTTGGGTCTTGCGTCAAACGATCCATCGCTAAAATCCCACCCATCGAAAGTCCAAGAACGGCAACTTCCTCATAGCCTTTTTCTTTCACATAAGCAACTGCATCCGCAGCATCCTGCTGCCAAACAGTCATTCCTTGATTTAAGATATCATCTGGATTCGGTGTACCATGTCCAGTAAACATCGGTGTATAAACCGTGTAGTCTTTTTGTTCTAACGAACGACAAAGCATGCGCACATCGTTAGGACTGCCTGAATAGGCATGGAACAAAATGACCGCTCGTTTGCCGTGTTCAGCAAAAACCGGTTTTGGTTGATTAAATGTTTTCATGTTTCCTTTCACCTCACGTCCAATTCTACCATAGTTAGCAAGAATACTTCGACAAATGCGATCAAAATCTTCCCGTTAAAAAGAAAAAAACCTCTCTTTACGAGAGGTTCGCTAACAAAGTGATTAGTTTGATGAAAGAAAAGCCAAAATAAAGAGCAAGACCATCCAAACAAAACCTAAAATGGCCGTTGAACGCTGCATCACCGCTTCAAATCCACGGGCTTTTTGCTTACCAAACAATTGATCTGCACCGCCGGTAAAGGCACTAGCTGCACTATTTTGCTTGCTAGGCTGCATCATGATCGTAATGACCATTAAAATCGAAATAACGATCACAGCAGTTAATAAGATGTTATACACGTTAGCTCCTCCTTGCTTGCTAAAGTCGTCCTTTCCATTTTAGCATTTTCCGCTGGAAATTACTACTCTCTTTTTGTCATTGCCCGTTGCAGGACGGTTTAAAAAAAGACTGTCCTTTCTGACAGCCTTTTTCTCATAGATCACTTTCGTTCAAATCAGCGAACGAGTACGTCATCGTATTCTGGTTTTTCTTTGAACTCTTTGACCGCAAAGGAGCAGACAGGCATAATTTTTTTCTCTTCCCGTCTTGCTTTTTCAACAACCGCTTTGAGTAATTTTTGCGCCAATTGCTGGCCGCGATAATCAGGGTTGACGAAGGTGTGGTCTACTTCTAGAACATTATCTGGCGTTTCTTGCCATGTGATTTCTCCCACCTCTTTTTCTCCATCATACAAAGCAAAACGTTTATTTTCTTCTTTGATTTCCATTGCTTTCTTCCTTTCTATCAGACGATGTCTGTATTTTGTTTGATATTCTCAATGAATTGCAAAACGGTTGGCCAATATTCTGGTGCATCTTTCACTGCCTGTAAATGTCCCATATTCGCAAAGAGGACTTTTTGTTTCGGTCCAGCCGTTGCTTCCATTAAGGTATTGATCTCTTTTTCCGAAAGAAACGAATCTTTTTCTCCTTGTAAAAACAGCACAGGTAAATGGTTGCTGCCGACTTGTCGGGTCACCGAGATCTGCAAGAAGGGATAACCGACTAATTGTTTGCTATAGCGATTCGCTAAGCGCAAAAAGCGTTTGATCGGTAACCGAGAAAATTGCGGCAAGCTTGATCGGATCGCACTGTAAACGGACGTATAGCTGCTGTCTGAGATCAACCCAGCCACTTGCACAGGCATGACTTCTCCACTAGCCAGCAGCAAAGTCGCAGCCCCCATTCCTAAACCATAGAGGAAGATTTGTGTTTGTGGGTCTTTTTCCAAAATCTTATCGATCCACAAAAGCAGATCCATCCGATCTAGCCACCCTAAACCGATCTCTTTGCCTTCACTGCGGCCATGTCCACGTAAATCAGGAACTAAAACATTGTAACCGGCAGACCAGAATTTCTCGGCTGCCTCTTGACAATCTGCTTGTCCATCACTGCGATACCCGTGCAAGCAGATCACCCACGTTTTTGCACACTGATCAAAGACTTCCGCTGTTAGGATCAGATCATCGGCGGTCGTTACCGTACAATCCGAACCTTGTGCCCAAAAAGCTGAACTCTTTGTTGCGATCCGCTCTTTGTATGGAATCCCCAGTTTCTTTCTGCCTTCTTTTTCATACCATTCATTGTTTCGCATAATGATCGCCGAAACAAAATAGCGTACGCCCTTTTTCAAAACAGACGTGCGATAAACATAGTACACCAAAAAACCAAAAATAAGCAGTAGTAGCAATAGCCAAACCATAGGATCCCCCCTTCATTTTAGTTTACCATTTACAATGGATTTCAGCCAAAGTTTTGTCGCAGGTCTTAAATAAGTCCTATACTTTTAAAAAAAACTTTGCCCTGCTTATCTGTTAGAAGTCAGGGCAAAGTTTTGATTGGTTAACTATGTTTTCGTCGATAAAGCATGCCAACGCTTGTAACGAGTAAAATACTTCCAAGGATACTCCACACATAAGAAGAGCGCTCGTTTGTCTTAGGCAATCGTTTTTCAGTAGTCGCATGGTTTGCGTCATTCTTGTTGTCATCTTCCGGTTGTTTAGATGTATCTGGCTTTTTAGGTGACAACGGGACCTGCGGCTTTTTAGGATCACTCGGGGTTTTCGGTGTCTCTGGCCCTGTATAAGTGTTGACTAAGTTATAGCCATTTATTTTGGTGGTGTAATCTGGAACTTTTCCTTCTTGGATCCTGTAGGTATAGGCTTTTCCTTCGGCATCGTATTTTGGCAGATCGTCAAAGCGATAGGTCCAGTTGCCTTGGTTAACTGCTTTTACGATTTGTTTGTCAATCTCTTTACCGTTTTGCATTAAGTCGACAGTGATACTTTCTGGACGTGTGTTGAACTTGTTTTCGTAGTCATTCCATGTTTTCGTTCCTGATACTTTTGTCGTTTCAGTATTACGGTAGGTGTTGACTAGGTCATAGCCATTTACTTTGGTGGTGTATCCTTCAACGGGTGTTTCTTGAATTGCGTAGTCATAGGTCTGACCAGATTCGTCGGTTGTCGGTAGATCAGTAAATTCATAATGCCATTCTCCCTCTTTATTTTGGGTAACCGTTTTTGTTTGGAACACTTCACCATTTTGCAGTAATTGAACCGTAATGCTTGTCGGACGGGTATTAAATTTGTTGTCATAATCGTCCCACGTTTTGGTTCCGCTGACTGTCGTTGTATCAAGAGACAGCAGGTGATTCATTGCAGCTAATTTGATTATCGGTACAACCGTTTCATTGGCTTGAAGATCCCAGCGGTGGGTTTCCGCATTGACCAATACCGTATCAGCAATGATACTGCCGTCAACATTTTGGTGGACATCAACTGTATCACCAACAGCCAAAATCGTTCCTTGGAAGGGACTATTGATCGAAATCATTTGATTTTCTGGCTGATTAATAAAATTCCACAGGATAACGGCATCATCAAACGCTTCTGTTTCATGACTATTGCGCATCGTGCCATCTGTATATTCTAGTTTGATTTGCGACTTGATATTAACGGTACTTGCTCCTTCAGTATCCACATTGATGAGTACAGGAGACGTGCCTTTTGTTAGCCCTTTGATGGTAATGGGTGTATCTTTTTCTAATTCTGTTTTTGAAAGAGTAACGACTACCTTTTGATCTTCTTCATCAATAGTATCTGCCGAAAAGGAAATTGGTTTCTTGTCGATTAGATAACCATCTGGCGCTTCTGTTTCAACAAAGGAATAGTCCCCTTCTGGAAGATCCGTTTCGATTACTTGTCCATCATCATTTGTGACCTCTTCATCAACCTCTTTATGTGTCTTTTTATTTTGAAGTTCGTAAACACCGTCATCAAGCGGGTTTCCTTGTTCATCCGTTAAGGTCAACACAACCTCTTGCGTATCATTTTCAGCACGGGCGGTATTGATGACCCGCTGATTATTATCAGTAAAGTCTTTGGTTACACCGGGTGTTTGCGGATAGGCTCCTAGCCTTTCTGACGTCGCCTGTAACGTTGAAAATACCTTTTTAAAATCTATATACGGTTCACTTGCAGATTGATCTTGGAAAACTTCGGAAGTTTTCAAGTGATCCATTCTCTGTCCATTTACAAAAACGGCAGGTTGTTGATTTTGATCTGCTAAATCTACTGTGACTGATGGGCCAAAAACAACTTTGTTTTTTCTGCTATCAGTTCCTGACACAAAGGAAGAATTTGCGATCGTATTGACCTTTTGAATATAATTGATTTCTGTTGCCAACGAACCATCCTGAATACTGGTTCCAAAATTGACATTTCCATTTAGTTCTCCCACTGCTAAGTTTCCGTTCGTGTGGGTATTTAGCGTCGCATGGTTAGCAAAAATATGAAAAAACTGGGCTTCTCCTAGAAGTACGTCATCAACTTCTGGCACATCATTTTTAAAGCTGCCGCCACTTGACAGTTTTGAAGCTGCTGGTGCACTTGCTTGTGTATTAAGTGGTGATTCTATGGCTGTTGATGCGGTAGTTGACTCTGCTTGTGGTTGTGACTCGCTGCTTTTTGTTGCAGGCTGTTTTTCGGAAGCCCCTGTTTGTTCCTGACTGTCAGCAAGCACTGCTTCGGCACTCGTTGCTTCTGTGGATTCATTTTCAGGTAGAACAACTGCTACATCTGTTGAATTGATGATGTCTTCTTTCACTTGTCCATTTTCTTCCTCTGTTTGAAGAAAGGCGGATTTGATTGTCAATGTTTCAAGAGCTTTTGTTTGAAACGTTAGCGTCATTTGGCTAAAGGAGCTGCTAGTACTTTCTTCCATCAGCTGCTGTCTTTGCGGATCATATGTAAATGGCGTGCCGTTGCTTTGGATTGATTCTGGCAGAACCGTTTGTTCTCCTTCACTCAAACTGAATGCTAGTTGATTAGCAGCAGACTGCTGATTCTTTTCTACCTCGATCGTCCAAGTGATTTCTCCTGTGGTAGGATCTGGTAATGAGGTCACTTGCGCAGTGCCCTTTTCGTTTTGAAATAGGATTGTTTTGGGATTCTCCTCGGTGTCCGCATTGGCTGTGATGACTGATAATAAAGGCGCCAAATAGGATAACATAAGTAAGGACAGCATGAACATTGGGTAAGCTATTTTTTTCACATAAGTACACATTTCTCTTCCTCCAAACAACAAATTTTACTCAGGTGATTATCCTAATCGGAAAGAAGAAAAAAAGCAAAGCTAATGAAATTTCGATTCTGTGAAAAAAGTGAGAGAAACCATTGATACCTGTCTTTTGATTCCAAGCGAATTCGTGAAGATGAAATAGGATTTCTTTAAAATCAAAATGTAAAAGAATAATATTTTCATAAAAAATAGTCAAAATCGATAAAGATTCTTTTGATCGTGACCAAAGTCTTTTTGTTTCAACTCAACTAACCAAAGCCTTTGCCGCTCCTTCAACAAAATTTCACTTGTTAGAAAATATCATTTTGAAAATACCGATGAAAACTTTCATAAAACATCCATTTATTTTCATTTTATATTAAAAAAATTTTAGCAGATTCTTTAAAACCTTATGGTTATTTTCTGTCTATTTATAAGATCTCTTAACTTTTATTAAACAAAAAACTCTGATGTCGTGGCAGCTGATAAGAATCAGCCGCCCACAGAACATCAGAGCAAATCAATGAAATTGATTATTTATTTTTTAAGTTGTAGAAAGCTTGCAAGCCTTTGTATTCAGCAACTTCACCAAGTTGGTCTTCGATACGTAGTAATTGGTTGTATTTTGCAATACGGTCAGTACGTGAAAGAGAACCATCGAATAACGTTGCTTCGCAAGTTATTCCCTTTGATTTCACCAGCGGTTCGTTGCAACAGCACTTAAAATTTCCTTTTGTTCTTCTACTCAATGAATGCTGATAAATCAGCATTTTCAATCGAGAAATCATAAATACGTGGTCAGCTATCTACAATCTTTAGGCTGCATTTCTTATGTCTCTAGCATCTTATCAAACAATGTCTAGATTTTCCAGTATATAATGGTAGAAACATGAAATTTATTGTTTCTACTTTGCAATACTAGAAATTTTACATAACTGATTATTATTTCATATATTAGAGATTTAAACATTTCAAATAACTAGTTAATAAATCTTCTCTTATCTTTAGGAATTAAATTGATGAATAAAACTGCTGAAGGATAATGCTTTTGCATATATTCTATTACACCTAATACGTGTGCATCTTCAGAAGTATATAATTCCTCTTTTAATTGAGACATATCTATTTGAATACTTTCGCCTAGAAAATCCACTGCATCTGTAAATTCCTTGTCGGTATAGAAAGTATTGTAAAAATCTGAAAGTTGTTTACAAGTAACTACTCCATTTATCGTTAGTTCTATTAAAGCTTTCTGGATATTCAAACTTATCTACTCCAGTCTGTTTTCGAGAATACTTCTTTCAATTCCTCTAACGATTTTACTCTTTTAGATAAATCTGCATTCATACCAGAATCTATAAGCTTCTCTACTTCTTTATTTTTATTATTATTCAGATTCTTTCTCCCAGTCATTATATAAAAAATCACCTGAGTTAACGCATAAATTTCATGTTGAATAGTGTATTTATCCGCTCCCATAATTTTCAACTGTGGGTCATTTAAACTTCCTTGAAATTCAGTGTTTTGACGAGTCAGTATACTATTCCAGCAATAAATAAAAAAGAAATAAATAGATGTTGGAAAACAAAATCCAATACATGTATCAAAATGGTTATGACAATTACTAATAATACTATCCAACCAATGCAGCCACACCCTTTTTCTTTTTCGTCAGGTACTTCTATCATTTCTTGAAAAATCCTTCCGCCCTTTAACGCCATTATTTCAATCCTTTCTAACTATTATTCGATGTAAAAATTCAACGTTTTTGCCACAACAAAATAAGACCACCATATCAACTACAGAAATGTTGATACAATCGTCTTTTTTATGTATTTTATTTTTTTAAACAGTGTCGGTAAAAAACGTTGATTTATTGCCGGTAAAATCTTGCTTCCCTCCAATAATGTTACCCTTAGATTGATAATTTATCAAGTCTCATTTTCTGGACAAACCAGCTTTTTTAGCAATGTTATAAACAGTTTTCTCAGACACACCACATTTGTTTGCAATTTCTTTTAAAGATAGATGATTCCCCTTATATAAAACA
The DNA here is from genome assembly GCF_001544095.1 of Enterococcus casseliflavus NBRC 100478. GTDB lineage: Bacteria > Bacillota > Bacilli > Lactobacillales > Enterococcaceae > Enterococcus_D > Enterococcus_D casseliflavus. The sequence goes on along the minus strand of NZ_BCPT01000019.1, from coordinate 51,728 downwards.
ATGATTTTCTTACGTTTACTTTGTTTTATTGGTGGTCTTCCCAAGGTCTTGTCAGTATTAGCTAAGGCTTCCTTTGTTCTGATGCTAATATTTTCAGCTTCAAATTCCGCTATTCCAGCTAAGACAGTATAAAATAATCGTCCACTTGCTGTTCTGGTATCAATCGATTCTTGAATACTTTTCAGATAAATTTCTTTCTCATTCAACTCTGACATCAGATTCACCAATTGTCGAGACGACCTGCTTAATCTTGCTAAATTATAAATAAGTAAAGTATCTCCCTTTTCTAATCGGTTCAATGCTTTCTCTAACTCCGTTCGATGTTCTTTTCTCCCACTAATTTGTTCAGAAAATAATTCATCTGGTTCATAGTTTTCTAAAGCCTTCCTTTGCACTTCCAATCCTAAATCTTGCGTGTTTTTACTTGTTCGTATATAGCCAATAGTTCTTGTCATACAAAGCTCCTCCTTCCCTTCATATTAGTGTAACGATTTATTTGTAGTATTAAAAATACCCTGACTTCTCTTAGAAGTCAGGGTAAATAAACAATACACAGAGATGATTTAAAATACTTCTCGTTAAGGTAATTTAATTATTACATCAAATATAACGATTGTCCAGCAATTAACTTATGCCTTTACTTTTCTATTATTTACCTTTAAAGTCAGTAGAAAACACTGTTATAGTAATGTTTTATAACCAATAAGAAACGCTAGGATTTGTAAAACAGTTTAAAATAGATATATTTTCGGAAAACAATAAAATAACTAATAACGGAGACTTTTTTATGACAAACGGAACAAGTCTTGGACTTTCAGTAGTTGTTATAATCATAACTAATCGGTCGTAATACCTCAATTGCTGTAAATCTTTAATCAAGTGTATCCCTGAGGACCATTTCTTTCATACTTTCACCTAGATTCTTTTTGATACCAAGATTATACAATTTCTACTTCCAAATAAATTATTTTTGTGTCTATAAATAATAAGTGTTACAGAATTAGAATACACAAAAATCTAAATAACACTAATTTATTAATCATACATCACTTTTATAGACAAGTAGACTTACACACAACACTCAAATTTCCAGTACTAAGAAACGGATGTTATAATGAAGGGGTAATGTAGGCGTGGGATAATTTTTAAAGGATACTTATAAGATAGATATTTTCGTAAACCAGGTATACTTTACTAAATTATGCCCCCCTTCATAACCCCTACATCTATTGATTTTCATACCTTACCTAATCCCTACATCAACCCTAAAAAAGAGGTTTTTTCAAAAAATCAAATGATAACAAAATGATAACTTTTGTGATAACTTTTTGAAAACTATGTCATTTATGAGGTGAATTCGGAGAAATTACAATGGAAACCTCCGTGAATTTTCCAAAACAGCTGCATAAGCAAAAAATGGAAAAATTTTCTATCTGAATACCATCACCAAATGATGGATAGAAATGAAAATGGATAGTTATGAGTGTTGGGTTACTAATGGATAGTTACGAGAATGGATACTTTTAAAAATAAAACAGATAAATTATAGGAGGGAGCGAACATGAACACACTTATTGTAAACAATCGGGCTATTGATTATGAGGAATTATTAGATATCATTGCTCAATCGAACGGAATATATGAAAACACCTTGATTAAGCTGTTACAATGCAATCGCATCAGCTTAGAGTCACGATTAAAGACCTTAAAAAAGAATAAAATAATATCTAGAGGAAAATTAAATAAACACTTCTATTATGTTAATAACTATGACTTGAAACATATGAAAGATTTAGACTTGCAGTCAATGGTCGTTCAATTTTTGGTTACAATTGGCTTGTATATCAATAAAATTCAAGTAATTGATTCACCATATAAAAACAAACAGCTCTATCTTTCAGTATATGCCTCAGGCAAATATAACTATAACAATGATAAAGTTATAAAAAAGCTTGCAAATATGCGAGTCAATCAATTAATTCATGAACAAGACAGAAAATATTTTGCCCATTTTATCGTCAACGAATTGACTAAATTCCCAATTAGAGTAGCTTCTTTTTCAGATATACTACAAGAAAAATACTATACAACTTCTATAGATACTGTAGATATTCTTGCACTACCTAATAAAGAATTTATCCCAGCAATACAATCCAACTTAGCAGATGTATCATTTAGAAATCTAGAAAATAATAGCACTCTCATTAGAAATGATATTTTGATTTTTCTGAATGATTCTAATGAACTTTGTTACTTTGTGAAAGAAAATAATCAATATAAGTTACAAGCAATTCCCTGTATAGTTGATTTCTTCTATTATTTAACCTTACACAAAAATTCTAAAGATGCCATTTATATTTCTGATAATAAAACTGAGTATGATAATGCAGATAACTTGTATTTTCAAAGTTATTTGAATAAGGAAAAGTATAATACTGTTCAATTAAAAAAAGACAAGAAAAAAGCACAATCTTAAATGATTGTGCTTTTACTTACTTAAATGGGTCAAAGTCTTCAAGCTTAGCTTTTATATCTTCCTCTTCAATCCCTGCATATCTAAGCGTAACTGCTTGGCTACTATGATTTAAAATCTTCATCAGCGTAACAATATCCCCTTTGTTTTGCTTTAAAAAGAAGTAGGAAAATGTTTTTCTAAGTGTATGTGTGCCAATATAATCTAACCCTAGATTATCTGCAATTTTCTGTAAGATTTTATAATACTGATGACTGGCTAAATGTCTACTACTATCTGTTGGACTTGGAAATAGCCACTCAGATTCCGCACTATGTTCTGTATTTAAATAATCAATAATGTTTGATGTTAATGATTTCAGATGAAGAGTTCTTTTTTTACCAGTCTTTATTTCAATAATTTCTGCTTGCGTCTTGTTTTTCACATCAGATACCTTCAGGTTCAATATATCTGAAATCCGTAACCCTGTCTTTATTCCAATTGCCATAATCAAACAATCTCTTTTTCCGTGTTTGCCCTTTTGTAATTCTTTTCCAAATTGAATTAGCGTTTCCTTATTTTTTATCGGTTTGACATTAATCATTTTTTGTCCCATAAATTACCTCCCTAAGATGCACTATTTATGGATACTTTTCTATAGAAATAGACTATAAGTATCCATCTCCCTATAAATCAAAAATAAAATATTGATAGAATAGGATTTATGGTGGATACTAATTATAAAAGTATCCCTGCTAGGGTCCTTTATAGCATCATAATTTGGAGGTTGCAAATTTGTAGAACACACAATCACAAGTGATTAAATATATGAAAATCAAAAGGAGAACACTATTTAAGCATTTTCTCCTGAATTTGACTACTAATTTAAAGTATACTACCCAAAGGACTTGTCTTTACCGCTTTATCTACTAGTTGTTCATCCGTGATACTACTGATATAAATTTTCGTTGTATCTAGTTTGGAATGCCCCAACATCTTACTTTTTGTAAAAATATCTTGACCCATCTGCAAATTCTTTACCGTCCAATAATGCCTTAGCGTATGGGGACTGCATCTAACAGTTGCCCTAACGCCTACCCTCTTACCTGTTTCTTTCAATATCAATTCAATATTCGTCACCGTTTTAATTTTTCTTCCTGTTTTCCCTAAAAATAGCTGTTCATCTAATTTCCTTGTTTTGCCGTGATAATTTCTAAGTGTATAAAAATTACTATCTCGAATCCTTCTATATCGAGTAATAAAATAATTTAATTCAGATGAGATTGGCACTACTCGCCATTTACTCCCCTTTCCTAATATTCGGATATAGTTTTCAGCTAAATCTGTATCCTTTAAATTTAATAGTTCAGATACACGTATACCTGTATCTGCTAAAAGAGCAATAATACACTTATTTCTTGCTCCTAAATAGGTATCAAATTTCCACACATTCAGCATATCCTTTACTTCTTTATCATTGAATGTAGTTAATAATGGCTTTGTTTCCTTTAATAACCTTATCGTTTCCAGAGGACTAACTTTGACTACTTTCTCAGCTACTAAATAGTTCCAGAAAGCTTTGTGAGTTTTTAAAATTGCATTTATATAACTACTTTTTAATTGGCAATCCAATAAAAAACTGATGAACAACTTATAATGAATTTTCGAAACATCTTCAATTAAAAGCGGTGAACTAATTTCTTTTCTGTAATAGTCTATAAATTTTCGATGATGTTGTTCATAAGACTCAATCGTTCTTTTTGAATAATTTTCCAATTTCAATTCTAACAAGTATTCCTTTACTAATCGTTCATAGTGCATAAAAAAATGCCCCTCTCATGTCATTAGTTGACATAAGAAAGGCACTTAGCAATAATACTAGAACATAAAAGTAGAAACACTTTTTACACTAATTTTATCATTTCTGAAAAATTGGTATAGCTGCTTTTACATTACCAGATTATTTATTTTTCAAGTTGTAGAATGCTTGTAATCCTTTGTATTCAGCAACTTCACCAAGTTGGTCTTCGATACGTAGCAATTGGTTGTATTTTGCAATACGGTCAGTACGTGAAAGAGAACCAGTTTTGATTTGGCCAGCGTTTGTTGCAACTGCGATATCAGAGATTGTTGAATCTTCTGTTTCACCTGAACGGTGAGAAACGACTGCAGTGTAACCAGCTTCTTTCGCCATTTCGATAGCATTGAATGTTTCAGTCAATGTACCGATTTGGTTAACTTTGATAAGGATTGAGTTACCGATACCGTTTTTGATTCCTTTTTCAAGGATTTCAGTATTTGTAACGAACAAGTCATCCCCTACTAATTGAACTTTGTCGCCTAAGCGTTCAGTTAATAGTTTCCAACCATCCCAGTCGTTTTCATCCATACCGTCTTCGATAGTGATGATTGGGTATTTGTTAACTAATTCTTCTAAGTAGTCAACTTGTTCAGCAGCAGTACGTTTTACGCCGTTTTCGCCTTCAAATTTAGAGTAGTCGTAAACACCGTTTTCGTAGAATTCTGATGATGCACAGTCAAATCCTAGGTATACGTCTTTACCTGGTTCTAAACCAGCAGCTTTGATTGCTTCTAAGATTGTTTCAACACCGTCTTCAGTTCCTTCAAAACGAGGAGCGAAACCACCTTCGTCACCTACTGAAGTTTCTAAACCACGTTTAGACAAGATTGATTTCAAAGCGTGGAATACTTCAGTACCCCAACGTAAGCCTTCTTTGAATGTAGGTGCGCCTACAGGCAAGATCATGAATTCTTGGAAAGCGATTGGTGCGTCAGAGTGAGAACCACCGTTGATGATGTTCATCATAGGAGTTGGCAATACTTTTGTATTGAATCCGCCTAAGTAGTGGTATAAAGGTACTTCTAGGTAATCAGCAGCTGCACGAGCAACAGCGATAGAAACACCAAGAATCGCGTTTGCGCCTAATTTGCCTTTGTTAGGAGTTCCGTCTAAAGCGATCATTGCTTTATCGATAGCCATTTGGTCACGTACATCGTAGCCGATGATAGCTTCTGCAATGATGTTATTTACATTGTCAACTGCTTTCGTTACACCTTTACCGCCATAACGAGCTTTGTCGCCATCACGTAATTCAACTGCTTCGTGTTCACCTGTTGAAGCTCCTGAAGGAACCATTCCGCGGCCGAAAGCACCTGATTCTGTGTAGACTTCTACTTCGATAGTTGGGTTACCACGTGAGTCTAAGACTTCGCGTGCGTAAACATCAGTAATAATTGACATGTTTTGTCTCTCCTTTGAGTTTGTTTTATCTTAAGGGGAATGCCCCTTGCGAACAACTTAATTGTAGTGAAAAAATGACGATTCTGCAAATGTTATTTTCATGAAAATGAAATTATTTTACAGCATCTAATAATGCTAGGAATGAATCAGCTTGCAAGCTTGCGCCGCCAACTAATGCTCCGTCAACATTTTCTTTTGCCATATATTCAGCAATGTTTTCAGGTTTTACAGAGCCGCCGTATTGGATACGTACGCTGTCTGAAACTTCTTTGCCGTATAATTTTTCAACGGTTTTGCGGACAACGCCACAAATTTCGTCTGCGATGTTTGCATCCGCTGATTTACCAGTACCGATCGCCCAGATTGGTTCGTAAGCAATCACAAGATTACTTACTTGACCGTCTGTTAAACCGTCTAAGCCAGCAGTGATTTGTCCTTCGATCCACTCCGCTGTTTTGCCAGCTTCATAGGTTTCTAAAGATTCACCACAGCATAGGATTGGGATCATGCCGTTTGCAAAGATTGCTTTGGCTTTTTTGTTGATGTCTTCATCTGTCTCATGGAAGTATTCACGACGTTCTGAATGGCCAATGATGACATAGTCAACACCTAGATCTGCTAAAGCTGCTGGTGAAGTTTCGCCAGTAAAGGCACCTTCATTTTCCCAGTAACTGTTTTGAGCAGCAATTTTTAATTCTGTTCCTTCAGCAGCATTCACTAATGTTTCTAAGAATAAAGCTGGCGAACCGATCACAGAGTCAACTGTATCGTTGCTAGGAATTTTTGTTTTGACTGCTTCAGCAAATTCTTTTGCTTCTTTCGCAGTTTTGTTCATTTTCCAGTTTCCGGCAATAATTGGTTTGCGCATGTTCTGGCACTCCTTTTCGTTATCAAGCGTGCAAAGGAGATCCTTTGCACGGCTTGTCATTGATTATTTATCGTTGATCGCAGCTAGGCCAGGAAGTGTTTTTCCTTCTAGCAATTCAAGGCTGGCACCGCCACCTGTTGAGATGTGGGTAAATTTGTCAGCAAAACCTAATTGTTCTGCTGCAGCTGCAGAGTCACCGCCACCGATGATCGTTGTTGCATCTTCAAGGTTGGCAATTGCTTCACAAACACCGATCGTACCGTTTGCGAAGTTAGACATTTCAAACACACCCATAGGTCCGTTCCAAACAACTGTTTTTGCGCCTTTTAATGTTTCAGCAAACAAAGCGATAGTTTCAGGTCCGATATCTAAGCCCATTTGTCCTTCAGGAACATCACCAGTATGTTCTTCTGTTGGGACATCATTTGAAAATTCAGCAGCAGTGATTGAATCAACTGGTAATACTAATTTATCGCCAGCTTTTTCGATCAATTCTTTTGCTAATTCTACTTTGTCTGCTTCCACAAGAGAATTACCGATTTCCATACCTTTTGCTTTGTAGAACGTATACGTCATTCCGCCGCCGATCAAGATTTTGTCTGCTTTAGGAATCAAGTTTTCGATTACGCCGATTTTGTCAGATACTTTTGCTCCACCAAGAATCGCGATCATTGGACGTTTTGGTTCTTCGACTGCTTCACCGATGAATTTGATTTCTTTTTCCATTAAGAAACCAGCAACTGTTGGGATACCTGTTGAAGCGATCCCTACGTTTGAAGCGTGTGCGCGGTGTGCGGTACCAAAGGCATCATTTACAAAAACATCGCCTAAAGAAGCCCAGTATTTACCTAGTTCAGGATCGTTTTTGCTTTCTTTTTTGCCATCGATGTCTTCGAAACGAGTGTTTTCAAAAACAACGACATCGCCATCTTGCATGTTGTTGATCGCTGCTTCTAATTTTTCGCCACGGGTTTCATCCACGAAAGTTACTTCTTTGCCTAACAATTCGCCTAGACGTTTCGCAACTGGCGCTAAAGATTTTCCAGCTTTATCTGCTTCTTCTTTCACACGACCTAAGTGTGAGAAAAGAATTGCTTTTCCGCCGTTTTCGATAACATAATTGATTGTTGGTAATGCTGCTTTGATCCGTGTATCGTCTCCGATCACTCCATCTTTCAATGGAACGTTGAAGTCCACACGTACAAGAACTTTTTTATCTTTTAAATCGATATCTTGAACTGTCATTTTCGCCATGAACAGATTCCTCCTAGCATAATTGTTAAAAAAAGCGGAGAAGCGCGATGCTTCCCCGCTTTCTCTTGCGATGGTTTAAATTAAAGTCGTTCGCAACTCTTATAGGTTAGCGAAGTATTCTAAAGTACGTACTAATTGTGCAGTGTATGACATTTCATTGTCGTACCAAGCAACAGTTTTAACTAATTGTTTGTCGCCAACAGTCATAACTTTTGTTTGAGTTGCATCAAATAATGAACCGTAAGTCATACCAACGATATCAGAAGAAACGATTTCGTCTGTGTTGTAACCGTAAGATTCGTTTGAAGCTTCTTTCATTGCTGCATTGATTTCATCAACAGTTACTTCTTTGTCAAGAACAGTAACTAATTCAGTTAATGAACCAGTTGCAACAGGAACACGTTGAGCAGCACCATCTAATTTGCCGTTCAATTCTGGGATTACTAAGCCGATCGCTTTAGCAGCACCAGTTGAGTTAGGCACGATGTTTGCAGCAGCAGCACGGGCACGGCGGAAGTCACCTTTAGGGTGTGGTCCGTCTAGAGTCATTTGGTCACCTGTGTAAGCGTGGATTGTAGTCATTAATCCTTCAATCACACCAAATTTGTCGTTCAATGTTTTCGCCATAGGAGCTAAACAGTTTGTTGTACATGAAGCACCAGAGATAACTGTTTCTTCACCTGTTAAAGTTTCATGGTTTGTGTTGTAAACGATTGTTGGAACATCGTTTCCACCAGGAGCTGAGATAACTACACGTTTTGCACCAGCTGTTAAATGTTTTTCAGCAGCTGCTTTAGAAGTGAAGAATCCAGTACATTCTAACACGATTTCAACACCTAATTCGCCCCAAGGCAATTCTTCAGGGTTGCGGTTAGCTAAAACTTTGATTTCGTTTCCGTTCACATTGAATGAACCTTCGTGAACTTCAACTGTACCGTTGAAACGTCCTTGTGTTGTATCATATTTTAACAAGTGAGCTAACATTTTAGCGTCTGTTAAGTCATTGATAGCCACAACTTCGATTCCTTCTACTTCTTGGATACGACGAAATGCTAAGCGTCCGATACGTCCAAATCCATTAATACCTACTTTAACTGTCATTTAAGATTTCCTCCTTATGAAAATCATAAAAATATTTATTTTAAAGGGTTGCCCCTTTTAAAATCTCATTTGCGCAAGCTTCATCGGTGATGAGCCAGGTTTGTTTTGGTGCATTTTTCATGTATGCATTGACCGCTTTGGCTTTTGATTGTCCGCCAGCGACCGCAAAAATGATTGGGACTTTTTGCAAATCTTTTAATTGAAGTCCGATGCGAGGAACTTTGTAAACGACCTCACCTGCTTCGTTAAAGAAATACCCAAAGGATTCTGCAACTGCATTTTTTTGTTTCAACATCAGAATTTCTTGTTCTGACATTTTTCTTCGAGCCGCCATATGCAACGCCCGTCCAATACTATGAATAACACAATTTGCTTGACTTATCAAGTTTAAGACATCAACGATGGCGGGTTCTTTCAAGAGAAACTCGTAGGTGTTCATGCTTAATTGTTCTGGTACAAACAAGGAGCGATAATCGCCATTTGTCTGCATCGCCATTACTGAGCTGACTGAATTTGCTTGCACGTTGACTGATTCTCCGATACCGCCACGGGCTGGAACAAACAAGTTATGACGTTTGGCGGTTTCCAAATTGCCCAATTCCTCGGCAACTTTCGCCATTGTCGTCCCTCCCATCACTGCGATGGTGTTTTTGCCTTCTGGCAATAAGAGATCCAACGATTCATTCAGCAACTGACCAAATTCAGCAATCACTTTCGGTTGTCGATCACCATCGCCGCTCGCAATCAAACAACGTTCGATGCCAAAGGTCTCTGATAATCGTTTTTCGATTTGGTGCATTCCGAACAGCTGATCCATCAGTGCACCGATCTTTGTGTACACTTCTTCTCCATAGGCGGTCAATTGCATGCCGCTTTTTGAAGAGTCGATCAGTTTTAGCTTTTTAAGGATATCTGTTTCCGTCCTCAACACGCGTTCCGTCATTGATAAACTTTCCGAAAGTGTCCGGCGGCCAACGGGCTGCATCCAATAAATATTTCTTAAGATACGGTAACGTTCTTGGAGTACAGCGAGAATATCCGGGGTGATTGCCTCAATCAATTTTAATTCATCGAGCATTTTATATCCTCCCGTTGGACAATTTTCGTCCTACAATGACTTAAAATGACCCATCGATTGCAAAAAAAATTTAAATCTGTTTCCTACACCAATAATAGTAGCACTTATCGCCTTGATACGCAACTATTTCAGTCACAAAATCTTGCTTTTCATAAAATCGTCAAAAATGAAAATGAGGAAAGGATCGATAAAAAAAGGAAAGGCTTTGCTGCCTTCCCTACTCATCGTTAATAGTAAGTTTTGCTTTACTCGAATCGTTTCCGCTTGGAAGAACCAGGGATATTCATGGCTTCACGATACTTTGCCACCGTTCGTCTAGAAATATCGATGCCTTGGGCTTTGAGGGCATCTGTCAACTTTTGGTCTGACAATGGTTTGTTTTTATTTTCTTCATCGATCAGTGCTTTTAGCTGCTGTTTGATCGATGCCGTCGTCAGGTCATCACCGCTTTCTTGCGTCGAAACTTTCTGTCCAAAGAATAGTTTTAATTCAAACACCCCAAAGGAGGTCTCCAAGTATTTCCCATTGACTGCCCGGCTGACCGTTGATTCATGAATCCCTAACTCTTCGGCAACTTCTCTTAAAACCAATGGCTTTAATGGACGATCTGGTTGAGTGAAAAACTCCTTTTGCCGTGCAACGATCTGCACGCCTACACGATAGATGGTATCGCCTCGTTGTTGCAAGGTCTTCTTTAGCCACTCGAACTCTTGGGCTTTATTGTCTAAATAACTTAAGACCTCCGGATCACCGCTTTGCTTCAATTGGTCAAAGTACTGCTGCTGAAAGCGAACCTCTGGTAAGGCGCGTTTGTTTGATTTCACGATCGGTTGTCCTTTTTCAACCGTCACTCGCAGGTCAGGAACGATGTAAAGCCCATCCGTTGACCCAAACGCAGCCCCTGGTGTGGGGGTCAATGTTTGAACATAATCAAAGACCTTTTGGATCTCAGTTAAGGGAATCTGCAGCGCTTTGCTGATTTTGTCCCACTTGCGCTCTGCCATTTCCGTAAAAAATTCTTCTAAAATGAGATAGGCCATTGGCGGCGCATAGTCATCTCTTTCCGTTTGCAGCATCAAACACTCTCTTAGATCACGGGCACCGACGCCTGCTGGATCTAGCTGCTGGATCAAGGTCAAGGCATCGAGCATTTGGATCGGGGTCCCACCAACAAGCTTTCCAGATTCTTCCAAGTCAATCGTCAAAAAGCCGTTTAAATCAATGTACTCGACTAAAAATAAAACGATCGTCCGCAAGAAGGTATCTCGGTAGTTTAAATGCACTTGATCGATGAGGTATTCGAATAAAGACGTATGCTGGTCAGGGATCTGGCTTAAATAATCCATCAATTGTTCTGATGAGCCGCTGCTCTTGCTTGGTGTGATGGGCGAATCATATTCCCCCAGATCAATCAATGGATTTTCTAATGCTTGGTTATCTATGAAGGACAATAATTCGTCTGCAGAAAATTGCAGCACTAGGATTGATTGCTGTAATTTCTGCGTCATAGCAAGCTTTTGCGTCTGTTTTTGTTGTTGTGAAAATTGCTGTTGAAATTTCATCATTCTACCTCTTGTTTTTTTCACTGAAATTGGTTAAACTAATATTTGTGCTTCGCGCCTTTAGTGTAGTGGATATCACGTAAGATTCCGGTTCTTGAGACGGGGGTTCGATTCCCTCAAGGCGCGTTTTTTCTTTTCGTTACAAGTATACTCGATTCAAATCAATAATTCAAAAGCACTTAGGGACCGCTGATGCGGTTCCTTTTTTTATTTGTATCTATGTAAGAAGACGAAATCGTCCTTCAGCGATTAAAAGCTGCTTGCAGCCCAAAGGCGAAAAAAAGAAGAGGATTACTCCTCTTCTTCCTCTTCATCCGCAAAATCATCTTCATCATCGTCATCGATAATGGTTAGATCTTCCTCAATGCTGTCAGGTAATTCTTCTTCATCATCGGTGCTATTGTCGGCGCCGATTTCTTGCAAGTCTGAATTGTATGCCGAGATTTCTTCATCCTCGTCATCATCATCATCAAAGAGATCATCTTCTTCGTCATCTGACAAATCAGTATCCTCAGGATCATCATCGTTATAATCGATTGCGTCTTCATCATCGTTGATAAAGGCATTGACTTTTTTACGTTTGCGACGACGTGGTGTATCTTCATCCTCGTCTTCGATGCCATGGTTGACTTCTTCATCGATCGAATCAATGGCGTACCATGAACGTAAGCCCCAACGATTGTCGCCTAAAGAAATAAAACTACCGTCGATATTCAAGTCTGTATAAAACTGCGCCAATGAATCACGAATCTCGCTGTCTGAAGTTTCAAGATAGTTTTGAATTTGGTTGACCAAATCAGAAAAATCCATCACGTCACCGCGCTGCTCTAAAATCGCATGGGCAACTTCAATCATCGACAATTCGTTTTTATTTACACTTTCAAATACATTAATTTCCAAACGGGACACGTCCTTTCACAGTCTACTCCTAATCATACAAAATTACGCCTCAAATTGCAATTTTTTCTTTCAATTTCCCTTTGATCAAGCGGTAAATTCTAAAGATAGTTTGTATTCGCCGACTTTGTCAGCAGCCATGAACAAGTCATAATCGATATCGATCTTTCCCGAATATGGACGGTCTTTCAAGCTAACGTGCAAATGATTGGTGAAGGTGTGGAACATCATCAAGCCATACGGGGTTTGGTAGCTCGTCTCTAAACGTTCCTTATAAGAAAATTTCAAGCGCATGCGCATTTCCCCTGAGCGAATCAATTGAATCAATCCGTCTGGCATGATTTTCATCGTGACGGGAACGTCGGTACCGTCTGGCTGGATCTCTTTGTAACGGATATATAAGGTATCACCGATCTTGACTGCTTGTCCTTGCAGATCAAACAGAAAGTTCTCTGTTTCCCCTGCTTGTCGTACATTGGTTGTTAAATGAATCGAGATTGGGATTCCTTTTGATAATTCTTGCATGTACGTGTGCCTCCTTTGAAGATTTCAGTTTCATTCTTGCTTTTTTTCATTCGTTTGTCAATCATTTCAGTTGATTCTCCTTGGTCTATTTCTTCATTGAAAATAAAAAAGCGAAAACAAAAGCAAGTTTTCATTCTTTTCTCCAAGTAATTTTCCAAGAATCGTATATAATAAGGATAACAGGTATTTTTAAAGGAGTTTAACCGATTTGACTATCTATATAATGGATCAAACCTTACCACGTATCCACAATCCTTATGAGCCATTTGCCTTCACCGATGTTGCCACCGAAGCTGCTGGCAAACAGGAACAAGTTTATTGTCATTTTTGGCAGTTGTCCGATACGATGATTTTAGGAATGAAAGATACCAGGTTGCCTTTTTTGACAGCTGGTCTGCAGGTTTTGAAAGAAGCTGGCTATGCCTCGATCATCCGCAACTCAGGCGGGCTTGGGGTCATCAATGATGCCGGTATTTTGAATGTCTCCCTCATTTTCCCTAAACATTTGGCTGCCACTACGGATGCAGCCTATGAAATGATGGCGACATTGTTGCAAACCGCCTTTCCTGAGCGGACGATTTTGGCTTATGAAATTGCTGACTCGTATTGCCCAGGCACCTATGACCTGAGTATTGATGGAAAAAAAATTGCTGGTACAGCACAACGACGGATCAAAGATGGCGTGGCTGTCATGATGTATCTGAGCATCAATGGCGACCAACCAGCCCGCGGTTCTCTCGTTCGTCGTTTTTACCAAGCAGGTTTGAAAGAGCGCTTTGGTAAAGATGGCTATCCAGCCGTCAATCCTGCGAGCATGACCACTTTAGAAGCAGCCCTCGGCCGTAAGTTTACCACACAAGAGGTGATTGACCGCTTGCAAAAAGCCCTGCTTTCCTTGATCACAGACCAATCTCTATATCCGCTTAAATCACTGGATCAATGGCTTTCAGAGAATAACCTTAGCGAACAAATGCAGCAACGCTTAGCTGGCATGGAAAAGCGAAACCAACCAATAAAGGAGTTTAGCGATGAGCCTACCATATAAATATCAAACCTTAGCGATAGAAAAAGTGTTTCGTGACCCTGTTCACAACTATGTCCATGTGCAGCACCAAGTGATTTTAGACTTGATCAATTCCAAAGAAGTGCAGCGTTTGCGACGAATCAAACAACTAGGGACTGCTTCTTTCACCTTTCACGGAGCAGAACACAGCCGCTTTTCTCACTCCTTGGGGGTTTATGAAATCAGCCGCCGCATTTGCGATATTTTCCAACGCAATTATTCGATTGAAAAAGTTGGACCGAACGGCTGGGATGATAAGGAGCGTTTAGTGACCTTGTGTGCAGCATTGCTTCATGATGTGGGCCATGGTCCATACTCCCACACCTTTGAGCATATTTTCCATACAGACCATGAAGCCATCACAGTGGCGATCATCACTTCTCCTGAAACGGAAGTTCATCAGATATTGAACCGAGTGGAGGCTGGATTTCCTGAGAAAGTGGCAAGTGTCATCACTAAAACCTATCCAAATCCCCAAGTCGTTCAAATGATTTCCAGTCAAATCGATGCTGATCGGATGGACTACTTGCTGCGCGATGCTTATTTTACCGGCACTGAATACGGCACGTTTGATCTGACCAGAATTTTACGAGTGATTCGTCCGTACGAAGGCGGTATTGCTTTTTCTATGAATGGCATGCACGCTGTGGAGGACTACATCGTCAGTCGTTACCAAATGTATGTGCAAGTTTATTTCCATGCGAGTTCTCGAGGGATGGAAGTGATCTTAGCCCACTTGCTGGATCGTGCTGCAGAACTTTATCAAGTGGATCAGGAAATGTTTCAAAGCCATTCGCAACTGCTTCTCCCATTTTTAAAACAAGAATTCACTTTAGATGAATACTTGAAACTCGACGATGGCGTGTTGAATACCTACTTTACCCAATGGACGGAAGAGAATGATCCGATCCTCAGCGATTTAGCCAAGCGGTTCTTAAATCGTAAACCGCTAAAATCCGCTCGCTTTGACGATGAGACGCAGTTGCCGATGATTGAAGAAATGCAGGGACTGGTGGAAAAAGTCGGCTTCAATCCCCGCTACTATACTGCCATCAATTCAAGCTTCGATCTGCCTTATGATTTTTATCGACCAACTTCTGGTAAGCATCGGACACAGATCGAATTACAGGAAAAAGATGGTTCCCTTGTAGAATTATCCCAAGCCAGTCAACTTGTTGCAGCCTTAGCAGGACAAACCCAAGGTGACCAACGCTTTTATTTTCCAAAAGAAATGATTGACCCCAACATCCAAAATCACTATGATTTATTTGGAGAGACGTATCAAGAGTTTGCCAAGCACATTCGCAATGGTGCTTTGATCAAACCAAGCCACTAGGAGGAACTTATGAGTATCAAACTGATCGCCATCGATATCGATGGCACCCTGCTGAACAACGACCGCAAGATCACTCCAGCAGTTTACAAAGCATTAAAAGACGCAGAAGCACAAGGCGTGCGCATCGTTTTGTGTACGGGACGCCCCTTAACTGGTGTCCAAGATTTATTGAAGGAACTAGACTTATTTACGGACAATGATTTCGTGATTACCTACAACGGCTCTTTGGTTCAAAAAACCAAAAATCAAGAGATCATCTCTGAATTCGGCTTGTCCCAAGATGACTATCTCTTTGTTGAGATGACTGCGAGAAAATTAGGGGTTCACCTTCATGTAGAAACTGAGGATACCATGTATACCGCTAACCGCGATATCAGTCCTTACACGATTTATGAAGCCTTCTTAGTCAACATGCCATTGAAATATCGGACACCAGAAGAAATGACTGCTGACTTGAATATCATCAAAATGATGATGATCGATGATTCCGAAATACTGGATCAGATCATCCCACAATTGCCGAGTAGTTTGACCGACAACTACAATGTGGTTAAAAGTGCTCCTTACTTCTTGGAAGTCCTAAATAAACAAGCCCATAAAGGAGCTGCTGTCAAAAAATTGGCGGAGCACTTAGGCATCAAACAAGAAGAAGTCATGGCGATCGGCGATAATGAAAATGATTTAACCATGGTGGAATATGCTGGTATCGGTGTGGCGATGGCCAATGCTACTGAAAACGTGAAAAATGCCGCAGATGTCCTAACTGCTTCAAACGAAGAAGATGGTGTGGCAGAAGTAATCAACAAGTATGTTTTAGCAAATAACTAAGTGTAAAAAAAGTCAGGTTTCCATTTTATCGGAAGCCTGACTTTTTTATTTTGCCAACCACTGTTCAACTGCCCATTTATGGCTGCCGCGTTTCAATCGTTGGATCGCTTCTTCTGGCGTGTGCCATGACAACTGATTGGTTTCTTCTGTCGGTTCACAGACTTTTTTCCATTTGGTCATTAAATAGAAATAGCCGGGGTGATGGTAAAACGTGTCGCGATGGCGCGAATAGAAGTATTCAACTGCCTCCCCTAGATACTCAGCGATCTCTCCTTCAAATCCAAGTTCTTCTATTAATTCTCGCTGGATCGCTTCTTCTTTGCTTTCATTTGGTTCAATTTCACCGCCTGGTAAAAAATAGGCGCCGTTGGGTGCTTGCACCAAGATCACTTCATTTTTTTCATTTGGAAGAACGACATACGCCCCGTAGCGTGATTTGTATGGTTTTCCCGCTTCTTTTTCCCCGAACACAATTTCCTTTTCTGGCATGATTCCCTCCACCAACACTTTCTTTCCATTTTACCCTATGCCAATAGTCTGGACAAGCTGGAAATAACGCTCGGTTGTCTTTTATTCGTTACAAAAAGAGAAAATATGTTATCATACAACTATCAAGATCGAAAGGATGATTTACCCATGAAAATGGCTCACACATGTGTCCGCGTCAAAGACTTAACGGCTTCTCTAGATTTTTATCAAACTGCCTTTGGTTTTGAAGAATCTCGCCGTCGTGATTTTCCTGAACATAAATTTACTTTGGTTTACTTAACTTTGCCTGGTGATGATTACGAGCTAGAGTTGACGTATAACTATGACCATCCTGGCTATGAGTTAGGCGACGGCTATGGCCACATCGCCATCAGTACCGATGATCTAGAAGCGCTTCATGAGAAGCACCAAGCTGCCGGATTTGACGTCACTGACTTGAAAGGACTACCAGGGACTTCTCCATCTTACTATTTTGTGAAAGATCCTGATGGCTACAAAATCGAAGTTATTCGCGAAAAATAAAGCGAAGGTGATCGAAAAAAGGACCTCGTGTCCTTTTTTCTTTTTCGATTCATTTCGATTCATTTACTAGTAGAAAGGTTTGATCAAATGAAACCCATTATCGGCATCGCTGCCAATGAACGACCAATGATTGAAGAAGCAGAACATTGGTTGTCCTATACACCCAAAAATTTTGTGACCCATATCCAACAAGCTCAAGGCATTCCCCTATTATTACCAATGGGTGTCGTGGAAGATGCTGCGACTTACATCAGCAAAATCGATAAACTCTTGTTAGCCGGTGGTCACGATGTCTCCCCTGTTCACTATGGCGAAGATCCTCATCCCTTGATTCAAGGTATTCATCCTGATCGTGATGTCTTTGAATTGGCATTGATCAAAGAAGCAGTGGCTCAAAACAAACCGATCTTTGGAATCTGCCGCGGCATGCAGTTACTCAATGTCGCATTTGGCGGGAGTTTGTACCAAGATCTCTCTTTGATCGATCACCCAACGATCAAACACGTGCAATTGCCGACGTTCTTTCAATTCCCTACACATCGGGTAAAAATCAAGGCAGACAGTCGTTTGGCTGCTCTTTTAGGCACAACCTATCACGTCAATTCTTTTCATCACCAAGCGGTCAAAACAGTTGCGGATGATTTCAACGTGATTGCCACCGCTCCTGATGGTGTCGTTGAAGCCATTGAATCCACTGCCTATGGCGCACCGATTTTAGGCATTCAGTGGCATCCTGAGCTAGCCGCTCACAAGCTGCCTTCTGAGCAATCGATCTTCAACTTTTTAGTGCAGGAATTCTAAAGTCTTGCCCCTTGTTTCTAGATTTTAGCGAATAAAAAACGCCCGATCACGAAAAGGATCGGGCGTTTTGCTTATTTCTCGTTTTTCATTAACACTAGTGATTGTTTCAACGTTGCTAAAATGCCATTGTCGTTATAGATCAAGACATTTGATTTGTACATTTTTGCAGAAACCAGCATCAGGACAATTGTGGTAACAGCAAGAATCCCTACTGAAATCAATGCACCGCCGATACCCACTGTATCATTAGCAAGCCGT
The DNA here is from genome assembly GCF_001544095.1 of Enterococcus casseliflavus NBRC 100478. Classification (GTDB taxonomy): domain Bacteria; phylum Bacillota; class Bacilli; order Lactobacillales; family Enterococcaceae; genus Enterococcus_D; species Enterococcus_D casseliflavus. Next base: position 33,432 of record NZ_BCPT01000019.1, on the reverse strand, counting down.
ACTGGCATAATGAAGGAAGATAAAAATGGTACATAGGAAGTTACTCGCAAGACCACGTTATGAGGATCCATACCGCCTAGCACGATTCCAAGCATATACCCGCCTAATGAAAGATATGTTACTGGAATGATGGCTTTCGCCGTATCTTCTGCTTTGTTCACTAACGACCCGCAAAGGGCTGACAAGACCGAGTAGATCAAAATTCCTAAGAAGACGAAAACGATCGCAAACACCAGGAAGGGACCAAAAATGCCATCTGTCGAAAAGTTTGCCAACAAGTCTTTTACCATTGGGTTATCCTTGATCCAGAAATAGCTCCCGCCAAAAATCGCAACATAAGCAACTAGCTGGGTCGCTGCAACCATGATTACACCAGTCAATTTGGCATAGTAATGGATTTGCGCCCGTGTACTAGACAAAATGACTTCCATGATGCGTGTTCCTTTTTCAGAAGCGATCTCTTGTGCAATGATCTGTGCGTAAGTAATGATAAAGAAAAAGAGGATGATTGTTGCGATCATACTTACTAGTGATTGCATCGCGGTATTGTCTTCCCCATAAGTCATTTCGCCATCTTCACCGAAGGAAACTTTTTGACGATCAAGCGGTGCGACTTCACTAAGGACTGCCACTTGCTCAGCAGTCAAGCCAAGCTCACTAGCTCTATAGGAAGACTGCAACCCCGTCAATAACTGTTGGATCGTCAGCTCTAATGCTTGCCCCATTGAGGACTCGCTTAGTAATTCCCCTTGGAGCGTATCCCCTGAAGCAGTAATAAGTAACAAAGCATCAGCATCTTTGTCTGCCATCTGTTGCTGCCCTTGTTCTTCGCTGTCAACAATTTCAAATTCAAAATCATCGCCGCTTTGGTCCACAAAGGTCTGCGCAATGGCTGGTTCATTCGCATAAACGGCAATTTTGTCGACACTGTTCATACCATCAGCAAAATAACCAATGAGATAAAATGCCCCCGTTGCAATAAATGGCACGAGAATCATAATCAAAAACGAAATTGATTTGATATTTTTTTTATAAACATCTAATGCGATTACCCAAAACTTACTCATTTATTTTTCCCGCCTTCCGCTTAAAGATTTCTTCTAACGTTGGCGGTTGTTGATTGAACATAGGGATATAACCATCCGCCGTTGCTAAATCAAATAAGGTTTTTCCTACTGCAGGATCAGCAATCGTAATATCATAGCTGCCATCTTCTCTGGCAAGAACTTCCTCGACACCTGCCACTGCCAAGAGCTGTTCTTTCGTCAAGTTGGATTCTAAATAGACTTTCGTCCGCCCAAAGGATTCACGAATTTCATGAACTTTTCCGTTTAAGACGGTTTGACCATCCCGCAGCATAATCAAGTGATCGCAGATTTTTTCCACATTATCCATATTATGACTGGAGAAAATGACACATGAGCCATTTTTTTTCAGTTCAATGATCCCATTTTTCAACAGTTCTGCATTGACGGGGTCTAACCCACTAAATGGTTCATCTAAAATCACCAATTTTGGTTCATGGATCAACGTTGAGATCAGCTGAACTTTTTGCTGATTTCCTTTTGATAGCGATTTGACTTTATCGGTTTTCTTGCCTTTGACTTTAAATTTGTCCATCCAATAGTCGATTTTTGGTACGATGTCTTCTTTCTTCTTGCCTCGTAACCGCGCGAAATAGATCAATTGATCTTCAATCGTTACTTTTGGAAACAAGCCGCGTTCTTCTGGCAGATAACCAATAAGATTGTATTCTTTTTCACTAATTTTGTGGCCATCCCACAATACTTCCCCTTGATCAGCTTTCAAGAAATCCAAGATCAATCGGAATGTCGTCGTTTTACCAGCACCATTTTGACCAATCAAGCCCATGATCTGTCCATCATTGATGGTAAAGGACAATTGATCGACTGCTGTATAATCGCCAAATGTTTTTACTAATTGTTTTGCTTCTAACACATGCTCACCTTCCCTGTCTAATAAAATATATCACTAAAGAAAAAGCCGATACCGGCGCCAATGATCGCTCCGACAAACATCAAGATGACGGTATCGCGGATCACTCGTTGACGCTTCGCCAGTTTCTCTGGTTCATTGTAATAACTTGCTCGATTTTTATATAAGAATTTCATCAGGATCGTGGTTAATCCTACCCCAATCGGGATAAACACCAGCCCCGTAATCAAACCTAGTCCAAAGGACCAAAATGGATTTGTGCGAATATTGAAATAACGGATTAGAAAATAAATTGCTGCTAATATCACTAAACTGATCACCGAAAGTAGAATCGATTTTTTCATTAAATACCGAGTTTCATTATCGATCCGTTCTTGATAGCTTTCTTGGTCACTGAAAATCGCAGGTGTGTCAGGAGACGCTTTAAAATAAAAATAGCGATCTTTATAGTTGCTGATATAAGTCCAGCCTCCTGCTTGATACATCGCTAAGTAATCAACGATCTCAGAGGGCTCTCCTTCGAAAAAGTCTACTGCATATTTGGTCGTTTCTGGGTCTCCTTTGATAAACTTCAAAAACCCTAACCGATTCATCTTCACAAAGTGCCACCCTGACGACGCTTGTTTTTGCAGACGAACCATTTCCTTTTCTGGGTAATAGGCTACACCAAGTGAAAGAAGGTATTTCTTATTGATGCCCATCTTGCTCTCCCCCTAACGCTTCGAAAACCTGTTCTCCGATTTGGTAAAATAATTTGCGCCGTTGAATATCTTTCTCCAGAACTTGTCTTCCTTCTGGTGTAATCTGATAGATTTTTTTTCGGTCAACGCTCTCCTCTAAATCGATCCACCCCTTTTTCGTCAGCTTCTTTAAAATCGTATACATCGTTGCGGGACCAATCTCAAACGTCCCTTGGCTTAGCTCATGGATCTGTTTCATGATGAGATACCCATGTTTCGGCTTTAAAAGCGCTAATAAAATCAAATAGGTTGAATCTGTCAATGCCTCATCCATTTGATTCCTCCGTCCCACTAGCTATATCACTTAATGATATATTATCGAATGATATAACCAGCGTCAATCTTTTTTTTCTGATCTGCTAACATTGCTGGAGAATGACTGCTTTCTTAATGTTCATTCTCACTTTTCTCGTTAGCAATTGAGTGAACCCCAACAGCAGTGCATGGAACAAAGAGTAGAAGTTAGAAACGTCAAAGGCATTCTTCAAAGACTTTGTCCCCAAAATAAAAAAAGCAATAGCCACTTTCGGCTATTGCTTCAAAAACGTTTCTTCTATTACATATGTTCCGCAACTAAAGCTTTCAATTGATCTTTTGTATGCACCCCAATTGCTTTATCAACGACTTGGCCGTCTTTTTTCAACAACAAAGTTGGAATAGACATGATCCCGAATGAAGCTGGTGTTTCAGGATTTTCATCCACATCCATTTTCACGATCTTCAATTCGTCTTCCTCATATTCATTCGCTAATTGTTCCAAGATCGGCGCTTGCATCCGACATGGACCACACCAAGTTGCCCAAAAATCAATAAGGACTAAGCCTTTATCGGTTTCTTCTGAAAAAGTTTTATCAGTAATTTCTTTTGCCATCGTACTTCCCCTCCATTTTTAAAACTAAAAAAAGTATACCACGTATCGGAAGTTTTTTAAAATCGTCTGCTTACAAAAGGTAAGGGTTCTTAAAGGTTAGTTAAACTTCACAATGGTCGCCCCATTGCCCCCTTGATTTGCTGGCGCAAATTCAAAACTTTTCACCGAGCGATGGTTTTTCAAATAATCGGTAATCCCTTGACGCAGCGCACCGGTTCCTTTTCCGTGGACGATCGTCACTTGCGGATAACCTGCCAAAATCGCCGCATCCAAATATTGATCCACTTCATTGAGGGCTTCTTCGTACCGCTTGCCTCGTAAATCCAACTGATTGACCACTGGACTGCTGTCAGCAGAACGAATCGTATTGACGATACGCTGTGTAGGCTCCTTCACTGGCGCTGCTGGTTGGAGATCTGTTTCTGGCAAATTCATTTTCAAAATACCGATTTGGACTTGCCATTGATTTTTGCCTGCTTTTTTCAACAAGACTCCTCGCTGCCCATAAGAAGTTACGAGCACTTCGTCTCCTTCTTTCAGCGTCTTGGCTGCCTTGGCTTTTTGCAGAACCTTGTTTTTTTGCAGATGTTCTTCTTGCTGTAGACCTGATAATTTGGTGCGCGCGTCGATCAGCTCGTGTTCTTTGACCTTCGTTTGACCGCCGGCTAACTGCATTTTACGAATATCGGCAATGATTTTTTCAGATTCTTCTTTGGCTTCTTCAACGATCTGATTGGCTTTTTGACGAGCTTTCGCCAATTCTTTTTCACGTTCTTCAAAGAAATAACTATAGGCTGCTTCTAGCTCTTGGTGCAAGCGGGCCGCTTCTTTTACATGATGACGGACTTCAAGATACTCGGTTTCCGTCATTTTTCTTCGATTTTCTAAATCAGCGATCATTTCATTCAGGTCTTGGCTTTCTCCATCCATGATCTCTTTGGCTTGATCAATGATCGTCTCTGGCAAGCCAAGTCTTTTCGAAATTTCAAACGCATTGCTTCGTCCTGGAACCCCGATCAACAAGCGATAGGTCGGACTTAAGGTATCAACATCAAATTCCATAGAGGCATTGATCGTATTGGATCGGTTATAGCCATAAACCTTCAATTCAGGATAATGGGTCGTCGCCATGACATAAGCCGACTTAGCCCCAAGTTCGTCCAAAATCGCAATCGCTAGTGCCGCCCCTTCTTGAGGATCGGTTCCTGCGCCTAATTCATCAAAGAGAACTAAGCTTGTCTCGTCGACTTTTTTCAACACTTCAACGATCGTTGTCATATGAGAAGAAAAAGTCGATAGACTTTGCTCAATGGATTGTTCATCCCCAATGTCCGCAAAAATCTCATTGAAGACACCCATTTGGCTTTCTTCTTCTGCCAAAATTGGTAAACCAGCTTGGCCCATGATCTGCAATAGCCCTAATGTTTTTAAGGTGATGGTTTTCCCACCGGTATTCGGCCCAGTAATGACAACGGCTTGATAGTCTTTTCCAATCGTAATATCGTTAGGAACGACTTTTTCTTGATCGATCAATGGATGACGTGCTTGCTTAAAAAAGACATGGTTGTCTTGATTGATCGCTGGTACGATTGCCTTCATCTCTTTTCCAAAACGAGCCTTGGCATTCATGAAATCCATGATCCCGATCACATACGCATTATGGAGAATCTCTCTTTGATATGGGGCTAACTCTGCTGACAATTCTGCTAGAATACGTGTAATTTCATCCCGTTCCGCAATTTGATGCTGGCGCAAACGGTTATTTTGTTCCACTACTTGTTTCGGTTCGATAAACAAGGTTTGACCAGAGGAACTTTGGTCGTGGACTACCCCGCCGAAAACACCTCGGTACTCTTGTTTGACTGGAATCACATAACGCTCATTTCGCATGGTTACGATCGTATCACTTAGATACTTTGCATTGCCACCTCGGACGATGCCATCCAATGTCTCGCGAATCGTCCGTTCTGCTCGTCGGATCGATTGGCGAATTCCACGTAGTGCTGGAGAGGCATCATCTGTGACTCGGCCATCCTCATCGATAGCTTCTTTCAAGCGTCGATTCAAGGTTGGCAAAGACACCAACTGTTCTTCCCAGTGATACAAGCGGGAAAATTCAATCTCGCTTTCAGACAAATCAGCAAAAAAGCGTTTCAATTCCTGCGTAGTTGATAAGACACGGGCAACTTGTGCCAACTCAATGCCATTTAAATCGGCGCCAATTTCGATCCGTTTCATTTGGGGACGAATATTCTCAATCTTTGGTACAGGGATTCCGCCTCTTAAACGTTGGATCTTGATCGCGTCTTCTGTTTCTGCTAGCCAAGAGGAAATGACTTGCGCATCACTTGATGGCGCAAGCTTTGCTAAGGCTTCTTTTCCTTGGGCTGTTACAATATACTGACCGATTTGACTCTTTACTTGTTCAAATCCTAAAACATCAAGGATCTTAGTATTCATTCTTTTCTCACCTGCTTTGTTTTAACTTTTTGTTCCTAAGAAAAAGGCAGAATGGCTCTGCAACCATCTGCCTGCTTTTTACCCAATCACATCTGTGATCCACAATCGATAGAAGTAATCTGAGAGAATCGGCGACCGATCAACGATGAAATTCGCAGTTCCGCTCGTTTCAAACAGATTTTGAATCGTGGCAAACGGGATCATTGAGAGAATCATGAAAAACATGTACAAATTGATATACATCAAGATAACATTCAAAACACCCGCAACTGCCCAGTCATAACCACCTAAAAAACGTAGGCGTTTGTAACGCAAACTGTCTGCAAAAATCACTAATAGTTTGGTGATCAGCCAACCAGCAAAGAGCACCATCACAAAAGCGATGGCCGCATAATAGGCTTTGTCTAAATCTAAAGCCAGTTCCATATCGTAGTATTTTAACTTTGAATCCGCCGTTACTGACATATAAGGAACATAGAGCTCAATTTTTTTCGCAATTTCTTGGTAATTCGCAACTGCAAAGAAAAAAGAGAGCAAATAGCCCAAAACTGAGACCAATTGTAAACTGGTTCCGCGCCGCGCGCCGCCATAAAAGGCTGCCAACAACAAAACCAAGACAAATAATCCAATCATTTAGGAATCCTTTCTACGCCGCACTACCCATGGGCTGTCTTTTCTTGAATTTTTCGTTTCCTTTGTTCATTTAAGATCTGTTGTGCTTCCACATGATTATGGATCTCCACATCACTGCGACCTGTCTCATCGAGAACTTTCCGTGCTTCGGATTCGATCGCTTCGATCCGCTTGATGCGATTCTCAAGCTCCGTTGCTTTAATGGCTTGTCCCCGCAACTCGTCCACTTTTTTTTGTAGGACCAACAGCTGTTCTTGTTTTTTCAGCTGGTCGGAAACAGCGTTGATCGCTAATAAGATCGACGCTTGTTCTTGATCGGTTTGTGGCGATAATTGCATGATCTCAAGCAGTTGGTCATTGACCAATCTTGTCACCATATCCATGTGTTCTTTGCTTTCGCGTCCAATAATCGTGTAACTTTGATTCGCGATAACTGCTTTATAGCGTTTCTTTTGCTCCGTCATAGGAATATTTCCTCCCATTGCTTACATTCTGCTCTATTCTATCACTTATTGAACATGTGTCGCAAACTCTTAACTATTATACGTGATTTTCTTATGAATTTCCATGCCAATCGTTTGTTTGCTGATCGTCTTAGTAAAAAAGAATAAGAAGTATGGTAAAATCTTAAAGTATCCTTTTGTCTACCTAAAAAAAGACAAAAAATCAGGAGGAATCAAATGAGTACGATCGTTATCAAAGTACCAACTTCAACTATCCAAAAGATGCAGCAATTTTACCAACGAGATTTACTAGCTAAGAAAGTTCCTTATACCGTGTTTGTCGCCAAAAAAGGGCCAACGACGATCACTGCTTATACGTCAGGAAAAGTCATGTTCCAAGGAGCGACTGCTGAAAAAGAAGCTTCCTTATGGGGCGATACGGCAAGTGCTGTACCAGATAAGAAAAAAGCGACTGTTTCATCCACTGCGTTGCCAGCAGGATTTAGCGAAAAAAGCGTCGTCGGCAGTGACGAGGTCGGTAATGGCAGTTATTTCGGTCCTTTGGTGGTCTGTGCCGTCTATGCAAAAAAAGAGCAATTACCACAGCTGAAAGCTTTAGGAGTCAAGGACTCAAAAATGCTGACAGATCCAGAGATCCGTAAGATGGCGCCGAAAATCAAAGAATTGGTTCCTTACCAATTGCTCACTGTCACGCCCAGAAAATACAACGAGATCCAACCAAAATACAACACGGTCCGAATGAAAGTTGCTTTGCATAATCAAGCCATTCGTTTGCTTTTGCAAAAAATTGCTCCTGAGACACCAGATGCCATTTTGATCGATCAGTTCACGAGCGAAAAAAATTATCGCACCTATTTAAAGTCGGAACAAGCAGCGGTCACTGAAAAGCTCTATTTTGCGACGAAAGGGGAACAATATCATCTAGCAGTAGCGGCAGCCTCTATTTTATGCCGTACAGTCTTTTTGGATGAATTAGATGCAGCCTCCAAAGAAGTCGGTATGCGTTTGCCTTCTGGCGCCCACGCAGCTGCTGACCAAGTTGCAGCAAAATTACTGCAGCAAGGTGGCATAGCACTATTAGGCCAATATGCCAAACTGCATTTTGCGAATACCAAAAAAGCACAGAAACTCGCCAAGCTGTGAGTTATCGTATTTTCAAAAAAACTGCCGCTACTTCTGAATAAAGGAAGCAGCGGCAGTTTTTGTCCTCAGTACCAGTTGAATGCTGGGAATCAAAGCCCTAAGCCCGCTGCTTCGATTCCCATCGTGATCAACCCAGCCAAATAATTTTCTGAAAACCGATCGGAAAAGTGTAATTTTGGCAAGACGCCATATTGAAACACTGCTGCCAGCTGCTTTTCCAAAAAGGAGCGCGACACGAGCGCCTGCCATTCAGAGGGCAAAAACAAAATGACTTGATGCGGGTCCGTCACTGCCACGATCGCTTGAAGAGTGGCAGTCACTTGTTCTGGGATCGCCTCTGTTGCCAAAGGGTAAGAAGCCGTGTAGAGATGCGGCAAATGCTTGATTTCGCCACTTAAATGGTTGGCTCCTTTAAAGAGCTGTTGGTCGATGACCAGTCCCGCACCTGGCGGATAATTTTTCGGAAAATAAATGCCAGCCACGATTTTTTTCTCTTCTTTGAAATGGAATACCGCTGCATTCACGTCATTCTCAATAAGCGTTTTTACCGCGATCTCCTTTTCAATCAATTCCCCTAGCGCCATGTCCTTAAATGCTGGAGCATCCATGATCTTCAGTCTTCCAGCAATTTCCACACCAGGAATTCCCACGACTGCCAAGCTGATTTTCGGGTATTCCTGTTTTATCTGACGAATCACTTGCAAGAACTGCGGCAATCGGCCCTCTGCTGACTGCTCATGATGCAAAATGTTCCCGATGAGATCGACGACTGAAAAACGAATCACGATCTGCTGGTCTTCTTCGATAAATTGAATGATCAACAACAGTGTCCGTTGCGCATTGTACTGGTAAGCCGCAGCTTGACGTCCTCCCGTTCGTTGCGGTTGATCCGTCGTCAAAAGCAACTGCTTTTCAATCAATTCAGGAAGCAGCTTGTTGATCGTTACCACGCTTAATTGAGAGGCATCTGCCAGTTGGCGCTTGGTCATAGGCGCTTGCTGCTGTTTTAGCAAATCCAGCAATACTGCCTGATTATGTAATTTAATGGTTGTTGGCTGATAAGCTTTCATTTTTCTCCCCCTCAACGCTCCTATTTTAACAGATAAAAAGCTGGGAATATACCTTTATTAATTTTGTTAACAAAGGTATAATAGAAGCAACTTATTAAACAAAGTTTACTAAGTTCAAAAAAAACGATTTATGTTGCTTATTAAAGGAGTTGTCGATAATGAAAATTGAACACATCGCACTATATGTCAATGATTTGGAAAAAATGAGGACATTTTATGAAACCTACTTTCAGGCGGTCAGCAACCAAAAATACCATAATCCGAAAACAGGCTTTCAGTCCTATTTTTTGACCTTTGATTCTGGAAGTCGGTTAGAATTAACGACCAAGAAATTTTTAAGCCCTCGTGTCAGCGAGAGCTTAGGCTACACTCACCTTGCGATTGCAGTTGGTGATCAAGCTGACGTCGATCGATATGCTCAACGGTTTGTTGAAGATGGCTACCCTCTTTTAAATGGTCCTCGTACAACAGGCGACGGCTATTATGAAGCAGTTGTCCAAGACCCCGAAGGCAATTTGATTGAATTAACCACCGACGATTTACCGTCTTAGAAAGGATTTTGCAATGAAAGAAGACTTTGATTATCAAGCGATGTTGGCTGGTCAATTGTATCAAGCTGCTGGCATTCTCCCTGAGAATGGCTCAGCAGAGGGAAAAAAACGTGCCCAGGAAATCAACCATTTACCAGTCGATGACCGAGAAGGAATCATCGCCAAAGAAAAAGCACTCTTTGGCAAATTTGGGCAGCATTGCTTTGTCCAACCACCCCTTTTTGTTGATTATGGTCGCCATGTTGAGATTGGTGATCACTTTTATGCCAATATGGATTGCATTTTTTTAGATGTCAATAAGATTCTGATTGGTGATCATGTGATGGTGGGACCACGGGTCAGCTTCTATACCGCCGGTCATCCAATCGATTCTGTGGTCCGCAGTCAAGATTTGGAATTTGGCCTACCGATCACCGTCGAAGATTACGTTTGGATCGGGGGCAATAGTACGATTTTACCAGGTGTCACGATCGGCAAACATGCCATCGTCGCTGCTGGTTCCGTCGTCACAAAAGATGTGCCGCCGAATACGATCGTCGGCGGCAATCCAGCCAGTGTGATCCGTGAGATTCAGCCGGCTGACAAAGAGCATTGGGAAACTGCCGCCCAGCTCTATCATCAAAAACGAGCAGACTGGCAGAAGCAGCAAAAATAACGAAACAAAAGGAGACGCCATGATTTTTACAGACTATCACGTTCATAGTGATTACAGCGATGATTCTTGGTATTTGATGGAAGATGTAGTCAAAGACGCCATTAAACTAGGCTTAGCAGAAATCTGCTTTACCGATCATGTGGATTATGGAGTCAAAGAAGACTGGCAAGCGACGGATACGTACCTCGTCGGAGCCAATAAAGTCGTAAAAAATGTCTACTACGACTTGTATTTTAACGAACTGGCAAGATTAAAGGAAACATACAGTGACCAAATCAAGCTAAAAACTGGGCTGGAATTTGGGATGCAAATGCACACGATCCCACAATTTACCCGTCTTTATCATTCGCATCCCTTTGACTTCATTTTACTTTCCGTTCATCAGGTAGACGATCAAGAATTTTGGACTGGAGAATTTCAAAAAGGACGCAGCCAACAGGAATGCTACGAGCGCTATTATGATGAAATGTATCAGCTAGTCACGACATATAAAGAGTATTCCGTCTTAGCCCATATGGATTTGATTCGTCGTTATGTAGATAAAGAGAAGGACGCTTTTGAACAAACGAAAGAACAAATCGCAGAGATCTTGAAAGTCGTGATCAAAAATGGCAAAGGCATTGAACTGAATACCTCTTCCCACCGTTACGGAATCAACGGGTATACGCCATCGATCGAGATCCTCAAGCTTTATCGTGACTTGGGGGGAAGCGTGCTAACCATCGGCAGCGACAGTCATAAACCAGAGCAGCTCGGGTTTCAAATCAAAGAGGGACAAGATCTTTTACGATCATTAGGATTTACTGAACTCTGTACGTTTGAACAGATGCAACCGATTTTTCATCGTTTTGCTTAACCTGCACAAAAGCTCGATCTTTTGCAAAAATCATCCCCTCGTCTTTCGTTATGAACCTAAGTATTTTTAATAACAAAAAGAACGACCGCTTCAATCTGCGGTCGTTCTTTTTTTAGAAATTAGTTCGTCCAAGCAGCAACTTCTTCTGGGTGATTGGCTACCCAATCTTTGGCTGCATCTTCGGCTGACGTTCCGTCATTGATTGCTAACATGACTTCTTCCATGTCTTCTTGTGTCCAGTTGAAACGATCAAGTACTTCGTAGACTTCTGGCATGTCATCTGCTAATCCTTGGCGTACAACAGTGTTGATGCTTTCTGCTTCACCCATTGTTCCTTCTGGATCATCCAGATATTTCAGATCATATTTCGCAAACATCCAATGTGGAGACCAGCCAGTAATAACGATCTCATCTTGGTTCTTGATGGCTTGGCCTAATGCCACTGTCATCGCTCCTGAAGAAGAGGTAGCGACATTCCAATCTGAAAGGTTGTCATACGTTGCAACTGTATTTTCCGCTGCATTTACAACACCAGCGCCTGGTTCGATACCAGTGATGGTTTTTCCAGCTTCGTCAGAAAGGTCTGCGATGGAATCTACATCCATATAACTTGGTACAACGATCCCCAGTTTTGCCCCCTCTAAGTTAGGACCTAAGTTTTCAACTTGGTCTTGGTACTGTTCATACTGGGATTGATGCGTAGATGGTAGCCAAGCAGCGACCATCCCGTCAACTTCCCCTTTTGCCACCGATTCCCACATGATGGCATTATCCAAAGGCGTCGTATTGACTTCGTAGCCCATTTGCGACAAAACTTCTGCCACCACATGGGTAGATGCAACTTCCGTATCCCATTCGACATACGCCAAGTTCACCGTGCCTTTGCTGTCAGAAACATTTCCAAAGGCAAACGATGCTCCAATCAAAGCAACGACTACCGCTGCAGCAATTCCGCCAAAAAGACGTTTTTGTTTGCGACTTGTCTTGCTGGCTGCTTTTTGATGTGCCGAACGATTCAAATTCTGGGTAAAGCGATCCATGATGATCGCCAAAATAACTAAGGATACCCCACTGACAAATCCGTTACCGACTTGTGCTCGTTGCAAGGCGGACAAGACGCCGCGCCCTAACCCAGGAGCACCGATCATTGACGCGATCACGACCATTGATAATGCCAGCATCGTGGTTTGGTTGACCCCAGCCAAAATAGTGCTTTTGGCTAGTGGCAATTCTAATTTGATCAGTTTTTGCCAGCCAGTCCCACCGAAGGAATCAGAGGCTTCCACCAATTCACGAGAAATTTGGCGAATCCCTAAGTTCGTCATCCGAACGGTTGGTGGTAGAGCAAAGATCACTGAGGCGAAGACCCCAGGAACCATCCCGATCCCAAAGAAAGCAACCGCAGGAATCAAATAAACGAAACCAGGCATCGTTTGCATAAAGTCTAAGATCGGCGTCACGATACTTTGCGCTTTTTCGCTTTTCGCCATTAAGATCCCTAGTGGAATCCCAATGATGATCGAAACCAAACTCGACAACAAGACCAACGTCACGGTGTTCATCAAGTCTGTCCATAACCCTTGGTTATAGATGAACAGCAACCCGACAAAAGTAAAAGCTGGCAAGCCGAATTTTTTGCGTGAAACGAAAAAGGCAGCAGCCGTCAATAAGACGATCATTAATAACGGTGGTACAAACAGTAATACATTTGTAATAGCGTCCATGATAAATTGTCCGAAAGACTGTAAGGCTGAAAACAATCCACTGAAAGTTCCTGTTAGCCAATCAGTAAAGTTTTCGACCCAATCAGCCACCGGAATCGTATGTTGTAAGAAATTATCCATTTGTCACTACCCCTTCCTCTGCTTGAGCGGCTGAATCAGTCTCAGCCAATGCTTCAATCACACTTCCGCGGATCACGACTCCGATCAAGCGATCGTTTTCTACCACGGCTAAAGGTGTAGGCGAATCATAGATCAAATTGAAGATATCCGTTACCAGCATATCTTTATCGATCTTTTTAACATTTTTATCAATAACTTCCTTCAAGGTCAGATTGTTTTTCCGTGCCTCACGAGCAGACTCGGCTGTCAGGCTTCCTTTTAGGTGACGACGTTTGTCGACGGCTAACAGCATGCTGACTTCTTCTTTCCGCATCCGGTTCAATGCTACGCTTGGTCCATCGATCTCGATGTTCGTCGTCAATGCTGGGACCATGATGTTTTGCGCAGTCAAGACTTTGGAACGATCGACATCTTCCACGAAATCACGCACGTATTGGTTGGCAGGATTCGTCAAAATATCTTCTCCTGTACCGATCTGCATGATCTGACCATCTTTCATTAAAGCGATCCGGTCACCGATCCGCAAGGCCTCGTTCAAATCATGGGTGATAAAGATAATCGTTTTTTGAACATTGGCTTGCAATTCTAAAAGTTCATCTTGCATTTCACGGCGAATCAGCGGATCTAATGCTGAAAAGGCCTCATCCATCAAGAGGATCTCTGGATCATTGGCTAACGCACGGGCAAGTCCCACACGCTGTTGCATCCCTCCAGACAGCTGGTCAGGGTATTGGTCTTTAAAAGAAAGCAATCCTGAGTTTTCTAACGCTTTTTCCGCTTTCGCTGTTCGTTCTTCTTTCGAGACCCCACGGACTTCTAATCCGTATTCTGTGTTCTCTAAAATCGTCCGATGAGGGAAAAGGCCAAAGCTTTGGAAAACCATGTTGATTTTGTGACGACGAACTTCTCGCAGTTCTTCTTTACTCATTTTGGCAACATCCACGCCATCTATGTAAATATCTCCGCCAGACGGCTCGATCAATCGATTCAATAGGCGAATCAATGTTGACTTCCCGCTTCCAGAAAGGCCCATGATGACGAAAATCTCGCCTTCGTTGACTTCAAAGTTCACATCATAGACCCCGACGGTGGCACCTGTTTTTTCTAAAATCTCGTTTTTGCTGCGTTGTTCTTTGACCATGGCAAGAGCTTGCTGCTTTTTCTTACCGAAGATTTTGGTTAAGTGTTCCACTTTAACTTTACTCAAATGATTAATACTCCTTTTTCTGAAAAATTTCACGAAAGTGACCATACTATCTTAACAAGATGTGGTCACTTTGTCAAAAAAAATTTCCCACTGCTTTTTCTTTTGCAAAAAAAGCATGGGAATCAGGAAAAAGAATTACGCTGAATGGTCCGTTGGATAGAAGAAATTGGTCATGCGCTGCAACGCCAATTCATTCCCGACAAAATAAATCGTATTGCCTGCACTGAATTTCGCATAAGGTCCTGGTGACAACAACAATTCTTCGGTTGTTTGGATCGCGATGATCGTCGCCCCTGTGGCTTGCCAAATATTCAATTCATTGATACTTTTTTCCAAATGCTGCGCCTGTTCCGTCAGCTGAAGTTCAAAAGGCACAAACGGACTCATATGGTGGACCTTTTTGGTTTGCTGCACTAACGTGTTCAGCAAGTCAGAAAAATTATCCAGCTCTTGCTGCTGCCGCTCCACACTGTCTAAAATATCTTGTCTAATTTCTTGGATCGACTGCACATCTTGGTATTGTTCCACAAAGGCCTGTGCTTTTTCCTTTGAAGCAATATAGGCGCCGCTGCCATGACGGACGTCCATGATTTCTAAATCAACTAATACATTGATCGCTTTGCGGGCTGTTTCAGGAGAGACATTGAAATTGCTGGCTAACGTTGAGCGTGCATGGATCTTTTGCCCAACTTGGTAGCGATTTTCAACGATTCGTTCCGCGATCGCTACGGCAATCTGCTGATAACGAGGCAAAGCGACCTTCTTTTTATCTTGAAACTTATTCGTCATGATGAACTTCCTTTACTTTTTTTTCATCATAACAAGAAACATTGTTGGTGGCAACTATTCACTGGTTCGCGAATTTTTGATCAAGCGGGCACGAATGATCGCTGTTTCTTGCTGTATCTGCTGCTGTAGATCTTGCAGCAGTGTTTCATTTGTCTCATCAAGATCAATCAAAGTATAGGCAACTCCGGCTTTTCTCTCACTCGCCAAATTATCGATATCCACGCCTGCTTCAGAAATGATCCGCAATAATGGGGCAAAAGCACCAGGCTTGTCGTGATAAAACAGCGCTAAGCGATACGGTGCCATAAAAGGCAACTCTGCATGGGGGAAATTGACCGATTCTTGAATCGTCCCAGCGCGTAAATAGGCATGCATGCGATCAAAAACTACGTGATCCCCCTTTTCCAAGGCATTGGTAGTACTGCCGCCGATATGCGGATAACACAACACTTTCGGTTGTCCGATCAAGCCCGCACTAGGAAAATCAGTGATGTATTGTTTGAGCTGATTTTTGGCTAATGCTTCTAAGACGGCTGCTTCTTCCACGATTTCCCCGCGACCAAAATTCATCAACACTGCATTTTTTTTCATCTGCTGAATCGTTTGTCGGTTCAGCATGCCGTGGGTCTCTTGACTTAAAGGGAGCAAAACCACCACAAAATCTGATTCGGTCAACAGCGTTTGCAGGTCACTGACTTGTTCGTAATCTTGGGCCGCTTTTTTCGTACGGGCATAGCCGAGGACTTCCATCCCTAGCTGACGACAGGCTTTTGCCACCCGTTCACCGATCTCTCCTAAGCCTAAAATACCGATGGTTTTTCCAGCTAATTCTTCGCCGATCACTTCTTTTCGCCGTTCTTCAGCTACCTTCAACACATCTTCTGCTTCAATTTGACCTGACGTTAGCTCTTCTTGCAAATCGGCTACTGTCTGGATGGCTTTGAATAAGGGGCGGACGCTGAGAAATAAATTGGATAGCACCAACTCTTTGACTGCATTGGCATTGACACCAGGACTATTGAAAACTACTGTGCCATTTTGAGTACACCGTGCCAAATCGATCGTATTGGTGCCTGTTCCTGAGCGAGCGATCACAGCTAATTCTGGTGTGATCAATTCGTTAGGAACCGTTGAACTGCGCACAAACAGCGCCTCTGGGGCCGCTTGATTTTTTAACGCGTATCCTTTTTTGATTGCTCGCTTAGCTATCGTTTCGGTCATCTTATCTAACTGATAAATCGTCTCCATAAAGCAGACCTCCTTTTGTCTTTAGTGCGTATTAGTCAAATAGTACAAAAAAGTGCGGTAAAATGATAGCAATACGCAAGAGAGGATGATTTCTATGCACCTATCGATCACAAATTTTCCAGATGAACAGCCGATCGTTGGCAAAGACTCGCAGCTTCAAGACACAACTTTAGGAGACTATGTCGAAATTGGCGAAGCCAATCACATTGATCATTCTTCCATCGGCAATTATACCTATACGGGGCAATATTGCTTTATTCAGAACAGTCAATTAGGACGTTTTATCAGTATCGCAGCGATGGTCCGCATCGGCCCTACCAATCATCCCTATGAACGCCCTAGTCAGCATCTTTTTGCCTATAATGGCGAAGGCTATGGATTTGCGCCAAAGGACGAGTCCTTCTTAGAAAAACGCAAAGCAAAAACGACCGTCATTGGCAATGATGTCTGGATCGGCCACGGTGCCGTGATCCAATCTGGTTTGACCGTCGGTGATGGTGCCGTGATCGCCTCAAACGCAGTCGTAACCAAAGATGTGCCGCCTTATGCGATCGTCGTCGGGGTTCCAGCAAAAGTGATCAAATACCGCTTTGATCCAGAAACGATCACTGCTTTGCAAGAAATCGCTTGGTGGAATTGGAATCGTGCAGAATTAAAAGCACGCTATTTAGACTTTCGCCTCCCAATCGAAGATTTTGTAGCAAAATACACCCGTTGATTATGCACTTTTTCCGCTTAGCACGAGGAATGAATGATAACACATCACAGTCATTCATTCTTCGAAAGTCTTTGCCCGGATGATTTTTTAGAAATAAATAAAAAACACAAAATATCTATTGTATCGAGGAATTCCTGTGCTAAAATGGAGAAATCAAATGAAGTTTTTCACGAACTTTTAAAGGAGTGTTCTATTTGTCCATTTTAGACTATCGTCCATTGAATCTATACACCAATTATCGAGAAGCTGCTGAGACGTTTCCTGACACCCCCATCATCCATGATGAAGTGTTGCCAGCATTTCCTGAACTTGGCTATCGTAGTACCTACCGTTCGAGCCATGAAATGATTTTAAAGCGTGCTTATCAACTTGCCTCACTTGGCGTGCAAGCAGGAGATAAAATCATTCTGTATAAATCTTCAAAATTCGATACCTATTTATTAGCAACGGCTGCTTCTTACCTTGGCGCAGTGCCTGCTATGATCTCTTACCATTTCCCTGCTGAAACCATCGAAGTGTTTGTGGATCGCTTAGAAGATCCATTCATCTTATTTGATGAAGAAACCGAAGGCCGCGTCGCACAAGTGAAAAATAGCAGTACTGACAAACAGATCGCTGTTCGTCATTTGCTGCAGCAGCCAGCGGAACCACTGGAACAAACTGAATTACCGGTGGATCAAATTTCCTATATGACCCATACTTCTGGAACGACGGGTATTCCAAAATTGATTTGTCATTCAGCAAACTCCATGGGCTGGCGGACAAAATGGCAAAAAACGATCTTCACCAAGATCGATCGCACCAAAGCTGACTCTGATTTAATTGCGTTCCATATTTCACCGGTGCACTCCCGCTTCAACATCGGTATCTCCTCCTTGATGGCGATGGGCTTCCCGATGATGCCATTAGCCAATGCCAACGGCGCTCATGTCGTAGGCATGTTAAAAGAATACCCACCGATCGCTTTGGAAACTCATCCAAACAATTTTGTCCAATGGAGCTTTGTGGCAAAAGAACAACCAGATGCTTTTGCTAATATTCGTTACTATCACTCAACCTTTGATGCTATCAACAATCAAACAATGGCGACTTTTTTAAATACTTCAGCAACAAAAGAAGCACTCTTTTTACAAGTCTATGGCCAAAGTGAGTGCGGGCCAATGATTCTAAAAGCACATACCTTAGAAAGCATCACTACCAACGATGCCCGTGATATGGGTGTCGGTCTGGAGGACTTAACGAGAGCGCGGATCGCCGATGCCGAGGGCAACGAGCTGCCAGCCAATACCGATGGGCACATCCATTTCCTTTCAAAAGGACGCGCGTTGACCTATTATAAAGAAGATCAGCGTTTTGCTGACAATGTCTATGGCGCTTGGTGGGACAGTGGTGATTACGGCATGATGGATGATCAGGGACATCTTTACTTAAAAGACCGTCAAGTGGACTTGATCAAAAATATTGAAAGCAATCTTGCCTTGGAAGACCTTTTGCTGGATCATTTAGACTTCCTTGCCGAAGTCGTGATCGTTCGCGACAAAGAAAACTCACCGCAACCAATCATTGCTTTAGCACCAAATCGTCAAATGGATTGGGATGCTTGGTGGAAAATGGTGGAAGATCTCCCTCACCTCAATCAGCCAATTTTACGCGACTACGAAGATATCCCACGAACAGCAACCATGAAAGTCCAACGACTACAAATTGAAAAAGAATTCAAAAACGCAGAATAACGCAAAAGAAACGGCCAGCAGATTTCCCTGCTGGTCCTTTCTTTTGTTTTTACTGTTTTTTCTTTGCTGATGTTATTCTTTCGCTGATCGTTTTCTTGAGTAGATACATTCTTTAGGTTGCCCATATTGACTTAGCTTTGTTTCTGCTAACGTGATGCCAAAGCCCTTTCCATCAGGTACCAGCAGCTTGCCTTCATGCAAAGTTGCAGGCTGTGTAATGACATCATCATAAAAGTAACGATCAGAAGCGGAAAGATCCCCAGGAAAATGGAAAATATCTTGACTCGCAAATTGCAAATTCATGGCTCGTCCCACACCAGACTCAAACATGCCGCCTAACCAAACGAGTAGTCCATGGGTTTGACATCGATCAAGGATTCGCAAGGCTTCGGTGATCCCACCGACACGGGGGATTTTCAGGTTGATCGCACGGCAGCTGTCCAGGGCTGCGACGGTATCGACGTCTTCTGCCGTTCGAATATCTTCATCCAAACATAGAGGCGTCTTCATCTGCCGCTGTAGCTGACTGTGCCCCACCAGATCTCGTACCTTAAGTGGTTGCTCGATCATCACCAAGCCTAAGTCATCAAGTGCCAAAATGCGTTCTGGCTCACTCTGATAGGCTCCGTTTGCATCTGCCATCAAAAGCAATTCTGGAAAGGCTTGTCGAATCGCTCGCAAGGGTACCAGATCTTGCCCAGGCTTGATTTTTAATTTGATTCGTTGATACCCTTGGGCGACATAATCGGCAACAAGAGCCACTAGTTTTTCGACAGAGTCTTGTATGCCAAGACTAACGCCAACAGCGACACTCGGTCGGGTTGCGGTATAAAGCTCTTTCACACTTTGATGCGTTTGCTTGCCATATAGATCCCAAATCGCTGTTTCCAAAGCCGATTTTGCCATGTAGTTTCCTTGGACCGTTTGAAACAGCTGCCAAACTTCTTGCGGATGCTCGATCTCTTGGTCAATCAATAATGGGATCAGTGCTGTTTCAATCACTTGTCGAGCAGAAAAGAGGGTTTCTTCAATGTAATCTGGCTGCTCAAAAGCGACCAATTCACCGATGCCCATCGTTTTATCCTCTGTCGTCACCAAATAAAGATCAAAAGCTTTTTCTGTTAATTGTCCATAACTTGTCACAAAGGGTTGTTTGAGGGGCAAGCGACAGGCGATGCGTTCAATTTTTTCAATCTTCATTGCGTTCTCTCCTTGTCAATCAGCTGACTGTGGCCCCGATCCTTTTACAAACCATTGATCGATTTCATGACGAACCTGTGTCGGCTGTTCTAAATGGATACAATGTCCAGCATTAGCAACGACTTTGATGGTCATCTCTGGTTGCAGCTGCTTCATTTGGTGGGCGATTTTACGAAACTTTAAATCTTTTTCCCCCGCTAAATAAAGAATTTCACAAGCTAGCTGCGGAAGTGCCGACCAACAGCTTGGCTGTTTGCCAGTACCACCGTAAACCAAGCTTACTGCCAAGCCAAATTTGTTTTGCTGCAAGCGTCCTTGCCGTACAGCAGCCTGCTGCGCTAAAGGTAGCTCCTTTTGACTAGCAAACAACGGCAGTTCTTGCCAGTAATCGACAAAATCGACCAAAGGCTCCCTTAGTAAGCGCAACGCTAAGCGACGATCGTGCCGCTGACGAGCGAGTCGTTCCGCTGGATCAGCTAACCCAGGTGAACCACTCTCAAGCAAAAGATGGGTCACTGCCGTTGGTTCCATGACCGCCCAGACAAGTGCGATTCGCGCCCCCATCGAGTAGCCATACAGGCCATAACGTTCAATCCCTAACTTCGCTAAAAGGTGTGCGAGATCCTCCACCAGTAAAGGAAGTTCATAACGCATGGGATGGACATAAATCGATGAGCGTCCATGTCCAATCAAATCGATTGCCAATACATTGTAAGAACCTTCCTCTGCAAAAACCGGTCGAAAGCTTTCCGAAGAACCCGTGAAGCCATGCAATGCCACAAGGGTTGGTAAGGATGATCGATACGGCTGCAGCCACTGATAAAAATAACTGACGCCATTTATCGTGTCCTTCATTGCTGCGCTCCTGCCTCGCTAAACTGCTGTTGGAGTGCTTGCCAAGTGTTGACCGGATCTTTTTGCTCACCCTTCACTTCGATTATTTGAAAGCGCGGCTGTTGACTTGTTTCCGCTAAAATCGTTTGAAACTCTAGCAAAGAGGTCGGTGTGTGCCAATCTGCCTCATATAAGGCCGCCACTTTTTGAAACTCAAGATCTAACGGAGTACCAAAGAGCGGGACAAAGTCGTTTGGTTCTAAGGTGTTTTGTGACAGAAAGGAAAAGATCCCACCACCGTTATTATTCAGTAAAATGATCGTTACTGGCAATTGATACTGGCGCAGTAGTTGTAGGCCGTTCATATCATGGTACAACGCTAAATCACCAATCAACAAGTAGGTAGGCTTTTGACTGGCGGAAGCAATCCCAGCTACGGTCGAGACAAGGCCGTCGATCCCATTGACGCCCCGATTTCCATACACTCGATAAGTGGAGGAAGTTTTGCTGCCGTAGCGATCAAAGAAACGGATCGCATTGCTGTTTGCCAAAAGAATTTGCGCTTCTTCAGGTAGACATTGTTGGAGCATGCGCACAGCGCTGCTCTCATCCCATTGTTGCAACTGGGGACTTGCAGCAATCACCTGATCTGCCCGCGCTTGAAGTGCTTGCCATTGTTGTTGCCACGCCGTATGTTTGACGATCGGCAACTGGGTGATGGCCGCCACGAAGGCGCTGATCGCTGCTTCGATCAAATAGTTTGCCCGATGCAGCTGATCTTGCCACTGCCCTGATGGATCAACAAAGAGCCACGTCGTCGTATCGGCTGCTTTGTTCAACCATAATAGGACATTTTTGGTGACTGGTAAGCGACCAAAACGCACGACCACTTCTGGTTGGAAGGCAGAAGTCAATTGTAGGAAAACAAGATCGGCTTGACTGATAAATGTTCCTACTTTGGTACCGGCTGTCGCCAGATTGGTCAATGGATCGCCGACGATCGGCCAGCCTAATTTCTCCGAAAAAGCCAGCAACTGCTGCGCTTCTTCGATCGTAAGGCTTTCTCCAGCAATCAGAATACCTTTTTTCTCAAAGTAAGGGGCTAGCTGGGTGATCATCTCTGCTGACAGCTCTTGTTGTGGTGCCAGATAGCTCACGTCTTGCTGCATACTGCATTGGCGACTAAAGTCAGGCAACAGCGGCTCCCGTAATGGAAAGTTGATTTGGACAGGGCCTTTCGGCTGTTTTTGCGCTTCGATCGTGCAAGTTGCAGCTTGCCAAAAACTATAACGCAACAAAGCAGGATCGTTTTCTGGCACCGTCATCTCTACCATCTTTTTGACATGAGAGGCATACAAATTCTGTTGATCCATTGCCTGTGGCGCCCCAACGCCCCGCAGTTCTGGTGGGCGATCAGCCGTTAAGACGATCAGTGGCAAGTTGGTAGCTTCTGCTTCACAAACAGCTGGATAATAATTGGCTGCTGCAGTTCCAGAAGTACACAGTAAGATCGTTGGCTGGAGATCAACTTTGGACATCCCTAAAGCAAAAAAAGCAGCCGAACGTTCATCGACAGCCACCGTACAGGTGATCTCAGGATCACGATGCAATAGTAGCGCCAATGGCGTGGAGCGTGAACCGGGACTAATGACTGCTCGCTTCGCACCCGCTGCTTTTAGTCCTTGGATCGCCGCTAGTAAATAGTCTGTCATGACTGTCTGGTTATTCATCTCCTAAGATCCCTCTCCTCATCGGTTGAAATTTTAACCGTGTTTCTTGACGTTCGGATTCCGCATCTGAATCGGCAACGATCCCACAGCCCGCATACAGCGTTGCTTGATTGCCGCTAAAGAATCCTGAGCGGATCGCCACAGCAAACTCGCCAATATCTTCTTGAATACCCAACCAACCGATCGGTCCACCGTACATCCCTCTGCTGGCTGGTTCATGGGTACGAATCCATGAGACGGCTGCTTCTTTCGGTTCTCCCCCCAATGCTGGGGTCGGGTGTAGTTTTTGTACGGCGTTCAGAAAGTTGACTCCTGCCTTTCTTTGCCCTGCTAAAGGAACAAACAAATGCTGAATGTCACGATTTTTGATCACGGAACGGGCTTCTGATTGAAAGCCGTCAGCTAACAAAGTGTCCAATGCTTTTTCTAAGCGATAGACAACTACTTGATGTTCATGGGTATTTTTTGCGTCCGCTAAGAGGGCTTGTGCCAGTGCCTCATCTTCTTCTTTGGTTTTGCCTCTTGGTGCGGAACCTGCGATACTTACCGTTTCAAATTGATCGACAGTCGCTTTTAGCAAGCGTTCTGGCGTCGCACCAGCAAAAACATGGCCCCCATGTTCGATGGCAAAAAGATAGGTATTCGGCTGCTGTTGCGCCAACCGTTGCAACACCGCAGCACTAATGATCGACTGCTTCGTTTCTACCTTCATTCGTCTTGCCAGAACCACTTTTTTCAACGGTGTTTCAGTTGAGCGAATGGCTGCCACTGTCTCTTCGACCGCTTGCAGCCATTGGGGCACATCTAGTTCCTCTTGTGCCTGAAAAGCAGGCGTTTCTGCTACAAGACTCTTGTCCGAATTGGCCTGCAACCAGCTTGCGACTTTTTCCTGTAAGGCAGCGACTTTTTGTTGTCGTTGTTCCTCGGAAGAAGCGGCTACTGTATAAACGACGCCACACTGATCTCCAGTTTTGCTGACCAGTATTTCTGGCAACGCAAAGAGACCAGCACCTAGCTCAGCCCAATCCTGACTGACTTCTGCCTGTTCATCAAAAGCAAAACCGCCAACTAACTGCGCCTGAAAAGGTGCCTCTGGTTGATAGTGGGCTTGCTTTAAGAGAGAGCGGACTTCTGAAAAGTCTGCAAGTTTGGGTTGCGAAAAAGTGGCTAACCAACCCAACCCTACCATACTAGTCGTTTCATCAGGAGTACGCCAGAAATAGCGTTCCCCTCGATATTCTTGTGCCGCTGCATAAAGAGCCAGTAAGTCACACCTTTCTATAGGTTGATACTCACTCAAATAGGTTTTCCCGGCAGCGATCGCTGCCTCATAATTACTTGTTGATTTGCTGTTCAATGTAGTTCACTCTTTCTTCACTCAGCAATAGCCTTTTTAAAACTTTACCGCTTGCTGTGCGCGGCATTTCTCGCACGTGATAAAAACGGCGCGGAAATTTATAGTGGGCGATCTGCCCTTCTAACGTATCCAATAAAGCTTGGAAGTGGATCGGTTCATTTAACGTTAAATAAGCCGCGACAGATTGTCCCCACTCCTCGTCTGGTTCCCCCACCACAGCTGCCTCTTTGACCGCTGGATGCTGCAACAAGGCTTGCTCCACTTCTGCGGGATAGATGTTTTCTCCACCAGATATGATCAGTTCGCTTGCACGACTGACTACATACAAAAAGCCCTCTTGATCAAGATAACCTAGATCTCCTGTGGCAAACCAGCCCTCTTGGTCCCACTGCTGTGGACTGCGATCGTTCAAGTAACGAGTCGTGATCGCAGGTCCTTGCAGTTGGATTTCTCCGATCGGCTGGGTATTTTCAGCAGTCTGGTGGTCTGCCATTTTCCCATCAGTCGCAATTCGTAAATGGACACCTTGCAGGGGAACCCCAGAGGCGCCGATTTTTTCAGAAGCTTTTTCTGGCGGCAATGCCACCACTTGTGAACAGGTTTCTGTCATCCCATAGGATTGAATCACAGAAAGCTGATTTTGCTGGCATTTTTCCAATACACTTTTGGCAATCGGACCGCCGCCTAGCAGGATATAACGCAACGAATCAAAGCCTTGTTGGGGCACCAAGGGCAGCAAATCTGTCAACATTTTTGCCACCAGAGAAACGATCGTCCCTTTCCCTGCTTCAAGGTCTTTTGCCATTTCTCCAGCATCAAAGCGCTCATACAAACGAACACTCATCCCAAGTCGCAAGGACCGTAAGAGAATTGATAACCCACTGATATGATACAGCGGAACTGCACAAAGCCAACAATCCTCGCTAGTGATGGCTAAGTTTTTTTGAGTCGCTTCGGCACTTGCTAGATGATTCCCAAAGGTTTGGGGCACACCCTTGGGATTGCCAGTCGTACCAGAGGTATACATAATTGAAGCCACTTGCTCTGCTTGATAGATTGCTTTATTAGGAACAAACGAAGGAACAACAGAACCGATAAAAGCCTCCGCCTGTTTGATCGCTTGTCCAAAGGTCAAGCTGCGAACATCCGAAACCGCAGCCTGATCCGCCGTGATCACCCAGTCGCAGTGGGCATCTTGCAATTGGAAGGAGATTTCAGCGGCTGTCAATCGCGTATTCAGCAGCTGGACTTCGATCCCCAACTCCCATAACGCAAGGATCGTAAAGACCATTTCAGGGGCGTTATTGCTAAAAAGAGCTACCCGGTTTGGCTGATCAACGAATTGGGCTTGATAATAAGCAGCGTAAGCATAAACCTCTTTTTGCAAGGCAGCAAACGACCAGCTTTTTTCATGCCAATAAAAAGCTGGTCGTTCTGGATGAAGTTGTGCTTGCCTTTGCAGCCAACTCCCAGTCATTATGGGAATTTAGGGAATTGGTCGAAGTCTGGTTGACGTTTTTCTTTAAACGCGTCACGACCTTCTTTGGCTTCATCCATCGTGTAATACAATAAGGTCGCATCGCCAGCTAATTGCTGAATACCAGCTAATCCGTCCGTATCGGCGTTCATTGATGCTTTGATCATGCGTAACGCCAACGGGCTCTTTTGCAGCATCGTTTCTGCCCATTCCATCGTTTCATCTTCTACTCGATCAAGAGGAACGACTGTATTGATCCAGTTCATCGCCAATGCTTCTTCGGCGGTATATTGTTTTGTCATGAACCAAACTTCCTTGGCTTTTTTATGACCGATTGTCCGTGCAAGATAGCCCGAACCATAGCCACCATCAAAACTACCGACATTTGGTCCTGTTTGACCAAATTTAGCGTTATCAGCGGCGATCGTTAAATCACAAACCAATTGTAAAACATTTCCGCCGCCGATCGACCAGCCTTTGACCATGGCGATCACCGGTTTTGGTAACGTGCGAATCAAGCGCTGCAGATCCAATACATTTAAGCGAGGAACCTGATCTTCCCCAACATAGCCACCGTGACCACGGACTTTTTGGTCTCCGCCTGAACAAAAGGCTTTATCGCCGGCGCCTGTCAAAATAATCACGCCGATGCCTGGTTCATCGCGACTGATCGAAAATGCATCAATCATTTCAAACACCGTTTTTGGTGTAAACGCATTGTGGACTTCTGGGCGGTTAATCGTGATTTTCGCCACTTTTCCATGTTGTTCAAACAAAATTTCATCGTACTCTTTTAAGGTTTTCCATTCTCTCATTACTTGTTCCTCCTCAATTCACATAGCTCTATTATACACATATCTAGTCGCTTTTCGTTAGAAATTGCTTTGGTTAAGGGAATTTCTTAAGACTTCTCCCCCTGTTGCCGACTTTCTGAGAACTTCGGCTATTTCTACCAAAACTCGTGCTATAATCATGGTAACTTTCTTAGAAAAAGGAGCAAAAAATGAACTTACTAGAAGCCTTAGAAATCGAAGTAGAAGCAGCAACAGCCGATTTTGTTCGTTTACGGATGCCAATCAAAGAACAGCACAAACAGCCTTTTGGTCTCGTTCACGGTGGCATTAACGGCGTTTTGATCGAGACTGCCTGCAGCATCGGCGCCAATCAAGCTTTGGCTCAAGAAGAAGCCTTCGCCGCCGGCATTGACCTACAAGTCAACCATCTAGCCGCCGCTCAAGAAGGAACCCTGATCGTAGAAGCTAGTCCTGATCGTATCGGCGCTCGTATCCAAACTTGGCAAGCCACTATTTGGTTAGCTAGCGGGTTAAAAACTGCCGTTGGTCGCTGTACCTTGACGACAGTGCGCAAATAATTCTTTTCGCTCCTGTGTTGTAAACACGGGAGCATTTTTGGCCTGCTTTGAAGAAAGGTGCCACCAGTTAACCCCTTATCAAAGGTATTCTTTCATTATAAAGATATTGAGAATATGAGCGTAGTTTTTTCAAAAGGTACGTTGTTTTTTTACAGAATAGGGGTCTTTCGTTATAATGTAGCTAAGAAAGCGAGGCTTATTATGAAAAATAACCGATTGATCCACTTTTTAGGCGGCAAAACAAGCTATTATGTCTTAGGACTGATTATCTTGTCGGCAGTTGCTGTCTTTTTGCTAAATCAGATTTCTTTTTTATTTACACCCTTTTCAGCCATACTTACAGCTATTATCCCCCCCTTTTTATTTGGGCTGATCCTTTACTATCTGTTTAACCCGGTGGTCGATAAATTGGAATCGAAAAAAATTCCCCGCAGTGTTTCGATTGCTGGGATCTATCTTTTGATTCTTTTGTTGATCGTCTTTGCTGGTTTCCAGCTTTACCCGATTTTGGAGCAGCAAACCACCGATCTGATCAACAGCTTACCAAGTTTGGTCAGTGACTTTGAGAAAAACGCGACCGCCTTTTTAGAAAATACCCCGTTTCAAGATGAGATGGCACAAATTACAGACACATTGCAAAATATCACCAACAACATCATGAGTTTTATTGGGGACTATTGGGAAACTGGTGCTGCTGGGCTCAGCAGTTTGTTTTCAACGATTTCG
Organism: Enterococcus casseliflavus NBRC 100478; assembly: GCF_001544095.1. Lineage (GTDB taxonomy): Bacteria > Bacillota > Bacilli > Lactobacillales > Enterococcaceae > Enterococcus_D > Enterococcus_D casseliflavus. Next base: position 5,798 of record NZ_BCPT01000019.1, on the reverse strand, counting down.
ACCTTGTTCATCGCTTTGTTTACGGGACCGATCATTGCCTTTTTCTTATTGCGCAACCCCAACAAGTTTTATTTTTCGGTCCTCTCATTAGTGCCACCACGTTTTCGCAAAGACTTTAATGAAATCGTCAAGATCTCTGACATACAAGTCGGTGCCTTTTTGAAAGGACAAATCATTTCTTCCTTAATTTTAGGGGCGATCTATTGGGTCGTTTTCCTCTTAATCGGCTTAGAGTATGCCAGTATTCTGGCGATCGCCGCTGGTCTGCTTTGCATCATCCCCTATATTGGTCCTTTTATCGTCTTTTTCCCGGGACTTTTCATTGCCGCACAAGACTCCACCGGGATGTTGGTTAAATTTTTGATTGCTTGGTTTGCTGTACAGTTGCTTCATGGGGATTTAGTCGTGCCCCGTGTGATGGGTGACCGATTGAAAATTCATCCTATTACGATTCTGGTTGTTTTATTAGTGATGGGTGATTTGATGGGGATCGTTGGGGTGATTTTCGGGATCCCAATTTATTGTCTGCTAAAAGTTCTTGTCGTTTACGTGTTCCGCAAATTCAAGCAGCGCTATAACCGCTATTACGGTCAAGAAGGCAAATACTTCCACAGTGCCTTCACTAGCAAAGATTACCTAGGTGACGAAGACAAAGACACCAAGAAAAAAGCTTAAAAAAACTGTCGCGAATCGTTGGTTCGCGGCAGTTTTTTGGTCTATTTTATTTCATCTCATGTTCCAAAAAGAAATGATAGAGCGCCCCTAATAAGTTGGCATCGTTTTGAAATTTGCACGCTTGGATCTCCGGCTTCGTCAAAGTCTGCTGCAAAATCGGTAAACTAGCTAGCAGTTGCTGATACTGACGGTCGATTTCTTCCACCACGATCGCTTGGGCACTGATGCCCCCGCCAATCACGAAGCGCTCTAAGTCGATCACGGCTTGAACATTGAGCATGACACACGCGATTTCTCGGCAATACGCTGTAAACAGCGCCCAGACCTGTGGTTGTTTCTGATTGATGGCGTCAAAAACTGCTTCACCATCCGCAAGATCAGCTAAGCCTAGCAGTTGGGCGCTGCGACGAATCATGGCGACCGCTGAACCGCTAAAACCTGCCAATTGCTGCAGGGTCAATCCCTGATTGACTGGTTGCTCAGCGTTTTCTTGAGTGTCACTTCTCTTAGTGGCATTTAGTAGAAAACTTAATTCCCCGGCTTGAAAATGTGCACCTTGGATCAGTTTTCCCTCAACGATTACGCCACCGCCCAAACCAGTATCTAATGTTATGGCAGCTCCGTTTTGAATCCCTTTAAGGTTTCCTAGCCACCATTCAGCTAATGCGGCTGCTTTGCCATCGTTGGTCACAGCCAGCGGCATTTGATACTTTGCCAGCAGCTGTTTTAAGGAGACCCCATCTAAAAAAGGCAATGCCCCGCCAAACGAGATTGTCCCTGTCTCTGGGTTGACTTTTCCCGGGGTACTAACCGCAATGCCCCGAATGCTTCCATGAACGTCCTGAACGATCGTTTCAATCCCCGTCAAAAATTCCGCAAGACTTTTCGGCGTATCCATCCGTCCTCGCGTCAGAATATTCCCCGAACGATCAATGACAGCCGATTTGATTTTCGTGCCACCGATGTCGATGCTTAAATAGTTTTTATTCACTGAATCCCACCTTCTACTTCTACTGCCCATCGCAGGACGGTTTTGGCTTTATCTGGTGAGACTTTTCGCGGATCAGACAAATAGATTTCTCGATGCTGGAACGTGTCCATCGTTGGACGGATCACTAACTGTTCTTGTTTTAACAGCTCCTTCATTTGCGCAAATGTTTCCGCTTCAGTATCAAAAGAGCCTGTATGCATTGCTTGCAGACACAGTCCTTCTTCATAACGTTCAAAGATGAGCTTCTCTAGATTTGGATTGTCTTTCTTCTCTTTGACGGCCAAGAGCTGTTCTTGAAACAGTGTTTCCGTGACTGGTTCTGGTTGGCGAATCATGATTTTGTAGATCAATTCTTCTTTGTTGACGGCACCGTCTGGCTTTTTCAGAGAGGTCCACACACCTTCTAAAGGAAAGACCGTGTATTCAAAGGGTTCATTGCCAAAAGCCCCTTTTTTTAACCCCATCCTGAGTGAATAAGAAATCGTATATAAAGCGGCGATCTCTTCGCTGAATTCAGGTCGATTCGGATTGCCGCTGCCGCTTAAACTGATAAATTGATACGTTGGCACCTCGATCACTGTTGGTTTTTTGGGAAGATAGAGCTCTTTTTCTAGTTTGCGCCATTCATACTTCATAAGGACCCTCCTCGATTTGCTTTTCTTTATTTTACCATGAATCACTTGAGCCGACCGAATGAAATATAGGCTGTTTATGTGAAGGAAAATAACTTGGTCAGCACCATTTTCATACTGAAACTAGTTTGACATTACAGAAATTTCTCTATCTTCCTTGCCTTTGCTCATTGTTTTACTATGGCAATCTCCTTTCTTCTATCTTTTCAAATACAAAAACTGCAGAAATCAATTCAAGAAGAGAGTGATTTCTGCAGTGATCGAGCCTCGGCTCTTTTTTTATTGTCTTACAGCCTCATTAGCGGCAAAGCGTTTTGAAAAATGTTGTTCTAATCGCTTTTGCCCGGCTTCAATCAAAATGCACAACAGCCAATAGATGATGGCAACTAGCACATACATGGACATATAATCAAAGGTTCGTCCGCCAACGATCTTAGCTTTTTGAAAAATATCAGGAATCGTGATCATTGCTGCCAAGGAGGTTCCTTTCAACAAATCCATTGCCACATTACTCAATGCCGGTACAGAAATACGAAAGGCTTGCGGCAAAATAATCAGACGCATCGTTTTCGTAAAGGATAACCCTAACGCATAGGCAGCATCAAATTGCCCACGATCCACACCAGCAATTGATCCTCGGTAGATTTCCCCGATAAATGCGCTGCTGGTCAATGTAAAACAGATGATCGCAGCACTGAGCGCCGACAATTGATAAGGCAAGCCAAAATACAGTAGGAACAACAAGACCAACGCTGGGACGCCTCTTAGAAATGAGAGGTAGCCCCGCACGAACCCTCTAATGAATGGATTTTCCAACATCCCTAAGAAGGTGAGTGTGATCCCTAATACGTTGCCTCCTAGAAACGAAACGACAGCAATGCCGACCGTATAGGACAAGCCCGACAGCAAATAGGGCAATGACTCCCACATCAACGGCAAATCAAGGGTTGGAATATACATTAGTCTGTTTCAACCGTTTGGATCGCTTGATCAGATTTTACTGAAATATCGGTTTGAAAATACGTTTCCGCAAGTTCTTTTAAACGGCCGTCTTCTTTCATTTCTGCTAAAACAGCATCCACTTTTTCCTGTAATGCTTGATGATCTTTCACGAATAAGAAGCCCGTTTCATTCGGATTAAAGTAGACATCTTCCAAAATTTTTACAGGGATATCTGGCAAAGCAGCGACTGCCATTTTTTGCAAATAGTAATCATTCAAGATCACATCCGTTCGACCATTCGCAACATCTGTCAAATACTGATCATTCGTTGCGTTGTCGTAAGTCACTAATTCTGCCCCATAGGATTCCGCTAAGCGCATGTAGCTGGTATTCGGTTCACCAGCAGCTTTTTTGCCATCCAAATCTTCTAAAGAAGCAATCCCAGAGTCATCACTTTTTCGCACGATCATACTATCGAACGAGTATTTGATAGGCGTTGAGAGACTGAATTTTTCCGCCCGTTCATCCGTCAAACCAAAATCGTTGGCAGCAAAATCAGTTTCTCCACGTGTTAAAGAAGAAACTTGTCCATCGACATTGTACTCTTTAAATGTGATCTCTACGCCTAATCGCTTGGCGACTTCTTTTGCCACATCGACATCATAGCCCACTAATTCATTTTCATCGTTATAGTAAGACGATGGATACAAGGTTCCCGAAGTAGCAACAACCAATGTTTTGGCTTCTTCCACCTTGCTTAGACTGGTGTCTTCTTCCGTTGGTTTGCTGCAGGCACTTAACAAGACTCCCGCAAATAAACCTAAAAAGCCAACCATTGCAACGATTTTCCCTTTTCTAACTTGTTTCATAATATCCTCCTCTTAGTCTCCTTGTTTTGGCAACAGAAATCGTTGCTGTGTTTCAAATAAATAGCCGACTTGGAAAAGTAGATCTTCTCTGCCTTTAGACGCCATAAATTGGATCCCTAGCGGCAACCCTTCCTCGCTAAGAGCAGTTGGCAAGCTGATGGCTGGCTGCCCCGTTAAATTGGCTAATTGAGTGTAAGGTGTCAGAGCATAGCTCTTGGCAAACATTTCTTCGATCAACTCACCCGCAGCACTTTTTCCAAGCGATTCGATCTCATGCAGTCTTTGGCGAATGCTATCGCTTTGTAAGGCTTCCTCAATCAAAGGGGCTGGATAAGCCGTCGTCGGGGTCAAAAAGAGATCATAGGTTGAAAAGACTTCTTCCATTTTTTCTGCCAATTGATCCCACCACTGCAAGGCAAGAACGTAATCGGCGGCAGGCAGTTTTTTGCCATATTGGTAAAGTGCCCAGGTCATCAATTCCATCTCTTCCCGTCTGACCGGTACTTGACGAGCAGCATTGATCTCAGCAAACATCGCAGCTGTTTCGCCGCCATTCATGGCGTAATAGGTGGTCATCATTTGCTGACCAGCCACTGGATAGCCCACTTCAACGACTTCATGCCCCTGCTTTTCTAAAAATGCGGCTGCACTTCGGACTGCTTGGATGGCGGTTTCAGACACTTGGCCACCGGTCGGCGATGCGATAGTAAAAGCAACCTTCAACCGCGTTTTTTGACTCGCTTGCTGATGATGCCATTCTACTTGCGGTGCCTGATAAGGGGCAGTCGGCTGTGACGTCCGCAACGCATAAAACAACTGTTCCGTATCACGCATGGAAAGCGTCAACGCAAAGTTGATAGAAGCGCCTTGCCAGCTGCGCCATTCACTAGGACCCACTGGCATCGTGCCACGGGTTGGCTTCAAACCGATCAATCCGCTAAAGGATGCTGGAATGCGGATCGATCCGCCGCCATCACTGGCACCCGCAATCGGAAACATCCCCGAAGCCACTGCCGCTGCCGCACCACCACTGGAACCACCAGCTGAATAGGCAGGATTCCACGGATTACGTGTAGGCCCATACAATGTTGGATCAGTGATATTTTTGAATCCAAATTCTGGTGCATTGGTTTGCCCTAACGGCACAAAGCCTGCCTCTTCTAAACGAGAGACAAAATGTGCCGTGCGGCTGGCTCGTGCTTTAGCAAACAGTTTGGCTCCTGACGTTGCTGGCCACCCTGCTTTGGTTTGGCCGAGTATTTTTAACGGCATGGGTTGTCCCCCAAAAACCGTTTTTTGAAGATGCTGCTCGTAATGCTGGATCGCTGCTTGCGGATCAAATGTTACAAGCGCATTCAAAAGCGGATTTTGTTGATTGACTTTTTCTTCGATCATCGCCACCCGCTCTGCAAAACTGATTTTTCCTTGCCGCAATTGTTCCGCCCAATAGGTCGCATCTTGCATGCTTGCCCCTCCTTTTCCTCAAACCCTCAAACAATTATCTAAACTGTAACACATGAAAAATTCTTCTTTATATAGACTACAATATACCAAACACTAGGAAATCTTTCAACAAAAATAGAACAGTTTTTAAACCTGTATCATATCGTTATCAAACGTTCCCATCTTTTTACTACCAGTTGTCGACCAACGCTTCTTCTTAGCTGTCCCCATCATTACCTAACAAAA
>NZ_BCPT01000018.1 GCF_001544095.1 Enterococcus casseliflavus NBRC 100478 | reverse complement strand
ACATAGACCGCTGTGTTCTAAGGGGACTCTTTGTTTTATCGATCCATAGACGAGCTACGTTTTTAGATAAAAAAACTCCTCAACAAGCAATAGCGCTTTGTTGAGGAGTTGATCGATAGCAATGATTAGAATTTTTTCGCAGCAGCTGCTACGCGTTCTAAACCTTCAGCAATGATTTCTGCTGTTTTAGAAGGATCTGCATTGTGGCCTTCAATGATTACTTCTTCTGTGATGTTCATGCCGAACATACCACCGAAAACTTTTTCCATAAAGGTTACAGCGTTTTCCATTGCGCTCATTTCGCCTGAGTAAACACCACCACGGGCATTCAATAGAACGATTTCTTTGTCTTTCAATAATTGGTTCATTGAACCATCTTCGTTATAAGAAAAAGTAAAGCCAGCTTGGAAGATATAGTCGATGAATGTGTGCAAGGCAGCAGGAATCGTTAAGTTCCACATTGGGAAAGCGAAAACGATGGTATCCGCTGCTGCGAATTTGTTCATCACGTCTTGGCGGACAGTCATCAATTCTTGTTCTTCTTGGTTTAATTCTTGTTCTTGTGAAAGTTTGCCAAATGCTTCAAATAACGTTTGACCGATATAAGGCATTGGTTGTGCGTACACATCAAAGGTTACAACGTCCACATTGTTGGTATCAAGATTTTCAACGAACGTATCAAACATTTTTGCAGATACTCCATCAGGACGGTTATTGGCTTTAACAACTAAAATATTTTTCATTTTTTTCCACCTTTACTTTAAGTAAGTTTTAATCACAAAATGTAGTATACTATAAAATAATTTTGCTTACAATAAATAAGTACACTTTTTTTAAAAAAGCTGGAATTTTGCAGTTTTTTTCACACAGATTTGGTAAACTTTAGAGAAAACAGGAGGATTTATATGAAAATATTCGTGGTCGAAGATGACAAATCGTTAGTCAAAATGATGGAAAATCAATTATCCCGCTATGCGTATCAAACCTTTGTTCCAGAAAATTTCGCTGCGGTTTTAGATGAATTCTTGATGATCCAACCTGATTTGGTTTTGTTGGATGTCAATCTACCTTATTATGATGGGTTTTATTGGTGCCAAAAAATCAGGGAACGTTCGTTGGTTCCAATTCTCTTCATCTCCGCCCGTGACGGCAATATGGATCAAGTGATGGCTCTAGAATATGGTGCTGATGATTATCTAGTCAAACCTTTTTCTTATGATTTGCTGCTGGCAAAAGTAAAAAGCCACATTCGCAGAGTCTACGGGGATTATTCACAGTCTGATCGGGCGAGAAGTTTGAAAGCCGGCGAATTGATCTACTATCCCGAAGCATTGAAGATGGTCTATCGTGAAGCCAGTGAATGGCTGACTGTTCGAGAAGGAGAATTATTGACCCTGTTAATGTCGGCACACCCAGAGATGGTCAAACGGGAACGGATCTTAAATCTATTATGGGATGATGAGCGCTTCGTCGATGACAATACGCTTTCTGTCAATGTCGGCCGTTTGCGAAAAAAATTGGCGGCAATGGGCATCAATGATCCGATCCAAACGATTCGCGGAAAGGGCTACGCTTTATCAGTGATAGGTACGGAAGAATGAAAGCATATGCAAGTGTCCATTTACCTAAACTACTCGTTACGTTCCTAGCCATTTCATTGTTCGTTTTAGTGATTTGGTTGGATGGCTATCGAAATTACCTCGTAATTGGTTATGGTCTGCTTCTATTCGGGCTGTTCATTGTTCTTGTTTATTTGGTAGATTACCTTTCCAATACTGCGTTTTATCAGTATATCAAGCATGGAAGAGCGACACACCGAAGCAATGGCTACCTTTCCAAGCAATGGCGCAAGCAGTTCGATGCCCATGAACAGCAAGAGCAAGAGCGGCTGACAGAATTAGATCAGCACCATCAAAATCATATTCGTTTCATGAATATCTGGGTTCATCAAATGAAAACACCTGTCTCAGTTTTGGCGCTAATGGCTGAAAGTGAAGAAGTCGATAGCTATGATCTTTTGGCTGAAACAGATCGCTTAAAAAGTGGCTTGGCGACTGCGCTGAATTTTGTGCGCTTGGAAGATTTCACGGAGGACTTCGTTATCGAATCAGCCTCATTGTTGGAATTGTTAAAACACAGTATCGGTGACCAGAAGCGAAATTTTATTCGCAGTGAAGTCTACCCGAAGCTGATGAGTGAAGCAGATATCACGGTGACAACAGACAAAAAATGGCTAGGTATTTTGCTCTTTCAACTCATCAGCAACGCCATCAAGTACTCAAAGCCAGACAGTAAAGTCTATTTTGAGATCGATCCTTTTTCTAGAAGCTTAACGATCGCAGATGAAGGCTGCGGGATTGCAACAGCGGATCTCCCGCGAGTTTTTCGCCCCTTTTATACAGGTCAGAATGGGCGGCAAACAGGAGAGGCAACTGGGATCGGTCTTTATTTAGTTGAAACGATCAGTACGCAATTAGATATCGATGTGTCGCTTGCCTCTAAGGAGAATCAAGGCACGACAGTTACCTTAACATTTCGGAGGTGAAGGCTTTCTTACAATTTTGTAAGCTTTCTATCATGAAATCGATAACTGATTGCGGTGCCGCCTGCTAAACTGGTAGCAAAGGAGTGAAGATGATGGCTTTACTAGAATTGAAAAATGTATCGAAAACCTATACAGGGGAAGTGTCTGTTGAGGTTTTACAACAAATCGATCTCAAAGTGCCAGAAGGAGAATTTATCAGCATTATGGGGCCATCTGGCAGTGGCAAGACCACCATGCTGAATTTGGTGGCAACATTGGATAAACCGACTTCAGGTTCGGTGATTCTCAAGGGAGAGCAGCCACTAGAATTATCTAAGCAAAAACTCGCGGAGTTTCGTCGTCGGCAACTAGGCTTTGTTTTTCAAAACTACAATTTACTTTCGCCATTGAGCGTGCTTGAGAATGTGATTTTACCATTGACATTGGATCGGGTGCCAGTTCCTGAGATGAAAGAACGTTCGGAACAGCTATTACGTGAACTTGGGATCTATGAGAAAAAAGACAAACGCATCTATCAGCTTTCCGGTGGAGAGCAGCAGCGAGTTGCGATTGCTAGAGCTTTGATCCATCAACCAGAATTGCTTTTAGCAGACGAACCGACGGGTAATCTTGATTCCAAGGCAGCACGAGATGTCATGGAAATACTAAGTCGGATGAACAAACAGCGCAAAGTCACTACCATGATGGTCACCCATGATCCGTATTCCGCCAGCTTTTCTGATCGGGTCGTTTTCATCAAAGACGGAAAGCTGTATAACGAAGTCTATCGTGGTGCTGATCAACAGCAATTTTATCAAAAAATTCTTGAAGTCCTAGCACATTTAGGAGGTCGCCGTCATGAATTTCAGACAGTTGATCATTCGTAATCTGCGGGGAAATTTTCGAACCTATGCAGCATACTTCGTCAGCAGCGCTTTTGCAGCGATGGTGTTTTATATCTTTAGTCTTTTGCTCTTTCATCCGCAATTGGAAGAAAACTTATCTAATAGCGATACACTTTCAAGCTTAGCTAAGGTCGGTCTATCCGTCGCACTCGTGGTGATCGCCTTACTGTCGCTGTTGTTTTTATGGTATACATTTGTGGTCTTTTTGAAACGACGCAAACGTGATCTGGCGATCTACTTGATTTTGGGGATCGAAGAAAAAGATCTGCGAAAGATTTTGTTTGTCGAAAATGCCCTTTTAGGAACCTGTGCCACAGTATCTGGTATTGGGTTGGGGATTTTAGTGACGAAATTGTTGCTGCTGATTGCGCAAAATGTCATGTATCTAACAGAAGGACTGAAATTTATGGTTCCTATGGAAGGTTTAGGATTGACCTTTGGGATCTATGTCTTTATTTTCCTCTTGATCTCCTTTTTCAGTACTCGGACCTTGCAAGGAGAACAGATCATCTCATTGATCAAGGAAAATGAAAAACCACGTCCTGAGCCAAAAAGTCATTGGGCATTGGCATTTTCAGGAATTGTGCTGTTACTAGTTGGCTATGGATCGGTCTTTTATTTTAGCTACCAAACGTACTCCATGCTGCCACTTATGCTAGGAGTCTTGTTGACTGTTGCAGGCACGATTTTGTCATTCCATCAGTTCAGCGTATTTCTGTTGAAACGATTAAAAAAACGCCCGACCTTCTTACGGGGGACTCGGATGCTGACTATCAGCGAATGGATCTTTCGCATGCGAGACAATGCGGCGATGTATAGTTTGATCGCTATTAGTACCTCCGTGGCATTCGTTGGGATTTCCGTGATGCTGGCGATCGGCAGTTCTTCTTTTTCTTCGATCCAAGGAATCAGTGTAGCCTATGTGTTTCCGTGGTCTGGGCCAGAAGACCTCGATCATTCTGAGGGGAAAATGAATGAAATTAAAACTGCCATAGAAGAAAAAGGGTACTCACCTGTAACGGATAGTGTTTCCTTACTATGGGCCTATGCGAATCTTGATGAATCTGCAGTTATGAATGATTCATTTTATACGACGAATGGCTTTTCAATTATGCGAGAAAGCGACTATCAGAAAATGATGAAACAAATCGGTGAGGAAGCTGATTCCGTTGCAGATAATCAAATAATGACACTTAGTGCTAATTATTCACGTCGAAAACAGCTTCTAGAAGTCCCTGAGAACGAACGCACAAGTATCTATCCACTTGAATTAGGTTCAGAAACCGGTATAAAAAAGGATGTTACGATTGTCCACAGCCCCTCAATGCTTTCTCTGGATTACTTTGGATTGTCAGTTGTGACAGATAAGACCTTTGAGGAATGGCAAGCTCTCTTACAAGAATTTAACGATGATATGGAATCTGGTTTTATTTGGTTAGACTATCCAGAATGGGCTGAAACACCTGAATTGGTATCTGATTTCAATGGGAATTTAGATAAAGAAAATGCCTTGATCGATCAGCAATACGAAGAACTCAGTCGGGAGTTTGAAGCCAAAGGTGACTATACAGATGAAGAGTGGTCAGAAGCGGCAAAAGACATTCCGATGCGTACGTCTTATACCTCGAAATACCAAGTTTTCCAAGAAAATCGTCAAGGAAATGGCATCATTTTAATGATCACGGTATTACTAGGTTCGGTTTTCTTTATTTTCTCCGCTTCGATTATCTATTTCCGTTTATTTGCAGATTTAGATAAAGATGGGGCGTACCATCGTTCCTTGCATATTTTAGGTGTGTCGCCGAAGGAGCGTCACAACGTTCTGAGACGCCAACTGCAAGTGATGTACTTCTTGCCAACAGTCGTGGCAATGATCCATTTTGCGGTGGCAATGACCGCTTTGCGTATTTTAGTAGAATTGCCTGTTTGGCAATACTATGGTGTGATCGTTAGTCTCTTTTTGATTTTCCAACTCGTTTTTTACTTTGTTTGTCAGTACCGGTACTTCCAGCAAATTGATCGAATCGCCGATCCGACAGAGTGATTTATTTTTTAGCCAAATCCCTTTAAATCAACACAGATTGGGATTTGGTTTTTTGCTTGCTGCATTGTTATTTTTCTTTCACCAATGAAGCGTTTTAATTGTGTAAATCACCGAAAAGCCGATAAAATTAGTTAACACTGATTCTATTAGGCAGTCGCGGATACGCGGCAAGAATGTGGCAACTGGAAGTCTATTTTTCTCACCGTGAAACGAAAAGACAACTGTTAATGAAAATATTCATGTCGAGTACAGTAATTGCTGTGACCGATGGGTTTAGCTAAGCGATCACTTAAGGGAGGAAACCAATGATCAAACGTTTAGGAAAAGCATTTGCTGTCTTGCTGCTGTTGATTCCTGTTTTTGCTGGTATGCGGGTTGTTTATGGCGAAACCGATGTGGGTGCCAAGCTGATCACCAATGTATCGATCGTTAATAGCCACAACGAGGTCATCACAAGTATTGAAAAGGATGATTCCTTTAAAATAGATATGACCTGGAGTTTGGAGGACTTAGGTGATTTAAAAGCAGGTGACAAAGCGACCGTCACCTTGCCAGCTGAGATTGAAGGCGTCAATAATACGTATGCTTTATACGATGAAAATAACAACTTAGTGGTCAATGTTACCCAAGTTGGCAATCAGCTGACCTTTGTTTTCACGGAATTTGTCGAACAAAATACCAATGTACATGGGGACTTTTATTTTTGGACAAAGTTCAGTGATGACGTGATAGAAAACCAGATCAACAACATCAACTTTGAAACGGCAAATGGGACGCAATCGGTGCCTATTTTTATTCAAGCAGTGGATGATTCAGGGGAGGGTGCCTTACTCACCAAACAAGGACTGTATTTAGGTACGCAACAACCTAAACGGATCATTGATTGGCGAGTGTATATCAACTCGTTTGACACGGACCAAGTGACGATCAAAGATGGAACGTTTATTGACTTTTTAGGTCCTCATCAGACACTAGTCAGTACGAGTGCTCGAGTGGTCTATGGACCCAGCGTTTCCAACCCAACGTATGTCGAGCAAGTACCGATCGTTTTAAATAGTGACGGCTCCTTTGAAATTCCTTTGCGGGATACAGAGGAACGGATCTACATTACCTACAAAACAGAAACGGATGGTTCATTGGAACAATATACCAATCGGGGCATCCTTGATGCTTTGGTCAATGATGTGCCAAGAACAAGCAGTATTACTGGCTATACGCCACGCTATGGTGGCGGTGGTGGCGGAACCGGTGAACCAGGGGAGTCCAGCAGCACGGAACCAAGTAGCGAAAGCAGTACGAGTAGTAGTACGGAACCAAGTAGCGAAAGCAGCACTAGTAGCAGCACGGAACCAAGTAGTGAAAGCAGCACAAGTAGCAGCACGGAACCAAGTAGTGAGAGCAGCACTAGTAGCAGCACGGAACCAAGTACTGAAAGTAGCACCAGCAGTAGTACGGAACCAAGTAGCGAAAGCAGTATGATTAGTAGTTCAGAATCAAATAACGGGAGTAGTTCTAGTAATAATGGAGCGATGACACATCAAAGTTCAACCCCTGGGAACATGCAGGTATCCCAATCAAATAATTTGCATAATCAATCAGAAAAACAGCAGTTCCCTCAAACGAATGAATCGTCTAATCATTTATGGATTGCAATAGGAATGGTTTTAGCAGGATGCGCATTGAAGTTAAGTTGGAGTAAATTTATCAGGTAGATAGAAACTGAAATTTTGGAGGCAGTTTTTTTACTTGGAAGAATAATTAATAAAGACTTATTTAAAGGGAAGATGCCATTTTATAGCCACTTTCCTTTTTTTTTCGGCGCATGTTTTCTCTGAGAATTTATTATAATTTCCTTATCAAGTTATCTTGAAATATTCATTTAGGAAGTGAGGAAATGAGAAAACTGGTTGGAATCGTGTTGATTTTGCTGTTAGCGGGATTATTGCTGCTGGTGTTTGGTTTCGATCATTCTTCAGCAAAAGAACGAGCCGGAGGGAATTTATCGTTTTCTGTTCAAACGAATCGAGTGATCTATGATGAAGCCTTGAAAGTCATTACGATCCCGGTACGGCCGAACAAAACGCTGACTTCACAAAACGTTTGTATCCGTTTAACTTATGGTTGGGATGGCAATGGACACAGTGAAAAGGTGATTGGTGAAACGTATCTAACAAATGTCGATTGGTTTTCAGGTGTTGAAAACTACTTAAGGATCTATACTGAGATGGCCATCGATGAGATCAAAAGTGTGGATAAAGTAGATTTAGTTGTGATTTATGACGGTGAAACAACGATTACTGAAAACTTGAAGCCTAGTCAATGGCAGGTAATAACACCCCCGAGCTCTAGTGAGACCACGAACTCTGAGATAAGCGCAAGCTCTAAGGTGTCTGAAGAAACAGGCTCTTCCTTTAGTAGTATCGAACCGAAATTTAGCGACTCTCAATCGACGGATCCAAGGACGTCTACTACGGAAAACACAAGTCAGGATTCTCAAAGTATCGAAAGTAGTCACTATGCAAGTGAGTCAGAAAACTTCAACACCCAACCAGTTAGTGAGAGTGAATCGAGTCAGACAATTAGGAGTCAAGAAACCACCGCAACAACAGGAACAATGACCGTTAGTGAAGCGGCATCTGAGGATCTTTCAGATTCAGAAACGAAACCAAACAAATTAGCGCCGAACCAAAGTCAGTCAAGCAAGCGAAGTGTTTCCTCCAATGATCCCGTAGGCAAACAACTCGCTAAAGCATCGTCTTCAGTGAAAATGGAACAGGAACAACTTACGGAGACAAGCAGTGCTAAGGAGGTCAATGGAGCCTTACTACCGAAAACCGGCAGCAAAAATACGAGTATTCGCTATTTACTCTTTGGTCTAGGCGTGGTTATCCTTACTGTCTTCCTTTACTGGTTGAATCGAAAGTTATTTTCTGATGAGAGACAGTAAAGAAAAAAGCCGAGGATAATGAGAGAATTGATAACCCGCGATTGGAATTTTCTTCCCCAGAAAGCACAATCACGTTTTGTTTTACCGTTTTTAACAAAAAGTCTGACGATCGTTTTGAGGCGTCAGACTTTTTTTTATGAAAATATACAGATAACGAAAGGAAAATTTGTTAAAAGTGATTTGACAGAAAAGAGCGCACGGTGGTACCATCACCAAACACTGACAGCTTACAATTTTGTAAGATGACAAATTTAGCATAAAAACAGGGTTTGCTGATTATACAAGCGAGGGAAATTTCATGTTACAGGCACTTTTGGATGCGACAGAAAAACAAATTTATGCGTTTCTAAGTTATTGTTACGAAACGAACAAGGAAGACTATACAATTAAAGAGCTCTCAGGTGTTTTCGATAGGAAAACCACCAAAATGCAGTCGATCGTTCAGCAAGTAGAGGTGTTTCGCGCACGCTATCCTCAGTTTACTTTGACCTATGATCGGCTGGAAAAAGAAGTGTCGATTGCTTTTTCTCCACGATTTCTATTGAGCCAAGCCTATAGTGTATTGTTGCAGGGAACCGTTGGGTTTATCTTGCTGGATGCACTCTTTCAGGGGGATTATCATTCCCTTGAACAACTCAGCCACAAAACCTTTAGCAGTCCCCGCACGATTCAACGAAAATTGCAGGAGTTAAATCATGTTTTGGCGAACTATCATTTGTCCTATAGTTTAAAAAAAGGTGATCCTTTGGCAGGTGATGAATATGCGATCCGCTATTTTTATCATCTTACCTATTGGCAAATTTTTGATGAGAAGGACTCACAAGTCTTGGCATCGATCAAGGAGAAAGAGCAGGCTGAAGCGTTGTTTGAAACCCATGCTTCTTATATGAGAAAAATCGATATCGATAAATTTCTTCATCTATTCGCTATCTCCGTGCAAAGAATCCATCAAAAGCATCCGCTTTCGTTTTTACCAAACGAAGTACTTACCTTTGAGCACCCATTAATTGAAAAAAAACAGTTTGATCAGGTCTTTTTGAACCCATTGTTTCACAGGAATCATCTGCCGTTTTCTGAAATTTCGGAGGTTGAACGCAGCTTCTTGTATTATATGTTTGGGGTAATGAACACCTATCTTGAGGAGGATCTCGATGCTGCTAACATCTCGTGGTTGACTCAGCCAAAGTACCAGCAAGAAGCGCAGCTCGTTGAAAAACTAGCCGTGTATTTTCGGTTGACGTTTACAGAAGCCGAAAAAAACTATTTACTGGTTAATCTGGTCATGATCCATTCCGCCTCTGGCTGTTTTGGTACGCGACAAAAAAGCGATAGTTTTGGCAAAACAACCGACGAGCAAGAGCTGCAAGCCGCTTTTCCAGTGCTTTATCCAACCATGAAACGGTTTTTTTTGGAAGCGACTGTTTCTTTACCAGAGTTGCGTAGATTACTGCAAATGAATGATCGCTTGATTTTCCAATATTGTATGTTACTGAGAGTTATTTTTATCAAATACGAACAGCCGGTCACGTTCTCGATCCATTCGAAATACGGAAAAACGCAAGAGCTTTGGATCAAGAACCGCTTGATGAATGCCACGCATCGAGCGATGGCCCATTATTCGCTGTCTCAAAAACCAGATTTGGTGATCAGTGGTTATCCGATCCATCAGGAATTTTCCGAGGAAGAACAGCCTTACCTCTTTTATTGGAATGGTCACCCAAGCGCAAAGGAGTGGAAACAGCTCAAGCAAGTGATCAAACAGATCAGAAGTGCCAAGAACAAGGCGGCGTTCGCCCAGCTGGCATTCACCCAAACGGAGTGAGCCCGCTATAAGATCGAGCCAATAGAACTTATAATTTTGCCAAGCTTTTGACCAGCAGCAATTGGGCAAACGTGAAAAGCAACAGTGATAAACGAAGTTGTCAAGAAGCAAAAACAGGAGCATCGATGTTCCTTTTTCACTTCTTGACTTTTTTTTACAGAGATGGCATGGTATACATATTATCATAACGTTTTTTATCTAAAATCGTTGCAGAAATGGTGTTAGGAAGAAGGGGTAACTTTGACAGAAGTATTAGCACTGCAAAATGTTTCCAAATTGATTGGAACCAAACGAATCATTGATGATGTTTCCTTTGTGGTGGACCAAGGACAAGTCGTTGGTTTATTAGGACCCAATGGGGCTGGGAAGACGACGATCATCCGAATGATCGTTGGCTTGATGAAGCACAACACAGGATCGATTGCCATCATGGGAAATTTATTGGATTCTTCTTTTAAAACAGCGATTGCCTCAGTCGGAGCGATCGTTGAGAATCCTGAGTTTTATAATTATATGACCGGTTATGAGAATTTGATGCAGTATCAGCGAATGGCGAAGAAAAAAGGCACAGCCTCTGAGCTAGAAGCCCTGATCCGTCAGGTGCATTTACAAGGACATATCTATCAAAAAGTCAAAACTTATTCACTAGGGATGCGTCAGCGTTTAGGTGTTGCCCAGGCGCTGGTCCATCAACCAGATCTATTAGTTTTAGATGAGCCGATGAATGGGCTGGATCCTAAAGGAATGCGGGAGTTCCGAGAAATGATTCTTTCTTTGAGAGCAAAAGGAGTTTCTGTCTTAGTTTCCAGTCATCAATTAAGCGATATCGAACAAATTGCCGATCATTTGATCGTGGTGCAAAAAGGAAAAGTCACTCATCAAGTAGCAATGGCAGAGTTGAAAGCAGAGAAAAATGTGTTGATCATCAAAACCGATGATAACTTGCAAACAGAAGCACTGTTAAAAGCTTCCTTTGACGTCGAGCTCTTGCACGTAGAAAACGAAATGCACGTCACGTTGCAAACAGATCAGCGTTCTGAAATCGCTGCAGCGATCGTGACGGCGGGTATCGGCTTAAAAGAACTACGGACAAAGCAATCTTCTTTAGAAGATACATTCTTGGCTTGGACCGAAGAAGGAGGTTTGTAAGCATGCTGACATTGATTAAAAATGAATGGATCAAATTAACCAAAAAGCGTTCTACTTGGATCATGCTGCTTTTATTGGTTTTAATGACGTTTGGCTTGACCTATGTTGTACGCTTAGGTAGTCCAGAAATTGGTGCCAATGATTTATTTGCTTCTTTAAGCGATATGACGTCGTTCTTAAACTTATTTGTAGTGATTGTGGCGGCTTCTTCAGTGGCAGAAGAGTTTAGTCGAGGAACGATCAAGTTCTTATTGATTCGGCCTTTTTCCAGAAGCCAAATCTTAGCAGCAAAAGCCATCAACACGTTTTTATTTGCGCTTTTAGGGACCGCTGTTTTACTAATCAGTAGTTTAGCAGCCGCCAATTTATTTTTAGCAGCTGAATCTCCTTTTGCTGCTACTGGTTACAACGGGCTAGCGGCGATTCTCGTTGCCCTTGTTTTTGCGGGAACCAACTTGCTATTGATCGTCTTTTATATTGCATTGACCATCTTTATCTCCGCCGTCATTCGCTCTCAAAGCCTGGCGGTAGGCTTAGGCTTGGGTATGTTGTTTGGAAGCAGCATCATCAACTCGATCATGCTTTTTGCGCAAGAAAAATACCCATGGCTGAAGTGGAATCCATTTAATTTTATGAATATCAAAGAGCAGATACCGAGTGTATTAAATAGTCCTGACATGCAGATGACTGCTTTTGATCCGGGATTGGGCTATTGGGAAATGGCGATCGGGATCCTTGTTTACAGTGTTTTAATCTACCTTTTAACAAATTGGTTATTCAACAAAAGAGATGTTGCATTAAGTTGAGGAAACGAGTGAAAGTTTTTGGATAAATCCAGCTTTCACTCTTTCTTTTTGTGTTTTTTTCTAGTAAAATGATTCATTGAGAGTACAAGAGAAAGGAGAGTTTTCAAATGACTATTAATATAGGAATCGTAATCGTGATCGCTGTTGTTGCAGCATTACTAGGCGCTGTCGGCGGCTTCTTTTTGGCGCGTAAATATATGCAAGATTATCTAAAGAAAAATCCTCCCGTTAATGAGGATATGCTTCGCTCGATGATGATGTCAATGGGTCAAAAACCTTCTGAGAAAAAAATTCGTCAGATGATGCAGCAAATGAAAAACCAAAAGTAGGTTTTTTTCTAAGAAGCGGGCTGATTTTATCAGCTCGCTTTTTATTGCGGCAAAACGCAGCAACGAATCAAAAATGTCCCCAGGGTACTTTTTCTATTTATGTTCTGTAAATAGCGGGGAAGCAATCGAATCTGAATCCAATGAATATTCGGAAAAATCGCAAAATTTAGGCAACAGGTCATAAAGAAATGGAGAGTGTTATGTCAATATTTAGGAAGTTAGGTTGGTTTTTTAAACAAGAAAAGAAACATTATTTGTTAGGCGTAGGCTCTTTAGTCTTGGTCGCCTTGGTACAGTTGGCACCTCCCAAAGTTATCGGGATCATCATCGATGAGATTGCGGAAAAAGAGATCTCGATGCAGACGATCTTTTTTTGGGTCATGATCTTGATTGCTTCAGCCATCGCTCAATACGTGTTTCGTTTTGTCTGGCGAACGCATATCTGGGGCAGTGCCGCTCGGCTAGAAAAAACGTTACGCAGACAGCTATTTGCACATTTTACAAGGATGGATCAGTTGTTTTATCAAAAGCATCGGACAGGTGATTTGATGGCCCATGCCACCAATGACTTGAATGCCATCCAAAATGTGGCAGGGGCAGGGATCTTGACCTTTGCCGATTCCTTCATCTCGGGAGGGGCAACCATCATTGCGATGGTTCTCTTTATCGACTGGCGGTTAACGATCATTGCTCTATTGCCGCTGCCTTTTTTAGCAGTCATGGCAAGGGTTCTTGGCAGCAAATTGCATGATGCGTTTCGTGACTCGCAAGAAGCATTTTCTTCCATCAACGACAAAGCCCAAGAAAGTATTACTGGGATGAAAGTCATCAAAACCTTTGGACAGGAAAAAGAGGACATCGCTGATTTTCAAACCAAAATCGACCATGCCATCATCAAAAACCGCAAAGTCAATTTTCTGGATGCCTTGTTTGATCCGTTTATTACGATCATCATCGGAATCTCCTATGTGCTAACGATCATCGTCGGCGGCAATTATGTTATGGACGGTACCATCTCGATCGGTCAATTGGTATCCTTCATCAGTTATATCGGTATGTTAGTTTGGCCGATGTTTGCCATCGGACGTCTGTTTAATGTGCTGGAACGAGGCAATGCTAGTTATGATCGGGTTGCCGAATTGTTGGCGGCCAAGACCCATATCATTGAAGCCAAAGATGCGGTCGATGCCCCAGCCCAAGGAACGGTTGACGTTCAAATCAATGATTTTCACTATCAAGGAGATGATTTTGCCCTGCAAGACATCCACTTTACTTTGCCTGCCGGGCAAACACTTGGTGTCGTCGGGAAAACCGGTGCTGGAAAAACCTCTTTGATGAAGCTTTTGTTGCGAGAGTATGATTCATTTGATGGAGCGATCACCTTCGGGGGCATCGATAGCAAGCAATACTCCTTGAATGCTCTTTTGGGGTCGATCGGTTATGTTCCGCAAGATCATTTCTTATTTTCCATGACGATTCGAGACAATATCCGCTTTGCGCAACCACGGGCTTCTCAAGCAGAAGTGGAAGCAGCTGCTGGATTGGCAGTGATCCACGAGGATATCAGTCAGTTTCCTGAAGGGTACGAAACGATGGTGGGGGAACGTGGTGTTTCTCTTTCTGGCGGACAAAAACAGCGGTTATCCATTGCCCGTGCTTTGATCACTGATCCAGAATTATTGATTTTAGATGACGCCCTTTCAGCAGTAGATGCCAAAACGGAAGAAGCTATTTTACAACAGTTGCGGACGTTCCGTCAGAATAAAACAACGATCATTGCTGCCCACCGCCTAAGCAGTGTCAAGCACGCAGAAGAAATTCTCGTGATCGACAATGGGAAAATCAGTGAACGCGGGACCCATGAACAATTATTGGCTGCAAATGGCTGGTATAAAAAAATGTGGGACAAACAGCAACTAGAAGCCAAAATCGAAGGGAGTGAAGCCTAATGCAAGAATCAGAATGGAGTAAATCGATTCCCTTTAAAGAGCAAAAAAACATCATCAAACGAATGTTTCTTTTTGCCAAGCCATTTCGGAAAACCTTCTATGCAGCGATCTTTTTTGCTTTTGTGCTATCGATCGTCAATATCCTGTTACCTTTGATCATTCAAACCTTTATGGATAATTATTTGACCAATCAAACGGCGACCCAGCAAGTCATTTATTTCTTTGCTGCATTGTATTTCTTTGGGGTGTTGGTAAAAGCTGTGATTTGGTTTTTCCAATGGTTCCTTTATTCGATGGGTTCTTTAAAAACCTATCAGTATATTCGAGCAAAATTATTTGAAAAATTGCATAGTCTTGGGATGCGCTATTTCGATCAGACGCCAGCGGGTTCGATCGTTTCACGGGTCAGCAACGACACAGAAACGTTGTATGAATTTTGGTATGTCTTCTTGATGGTATTGACAGGAATTTTTGCGGTGGTTTCTTCTTTTGCCGCCATGTTCCGCATCAACGTCAAAATTGCCTTACTGAACTTGATTTTTCTGCCGATCCTAATGGTAGTCATCTGGTATTATCAAAAATTCAGCTCTCGTATCTATCGTCAAATGCGGGAAAAACTGAGTCAGCTGAATACGAAATTGAATGAATCGATTTCTGGTATGCAAATCATTCAGCAATTCCGTCAAGAGGCGCGGCTGAATGAAGAATTCGAAGCGACTAATGATGATTATTTGAAAACCAGATACGCTATGATCCGCACGAATGCGCTGCTATTATCACCAATCATTAGTTTGTTGTATGCCTTAGCGATCGCCTTGTCGTTGACGGTCTTTGGGTTTGATGCCTTAGAATCGCCCATTGAAGTCGGGTTGATTTTCGCCTTTACGACCTATATTCAAGGATTCTTTAATCCCATGACACAGATGATGGATTTTCTCAGCGTCTTTACTGATGGGATGGTCGCCGGCAGCCGTATTCTAAAGATTATGGATAACGAAGAATACACGCCGCAGCAAAACCCCGATGCTAGTCAAACCATCACCAAAGGAAAAATCGAATTTCGCGATGTCAGTTTTTCCTATGATGGTAAAAATAACGTATTGAATCATATTTCTTTCATCGCCTATCCAGGTGAGACCGTGGCTTTAGTCGGTCACACAGGAAGTGGCAAGAGCTCGATCATCAATGTGTTGATGCGTTTTTACGAATTCGGGGAAGGGCAAATTTTGATCGATGATCAAGATATCCGCGACTTCACGATGGAAGAGCTTAGGAAAAAAGTCGGACTCGTATTGCAAGACGCCTTCATGTTTTATGGGGACATCGCTGACAATATCCGCTTATTGAATCAGGACATTCGTGAGGAACAGATCGAAGCAGCAGCAAAATTTGTTCAAGCAGATGCCTTTATTCAAAAATTACCTGGTAAATACCACGCCAAAGTGATTGAACGGGGCGCCAGCTATTCAAGTGGGCAGCGACAATTGATTTCCTTTGCCCGCACCATGGTGACCGATCCGAAAGTGCTGGTCTTGGATGAGGCGACTGCCAATATTGATACTGAAACAGAAGGACTGATCCAAGAAGGGTTGGCAAATATGCGTCAAGGGCGAACCACGATCGCGATCGCCCATCGATTGTCTACCATCCGCGATGCCGAGTTGATTTTGGTGCTTGATAAAGGCTCGATCGTCGAACAAGGCACCCATGATGAACTTTTGGCTCAAAAAGGGTTGTATGCCGATATGTACCGTTTGCAGGCAAGTGAAGTTTAAACGACCAATAGACCTTAAAATACCACCTAGGTATTTTAAGGTCTATTTTGTATAAATTGAACAAATGGAGGAAAAAATTTCTATTTGTGATTGATAGCGTTTTCATCATTTGCTATCATGTAGACATTCAAGCAACTAGTTCCTAGACATACAAACGGATTAAACGGTCGCGAGACCTTTCGGTTATGATTAGGAATCACGTGCAGTCAAGCGAGTGGCAGAGGAGCTCTATGTGAAATGTTGCGCAAATAGGAGGATCAAATTATAGATTAGATATAGGAGGGAAGCTGCTCTAAGCAAAAGGCAAGTATCCTGAGCCTATTTTTTACGAAGAACCCAACCAACGAGAGAGGATTGTGGAGGGTGATTGGAATAATGGCTGTCCCATCGAGAAGGGGGCGAAAAGGAATGTATTGAGAGCTCAAAGATAGTCGAGTGGATAAACACGAGAAATCATTCGTTGTTTTATTTTTTTAAATTCTTTGTTAACCGGTTAACTAAAACGGTTAACAAAAAAAGAGGAGGAAAACAAACGTGGGGAATGGTCACAAGTTTAGCCGTTTTTTTCATGACAAAGGTCGCATTCAGCGAGAATAGGGAAAGTAGCAAACGTAGAAACTTGCAACACGATCTATGAACAAAAAATAGTTCAAATGGAAAGATGAGGGAAAATTTATGGTAGAAATTATAATTGGTATTTTAATGATCGTTTCTTTCTTAGGAATGGTTTGGTACTGCGTCAAAGGGTTCAACCTGATGGTAGGTTTCTTCGTTATGGCAACACTTTGGACCGTTTTAGCTTTTATTGGCAATGCGTTGAGTCCGGATTTAACAGCTTTGAATTTTGTCGATACGATCACGAACATTTATCAAACAGGACCCGCCGGTTTTGCTAGTTCGATTCTGGTCAATATTTTCTTCGGTTCCTTCTTTGGTCGGATTTTGATGGATACAGGGATCGCAGCAACGCTGATTCGGAAGGTTGTTGAGCTTGGTGGAGATAAACCACGGATCACCATGACCCTTTTATGTACTGTTACTGCCTTATGTTTCACTTCCATGACGGGCATTGGTCCTGTAATCTCTATCGCAGTGATCGTTATGCCGATTTTGCAAGCGTTGGGTATTCCAACAGCGATCGCTTTATTCGCTTTTATGGGTTCTATCATGGCGGGAATTTTTGCCAATGTAACAAATTTTGTGCAATACCAAGGTATTTTAGCAGCATTACAACCTGAAGGAAGTCAATCCATGATGGAATATGGGTTTTCCGACTATTTCACATTCGGTATGATCGCACTAGTCGTTTCCTTACTTGTGACATTGGTTTTTGCCAATATTGCTTTAAGTCGTGCGAAATCATCAAAAGTCAAAGCGTGGGCTTCCACACCTGGTGCAACTTCAGGCGATGCTCCTTGGTATTCTTGGGTGGCTGTGATCGCACCAGTCTTACTCGTTGTGTTTGCTGAGTTTCCTATTATTCCTGCATTTATTCTGGCAGCTTTGTACGCCTTACTGACTTGCGGAAAATTAAAAGGTGGTTTCGTAAATATTTGCCGCATGTTAGCTAAACAATTTGCAGATGGTGCTGTCGATGTTGCGCCCCTGGTAGGTTTCTTATTAGTACTGGCTATGTTTAATTCAGCTGCAAGTCTCGCGGTTCCTTTCTTTGAACCAATCGTTGGCGGTCTAGTTCCTCATAGTACCGTGGCTCTTGCGATCTTATTTGCCATCTTAGCACCCCTTGGTTTCTTCCGTGGTCCTTTGAACTTAGTGGGATCAGGAGGCGCAGTAGCGGCAGTGATCTTAGCTGCCACAAATTGGGATCTGGCATTCATTTTTCCACTTTTCGCTGTGGTCACGATCGCTCCTCAGCATTTGGATATTACTCAGTCATGGGTAGCATGGGGGCTAGGACATTATAAAGTTGGTTCTAAAGATTTCATGAAGTTTTCGATACCAGCTGGGTGGCTTTCTAGTGCGATCCTGTGTATCATTGCGCTCATTTTGTTCGGATTGAATAACTAGTCGATGAAAAAACGTAGCTAATCAATAAATCATGCAACTATGGATGTAGGAGGAAAGTGGAAATGAGTGAATTAAGAAAAGTTAGAATGGGGATCGATGTAGGCGGTACCCATACAAAAGCTGTCGCTATCGATAATCTGACTCACGAGATCATAGGAAAATCCAGCGTGAAGACCACCCATGATCATGAACGAGGGGTAGCTGCTGGCGTTGTTGAGAGTTTTCAAAATTGTATGAAAGAAAATGATATTGACCCAAAAAGTGTGATTTTTGTTGCTCATTCAACCACCCAAGCCACGAACGCGTTGATTGAAGGGGATGTGGCTGACATTGGTGTTTTCGGTATGGCTCGTGGTGGTTTCGAAGGGTTTCTGGCAAAGCGTCAATTAAAAATTGCCGATATCGTGTTAGGGAATCAGCGATCCATTAAGATCATCAATGCCTTCTCAAAACTCAAAGGAATGAATAAAGTGAGTGTGGAAGAGATGATCGATGATTTAGTGAGGCAAGGATCAGAAGTGATCGTCGCTAGTATGGCTTTTGGAGTAGATAATAATGATGCTGAGAATCTAGTGATGGAAGTTTGTACAGAAAAAGGAATTCCCTGTACCGTTGCTTCGGATATCACGAAACTTTACTGATTGACCAGAAGAACACGAACGGCCACTATCAATGCAAGCATTTTACCTAAAATGTTATCTGTCGCAAATTCAACGGAAGTCTCTGTGAAGGAGTCGGGAGTAGATGTACCCTTAATGATCATGCGCGGCGATGGTGGGGTTATGGAAATTGCTGAGATGAAAAAGCGACCAGTTCTGACTATGCTCTCGGGTCCAGCAGCTTCAGTAATGGGTTCACTGATGTATTTACGAGCATCAAATGGTGTGTATTTTGAAGTAGGCGGCACAACCACCAATATCGGTGTCATAAAAAACGGACGGCCAGCGATCGACTATTCTGTCGTTGGCGGACATGAAACATACATTTCCAGTTTGGATGTTCGGATCACGGGTTGTGCAGGGGGTTCCATGATTCGAGCAACTGCTAATGGAGTGGTAGATGTAGGACCTCGATCTGCTCATATTGCCGGTCTGGACTACGCAGTCTACTCTGATCCAACCAATTGGACAGGAGGAGAGGTGGAATTCTTTAGTCCGAAAGAAGGAGATCCTGCGGATTATGTTGCGATCAAATTTGATAATGGTGAGCGGGTAACTATCACCAATTCGTGTGCAGCGAATGTGTTGGGCTTGATCAAACCGGAACATTTTTCTTATGGGAATATCGAAGCGGCTCGAAAAGCGATGGGCGTATTAGCGGATTATTGTGGCACGACGATCGAAGATATCGCGACACAAATCATGGAGCGTTCTTATGCAAAATTAGAGCCAGTCATTTTGGCTTTAGCAGAAAAATACAAATTAGAAAAAAGCCAAATTTCATTAGTAGGAGTGGGTGGCGGCGCTTCGTCATTAATTATCTACTTGTCAGAAAAAATGGGCGTAAAATATTCGATTCCGGAGAATGCTGAGGTGATTTCCTCAATTGGCGTCGCCCTAGCGATGGTGCGAGATGTTGTTGAACGGATCATTCCTTCCCCTTCGAAAGAAGACTTGCGATCAATCAAAACAGAGGCTATCAATAAAGCCATTGAGAGTGGGGCTACCCCAGAAAGTGTGGAAGTCTTTATCGAAATCGATCCTCAAACATCTAAAGTCACAGCCATTGCGACTGGTTCCACCGAAGTCAAGACGACGGATCTTTTAGCAGAGGCGACCGTCGAGGAAGCCCAAGAATTAGCAGCAAGCGATTTGGGGCTACCTACCAACGAAATTGATCTTTTAGAGAAAAGCTCGCATTTTTATGTGTTTGGAACCCGTGTTTCTTCAGGAGACAATCCGGCAATTCGAATTCTTGATAAAAAAGGCTTTATTAAAGTACAACGAGCTTCAGGGAAGGTCATCAAAACAACCGCGGAGAATTATGTGCAAGCAGTCGAGCAACTGTGGGATGACTTGGCGATCTATCAGACAGAAGTGATTTTGCGTCCAGATTTCTATATTTGTGCCGGACCACGGGTGATGGATTTTTCAGTAAACGATTTGGAGGCATTGATGTTGTTGATCGATATCGAAATGTCGACTTTAGATCCAAATGAAGAAGTGATGGTTCTGGCGGCAAATTCCCTATGATCAAGCAGAGGTTTTTCTTAAAACAGCAACATACGGTTGATCTGGTATTGTTAGAAACGTGGTATGAACAGCTCATGCCCATCAACGAATTCAGTTGGGGAGTATTTGAGTTTACCCGCGAGATGCTGCGTAATAAAGTGAGTGAAGAGGAAAAAAACGAAATCATTGAAGAAGCCATTTTATGTGGTAGAACATGGGCGCAAAAAATGCTCGACCAGTTTGATTTAAAAAAACAGGAAAAGGCAGATCGTGCCTGGTACTTGGCGAATAAGCTTGGTTTAACGATTACGGAAAGATCTGGAAAACCGACGAAGTTTCGTATGGTCTTTGCGCAGTTTATCATGGAGCGCTCCATTGAATTGATCACTGAACCCATTGCTGCTTACACCGAGCTGACTCGATCTTCGCAAATATTGCCTAAACCAGAAGTTATCCGAGGAGTCTTGATCGCTCATGAAATTTTTCACTATTTAGAAGAGCAACATGGGCCAACGATGTACCATATCACCAAAACGATTCCACTGTGGCGCTTTTTTTCCTACGAGCATCGTTCAACGGTTGGTTGTGCTTCGGAAATTGCGGCGATGGCCTTTGCAAAAGAACTGTGTGAGACAGACTTTGTGCCTCAAATGTTAGATATTTTGCTTTCTTATCCGTTGGAAGTCGACTTTTCAAAAAGTATATATGAAGTCGTGCAGCAAGAAATGCGCCACATTGAAGCAATGGGCTAGTTCTTTGAAAATCGCTCACTTACCGGCTTCTTTACGATCCGTCACTATTGAGATAGGACAGTCCATGTGGAACGAAATCGGTCCTTGTTCATTTTTCAAGGGTTCCATGATATAATTGACCAACAGCAAAAAGCAAGGCGTGGATTGAATGGCAAATGAGAAAATCACCATTAAGATGGTGTCAGAAAAAGCAAATGTTTCAAAAACCACCGTTTCTAGATATTTGAATGGCAAATATGAATTTATGTCAGCAGAGACAAAAAAGCGCATCGAAGAAGTGATCGAAGAGCTTGAATACCGTCCAAATGCGCTAGCACAGGGGTTGAAAAACAATAAAACGGGATTGATCGGCATCGTTGTCAGCAATATCATGATCCCGGAAGTAGCAGCTTTAGTTCGAGGCGTCAATGATTATTGTATACGAAAATCTTTTCAGGTGATTCTTGTTGAAACCGATCACAAAAATATTTCTCAGCAGGATCAAATTCAAGCGTTGATCGACCGTCAAGTGGAAGGGCTGATTCTGTCGTCGAATCAGGACGAAGCATTCGTGAAAAGCTTGACTGAGCAAAAGGTCAAGATCGTGCTGGCTGATTGCACGATCGAAGAAGTGATGATTGATACAGTCATCGTTGATAATGAAAAAGCGACGGCCGAGATGATTCAACGTATTTATTCAGAAGGCTTTGATCGAGTCGCTTACTTTACACCACCGCTCACAACGCCTAGTCGGAAGAAAAAGCTCGCTCTTTTTTTGGAAAGTTCTAAAATCGCAGTAAGAAATCCTGAACAATTAGCATTTGAGATCGAAGAAACACAAGCGGCATTTGACGCGTGTAAGGAATCACTAAACGAATTGTTGAAAAAAAATCAAGGCTATCGTTTAGCAATACTAGCTGAAAACAGTGAGTTGATGTTTGCGTTGATCCATGTGATCTATAGCTTGGGTTTACGGATTCCAGAAGATGTTGCGATCGGGGGCTATGATGATTTAGGCTGGAACAAACTTTATCATCATGAAATGTCTGTGATTGAAAAACCGTCGTATGAGATTGGTTCGCAAGCTGCTGAACTCTTAGTCAAGCGGATCTCAAAAGGGAAAATGCAGTATAAACCAAAGGTGATCGAAGTACAGCCAAAAATCAAAATGAATGGTTCGACACAAGTGAGTGACAATAGTTTTGATAAGATCGTTATCCGTATGAACCAAGAAAACCAGCCCTACATCAAAAAAAATTATCGTAAACAAGATGATTAGGTTTTTTTGAAAAACAAGAAACAAATGACACCATAGCCGGCTCCCCAAAGATTAGACTGATCAGTCAAGTCTTTGGGGAGCGTTTTTTTCGTTCGCTAAGGGTTTTGTCTTTATCTAAGATAAGAATGAATAAAAATTGATCGCTCGTGTATTTAAGAAACGATCAATAGATTCGTATTAGGTGTCAGTAAAAATAACGAACAACGATTGACAGCGCTTTCTACCTTTGCTATGATAAAGATAATAAAACTGGTTCTAATGGATAGTGATTGTTGATTTTTAACAAGCTAAACCTGATGAAGCTGCGGTATTTGCGCTGCTTTCATGAGGTTTTTTCTGTGTTGACTGTTGGCTCAGCAATAAAGACAAGCAATGAACCATATCCGCAATGATAAAGTAAGTGGGGGTAGGACATGAAAATCAGTAAAGTGTTAAACAATAATGTTGTGATCACTACCGATCAAAGTCAAAACGAGATTATTGTTATGGGGCGGGGGATTGCATTTAAGAAAAAAGTGGGAGATGAAATTTCTTCAGAAACGGTCGATAAAGTGTATCGCTTAGAAAATCAGACGATCTTATCTCAATTTCAAGAGCTGCTTGCTGACTTACCATTGGAATATCTTGAATTATCCAATGAGATCATTGAGTATGCTCGGCGAGAATTGTCATCCCCAATCAATGATTCCATTTACATCTCGTTGACGGATCACATGCACTGTGCCATTGAACGATCGAAAAAAGGAATGACAGTCAAAAATGTCTTATTGTGGGATATCAAGCGTTTTTTCCCCGATGAGTACCAAATAGGCTGCAAAACAGTAGAGAAAATCAAAGAACATTACGGGATTCAGCTGCCAGATGACGAAGCTGGCTTTATTGCTCTGCATCTCGTCAATGCGCAAACTGAGAATGGTGACCAAGGCAATATTGCTGAACTAACCCAAACGATGCAAGACATTATTAACATTGTTAAATATTTTTTCAAAACAACCTTTGATGAAGAGTCCGTTTATTTTTATCGCTTCACTACGCATTTGAAATTTTTTGTCTCAAGAATGCAAAACCATACTACTCATGTGGATGAAACCGATGAAGATCTTTTGGCTATGGTCAAAGTGAAGTATCGAAATGCGTATCAATGCGTACAAAAAATCGCTGAGCTATTAGAAAATCAGTATCAGTATCAAATGTCCAGTGACGAAAGTTTGTATTTAACGATTCATATTGCCAGACTTGTGCAAAAAAATCGTTGATTGAAAAAAAACAAGAAAGGAGAAGGATTTTTTGATTCATGAGAAGGTGTCGAAAAAGAAAAATTTCTTCGCAATGATTCTTATCAAACATCAGCTTCAAGGCATCTGACCATGTAGCAAGAAATCAAAAAAAGAAAACATTTTGGATAGTGACATTCAGTTGGCTAAACCTTCAATACAAAAAAATTGGAGGAATCAAAAATGGGAAAATATCGTGAATTAGCAGAAAAAATCGTAGCAAATGTTGGTGGGAAAGAGAACATCAATAGCTTGACGCATTGTATCACACGCCTGCGTTTTCAATTAAAGGATGAAGGCGTCGCAAATGATGAAGTCTTAAAGAACATGGATGGGGTCGTGACGGTCATGAAGAGTGGCGGTCAATACCAGGTGGTTATCGGAAACCATGTACCTGATGTCTATGCAGAAGTGATCGATGTAGCAGGAATCAGTGGTGATGCTGAAGAAACAGCTTCAGGTGGCAACTTGTTTGATCGTTTGATCGATATTTTGAGCGGCTGCTTCCAACCTTTCTTAGGGGCTTTGTGTGCGGCGGGGATGATCAAAGGACTAAACGCACTGTTGCTTTTTATTGGTACAACAGGCTTGATCGATTATACAACGACGACAGGTACCTACGTGATGTTCAATGCGATCGGCGATTCGATCTTCATGTTTATGCCAGTGATTTTAGGGTATACGTCAGCGAAAAAGTTTCGCTTAAATCCAATGGTGGGAATCGTGATCGGGTCAGCGCTTTGTTACCCAACGATTCAAGGATCTGCTTTGCAAGCCACATTTCTTGCAGGGGCTGGCGAGGGAGCTGCTGCACCGTATAGCTTGTTAGGCTTGCCTGCGTACGAAACGTTTTTAGGAATTCCGTGGGTTGGCGCAACGTATACTAGCAGTGTGGTGCCGGTCATCTTTATCATTGCCTTTGCTGCACAAGTTCAAAAACTTGCGAAAAAAATCATTCCTTCTGTTGTCCAAACGTTCTTAGTGCCGTTCTTGGTTCTCTTGATTGCATTGCCAATTGGGTTTTTGGTGATTGGACCTGTAATCAGTATGTTGACGGATCTTTTGAGCTCAGGATTTGAAGCGTTGATGGACTTCTCACCAGTTGCCTATGGCTTGTTGCTAGGTTTCTTCTGGCAAGTATTGGTTATTTTCGGTCTTCACTGGTCAGTTGTTCCGCTTCACATTATGCAAATCACGCAACTTGGTTATAGTCAGATTTTGGTAGCTACGTTTGGTGCCAGCTTTGCTCAAACAGCCGTAGTGATGGCGATGTACTTTAAACTGAAAGATAAAAAACTGAAAGCACTATGTCCACCAGCTATTATCTCAGGGCTTTTCGGTGTAACGGAGCCAGCGATTTATGGGATCACGTTACCGAAAAAAATGCCATTCTTCTACTCAATGATCGGTGGTGCGGTCGCAGGTGCCTTCTTGATGATCAATGGAACAACGAGTTACACCTCTGGTGGGTTAGGGGTCTTTGGCATTTTCAACTATATCACTCCAGAAGGCGACGCTAGTGGCATGTGGTTCTCTGTCTTCGGAATCTTGATCGCTGCAGCGATTGGCTTTGGTTTGACCATGGCTTTCTGGAAAGATGATGCAGTGGAAGAAGAAATCGCAGAAGGACAACCAGCGATGACTGTTCGAAAAGAAGTGATCACTTCTCCAGTAGAAGGAACGATCGCGCCACTAAGCAGTGCCAAAGATGAAGCCTTTGCTCAAGGAGTGCTAGGAAAAGGCATCCTGATCCATCCTTCAAAAGGCGAAGTTGTGGCTCCTTTTGATGGTACTGTGATGACATTGTTCCCAACCAAACATGCCATCGGGTTGATTTCTGAGAATGGTTTAGAACTTTTGATCCATATTGGTTTGGATACTGTTCAATTGAATGGTGAGTTCTTTGAAGCGCATGTGAAGCAAGGCGATAAAGTCACTCGTGGACAAAAATTGATCAGCTTTGATAAAGATGCATTGATCAAAGCAGGATTCAATATTGAGACCCCAGTGCTAGTGACCAACTCAGCGGATTATTTGGATATCATCGAGTCTGACAAACGAGAAGTTGGTTGTTCCGATGATTTGATCACGGCTTTAGTTTAGGAAATGTTTACCTGCAAAACTGCTATATAAGGATAAAAGCGATCGGTCGTGAAGGCGCGATCGCTTTTTGACAGTCATTTAATTGGGAAACAGTGAGTCCTTATAATGAAGGTTTTTATCATAGGTTGGTTCAGCGATTATCGTTGATGAAGTGGGGCGCTTATCATACGCCATCCCAATATCGATCAAATGCTGCAGATTTTTCTCATAATGTTCCGAAAAGGCGACTGCATACAACAAATCTAGCAAGTAGCAAACCGAGGTATTGATCGTAAAATTCGCAATCTTTGAATAAAGCCTTTCTCTTGTTGTGATATTTAAGACACAATCGCTTAATTTCGCTAACGCATTCTCGCCAATACTGGTCATCCCAATGATGGAGACCTGCCGTTCGGCGAGGATCTTACCGATTTCTTTAACCATTTTGTTTTCACCTGTGTAAGAAATCAAAATCGCGGTCGTATCGGAGGTACAGTTGGATGCCTCATAGGCACTTTCGCCGAAGGTATCGCAGACGTGGATACTTTTTCCTAAACGCCGCATCTTCAAAACAAAGTCTTGAGAAATCAAGGTGTTGGCATTGCTGGCGAAAATCCTGATATGGTTGGCATTGAGCAACGATTGTTTCGCTTTTTGTAATTCATCATGATGGATCAAGGAAAGCGTATCTTCAATCGTTGTTTGTTCAAGCTTTGCCAACTTTTTGGCGATGGTCATAATCCCGTCATGGGAAGAGAAGGGAAAGTTCGCATCCACATCGGTAAAATGGCTGCTCATATAAGTTTGCTCTTCCACAAAGGCCGTTTTTAAGTCGAGCCAACCATTGAAGCCTAATTTTTTGGCGATCCGAATAAAAGTAGAAGGATGAACATAGGTTTTTTCAGATAATTCCTTGATGGTTTGATCCGCCATTGCGGTCGGATTGGCTAATAAATAATCAATCAACGATCGTTCAGCGGGTGCTAGTTTGATTTGGCGCATTTTTTCTTGTAACAACATGGTATATATGCTCCTTTTTACATTTTTTTATGATTATTTGTAAATGGTTTTTACAGAAATTCGTTTTTATTCAGTACTTAGCGAATCGTTTACATCCTAATTATTCCTTATTTGATGCTCTTTGTAAATCTTTTTTACAAAACATCTGCAAGAAGAAGCGAGATTTGCAAACGCTTTTTCTAAATATGCTATTTACATTGAATCAAATGTTTTTATGAATGATAATAAGAATGTAAATAAAATAGCAAAGGAGCAATACAATGACAAAAGGAATTAAAATTGCAACCATTGGTGGCGGCAGCAGCTATACCCCGGAGTTAATGGAAGGCTTTATCAAACGCTATGAAGAATTGCCGATTCGTGAGATTTGGCTAGTAGATATCGAAGCAGGAAAAGAAAAATTAGCAATCGTTGGTGCGATGGCACAACGGATGTGGGATGCGTCACCCTACGATGTAAAAATCCACATGACATTGGATCGAGAAGAAGCGTTAAAAGATGCTGATTTCGTTACGACTCAATTCCGAGTAGGATTGCTGAATGCCCGTATCAAAGATGAACGAATTCCTGCCTATTACGGCATGATTGGTCAAGAAACCAACGGCCCTGGTGGTATGTTCAAAGCGTTTCGTACGGTTCCAATCATTCTTGAAATCGTTGAAGACATGAAACGCTTGTGTCCCGATGCCTGGTTGATCAACTTTGCGAATCCAAGCGGTATGGTGACTGAAGCAATCGTGCGTTACGGAAAATGGGACAAAGTCATCGGGTTGTGTAACGTGCCTGTCATGGCAACGATGGTTGAACCTGCGTTGCTTGGCAAAGAACCTGACGAATTGATTTACAAATTTGCAGGATTGAACCACTTTCACTGGCACAAAGTTACCGACTCACACGGCAATGACGTTACGATGGACATTATTGATAAAATGTATGAAGAAGACAATGGCTTACCGAAGAATATCTTTGATGTACCATTTTACAAAGAACAGCTGGAACAAATGAAGATGATTCCTTGCGGGTATCACCGTTATTACTATCGTCAAGAAGAAATGTTGAATCATGCGATCGAAGAGTACAAGACTGTCGGTACACGCGCACAGCAAGTGAAACAAACCGAAGCCGAATTGTTTGAGTTGTACAAAGATCCTGAATTGGATCATAAACCAGAACAGCTGCAAAAACGTGGTGGTGCTTACTACTCAGATGCAGCGTGTGAAACGATTGCTTCCATTTATGCTAATAAAAATACCCAAATTGTCGTTTCAACCAAAAATGAAGGCGCCGTTCCAGATCTTCCTGCCGATTGCGTAGTCGAAGTAACAGCTTACGTTGGCGGACAAGGGGCTAGAAATGTTGCCTTTGGTGAGTTACCGACAGCTGAAAAAGGTTGGTTACAGGTAATGAAAGCAATGGAATTATTAACGATCGAAGCAGCTGTGACGGGGGATTACAATATCGCATTACAAGCCTTCACCATCAACCCATTGGTTCCATCAGGTGATACGGCAAAACGTGTCATGGACGAACTGTTTATTGCCCACAAAGATCACTTGCCTAAATTTAAGGAAACGATCGCACGTCTTGAAAAAGAAGGCGTAGAAGTACAAGATGAAGTAGCCCGCGAACTTGATCGCGAACTAGTTAAATAAAGAGAAAGTAGGAAAGAAACATGGCATTTAGAAAAGACTTTTTATGGGGCGGCGCAACAGCTGCCAATCAATGTGAAGGAGGCTACCAAGAAGGCGGACGCGGCTTGGCAAACGTTGACGTGGTACCGATCGGCAAAGATCGTTTTCCAGTCATTACTGGTCAAATGAAAATGTTCGATTTTGATGACGAACATTTCTACCCAGCAAAAGAAGCGATCGATATGTATCATCGCTACAAAGAAGACATCGCGCTATTTGGCGAAATGGGCTTTAAAACCTACCGTTTGTCGATCGCTTGGAGTCGGATTTTCCCTAAAGGGGATGAAACAGAACCAAATGAAGACGGCTTGAAGTTCTATGAAGATCTTTTCAAAGAATGCCACAAATATGGGATCGAACCATTAGTAACGATCACTCACTTTGATTGCCCAATGCATTTAGTTGAAAAATACGGGGCATGGCGTTCTCGTGAATTGGTCGGATTCTATGAAAACTTGTGTAACGTGATTTTCAACCGTTACAAAGGATTAGTAAAATACTGGTTGACCTTCAACGAAATCAACATGATTCTCCATGCGCCATTTATGGGAGCAGGTCTTTACTTTGAAGAAGGCGATAACGTTGAGCAAGTGAAATACCAAGCGGCTCACCATGAGCTATTGGCCTCTGCGATCGCAACGAAAATCGCTCATGAAGTCGATCCTGAGAACAAAGTAGGCTGTATGTTAGCTGCTGGCGCATACTATCCATATACAAGCAAACCAGAAGATGTCTGGGAATCACGCAAAGCAGATCGCGAAAACTATTTCTTTATTGATGTTCAATCACGTGGGGAATATCCACAATATGCGCTGAAAGAAATGGAACGTAATGGGATCGAAATCAAAATGGAAGAAGGCGACCTTGAGCTGTTGAAAGCTCACACCGTAGACTTTATTTCCTTCTCTTACTATTCTTCCCGCGTATCAACCACGGACGCTGAATTATTAGAACAAACTGCTGGCAATATTTTTGCCTCTGTGAAAAACCCATACTTGGAAGCAAGTGAGTGGGGGTGGCAGATTGATCCACTTGGTTTGCGCATCACAATGAATGACATTTATGATCGCTACCAAAAACCATTGTTTATCGTTGAAAACGGCTTAGGAGCTGTGGATACACCAGATGCAGATGGCTATGTGGAAGATGACTACCGGATCCAATACTTGGCAGAGCATATTCAAGCAATGAAAGATGCGGTTGAACAAGATGGTGTCGACTTATTGGGTTACACGACTTGGGGTTGTATCGATTTAGTTTCAGCTGGAACAGGTGAAATGAAAAAACGCTATGGTTTCATTTATGTGGACCGTGACAATGAAGGAAACGGCACCTTGAAACGAACAAAGAAAAAATCATTTGATTGGTACAAACAAGTGATTGCTTCAAACGGTGAAGATTTATCGAATAACTAATTATAAGAAGCTGCAGTGGATCCCTTAGAGAAATCTAAGTAGATCGACTGCAGTTTTTTTAAAGTCTTTTTAAAAACTATTGAAACGAATGATTTGTATAAGTAGAAATGGCTGTTCAGAGATTATTGATAAACGACAATGAGAGTGCTGTAAAAGGCTTGCGTTGCAGCAATTACAAAAAAAGGCGACCTTAAGCATGACATGTTTTGTCCTTAAGGTCGCCTTTATTCATTTTTTAAAGAACTTTTTCAATCTCTGGAATCATTTTTTGAGGATTGGTTTGTGGAGCAAAACGCTCCACGACTTTACCTTGGCGGTCCACCAAGAATTTCGTGAAATTCCATTTAATGGCTTTGCCTAATGTACCTGGTGCTTCTGCTTCCAAATAGCGAAACAAGGGATCTGCGTCTTTGCCATTGATCACAGTTAACTTGTGCATCGGAAAATCAACACCATAGGTGGTTCGGCAAGCGGCTGCGGCTTCTTCGGCTGAGCCGACTTCTTGTTTGAACTGGTCAGAAGGAAACCCTAGAACGACCAACCCTTGGTCTTTATAGGTTTCATAAAGACTTTGTAATTCTTTGAACTGCGGGCTCAACCCGCACTTTGTAGCTGTATTGACGATCACCAGCGGTTGACCTTCGTAGTTTGCTAGCGAATAAGTTTCGCCGTTTTCTAATGTTGCTTGGTAGTCATAGATTGACATAGCAAACGCTCCTTTTAATGTAAATCATAGTCGATAGTTTCTGAGATAAGTATAGAGCAAAGTCTTCAAAAAAACCAAGCAAACTTCTTGGCGCATTTTATTTCTTATAAAAAACAAAAAATCCAGCGGCCGTTGGGACCACTGGACTCTTATTATGCTTCTGGTAAGACTTCAGGTTCTGCTTCTTGTGGATGAACGACAGATTTAGTTTTCCATACCCCAGAATGCCAGCGATAGATCATTAAGACACTGCGCAATGCTTCGTCAATGGCATAAGCGATCCAAACGCCGATCAAGCCAAATTTAAAGACGATGGCCAGTGAGTAGGAAAACGGTAAGCTGATGACCCATAGAACAATTAGGCTGCAGATCAATGGGAACTTCACGTCACCACTTGCATTTAATGAACCAACTAGGATCATATTGACTGCACGCGCTGTTTCTAAGACGATCTCTACTAAAAAGACACCTTTAGCAATCTCGATTACTTCGGTATTGGAAGTAAAGATCCCCATGATCGGTTCAATAAATAGATAGGTCAATAAGCAGATCGTTACCGAGGCGATGATCCCGATCACCATCGTGCGCACGCCTCGCTGATGCGCGCGATCGAATTCACCCGCACCGACATTGCGTCCAATCATGATTTGATTCCCTTGACTCAATGCGGAGGCGATCAAATAAACAAATTGGGTGATAGCTGTTACGTAAGATTTTGCAATCAAGACACTTGCACCTAGTTGAGCCACGATCATCGTCACTACGACTTGCGCTCCTTGATAGGAAAGAGACTCGCCAGAAGAAGGCAATCCGTAAGTCAAAATGTTTTTCATCACGCCCCAAGAGACATTCGAGAAACGGGCAGATAAAACAGAAAAATTCACATGTTTCTTCAGCAACATGGCGGCAATTAGTAAACCGATCGAATTACCAAAGACGCTAGAAAATGCCAATCCAGTCACACCGAAATTCGGTAAACCAAAGGGGCTGTATAAGACAACGTAATTGCCAATGACGGCTAGGATACTAGCAAACATCGGTACCAATAACGCAGGTTTTGTGAAACTGTGGCTACGCATGACAGCAATTATGACCGCCGTGATCGATGAAAGGAACAGACTTCCGCCATATACTTGTAAGTATCCATGACCTAAAGCAACTAATTCAGCATCTAAGCCCATGAATCGCAAAAGGTAGGTTGAGCCGAAAAGGAACATCAAGCTGATCAAAATCCCGATGAACAATGACCCAAAAAGAGCGGTATTGATGACTTTCGGTATCTGGTCGCGTTTTTTCGCACCAATCAATTGTGCGATAATGATCTGAGTACCCACGGTGATGAAACCGTAAATAAAGACCGTTAAATTCAATAGTTGATTGGCAGCACTGACGGCCGCTACTGCTGGCTCGGAATAATGAGAAATCATCCAAACGTTGACATTCCCAATAACGACCCGCAAAAATAGCTCAACAAAAATCGGCCAGCTGAGAAAAATCAGTTCACGGTCTGATTTTCCTAAAAGTTTTTTCTTATTCAATTGTAAGGACTCCTTATTTTCTATATAATAGACGTATCGTGAAAATTTTACAAAAATTGAAAAGAAAGTCAATGTAATTTTCAAAAGTAAAAGCAGGAATATCTTATTATTTTTTGTAAGCAGATGAGTTGAAAGAATTTGCTTTTGAAAGTAAAGTATGGGTAGTCCAAATTGGAGGGAAATATATGTATGATGTAATTATCATCGGCGCAGGCCCTGCGGGGATGACAGCAGCGCTTTATGCGTCAAGATCGAATTTATCAGTACTAATGATTGAACGAGGAGCACCTGGCGGACAAATGAACAATACGGCTGAGGTTGAAAACTATCCTGGCTTCGAATCAATCTTAGGCCCTGAATTAGCATTTAAAATGTATGAAGGTGCCATTAAATTTGGTGTTGAAAATGCCTATGGGATCGTTCAAAGCATCACGGATCAAGGTGAGTTCAAAGAAGTTGCCACCGAAGACAAAACCTATCAAGGGAAAACAGTCATCATTGCCACAGGATGTGTACATAGAAAGTTAGGCGTCAAAGGCGAAGAAGAATTCGCAGGACGCGGAGTTTCATACTGTGCGGTTTGTGACGGTGCCTTTTTCCGTAACAAACGCTTGATCGTTGTTGGTGGAGGCGACTCAGCAGTCGAAGAAGCGATCTACTTAACGCAATTTGCTTCTGAAGTAACGATCGTTCACCGTCGTGATGAATTACGAGCACAAAAAATCATCCAAGACCGCGCATTTGCCAACGAGAAAATCTCTTTTGTTTGGGATTCTGTTGTGGAAGAAATCAAAGGCAATGAGATGGTCGTAACTGGCGTGCAAATCAGAAACGTAAAAACGGATGAAGTGACAGAAGAAGCTGCTGGCGGTGTCTTTATCTATGTTGGTTTAGATCCGTTGACAGAACCATTCAAAGCTAGCGGTATCACGAATGATGCTGGCTGGATCTTAACAAATGATCAGATGGAAACTTCAATTCCTGGTGTTTACGCGATTGGCGATGTTCGTGAAAAAGGCTTGCGTCAAATCACAACGGCAGTCGGCGATGGCAGTATTGCTGGTCAACAAGTGTTTGATTTTATTGAAACACAAAAGGATGCTCAATTAACAAAATAATCTAATGGAATTAGCTGTTATTTTTAAAGTGTCAATCACTTTTGATAGCAGCTTTTTTTATTTTTCGTTTGGTTATTCTTTGAGAAATCTGTAAGTAGTGTTATACTAATTTTAGAGCATTTTAACGGAAAAAGGAGAGGTTATTTTATGGCATGGGAACAAACATTTAATCAATGGAAAAACAGTGAACACTTAGATCCACAATTAAAAGAACAACTGACCGCATTAGAAGCAGATCCTGCGATGTTAGAAGACGCTTTTTATATGCCTTTGGAATTTGGGACTGCTGGCATGCGAGGGATTTTAGGACCTGGTATCAATCGGATGAACATTTATACGATTCGTCAAGCAACGGAAGGCTTGGCTCGCTTTATGGATACACAAGATCCCGAAACAAGACGTCGTGGCGTAGCGATTGCCTATGATTCCCGTCATTTTTCACCTGAGTTCGCGATGGAAGCAGCAAAAACATTGGCAAAACATGATATTCCAGCCTTTGTCTTTGAAAGCTTACGTCCGACGCCAGAATTATCTTTTGCTGTGCGTTACTTAAAAACCTTTACTGGAATCATGATCACTGCTTCTCACAATCCAGCCGAATACAATGGCTACAAAGTATATGGGGAAGATGGTGGGCAAATGCCACCAGCAGATGCGGATGCATTGACAAAATTTGTTCGGGAAATTGAAAATCCGTTGGAGATCCCTGTATTAAGTGAAGAAGAAGCCAAAAACAGCGGCTTGATCTCTATTATTGGCGAAGAAATCGATACTGCCTATCTGAAAGAAATCAAAGAAGTCACGATCGATCAAGAATTGATCGATACGGTGGGCAAAGATTTGAAACTTGTCTATACACCACTTCACGGAACAGGGCGGATGCTTGGCGAGAAAGCGTTGAAACAAGCTGGTTTCCAACAATTCATTATTGAACCTTCACAAGCGGTTGCTGATCCAAACTTCAGTACAGTAAAATCACCGAATCCAGAAGAGCACTCTGCCTTTGAATATGCGATTGCTTTAGGAGAAAAAGAAGGTGCTGATCTATTGATCGCAACAGATCCAGATGCCGATCGCTTAGGGGCTGCAGTAAGAATGCCAGATGGCAACTACCAAGTCTTGACAGGTAACCAGTTAGGTGCATTGATGATCCGTTACATTCTAGAAGCCCATAAAACAGCTGGAACATTGCCAGAAAATGCAGCAGTCTTAAAATCGATCGTTTCTAGTGAATTGCCAACAGCGATCGCTAAATCCTACGATGTTGATATGATCAATGTTTTAACTGGCTTTAAATTTATTGCCGAAAAAATCCAACAATTTGAAACAGACCATTCTCAAACTTTCATGTTTGGCTTTGAAGAAAGCTATGGCTACTTAGTTAAACCATTCGTACGGGACAAGGACGCGATCCAAGCGCTCGTTTTATTAGCAGAAGTGGCTGCTTTTTACAAACAATCAGACAAAACATTGTATGATGGTCTGCAAGATATTTTTGAAGAGTACGGCTACTATGCAGAAAAAACGATTTCTGTAACGATGAGCGGCATGGAAGGGGCAACTAAGATTGCTGCCTTGATGAAGACTTTCCGTGAAAAAGCACCTTCCGTCTTCTCAGGAACCCCTGTCGTGCAAACAGAAGACTTTAAATTGTTGACTCGTGTGGGCTTAGATGGTCACCAACAAAAAATGACCACACCGCCTTCTGATGTTTTGAAATACACCTTGGAAGATGAAAGCTGGATTGCTGTTCGTCCTTCTGGGACCGAACCTAAAATCAAGTTTTATATTGGTGTAAAAGGCGATACGGCAGAAGCAGCAGAACAAAAAATTGCTGATCTGCAAGCAGCGATCGAAGAAATCACAGGTGAATAAAGTCATCTGATGTCTTCATAATCAAAAAAATTGCAATTGACTGAATGATCCGAGTGGTAGAAAAAGAAGCGTTCGCTTCCCTCAGCAAACAGGTGTTGAGGGACCGAAGCTTCTAAAGGGAATTTTCTGACGCTTGGATCTATTCTTGTCTTTTAGCTCGTTTCTTCTCCTTGATCGTCGAGCATTGATTGACAAGCTGTCTATCAAGGGCTAAAATGCAAAAGGAAATAAGAGAGGATGTGGCGCGATGACTACGCCGAAACTAGAAGAAATTCAGCAAGTAACACAGATTTTTAAAATGCTTAGTGATCCCACTAGACTAAAAATTTTGTTGTCTCTTCAAGAAGGAGAGCGCAATGTCACTTCGATTGCAGAACAAGTACATATGGAACAATCAGCAGTTTCTCATCAGCTGAAACTTTTGAAAGATAATCGGATCGTAAAGTCGGAAAGACAAGGAAAAACCATCCTTTATAGTCTTGATGACAAACATGTTGTGGATATTTTGCAAAAAACATTCGAACATATCCATCACCGTTAAAACTAGGGCGAGAATTTCTCAAAAGTCCTAGTTTTTTCTTATTGTTTTTGGTATGCTAGTGGAAATATTAAAATTAGATGAACGGTTTTTAATAACGTTTTCAGTTAGGGGGCATTATGGGTAAGCAATTGAACATTGGATTATTAGGAATGGGTGTTGTCGGCAGCGGGGTATGCCAAGTGTTGGCAGAGCAAAAAGAAGCCATTCTGGCACGCACAGGAGTCAGTGTGCAAATCACGAAAGCATTAGCTTCGCCTTACGAGGATAAGTCTGCGTTAGCGGCTAAGTACGGGTTTGCGTTGACGAATGAGGCAAATGAGTTGTTTGAAGATGAGACCATCGACGTAATTGTGGAATTGATCGGGAAGATCGATCCGGCAAAAGCGTTTATTTCAGCTGCTTTAGAAAATAAGAAGCACGTTGTGACGGCAAATAAAGACTTGATTGCCACCCATGGACCTGAACTGCTGGCAATCGCTGAAAAAGCCGGGGTGTCTCTTTATTATGAAGCCAGCGTGGGTGGTGGCATTCCGATCTTA
Source organism: Enterococcus casseliflavus NBRC 100478 (assembly GCF_001544095.1). Taxonomy (GTDB): domain Bacteria; phylum Bacillota; class Bacilli; order Lactobacillales; family Enterococcaceae; genus Enterococcus_D; species Enterococcus_D casseliflavus. Next base: position 39,036 of record NZ_BCPT01000018.1, on the reverse strand, counting down.
CGTACATTGAGCACCCACTATCTGCCTGATACCATCACAGGGATTTTTGGCATCGTCAATGGGACGACCAATTATATGCTGACAAAAATGACGGAAGATGGCATGACCTATGAAGATGCTTTGTCACAAGCCCAAGCAAAAGGTTTTGCCGAATCAGATCCTACTAATGATGTTGACGGTATCGATGCGGCCTATAAAATGGTGATCCTGACCAAATTTGCTTTTGGAAAAACGATCCATGTTGCTGATGTGGCAACAAAAGGCATCCGCGGCTTAGCTGTGGCAGATATTAAGCAGGCACAAGTCTTTGGTTATGAAGTGAAGTTGATCGGTGCAGCACAAAAGACAGTTGACGGTTCCCTTACTGTGTCAGTTGGACCTGTATTAGTGCCGAAAAACCATGCGTTAGCGACGATCCAAAACGAGTTTAATGGCATTTTTATCGAGAGTGAAGGCATCGATCAATCGATGGTTTATGGACCAGGAGCAGGATCACGACCGACGGCCACCAGCGTGGTAGCGGATTTGACCGTTTTAGCAAAAAATAAAAGCTTTGGGATCGTTGAACCTTTTCTAACTTTTGAAAAAGAAACAGCATTAGCATCTGTAGAAGAAGTTACTAGCCGGCATTATGTGTCTTTTTCAAGTCAAGAGATCAAAGGGAACGCTCTTCCAGAATGGTTTGCGTTTGAGCAAACGGTGTTCAACGAAGCAGACCAACGAATAGCTGGAATCACCAATCCAATGAGCGAAAAAGAGCTAACAGAAAAACTCGCAACTTATACCGATGCACAAGACATACAAATAATGAAAGTGATGGAGGAATAAACATGTATCAAGGATTATTGCATCAATACAAGGAATATCTACCAGTCAACGAAAATACACCAGCATTGTCGCTGGCTGAAGGCAACACGCCGTTGATTCCCTTACCAAGCCTTTCCAAGGAATTAGGGATTCAATTGTATGGAAAATACGAAGGGCTGAATCCGACAGGCTCTTTTAAAGACCGAGGGATGGTCATGGCGGTGGCAAAAGCGGTGGAAGAAGGTGCCAAAGCAATCGTCTGTGCATCGACAGGAAATACCAGTGCGGCAGCAGCAGCTTATGCGACCAGAGCGGGGATCAAAGCCTATGTTGTTATTCCAGATGGCAAGATCGCTATGGGGAAATTGGCGCAAGCGATCGTTTATGGAGCCGACATCATTTCGATCCCAGGAAACTTTGATGAAGCGTTAAAAGCAGTACGAGATATTGCAGAAACCGAAGCCGTGGCGCTAGTAAACTCAGTCAATCCTTATCGTTTAGAAGGACAAAAAACAGCTGCCTTTGAAGTATGCGAACAATTAGGACAAGCACCGGATGTTCTTGCGATTCCTGTCGGTAATGCAGGAAATATCTCGGCATATTGGAAAGGGTTCAAAGAATGGCATGAGAAAAAAGGCACCGCGTTGCCAAGAATGCATGGGTTTGAAGCTGAAGGTGCTGCTGCGATCGTCCGTGGGGAAGTCATCGAACAACCAGAAACGATTGCTACAGCGATTCGGATCGGCAATCCAGCCAGCTGGCAGTTGGCAGAAGCCGCTCGTGATGAATCAAATGGACACATCGATGCAGTAACCGATGAGGAAATTTTGCATGCTTACCGTAAAATTGCTGCGCAAGATGGTGTGTTTATTGAACCAGGCTCAGCTGCCTCGCTGGCTGGTGTCATCCAGCACGTGAAAGCAGGGAAAATCAAACCAGGTGAGACTGTCGTTGCCGTCTTTACTGGAAATGGTCTGAAAGATCCTGATACAGCTATCAAAGCGACAGAAGTAACCATCAATAAGATGAGTGATTTAGAAGAAATGCGTCAGCATCTTCGTGAAGGAGTTGCCAATCTATGAAGATCCGCGTTCCTGCAACCAGTGCGAACTTAGGGCCTGGTTTTGATTCCTGCGGGATTGCCCTGTCAAAGTATTTGTTCATTGAAGTTTTAAAAGAAAACGATACGTGGGAAATCATCCATGAGCTAGGTTCAGAGATCCCAACGGATGAAACCAACTTGCTTTTGCGTGTGGCATTGAAATTAGCACCAAACATGAAGCCTTTGAAAATCCGAATGAGTTCGGACATTCCTTTGGCACGAGGCTTAGGCAGCAGTTCCTCGGTGATCGTCGCCGGGATTGAACTAGCCAACCGCATGGCCCACATGAATCTGAGTGCAGCACAAAAGCTTGAGATCGCAACTGCCATCGAAGGGCATCCTGACAACGTTGGACCAGCGATTTATGGAGATTTTGCGGTTGCTGCATACGACCATCAGCACAAGCATACGTATTTAGTCAAGCATCATTTTCCAGAGTGCGAGATCATTGCCTATATTCCTCATGAAGAACTGTTGACTGAAGCAAGTCGTCAAGTCTTGCCGCAGACTCTTTCTCACGAGCAAGCTGTCGAAGCCAGTGCGATCGCCAACGTGATGATCGCAGCGGTCATCAATGGCAATCTGCCTCTTGCAGGAAAATTGATGCAGCAGGATCGTTTTCATGAAGCCTATCGGGAAAAGCTTGTGCCGCACTTGTCGACCATTCGCCAAATCTGCGAAGAAGAAGGCGGCTATGGCTGTTTCTTAAGCGGCGCAGGTCCTACGGTCTTAGCGATCGTCCCAGAGGAACGGGCAGAACGAATCTCAAAACTTTTGCATGCCTTGGAGAGCAATGCGTATATCGAACAATTACAAATCGATCGTGAAGGGCTGCAAGTGTTCTAAAAGAGAATAATAAATGAGCCACAGACCAAAAACGGTGAGCAGAAGATTTTCTGTTCACCATTTTTCATTGCTTCATCGATGTTAGTCTTTCGTTTCTGACGTGTAATAGCTATGATCTTCTAAGTTTAATGCATTTAAAATCATAGAGGCGGTTTCTTCGATGGAAAGAGAAGCGACATTGATCACGACACAGCCTAGTTTTTCATACAGATCATTGGCAAACGTCAGCTCCGCTTTGATTTTTTCTATATCGGAATACGCAGAATCTGGGTTCAAGCCGTAGGAGCGCATCCGTTCTTTGCGAATACTGTTTAACACATTCGGATCGTTTGTTAGCCCGACGATTTTTTTCGGATCGATTTCCCAGAGCTGTTTTGGGATGTGGGCTTGCGGTACTAAAGGCAGGTTAGCAACTTTTAAATTTTTGTTTGCTAGAAATAGACTCAAAGGCGTTTTTGACGTCCGAGAAACCCCTAGTAACACGACATCTGCTTCCAAGAAGCCACGAGGGTCTTTCCCATCATCGTACATAACCGCAAATTCCATGGCTTTGATGCGTTTGAAATAATTTTCGTTTAAGTGGTGCAAAGCCCCTGGCTCTCGTGAAGGTGCTACGCCAGTTCGGCGTTCTACTTCACTTACTGGAGGGGTCAATACGTCGAAATGGTAAAGGTCAGCTTCTTCACAAAAATGATTCGTCAAATCCACAAGTTCTTCTTTGATCAAGGTATGAAGAATAATGGCGTTGTGTTTTTTTGCATCAGACAAAGCTTTGATCAAATGCTCTTTTGTGTGGATAAACGTGCGTCTAAAAAGGTTAAATTCGACGCTGGGGTATTGGGCCATTGTCGCTTGTGCAAGCTTCGATGCCGTTTCGCCGGCAGAGTCCGACAACACGAACATCGTCACTGCGGCACTGGTTTGCAATTTTTCTTGCAAGTCTGGTTGTTCAGGTTCAGTTGGCTTCATAAGAAAAATCCTCTCTTGCTTTTTTATTGATTTCATTATACCATACTTAAGATCGATAGAATCGGAATGATTTTGATTTATCAGGAGGGCCTACGATGAAAAATCAAACACTTATTAAGCATGCCATGACTACATTGAAAGAAAATGGCTTTAAATACACCAAAAAAAGAGAAGCGATCATCACCTATTTAGTGAAACGAAATCGCTATTTGCCAGCCAAGGAAATTCATGAATACATGTCAGAAAAGTATCCTGGCTTGAGCTATGATACGATCTACCGTAATCTGCATGATTTTTCTGAGATCGGTATTTTAGAAGAAACAGAGCTGAACGGGGAGATGAAGTTTCGCTATAACTGCTGTGCAGAATTAGAGGACTATCATCACCATCACTTTATTTGCACGGTTTGTGGCAAAACAAAAGAACTGCATATTTGCCCGATGGACTTCTTCCAAGAACAGCTTCCTGGCTGCTTGATCGAGGGACATCGCTTCGAGATTTTGGGCCGTTGTGAAGAATGTCAATGAAAACCCAAACAAACTTGATGGGATCGAAGACTTTTTTAACAGAATGCCTTGACACTTTTTCAGGGGTTAGCTATAATTTTTAAAGGACAGTCGTGTTTTTTGGGATTTTATTTCAATAACAACTACGGTTACTTTTTAAGCTCGGAGGGAGGGAATTTACATGTCAAAAACAGTCGTTCGCAAAAACGAATCACTTGACGATGCTCTTCGTCGCTTCAAACGTTCCGTGTCAAAAGCGGGTACTTTACAGGAATCTCGTAAACGTGAATTTTACGAAAAACCTAGCGTAAAGCGTAAGAAAAAATCTGAAGCAGCTAGAAAACGCAAAAAATTCTAATTTTCTACTGTTTTGAGAATTGGAGCTGGTAGTGTGACACTACTAAGTACACTGAATGATGACATGAAGACAGCGATGAAAGCCAAAGACAAGGAAACCTTGCAGGTGATCCGCATGTTGAAAGCATCAATTCAAAATGAGCAGATCAAAAAAGGTTCTGACTTGAATGAAGAAGAAGAGTTGACCGTTTTGTCTCGTGAGATGAAACAGCGTCGTGATTCTTTAAATGAGTTTGAGAAAGCTGACCGAAATGATCTAGCAGAGAAAGTCAAAGTTGAAATTGCAGTTGTTGAAAAATATTTGCCAGCACAACTCGATGAAGCGGAAATCCGCCAAATCGTCGCTGGAGCGATTGAAAAGACTGGTGCTTCTTCTTCCAAAGAATTTGGAAAAGTGATGGGTGCTGTAATGCCACAAGTTAAAGGCAAAGCAGACGGCAATCAAGTCAATGCGATCGTTAAAGAATTATTGGATCAAATGTAAGCTCACGCCGCAAGTATGGATGACATGCTTGCGGCTTTTTTTTCTGATTTCGAAAACTTAAAAAAAGCATAAGGACAAGCGGAAACGACTGTTGTGCTTGATAAGTAATTTTTCTTTTTTCCATCTTATGTTATTATTAATAAGAACGCCAAAAAAGGAGCTGTAACATATTTGACAGACAAAACAATAACGATCGAGATAACACTTAGTGAAAACGATGACGTTCGTTTATTATTAGGTGCCCACGATAAGAACATCAAAATTATTGAAGACTCCACAGGAACGGTCATTCACACTCGTGGTGAGCTGATCCAAATCGTAGGAGAAACTGAAGCCGCTGAAAAGGCACAATCCGTGATTCGGGCTTTGCAAGAGTTGATCAAACGAGGCATCAATATCAGTACCCCTGATGTGATCACTGCGTTGAATATGGTGAATAAGGGCAGTCTTGATTATTTCAAAGATATGTATGAAGAAGAGATCATCAAAGACCGTAACGGCAAACCGATCCGAGCGAAAAATGCTGGGCAAAAAAAATATATCGAAGCCGTCCGTAAACATGATGTAGTGTTTGGTGTCGGCCCCGCTGGAACCGGAAAGACCTTCTTAGCAGTCGTAATGGCAATTGCAGCTCTAAAGAAAGGCCAAGTGCAAAAAATCATTTTGACACGTCCCGCCGTTGAAGCAGGAGAAAATCTTGGATTCCTACCAGGAGACTTGAAAGAAAAAGTTGATCCTTACTTACGCCCCGTTTATGATGCGTTGTATCAAATTTTTGGGATGGATCATACGAACCGTCTCATGGAACGAGGCGTCATTGAGATCGCACCATTGGCATATATGCGTGGACGTACGCTAGAAGATGCCTTTGTCATTTTAGATGAAGCGCAAAATACGACGATCGCTCAAATGAAAATGTTTTTGACCCGTTTAGGATTCAACTCTAAAATGATCGTCAATGGCGATACCAGCCAGATCGATTTGCCAAAAGGGACTTTAAGCGGCTTGATCCACGCCGAACGGACGTTACAAGAGATCCCTAAAATTGCTTTTGCTAATTTTGAAGCAGGAGATGTCGTGCGGCATCCAGTTGTTGCCGAGATCATTCGCGCATATGAAGAAGCAGATCTTAAAGACAAGCGCTGATCGTCTTTTAGGAGGAGAACTATGATCATTCAACCACTACGGAAATTTAGAGAAAGACTTGGGAAATTCTATCTACCAGTTTTGATGTTCCTTTTCTTTCTTTTTTCGATTGGTATCATGTACACCAGCGTCAAACAAAACAATGTCGATTATAGCGAAGGTCAAGTGGCGGAAGAAAATATCCGTGCCAATAAAACGATCGAAAATACCGCTGCGACGGAACAAAAACGTAAACTGGCTGCCGAAGCTGTACCACCAGAGTACACGTATCAGGATACACTGGCGCAAACGCAGCATGATCGTATCGATCATTTATTTGACTTAGTTGCTTCAGTCAAAAAATCAGTGGATGAAGCCCATGAAAAAAAAGTGGCTGAAGCCGATGAGGATGAAAATATCCCTAAACCTAGTACAGATGAATATATCGCAGCCTTAAAACAAGAATTTGAAAAAATGAGTGATGATGAACTAGATTTTTATCAGTCATTTACCAATAATTTTTTGACGACGATGTTCTCATTAAGTGATGATGAATTAAATACAGTGCGTACCTATGCGCTACAATTAATAGATGAACAAATGGCGAAACAGATTCGCCAAACGGAATTAAGTACGTTCCGTTCTGAGGCGGAAGATAAGATCCAGTTCTTAGATGTTAGCTCAGACATGGCTTCTGTCTTACGTTTCTTAGTCAATCAAGGAATCGTCGTGAACGATATCCCAAATGAAAAACGGACAGAAGAAGCACGGCAAACCGCCATGGATGCTGTTCCTCCAGTGATGATTTATCAAGGAGAGATCATTGTCCGTGAGGGCTCGCAGATCGATGCCAATGCCCTAGAGAAGCTGCAGCTTTTAGGAATGACTAATCAGACCTTTTCTGTTTTTCCATTGATCGCTTTAGTGTTAGCAACAGTCTTACAGATGCTGATGGTGTTTTATTACACGAAACAGACGAAAGACGTGGAAAAACGGATGAATGCGGTCACGTTTTATATTTTGGCAATGGCATTCAGTATTTTGATCATGAAGTTTTTCCAACTTTTCCAATCTGAATTAGTGACCTTTATCCCGCTGTTTTTCCCAGCTGCGTTTACACCATTGATCCTGAGTATTTTCTCCAGCCGTCGTTTGGGGATTTTGTCTGCGATTTTCCAAGTAATCAGTGCACTCTTTATTTACTTTGATTCTAGCGGAACCAATTTGTTGACGACCGTCTTAGTCACCTATTTGTTCTCTGGCTTGATGGGAACGATGATCAAGCGTGCCCGCATCGCTAGTCAAGGGAAAACGGCAGTAGCGTGGGTGATCGTCTTTCCGCTCTTACTGAGTTTTGTGCTGGTGATTTTCCAAGGAATGGATTTTGCTCGCGGGAACACTTGGACCACGATCATTTGTGGTTTAGCAGGCTCTCTCTTAAGCTATTTGCTAACGATGGGACTACATCCTTACATCGAATTGTTGGTGACGGATGAGAGTATGATCGTGTTAAATGAATTGAGTAACCCGAATCATCCATTGTTAAAACAGTTGCTGGAAGAAGCGCCAGGAACGTATCATCACAGTATGATGGTTGCCAATCTTAGTGCCAATGCCGTTGCCGAAATCGGCGGGCAAAGCTTACTGACTCGTGTGGCTTGTTATTACCATGATATCGGCAAGGTCAAACATGCCAATTTCTTCGTAGAAAATTTACCTGCTGGTGCCGAAAACCCGCATAATTTCTTGTTGCCTGAAGACAGCAAACAAATTATCTTCGGTCACGTGATCGATGGGGCGGAAATTCTCGAAGAAGCCAAAATGCCGCGCATGGTGATCGACATTTGTCGTCAACACCATGGCACGACCTTGATGCGTTATTTCTACGTGAAAGCCAAAGAGCGTAATCCCGAGGTGACGGAAGAAGATTTCCGTTATCCTGGTCCAAAACCGCAAACACGAGAAGCTGGCGTTGTGAGTATCGCGGATAGTTGTGAAGCAGCTGTTCGAGCGATGGAAAATCCAACAAATCAAAAGATTCAAGAATTTGTTGCAAATCTCATCAATGATCGGATCTTAGACGGTCAACTGGATGAAACAGGCCTGACTTTGAAAGAAATCCGAATGATTGAAAAATCACTGGTCAACGGACTTTGCAGTACCTTCCATTCACGGATCAAATATCCAAAAATGAAGTCGGAAGCAGAGAAAATGAAAGAAGAACAAGAAAGAAGAGAGCGCTAATGGAGATTACCTTTTTAGATGAGACAAATTCAGTGGGGGAAACCAAGATCAAAGAGATCGAAGGACTGTTGCAATTTGCTGCAGGACATTTAGAACTTCCAGAGGATACAGAAATGTCCGTCACATTTATGGACAATGCGGCGATCCAAGAAATCAATCGGGAGTACCGCGGCAAAGATATGCCAACAGATGTCATTAGTTTTGCCTTTGAAGAAGAAACAGACGAAGAGCTGTCGATCATTTTTGACGAAGCCCTTGAAGAGCTGCCGCGTGATCTTGGAGATATTATGATCTCCATTGAACGAGCGAAAGAACAAGCTGCTGAATACGGGCACACCTATGATCGGGAGCTGGGTTTCTTGGCGTTACATGGTTTCTTGCATATCAATGGCTATGATCATATGACACCTGAAGATGAAAAGGAAATGTTTGGACTGCAAAAGGAAATACTGGATGCCTATGGACTCAAAAGATAAGAATATTGGGAAAAACAAACAATTTATTTCGTCGATCGAATTTGCTTTCACTGGTATAAAAACCGTCTTTAAAGAGGAACGCAATATGCGTAAACATGTTGCACTAGGAATCGTTGCGATCATTGCGGGCTTTATTTTCCGTTTGAGTCAAATGGAATGGCTCTGGTTGCTGCTAGCTGTTTTCTTAGTCTGGATCGTTGAGATCATCAACACCGTCTTTGAAAACGTAGTAGATATGTTTACAGATTTCCATTTCCATCCTATCGGAAAAAAAATCAAAGATATGGCAGCTGGTGCCGTGCTGATGACCGCAGTTTTTGCGTTAGTCGTCGCAGCGATCATCTTCTTGCCAAAATTGCTGCAGCTCTTCTGATGCGCACCAAAACACAAGATAAAGGGGAACAACAATGACAACACACAAATCAGGCTTCGTTGCGATCGTCGGGCGGCCAAATGTTGGGAAATCAACACTACTAAATCGAGTCGTAGGACAAAAAATCGCGATCATGAGTGACAAAGCGCAAACGACCCGTAACAAAATCCAAGGGGTCTACACGACGGATGACGCACAGCTGATCTTTATCGATACACCAGGGATCCACAAACCCAAACACCGTTTAGGCGATTTTATGGTTGAAACCGCCTATAGTGCACTGCGAGAAGTTGACGTGACGCTATTTATGATCAGTGCGGACCAAAAGCGTGGCAAGGGCGATGATTTTATTATCGAACGATTGCGCCAAAGTCAGACACCGGTTTTCCTCGTGATCAATAAAATTGATAAAGTCCATCCAGATGCCTTATTGGCAATTATTGAAGACTACTCCTCACAAATGGACTTTGCTGAGATCGTACCGATTTCCGCAACAGAAGGCAATAATTTCGAAACGTTAATGAAGCTACTGATCGATGAAATGCCAGAAGGGCCTCAGTACTTCCCAGAGGATCAAATCACGGATCATCCAGAATACTTTATCGTTTCTGAATTGGTGCGGGAAAAAGTCTTGCTACTGACCAGAGATGAAGTACCTCACTCAGTAGCGGTCGTGGTTGACTCCATGAAACGAGACCACAATGACAAGGTGCATATTCAAGCGACGATCATTGTCGAACGTGACAGTCAAAAAGGCATTATCATCGGCAAAGGCGGAAAAATGCTGAAACAGATCGGTACGAAAGCTCGTTTAGACATTGAACACTTGTTAGATGACAAAGTCTTCTTGGAATTATGGGTAAAAGTGCAAAAAGATTGGCGCGACAAGCAAACATTCTTAACGGATTATGGCTATCGCAAAGATGAGTATTGATGACTTGCAGATCAAACATAATCTGTTTTAATGAAGAAAAACTGATGCAGTTAGCGAACTGGATCAGTTTTTTTAAAGAAATGGGGTGCGACGATGAATCTTGTTGAAACAAAAGGAATCTTACTTTTTTCAAAAGACCATAAAGAAAAAGACAAGCTAGTCAAAATCTTTACGGAATCTGCTGGGAAGCAAATGTTTTATGTCAAGGGTGCCCATCGGAAAAACAACCCCTTGGCACCAGCGCTGCTCTCCTATACTGAAGCCACCTACATGGGAACCATCAAAACGGAAGGCTTGTCCTTTTTAAACAATGCCAAAGACATCCATCCTTTTCGTACGATCCAAAGTGATATTTTTATTGCTGGTTATGCAACCTACTTATTGAATTTGGCTGATTCTGCTATTGATGATCGGGTCTATGACCCACATCTATACCAATTTTTACATGAGGCCTTGCAATTAATGGATCAAGAAAACGACGCAGAGATCATCACCAATATCTTTGAGATCCAGATTTTGCACCGTTTCGGGATCACCCCGAATTGGACCCATTGTGCGATCTGCGGAAAAACCGACGGTCGGTTTGACTATTCCTCAAAATATAGCGGTATTTTATGTGAACAGCACTGGGGGATGGACGAACGTCGTTATCATGCTGATTCTCGGGCGATCCATTTTATTCGCTTATTTTCGCAAATATCCTACGAGCAGATTGCTTCAATCAAATTAAAGCCAGAAACGAAAGCCGCGATCCGACGAGTGATTGATTTATTATATGATGAATATGTGGGCATTCATTTAAAAAGTAAGAAGTTTATCGATCAGATGGGGCAATGGCAAGACGTCTTAAAACCGAAAAATCAATGATAGAGTTGGCGAAACTTCAATGGAGTTAAGCCGACTCTTTTTTTGAATAATGCAGTAAAGTGACTTGCATCTTGAAACCCCACTGCGAAGGCAGCTTGTTGAATAGGCAGATCTGGCTGTGCCACCAAAAGCTCTTTGGCTCGGGTCATGCGGTAGTTCAATAAATATTGTGCAGTAGATTGCCCCAAAAAACGTTGGAACAAACGTGAGAGATACTGTGGTGACACATAGACGAGCCCTGCTAGTTCTTTGATCGTGATCGCCTGATCGTAATTCGTTTCGATTTCTTGTATAACGGGAACCAGATATTGTTGGAACAGCGGGTGTTTTTCTGTTGGATTCCCTGAGCGTTCTTGCATGATCGCCAATAAAAAGCGGTAACATTCGCTAGAAGCCCGTAGCGGGTCCCAACTGATTTGTTGGTCTTCTTTGATCCGTTGATTGATCCAGGTGACATAAGAAAAGGTTTCTGACTCTTCAGCTAATATATAGGGCTGATTCGTGTACTGCTTTAACACCTCAGCTGCCAAAGGGCCTTGGAATGTGGCGAAGGATGTTTTCCAGTTAGTCAATGGATAATAGCGATGGGGCGTAAAAGGAAAAATCAAAATGCCTTCATTCGGACGTAAGATAAACGATTCCTGACCAAATGTGATTCGGCCTTCCCCTTGCTCGGTTTGCAGCCAATGGAAGTAGGGATAGCCATCAGGACGAGCGACGTCATCTTGCGCCCAATCGTTGCCGATGCTTTCCAGAGATAAAGGCAGCTGCTGATTGGTTTGATAAAAGTAGATAGGCATAGTGTACCTCCGTGTTTCGAAAAGTTATAAAATAGTGTTTCATGTATTATACTACAACAGAATGAAAAGCCTTACAATAAGAGAGTAGAAATCATTTTATTTTAAAGGAGCGTTCACTTACATGACAAAATTTTTTGATAGAATTCTATTTGGCGGCGATTATAATCCAAATCAGTGGCCGAAAGAGATTTGGGAAGAAGACATTCGGATCTTTAAAAAAGCAAGTATCAATAGCGCGACCGTCAATGTTTTTTCATGGGCAAAGATCCAACCCTCTGAAAATTGTTATGATTTTGAGGAATTGGATCAAATCATCGAAAAATTAAGTACGGAAGGTTTCGACATCGTCTTAGCCACTTCCACAGCTGCTTTGCCAGCTTGGATGTTTAAGAAGTATCCAGAAGTCGCTCGCACCGATTATGATGGACGCCATCATAAGTTTGGGCAACGGCACAATGCCTGTCCCAACAGTTTGGTTTATCAAAAATACGCAGAACGCTTGGCAACGAAATTAGCCGAACGTTACGGCGAAAATCCACAAGTGACTTGTTGGCACATCAATAATGAATACGGCGGCGAATGTTATTGCGACAACTGTGAAAAAGCGTTTCGTGTCTGGTTAAAGGATAAATATCATACGATCGAAGCACTGAATAAAGCCTGGAATATGGAATTTTGGGGGCATACCGTGTATGAATGGGATGAAATCGTGCTGCCAAATGCGCTGTCAGAAGGAATAGGCTATGACAAGACGGCATTTGCAGGAATTTCTATTGACTACCGGCGGTTCAACTCGGATAGTCTTTTAAAAAACTACATGATGGAGCGGGACGCTATTCGGAAAATCGATCCCACAACACCGATTACAACGAATTTGATGGGAACCTTTAAAGGACTGGATTATTTCAAGTGGGCAAAGGAAATGGACCTTGTTTCGTGGGATAATTATCCATCGTACAATACGCCATGGAGCTTAGTAGCCATGACCCATGATTTGATGCGCGGGTTAAAACAGCAACCCTTTATGCTGATGGAACAAACACCTTCCCAACAAAACTGGCAGCCTTATAATTCATTAAAAAAACCAGGACAGATGCGGGCGCAAAGCTATCAAACGATTGCTCATGGGGCAGATACGATCCAATACTTCCAATTGCGACGTTCCATTGGTGCTTGTGAGAAATTTCATGGTGCGGTCATCGAACATGTCGGTCATGAAGACACGCGGGTTTTCCGAGAAACAGCAGCTCTTGGGGCTGAATTAGCGCAGCTTTCAGACATCATTGGCACGCAAACCCAAGCACAGGTTGCTGTGATTTTCGATTGGGACAATTATTGGGCATTAGAATATACGAGTGGTCCAACCGTTGACCTGAAATATGTGGAACAGATCCATCGCTACTATCGCTATTTTTACGAACAAAATATTGCGGTCGATTTGGTTCCCGTGGATGCTGACTTATCAAAATACAAGCTAGTCGCAGCTCCGGTTCTGTACATGATCAAAGAAGGGATGCAAGAGCGGCTAACTGATTTCGTTAAGCAAGGTGGTGCTTTACTTACAACGTATATGAGTGGCATCGTTGATCAATCAGACAATGTTCACTTAGGCGGTTACCCTGGCCCCTTGCGGGAGTTAGCTGGCATCTGGGTGGAAGAAATCGATGCATTAGCCCCAGAACAATCAAACGGGGTTTCGTTAGTTAATGAAGAACTTACAGGAACAAGTAATTTAGTCAGCGATTTGATCCATTTAGAAAACGCCGAAGCGCTAGCGCATTACACGAGCAATTTCTATGCAGGAATGCCGGCAGTGACCAAAAATACATTTGGCGATGGAACCGTCTATTACTTTGGTGGACAGTTGGAAGATCAGCTGCAAGATCAGCTTTTCAAAACGATCGTCAAAGAGACCGATATTTCCCCAGTGATCGAGGAGGCAACAAAACTAGAAATTGCCTGTCGTGAAAATGAAGAGGCGAAATTTTTCGTCATCATCAATTTCCACGAAGAAGCACAACCGCTGCCAGAAATGTTTGTTGGAAAAACGGATCTTCTGACGGGTAAGGTTCTTTCTTCAGAAATGATGCTGACGCAATACACCACCTATATCGTCAAAGAGGGGCGTAACTGATGCGAACTTTTGCTATTGAAGATGACTTTTATTTAGACAACAAGCCTTTTAAAGTGATCTCTGGAGCGATCCATTATTTTCGTGTCGTTCCTGAATATTGGCAAGATCGCTTAGAGAAACTACGTTTGATGGGCTGTAATACCGTCGAAACCTATGTTCCTTGGAATCTTCATGAAGCACAGGAAGGTGTCTATCAATTTGATGGGATCCTTGATTTGCGGCGATTTATCCAAACGGCACAAGAAGTAGGGCTTTATGTCATTTTGCGACCAGCACCTTATATTTGTGCGGAGTGGGAATTTGGGGGACTGCCTTATTGGCTATTGCAAGATCCTATGATGAAGCTTCGGTTTGATTATCCCCCATTTATGGAAAAAATCACTCGTTATTTCGCCCATTTGTTTCCACAAGTGCGGGATCTGCAGATCACCCAAGGCGGTCCGATTATAATGATGCAAGTAGAAAATGAATACGGCAGCTATGCCAATGATAAAGAGTATTTGCGGAAAATGGTGGCTGCGATGCGGCAGCATGGTGTAGAAACGCCGTTAGTGACCTCCGACGGACCTTGGCACGATATGCTAGAAAACGGCAGTATCAAAGACTTGGCATTGCCTACGATCAACTGCGGCTCCAACATCAAGGAAAACTTTGAAAAACTTCGAAGATTTCACGGAGAAAAACGGCCACTGATGGTCATGGAATTTTGGATCGGCTGGTTTGATGCCTGGGGTGACGACCAGCACCATACGACCTCAACACAAGATGCAGTAAAGGAATTGCAGGATTGTTTAGCATTAGGTTCTGTCAATATCTATATGTTTCATGGCGGGACCAACTTTGGCTTTATGAACGGGTCAAACTATTATGAACGCTTAGCGCCGGATGTCACTAGCTATGATTACGATGCCTTGTTGACAGAATGGGGAGAACCTACTGCCAAATACCAAGACTTCAAAAAGGTGATCGCTGACTATGCGGAAATTCCTGAGTTTCCCTTGAGTATGAAAATTGAGCGAAAAGCTTATGGAACATTCTCAGTGAAAGAACGAGTCTCCTTGTTTTCGACGATCGACACGATCAGTCAACCGATTATAAGTAATTACCCGTTATCGATGGAAGCCTGCAATCAAGCGACAGGTTATATCTATTATCGCTCACTGATTGGGCCTGCTCGGAAGATTGCCGACTACCGTCTGATCAATACGATGGATCGTGCCCATACGTTTATCAACCAGGAACTTTTGCGCGTCGATTACGATCAAGAAATCGGTCAAACCTACAGTTTCGATTTATCAGAATCAGAAAACGAGTTGGGGATCTTAGTGGAGAATATGGGGCGGGTCAATTATTCCGTAAAAATGAACCATCAGCACAAAGGCATCAAAGACGGTGTGATCATCAATGGTGCCTTCCAAAGCAACTGGGAAATCTATCCCTTACCGATGGATAATTTGCATGCCATTGATTTCCAAGGAAAATGGCAAAAAGGACAACCAAGTTTCTCACGCTTTGAATGTGCTTTTGATGAATGTGCAGATACTTTTATCGAATTGCCAGGCTGGGGTAAAGGGTTTGTCCAAGTCAATGGTCATACGATCGGCCGTTTTTGGGAAAAAGGACCGCAGCAGCGCTTGTACGTCCCAGCACCGTTTTTAAAAATCGGAATGAATGAGATCATCGTTTTTGAAAGTGATGGGAAAATCGCTGATGAGATCGTCTTTCATGATCAGGCGGATTTAGGTCCAGAAGCATAAAAGTTCAAATTAATCATTGACAAACCCTAGCTTCAACTACTATCATAAGGGTAATCGAATCCGTGCTATGATCGGAAGAAAGAAAGAAGACCATTCCATGAAGCGAACTTGGGAGAGTGAAAGCCAAGTTGGAACCTTATTTCGCAGGCGTCCGTGAGCATGATCAATGAAGCTGCCGACTTGTCGGAAGTAGGGTGGAACCGCGAATTTATCGTCCCTATATCTATACAAAGTGTATAGATATAGGGACTTTTTTATGTTTCACACCAAGAATAGTCAAAAACAAAGGAGGGTTTTTATGTTATTTGATATGACGATTCCAGCAAGTGCGTTTACCGAAAAAAAGCTCAAAGTATTAGCAAGTATTCCACTGCAAGTTCGCCTTTTAAAGGATGAACAGCTTTTACATGAATTTACAACGAGTCCAGACCAAATGCTTTACGACTTATCGGATGTTTTAGAAGCAGATGTCGTGGTCGAAGTGAAATTGATCCCTGGATCAGTTGTCGAATTTTATCCTGTCGTCAATGCGTTATAAGAAAGGAAGAAAAAGATGAGTAAACTAACTGTGCAAGAGATGATTTTGACCCTGCAAAAATTCTGGTCCGAAAACGGCTGTATGCTGATGCAGGCCTATGATACAGAAAAAGGGGCTGGGACCATGAGCCCATACACATTTTTACGTGCAATCGGTCCAGAACCATGGAACGCCGCTTACGTAGAACCTTCTCGCCGTCCAGCTGATGGCCGCTACGGGGAAAACCCAAATCGTTTGTATCAGCACCACCAGTTCCAAGTCGTGATGAAGCCTTCTCCTGAAAATATCCAAGAGCTTTATTTAGAAAGCCTGCGTCTTTTAGGGATCGATCCATTAGAACATGATATTCGTTTTGTCGAAGATAACTGGGAAAATCCTTCAATGGGTTGTGCAGGTCTTGGTTGGGAAGTTTGGTTAGATGGGATGGAGATCACTCAGTTTACTTACTTCCAACAAGTCGGCGGCTTAGCATGTAAGCCAGTGACATCAGAAATCACTTACGGCTTAGAACGTCTAGCATCTTATATTCAAGAAGTTGAAAGTGTCTACGATCTTGAATGGTCTGCAGGTGTCAAATATGGTGAGATTTTCCGCCAACCTGAGTATGAACATTCAAAATATTCCTTTGAAGTCAGTGACCAAGACTTGCTTTTAGGGAACTTCGATCGTTTTGAAAAAGAAGCAAAACGCTGTATCGATGAACGCTTAGTTCATCCAGCTTACGACTATATCTTAAAATGCAGTCATACCTTCAACTTGTTGGATGCTCGTGGTGCAGTCTCCGTCACTGAACGTGCTGGGTACCTCGCACGTATCCGTAACATGGCACGTCAAGTAGCAAAACTATTTGTAGCAGAACGGGAAAACCTCGGTTATCCATTGCTTGATCCAGAAGTTGCGCAAAAACTGATTGAGGAGGGAAAATAAGATGGCACAAAACCTATTATTAGAAATCGGCTTAGAGGAATTACCTGCGCATGTCGTAACCCCAAGTATGAAACAATTACAAGAAAAAACGGCAGCTTTCTTAGATGCTCATGCGTTGCCTTATACAACGATCGAAGCCTATTCCACACCTCGCCGCTTGGCTGTCTATGTCACCGGTATTCCTGAAAAACAAGCGGATACGCAAGAAGAGGTCAAAGGACCAGCGAAAAAAATCGCGTTAGATGATGCAGGCAATTGGTCGAAAGCAGCTCAAGGGTTCGTTCGTGGACAAGGATTGACAACCGATGACATCACCTTCCGTGAATTAAAAGGTGTTGAGTATGTCTATGTAACGAAACATACCCAAGGTCAACCAACCGTTGAGGTATTGAAAGGATTGCAGGAAGTAATCACGAGTTTGACGTTCCCAGTAACGATGCACTGGGCAGACTACGATTTTGAATATATCCGACCAATTCATTGGATCGTAGCACTCTTTGGTGAGCAAGTCATTCCTTTCCAAATCCTTGATATTGTTACCGGTCGCGAGTCAAAAGGTCATCGTTTCTTAGGTGAGGCGGTCACGTTTGATCATGCGGACGACTATTTGGAAAAAATGAAGCATCAATTTGTCATCGCTGATCCAAGCGAACGTCAACAAATGATCACCGCACAAATCAATGCGATCGCTCAAGAAAACAACTGGCGGATCGATTTAGATGAAGACTTACTAGAAGAAGTGACAAATCTAGTTGAATACCCAACAGCCTTTGTAGGGGACTTTGAAGAAAAATATCTTTCTGTCCCTGAAGAAGTATTAGTTACTTCTATGAAAGAACATCAACGTTACTTCGATGTCCGCACCCTTGACGGAGAATTGCTGCCGCACTTCATCTCTGCCCGCAACGGGGATGCTGTGAAAATCGATAATGTTATCAAAGGAAACCAAAAAGTCCTGACCGCTCGTCTAGAAGATGCTGAGTTTTTCTACAATGAAGACAAAAAGCTGACCATTGACCATTGCGTAGAAAAACTTAAGCAAGTCACCTTCCACGAAAAAATCGGCAGCTTATATGAAAAAATGCAACGTGTCGGACTAGCAGCGCAAATCATCGGGAAGACCGTTGGTTTAACACAAGAAGAACTGACCGACCTTCAACGGGCAGCTCAAATCTATAAATTTGATTTAGTGACCAATATGGTAGGGGAATTCCCTGAGTTGCAAGGGATCATGGGGGAAAAATATGCCCTGATCCAAGGAGAGAAACCAGCAGTTGCCCAAGCGATTCGTGAACACTACATGCCGATCTCAGCAGAAGGCGAGCTGCCACAATCAAAAATCGGGGCTGTTTTAGCGATTGCGGATAAATTAGACAGCTTACTTGCTTTCTTCGCTGTTGATATGGTTCCAAGCGGTTCAAACGATCCTTATGCTTTACGCCGTCAAACCTACGGGATTATCCGCATCTTAGCTGAAAAGCGCTGGTACTTCCCATTTGCTCAGTTGCAAGAAGAAATTCGGGAAGCCATTAATGCTCAACCAGAAGTTTTTGGGATTCAACTTGCCGCTGGTCAAGAACAAGTGACCGATTTTGTGAAAGGTCGTCTGCGTCAATTCTTACTCAGCAAAAATACGCGTCATGATGTCATCGAAGCTGTCTTAGGCGCACGTCAAGCAGACATCAGTACGTTGTTTGAAACGGCTCAAATGTTAAGAGAACATCTGCAAGACACCGACTTCAAACCATCGATGGAAGCTTTGACACGGGTGATCAATTTAGCGAAAAAAGCCGAATTGGATCAAGCAGCAATTGATCCTGCCTTGTTTGAAAACGACTCTGAAACTGCCTTGTATGAAGCGGTCTTAACAGTAGAGGACAAGTTCCCACATCAAACGATGGAAGAAAACTACCAAAGCTTAGTGGCACTGCGCCCATTGATCGAAGCTTATTTTGATCAAACAATGGTCATGGTGGAAGATGAACAGATTCGCCGCAACCGTTTTGCCTTGTTGGATAAAATCGCGAAGATGAGTCTGGCAGTGGCTAGTTTAGATGCTTTGATTACGAAATAAAAAAAGCTTGCAGTTGCACGTTTCTAAATAAAAAAAGCTGGAACTGAAAGAATCAGTTCTGGCTTTTTTCTATGTTTCTCGATTTACTTGTGTTCAGTCCCAAGAAAACCGTCCTTTTCGTACAATGAAAGGACGGTTTTTGGTGTTAAATTTTATAGCCGATCCCCCAAACGGTTTTGATATAAGAGGACTTCTTGTGGGTATCGTGCATTTTTTCCCGAAGGTTTCGAACGTGGACCATGATGGTATTATTGGAAGACGTGTAATATTTTTCGCCCCAAACCTCTTGAAACATTTCCTCAGAGCTTACCACTCGTCCTTTTCGCTCCATCAATAATTTTAAAATGGAAAATTCGATCGGCGTCAGGGAAAGTTCTTCTTCTTGCAAGAAACATTTTCGCTTATTGACATCTAATTCCAACTCCCTCACGATCAATTTGTTTTGATCTGAGCCGTTGTATTGAGTCGAGCGGCGTATCTGAGCTTTCACCCGAGCGATCACTTCCAACGGACGAAAGGGCTTGGTGATGTAATCATCGGCACCAATTGTCAAACCAGTGATCTTATCGATCTCCTCAGATTTAGCTGTCAACATAATAATTGGGTAATGATGCTTTTTGCGGATGATTTTACACAGGTCAAAGCCTGTGATATCTGGCAGCATGACATCAAGAATCGCCAAAGAAAAGCTGTTTTGCTCGATCTGTACCTGAGCCTCATTCCCATCTGCACAAGTGATGACAGAAAAATTTTCGTTTCGTAAATAAAAGGCAATCAAATCTGAGATTTCTTTTTCATCTTCAACTAAAAGTATCTTTTCCACTCGTATTGACCTTCCTTTTCAGTTAACTGACTTTCTAGTTTTTTCATGTTGATTTATCGCTAAAGGCAATGTGACGATCATTTGAATCTCATTGTTCTTGCTAGCAGCTCGGATCGTTCCCTGATGCGCCAAAATAATTTCTTTGGCGATCGCCAATCCGAGACCTGCTCCACCTGTCTTGGTTGAACGAGCTTGATCCAGACGATAAAATTTTTCAAATAATGCCTCCAATTGTTCTTGTTCGATCGGCTCACTTTGATTCGCTAGGATAAAAGTTGCTGCTTGTTCGTCCACGGTTAGCTGCATTGTGATCGTGGTTTGATCAGGCGCATAGGCAATGGCATTTTTTAACAGATTGTTTAACACTCGCGCCAACTGTTCACTATCGGCTTTTAATTTCAAGCTCTCTGGTCCAGAGTAGCAGATGGTTTGTTCTTTTTCTTTCAGCAGCGGATAGAATTCTTCTTGGATTTGCTTCAGTAAGAAGACGAAATCAAGTTCCCGTTGATACAATTGGATGTCTTGCAGATTAAAACGGGTGATGTCGAAAAATTCATTCATCAGCGTTTCCAAACGCTCAGACTTTTCTAAAGCAATCGTCAAGGATTGCGTCATTTGTTCATTGGTCAAGTTTTTCGTATCCAACAATAGGTTGAGATAGCCGATCACTGAAGCTAAGGGAGTCTTTAAGTCATGCGCCAAATAGGTGAT
This sequence comes from Enterococcus casseliflavus NBRC 100478, assembly GCF_001544095.1. GTDB lineage: Bacteria > Bacillota > Bacilli > Lactobacillales > Enterococcaceae > Enterococcus_D > Enterococcus_D casseliflavus. The sequence goes on along the minus strand of NZ_BCPT01000018.1, from coordinate 18,182 downwards.
CAAGTCCTTGGTGCGCTGTGTTTCTTCCTTTAAAAGAGCCTCATTGCGGTTCATCGAATCTTTTATTTTTAATAATTCATGATCGATCGCTAGGCTGCCCGTCGAACTTGCTTCCGATTGAGAAAAAAAGAGCTGAATTCCTTCGGCGATCCTTGCAATTTTTTTCCTTGAAACATAACGATAGATAAAATAGCAAATCAAGGTAACGGCAAAAACGAGAAAGAGGGAGAAAGCCAAGAACAATTGTTTAACAGGGCGCCAGTCGACAAATGTACCAAGGATCATCCCGCCTTCGCCATCACTTGATTCCACAACTTCCTGTAAAACGAGGTTTGAAAAAAAATTATCCAGCACCATTTGAATGAGTCTCGTTTCCTTTAATAGCCATAAGGCTCCTACCAATAAGAAGAAGCCAACCAGAAAAAAGACAAATGAAGAATATTTACTACGCATGAAACAGTCCTTTCTAACTCGTTCTTGATTCTTTCTTGATTATAGCAAAGAGGAGTAGGAGCGAATAGCTAATTCTTCTTAATAATTCTTCATATTAATAAAAAAAGAATGGAAAAATTCTATTTTCTTAAGAAATCTTCAGTAGATATTAAGAGAAACGTTCAAAACGGAAATTGATTCAATGGTTAAATAAAGGTGGTCATTCGATTAACCAATCAGGAAGGTGAGATGTTTGAGAAAGCATATGAACAAATCAAAAAAGAGTTTCATGATCATCAGTAGTTTACTGATTATCGGCAGTTTAGGCTGGACGAGTACCTGGGGGATTGCTCGTCGTGAAGAACCTTCCATCACTCAAATAACTTTGCAAGATCTGCAACCGAGAGCAGATTTTTACTTAGTAGGAGTCGTTGAACCAGCAAGAACGGTTGAAGTCAAGGTGGATAGCTCAAGAGGATCAGTTGTTGAGAAAAAAGTAGAGGCAGGGGATCAAGTCAAAGCAGGGCAAGCTCTTTTTGTTTACTCTAACCCTGAGGGGGCTTTGGCCATTAAAGAAGCAGAACAGGCGACGGCAAATCGCTCGAGAGCTGTGGAACAAGCAAGACGGCAAACGAATCAAAAATGGGAACAATACAATAAGGTCACGAATCAGCTGGAGGAGACGAAACAAAAAATTGCCAGTGCGGAAGAAGAGGACAAAGAAGGGCTGGAAGATCGTAAAACCGATTTGGAAATGCAGCAAAGTCAATTACTGCTAGAAGCGCAAAACTTGGAAAGCAGCATTGGCGATGCCGAATTAGAGCTGGAACGGGCAGAATTAGAACTACGTTCAGTCAAAGATCAACATGGCTCAGACGTCGTGGAAGCCGAAATTGATGGAATCGTTAAAGACGTGGACGAACGACAAATGAATCGAAGCGCAAGTGAAGCAACTCCAGAGAATCCTTTTATGACGATCGTTGATACCAGTCGGCTCTTTTTAAAAGGGACTGTGGATGAATTTCGCCGCAATCAACTTGAGCCTGGTCAAAAAGTTGAACTTAGAGACCGTAATGGCGGCAGTCAGCGATGGACTGGAAAGATCACCCGAGTTGGGGATATGAAAGAGCCTTCGGTAGTGGTTGAAGAACAAGGCGCAAATCCCAATTTGTCGCAATTTAGTTTTGAAGTCGTTTTAGACGAAAGTGAAGAGCCACCTAGTATTGGTATCCATTGTTTTGTAGAACGCATTGAGGAAGAGCAAACCGCGATCAAGCTGCCCAAATCGTTCGTGTTTTATGAAGAAGATAGGCCCTTCATCTACGTCGTTGAGGACCATAAAATCAGTAAACTATCCGTGGAAATCATGGAAGATGAAACGGATGAAGCCATGTATCTGTTAGAAAGTGAACTGGATATGCAAGTGGCGCTCGTCTTCCCAACAGTTCGGATCCAAGAAGGAATGGATGTGAGACCAAATGATCCAACTGATTGATGTCTGCAAAACGTTCCCACAGGGCACTAGTGAGATTCACGTTTTGAAAAAAATCAACTTAACAATCAATGCTGGCGAGTTTGTTTCCATCATGGGCCGATCGGGATCAGGCAAGTCGACCTTGATGAATATTATTGGCTGTTTAGACACGCCAACAACGGGCAGCTATCTACTTGATGGTAAAAATACCAGTCAAATGAGTGAAGATGAACTGTCCGAGATCCGCAATCAAAAAATCGGCTTCGTGTTTCAAAATTTTGAACTGTTGCCCAAACTATCCGTTTTACAAAATGCTGCCTTACCGCTCTTGTATGCTGGTGTCAATCAGGAAGAACGAACGACTCGAGCAATTCACGCTTTAGAAAGTGTCGGATTGAGGGATCGGATCGATTTTAGGATCAATCAGTTGTCAGGGGGGCAAAAACAACGAGTAGCGATTGCTCGGGCATTAGCAGGAGAAGCAAATGTGATCTTAGCGGATGAGCAAACGGGTTCTTTAGATACCGCTAATAGTCATGAGATTATGGCGCTATTTACTAAGCTGAATCATCTAGGAAAAACAGTGGTTTTGATTACCCACGAACAAGAAGTCGCGGACTATGCAAAGCGGCAAATCGTCATTAAAGATGGTGAAGTTGTTGAGGAGGGCACAAGATGACCGAAAATATTCGCTTAGCCATTCAAGCAATCTACCAGCATCGTTTGCGTTCCTTGTTGACGATGCTAGGAATCATTGTCGGGATTGCCTCCATCATTTCCATTGTGAGTATCATCAACGGAAATACTGAGAACATGAAAAAGCAGCTGATTGGTGGTGATACTAACTCGATGCGGATCGAATATGACGCCAGAAGTGCTTTTTTAGCGGGCGAAAGCGGCAGAAATGATCGTTTGCCTGATTACGCCCCGCAACTATCAGAAGGAGAGCTGCAAAAGTTGCTGACCATTGATCACGCCAAGAACGTTAGCTTGTTCTATGAAGCCAATCTGACAGTTTTCCAAAGAGACCAGCAAACCGATACGACAGTGCTAGGCATGGATGGCGGGTTCTTTGAAATTTTGCCCCATACGATCCTTGCTGGCAGAGCAATGACTGAAACCGAATTGCAGACACAAAAACAAGTTGCGGTGATTACGAAAGATTTGGCGGAAATTTTTTTCTCCTATCGTGATCCTATCAATCAACTGATCGAAATCAATGGGACGCCCTTTCGCATCGTTGGCGTAGCTGTTTCTGACACGGAGCAACTGTCAGGAAAATATGTCTTCATCCCTCGAGGCAGCCAAAGTTTCGTCGAAGGAAAGCTCAACCAAAGGCCAACAGTGCTGTTTCAGGCAACGAATGCGGACGTCTTAGAATCAGCAGTCGTCCAAGCCAGCCATGAATTGACCAAGAGTATTCCGCCTTCGGATTTTGTTTTTTCCATCCGCAACTATGATGAAGTGCAGAAAATGACCGATGATATCAATCGATCGAATATGATTTTACTGGGGGGAATTGCTAGCATTTCCTTACTCGTCGGTGGGATCGGTGTAATGAATACGATGCTGGTCAGTGTGACAGAGCGTACCAGAGAGATCGGTTTGAAGAAAGCATTGGGTGCCAAACGTAAAGTGATTTTGCAGCAATTTTTGACAGAAGCAATCGTTTTATCGGTGATCGGCGGGCTGATTGGCATCTTCGTCGGTCTGTTGATCAGTCTTATCGCTTTGCGTCTGTTAGAGTATCCGATGACGATCTCATTGTTATCCATTTTGATCAGTGTGTCATTTTCAATGCTGATCGGTACTATTTTTGGTTACTTGCCCGCTTATAAAGCGTCGAAATTAAAACCGATCGAAGCATTACGCTATGAATAAAAGGAAGGTGTTTTTTATGATAAAAAAACAAACAGCAATTATTTTGTTTGTGGCATTACTTAGTGGTTGCGGTGTTGCTGCGAATGACCCACAGACAAACAACGACAACGTACCCATCAACAACCAAATCAATACGCCGCAAGCGCAAACACAATCGAGTCAAAGTGGAGACGAGACGCAAAATAATGACGATCCAACCGATCAGACAAAAGCGCAACAAGTGACTCAGACAGATGCAGAGCGAGCGAATGAGGAATTGGCACAAGCAGATGAAACAGGCATTCTTGTATCTATGGATGGGGATCATTTTGAACTAGAGATAACCAATTTTTCTACAAGAACTGAAGGGGATGAGGAAATCGATATCGCAATATCTTCAGAAGAAAAACTCAAATTTACGATTACTAGCGAGACTGAGATAAAAGTAATTCTATATGATGCACAATCGCATAATTCTCGAATCGTGGAGGGGTCACGTGCGGATCTGCAGCTTGAACGATCGGTAAGTCTTTATGGGCAGCGAGTAGGGGATACCTTTATTGCCACGAAAGTCCTCGTCTTACAAATCAATTAAAAGGCAACGAAAACAATATTCGCCTGACAGATCACAAGATGATTTGTCAGGCGAGTGTTTATTTTCTGGTCAATTTTACCACTACTTCGCAGCGGGCGGTTTGTGGAAACATATCTACTGATTGCAGATATTTTACGTGAAACACTTTGGCTAATTGGACCAAGTCTCTTGCTAAAGTAGAAACATTACAAGATATATAGACCATCTTCTTCGGTGGTTGTTTCAGCAAAGCTTGCAATAATCGTTCATCCAAGCCTGTCCTTGGCGGATCAACAATAATGCTATCAGGTTTGAAGCCTTCATTAAACCATTTTGGTAAGAGCTCCTCAGCAGTTCCCGTTTCATAATGGGTATTTTGGGCACCAATGCGGCGTGCATTTTCTTGGGCATTTTCAATTGCTTGAGGAATAATGTCCATGCCGCGGACTTCTTTGGCATAAGGAGCCACGCTCAACCCAATCGTTCCCACACCGCAATAGGCATCAACGACTGTTTCATTTTTGCTCAAGTCAAGGGCTTTTAACCCTTCTTGATACAAGATGCTGGTTTGCTGTGGATTCAGCTGGAAGAATGCGCGGGCGGACAAGTCGAAGGTCAGTTCATTCAACCGTTCTTCGATCGCTTCTTTGCCCCAAAGATGAATCGTTTCCTCTCCCATGACGACGGACGTTTTTTTGTTTTGCACATTTTGCATGATGGAAACGACTTGCGGCAAGCGCTGATTGATCTCGCGAATCAGCGCATTTTTTTGCGGCAGTTTGACAGAGTTGGTAATAAACACGACTTGAACTTCGCCAGTCGCGATCCCGATACGAACCATCAATGTCCTTAGAATCCCGCTGTTTTTGCGTTCATCGTAAATCGGGATCTGGTATTTATTCAACAATTGGACGATGCCGTTGATCACTTTTTGCGTATCTTGTTCTTGTACGAGGCAATCATCAATGGCGACTAAGCGATGAGACTCCATTTCGTATAAACCCGCTTCGATTCGTTTGGTTTGACTGTTGTAACGCAATTGAAATTGTGCTTTGTTGCGGTAATGCCAAGGAACATCCATGCCTAAAGTATCCCTTAGTTCAAACTGTTGGTAGCCTTTTGGCTTAAATTTTTCAAGTGCCTGTTTCAATAGGTCTTTTTTGAAGTCTAATTGTTTGTCGTAGACTAAGTGCTGCAATTGGCAGCCGCCGCACCGGTCGTAAAACTTGCAGGGTGGTTGGATGCGATCGCTGCTTGGCTTGATGATTTTGGTCATCTTAGCTTCAGCAAAGCGGGGAGATGCTTTGGTGACTTCGGCAATGACCTGTTCCCCCGGTAGAACACGGGGAACAAAGATGATCAACTTTTTGTAATACCCAATGCCTTCTCCGTTGATCCCCAAGCGTTTGATCGTTAGTTGTAGTTTTTGTCCAAGCTGGACTTGTGTATTTGCCATGTGAACTCCTTAAATAAAATAGTCAGTTCATTTTACCACATTTTTTCAGCTTGATTAGAAGGAATTTCATCGTAGTTGTGGTAAAATAGAATGTACGTTCGCGAGGTGAAGAAGATGAATACAATTATTCGTATCAATAAAGGAAAAGGACCATTTTATGAAGTGGCGACATCAGAAGGTGAGACGCTGCGGGTCTCAGAAGATCTTTTGGTCCGTTTTCGGCTATTAAAAGGCAAGGAACTGAGTGAAGAAGAATTAAAAGAAATCAAAAAAAGTGCGGGGTTTGATCTAGGATTGCAGCAAGCCATGAACTATATCAGCTATCAGCTGCGTTCTGAAATGGAAGTCCGTACCTATTTGAAAGACAAAGAAATCGAAAAACAAGACCGAGACTTAGTCGTTGAACGTCTGAAAGAGCTGAATTTGATCGATGACAAAAACTACGGAGAGAGCTACATTCGCACCCAAGTCCGCATGAGTGATAAAGGACCCGTGGTCATCAGTCAGCAATTGAGAAAAAAAGGATTAAAAGATCCCGTGATTCAGGAAGTATTGCCTTTGTATACCGAGGAAATGCAGTTTGAAGTCGGTTATCATACGGCTGAAAAAGCGATGCGTCGTTTTCACAACAAAAGCCATAAAGAAATGATCCAAAAGATAAAAATGCATTTGATGCAAAAAGGTTTTCATCAAGGAGTCATTCAGATGATTTTGGATGAATTACCGATGGAAAAAGATGAGGACCAAGAAAATGAAGCGCTCCAAAGAGAAGGGGCCCGACTTATGCGGCGGCATCAGCGGTTACCGTTGATGAAACGAAAAATGAAAATCAAGCAAGGCCTTTATCAAAAAGGGTTTGCCATCGATGATATACAACGATTCTTAGATGAGGAAGTAGTGGATGAGTAAGCAATGGGAAACTTGGGATGAAGAAAAAATCAAGACGTTCCAAGAAACATTTTTAACTTGGTATCATAAAGAAAAACGCAATCTGCCTTGGCGGGCGACCAACGATCCGTATGCAATCTGGATCTCAGAGATCATGCTTCAACAAACACGAGTGGAGACAGTGATTGGCTATTTCTATCGTTTTATGGAACAATTCCCGACGATCCAAGACTTGGCGGCAGCCGAAGAACAAAAGCTTTTAAAGGTTTGGGAAGGTTTAGGTTATTACTCTCGTGCCCGTAACCTTAAGGCTGCCGCCCAGCAAATCGTTGCCGAATTCGACGGAGAAATGCCCCAATCAATTGAAGAGATTCGCTCATTAAAAGGAATTGGTCCCTACACAGCTGGAGCCATTGGCAGTATTGCTTTTGGCTTGCCAGAACCGGCAATCGATGGAAATGTGATGCGGGTCGTCAGTCGGTTATTTTGTATCGAAGCAGATATTGCGAAAGCCAGCAGCCGAAGACCATTCGACGAGGCGATGAGAACAATCATTTCCCCCGATGAACCTGGTGAGTTTAATCAAGCCTTGATGGATCTTGGCTCACGAATCTGTACACCCACCACACCGAAATGTGAAGAGTGTCCCATCAGTCAGTATTGTCTTGCTTATGCGGAGAATCGACAAACAGACTTTCCAGTGAAATCGAAAAAAGCAAAGCCAAAAGATGTCTATTACATCGCAGGCGCCATCGAAGATCAAGGCTCGTTTTTACTCGTGCAACGACCTGAAACAGGCTTATTGGCTTCTATGTGGCATTTTCCTTTGGTAGAAGTGACGAAAGAACAGTACGAGGCTCTGCAGCGAACATGGGCAAAAGAGGAGCAACTGCAGTTGGACTTGATTGCCGAAGATGATGCGCTCGAGATTTTTCCTGATCTGCCTGTCGTTTGGCAAAAACGACATTTTGGCGAGATCACTCATATCTTTAGTCATTTGAAATGGCACGTCCTTTTATTTTACGGCAGAAAACGGGGAGAGCTCACGTTACAAGACAGCGAATGGGCAGCAAAAGAATCCTTTCAAAACTATGTTTTCCCAAAACCCCAGCAGAAATTGGTGGATCAATTAAAGAAATATCAGAAACTCGATAAAGATTTCTAGGCAAAGCTTTCTTTTATTGCTATAATATTAACGATGTCGGTGTAATGAACACCCAAACAAAACGCAAGTTTTCTTGCTGAGGGAAGGGTTGCTATGCGAGTTCCAAAAGAAGGAGAGTTTGTCAGCATTCAAAGCTACAAACATGACGGCAATTTGCATCGAACGTGGCGGGATACGATGGTCTTAAAGACCAGTGAATTCTCAGTGATAGGGGTCAACGATCATACATTAGTGACCGAATCAGATGGAAGACGCTGGGTTACCCGTGAACCAGCAATTGTATATTTTCATAAAAAATACTGGTTTAATGTTATTGCAATGATTCGAGAAAAGGGGGTTTCCTATTATTGTAATCTTGCTTCACCGTATTTACTTGATGAAGAGGCATTGAAATATATCGATTATGACCTTGATATCAAAGTATTTCCTGATGGCGAGAAACGTTTACTAGATGTGGATGAGTATGAATTGCACAGTAAGATTATGCAATATCCGCAAGACATTGATTTTATCTTGAAAGAAAATGTCAAAATTTTAGTAGATTGGATCAATAATGGCAAAGGACCCTTTTCGCAAGGGTATGTGGACATTTGGTATGATCGCTACAAGCAGTTGTCTCAAAAATAAGTGAAGTGGGTCGGATCGCTCATTTTTCCCGAGAAACTTCAACCATTTCGGTTGAAGTTTTTTTGTGCTGTGAGAAGGTTGCTTCTAGCAGTTGCTTTTAAGTTCTGTTTAAGCTGCTAGTCCCATGATAGAAAGACCAAGAAAAAAGTGGGGGAAGCAAATGAAGAAAAAAGGGAAGCTTGTTATCGGTACTACCATGATTCTACTTTTTGCGGCAGGTTTTGCTGTGTTGAGAAATGATCATTTTGTTCAAGAAGAGACCCAAGAAAGCACGGCTCAAACCGAGTCGGACGCTCAAGCAGAAGAGGTCGCACAAACGGCAAGCATGGTCCAAATTTACGTGGATCCCTCAGAATACGATGCAGCGATTGAAAGTGAGAACGATTATGTATCGATTTATCAGACAACAAGTCAAGAAACCGTCATCGGGAAGATCCACCGTGGAAGTTGGGCAACCGTACTTAGTCAAACAGAAGAGATGGTTGAAATCCAAACAGACGATGGAATAACGGGTTACATTGAAAAGCATTCTGCATCCATCCAAGAAGTTCCACTTTCGGAGACTCCAAAAAAATTGTCAGACTTTAAAGTCGTTCTTGATGCGGGGCACGGCGGCGAAGATTCTGGGGCACTGTCAACGGATCAAACGATCATGGAAAAAGATTTGACGTTAGCCACCGTCCAAACCATCGGCGAAGTACTGACCCAAGCGGGAATTCAAGTCAGTTATACACGCACCGAAGATCGCTATTTAGCGCTGTCTGAAATTACTGCAGCTTCACTCTCGCAGGAACCAGATCTATTTATCAGCATTCATTTCGACAATTCAGAGCTACCAAACAGCAATCAAGGACTGACAACTTACTATTACTATACTGGGGCAAAAGAGATGGCAGAAACGATCACTTCCAGTTTGAGTAGTTCAGTGGCATTGAGTTCCAACGGCACTCGTTTTGGTAACTATTATGTTTTACGAGAGCAATATATTCCAGCAGTTTTGTTGGAGTTAGGCTATTTGAACAGTGACACTGATCTGGCAATGATTACAAGTGAAGGCTATGATCAAAGGGTGGCGCAAGCGTTGCTGACAGCGATTGAAGAGATCTTTGAAGCAGAGGAATAAAAAGCAGCGACCCCAAAACAGAGGAAGAATCTGTTTTGGGGTCGCTGCTTTAAGTAATCACTGCTCGTTAAAAGGTTTTGCTCATTTTGATATGGGGCATATCCGCGTCTAAAAAGACATCGCCTTCAGGCTGATAGCCTAACTTCAAGTAAAATTCTTTGGCAGTTAACTGTGCCCCTAACGTGACTTTTTTGATTCCTTGTTTTTGAATGAAAGCTTCCGCTCCCTCGATCAACTGCCTGCCGTAGCCTGAACCTCGATGAGCAGCTGGCACCGCCATTCGCTGTAATTTCACCTCATGATCAGAGATCGGTAAAAAACGTAAGGTTGCGACTGCTTCATTGTCATCGTCATATAAGACGAAATGAACAGCCAATGCCTCATTTTCATCTACTTCTAATGCTAATGGAACCCCTTGCTCTTTCACGAACACTTGATTTCGTATTTTCAATGACGCCAAATAGATCTCACTTAGCGTATCTTTTGTTTGTGCGATATGCATAAAAAAACTCACCTCAGCTATGATTTCTCCGTTATTTTTATTAGTATACCACTTTTTTTACAAATTTCTTTTTTTTGCGGCTAAAGTCGCAAGCTTTTTTTTACAAAATCAACTATAATGTTATAAAAAAGGGAGGGAATCTTTTGTTCGACAAATTCAAACAATCAAAACTGTTCTTTTGGTCATTGGAAGCATTGGTTTTAGTGACACTCGTGTTTGTGTTAAGTAAAGTCAATTTTCTATTTGCACCGATCGGCACGTTTTTTTCTACTTTATTTGCACCAGTATTGATTGCTGGCTTTCTGTACTATCTGCTAAATCCAATCGTCCTATTTTTGATGAAAACGACAAAAATAAAACGACTGTTTGCTGTCATATTGGTTCTATTGTTATTAGTAGCAGCAATCATCTTGATTTTCGTCAGCGTTATTCCTAATCTGGTGAGTCAGATTACTTCATTGGCGGAAAATATTCCAACATTTGCCAAAAATATGGAAAGCTGGATCTCAAGGATCGCAGATGATCCATTTTTCAAACAAATCGATATCGCGCAGCAGTTAGAAAACCTAAATCTTTCTTATGGTTCTTTGCTGCAGCAGTTTCTTAGTGGGTTATCCACTAGCTTAGGATCGATCGTCAGTACGATTGCTTCCGCGACGATGATCATCGTTACAGTCCCATTCATCCTTTTCTACATGTTGAAGGATGGAGAAAAGCTAGTTCCTAATCTGAAAACTGTTTTTCCAGAAAGAAGACGCGAGCAGATTGTTGGGTTGCTAGGTGACTTAAACAAGACATTATCCAATTACATCAGTGGGCAAGCGATCGAATGTATTTTTGTCGCTACCTTCACGTTTATTGGGTACTGGATGATCGGCGTGAACTATGCCTTTCTTTTTGGGGTGATCGCAGGGGTCACAAACTTGATTCCTTATTTAGGTCCGTATCTTGGCTTGATTCCAGCAGTCTTAGTGACGGTGTTTGATGAACCGTTCCGCGCATTGCTGTGCTGTGTCGTGGTACTAGTCGTCCAACAATTAGATGGAAATGTTATCTACCCGAATGTGATCGGAAAATCATTAGCGATCCATCCATTAACGATCATCTTGGTTTTATTGGTCGCTGGAAATCTGGCAGGTTTGCTGGGAATTTTCTTAGGAGTACCGTTTTACGCAATTTGTCGGACGATCGTGGTCTTTATTGTTCGTCTGATCAAAGATGACAAAATCAAGAAAAATCAAGAACGGTTGATCGAGTAATCAATGACTGGTGTTTTTTATTGCAAAGAAAAAAACTTTGTGATAGGATTTTATCGTGGGCTAAGCCCACGATTTTTTTTAGAATATGAAAAAATAAGGAGAGAATGCTATTATGAATGCTGACCCCGAGAGTCAGTCGCTTCTAGCGCAAATTTTATTATTGATCGTTTTGACATTGATCAACGCTTTTCTAGCGGCCTCTGAGATCGCAGTCGTCTCAGTCAACAAAAACCGTGTGGAGCAAAAAGCGGAAGAAGGAAATGTCAAATCACAAAAATTATTGAAAATCATTGATAATCCAACAAATTTCTTGTCAACGATCCAAGTTGGGATTACCTTGGTGAATATCTTATCTGGGGCATCTCTGGCAGATACCTTGTCGACCCGTCTGGCACCTTTATTAGGTGGAGGAACGGCGGCTAAAAGTTTAGCGAACATTATCGTTTTAGCGATCTTGACCTATGTGTCGATCGTTTTCGGTGAGTTGTATCCAAAACGTATCGCCATGAACAAATCAGAAGAAGTTGCTCAGTTCACTTCTGGTGTGATTCGAACGATCGGGATTATTGCAAAACCCTTCGTCTGGTTCTTATCTGCTTCAACAAGCTTATTGGCGCGGATCACTCCAATGGAATTTGACGATGAAGACACAAAGATGACCCGTGATGAAATGCGGTATATGTTGGAAACAGAAGGAGTCTTCGAAGAAGATGAATTAGAGATGCTGCAAGGGATCTTTTCATTAGATACGAAAGTCGCCCGTGAAGTCATGGTTCCCCGAACCTCTGCCTTTATGGTGGATATCAATGACTCAGTAGAAGAAATTTTGACTGAAATTTTAGCAGAAAATTATTCTCGTATTCCTGTATATAATGAAGATAAAGACAAAGTCGTTGGGATTTTGCATACCAAAAACCTTTTGAAATGTGCCTACAAATACGGCTTTGAAACAATGGACATCAAGCAGATCTTGCAAGAACCATTGTTTGTGCCAGAAACAGTCTTTATCGATGATTTGCTTTATGAATTAAAGAAAACCCAAAACCAAATGGCGATCTTGCTTGATGAATACGGCGGAGTCGTTGGGTTAGTTACGTTAGAAGACTTGCTTGAAGAAATCGTCGGTGAGATCGATGATGAATCCGATGAGGTCGAAGAGCTTTATGAAAAAATCTCTGATAAAGAATACGTGATCCAAGGTCGGATGCTGATCGATGATTTCAATGAAGCTTTCAATATGAGCTTGCATATGAGCGACGTCGATACGATGGCAGGCTACTTGATCACTGCTTTAGGAATGATTCCAGATGAAGGAGAGAAACTTTCCTTTGAAGTGGATAACGTGAAATTGATTTCTGAAGAAATGGAAGGATCACGTGTCTTGAAGATCCGTGTAATCTTCCATGATCCAGAAGAAGGCGAAGTGGAACCAGAAGAAGAACGCCGCTATTTCCGCAAAGATTTTGAGGAAGATGAGCCTCGCCGTTAAAGTTCCGCATGAATGAAATGAGAAAGACCAAGGCAACTGCTTTGGTCTTTTTTGTTCCTTTTTTTTACTTATTCCCCTTGATTTGTTTGTAAGAAACGGTTACGATAAATCTAATCAATAATACAGTTTAAAAACAGATAAAAAAACACGTGTATCTTATCGTTAAGCAGTTTGATTGCAATTTTCCGTAAGAAAAGCGAGAATATCCATAGAAATCTAATAAGAACGAGGGGCTTGAAATGAAATTTTACCGTATGCTTAGTGAGGATATCCGTTACAATTTGGCAACTGAAGAGTATTTAATGAATAACGTAGATGTTTCAGAACCTTGTCTTCTGTTATACATACAAAAACCATGTGTTATAATCGGCAGAAATCAAAATGCGTATCAAGAGATTGATTTTGACTATTTAAGGAGTCGCAATATCGTGTTGACTCGCAGGACATCTGGCGGTGGAGCAGTTTATGACGATCTAGGCAACATGAGCTTTAGTTTTGTCACCAAAAAAGATGCCACGAGTTTTGGTGACTACCAAAGTGCAACACAACCGATCATGAAAGGCTTAGCGGCAATGGGAGCCAAGGAGGTAGAAGTACATGGCCGCAATGATCTGTTCATTGATGGGAAAAAGTTTTCTGGCAACGCGATGTATACAAAAAAAGGTCGAACGTATTCTCATGGCACATTGATGTATGATGTGGATTTAGAAGAATTAACAAAAGTTCTGCACGTTGCCCAAGAAAAAATTGCCTCTAAAGCAACGAAATCCGTACGGAAAAGTGTGACGAATATTAAACCGTATTTGGCAGAACAATACCAATCAATGGATACCAAGGCATTTCGAGACACACTCCTTTGCCGAATCTATGAAGTAGAATCGATTGATGAAATCAGTGAGCAAGAGATCGTCTTCACGGATGCGGATCGCCAAGCGATTCAAACGTTGTTTGAAGAACGTTACGCGAACAATGAGTGGATTTTTAATGAAGCGCCTGCTTTTGAATGGCAAAAAAGAAAGCGGTTTGCGCAGGTTGGGATCGTTGAAGTCGATTTTACTGTCAACAAAGGCAAGATTGCAGCGATTCAAATTACCGGTGATTTTTTTGGACAAAAAGAGATCAGTGAACTTGAAGCGATGCTACGAGGTATTGATTTTGAACAAAACACCATTAGCCGCTTGCTAAAGGATATTGCCATCGAGCAATTTATCCATCAGATGACTAACGCTGAATTTCTTGCGTTGCTGTTTGATTAGGAGGAAAAAAGATGTTAGAAGCCATCAACATCACAAAGCGTTACGATCGAAACGTCCTAGATGGTCTTTCTTTTGCTGTTCAGCCGGGGGAAATTGTTGGGGTCGTCGGCAAAAGCGGCTCGGGGAAATCAACGTTGCTTCGGCTTTTGAACTTAATTGAGACACCTGACAGTGGGGAGCTGCTCTTTGACGGGAAACGAATCGATCCCTTAAACAAAAAGCAACTGCTACATGCGCAGCAGGAAATCGGCATGATTTTTCAAAATTACAATCTGCTACACAATCGAACCGTTTTTGAAAATGTCTATTTGCCCTTGAAGTTAATGGGGAAATCATCAAAGAAGGTGTTGGAGATGCTTTCATTTGTTGGGATGGAAGACAAAGCCGACAGTTATCCAGCCAAGTTGAGCGGTGGGGAGAAACAACGAGTGGCTATTGCGCGAGCATTGATCCGTGAGCCGAAAATCTTGCTGTGTGACGAACCCACTAGTGCGCTGGATGAAGATACGAAAGCCGATGTACTTGCTTTACTGCAAAAAGTTCAACAGACGTTTCAGCCAGCAGTCATTTTCGTTAGTCATGAGCTAACCGCAGTCAGACAAATTTGTCAACGTGTGTTTGTATTGGAAGATGCCGTCTTTGCGGCGGAATTTGTCAATCAGCCGCAGCCAATTGTCCGCAAAGAAAGCTCTTATGTGGACAAAGTGGAGAGGAGTTTGCTGCATGACGATCAGTGAGAGTATTTTGTATTATCTGCCTGAATTACTTCAGTCTTTGAAAGAAACAGCGATCATGATGGGGATTTCGATGCTCGCAGCCATTGTCTTAGGACTACCGCTAGGTGTCTGGCTCTTTCTTAGCCGCAGTCGTGGAAAAAAAATCTCATTTCTTTATGAGGGTTTGAATCTCGTTGTGACGATCATCCGCTCGTTTCCGTTTCTATTATTTGTCGTAGCGTTGATCCCACTGACGCGGATGCTTTTAGGCAGCTCATTTGGACCGATTCCCGCCAGTTTCCCTTTGAGCATCGTTGCTATGAGTATTTTTGCTCGCTTGACGGAGCAAGTGCTGCTGGATGTCCCCGAAGAAGTTTCTTATTTGGCGAAATCCCTTGGCGTCAGTCAATGGCAATACGTTTGGTCGTTTTTACTGGTGGAAGCTAGAAGCGGCTTGATTTTATCTTTAACGACGACAGCAGTCAGCATGGTTTCTTATTCAACAGTGATGGGGATCGTCGGCGGTGGTGGTATCGGCGATTTTGCGATCCGCTATGGCTATCAACGCTATGAATATGGCGTCATGTATTTTGCAATTATCATCATGATTCTTTTGGTCTTTATCCTGCAAGGGATTGGCAATCAAGCAGCAAGAAAACTTGATAAACGAAAATAGGAGGAATGAAAGTGAAAAAAGGATTTGTTTTAGGATTGAGTGTATTGGCATTAGGTGTATTGGGGGCTTGCGGTACGAGTTCGGATGAGGCGAGCGAAGAGAAAATCATCAAGGTCGCTTCGCAAACGACACCAATGACCGATGTCGTAAAAGTTGCAGCGGAAGCAGTGGAAGATGGCTGGGAAATCCAGTTGGTCCAAGTCAATGACAATATCCAGTACAATGAGCTGCTGAATAATGACGAGGTCGATGCCAACTTTGCGCAACATGAACCATATATGCGAATGTATAATGAAGAAAAAGATGCAAACCTAGTGGCATTAGATAAAATCTACAATGCAAAAGTCGGTTTTTATTCCAAAGAATATACGGATATCAATGATATTCCAGAAGGAACGAAAGTTGCATTGCCGAATGATGTGTCTAACGAAGGTCGAGCGTTAGCGATTTTAGCAGAAGAAGGATTGATCACCCTTAAAGAAGGCGTTGGTGTCAATGGGACCTTAAAAGACATTACCAAAAATCCGAAAAATTTTGAATGGTTATCTGTTGATTTACTGAATCTTGCGGAAGCCTATGATGAACCGAATGTATCCTTGGTATACAACTACCCAACCTATATTGCGAAAATCGGTTTGAAACCAGCCGATGCCCTTTTCTTAGAAAAAACGATCGATGATCGCTTTGCTATCTCATTGGTTGCTCGAGAAGACAATCAAGATTCTGAAAAAATCGCCGTTTTGCGCCGTGCCATGACTAGCGATAAAGTTCGCGAATTTTTAGAAAACGACCATAGCGATACCTTATTGCCAGCATTTTAATTTATTTCCATCAAATGGAAAGAACGCCCTTTGCCTAACTCTGTAAAAGAGAGTAGTCAAAGGGGGTTCTTGTCTTTTTTTGCTTTTTTATCACCCTTATCCATGATATACTGATTTGGTCAGAAAACTAGCGACAGTCTAAAATGGTCACTGTTCGCATTGTAAATACAAGAAATGGAGCAATAAAATCAATGGATAATCCAAAATTAAAACAACAAGTAGATAGTCGCCGTACCTTTGCGATTATTTCCCACCCGGATGCGGGGAAAACAACCATTACAGAACAATTGTTATTATTCGGTGGCGCGATTCGCCAAGCCGGTACGGTCAAAGGAAAAAAGACTGGGAATTTTGCAAAGTCCGACTGGATGGAAATTGAAAAACAACGGGGGATCTCCGTGACCAGTTCCGTTATGCAGTTTGATTACCAAGGCAAACGGGTCAATATTTTAGATACCCCTGGGCATGAGGACTTTTCTGAAGATACCTACCGTACCTTGATGGCGGTGGATAGTGCGGTCATGGTGATCGATAGCGCAAAAGGGATCGAAGCGCAAACGAAAAAACTCTTCCAGGTC
Source organism: Enterococcus casseliflavus NBRC 100478 (assembly GCF_001544095.1). GTDB lineage: Bacteria > Bacillota > Bacilli > Lactobacillales > Enterococcaceae > Enterococcus_D > Enterococcus_D casseliflavus. Next base: position 1,286 of record NZ_BCPT01000018.1, on the reverse strand, counting down.
GTTAAAAAACGCGGTATTCCGATTTTTACCTTTATCAATAAACTCGACCGTGATGGCCGCGAACCATTAGAATTATTAGAAGAACTAGAAGATCTTTTAGAGATCGAATCATTTCCAATGAATTGGCCGATCGGCATGGGGAAAGGCTTGGAAGGACTGTATGATATCCATAACCAACGGGTCGAATTTTACCGTCCAGACAATCATGGTGGGGAACGCTTAGTTGCCCTAGATGAAAATGGTCAATTTCCTTCAGACCATCCATTTGCCGAAGATGGGCTGTTCCAACAAGTTTTAGAAGAAGTAGAATTACTGCAAGAAGCTGGCGATGCCTTTGATACAGAAAAAATCGCACGAGGCGATCAAACACCCGTGTTTTTTGGTTCCGCCCTTACGAATTTCGGCGTGCAGACCTTTTTGGAAACCTTCTTGTCCTTTGCACCAGCGCCTTACGGTCACAAAACTTTGGCTGGTGATGAAGTCAGTCCTTATGAACCAGAAATGTCTGGGTTTGTGTTCAAGATCCAAGCAAATATGAACCCTGCCCATCGTGACCGGATCGCCTTTGTCCGTATTTGTTCAGGAACCTTTGAACGAGGCATGGACGTGACACTTGAGCGTACTGGCAAAAAAATGAAACTCAGCAATGTGACACAATTTATGGCAGACACCAGAGAAAATATTGAAGAAGCAGTCGCTGGGGATATTATCGGGGTTTATGATACGGGAAATTATCAAATCGGCGATACGATCTATGAAGGAAAACTAAAAGTTGCTTACGAAGAGCTGCCATCATTTACTCCGGAACTCTTTATGAAAGTCACTGCAAAAAATGTGATGAAGCAAAAATCTTTCCACAAAGGAATCTATCAGTTGGTCCAAGAAGGGGCTATCCAGTTGTACAAGACGTATCTTAGTGATGAGTATATCATCGGTGCTGTCGGGCAACTGCAATTTGAAGTTTTCCAATACCGCATGATGAATGAGTACAATGCCGAAGTCATTATGACCCCAATGGGCCACAAGATTGCCCGTTGGATCGATCCGAAAGACTTGGATGAGCGTATGAGCTCCAGTCGTAACATTTTAGCGAAAGACCGTTTCGACCAGCCATTGTTCTTGTTTGAGAACCAATTTGCGATGCGCTGGTTCGCTGACAAGTACCCAGATGTCGAGTTGAAGAGTTTGATGTAAGAGTCGTTTCCCGCGAGACTGTCTAGGTATGCGCAACTTTGTACGTAAGGCTGATCTTTTTTAATTGAACGATCGTAGAAAGCCCCTTCTTA
>NZ_BCPT01000017.1 GCF_001544095.1 Enterococcus casseliflavus NBRC 100478 | reverse complement strand
AATCCAGAACTCGTATGTAGTTATTATTTTATGAAAACTTAATCTAACAACTTTCTCCAGACATTTGATTCATCAAAATGTCTTTTTTTGTCGTTCCCTCAAAAACGAAGAATATTGAGACAGCTTTGCGTGAAAAAGCAAGAAGCTATTCCCTAGTTTTCAGCTTTCTTAACGCAACAAAGACTTGAAGAAAGGAGGATATGATGAAATTACTTACATTGTTTTCGGCCGTATTACTACTGAGCAGCACGGGCGTCAACACGACGATGGCGTTCCAGCAAGTTGCTTATGCAGAAACAGAGTCACTTTCTGAAGGGACGCAACAATCTTCTGGGGAGGAAACCAATAATTCTGCTGATCAATCGGAAACGCAAGAGTCAACCGAGCAAAGCAGCGAGGAACAAACAACCTCTTCGGAAGCCACCGATGATTCAACGACCGCTAGCCAAGAAGAAGTAGAAGAAACTGAAGCACTGCCCGAAGCAGAAACGCCAGACAGCTCAGAAGATGAAGAGGAGCCAGAATCTGAAAACGAGCAAGTCGAAGGGTTCGATGCAGAAGCTGCAACCATCCAACTGACTGTAGCAAGTGAGACGCAATTGCGGGCAATTTTACTTGGGGAACCCTTCACCGATGAAGAGGGCACGGAGTATCGTTACGAAGAAATCGCTAATGAGCAATCGCTAGTGCTAACTTTTGCCAGCAACTTGGCATTAACTGAGCCAATCAGTGGGATCCAACGGACGAACGTTACCTTTCGTAGTCAAGAATTGCCTGTGATCGTTTCACAGACGGCAGCCGAGAACCTGATGCAGTTTGCGGCACCCGTTCAACTGGCTTGGCAAGGGGTGCAGCAACAAGGCATCCAGTCAGCGCAAGGGCTAGCTCAAACAACTGGGGCATCAACGATCACTTTTGAAGATACCCAACTGGAGCTGACCACTACCGCAGGACGCGTGGTGAATAACAACCAAGCACAACTTCATTTCAAAGGAACCAATGTGGTGACGACAGCGACGTCTTCTATTCCAACCTTGTTCACGGCGGAAAGGCTTTTGGTTGAAGGGCAATTGACGATCAATCATCGCTCCTCAAATGCCACACCGATTTTTGAAATGAACCAAGTAGCAGTCGCTAGCCAAGCTGAAATTTCTGTCACTCGCAGTACCAACAGCAATACTGGCACCGTCTTTCACATGACGGGTACCGCAGCAAGCCTTGATTTTGATCAAGGAAGTGTGACGACGATTCGCCAATCTGGCGCGATGGTCTCCTTGCCAAATGCCAATCAAGATAGTCGATTGACGTTAGCCACAGGGGCAACTCTGGACGTCGGCACAGGACAAGGGCTTTCTGGGAACTCCACCAGTACGTTAGGAGAGATACGGTTACAAGCAGGTAGTCAGTTAAAGCTATCTGAATACGGGACGGTCAGCGGGACGCCTGCCATCAATGTCGGACGCCGCTTCATCGTTGAAAATAGTACCGCAGACCAACCTACCATTATTGAAGGAACGCGGACGGGCACAACGACCGGGGCATTTATTCAACTTCGAAGTGCGAATTCCGCCATCGATTTGGGGGAGCACACACAAACCAAGGTCTCGCAGCATGGACCAATGTTTACAGGGGTGGCAAGTTCCACGATCGTGATCCAAGACCACGTGAAAATGAACAATCAGCATAGCAACGGGTTTAATGGCAACATAGCCGTTGATAGTATTTCGATTGGTGATCAGGTGGAAATAGCCATCAGTGAACCTAGTAATGCCACTGTTGGTCAAGCGTATCGCACCTTTTTCGCAACGTCTTCGGTTCAAATCGGCAGTCATACAACAATTGACGTACCGAGAACGCGAACGACCTCTTCAGCAAGTACATCGAATGTCGTCATCGGTTTAGCATCGAGCAACGGAAAAATCACCATTGGTGACTATTCAGAAATAGCTGTGAATCAGCGTGGGGCGTTCGTCAACGCAAGCTTGGCTCAGGTAACTTTAGGAAAATACGCGAAACTTACTGGTGTGTTAGGTCATGGCTTCACCGCTGGAACGATGGTCGATCAATTTGAGTTGCTTGAAGGGGCTGAAATCACGATTGCTGAGCATTCAACGAGTGCATCAGTCAATGCATTTTCCGTGCAACGACGCTTCTTTCTAGGAGAAAAAGCGACGATCAATTATTCTCGCACGTCATCGGCCGCCAATCCTTTCATTGCATTGGGTTCAACGTCGGCGGCATCCCAATTTCTATCAGAAGCAAATGCAACTATCACCCTCAATCAAGTAGGACCATTGGTTACTGGTCGCAGCACAACAGATATCTATATTGGTGAAGCAAATACGATCAGCCTACAAACCGCACAAGGCTTTACCGGCGGTACCTCATCTGCTGCTTCTTCAACCATTCGCCGGTTGCATGTGGGCAATCACTCTGAGATCACCGTTTCTGGACGAAGCAATGCAAATGTTGATTTTTTCCGCTTTAGAGAAGAAATCAAACTCGGACGTGAAGCGAAAGTAACGGTCAATCATACTACGCGACAAGCAGCACGAGCGGTCTTTCGTTTAACCTTGGCGAACTCGAAATTTACGATGGAAGAAGCAAGTAAAGTCGAAGTTGATACGGGGGGACGATTTTTACAAGGCGTCGGAACGACGGATCTGCTATTTGGCGAAAATTCCTATACGAGAATCAACGCAGCGAGGGGAATGACAGGAAACACCACTGTTCGTTCCGTTACGCTGGGACAACATGCTGAAGTTCATTTGACAGAGCCAACAACGACGGCGATTCAAAATTCAGCAACAAGTCAAAACTACTCCAGAATCCAAGTGTCGCAAAGAGTGGAATTGCAAGACAATGCCACCATGACGTCAAGAAGAGATCGAACGACTTCAGATTCCCGCTTTATATGGTTGACGGCTAGTAATTCATTTGTTCGGATTGGCAAAGGAGCTACCCTTGACGTGGATCAATCTGGAGGAATCTTTAGAGTCACGACTTCCTCTAATTTCATTCTCAATGATGACGCGACCTTTAAAGGAGTTGCGAGAGGGCTAAATACGCAAGGAGGCGGAAACTGGTCATCTAGTCACTCGAATTCGTTCGCAAACATTACCGTTGGTAAACGAGCGGAATTTTCCCTTACTGATAACCGAACAGGCATGGGGACATCAGCAGAATTTATCAATCGACCACTAGTCAATGTGCGTAATTCATTTTCGGCAGAAGAAGACGCTACGGTTGCATTAGAAACCATAAGAAATAAATCTGAAGTTCTTTATTTCAGACTAGCCAATGCACGATTGAATATAAACAATGTGAATTTGTTTGAAATTAGTCACCCTACGACAAGAACTGGTCAAGCCAATGCGCAATTGCAGCGTTTGATCCGCTCCGCACAAAATACGGTTGCGAATGGTTTGCGAATCAATGTGGCAAGTCAAAAACTAGCAGTTTGGGAAAATGCTTCTTTAGAGGCACCAACGGAAGAATTTATCAATATATCAGGAACGATGCGAATCAATCGAAATGGTGGCAATACCTTCCCCTATGGAGGCACAGGAAATGGCGAAGCACGTTCCAGATTGCTGAGTGGCGAACAATTCGATGGTTCCTTAGAAAGTCTTGAAACACAAACAGATATTTATCAAGTGATTGCGAAAAATAATTACAATAAAATTCGTTTTTCAGAACCAGAAGGCCTCGTTGCCCGAATCGATGCATTGAGTGATCAGTCGACTGAAATCACTGGTTCTATGTACGAGGATACCGATATCACAGTGATCTCCTATACCAATACTGACGGAGAACTCGTCGAATTAGACAAAAACTCTGAACGAATTGAATGGGGCGACTATCGTGATGAAAATCAGCTGTATCGCTATTTCCGTATTCCACTAAGAGAAAATGAACGATTGGAAACCGAGACAGAAGTGTCGATTTTCTTATCAAAACCGTCGATTGAGACCTATGTCGATGTGACCGCTCGTCAAACCGTGATTAAAGGTGTGAACTTTGAAGCATACAATATCACCTTAGATCGCTATAAAATTAATGAATTAAGCACGCAAGAAGAATTAGATGCTTTGATCCTTCAAGAAAGTCGTGCGCAAGCCGCAAACGTCTTGACGGAAGCGGATATGACGGAAGACTTTCGCATCGTAGAAACGGATCTTACACGAGAAGTCGACGAAGATGGTAGCTACTTTGCTGTTCTTGAGGTGGGGAATAAAGCCTACCAGCTGACAGTCGGTATCGATGTGACATCGAAACTGGAGCATATGCGAGTGACGATCCCGACCAAAATGGTCTTTGAATCCTTGTACAATACGGCGGAATCGAATCGTAATTTTGAAAGCCAAACGTATGAGATCCGCAATCAATCGCCACTTGCCGTGGATACCTACGTCAATCAACTGGCGATCGATGATAGTGCCAGTATTGTCTTATTAGAAGCGGGAGAAGATCCTCTCGACTATGCCGAAAGTGAAAGCGAAGAAGAAGACCCAACCCTGACCTATGACGATATTTCAACCCCGCTGTTGCGATTAAATCTAAAAACGGAAGAAACACAGATCCAACTCTATGAAGCGATGGAGGAACAACACTTGGTTCGCCTAGAAGAAAGAAGCCGCGTGCCGATTTCCTTAACGGGGGACTTCTATGGAGACTATCCCCAATGGATCGTTGATACAGAAGCCGACCAAGGTGGGTATTATGAAGACTTGCTCGTACCGAAGTATCGCATCGTCTTACGCTTTGTCCCACGAGATTAAAGAAAAAAGATCGTACCAAACGTGAAGGAGGTGAATCCATTGGAGAAAACGAATCAAACCGAAACGAAGGATCGACGGAAATGGATCTTGTGGTTGTTGCTGTTGCTAGTACTTATCGGTGGGATCGGGTACTACTTTTACCAATCAAAAACAGCAGTCCCTTTGATCAGTGCCGACCTGTTGCCAGAATCTGGCGATGCCACCGATCAGCGGGTTTCTGAACGAGCGCAGGAGATTGCGGATGCGAATTATTTCACGCTGCAAATCAATCCAGAAGCCATTTTTGAAGATGGTCAAAGCACAGGATCCATCGAGATCGTCAATCCGGGCACCAATGTTTACCCAATCGCCGTGGATATCTCTTTACTGTCGAGCGGGGAAGTCATCTATTCTTCCGGTGCGATCTATCCAAACCAATTTGTTGAAAATGTCGCCTTGGCGACACCGTTGGCAAAAGGGGAATATCCCGCCAAAGCCACGATCAATATTTACGACCCTGAAAGCAAAGAAAAACAAGGGGTCACTGAAGCTGAATTAACGATTATCGTTAAGAATTAAAAAAAAGGAAAAGTGAGGAAATAAAAATGAAAAAATTTGTAGCAGCTATTCTAAGTACCGCAACGATCGCAGGAGTAATCGCAAGCGGCACCACCGCTTTTGCGACACAAAACATTGACGGACGTGAAGGCGATACGTCAGGAGATGTCCAAGTAAACGGGATCATCGGATCATTCGATAACACAACCCCTGGACCAAATCCCGACGATTTGAACCAATGGATCAATGTGACGATTCCAACGACTGCTTTGTTCTATACGACAGAAGAGTCAAGCCACAAAGAGATCGTTTCCCCTAGCTACACTGTGACAAATAACTCAGCAGTTGGTGTGATCGCTTCTGTTGCGGGTGTTGATACACCATTGAATATGGATGAAGTAGACTTGTTAAACGTAAATGGTATCGAGTTGTTTGAAAACGGCACACCAACCGTAGCAGAAACAGAATTATTTACCCTTGAAGGCAACCAAGGTACGAATGTAGGAACATTTGCGTTCACTGGTGAAGCAACACCGACCGATGCGTCAGAAGAATCAAATCCAAGTTTCAAATTGGTCTTGAGCTTTGCGCCGGATGTAGAGGAAGACTAAGAATTGAAATCCCAGTAAAGAAGGGATCTATCGTATGAAAAAACGAAAACGAATCGTTCTTTTCGTCGCTGTGTTACTGACTCTGACTGTCTGGGATCTATCGGAAACCAGCGTCGCAGAGGCGACGACAGGGCAAGTCTCTGTGACTGGTCGAATCGGTGAAACGGTGACGCAAGAGGAAAAAGCAGACGATGACAATAAGAAAACGATCGTAGCAGATGGTTCTCAAATCGGACAAGGAAAATTACCACAAACAGGTTCATCAAACACAAGCAGTTTGATCATTCTTGGGTATACACTCCTAGTACTGTTTGTCGTCGCAGTAACAAGAAAAAAGAAACACGGTGAAAGCGTCGCTCCTTAACTATAGGCATCGCTAGAAGCGTAAAGGAGAAACTGTGGGGAAAACTTGCAGTTTCTCTTTTTTTGATGAAAGATTTAACAAAAAATGGACCAAAAGAAGAAACAGTACTTAGTGATACCACAAACGCTGTATAAGTGAGGTCAGTGATAGCTTTGAAAGAAGGATACAGAAGATGAAAATCAAGAAAGAAGCGTTTGAAAGAACCATCATAAATAGTGAATACATCGGGTACTATACCCATCTGCTGAGTGCAGATACTTGCCCGTATCACCAAGGGAAACAACTCGATACCATGCGTTACTTACTAGAAAACGATCGTATAGAAGAAATAAAAGCCAGTGCTCGCTATTTATTTCCATTACGTAAATATAAATTACCCAGCAACCTGCAAAAAGAGTATCAATTATTGGAAGAATGTGTCTCCTTTATCTCAAGCTTAAATACCCACCTGCTGATTCCTCAAGCAGCCATTGAGCAAAGTCTTTCAATCAAGGCAGAAAATGGAGCAAAAGATCAAAAAGAGCATTACAAGCAGTTGGTCAGAGGATTGCTGGATATTCTGCATTGACGCCTGTACCTGGGTGATTTTTCAGCAGCTAGAAAAAATAGTGAATGAATAACTAGAAGAACAAGCTGAGCTTTAGGAAGAAAATAACGGGGCTTGTTCCCCTCAAAGAAAGGAGTAAAAAAGCATGACGGTATTTACTTCAAAAACAGAATACCTTGATGGATTTCAAAAGAAATTTGCGGAGTCACACCGCGCCAATGGCGCTTTAGCAGCGTATGTTGAAAAGCAATTGGCCCTCCTTGATGAATTGGTAGCAGCCATTTCACCAGAAACATTTTGGGCGATCACCCCAGATATTCTGGGCATCGACGCCAAACTGGTCTTAGTCACAGAAATGATGCGATTCGACGATTTTTCCGACAATGAGATCATTCGAATCGTTGAAAATGATTACCGCTTTTATCTAAAAGAACTGTGTGGTTACAATCTAGGAACAAAAGCGAAACATTCTCTGGTTTTCAATGTGAGATGAACAGTAAAATGAGTGAACTATAGGGAATAGAGGACTCAAAGGGCTTTTCAAACAATCCTGCAAAATCACAAATCAATCGTATAAGCCATTTCATTTAAGTAATCATTGACTCTACCCCTAGGGGTGGGGTTATTCTTGTTTTAGGAGGGAAATAGAATGAGAATAAGTGAAGTGGCAAAACGGGCAGAGCTGACAAAAAAAGCTGTTTTATATTATTGTGAGCAAGGCTTACTTTTCCCAAAAATTCTAGAAAATGGCTACCGTTCCTTCTCTGAAGCAGATGTTATACGGTTGCAGACGATCGGCTTATATCGAAAACTAGGGTTGAGCGTTGCGGAAATCAAAGCATATTGCGCGCATCCAGAGTATTTGAAACAAATCATTCAGGAAAGAAAACAAGCAGCCCGAAAATTAGAAGAAACCATCCAGCTTTTGGATGCGCTCGCTGATGGAAGACCAATAGAGGAACTGGCAGAAGAAATCGGATCCCTAGACAAGAAAAAGACGATCATGACAAAGCTATTCGAATTGTTTCCTAGTAACTACGGGCGTTTGATTGGATTTCACTTTTCTTGCTATTTAGACGAACCAATTGAAACAAAGGAGCAGCAACAAGCTTTTCAAGAAATCGTGGAATTTTTGGATACTACAGATCCGTTCGTTTTATCAGAAGAATTGACGCTTTTTTTGGAAGAACACACGCCTTCGTTTACGAAAGAACAAGTAGAGGAAATGCGCGTGTTTAAAGAACAAAGTCTTAGTAATTACAGTGACTTTGTCAAAAACAATAAAGAGACAATCCAAGCATACCTTGCGTTTAAAGCAAGTCCTGCATATCTCGATTCACCATTAAAAGAGATCGAAGAGCAGATGAAGCATTTTTACCAATCAAGCGGTTATTATGAAAAATTTATTCCTGCTATGAGGCGAGTAAGTCCTTCTTATGAAGCCTATTACCAAAAGCTGTTAGCAGCAGATGAGATGGAACAAAAACATCTAAAATGAAAAGAAAGCGAAACACCACTGGAACGTATCCTGTAGAGTGTTTCGCTTTCTTTGATTTCTGTGTGTGGGATGGATTGGATAAAGCAATGTTCCTATCGTTTCTTCCCCTGTTTGGATAAAATATCTGTTGGAATGATTGAATTGATTTCAGGAAAATCACCGTTAAAACGATGCCGAATCAGCAAAAATTCTGCAAATAAAATTATTTGTGTTATATTTGAAGGGCATCTGTTCATTTTTTTAATAATCGTTTATTTTTAATCGCGTATAGTGAGAAAAATAAACGATGCGAGGGCTATTTTTTTCGCTTTAATTGATCAGCTGGGGCAGGTTTGTCCAAATAAAACCCTTGTTGAAGAAAAATCTCTTCTTCAAGTAGGTACTCATGGATATCCGAGGTTTCGACCCCTTCGACAATAAATTGGATTTTACGATTGCTGGCGATATTTCGCCAGAAGTCGATCAAAAAGAAAATCTCTTTTTGGGATAGGACTCGCAACGAGATAGGCGAAAATTTGATCACATCGATTTTATCCAGCATCGGTGCAATATTTGTCAGTGAATGAATGCCTGTCCCTACATCATCCAATGCGACAGAGAAGCGCATCTTTTTTATTTGGTTGATTTTGTTCATAAGAAAGGACTTGGGATCACAAGCGATAGAAGGTTCTGTATCGTCTTCGGTGATCTCAATCAAAATACGATCATGGTAGGGAGCTAAATCAGCTAACATCAAAAAGGTTTCTGGGTAGCTGAGTTGTTGCGGGTGGATATTGAGACTGATTTTTGTTTCTTCGTTCGGATGAAGCAAGCTGAAAATTTCATTTCGATACCACTGCAGTAAACGAGTATGTAATTTTTTGTATTTGATCACTTGCTGGAAGAAGGAAAGGGGAAACCTATTTCTTTCGGTACTTCTCAATAATAATTCGTAGCCAATCACTTTCTGACTATCTGCTTTCATTTGAAAGATAGGCTGGGCATCAAAATATAATTGGGGAAATATCGATAAGAGTTCTTGTTCTATTTTCTCAGACATTGGTTTCTGCTCCTTTCTGGGGTCGCTTTATTTTTGGTTTCATGAAGTGCAGGAAAAAAGCTTATTTCGTGCGCTGCATCGTTAAAGAATCGAGCCTTTCAAAATCATGGGCGAACGATTTTAAAGAAAAATCTATGAAAGAAAGAAGGAGTAGTGTGTTTGTCCATCTGATTTATGCTGCGATCTATTCTGTTTTGGTCGTGAGCTTGCTCATTTCGTATGATTTGTTTATCAAGAACTTCAAAGAATTGAATTTACGCCTGTCGTTTAAAATTCTTATTGGTATTGTTTTGTTTATTTCGCAAGTCTACTTTATTATATCATTTTCTTTGAACAGTATCGGTTATGTTGCGTATGAATATACGATTCCAATCTTTATTTATTATTTTGGCATTCTCAAAGAAAAAATCTATCTGGTTGGGTTAGTACCCGTCATTTTGCTGACCTTTTTTGCATTGATCAATAAATTTGAATGGGAAGCCATGCTCTTTATTATCGGATTAAATTACATCATTTTAATCGTTACGGGCTTATTAAAGAAAAGATTTTATGGACAACCAAATCACACGGCATTTTACCTATTTTCGATTTTCGTTACGGTTGTCTCGCCGATGCTCAACGCCTTGCTTTTTTATCGCCGCGAAATTAGCGTTTGGGATGTAGTGTCTTTAGGCATTGGATCTGTGGGGATCGTTTCTTTATGGAAGTATTATTTGCAGAATCAAAAAAATTTCCTGGAAAAAATTAACACAAAAATCATTGAACGCAATTATGATGAGTTGACCAAGGTGAAAAATTTCCGCAGTCTGAACGAGGATATTTCAAAGCTGGCGCTACTTGAGAAGGACCAGCTCGTCGTGGTGATGATGGATTTAGATCATTTTAAGCGCATCAATGATCACCATGGACATCAAATCGGCAATCAAGCCCTATCCTTCTTTTCGGAAAAACTGATGACGTTTCTCTACCAGAAAAGTCCTTCCCATTTAGTCGAAGTCTATCGATATGGCGGCGAAGAATTTTTAGTCCTATTTAAAGAGAATAGTTCTGATGCTGTGAAAAAAATTATTGAAGAATTCCATTTGTTTTTAAGCAATGAACAGTTGAAATTAGAAACCGCCCAATTGACCCTTTACTTTTCAGCAGGGATTTCAGAAGCAGCCTCTGCATTAGACATTTCAGAAACCTTCTACCAAGCAGATCAAGCATTGTACGAAGCCAAAAGGAAGGGCAGAAACCGCACGATTATTTTTTCTTGAGACGTTTGCTTTTCTAAAGAAGGTTTCGCAGTCTTTTCTCAAGTGGATAGGTGTTGTAGGAAACCAAAAGGGAAGACAAGGTCGTATGATTTCTTTAGACGAATATTTTTCAGAAGAAGTTTTAATAAAGAGACAAGGTTCGCAGGCTTCTTTTTCCAGCGTCGTAGCTTTTTCAAAGGGAAGAGAGGAAGCAATCTGGTAAGTATAACGGTTTACCGATTATCTTGAGAGGTTAATTGAAGGGAAAAAACAAGTAGAGTGCTTTTTAAGAAGTGGGAAGAAACCACTTCTTTTTTTGCACCAAGCATTGGGCAGCCGCGCTTGGCAGCATCGACTTGGTTTTCTGGCGTGTTTACAGTCTTTAAAAGCAATGGTATATTTATTTGATAAGTAAATAAAATTATTTTGTGCCTGTGCGTAACGAAGATTGACTAAGGAGACTTCCCTATGAAACCAATTCGGCGAATACTATACCAAAGTGTTTTGTACGTAGCTATTCCTTTGATCGTGAGTCTACTGATTGGCTACCTAGCCAAATGCTCACTCCTGATTCCTGCATCCATTATTTATGGCGTTCTTTTGGTGTTTATGATTCCTTCCGACAGCTTTTTATCAAGCAGCGTGGACTACCAAACGAAACGTATGAATCCAAGTTTTCGTCCTCCGCCATTACAGAGAAGGATTGAAGGTGCGCCAGAGATAATCAATTTTCTCCTCGTTTTAACGGCACTGGTTTTGTGTTTGCTGCTCTTGTTGGTTGGGTAAAGGGAATTCATAGAAATCATGTACTAAGAAGAATGACAAAAAGAAGAGGAGAACAGCGATGAAATTACTCAAACAAATTAATTTAATGGATGATAAAAAAACAATAAAGAGATTGAATCTCGCGGCGATCCCTAGTTTTATTTTTTTCTATGTGTTCTTTACACTCTTTGTCTTAGGTGGTCATGGGTCAAATGCTGAAACTTCGTTTGTTTTCGATCTTTTGATCTTAATGGTTGCGTATTTTATTCTCATCATTATTCATGAATTGATCCATGGTGTCTTCTTTAAGCTTTTTGACCCCAAAGGGAAGGTAAAGTTTGGGTTCAAAAATGGGGTAGCATATGCCACGAGTCCCCATTCCTTTTATTCAAAAGGGAAATTTGCCATCATTTTATTGGCGCCATTCCTTGGCATTTCTGTGGGCCTCTTTCTATTTTATTTATTTGGCTGGTTGACGGCATCTCTTTTTATCTTGATTGCTGCCGCACATGCCGCTTCTTGTGTGGGAGACTTTTACTTTCTTTTTCTGATTGTTAAAGCACCAGCGAACAGTTATGTAGAAGATACTGAAGTGGGGCTGAATATTTATCAAGGAGAGTAGTTTATTTTTCAATTGATCTTGTCAAAATCAAAGAGCAAGAAAATGTATGCTAGAAAATCTCTTACAAAAAAACAAACACCTCAAAAGTGTTTGTTTTTTTATAGGACTGTTTATAAAAAACGTATATAGCAAGAAGACTGTTCGGCCGACAAAAAGACAACTTGTTTTAAACGACCGTTTTCTTATTAGCGCTTTACCGATACAACGGTAAGCTGCCAGCGACTTTATTGATACTCTTTTTCTTGCCTTTTAAACAAAGACCAAAATAAGCCAGTGTTTCTGTGGGAATCGTCTCAAGCGTCTGGCGGTATTGCTCATAAGAATTGGTGGTCTGAGCAACGTCGGAAAAATCAATGATGGTTACTTCTGGATCTGCTTGTTGACTGATCGATTCACGAATGGTCTGCAACTGTTCCTTGTTCGTTTTTAAGATAGGAATGGGGAAGTTGACAATGCCAAGGTGTTTTCTGCCCGTCGAATCGTAAATATCTTCTCCGATTCCTTCGGGAAACAATTTGCCTAAGGTTGCGCCTAAAATTGCTGCAGTATTTGCAACTAAGCCAATCGGTAATTGTTCATCGATAATCATGACACATTTTTCTTGGTTATTCATACGTTCTCACTCCATCTTCTTGGTAAATTGTTTGGTAAGCTTTCGGGGTGACCCCAATCAAGCTTTTAAAGATACGGGTAAAATGACTTTGGTCACTAAAACCTGTCAGAAAAGCGACTTCTGCAATTGCTTCTTGTGCTTCTAGTCTTTTCTTGGCAGCACTGATGCGCACCGTACTTAAATATTGAAACGGCGACAGCCCATACGCTTTGGTAAACTGCCGAATCAAGACGTACTGATTCATTCCAAGAACGTCACTTAATTCACTCAAGGACAATTTTTCGGCATAATGTTGATCGATATAGGCTTTTGCCGTTGCGGCTTTATTTGACACCGGGTCCGTTTGTTCGTGGGTGAAATCCGCATACTGAACAAGCAGGTCGTGAAGCAGACAAGTAAAGCGTTCTTGCTTTTCAAACTCATCACCGCGATCCGACAGCAGCAGCTGATGAACTGCATGAAATTCCTCTTTTTCTTTCACTTGGCGAATGACCGGTTCAGGAAAGTGGGGCGTCAATTGAGTGTTAAAAATTTTTTGTACTTGTACCGCCATGTTCTCCGGGGTTAAGTGGATATTACGGTAAACCAGCTTCTCCTCCGTGAGTTGCTGGCAGCGGTGGGCAGCCTTTGGCGGAATCAAAATCAAGTCGCCTGCTTCAACGATATAGCAGGTATTTTGACAGGTGAATTGACGCGTCCCAGCTTCCATCAAGCCAATCACATAATATTCGTGCCAATGGTTAGGAAACTCCTGCTGGATGCCGTTAAATAATAAAGCTTCTACACCAAGGGTGCTATCTTGAATGATTTTTCGTTCATTTCTCATCTGCATTCTCCTTTTTGTTACTATAACAAAAGTGGTTTTTGGTGAATAGAATGATATTGACTTTTGACTATTTTTCTTGATGGAAGGCACTTGGTTGGGACTGAGAAAAGAGGCTGGAGAAGGTCGGAAAAGAGTGGATCAGGCTTGAAGAGAGAACAGCGGGTTATTTTGACGAATTTATGGAATGAATCACAGCAGATGGACCATGCGCCGTGAAAAAATAATGATAAATCCTTGGCATTTGAAAGTTTTATTGATGGAAGTATGGGACCATTTGACTGCAGTAAAGTTTGTGACGGTGGCTATCTTTGAAAGGTGGTGGTGCTTATGAATGTAAGTACTAACTCTTCAGAAAGGAGAAGCCTTTTTGTCCACAGCGGAAGCAATCGGGCTAATGATCAGTTTTGGTACATTTACCGCCATGCTGATCTTTGGTATCCTAGCCGCAGTGAAAAATGACAAAAAAAAATAACCGTCGACTTTAACAGGGAAACGGTTATCTTTTAAGTTAAAAAACCTGTCGCCGTCTTAAATGGCGCTGCAGAGGGGTTGTGGCAACAACTCCTCTTTACATAGTTAGTATAGCAAGAAGAGAGTGATTTTTCAACTTTAACAAGGATATTTTCAAACAAAATCGATAAGCGACATAGGCAAAACCTTATTCTCAATTGGAATAAGGTGTTCGATGTAGTCATTTTTGAAAAGTGTTCGAACATCTAAAAACGAATGCAATGTTTAAAGAAAAGGGAAGCATGATTATCGAAACTAGCGGCTAATAAGTTCCAGATAAATTCTGGTACATTTATTGCCGTGCTGCTCTTTCGTATCCTAGCCACAGTGAAAAATAACAAAAAAATAACCGTCGACTTTAGCAAGGAAACGGTTATTTTTTTACTAATAAAACCCTGTCGCCTTCTTAAAAGGTGCGAAAGAGGAGTTGTGGCAACAGGTTTCTTCTATACAGATCACTATCGATCATATTCGTGAATGCTAATCTACCAGTCGCTCGAGATCGTAGGAAAAACCGTTTTGCTTACTTAGTTCCTTGTAAAACAAGCCGCTTTTCTTTATTGTACGTTTCTGTGTGGCTAAATCTAAAGAAACTAAGCCGTAGCGGTTTTTATATGCATTGATCCATGACCAACAATCAATGAATGTCCATAGATGGTATCCTTTTATATTACAGCCATCTTGAATTGCTTTCCATAAATAGGCGAGATGGTCTTGGATAAATTCAATGCGATAGTCATCAATCACCTGTCCATTTTCATCCATGAACCGTTCTTCATTAGCAACACCCATGCCGTTTTCTGAGATAAAGGATTCAATATTTCCGTAGTTATTTTTGATATCCATACATAAATCATAAATTCCTTTTTCATAGATTTCCCATCCACGATATTCATTCATTCGACGGCCAGGCATAATATGCGGTTCAAAGAACCATTCTGGTAAGAATGGACTTTCTAGATTAACGGCAGAAGTTCTTGCTTTGACACGGCGTGGTTCATAGTAGTTTAGACCAAGTATCTGTGCGGTATTCTCTTCAATAATTTTTAGGTCTGTGTCATTGAAATCAACGGGTAATTGGTCATATTCCTCCAGCAACGAGATTAGTTTTTCTGGAAATACTCCTTTGACCATGGGATCTAAGAAACTACGAGTATAAAAAAGATCCGCAATTTCTGCTGCTTTTTTATCTGCTGAATTTTGGCTTCTTGGGAAAGTAGGACTCAAATTGAGAATTACTCCGATTTTGCTAGATAGCTGGTATTTTTTAAAAGTTTGAATGGCTTTTGCATGGGCTAATATGGTAAAGAACGCTGCTTGAGCACCACGCTTAAAATCAATGAGATTTGGATAGTGAAAATCTTCTAAATAAGAGCCCAAGATTGGCCCCAAAGGTTCGTTAAAGGTGAACCAATGATAAACTAAGTCGCCAAACGCTAGAAAACAGGTATCAGCAAAATTTACATAAGCATCAACAACTTCACGTGATTCCCATCCCCCTTTATCTTGTAATTTTGCGGGCATATCAAAATGATAGAGATTCGCAAAAACTTTGATATTATTATTTTTCATTTCGGTAAAAAGATCTCGATAATAGGCTATCGCTTTCTCGTTTGGTTTACCAACCCCATCATTTGGAAACATTCGTGCCCATGAGATAGACACACGAAATGAATTGTGCCCCGTTTGTTTCATCAATTGAATATCTTCGTGGTAACGATGGATATGGTCTGTCGTAATACTAGGTCCAATTCGTTTATAAAAACGATGAGGTTCTTCGTGAAACCACCGATCCCATACTGTCTCTGCTTTTCCTGTTTCTCCACGCCCTTCAGATTGTTCTGCTGACCAAGCGGAGCCCCACCAAAAGTCATCTGGAAATGTTAACTGAGTTTGTCTTGACATTATCGTTTCCTCCTGTTCGTTTTTAATAGTGTAACATTGCTTTCGATATAAATAAATACTTTTTATTAAAAATATATATCTTTGTGTGATGGGTATGTTTTTAGCTGTAAAAAGACAATTTTTTATGTTAAAGTATAAGTAATAGAGATGAGTATGAGGGAGTAAGTTATGAAGAAACAGCCAAAATATATGGAGGTTTATACGGAGGTAAAGAAAAAAATTGCCAATGGAACCTATCAAATCGGCGAAAAATTACCTACAGGCGATGAACTTGCGCATGAGTATCAAACAAGTAAGCTCACTGTGAAGAAAGGTATTGATATGCTAGTATCAGAGGGAGTTTTACGAACACGTAGTGGATTCGGAACGGAAGTTCTACGCAGACCAATTGATAATTCGAAAGTGTTTGGACCAAAAGAAGGTCTTTTTGATTTAGTAGGGGAAGAACATGTGACTTCTGAAATCCATACGTTCTCAATTGAGTTGCCATCGAATGAAGTGGCAGAAATTTTAGAAATAAATCAAAAAGAGTATGTCTATAATATTATTAGAAGTCGTTTTATTGATGAACAACCGTATTCTATTGAGCAAACGTTTATGCCACTTTCTGTTATACCGGGGTTAGAACCAAAGCATTTGAAACGTTCTGTATATGGCTACATTACAAATGAGCTTGGTCTAGAGATTAAATCTTCCCATATTTGGATCAAAGGTGATGTGGCAAATGACTTCGATGCGGAAATTCTTTCTGTAAAACCAGGCGAGTTTATGATAGAGGTAGACAAAGTGGTGTCATTGTCATCTGGTGTACCGTTTGAATATTCTCTTTCGAGACATTTATACAAAGATTTTATTTTTGAAGCAGTTTTTGTTGAGAAGTGAAGACCAACGAATTTCGTTGGTCTTTTTTTGACTTTTAAAAAAGATATATAATTTTAAATAAAGATATTTACTTTTTTAAAAAACTGGTGTATGATCATCCCATAAGCAATCGCTTACAACTGAAAAAGGAGACTGATCGGGATTATGAGTAAAAAAGATGCTATTTTTGAAAAGTTCGGAATAATAGCCACAAGGCTAGGGAACCAGATTCATCTTCGAACACTAAGGGATGCTTTCGCCACTTTTATGCCTTTTATGATGTTGGCGGGATTTGTTACATTGATCAACTATGTTATTTTAGAGCCAACAGGATTTATGGGAAATATCATTGATCCAGCAACATTAACGACGATTCAAGAAATCGGGACTTCCATCAGTAATGGAACGCTAAGTATAACGACGCTATTAGTTGTTGCGGCAGTTTCTTATCATATGTGTGTTAGCAGAAATTATACAAATCATATTGCTGCTGTTCTAGTCGCTATTTCAACGTTTATTGTTCTCACCCCTATGATGACGATGTTTACACCAGAAGGAAGTCAAGAAGCGCTGGAGGTAGGTGGGGTTATTCCTGTCACTCATACTGGTGCGTCAGGAATGTTCGTTGGAATTTTTGTGGGCTTAGCTGCTACGGAACTCTTTATTAAGTTATCAAATAACAAAAAGTTACAAATTCAGTTGTCAGGAAATATCCCACCAGCTGTGTTGAAGTCATTTAACGTCCTTATTCCAATCATGATTACCGTGACTACCTTCGCAATTGGTTCATTTGCAGTCAATCAATTATTCAATATGGATGTTAATTCGTTGATTACTACTCTAATCACTGGACCTTTAAGTAGGGTAACGACAGGTTTACCAGGGTTCCTCTTAATTACATCAATTGCAAATCTATTTTTCGGGTTTGGAATTCATCAAGCAGTGATATCAGGTTCACTTCTCGATCCGTTCTTAATTCAAAATATGCAAGAGAATATGGCTGCTTATGCGAATAGGGAAGATATTCCACATATCATAAACATGGCATTTAAAGATACGTTTGCTGTTATGGGAGGATCAGGAAATACTATTGCTTTGCTAATTGCTATTTTTATCTTTAGTCGTCGTAAAGACTACAAAGACTTTGCAAAATTATCCGTAACTCCTGCACTATTTAATATCAGTGAACCGATCATTTTTGGTTTACCAATTGTTTTCAATATTAGTTTGATTATTCCATTTGTATTGGCGCCGATTTTTTCCCTAACAGTTGCATATTTTGCAACAGCTGTTGGTTTAATCAATCATGTAGTCGTGCAGATACCTTGGACCACTCCTCCCGTCATATCTGGATTTTTAGCAACTGGTGGCGATTGGCGAGCATCAGTCTTGCAAATTGCGATCATTGCTGTGAGTGTTTTTATCTACTTACCATTTTTACGTATCGATGAAAAAGTTACCTCAACAATAGGGAATGAAGAGGCAAATGATTGAGAAGAGGAAACTTCACAAGATTTTTTGAAGTCTTCTCAAACCAAAGGTAAGAGAAACAAATAAATTGAACAAATCTATATATCAAAAAGAGACCACATAGATACATGTGAGTCTCTTTTTTTGTGGGGATATCGATCGGTGAACTTGTGAATAGAGGGAAAGAATTACCTGAAGAATTTTTTTTACAAATCTATTGAGTTTCCATTCTATTTCTCACGGTTTTCGCTAACTTTTCAATAATGTACATTGCCGGTATCTGTGTTGTAATATCAGCTTCATTAATTTTTTCTAGCGAAATATTATAGGTTATTGCAATATCAGCTAATTTAGAAAGTGTTGAATTAGAGCTGCTGGTAATTCCTATTACTGAGCTTTCTGATAGATTCAAATGATTTAAATATTGAATGATTTCTGTGGTCTCGCCCGAAACGGATAAAGCGACGATACACATTTTTTTTGCTAACTCAGTGGATAGGTAATTAATAGGGTAATTACTAGGATCTTCAATGCGAATCGCCATGTTAAATAGCGACGAGAAATAAAGTGAACCATATTCAGCAACAACATTTGAGGAGCCTACGCCAATAAAAATAATCAGCTCTTTTTCCATCAATAAGTGAACTGCCTCATCAAATTTATCTTCAAAGAATTTGTCTTGTGTGCGTGCTAAAAAATTCAAGAGTTCACTCTCAAAATCAAGTGTTTTTACCTCTTTTTCTTCTTTAAGAGATTCGAGATACGCACTGAGGTAAATTTTAAATTCAGAAAAACCGGTACAGCGAAATTTTTTACAAAAGCGTAGTACGCTGGCAGTACTCGTATGACTTTTCTCAGCTAATTCACGAATACTCATGGAAGCAACTGCATTTACGTCTGAAATTATTGCTTTATATACTTCAATATCCGTTTCATTTAAGTCTGGTTGATAGTCAAGAAACAACATAGTAATCCCCTCCTGTTACAAATTGTAACAGGATTGTAACCGGTGTCAATCGTTTGCTTTTGTAACCGTTTACTTAAAGGCGGTATTTATGGAGATAAAAATAATCTATACTGACCATGTAGTTAAGTTAAAGGAGTGTTTCAGGATGGATAAAGGAATAAAAATTGCAACAATTGGCGGTGGATCAAGTTATACACCAGAATTGATAGAAGGATTTATTAAACGATATGCTGAATTACCGATTTCAGAATTATGGCTTGTGGATATTGAACAAGGAAGAGAGAAATTAGAAATTGTTGGGGAACTTGCTAAACGTATGGTAAAAAAAGCGGAACTTCCAATGAAAATTTATATGACTCTTGATCGTGAAGCGGCATTAAAGGGTGCGGACTTCGTTACGACCCAATTTCGTGTAGGTCTTTTGGAAGCGCGAGCGAAAGACGAGAGAATCCCTTTAACATATGACACGATTGGACAAGAAACGAATGGTCCAGGAGGGCTTTTTAAAGGATTACGCACGATTCCCGTTATCTTAGAAATAGTGAAAGACATGGAGCGTCTTTGCCCAGAAGCATGGCTGATCAACTTTACTAATCCAGCTGGCATGGTGACAGAAGCTGTCTTACGCCATAGCAATATGCGTAGAGTAGTAGGTTTGTGTAATGGACCAATTGGAATAGAACGTGGCATTGCAGAAACATTAAAAGTACCCAAAGAAGAATTATATGTTGAATTTACTGGACTAAATCATATGGTTTTTGCGAAAAAGATTTATCATAAAGGGATTGATGTGACTCAAAAAGTACTTACATTGATGACGCAAGATGCTGGTGATGCAGTTGGTCTGAAAAACATTGCTGATTTAGAATGGGAACCAGATTTTTTCCGAACACTTGGCATGATTCCCATCGGCTATTTAAGGTATTACTATCAGACAGCCACTATGTTGTCTGAGCAAAAACAATCAGCAGAAAAAGAAGGAACTCGTGCAGAAGTTGTGCAGAAAATCGAACATGAATTGTTTGAACTTTATAAAGATGAACATCTAGCAATCAAACCACCTCAATTATCAGAACGTGGGGGCGCTTATTATAGTGAAGCAGCATGTAATTTAATTAATTCCATCTATAATGACAAACGTGATATTCAAACGGTCAATACAAGAAATAATGGAGCCATCAGTGATATCGATTGTGATTCAGCGGTTGAAGTAAATTGTTTGATTACAAAACAAGGACCGATCCCTTTGACTACAGGTGAATTGCCTATTCCTATCAAAGGGCTGGTTCAACAAATTAAGTCTTTTGAACGTATAGCGGCCCAAGCAGCTGTTACGGGAGACTATAACACTGCTTTATTAGCGATGACGATCAATCCCTTAGTTCCAAGTGATAGGACAGCAAAGCAACTACTTGATGAAATGCTTTTGGCACACAAAGAATATCTGCCGAATTTTTTTAAAGGAGAATGACAATGAATATAAAATACTATGTTGAGGCAAATTACCAGGAAGTCAGTAAGATCTGTGCAAAACTCATTTTAGATGTCTTGAAAGAAAAGCCAAATGGGTTATATTGCTTTGCAGGTGGTGATACACCCGTAGGAACGCTTAACATCATTGCAGAAGCAGCAATCAATAAAGAAATAGATTTATCCCAGGCAAAGTTTATTGAACTAGATGAATGGGTTGGAATCGATCCGAAAAATGAAGGCAGTTGTCTATCCTATTTGAAAAGAAACTTATTCAATCGGGTTCCTATTGACCTAAAGCAACTTCACACATTTGATCCTTTAGCCGATGATTTAAATGAGGAATGCAAAAAAGCTGATAAATTTATCGAGGAGAATGGAGGATTAACACTGAGTTTGCTTGGGGTTGGAGTAAATGGTCACTTAGGTTTTAATGAGCCTGGTTCGTCCTTCGAAGATAAAGCTCATATAGTGAACTTAGACGAATCAACCCAAAGTGTTGGGAAAAAATATTTTTCAGACGTGAAAGTTGATCGTACGAAAGGAATTACGTTAGGGATAGGACAATTATTACAATCTGGAACAATGATCGTACAAGCTAGTGGAGCAAAAAAGAAATCTGCGATACAACAATTTCTAAGCGGTACGATTACAAAAGAGTGTCCAGTTACTTCTCTATGGTTGCACAAAGATCCTGTATTGGTGGTTGATAAGGAAGTCGTGAACTAAAAGGAGGAAAAAAGATGCAGGTCATTGAGAACAAGGTATTGCCTATATTGCTGAAAATAGGCAATAGTAAACACTTAGTTGCTATAAGAAATGGGATTTCCATGACGATTCCTTTTACTATTGTTGGAAGTATCTTCCTAATCATTGGTAACTTTCCAATACAGTCATGGATGGATTTTGTGTCAAATTGGGGGCCGCAGTTGAATGCACCAGTCAATGTTACGTTCGGAATCCTTGGACTGATATCTGCAATTGGCATAGGCTATCATTTAGGAAAAGAGTTTGGTGTTGATGCTATTTCTAATTCGATGCTCACAACTATCGGCTTTCTTCTAGCAACATTAAACGATGACTGGACGATAAATTTGGCTAATTTTGGTGCTAGTGGTATGTTTACCGCGATCATTGTTGGGGTATTTGTCACTCATGCTTTTAAATGGTTTGTCACTCATAATATTGTAATAAAAATGCCAGAAGGTGTGCCGCCCACTGTAGCAACTTCTTTTGCAACGTTAATCCCAGGAGCATTTATTCTGACCGTTATATGGATCGTCAGAACTTTATTAGGGGTTGATATCAATGAAATCATTACTATTGTTTTCCAACCTTTAGTGCAAGGGATGGGAACACTCCCAGGCATGCTGCTATACACACTTCTCGTTTGTATGCTATGGATATGTGGAATCCACGGAGACAATGTTTTGTCCGGAATTGCGACCCCTGTTTTCCTAAGTTATCTTGCTGATAATACGGCAGCTTTTCAAAGTGGTGTAGAAGTTCCTCATGTTTTTGCCGATGGATTTTGGATTGTCTTTATGTGTTTAGGCGGAACTGGAGCAACACTAGGTCTAGTGTTAAATATGCTCCATTCCAGAAGTAAGATGTATAAGTCGATTGGACGATTATCATTGCCGTCAGCTATTTTTTGTATCAATGAACCGGTTATTTTTGGTTTGCCTATTGTGATGAATCCTTTAATGCTTATTCCCTTTATAGCAACGCCTATGGTCCTATGTATCGGTACGTATATCCTAATGAATATTGGTATAGTAGGACCGATTGTTATTCAAGTTCCATGGACTATTCCTCCTATTATTGGTCCTTATTTAGCTACTAATGGTAGTATTGGAGCAGCTGTTTGGTCTGTTGTATCAATTGCTATCTCATATTTTATTTATATACCATTTTTCAAAATATTGGAAAAGCAGCAAGTAAAAAACGAAGCCGCAAAGACACAGGAAACGGAAACAACGATTCCTGTTAGTATAAGTGAGTAGATAGAAAAAGCTTATTTTCCATCATTTATTAAGATAAGTCTTTTAGGTATCAGAAAATAACTTTAAAAAAGTATATTGGAAAAATGACGATTGCTTTTAATGATTCTGATAGTTTCAATAATAAAACAACAAATAGCATCAGTATCTAAGCGAATCAGTAAATGATTCGCTTTTTTTAATGTTGTATTTTTTATCCATTTGTTTCTATCAACAAAACCTTCTCGGATACTATATTGGATGTTATGGTAATCCTTGAGATCACCTCTTCGGTCCATCGTTAAAAAAAAACGAAGTTTCAGTTGTACCGAGAAATGATGGCGATTTCATTTTGTGCAAGCTATAGTTTAGGTGGGGGTAGCAAATATGATTCATTTCAAATTGACGTATCTGTTTTCAGAACCAAATGTTGAGGCGTTTCTTGGTTTGACGAAGTGGAGGGATGAGGAATTTTTGGCTGAGATTGCCAAAATCAATCAAATCACTGAACAGCGGTTGAATCAACGAATCATGATTCATGAGGGAGAAGTTTTGATTCCTTCACTGATTCAACGAAAGTGGCCGGAAATTCTTTTCGATATCCAGAAGAATACGTTGTTTTTTTCGGAAGAAGAGCGGCGGTCCATGATTTATCTTCTGACTTTTTCAGCAGTGAAAGATTTATCCGTCTATCAGTTTCAAGAGCTTTTCTATGTCAGTAAGAATACGATTTTGAAGGATCTAAAGGGGATCAGAGAGGAACTTGCAGCTTTCAAGATTCAACTATTGTACTCTCGAAAATATGGCTTTTATCTAGAGGGAGAGGAATATCAGATTCGCGCTCTTGCCTTTCGAAAGGTCAGCACGTTATCCAATACGAAAAACGGGAACTTGCTCTTATTTGAGGGAATCTATGAGCAGGATAAAACGATCTATGTTCAAATCAGAGATCGTTTGTCCGCAACACTGACTGATTTCAATCTGGTGATCGTTCCGAGTCGCTTCGAAGAAATGCTTTATTTTCTTAATTATCTATCCTTTCGGATGGCAGAAACGGCTGTTTCTTTAGCGGAGACAGAAATACCGTTGCTCCAGTCGCTGCATGTCCATCAAGTCAGTCAGCAGTTTTTAGCAGAATTTCCTGACATCAAAGATCGGAAAACAGAAGAACTTTATGTAACGATCCTGTTGAAAACGATTCTGCAAGGAGATATCGAAGATACTTCATTAGAGTTTTTATTGGAATGTGCCAGTAAGATCATTCATGAAATGGAACGGCTGGCAGCTATCGAGTTTGTGGACTATCGCACCCTTTTGATGAACACATTCTATCATCTTGTCCCAGCGTATTTTCGAATCCGCTACGGTTTTCCACTGGAGAATGTACTGATTGAAGAAATCAAGCTGCAATACAATGAGTTGTTTGAACTGACGAGACGAGCACTGGGTTCTTTAGAAGACTTAGTCGGCACGATCCCTGATGAAGAAATCGGTTATTTTACGATTTTGTTTGGTGGAGAAATCAGTAAACAAAAGGCCAAACGTGATTACTTCCAACTGAATGCATTAGTCGTTTGTCCCAGTGGCATCAGTTCATCCTTGATTTTGGAATCAGAATTAAAGGAACTGTTTCCCCAGATCCATTTTTTGCCGGCTCGTTCGATCGAAGAGTACGAAAATGTTCGGTTTAATGAAGAGATTGATCTGATTTTTTCCAGTGCGCCGATCAAAACCAAACGACCCTGTTATGTGATCAATCCGATTATGACACCCATTGAGAAGGATGAACTGGTTAAAAACGTACAAGCGGCATTTTTCCCTTCAAAAACTGGATTGCATTCCATTGACGATGTGTTAGAAGTGATTTTGCCCTATGTTGATTTAAAAGCAGGAATCAGTAAGCAAAAGCTGAGAAAAATTTTGCAAAGAAAAATCAATCGAGAATTGAATAGAAGGGAAGACCAACGTCCGATGTTATCAGATTTATTAACAGCAGAAACCATCCAATTTACCGAGGTGCCGCTGACTTGGCAAGAAGCCATTCGAGCAGCTGCTGCGCCATTAAAAAAGACCAATAAAATTGAGGAGCAGTATATTACTGCCATGATCAATAAAGTGGTGGATCACGGTCCTTTTATCCATATTGGAAAAGGCATCGCTTTGCCTCATGCACGTCCAGAAGATGGGGTCAATGCCATCGGGATGTCGTTATTAAAAGTCAAAGAACCAGTGCTTTTGAATGATGATCCGCAACACCCCATTCACGTGTTTATATGTTTGGCGGCGGTTGACAATGAACTCCATCTAAAAGCGTTAGCGAGTTTAACTAAAATTTTGTCGAATAATGAAAAACTAACTGCGTTACTTTCCGCAACCAATGCGGATCAAATAATTGAAGTGATTAGAGAAGGAGAAGATGAAAAATGAAATTTGCAGCAGTGTGTGGGTCAGGATTAGGATCAAGTTTTATGGTGGAGATGAATATCAATTCTGTTTTAAATGAACTGGGTGTCTCAGGCGTGGAAGTGTCCCATTATGATTTAGGAAGTGCTGCACCCGATATGGCGGATGTTTTCTTCGTTGGCGGCGATTTAGCCGATAGTGCGCAGCATCTAGGTGAGATCGTAGTTTTAGACAGTATTATCGATCTCGATGAATTGAAGCAAAAGGTTCAAGCCGTTTGTCAGGAAAAAGGATTACTATAAAAAGGAGTAGACAGTCATGAACGAATTTTTAGATATTCTTGTTGATATCGCGAGTACCCCAGCGATCTTAGTTGCGCTGATCGCCGTTTTGGGGAATGTGCTGCAGAAAAAAGACATTGCCACGATCGTCAAAGGGGGGATCAAAACCTTTGTTGGGTTTCTCGTGGTCACTGCCGGGGCTGGGGTGATCGAAAGCTCTCTGGCGCCATTTGGGGAGATGTTCCAAGCAGCCTTTAACATGCAAGGGGTCGTACCAAATAACGAAGCGATCGTTGCGCTGGCTTTGACGACTTACGGCACCTATACCGCACTTATTATGTTAGCCGGAATGGCCTTCAATATTTTGATTGCCCGTATCACTCGCTTTAAATACATTTATTTGACTGGGCATGCCACGT
Organism: Enterococcus casseliflavus NBRC 100478; assembly: GCF_001544095.1. GTDB lineage: Bacteria > Bacillota > Bacilli > Lactobacillales > Enterococcaceae > Enterococcus_D > Enterococcus_D casseliflavus. The sequence goes on along the minus strand of NZ_BCPT01000017.1, from coordinate 51,109 downwards.
TGTATATGGCGTGCATGATTGCGGTGATTTTGAGTGTTACTGGAATGAATACTTTTAATCTAGTTTTATTTGGGGGCTTAGCGTTAGGGATCTGTAACACGATTTTCCCAGCGATCGCACAACCGTTTACCCGAGAAATTACTAAAAATGATTCCGTCGCATTGGGGCATACGGGGAACTTCGGCTACGCATTGAGCGGGTTGATTGGGAAATACGTCGGCAATAAGGAAAAATCTACCGAAGACATCAATTTTCCGAAAGGCCTGTCTTTCTTGCGGGATTCTACTGTTAGTATCACGATTACGATGGCGGTTGTATACGTGATCGTAGCAATTTTTGCTGGGAGTGAATTTATTACGGAAAATCTTAGCAATGGCACGAACTCGATCATTTATTCGTTGCAGCAAGCAGGTTCGTTTGCCGCTGGTGTCTTTGTGATTTTAGCTGGTGTCCGTTTGATTTTGGCAGAAATCGTACCAGCTTTTAAAGGGATTTCTGAAAAGCTTGTTCCTAATGCGATTCCTGCATTGGATTGTCCAATCGTCTTTCCTTATGCGCCAAATGCTGTTCTGATTGGTTTTCTAACCAGCTTTGTCGGTGGGATCGTTAGTTTAATTATCATGGTCTTCACAGGAACAACCGTTATTATTCCAGGTGTCGTGCCCCATTTCTTCTGCGGCGCAACGGCAGGTGTTTACGGCAATGCAACGGGTGGTGTGCGAGGCGCCGTCATTGGGTCCTTTATTCATGGGATCATTATCAGCTTCATGCCGATCTTGTTGATGCCAGTCATGGGCGATCTTGGGTTCCAAGGATCAACTTTCTCTGATACCGACTATGGGGTTGCAGGGATCTTCCTAGGAAACCTAGCCAATATGGGCGGTCAAATCGCCATCTTCTCAGGGATAATTGCGGTAGTCGCGGTCTTGATCGGATTGACGATTTTCAAGAAAAACAGTCGGGCAAAATCTGTTTCTGAATAAATAGAGGATGGAGGGATAAATAGTGGCAATCAGTGAACAAAAATACCACGAGCTTGAAGAATTAGCGGCAAAGATTCGTTTAGATACCCTTTGCAGCATCAAGAAAATGGGACAAGGCCATCTGGGCGGCTCCTTTTCAATTGTTGAATTATTGGCCGTTTTGTACGGCAAACAGCTGCGAATCAATCCACAAGATCCACAGTGGGCGGATCGTGACCGACTCGTCTTGTCAAAAGGGCATGCTGGCGCCGCACTGTATAGTGCATTAGCAAATACGGGCTATTTTGATCGGTCGTGGTTATGGACGATCAATGAGGGCGGCACGAGACTGCCTTCCCATCCAGATCGCTGGAAAACGCCGGGGGTTGATGCCACCACAGGTTCACTGGGGCAGGGAACTTCCATGGCTGCTGGCATCGCGACAGGCCTGCGCTTGGCAGGCAAGGACAATTTTGTTTATTTGATCGTTGGAGATGGCGAACTAAATGAAGGACAGTGCTGGGAAGCCTTCCAATACATTGCCCACTTTAAACTGAATCACTGTATCGTCATTATTGATGACAACAAAAAACAGCTAGATGGGCCAACCAAAGACATTCTTGATCCTTTTGATATCCAGCAGAAGATGACTGCTTTTGGCTTTTATACAGAAAAAGTTCCAGGGGCAGACATGCAAGCCATTGATGAGGCAATCGAGCGCTGCAAAGCAATCGAAGACCAAGCGGTTTGCATTGTCTTGGACAGCGTGAAAGGACAAGGCGTTCCTTTCTTTGAAGAACTAGATGCCAATCACTCCGTGAAGTTTACCACGGATGAGATCAATCAAGCGGCAGAAGCGGCAATCAAAGAATTGACGATAAAAATCGAAGGAGGACGCTAAGGCATGTTTACATTAAGCAAAACCACTGCTGCTGGTAAAGAGCTGCGAACTTGTGTCGTTGACACATTGGTGGAACTCATGGATGAAAATAACCAGCTAGTTGCGTTAGATGCCGACCTTGGTTCTGCCAGCGGCTGGACCACGATTGCCAACAAACATCCCCAACGCTTTATCAACATGGGGATCGCGGAAGCCAATATGGTTGGTGTCGCGGCTGGCTTGAGTTTAACCGGTTATACACCTTTTATCCACACCTTTGGGCCATTTGCGACGCGTCGCGTATTCGATCAGCTGTTTATTTCTGGTGGCTATGGCGGCAATACGATCAATATTTACGGTTCTGATCCAGGGTTTGCAGTCGGGCACAACGGCGGCACCCATACGACATGGGAAGATGTGGCTTTGATGCGAATGATTCCCCAGTCGATCGTCTGCGATGCAGCGGATGAAGTCCAAATGGCGTGGATCATAAACACCTTTAGCCAATTATCAGGCATTCATTACGTAAGAGGCAATCGGAAAGCGGTTCCGATGATTTATGAAAAAGGCTCGACCTTTGAACTAGGAAAAGGCAATATTTTAAGACCAGGCGATGAACTGTTGTTGATTGCCAGCGGTCAATTGGTTTCTGAAACACTGCAAGTGGCAGAAGAATTAGCAGAAATAGGAATCAGCTGCGAAGTGATCGATATGTTTACCATCAAACCAATCGATAAAGAATTGATCCTCCGAGAAGTTCAGGGGAAACGGCAAGTCATCACCATCGAAAACCATTCTATTATCGGTGGATTAGGGAGTGCCGTCGCCGAAGTGCTTGCTGAAACAGGCAGTGCTGTCCCCTTAAAACGTATTGGTGTCAATGAACGGTTTGGTCAAGTCGGCACACCCGATTTCTTGCAAAAAGAATATGGCTTAGATGCTGCTTCAATCAAGCAGCAAATAGTCGAAGGGAAGGTTAAGGGATAAAAAAAGGAAGCATCAACGAATCAATAGTTGATGTTTCCTTTTCATTCCTTTCAGATCTTGTAAAAAAAGCGTCAAACAGCGCGTCAGTCCTGCTGTTTGACGCTTTTTTTTGTGTGAACTAAGACAAAAACCAGCGCCGTAAGTTTTCTGCTTCGGTTAATGGAAAGTAGAACAGCTTACTTTCGGTGAGGGTATCTTCGGTTTTGATGGTTAGCTGTGACTTGCCAAGCCCTTTTTTGTGCTGCCAATACGTGGTGGTGACAGTGAAATCTTGGATTTTATTTTTCTTCAGATAAGCGGTCACCTTCGTAAGACCGCGAATCGTTTGGCACAACAATACGTGGTTATCTAAAAATTGATACCCTTGTATTTTGCCTCGCCAGATGCTTGATAACACGAAGGAGCCAAAGAACACGAAGAAAATCAGCGCTAACCACCAGAAAAAGAAGGCGGAGATTCCTACAGCAAGCAGTCCAATCAGCAGCGGCCAACGGCAGAAGTACCAAAAGTTGGGTCGTGGATTTTTCACTAGAGCGGTTTGTTGAAACGACCATTCGGGTAAAAAGCGGGTCAATGTTTCGGTCAGCTGCGTCTCTTTCAAAATGGGGAACAGATAGACCGTATCGTCGCTTTCTGACGAACTGCCAGCAGCCAGCAGTAATTTGACGGAGCTTAGATGAAAGATTCTTCGATAAAGGTTTTGTTCGACACTCAGCCCTTGGATCCTAGCGAGGGGAATCGTTTGGTGACGTTTAGAAAACAAGCCTTGCGTGATCAGCAGCTGTTGCTGGTTCGTTTCCACCGTAAAGCCATAATAACGGAAAAGATTTTTGGCGATCGCAAGGAAGAAAAACAAAATCAGTAGCCCGAGTAGAATTGCAGCACCTAATAAAAGGCCAAGTTGCTGCAATTCCGATGCATAGGCAAAGAGATTGGGAATGTTGTCGATCACGTTGTAGCCGATGACTAGAACCAAGGTGAAAACAGAAAAATCAGTGAGAGAAAACAAGAAAATCTCCTTGAATTTCAAAGTGAATGTTTCTAGCGGCGGCTTGGCTGACTTCTCAGCTGAAAACGCAGCGTAATCGTCGGTTGGTTCTTCTCCACTAGCTGCTTGGGCATTCGGCTGTTGTGGTGTCGTAGCCGCCTTTTTTGACGCTTCGATGGAGGCAATGAGAGTCAGCGGCAATGCAGGGAAAAGAATTTCGGCTTCACCACTCGAACTTGCGGCGCTTTCCAACTTCACTTCAGCTAATTTAAACGGACGTAAATAAAAGTAATGATTCTCTTGAATGGTTTGGATGCGTTCAAATGGCAAAATCGTTTGTTTTTGAATAAAGAGTCCTTTGTTGACTAGCACACTCGTTTGATCGATTTGAAAGGTAAAGCGGGCGTAAGACAGTACCGCAAAAATCAGACAGACCAGTAAAAATAGCAGAATGCCGCCCAGAATCATCGGAAAAGAAGGGGCGTCGTTGAATAATTTGAATACAAGCAGAAATGCTAGTACCAGAAAATTTTTGCAATTTTTGAACCAATAAAGACCGATACACAGCAACGGCAGTCGTTGTTTTTCATAGATCATCTTTGACCACCTCGACTAAATTCATGATGGTTTCTCGCAAGCGTTCGGCTTGCGCCACTGGCAAGCCTTCAATGGTGTGGTTGGTGGCAGCCGTATGGATCTGTAAGGAGACTAAAGCGTATTTTCGCAAAAAGATCCCTTGGTCCGTTTCGATGTGCTGGATTCGGCGGATCGGAATATACGTGGTGCTGCGAAATAGATAGCCACGTTGAATAGCGATATCCTTTTCTTGGATCTCGTAGCGATGGAATTTGTAACGGTAGCTCATCAGCACAAAAGAAAGCAGATGACTGATCAAAGTCAGTGCCAATAGGCTTGACCAAAGGGCGAACACCCAGAAATGCAGCCAGTTTTGCATGGATAAAAACCAAAAAGAAGCAGCGAAAAGTAGACTGAAAATGATCAGTGAAGTAATTGTCCGCAACCGCCAAACACGGATGATGGTTTGCGGCATTTGTTCGTTTAATAAGGGATAATTCAAGGGAAACGTCCTCTCTACATAGAAATAACTGGTTTACCCACAAATATAGTGGAGATAGAAGAAAAAAACAAGCTTAGAAATTAAAAATAGTTAATTGTGATTTAATTGTAGATAGAAGAAGTACCAGAGGCAGTTTGCACGGTCCATAAAGGAGCCTATACTGAGTTTCCGAAAGCCTATGCTGCAGTAATCCAGTTTGCTGAAAATAACGGCTATCGAATCACAGGGCCTTTTCGTGAAAGCTATATTGATGGTATTTGGAATAAAGAAAGTGAAGAGGAATGGCTGACTGAGATCCAGCTTCCTGTTGAAAAAATCAGCAGGTGAAGGGAAATAAACATTCAGCGTTCTTGCAAAATTTCTCCCCCGTAAGGTGTGAATTTCGGCAAGACCATCGTTTAATCGAGTGTCTACAGTCAATTCCCATTGACAAATCGACTGGCGCCTTCTAAACTAAAGGCAGAAAAACAAGAGAAAAAGGTGATGTCTCCGGCCTATCTGCTGTTATTCCTTCGTTAACAGGGGTAGGACTGGAAAAGAGTAAATAAAATCAATTTCATAGGCAAAAAATTGACTGCATGCAGTTTTATTTGAAGTGCCTATCATTGATTTTATTTTACTCTTCGCTTTTTGATCTTCATCGCTTGAAGATTGACCGCAGAGTAAAATCTGCGGTCTTTTTTGTTTTTCAATTATTTTGAAAGGGGAAAAGAAGATGTACCAAGAATTGAGAAAGGCAATCGAGCGGCCACCGCTCTATAAAAAAATGGCAGAGGCGTTTTGGGACGATGCGTATATTTCCAAGCAAATGTTAAAGGCTCATTTGGATCCTGATTTTGAGGGAGCGAGTAGAAAGGCTGACTTTATCGACGAATCCGTTCGCTGGATCAGTCGCATTGTTCCACCAGAAAAACAGACGCAACTTCTTGATATCGGCTGCGGACCAGGGATCTATGCGGAAAAATTTGCAGCGCTAGGCTATCAAGTGACAGGCGTTGATTACTCCAAAAGGTCCATCGCCTATGCGAGAGATTCCGCGAGTAAGCAGCAATTAAACATTTCCTATCTATTTGATAATTATTTGGAGATGGCATTGCCTCAGCAGTTTGACTTTATTACCTTGATTTATTGCGATTATGGAGCCTTAAATCCAGAGGAACGTAACCTGCTGCTAAATAATGTGCTGGCGCATCTAAAACCGGGTGGCAAATTTTTGTTCGATGTATTTACGATTGCCCAGTTTTTAACGCTTGATGAAGAACAGACCTGGGAAAGTCATGAATCAGCAGGGTTTTGGCGGGGCGATCCTCATCTTGTGCTGAATCAACGATGGAAATATCCTGATCACGTCTTGCTGGAGCAAACAACGATTTTAGCAGATACTGAGCTCACCAATTATTATTTATGGACGACCTATTTTACAAAAGATGCATTGCTGAGGGAAGTTCAGGCTGCAGGCTTTGATATCTGTGAGGTATTTGGCGATGTCAAAGGCAGTCCTTATAGCGAAGAAGGTTCAACAATGGCGATACTACTGAAAAAACCATGCACTCATTGAAAGAGTGGTTTTTATGTAAATAGAAGCAAAAAGAAACGACGATTTTCTGTCGTTTCTTTTTGTTTGGCGCAGGTCTGGTCGATTGATTCTTAGGTACGAATGATGTGGCTCTTTTCGTACTACTCAGCGAAACGTCGAACCATCGTAATATCTGTTTCCAAATAGCCCATTTTTTTGTATAGCTGATACGCAGACTGATTATGGGCAAAAACGTGCAAGCCGATTTCAGTGATGCCTTGCTGGATCGCCCACTTTTCTAAAGCCTGTAACGCTTTGGTGCCATAGCCTTTTCCTCGCTGGTCTTCCTCGATGATAAAGTCATAGATGAAGGCTTTCTGGGCAGCTGTGTTGACCCAAATCACCCCGATCGGTTCACTAAAATCAGCTGCAAATAAAGAAAACAAGTGATTGTTTTCGGTGGCAGTCCCTTGAGGAAGCAGGGAAGCAAAGCTTTCTTTGGCTAGGGCGAGGGCCTCGTCTTTGGCCCATGTGCCTGCTTGGACTTTGTCATTGGCGTATTCGAAAACTGCATTGGTTAAGTAGGCAGCATAGTCGCTGTCTTTCATTGGGATTAAGTTCATCTATTTCTCCTTTTGTCCTTTTCAGCTCTTCTTAACCTACAGAATGATTGTAGGCAATGAGAAACAAGGGCATTTGATATGAAACGGTTTGTTTCCCCTTCAGTTGAGGCGCTCTGGCAGCGGGTCTCGTCGTTGAAACAAAAACAGGTCATCCGGTGCAAACTGGTGTCGTGCATCGCAGGTATAGCCTCGTAGCCAGTCAACCCCATCGATGCGGCGAACGTAGAATCCTTTGGGGAAATCGTCGGTTTTTTCCAAAGGCACAGAAGCGATCGTGATTGCGGCAGCTGGCGCTTTTCCTTGGGATTTCAATCCGGTACTATTTGCCAGTTGGCGATAGCTAAGACGAAAGTGTAAGGCCATTTCCAAGGTACAACAAGTCAATCCATAAGAAGGCGCAGCTGCAAAAATCTCCGTCAAAGAGCCGCCTTGGGGGAGTCCCAGTTCTTTAAGGGGAACAATCACACAAGCAGCACGCTGTTTATCGGCACTGAAGGAGAGCTGGGGATGGCGCAAGAGCTGTTTGGCATACGCGTTTAAGTGAATCTGATTTTCTTCCAACTGCTGGCAAAGGCGGTTTAGCGAAACTCCCCCATACTGTACGATCACTTCTTTCAAAATCAAACACTCCTTTCAATAGGGATCCTTTTCCTAAAAAAATCAGTTCGCGCCCTCGTTCTCGGACAAATTGGCATAAATCGCAGCAACTTCTTCTTGGTAACGATTCTTTAGTCGAGGGGGACTTAAAATGCGTAGGCTTTTTCCAAAAGAGAACAAATAGGGCACTACCCAGCTTTCCTCGGGCAAATCAACGGTAACCACAGCAGTGCCTTCCTCCGTCAAAGTAATATCCTGATGATCGAACTCATCATATACCCGATAAAGAACGTCGGCTTGAAAGAATAGACGCGCAGGATAGGTGTCAACAGTCAACTCAATGGTAGAATCAGGTGCAGTGACGGGGAAAAAATGCTGGTCAGTGACGTGGACCTGACTCATGCGGCTGATTTTAAATGTCCGAAAGGCATTCTTTTGCTGGTCGAAGGCTTGCAGATGCGTTTTTGCAGTCCCTGTTTACTGACATAGTCAAAGGTGATCACGTGGTTTGTTAAAATACTCTTTTTTAATAAATCAAACGTGTCGTTGCCGTTTTCTCGCCGATGCCAAGTGGAAAAATCCACTTCTAGCCAATCAGCATCGGGCTGCTTAAACAAGGATTGCAGTTTTGCCAGCGATTGCCCACTGATCTGTGGCGTCAGCTGGCGAATCCCTTTCAACGCCAAAAGCAGGTTTTTCCGTTCTTCCTCTGATAATAACACTTTATCCAACACAAAACTGCTTAACAAATAAACGCCGCCATTTCGACCCGTTTCGGTATAGATGGGCACGCCAATACTGCTTAGTGTATTGATATCTCTGGTGATGGTGCGAGTCGAGACTTCAAATTGTTTGGCTAGTTCAGAAGTGGTTGCTTTTTCATGATTCAACAGGTGATAGATAAGGCCGAACAGGCGTGTCGTGCTCACTTGGCTTACTCCTTTTATAAAAAAATGATAAAACACTGACACAAAGTGTCTAGGTTTCTATCGTATCATAAAGACAAAGAAGGAGGAACTCCAATGAAATTTTCGATAATGGCAACGGAAAGAACCAATAATTTTACTGATCCAGCGATTCAAGCAAAAATCACTGGCTTATGGGAGAAAAACAGCGAGGCGGTCAAGAAAGCCGCAGAAAAAGGAACGGTCATCGCTTGCGTTTACCACGAGTATGAGTCAAACTATCAAGGAGACTATGCCGTTTCGCTTTGTTTCGAAGAAACGGAGCAAGCAGACTTTGATACAGAAAAATATACTTGGAAAAAGTATCCGGTCGATCGGCGCGATGCGCAGGGCATTTTGACTACTTGGCGTCAAATCTGGTCAGAGGAAGAAAACCAGCAGTTGCAGCGCAACTATTCCTTTGATTTTGAACAGTATGCACCAGACGGCGAGATGACGATTTTTATCGCCATTGCTGAAAGCGACAAAGAGCAGCTATTTTCCTGAATAGGAGGACGAACAATGAGACAGTATGAAAGCAAAGTAGCGCTGATCCAAGAGATCACAGAACGTTACCAAAAATTTCGCCAAGAATTTGATGAAATTCCTGAAGCCTTGCGAAATCAACGGATAGCAAGTGTCGACAAGACCCCTTCAGAAAACTTGTCTTACCAAATCGGCTGGGTCAGTTTGTTATTGTCATGGGAAGCACAGGAACAGCAAGGGATGAGCGTTCACACACCTGCTGAAGGGTACAAATGGAACAACCTTGGCGGATTGTATCAATCTTTTTATCAGACATACGGCAGTTTGACCTTAGCACAGCAACAAGAGCTCTTAGACCAAAAAGTGACGGCAATTTGCCAGTGGATCGAGGGCTTATCCGATCAGGAATTGTTTGAAGCAAGGCAGCGGGATTGGGCAACCACCAAAGCACAGTGGCCAGTCTATAAATGGATCCATATCAATACAGTAGCACCCTTTACCAATTTCCGAACGAAAATCCGAAAATGGAAAAAGGAAGCACTGCATTGATCAATAAAAGAAGCAAGCTGGTTGAGCGTTTTTTAGCAACTGAGGGAACAGCTAACTTAAAGAATTGTTAAACAGTTGATCTGTGAAGATCAGCTGTTTTTTTTGTTTTGTGTCATCGCAAGAAACCACCTGGAAAGCCTATGCTAGCTTATTGTCTAGTCGGTTCAGGTTAAGAAATAAACTGTTATTTTAAGTGCTAAAGTGACGCGAAGGTGACAAAAATGAAACGCCAATTCGTAAAAGGGTATGCTATATTTTAAACAGTACTTGTTTTTTTACAGAAAAAAAGCGGGGTGTCGATGGCGTATCTTACGCAATCGACGCCAATTGGGTTTATAGAAAAAACACAAAACCATTCCCAAGTCTGATGCAAGTTTGCTGAATATTCAGCAAAATAAAAGTAAATGACTAAGAATAGAAAGGGTGAGGATCATCGAAAACAACCAAACCATTGGCTTGACGTCAGGAGAAGTCAAGGCGCGGGTGCAGAGCGGTCAAGTCAATAAGACAAAAAAGGATACGACGAATACGTACCCGAAAATCCTTTTTACCAATATCTTTACCTTTTTCAATTTGATCAACTGTGTCCTATTCTTTCTCGTCTGTTTGACGGGTTCTTATCAAAACGGCTTGTTCGTCTTTGTTGTCTTCAGCAATGTGATCATCAATCTCTTTCAAGAAGTTCGTTCCAAACGAACGCTGGATAAGCTGGCACTGCTAAAAGTTGCCAAAGCCGATGTTTATCGGGATGGCAAGCTGGAGAACTTGCCGATCCACAAGCTCGTAATGGACGATGTGTTACGACTGAAAAGCGGGGATCAAGTGCCGACGGATGCCAAAGTCATTCAAGGGGCTTTAGAAGTCAATGAATCCTTGCTGACTGGTGAAATGGATACGATCTACAAGCAGCCGACAGACGAGTTGTTTTCTGGTAGTTTTATCACTGCTGGCGAAGCGTTATGCCAAGTAATCCACGTAGGCGCTGACAACTATATCGCAAAAATCAACAAAGAAGCCAAAACCATCAAACGACAAAAATACTTGATCCAAGGCAGTTTAAACAAAATCATTCGTTGGATCAGTCTGATTTTGGTCCCGTTATGTACCCTCTTGTTCGTTAAACAGTTCTATTTCTCTCATGCAACTTTCAACACCGCCATCTTACGGACGGTGGCGGCAGCTGTGGGAATGTTCCCCGAAGGTTTGTTTTTATTGACGAGTGTCACGTTGACCATCAGTGCCGTCTATCTGGCGCGCAAAAAAGTGATGGTGCAGGAATTGAACTGCATTGATGCCTTGGCACGGGTCGATGTTCTTTGCTTAGATAAAACGGGCACGATCACCGAAGGCAAGATGACAGTGGAAAAGACGATTTCCTTTCATTCAGAAACACCGTTGGCAGAAATCACTGGTAACTTAATGGCGCAGCTACCCGATCAGAACCCAACGGCAATGGCGCTGCGAACCTTTTTCCCAGAAAAAACGACGTACCAGATGCAGCAAGTCGTCCCTTTTTCATCAGATCGTAAATTCAGTTGCGTCACGTTTGAAGGACAAGGCACTTATTTCATCGGAGCTGCGTCGATTTTACTAGGAACCAACCATGAAGCTGTCTTAAAACAGGAAAGGCAGCTGGCAGAAGAAGGCTACCGAGTGATCGTTTTGGCTCACAGTACGCAAGGCTATGAGGAGGCAGGACTGCCGACGGATATTGAACCGCTGGGCTTTTATTTACTGTCAGACACGATTCGTGAAGATGCCAAAGAGACCTTGGAGTATTTTCGTTCACAGGCAATCCAATGCAAGATCATCTCTGGCGATGATCCAGTGACAGTCAGTCAAATCGCGAAAAAAGTCAATCTACCAGGGGCAGCTGATTTTATCGATGTGTCAAAATTAACTGCGACCGAATTAAAAGAAGCTGTCAGCAACTATCAGATTTTTGGTCGAGTGACGCCGCAACAAAAGAAAGAAATGGTGCTCTACTTGAAAGAACAAGGGCATACTGTCGCGATGACTGGCGATGGCGTCAACGATGTTTTGGCGCTAAAAGAAGCCGACTGCTCGATTGCAATGGCTTCTGGTGTTGATGCTGCGCGTCAAGTGTCAAATCTGGTTCTTTTGGAAAATCAATTTGATGCTTTGCCATCGGTCATGGATGAAGGCCGCCGAGTGATCAATAACATTACCCGCTCAGGTTCATTGGTGCTAGTGCAAGTCTTATTCTCCATCATGATCACCATGGGGACGTTGTTATCAGGAACGACCTATCCTTTTGAGCCGATCCAATTAACGATTATCAATGCCTGCTTTGTCGGCATTCCGACCTTCTTTTTAAACTTTGAACCAGACTTCAATCGGATCAAAGGGGACTTTATGACGACGATTTTCAAAAATGCTTTTCCAACAGCCTTGACGATTACGGTAGGAACTTTGCTGATCATCAACTTTGGTTATTGGTTCAACAGCAGCAGTAAAGCTCTATCGATCATGAGCATTATTTTTACTGCTTGGAACTATCGCTTGATCCAGAAAAAAGTCTATCCAGCGATCAACAGCTATCGAACGATGATTTTTTTCAGCACTCAGATCTTGTACTTTGCTGCTTTGATCGTCGGTCGCGACCTCTTTAACCTAGGCAATACCAGCTATCTCAACCTCATTCTCTTGATTGCCTTGTTGAATTTTTCCGCCTACATGCAACGCTTTGCGGATAAGGGCATCGAGCTGCTGATGCGAAGGTATACGAAGAAACGTAAAAGTTTATCAAAAGAAATGATTCAGTAAATAATAGAAAAACTGATTGCTTAAGCAGCGTTTGCAGCGTGCTAGGCAGTCAGTTTTTGATTTAAAATAAATTTCTTTTCTTTTCAAGGAGTCTAAGTCTTGCTATGAAACTCGTTTCATACCGTACAATCAACCAAGAGACCTTTTCAGAAAATTGTCGAAAGTGGAACAACTAATTTTCTATGGTAGACTTAGGTCATTAGCAAAACAATCAGATAGGAATGAAAGAAATGGCAACGATTCGCGATATAGCAAAAATGACTGGTTTTTCGATCACGACGGTCTCTCGTGTGATCAATGGCCATCCTTATGTTGATGAGCAAAAGCGAGCAGCGATTTTGGCGGTGATGGAAGAACTGGATTACAAACCGAATAAAATCGCCCAAAAACTTAGCTCGGGGAAAACCTATAATATTGGAGTCATCGTACCGTTTGTCAATCACGCCTTCTTTGATGGAATTTTAAATGGCATCATGGAAGAAGCCTTTGCCCAAAAATACAAGGTGACGTTGCTTCCGACCAATTTTGATCGGAAGCTGGAGCTAGAATATCTAGAAGAATTCGCTGCAAAGGGATTTGACGGCTTGATCGTCATCACCCGCGCAAATCATATCGAGACATTTTATCCCTACATGGAAAAAGGACCGATTGTTTTTTGTGAAAATTCAACCGGTACTGCCGTTCCTTTCGTGGCGATCGACTTGGTCGGCTCTGTGACAGCCAGTATCAAGTATTTGAAAGAACAAGGCGTAAAACGCTTGGGACTGACGCTAGGGCGTAGCAAACGCCTCAGCTGCAATTCAGTCAACACGATCGCAAAAGCCAAGGAGCTGTTTCCTAATTTTTCTGAAGCAGATATTTATTGGGATTGTATCAAAGCACAAGATGGGATTCCCGCAGCTGCATTTTTTAAGGAACGAGGAATCGATGGGGTGATCACAAATGGGGACGAGATCGCAGCGATGATCTTAAATCAATACCCTCACGGGACAGCACCCATCGTTATTGGACAAGAAAACCTGCTCATCAGTCAAATGCTGCACTTTTCTTCCGTTGAGTTTCATCTGGATCAGTGCGGCAAAGAAGCCTTTCGCTTGTTTCAAGAAAGAAAACAAGAGCAGATCATTCTGCCTTACGAACTTATTATTCGTGAATAATCATTGTTATAAAAAGAACACACCTTTTTGTCGAGAGGTGTGTTTTTGCCTGCTTATTAAAGGGGAATTGTAGAGATAAAATAAAAAAATAAAGAAAAAATTTATTTTGAAAGCTTGCTTTTCACAGAGTAAAGGGCTACCATTGGTCTGTGGCTTTTTCGCCACAAAAATAGGAAACGTATCAGACAAGAGTACTTGGGGAAGATTCTCTTGGGGGAAGCCTGATACGTTTCCTTTTGTTCATTCTAACACTATTTATATATAAAGTAGAGAGATATTGAGTAGATAAATAAAAATACTACTGTAATTGATGAATAGGAAAAAGGCAATCTCACAGACGAGTTTCTCTGGAGCGATTTCCTACAACATGCTGGATGGCAAATTGCTCCATCATGTTTTGATTAATTACAAAGCATCAACTAACTAATTGTGTTGCACCCACTAGAAAATTACATAATTTCGCAACACCTGTTTCAGCTGTTTCTTTGATTAGAACAGTCGCAGTATTTTCGTAAACATGAATCACACTAACTTCTTGTAAACCGGTAAAGCCAATAACATTTGCCTGATAGTTTTGACCAGGGAACACTTGGTATTTTTCCATGTTTTTATCTCCTTCATTAATCTTATTTCAAAAGAATAATAATTAAAATTTAAGAAAAAGTAAAGTGAAACGATTTTTCATTCAAAAACTCGTCTTTTCGGCTGTTTATTCGAGTGGAAATCAACCTTTTCTGTAATTTTTCATTTGTTTTTTCAATAAATATACGATGGCTAGTTGAATATTATTCAAAGGATCATACCAATTTAGCGAGCGATCGACTACAAAGTTGAGGGAAAAAAAGCCAGAAATTCCCAGCTATATTGTTTGTTTTGTCCCGTCTTCACGCTTATAATAAAGGTAGGAAGAACGATCGGCGTCACCACTTCCTAATTCAATTGAAAAGGGCGTGCAAGTTATGGAAAACGTATACCGAAATAACTTTGTCAAAAGAACGGTTCAACTGATGTTTGCACCAAAAAAAATCAGAAAACGTCCACCCGAACAATGGATCAAAATGCCTACCGACCGAGGTATTCGGAGAAAGGACGCGTGATCCAGCATCTCGCAGCTATGCGTGAAATAGTTTTTGAAGAAACGAAACTCAGGAAGTCCCGTCAGGGGACTTCCTTTTTTATGTCATTTTTATCACATTCTTCATTGAGAAAATTATTAGTACAGGCGCTCTTTTGCAGACGCAAGGTCAAGAATACGATGGAATAAGAAATCACAAACTACAAAGAAACGAATGTCAGAACTCAATGAAGAATTGGATGAAAGACTACAATCCTTCTTTTCATTGAGGGATTTCCCTGTTTCTTTTGATCGATTTTAAATTGGATATTGCCGGGAAAAATGCGCGCCAACGAACGATCACTTTCTAATGGTACAGGAGACCAACGTTTAAGGAACGTAAAAGCAATCAAAAAAGCGCTTTTTTCGTACGAAGATTCTGTTAAAATGATGATATGGATAAAAAAATAGCAATTGCTGCAAATCAATCATTTAAAGAAGGTGAAAGCATGGACTACCAAGAAATCGCGCGTCATTTTCAGACAACATCGTTTGATCCCCAACCGTTTGTGCAAACGGCGATCGATGATCGAAAGGTAAGGGAGAAGCTAGTGGAGAATGTCGTTGATGGTCAAAATCATATCAATGAGTATTTTAATAGTTATTTGATTATTAAAGAAGTAGCCACTAAAAACCCTGAGCTGATTTATGATGAGTGGGAACGGATCTGGGCACTGCATACCCACAAAAATTCCTATCATCGGTGGATCGCCCATGATCTGATCACGCAACTTCTGGTGATCGATCATGAAGACAAGTTTGAAGCAATCAAGCGAGAATATGTACTGCTGCCCAAAGAAGAAAAAATCAGTAATTACAAGAAGATGTCTGAAAATATCCAAAAGGCTATGAAGCTCAAAGACCTCAGCAAAGAAATTTCACTGTTATGGAAAATTAAGTACATGTGATGAATGAACGGATAATCAGGTTGATGGTATTGCTTTCTATTAGCTAAATCATAGAAAAAACAGGCTATCTTTTTGTGATTCAAAAAAGAGCAGATGTATCAGTAGCAAGAAGCGATTATGAAGTTTAAAAAATTGATATCTCTGCTTTTTTTAGCCTGTAGTTGACTCATTATCTGATACTGAGCGCGCGTATTTCAACATGTCGCTGTATGAAATAACAGGGAAATCTCCCTTAAGTCCTTGTAAGAAGCCAAGTGAAACTTTATACTAGAATGTAATACTTATTCAAAAAAAGGACAAATAAAATGAGGACATGAGCTTTTATGAAGAAATATTGTAAGGAAAATGTGCTAGAAGCGGCGATGACGCGTTTGGAATATATTTTTGATACGTTTCCCCATGTGTATTTCTCTTTCAGTGGTGGAAAAGATAGCGGGGCCATGATCCAGTTGGCTGACCAAGTCGCACAGAAAAAAAGAAAACCTTTGATCTGCTGATTTTAGATATCGAGGCAAATTATGATGCTACGAGAACGTTCATGGAAAAAATCAAAGCGTTACCAAGTATCAATCAAACCTTCCACTTCTGTTTGCCCTTTTACGAGGACAACAATACCAGCGTCTTTCAGCCACAATGGCTGATGTGGGATGAACAAGAACGTGAGAAGTGGGTACAGCCGATGCCCAAAGATGCGATTTCACTTGCTGATTTGGATGAATCATTGATGGAAATCTATCAGAGTGCAAATATGAACCCTGATAAGTTCTTACGAAACTTTGCTCATTGGTACGCAAGCTATCATCAGTTTGAGCCGGTTGCTTGTGGTGTGGGGATACGGACCCAGGAAAGTCTGTATCGGTATCGATCGATCACATCGCAAAAGTATAACTTTCGGAAGCAATGCTGGATCAAACGGCAAGTAGCAGATTCAATGGTCGTTAATTTTTACCCAATCTATGATTGGAAGACCGAAGATGTGTGGGGAGCCTATGCCCATTTTGACTGGCCGATCAATGGCTTTTATGAAAAGTTGTATGATCATGGCGTTCCGATCCATCAAATGCGGATCTGTCAGCCTTACGGTATGCAGCAACGTAAAGGCTTGTACCAATATGCTTTGGTGGAACCGGAAACGTGGGAACGCGTCGTAAATCGTGTGTCAGGAGCCAATTTTGGTCGCTTGTATGCCCAGACAGGATTGCTGGCGCATTACAATACGAGAAAGCCCAGTCATATGACTTGGCAAGAGTATGCGGTCTTTTTACTGGAATCAATTGGACTTTATTCAAAGAAATTACAGGATCATTATTACCGCAAAATCACGATTTTGATTGATCATTATCGAGAAAAGCACGGGATCGAAGTGGAAGATATACCCGATGTGACCAAACGTAAGGACTGGCTGAAAAACGAAGTACTCTGGCATGACTGGAAAGGGATCGCTCGTGCGTTAGAAAAAAATGATTTTTCTTTGAGTACGCGACAATATAGTTTGACGAAAAAAGATGAGTCTGAATTGTATGAGTTGGCGGTCGATTTTGGGGCGGCTTTGGGGATCGAGCATTTACCCAAGTATCAGTTAAAAAAATTGAATGCCAAATACGAGTATTTAACGAAAAAAATCACCTAACGATGGACGAGTGCGTCCTTAGAGAGGAAGGGTTTTGTGAACGAACGATTGGTTTTATTTTTTCCACCGTATAAGAAAAGCCAATTCTATCAATTGATGGGGGCTTTTTTTGCAGAACGGGTGTATCAGCAGCAATTTCCGTACTTGGTCAATGATGAGAACTGCTACTGGTACGTGATTCTTGATGACGAAAAACGGGTGACTGCTTTTTCTTATTATGAAAAAGGCGCCAACAAAGTGGAGCTAGGGGAATTTTATGAAAAAGATCCAGCCGCTCAATTTAAAAAGTTTCTTTTACGGAAAATGCTGGTGGATATCAGCCGCAACTACCCAGAAGCAGAGATTCTCGCTTCTAGTAACCAGCCTAGTGAAATTGCCCTTTTGGAGTCAAAAGGGTTTGCGGTCTATCGCCAAACAAAAAATTATTCATTTCTAAAAAGGAGTGTAGTACCTCATGAGCGATATCGATTTTCCAGTGTTAGCGGCGAAGCTGATCCCAGTCAGCAAGATTCACGCGAATACGTATAATCCCAACACCGTGGCTGCTCCAGAAATGGATTTACTGGAACTGTCGATTCGAGAAGATGGCTTTACGCAGCCATTGGTTTGTTACCACGATAAGGAGCAAGACAAGTATATTTTGATCGATGGGTTTCATCGGTACATCGTAGCAAAAGATCGCTTGGAATTGCCAAGCGTTCCGGTCACGGTGATCGATAAGCCTTTTGAGAATCGCATCGCTTCAACGATTCGCCACAATCGAGCACGTGGTACCCATGGCATCGAGAAGATGGGAAATATCGTGCAGCAGTTGGTGGCTAACGAGTGGTCGGATGAACGAATTGCCAAGGAATTGGGGATGGACCGCGAAGAGGTCTTTCGCTTTAAGCAGCGTTCAGGTTTGAAAAGTGCCTTTTCTAACCATGAATTCAGCAAGTCTTGGATTGAGTTTGAAAAAAGATATTACAAAGGCAAAAAAGAGACCTGAGAGGTTGAAAAAACTATTTAAAAAAGCTATCTATTAGAAGATAGCGATTCGTTAATAATTCTTTTTAAATTTTGAATAGGTGTTTTTTACAACGATAACGATCAAATTGACCACCATCGACAAGCAAAGCGTCCCTAAGAGAATAGCTAGGATCACACCTAATGCGTCTCTTAGAAAGCTGAAGATCGCTTCAATGATAAACATGGTTTTTCCTCCTTTTCTCATCGTCTATTTTTTCTGACAATTGCAAAAACAGCTTCCTTGAGCAATAACTACCCAAAGACTTTGCCCTGCGGGGTACAAGCCTCAGTTTCTTGAGAACTCGTCGCTTCAAAATTGAGTATACTTTATAAATAATGAAAAAACGTTTCTATTTTTTACAATCGGAGAAAAAATCGGAAATGTTAAGAATAACGACATGTTTTCTGATTTTTCTTCGGTTTACATGAATAATCGTATCAGGTTGCATAAAAAAAGTAAAATGATAACAAAAAATCGAATCGAGAGAAAAGATACTATCTTGTAACTTTATAACCGTAAGCGAATTCAAAAACCTTGCTGCACCACGTCTTTAAAACGTAAAGAATTGGTGTAGCTCTTTTGTTTCTCGCTGTGATGAGGTTTACAAAATGACTGACATTATTTTTCCGGAAAAAGCATCATTGCATAAAAATCAATGCGGATTAAAACCGTTTTATAACAAAGATAGTAAGCGCATTTTAAGCTCGATGACAAAATTTTTTGTGATGCTGGGAGAAAGCATCAGTGGATGTTTTGACAATAAGCCGATCGACATGTGGGGATCAGGCAAAGGAAGCGAGACGATTTTTACTCGAGCATGAGTTTGCTCAATGATGGAACGAGGGATCAGACTGCAGTATCCAGTTCGTTCGATCAAGTAAGGAATCGTACTGATATTGCTGACAGACTCCCAATGGATCGAAGGAACCTGATTGTCAAGATAGCTTTCAATTTTTGTGCGAGCTGGACAGTCAGACTTGGAACGATAGAGATGGCTCCCTTCAAGGTCGGCTAGCTTATTGATGACTAATGGGTTTGAGATTGAGGTAATGCAGCAAAGCTCTTCTTGAAACAATTCCTCGTAGGCAAAATGTTTCTCGTGAGGAAGTGAGCATAAGGCGAAATCAATTCGGTTTTCATTTAGTGCATTGGCTAATTCCAGTGTTGAGCCCACGATGATCTCGAAGTTTATTTTTGGATAGTGCTGCGAAAAATCGTGAAGCAGTGCAGGCAAAACCAAAATGTCATACGGTTGAAGGATGCCCATACGCAACGAATACTCGACCGTATGGGAAGCATTGATCAACTGTTCTTTGACCCGCTCCCAGTGGGCAATCAGTTCGGGTACTTCCTGTTTCAACAATTCGCCTTCCAAGGTCAATACATTGCTTTTTCCTTCCAAAAATAACGCTACTTCTAATTCGTCTTCTAACTTTTTGATATGGTTCGTAACGGTCGACTGGGCATAGTTTAGTTTGGCGGCAGCTCTAGTAAACGTACCTTCCTCGACGATTGTTTTGAAGGATTGCAGCTCCTTGATAAAATCCACGTTTGTTCCCCTCTCTTTTTACCTATTATACAAAAAAGGAGCGGGGAGAAAATTTCTTTTTTTTCTAGTAAATAAAAAAATTAGATACAAAAGTTATTTAAAACATGCAGTCTGTTATGACCGTATGTTTCTTTGCTTTTTAAATAACGCTTCTCACAGTTGGGGCTAAGGATATCCGCTAAAATTTCATTTATTAAAAAATCCACGAAGCAGGCCAACTTTTCAGGGATTACGAACAGCACATAAAAACAAGACAGTGGCTTTCTCCGCTGCGCTTGAATGGAAAAGCGTTTATTAGGAGAGGAATCTTGCAAAAAAGGTCTGATTTTTTTCTGATGTGAAAAAAATAGACACGCTAAGAGAAAAGAAAAATGGATACTTAGGAAAGGGTCAAAATAGCAAACCGCGCAATGAAAAACTGGCGGCGCTTCCTTCAAGAAGGCCGTCAGTTTCCTTAGGTCAACGAATCGGTGTGATTCTTGGCTGAATCAGCTGTTCAATCGTTTTGTGGATGATCGTCCAGTCCGAAAGGGTGGGGACGTTTGAAATGCGTAGTTGCTGAAATTTGGTGTTGCTTTTCAGATGCAAGTCAAAATTGCTGACGATCAAATCTATTTCCCGATGGATCAATTCTTGTTCATCAGGAGCCACTTCAAAAAAGTAACTGATTTCTGTATGGTCGTTTTTAAATAATTCCGTTGATGCGGCTAAGAAAGCATCTAATCCAGCACCGCCTTGAAAAGCAAAGGCTACTTTGAGGTGTTTTTTCAGCTGGGGATTAGGCGCTAACACGCTTAACAAAGTCAATGTGACTGCGATATGTTCCAAGTGAGTAAAGGAAAAGAAGCGGCTTTGATCGTTGAAGGGTTTCAACCACTCATTCCAAGCAAGGTAATCCGTCTTGAATGTTGTTTCAACAAAGGCTTTGATCTGCGGATCAGCAAACTCATAATTGGCAGAAATCATCGTCAGCAGGCGAAGATTTACGAGATAAGCGATGATCTTGTGGGCAGCTGCAGGTGGAATAGCGACGCCAGATTTCTCTAAAAAGGCAGCCGCTTCTGCAATAATTTTTGGTCTTTCTGTATGGTGAAAAATGTAATCCGCATCGCTTTCGCCGTTGATGTCCATCGTACTATAGGAAAGACAATGGAGCGCATTGACAAAGATCCAAAGCAGTTCTTGTTGCGGCAAGTGGATGATTCGGTATTTTTTCAAGTAATGTTCGTTTAATATTTCTGAGAAAATAGCGAAGCGTTCTTTCTCCAATAGATTGCGTTCTAAAGACGGCGGCAAGGTCAAAAAGTAAGAATAGCGCCACCTACGCTTGGCGATACTTAGCCACAGAGCAAGTCGGTAATGGCTGTAATGCAAATCTTTCGTGTTGGCTTCCTTGGCTTTTTGGACCAGCAGGCGGGCATCCGCTGGACTATCCTTATCTAAAATCGTGCTATCGCCATAAGCAGAAAAAAAGACGAACAGACAAAATCGGATGTCCGCTTCGGTACCAATAAAGTCAAGATGATTCGTGGCAATAGTTACAGAATAGGTTTGCAACGACTTGTTCATGTAGCTGATCGTCCGTAAAAGATGACTGCGAGAATAACCGAATTCAATCGTTGCTCGGTGAATAGAGTATTTTTTATTATCAATAATACTCGTCATGATTTTAAACTCCAGCGTTTCCATCCCCAGGTATTGGATGGCAGAATTGATGGAAGCGTTCGGCGCATAAGCGATCGAGACGATGTTCGTTTCTGAGAGTGTGATCTTGACCAGTTCTTTTGGCAAACTGTCACTTAAAATACTCAGCTCTTTGGTAACTGTAGGCAAAGATAGCCCTAGTAATGTCGCTAATTCTTGTGGATGATACCCTGTCGGTGCAGCATTTAGCACTTGTAAGATTTTTACTTGTCGAGAAAATGCTTTGTCGCGATGCAAGTTGATAGATAAATTTTCTAACATTGAAGTCACCACCTATCCATTGAAATTACGCTCGTTTTAAGTAAATTATATAATACTCTGCGCCAATCAAGAAGTCTTATCCCTTGAAAATTGGCGGATTTCATGTTAATGGTGCGCCGCATGTTTCATCGAGTGTGAAGCAGTCATTGAAAACAGCTTTTTTAGAAAAAACAACTTTGCCAGTTGCAGACCTAAAACGCTTGGATAGATTGGTCCAAAGATAAGTGTGAATAACGTTGGGGAAAAGAAAAAGGAGAAAAAATGAAAATGAAAAAACGCGTAGTTATAAGTAAGAGCGCTTTAGTAGGGATGCTGATTTTAGGGACAACCTTTCCAAGCACATGGCCGATCGCTCAGGCAACAGAAACACAACAAACAGAGCAGCAAACACCATCAATAGACTCCACCGTTCCCTTGCTGACAGATTCAACAGGAAGCATGGACACAGGAGAAAAGACAAATTCCCAAGAAGGAAATGCTGACGTCGTATCTTCCGAAACAACCGCAAGTGAAGTGGTGACCACCACTTCAAACCCAGAAACAAATCAATCTAACGCAGCTGATACTGCAGAAAAAACTCAAATTTCAGCTACTGCCCCATCTGCTGAAACCAATGTAGAATCTACGGATAGTCAACCTTTCGCTGCAGAATCAACGAAGAGTATCGAGAGTTTCAACTACGATCTGACTGTAGAGTATGATCCGATCAAGTATAAAGCACTGGTTTTGGATTTACCAATCCCAGAAAAATACGCACACCAAACACTATACCAAGACCCGCAGTTGACAGAAGATTTTTATGTCTACAAAACGGATAAGGTATACATGCTGGTGGGGCTATGGTATACAAGTGAAGTGACTGGTACCAATCAATTAAATATATCTTGGACAAGCTTCACAGGTTTTACGATCAACTATTACGGTCTAACAGCGGTTTTAGAATATACCGACGTTAACGGAAACCTTTTGTTTACGGCGACATATAATGTTCGCTTTACGAATAGCCATTTGACGGTTAAATATGTGGATGAATCAGGGATGGAAATCTATCCTTCTCAAACCATCCATAATAGCACCAATGAATCCTATAATGTCTCTACAAGTGCGTTTATTCCAGAAATTCCAGGGTACGTTCTTGATACCAATCAACTACCGACGAATGCCAAAGGGAATTTTCCTCGAGGCGAAGCGACAGTGACCTACGTCTATCAAAAAGCACCAACGGACTTCACAGCGCTATCCGTGAAAGATACCACGGTTTATGAACGAGATACATGGAAAGCCGCGGATAATTTTGAACAAGCAGTCTCAAAAGAAGGAAAAATACTGACTTACGAGGATTTCCTCGCTGAGGGCGGCAGTGTGTCTGGGCAAGTCGATACTAGTCAAGCGGGTACTTATACAATCAGCTACCACTTAAACAATGTAAGCAAAGAGGCAACGATCCTCGTCAAACCTCGATTCACTGCGATTACTGTTCACGATTCTTCGTTGTACGTCGGCGAAAATTGGTCACCAGAAGATAACTTCGACCAAGCCGTCGATCGGGACAACCATCCAGTTGCTTTTGCCGATGTGAGCGTTGACGGAAGCGTGGATACCAAGAAAGCGGGGACCTATGAGGTAGTGTATCGTTATGATGGGATAGAAAGCAAAGCCATTATCACCGTCAAAGCGGATCAAACGACAGTTAAAGTTCACGATAGCGAGTTGTACACAGGGGAAAACTGGACTGCCAAAGACAACTTTGACAGCGCAACGAATCGGGATGGTAAACCTGTTGCTTTTGGGGATATCACTGTTACAGGCAAAGGAGATACAACAAAAGCTGGTGAATACGTGGTCACTTACAGCTATCACGGAATCGAAAGCAAAGCCATTATCACCGTCAAAGCCGATCAAACCACAGTCAAAGTCCACAATAGCGAGTTGTACACAGGGGGAAATTGGACAGCCAAGGACAACTTCGATAGTGCAACGGATCGAGATGGTAAACCTGTTGATTTTGGGGATATCACTGTCACAGGGACTGTCGATACAACGCAAGCAGGCAAGTATGAGGTCATTTACAGCTATCATGGCGTAGAAAACAAAGCCGTGATCAACGTCAAAGCGGATCAAACCACAGTCAAAGTCCACAATAGCGAGTTGTACACAGGGGAAAATTGGACAGCCAAGGACAACCTCGATAGTGCAACGGATCGAGATGGTAAACCTGTTGATTTTGGGGATATCACTGTCACAGGGACTGTCGATATAACGCAAGCAGGCAAGTATGAGGTCATTTACAGCTATCATGGCGTAGAGAACAAAGCCATTATCACCGTCAAAGCCGATCAAACGACAGTTAAAGTTCACGATAGCGAGTTGTACACAGGAGAAAACTGGACAGCCAAAGACAACTTTGACAGCGCAACGGATCGGGATGGTAAACCTGTTGATTTTGGGGATATCACTGTTACAGGCAAAGGAGATACAACAAAAGCTGGTGAATACGAGGTCATTTACAGCTATCACGGTGTAGAAAGCAAAGCCCTTGTTACCGTCAAGGCGGATCAAACGACAGTTAAAGTCCAAGATAGCGAGTTGTACACAGGAGAAAACTGGACAGCCAAAGACAACTTTGACAGCGCAACGGATCGGGATGGTAAACCTGTTGATTTTGGGGATATCATCGTTACAGGCAAAGTGGACACAACAAAAGCAGGCAAGTACGAGGTCACTTACAGCTATCACGGCGTAGAAAGTAAAGCCATTATCACCGTCAAAGCCGATCAAACCACAGTCAAAGTCCACAATAGCGAGTTGTACACAGGGGAAAATTGGACAGCCAAGGACAACTTCGATAGTGCAACGGATCGAGATGGTAAACCTGTTGAATTTGGGGATATCACTGTTACAGGCAAAGCAGATACAACCCAAGCAGGCAAGTATGAGGTCACTTACAACTATCACGGAATAGAAAGCAAAGCCACTATCACCGTCAAAGCGGATCAAACGTCCCTGAAAGTTCACGATTCAACGATCAAGCAAGGCGATGAATGGCTACCAGAAACAAACATTGATTCTGCCATCGATCGTGATGGCAAAGAAGTAGCCTTTTCAGAAGTAGAAGTCAACGGCACAGTGAACACCGATACAGTTGGGAGATACAAAGTTACTTATCATTATGGTTCTTTGACAGTTAAAGCGATTATCGTGGTTCAATCAAATTTAGATGAAAATCCAGATGAGTTGTTACCAAGTGAGAAACCAGCTTTACAACTCCCAGAAGCCTCTGGCCCAAATCCCAATAATGAAGAACCTGTAAAAAAAGATGATGATTTAGACAAAAAAGCATCAACCAAACAATCATCGCGCAATAGTAATCTAAATGATCAAAACAATTTAGTGAAACAAAAGAATAGTAAAGTTGATAAAGAGCTACCAAATACAGGAGAAGAACCTAGTTTTCCAATTGTCTTTTGTGGTCTTTTCCTAGTAGGACTCGGTTTCTCCGGTTTTTATTTCCGAAGAAAATTTTACACTAAGCATTGGTGATAATTTCATATTTGGACAATTAGTAAAGGGTAAAGAAAAGTCTAAATAGAAAAATACAATAAAGGAGTGGAATATCAGTAAATTGGCTGGTACTCTACTCCTTTTTGCTATTAAACAATTATTTATGACAAAAAAATTGCAATATTTGTTTTCCGATACGTGTTTGGCGAAACACCTACCCATTTTTTTAATTGACGACTAAAATGTGCTGTATGTGAGTAGCCCAATCTTTCCGAGATACTTTCAATTGTAATATCAGGGATAGTTAATAATCTCTTTGCTTCTTTTAGTTTAAGAGAATCTAGATAATTTTTTGGTGAAATGCCGTAAATTTTTTTAAAAGCTTCAAGACCATAGCTTGGGGAAACATTCGCCTCAGAATAAATTTTTTTTATCAAGATATCGATTTTTTCGGTATTCTTTCTTTCAAAAAAATGATGAAAGTTATGGTGGATAACTTCTGCAATACTTCTAGCAATACTCAGAGTTTGAATGTTCGCATTTTTTTTTGGATCAAGTTCAGTAAATTTAATAAGTTCGAAAATCAGTCTAGTTAAAATTTGAATGGTTAAGATTTTATCAGAAAGTGAAAAGCTAGGTGCTTTATCATAGAGATCGATCCAATCGTTGATAATGACTTGTAATGTAGTGTTTTCAGCTGTGTGTTTCTCAAATATCAAAGGAATATTCTTCATTAATACATATCGCAATATGGGTTCGTCAATATCGAAATGAGCTGTAAAGTAGCGTAATCCTTCCTCGGAGCAACAAGCATTTAGGTGGAGCATACCCGGAGGGATAATTAATATGTCACCTTCATTCACTATATATTTTTTTTGATTGATTGTAGTTTTTTGCTTTCCTGATAAAACAAGCAGAATTTCAAAAGCATTATGCGAATCTAAATAGCTAGACCAGCCATAAGGAACTTTTTGAGTATGTGCTGAGAAGAAACGGACGCTTGTATCTAAATTCGGTAGAAACTCTAAATGATTGTATAAGCTCTTTTTCATAATTTAATCTCCGTGTTTTTTGGTAAAATTAACGTTGTAAAACTCATTTCCAAATTTATTAATAAAAGTATACTTTAAATAGAACCTACATGAAAGTGGTTTCGAAAAATTTTAAGGACTGATTTTATTGATCCAAAATCCAATATTAAAAGGGTTTAACCCAGATCCATCAATTTGCAAAAGGGGGAATACTTATTATATTGCAACATCGACTTTTGAGTGGTTTCCAGGTGTACAAATTTACGAATCAAAAGATTTAAAAAACTGGCGTTTAATTGTCCAACCGTTAAATAGGATAAGTCAATTGGATATGATAGGTATTCCAGATAGTGGAGGTGTCTGGGCTCCGTGCTTAACGTACAAAGACAAAAAGTTCTGGTTGGTATATTCAATTATGCGCGAACATAGAGCTTTTAAAGATGTACGTAACTACTTGATATCTGCTGATGATATCCAAGGCCCATGGAGCGAGCCGGTATTTCTAAATGCTAGTGGATTTGATCCCTCACTTTTTCATGATAATAACGGTAAAAAGTATTTATTGAATATGGTTTATGATTTTAGAAATTATCATCCTTGGAATTACGGAATAGCTATTCAGGAATATGATGAACGGAAAGAACAAATGATAGGGAAACCTAAAATTATTTTTAAAGGAACAAATTTAGAGAAAACAGAAGGTCCACATATTTATTTTATAAATGATTATTATTATTTATTTACAGCTGAGGGCGGCTCTCAGTGGGGACATTCGGTAACTGTTGCTCGTTCAAAATCATTGTTTGGACCGTATCAGGTACATCCTGATAATCCTATTATGACCGCTTGGTATTCTCCAGAAAATTATTTGCAGAAAACAGGTCATGCGTCATTAATCAAAACGGATAGTGAGGAATGGTATATCACTTATTTAGCAAGCCGGCCCATTAAATGAAAGGGAAAAGGATTATTTGAAGAAAGAGGATTTTGTACTTTGGGGCGTGAATCTGCGATAGCAAAAATTGAATGGACAGCGGATGATTGGCCAGTATTGACTGATGGGAAAGTTGCCCCAAAATACGTGCCGATGCCAAATTTACCAGAGCACCCTTGGCCTAATAAGTCTCAGAGAACTAACTTCTCTGCTGGTATTCCTTTAGAATTTCAAACATTAAGAATTCCGTTTAATAAAAAAATGGGTAAGATAACAAAACAAGGATTGACTTTGTATGGACAGGAATCCCTGTATTCCGTCTTTGAACAATCTTTACTAGCTCGTAGATTTGAATCTATAGATTTTTTAGCTGAAACTGTGGTAGATTTTTCCCCTACTTATTACCAACAAAGTGCTGGTCTGGTATGTTACTACAATAGCAAGAATTGGACTTCACTACAGGTAACTTATGACGAGCAATTGGGTAAAATTTTAACAATTTTAAAATGTGAAGGGGCGAAACTTAGTTGGCCATTGAGAGATCCTGTCGCCTTACCTGATAGAGGTAGTGTGTATTTACGAGTTAAAGTTAATTCTCTTTTCTATCAATTTTTCTATTCATTGGATGGCGAAAACTGGGAAGAGCTTGCTGTAACATTTGATACTTACAAACTTTCAGATGATTACATTGCAAAACCATTCTTAGGACCTACAGGAAGTGCTTTTACTGGAGCTTTTATTGGTGTTCATTGTAACGATTTAACAGGGATGAGGAAAAAAGCTGTCTTTGAATATTTTATTTATCAAGATTCAATGTGATAAACAAATAACTATAAATTTTATATAAAGGAGAAAAAGATGAAAAATGCAAATTTAGTATCAAGTGCTGGAGTTCGAGTAAAACTTCAGAAAATGGGGTCATTTTTAAGTGGAATGATTATGCCGAATATACTAGCCTTTATAGCTTGGGGACTGTTAGCGGCACTATTTATTCCTACAGGTTGGCTTCCAAATGAAAATTTAATGAAATCGTGCCACCTACACTGAACTATCTGCTACCGATACTGGTAGCTTATACAGGAGGAAAGCAGGTTTATGGTACACGTGGTGCGGTAGTAGCTTCAATGGTAACTATGGGGTTGATCGTCGGAGCTGATGTTACGATGTTCCTAGATGCAATGATAGTAGGTCCAATTAGTGCCTGGGGGATGAAAAAGATAGATTACCTTTATGAAGATAAGGTAAAAACTGGTTTCGAAATGCTTGTCAAAAATTTTAGTGGAGGCATATATGCGGCTATTTTGACAGTCATTGGGTATGTGATAGTAGGTCCAATATTTAATACGTTGAATTATATGATGACTGATGCGGTAAATTTACTCGTTGAACATCATCTTTTACCCTTAGTAAGTATTTTTATGGAACCAGCAAAAGTTTTATTTTTAAATAATGCAATTAATTTTGGTGTTTTTGCACCAATAGGATTAGAGCAAGTAGCTGAAAATGGTCGCTCAATGATGTTTGCAATTGACAATCCGGGAGTCGGGTTAGGTATTTTGTTATCTTATGTGGTTTTTGGAAAAGGAACTGCTAAGAAAACTGCTCCTGGAGCAATTGTTATTCATTTTTTTGGAGGAATTGCAGAAATTTTCTTTCCGTATGTATTGATGAACCCATTGCTGCTGATTCCAGCTATATTAGGAGGAATGAGTGGTGTCGCAACATTGATGATTACTGGAGCGGGGATGATTTCACCAGCTTCCCCCGGATCTATCTTTGCCTTCATGGCTGTGACTCCCCGAGGTAGCCACTTTGGTATTTTGCTTGCGATCGTTGTTGCAACTGTGGTCACCTTTGTCGGAGCTGCAGTAATTCACAAATTAACTAATCGAGCATTGGATAATAACAATGACGAATTTATCCTTGCAGAAGAAAAGACAAAAAAAATGAAGCAAAAAGGAAAACTGATAAAAGACTTTTCAATAAAGAGAATTATCTTTGCTTGTGATGCAGGTATGGGTTCTTCAGCAATGGGGGCAGCAATTGTTCGAAAAAAAATCCAAGAGTTAGGTTACGATATTGAGGTAACAAACGTTGCGATTCGTGACTTATCCGCAGATGAAACGTCATTAGTTATCACCCAGAAAGAGCTTCAAGAAAGTGCGAGAAAGGCAGCACCAAATGCTCATTTTCAATCAGTGGATGAATTTTTAGATAGTGATCGTTATGATGAAATACTAGATGCCCTGCGATAATAATTATTGTTTGTTCAGTTATTATTCGAAAATAATAGATAGCTATAGATGATTGTATAGAATGGCAATGATATTTGAAATAGGGTAAATAACTATTATTAATCGAAAAACACAGGAAGAGAGTGGTGTTCTAGCTCTCCCTGTGTTTTTATTAGTCAATACATATGTTTTATACTTTTGAGTGCTCGAACTAGAAAAACTAGATGAATCTACTGTTTCAAAAAATGACCTCATCCTTCTCCAGACTAAGATAGCGATAAAAAGTCGAGCGCTTTAAGCCTGTTTGGGCACAGATATCCACAACGGCTTTTCCTTCCTTTTGATAAAGGTGCAATGCGTGTTGGATCAGTGCGGGATCGATTCGTGGACGACCGCCAATATTTCCTCTAGCACGTGCGGATTCTAAGCCTTCTTTGGTCCGTTCAACGATGATGTCTCGTTCGAATTGGCTGAAGGCTTGGAAAACAGTCATCATTAATTTTCCTTGAGGGGTTTGTGTATCAAAATTTTCTTTGATACTGATGACTTTTACACCTTTCTTTTCAAAAAAGTAGACGAGATCAATCAGGTCTTTGGTACTTCTTCCTAGCCGCGAGAAACTTTCAATAATGATTTTATCGTTTTCTTTCACTCGTTTTTTTAGTTTATTTAATTCAGGACGATTTGCGCGTACACCACTGATCTTTTCAGTATAAATTTTGTTGCATTCATACCGGTCAAGTAAATCCAATTGACGAGAGAGATCCTGTTGTCTTGTGGATACACGGGCGTATCCATAAACCATATTTGTCATACAAATTCCTCCAGTTGCACAAAAAGAGTCTACATAGAGAATACCCTGTTTGTTCACTTAAGTACATATTCTAACACCAACTTAAGTAAATTTGGGAAATAGGAAGGTTTTTTTATAGACGCAAATATTGTACTATAGAAAAGAAACCAGTCGGTGAAGGAGAAACACGGAGGGCAAAATGAGAGAATTGCAGTTAAATTTTATGCTAAACAAAACGACCGTTCGATGGCTTCAAATGTTAAATACCTTTGAGCGAGAACGGACTTGTTCCATCGCAAGTTTAGCCAACAAACTTGATGTGACCCAACGGACGATCAGCTCTGACATCAAGGAATTGAAAACCTATCTGCAGGAGGCAGCGGAATTTACTCTTGAAGCCAATGGCTATCATTTTAGGGAAACTGATCCGAAAAGATACTTGTCTCAAAAAAAGGAGCTTGTTGCAGAAGAAGGCATGTATCAAATCGTGGAAGCCATTTTCCACGGGGAATTCTGTTCGGTTGAAGAGTGGGCGCAGCGCTTGTATGTATCAGAAAGTACGATGCGTCGTTATTTGAATACCGCTTCTGCGACGTTACGAAAGTATCATTTGGAGTGGATCTTGCAACCGGTCAATTTGAGTGGATCAGAAGCCAATATTCGCAAGTTTTTTAAAGATTTTTATTATGAATCAGATGTCACCCCGCATACGCTCTTGCCCCCCAAAGAACTGATCGCGTTAGTCAGTGATGCCTTCTCAAAAATTCCCACAGCGCTGGTGAATACAGGCGTTTCTCCGAGTGATTTTTATTATAGTTTGTATATTGCGATCAAGCGCTATCAACTGGGAAAGACTGTTCAGATTCCTCGATCGTTGGCAGCAATCGTCGAAACGCATGAGGCGTTTGCCGTAATGAAGAACTTAGCGCCTAAAATCGAATCGCTATACCGAGTAAGACTACCGCAACAAGAAATGATGTGGCTTTATTTAGTGACCGTGATGAAACGGACTTTGACCGAGCCTGAAAAAGAGCAGCAATTCGTTGCAGCGTTTGGGCTGTATCCTGAACTCGAAGAACTGAGTCAGCGCTTCGTGCAAGAATGGGGCATTCCCTTTCAAGAGCCTCACCAGGTCCAGACGATGATCCACGCCTTTTTTCTGTCAAAGAAAATCAATGAGCAGCTGGCGCCCGTTTTAAATCACTTGCTAACAGAAGTAAAAAATGAAGCGCAAAAGCATGGTTCTGCTGCTTATCAAAAAAATCTGGCATTTATGAAGCAGCACCAAGCGATTCTAGGAATCAAACAGGAGTATCTTTCAGATATTTGTGCCGCACTGACCCTTTACAGTGAAGCAATCAGGGAGCTTTATGCACAAAAAGTCAAACGGATCGCGTTGATAATAGAAGGTGATCTCTATGCCTGTCACACGATTCGTGCGCGCTTCTTGCGTTATGTCGGCAACGACCATCGGGTATTCTTTCCAAAAATCAATGAATTGACGAGCGATTATTTGAAGGAAAACGCCATTGATCTTGTGGTCACGAATTATAGTGAATATTTATCAGAGTTCATCTTATCGACTGATTCTCTTTTACTCAAAGCAATCCCCGATCATCAAGATTGGCTAAGAGTGATTGAAAAAATCGATCCTCAGTTAGGGCAAGCGTTAAACGTTCCCACAACCTGATACACGTGTTGCAACACAACATGACGAAGACATGGGTGGATAAAGCAAAGAGAAAAGCCGCAACCGTCACGATCGACGGGTGCGGCTTTTATTCGTTTATTTAATAAAAAAGGGAGTTATCTGAAAATATGCCCACTGTTCCTGAATACCAAAAGATTGGGTTGTTTTGGTGAAAGAACAGCCTACGCGAAAATAATTAGTTGGCATTTACTAGTTTATCAAAAATCGCTTCAAAGGTTTTGAACGTATCACTATCTAACTGACAAAGCCATAAAAGGTAGCTTTTTTCTTTAAATGTCCATTCGATTGAAGGGTAAGAGGCAATCAAGGCATGGTATTTCTCTCGTTGTTCACTGGTAGCTAATAACCACCGCTTCTCAAAAATCTTTTTCTCTTCCATTTTTTATCTATCCCCCATAAAGAAACGTTGCCTGAAACTTCACTAACGGGCAACGTAAATCTAATGATACGCAGATCTATATTTAGTATACCAAAGAAAAATGAATTTTTTTAGAAGATGTGTAAAATTACAAGGAATTTCTTTTATTTTGCTTTTTTTCGGACATTTTTTATAGGAAAGAAGCATTTTGTTGAAGGGAACTGTTGTTAACAATGCATCTGTCAATGCTAAGAATAAGTAGGAAGAAACCTTGTATCCTTCTTATTGAGTCAAGTGGTTACAGGTAATAACAAAAATGGACGATCCTTTTTAAATCATAAGGAATCGTCTTTTTTTTATAACGCTTTTTTTTGCACAAACTTTCAAAATGCCTTATTTGAAAAGAAAATGAAAATCAATTTATTCACACAGGTTTGCAAATCTTGATTTATTGCTCGATGAGCAACCGTGTTAAATTTATCCACGTCAAAAGCAATAAACTTTCTTCAAAAAAACATCATATTTTAGTTCTTATTTAGGTATTTAGTGAGTTTGTTTTGAATAGGTTGTTCCAATAAAGACTAAGATTGATATTTTTCGAGGGAGTAAGAAAGGGTGAGTGGTGAAACTTGAAATGAATTTTTAAAGTACAGGAGAAAGAATAGAGAAAAAGGAGTTACTTATGAATAACAAATTTAGTAAAAAAGTCACAGGTTTATTGTTGATTAGTCATTTAACATTATCCACTCTACCTATAACCGCTTTTGCGTCAGATGAGAGCGCTGTTTCACCGGAGACGCAAATCGAAAACACAAGCGAGTCATCTATAGGGCAAAGTGGTCTGCCAGTTCTAGATCCAGAAAGTAATACTGATACAACGAAAGAAGATGTCTCTGAGCAAGATGAAGAGAATGCTGCAGAAACTATTCCAACAGAAGAAACCGCAGAACAAGAAGCAGCTGTTGAATCAGAAGAAAATGACAGTACATCTAGCAGTACTGAGGAAGAAACCACTGAATCAATTGAAGCGAGAAACATTCAAGATGCCCATGTACGGACTACAGAAGAGTTCATATCTGCTTTACAGAATTCTTTGATTCGAAATATTTATTTAGAAAATGATATTAGTTTGTCTAGAACATTTAATATTACTACTAACAAAAATATCTACGGAAATGGATATACCCTTGATTTGAATTTTTTCACAGTTGGTTTAGCGGCTACGGGAATCGTAGCCAATATTGAAAATATCAACCTTATCAACCAACAAATTTACTCATTCTTTTGGTCAGAATTTCAAAATGTCACAGTTAATTATCGTGACGTAACATCCTCTGGTCACCAGTTCATTTATCTTGCGCATGGAACAGCCAATTTGTATGGAACGATCGATGCTACAGCGGATCGGGAAGAGAGTTTCCAAGGTGGAGAATTGATCATTAAAGAAAACGCAAATGTAGACTTCAAAAACACATCGTCAATTAATGCAATTAGTTCAAAAACTGGCGTGACTGTAGAAGAAAGTGCGGTTCTAAATGTACAATCAAGAGGAATTGGCATGAATGTCACTCAAGTACCTGCTATCAATATTTGGGGAGAGGCGAACTTCGATTCTTCACAAAATATAGCTATTTACGCACCCGTAGCAAATGGTTATATGACTATTCACGAGAATGCCAAATTACGTGCGACTTCTAAAGTCACAAATCATGAAGCGATTATGCTGCTAAGCGGCTCCTTGACAGTTAAAGATGGTGCTACTCTAGAAGCAAGCTCTGAAGGAACGGAATCAACGATTCAGACTGGAAATTTAATGAGTTTCGAAAAAGGATCGAATTTCCTAGTGACAAATACGAAAGGACCAGCTTTAGGCGCATATGCGAAACCAACTGATGTGGCTATTGAGTCATTGAATGGTTTGAATACATGGGCTGTTGGAAATACGCAAACAGATAATCCAACAAACAGTTATTCTGGTCATTTGACAGCAGTCTTTTCGTTAAATACGTTTACTACAGGACAAGTAACGTCTAACTTAATTTCGAACAACCCTGACTTTCAAGCAAACTTCAGCTCGGGACGAGTGGGGAAAATTGCAGGAGGTAGTTTTGTTAAAAGAAAGGAGATTGCTCAAACCACAGTCAATGAAGTAACCAATGAAGACGAAACGGTTACTGGGAAAGCAGAACCGAATGCTGCGATTGATGTTTTTGTAAATAATGAAGTAATTGCTTCTGGAACGGCAGATGCTACTGGTAATTATGAGATAAAAATTGCTAAACAGACGACTGGCACTGTTATTCGTGTCAACGCATCAATTGATGGGTTAGAATCAACTGCCCAAACAACGGTTATTCGAGCAACTCTAACAGAAACAACAATTTCTGAAATTACTACATCAACAACACAAGTTAAAGGTACGGGTGAACCAAATGCATCCATTGCAATAACGGTTGAAGGTTTAGTTATCGCCAATGGACGTATCGGTAGTGATGGAAAATATAGCTTGACCATTCCTTTACAAAAAGAAGGCACTGTTGTTCAAGCGCAGGCGACTTTAGATGAACTGACATCTAATATTGCGTCAACGGTAGTTACTGCTGTACCAACGATTACCGAAGGCACGATCACACCAGATACCTACAATGTTTCTTCTGGCGAACAATTCCTGAGAGGGACGTATACCGGTGATGTTGCATCTGCCCGTGTGTATGTAAATGGATCATCCGTTCGTGGTGGGAATTTTGCTGAGGGTTCGTTTGAATTCTTTATCGGCAATCGCATCCAATCTGTAGATGATGTCGTAGAAATTGAAGCCTTGGATCAAACTGGCAAGGTACTTGATCGGACAACCGTTGAATTGACTAGAGATTTGGCTGGTACGATCACACCAGATCAATACCGTGTTGGCGAAACAATGATTACAGGAACCTTTACGGGTGATGTCAACTTTGCCCGTTTAGTGATCGATGGCACGCCTTCTAATGCATGGGGTGGTACTTTCAATGCCGATGGCACCTTCTCGTTTTATGTAGCGAATCTTGGAATCAAAGCGGGGGATAAAGTTGAGATCCAAGCGTTGAACCGCCAAATCAATGGCAACACGGAAGCAATCGTTGTGTTAGAAACCAAAGAAGTAACGGTTATTGACCAGCTTCAAGGGACGATCACACCAGATAAATACAGTTACACTGATACCACGATTACGGGAACCTTTACGGGCGATATCAATTTTGCCAACTTGGTGATTGATGGACAGTCTGTAGGGAACTGGGGTGGCACATTTAATAAAGAGACTGGCCGCTTTGACTTCTTTGTTCACGCACAATTTAGAGAACAGATCAGAACAGCAGCAAAAGTTGAGTTGCAAACCTACCATCGTGAAACAGTTGATGGACAAACGATTGATCATAAGCTAGTGTTGCAGCCAGTTGAAATCGCCAAAGCAGCTGGCTCGATTCAACCAGCAGCCTTCAAAGTGACAGATAGTGAAATTACGGGAACCTTTACGGGTAATGTGAATTTCGCCAACTTGATCGTTGATGGGCGTTCGATTTCATGGGGTGGTACCTTTAACGCGGCAAACCAAACCTTTACTTACTTTGTCAATCAAACGACCCGCGACTTGATTCGTGATGCAAAAACAGTCGAATTGGTTGCTTACCATCGCGAGATGATTAATGGCCTTCCGATAGACAACGAATTGGACCGCAGTGTCGTCACTATCGATAAAGAATTTATTGGCACGATTACACCAAACCCATACAAGCTGGGGGATCGAATCGTTACGGGGACCTATACAGGCGAGGACATCAACTTTGGTCGACTAGAAATTGATGGCATGATCCTCTGGGTGAGCGGTTTTGCGGATGGGACCTTTACCGCCTACTTGAACCAAGAACAAGCCAACAGCGTGACGAAAGACAGCCAGATGACGATCTATGCATTGCATCGCTTTGCTGACTTAAGTACCCAAGAGATCGCACAAGCAACCGTTTCGATCACAGAATAAGAAACAGAATCTACGAGAGACCCTTGTGCCTTGCCTGTTGCAAGGGTCTCTTCATTGATAGAAAGAGAGAAAGCAAATGAACATGAAGAAAAAAATCGTTACCCTCTTTAGTCTTGCCCTCATGGGGAGTTTTCTAGCGGCCTGCTCGACGGATGACCCAGCAAAGACGGATACTACCCAAGGCAGCGAACCAATTGAACAAATCACGGACCAAAGCAATGCCGAGCCGCAATCGATCATTGGTGGATTAAAGATCATCATCGACAAACAAGAAATCAATCAAAAGAAAACAGAAGATGGGGAACAAGTTTTACATACATTTACCATCACAGCAGAAAACATGGGCTCAGTTGCCGCAGGATTAGGTTCGATTGATTTTCTTTTAGAAACTGAAGAGGGAGAACTTCTTGAACTTGACCATACCATGGCGATGTTTGGCAATGAGATCGCTGTAGGTGAAACCATCACAGGACAAGTTTCCTTTGCTTTAGAAGAGGGACAAGTGCGAAAAAACTGATTTATAAACCTGGTGAAGAAAAATTAGCAGAATGGGATGTTAAGAGCGAATGAAAATAAACGTTATTGGATTGGGGTATATCGGGCTGCCCACAGCACTTACTTTTGCAAACCATGGGATTGAAGTCGTTGGGGTAGATGTGTCAGAAACAGTTGTTCAATCACTTCAAGCAGGTCAGGCACCTATCGAAGAACCCGACATTGATCGTTATCTAACACAAGCTTTAGCGAAAAAGACCTTCCACGCACAGTTGGTACCAGAAAAAGCGGATGCCTTTATCATTGCCGTACCAACGCCAAATATCGCCGATCAATTTGGTAGTTGCGACTTGTCCTACGTGAAAGCGGCGATGGCTGCCATCTTACCTTATCTTGAAAAAGGCAACACAGTCATTGTCGAATCGACCATTCAACCCCGCACGATGGAAGACATCGTTGGACCATTTTTTGAAAAAGCAGGCTATACCATTGGAGAAGATCTCTATTTGTTGCATTGCCCAGAGCGTGTTTTGCCAGGAAAAATCTTTGAAGAGCTGGTGATGAACAACCGAATCATTGGTGGCATGACGAGCGCTTGTACCCAACAAGGCAAACGCATTTATCAGACCTTTGTCAAAGGAAACGTGCTGGAAACTTCTGCAAGTATCGCTGAGCTATCGAAATTGATGGAAAACACCTATCGGGACTTGAACATTGCACTAGCCAATGAATTGGTCCAAATTGGGGATCGCCTAAACATTGATGCACTCCAAGTGATTGCGTTAGCCAATCAGCATCCACGGGTCAATATCCATCAACCAGGACCTGGTGTCGGCGGCCATTGCTTAGCGGTTGATCCATATTTTGTGGTGGCGGCAGCACCTGAAGACGCGAAGCTGATCCAGTTGGGGCGGATGATCAATACAGTGTTTCCCTTGCGGTTCTTAAAAAGTGGGTCAATGTTTCAGCAGCTGAGATTCCCGATCAAATCGATTATCAAGTCAAAAGAACCACTACTACGGCAGCAGACAGTTGGCAGCAGTCAGACCGTTTGACCCTTGAAAAAGCCAATGATTTTCAAGCATCATTTACAAAGGTACCCGTTGCTGGTCAAATGGCAGATTTACCAAAATACAACAATCAAGGGGAAGACTTCGTGTATTGGGTTGAGGAAGTCAATGTCCCCGACGGCTTCGAAAGCAGTGTGACGACTGAGGGAGATACCCTTGTAATCACCAATACAAAAAAAGAAACCGAACCAAGCACGACGGAACCAAGTACCACAGAACCAAGCACGACGGAACCAAGTACAACGGAGCCAAGCACGACGGAACCAAGTACGACGGAACCAAGCACGACGGAGCCGAGTACCACAGAACCAAGTACCACAGAACCAAGCACGACGGAGCCAAGTACCACAGAACCAAGCACCACAGAACCAAGTACCACGGAACCAAGTACCACGGAACCAAGTACCACGGAACCAAGTACCACGGAGCCAAGTACCACAGAACCAAGCACGACGGAACCAAGTACCACGGAGCCAAGTACAACGGAGCCAAGTACAACGGAACCAAGTACGTCGGAATCAATTACCACAGAATCAAGCACGACGGAACCAAGCACCACAGAACCAAGCACCACAGAACCAAGCACGATGGAACCAAGTACGACGGAGTCAAGTACGTCGGAATCAAGTACAACAGAACCAAGTACAACAGAACCAAGTACGACGGAGCCAAGTACCACAGAACCAAGTACGACGGAATCAAGCATGATAGAGTCAAACACAAAAGAATCAAGTACAATGACGCAAAATAATACTAAACCAAATTCTACCGAGAACAGTACGTTACCGTCGAAAGAAAAACAACTACCCAAAACGAATGAACAAACCGCCGACTGGTTAGTCGGTTTGGGAGTGATGATTGTTGCAACAACGATTGGCGTATTCGTTAGAAAGAGAAAGTAACAGCGTTTTATCAATACTAGTTCTTTATCGGCAATCAGATGACTTCTTAATCGGTTTATGATATACAGGTATGGATCATCGTTTGATGATTAGAAAATAAAACTCTTCCTACAAAATTTATCCAAGTTCAGAAAAAAGACAACGATAATTCTTTTAAAGAATCACGTTGTCTTTTTTCATCAAGCTGTTGCAAACTGGCTGTTATATAGTTGGGCGTAAAGGGAATCTTGTGCCAATAATTCTATATGGGAGTCTTTTTCGACGACGGAGCCGTCTTTCATCACTAAGATCAAGTCAGCGTTTTTGATGGTAGAAAGACGATGGGCGATGATAAAGCTGGTTCGTCCTTGGGTCAAACGATCCATCGCCGTTTGGATCATTTGTTCCGTCCGCGTGTCGACACTGGAGGTGGCTTCATCGAGGATCAGAATCGTTGGGTCTGCTAAAATCGCCCGAGCGATCGTCAATAATTGTTGTTGTCCTTGTGACAGTTCGCTTTCGGAACCAATGACGGTATCGTAACCGTTGGGCAGTGTCCGCACGAAGTGGTCGCATTGGGCGGCTTTGGCGGCAGCCAAGATGTCTTCTCGAGTGGCATCGGGATTGCCATAAGCGATATTTTCAGCGATGGTTCCTTGGAATAGCCACGTATCTTGCAGCACCATACCGAATTTTTTTCGTACTGCTGGTGCCGAAAAGGACATCATGTCTTGATCGTCCAGCAAGATCTTCCCACCATTCAATGGATAAAAGCGCATCAAAAGATTGATCATGGTGGTTTTTCCGGCACCTGTTGGTCCAACGATCGCGACCGTTTGTTTTGGTTTGACGGAAAATTCGACGTTTTCCATCAAGAGTTTTTCCTTGCTGTAGCCAAAGGAGACGTGTTGAAAATCGATTTTTCCTTTGATGGTTTGTGGAACTGGCAGTTGTTGGGTCGCAGTTTCTTCTTCAGGATAATCAAGGATCTCAAAAATTCGTTCGAGAGATGCTAAGGCACTTTGCAAGGTGTTCATAATATAAGAGGCTTGCGTGATCGGTTCAGACACTTGGTTGATGTATTGCAGATAGGCTTGTACGAGACCAATGGATAATTGCCCTTGCAACACCATTAGACCACCAACGACGGCGCTTAAGATAAAGCCGATTTGATTGATAAAGCGCACGAATGGATTGATAGCTGCACTGACGAACTGTGCTTTCCGAAAGGCTTTAAATTGGGCTTCACTCAATTCCGCCATTTCCGCTTCAACGGCAACTTGTTGGTTGTAGGATTTGATCAGCGGATTTGCGGTATAAAACTCTTCCGCACGACTGCTGACTGCACCTAATGTTTCTTGGTTTTTGGTAAAGTAGCTCAAGTTTTTTCGTGCGAGAACGGTAGTCACAAAAGCACTCAAAAGCAAAATCAGGACCACGCCGATCGTCAGTAATGGGCTGAGATAAAGCATGGCGATCAAGCCGAAGGTAATGCTGATGGTTGCGGTGATCAGCTGCATCAAACCGACTTGTAAGACCTCGGATACTTTATCTAAATCGAGAATCACTCGGCTTAAAATATCGCCAGTATGATGTTTGTCGTAAAAACTGATAGGCAGGCGATTGAATTTGTCACTGATTTGTTTGCGTAAAGTCAAGGTCAGGGTTTCACTGACACTGGCCATTGTATACTCTTGCAGCAAGGAAAAGAGACTGATCAAAAGCCAAGTTCCCGCTAAAAGGACGACTGGACCTAAAATACTTTGCCAAAAATCATTGATCTGCCAGCCTTCTTGTTGAAACAAGGCAATCAGATTATCCAGTCCACGCCCCAAGATCAAAGGGGCGATGGACATTAGTAAGGAAAAGAACAAGGCGGAAGCGATAATCAGTAGAAAGCGGGCTTTTTGTTCCATCAGCAAACGCAGCAAGCGTCGGCTTGTATTTTTCATGTTTTTTGGTGTATCCATTGTTTGTTTACTCATCCTTCATTCCTCCCATTCCTTGAGATGAGGCAAACTCTTGATAAGTTTGGCAATTGCGTAATAATTCTTCGTGGGTTCCTTTACCGACCATTTTGCCGTTATCCAAGACAATGATTTGATCGGCATTTTTGACGGTCGATACCCGCTGAGCCACGATAATGACGGCGGCATCTTTCGTGTATTCTTTCAATGCACGCCGCAAATTGGCGTCTGTTTGATAATCCAAAGCAGAAAAACTGTCGTCAAAGAAGTAGATTTCTGCTGGCTTTGTCAGCGCTCGGGCAATACTCAGTCGTTGCTTTTGACCGCCAGAGAAATTGCTGCCTTTTTGTGCAACCGGACTTTCATAACCTTCAGGCAAGCCTTCAATAAATGACTTGGCTTGAGCAACTTCAGCGGCTTTTGCCATCGCCTCATGGGTTGCTGGACGATTGCCGAAACGCAAGGTTTCTTGAATCGTGCCGCTAAGCAAGAGCGCTTTTTGCGGGACATAACTAATTTGGTCCCGTAATTCGGCTTGTGAGATCTCTTTGATGTTGCGGCCAAAAAGCGTGATCGAACCAGCAGTCACATCTTTGAAACGCAACAGCGCTTTGGCGATGGTGCTTTTTCCAGAGCCAGTTCCGCCAACGATCGCTGTCGTTTTGCCTCGGTGGATCTCAAAGCTGATATCTTCTAAGACAGGTTCTTCGGCGCCTTCATACGTAAACTGCACGTGATTGAAAGCTGCGATCGTTTCTGACACGGCAGTCTTGTTTAAGGTTTGGTCACCGTCGATCAAATCAATTGGTTCTTCCAAAACTTCTGTGATCCGTTGCAAGGAAGTCAAGCCTTTAGGCACCATCACGATCACCATCGCTGCCATAGTCAAAAACCAGAGACTCAGGATCGTGTATTCGATGATGGCAGTAATACTACCAATAGCAAGGTGGCCCTGCAGACTTTGATAGCCGCCGTAGACAAGGATAGTCGAAATCGAAAGTCCCATTACTAAATTGACGGTCGGATTCAAGACAGCAAAGAGGCGATTGACTTGGATCATGGTTTTCGCATATTCCGTCAGTGTTTGATCTGTCCGTTCTTTTTCGTAAGCAGCTTTGTCGAATGCTCGAATCACCCGAGCGCCAGTAAAGGTTTCTCGTAAGATCCGCATCATTTTATCGACTAGTTTTTGCGTGATTTGTGATAATGGGATCGCTTTGCGAATCACTCCATAAGCGATCATTGAAAAACATAGGATCGCTACGATTGGGACACAAATCATCCGTAAAGAGACGGTGCCGGTTAGAAAAATTGAAGCAGCGACGATCATTGGGGCTGGCAAAATCATTTGCAGCGCCATCA
Organism: Enterococcus casseliflavus NBRC 100478; assembly: GCF_001544095.1. Taxonomy (GTDB): domain Bacteria; phylum Bacillota; class Bacilli; order Lactobacillales; family Enterococcaceae; genus Enterococcus_D; species Enterococcus_D casseliflavus. The sequence goes on along the minus strand of NZ_BCPT01000017.1, from coordinate 9,031 downwards.
TCAAAATTTGTTGGATGTTGTTGATGTCGCTGGTGGTACGTGCCAGCAAAGTGGCGTACCATAGCCATCAACAGCGGATACAGAGAGTTCTTGTGTTTTTTTGAAAAGGCGCATCCGCAAAAAATGCCCGAATTTTCCTGAAAGGTGGGCAGATAAATAACTACCGCCTACAGAGACGATCACGGTGCCGATGGCAATGGCAAACATCCACCAGCCATTGTGCCAAATGGCTGTCGTGTCGACTTTCAAGATCCCTTCGTCAATGATTTTTGCCAAAAAATACGGCAACAGGAGTGTGCCGAAGGATTGGACCAGCATCAAAAGAAATAAACTGAAAAAGAAGCGTCGTTCTTCTTTATAAAATAACTGTAATTGTTTCATGATTTCCCTCCAAAAATGTCGTTCTATGGTAGAATAAACTGTAACGTTACGTTACAGTCAAGCAAGGAGTGAAATTTTTTTGAAAAAACAATTGACCATCAGTGAGATGTCCGCTTATGCTGGCGTGAGTCGGCGCACATTGATTTATTACGATCAGATCGATTTATTCAAACCGCATTCGATTGGTGAAAACGGCTATCGCTACTACGGCTTTGAACAATGCCTTGAGTTAGACGTGATTTTGCTCTTGCGTTCTTTAGACATGCCCTTGCAAGACATTCGACAATTTTTGAAAAACCGCAACCCTGAATACACGCAAAAGGAACTTGTGGAACGGCGAGGAGAAGTTCGTACCAAAACCGCTGCGCTGCAAGAATTGGAACGAACCTTCGATCGCTACATCCAGCGCTATGAAAAAGTACAGAAAGCCGATTTTGAGACCTTTACGATAGCGCACCACGAAGCAGAGGCGTTTATCGTTTCCGAAGAGATCGCTGGCGATGATCCGGAATCTGCTTATCAAGTGTACGCCCGTTTTTATCCGCTAGTGGATTATAAAGATGCCTTCAGTGGCTACCCCATCGGCTTTTTAAGTGCTGGAACGACATTGGAGGATCAGACCTTTCACGCATCGCCTTATCGGGCACTGATCTTGATTCCCCAAGATCGGCTGCATCTCTATCCTGAAAAGCTGATCATCACGCGTCCTACTGGCACGTATGTGTCTGGCTTTGTCAGTGAGGGAGAGGAACAAATCGCTGCTTTTACCCATCGCATCCAAGCCTTTCTAAAAGAGAATCAGTTGAAGATCGATGGTGATGTTTGGGAATTGTTATGGCAAGATGAAGTCTTTACCGCCCAAAAAGAATTGCAGATATTTGAAGTGATGGTTCCAGTGAAGCCCGAGTAATGGACGAGGCACGCGTATCTGTAGGAACCGAAAATCAAGATACGCAATCGCAATGGTTGTTGCGGGCTTTTCAATGGAAGCAAAATAGAAGCAAAGGAGATGGACGAAGCCAGATCGTATCCCTACAAAGAGCCCAGTGAAGCGTTGAAATTCCCATTTTCCTTTTTTCTCGTTATACTTGAAAGAACAGATGAGAAAAAAGGGGAAATTTTAATGAAAAAAGAAACAGGATTACGCTCGCTTTATGCGTTGATTGGTGTCGCCATTTTAGGATTCGGGGCGGCATTGCTGCGGGTCGGCGGAGTAGGGCTAGACCCATACACAGCAGCCAATATCGGTGTCGGTGAGCTGCTAGGGTTATCCCTTGGGGTCTATCAATTGATGATCAATATCGCTGTCCTAGTATTGATTTTTATCTTTGGCCGTCGCCATATCGGTATCGGGACGGTCATCAATATGGTGCTGACAGGATTTTTCATCGACTTTTATACCAACGTTTTTGATTGGTTATCCGTCGGTCCAAATAACTGGTGGCAGCAAGGCTTGTTCTTGTTGATCGGGATTATCTTCTTTACCTTCGGTGCTTCGTTTTATATGTCAGCGAATTTGGGCAGCGCCCCCTATGACGCGATCGCCCCAACCATCGTCGATCAGACGAAAGCCAACTATCGAGTGGTGCGGGTGATTCAAGACGTTGCCTTTGCCTTGATTGGCCTCTTCACAGGCGGGCCTATTGGGATCGGAACCTTCATCAGTGCCTTTTTAGTGGGCCCACTGATCAAATTCTGGGACAACCGTGTCTCTCAGCCATTCATCGAAAGCAGTGTCAAAAAAGCGATTTTTAAATAAAAAGGTCTGCAGCAAAGAGAAGTCGAAGCGATTTAGTCGCCCACTTCACTCAGCTGCAGTTTTTTTGCCATTTGATCAAGGAATTCTTGCATAATTGCTTCTCAGTCGCTAGAATAAAAAAGCCGAGGAGGGGTAAGTATGCAATTACCAACACCATTTATTGAAAAATACCAACGGTTGTTAGGAGAAGAAGCACCAGCTTTTTTTACCGCTTTGACCGATAATCAGCCAGTCAAAGGCTTTCGCTTGAATGTTGCTAAGCCGCACGCACAAGCGATGCTGGCAAAATATGGACCAGCCGCTGTACCTGCCCCCTATGCAGAAGCTGCTTATATTGGCGAAGTCAAAGGCCGTTCGCTGCTCCATCAAGCTGGCTATGTCTACAGCCAAGAACCTAGTGCGATGATCGTAGCAACGATCGCAGCCGCTCAACCAGGGGAGCGGATCTTAGATTTATGTGCGGCGCCAGGGGGCAAAACAACGCAGCTGGCAAGCCAATTACAAGGAAAAGGGCTGCTTGTAGCAAATGAGATTTTCCCGAAGCGTGCCAAAATCCTATCAGAAAATGTGGAGCGTTGGGGCTTTCCGAATGTAGTCGTCACCAATCAGGCTCCACAAGAATTGAGCCGCCATTTTCCTCAGTTTTTTGACAAGATCGTAGTGGACGCCCCATGTTCTGGTGAAGGAATGTTTCGTAAAGATCCCGTCGCATTAGAAGAATGGCAAGCAGATACACCTGATCAGTGTGCGATCAGGCAAAAAGACATTTTGGCACAAGCCGTTGCGATGCTAAAACCGGGGGGCCAGCTGATCTATTCCACCTGTACCTTTGCCCCAGAAGAAAACGAAGCGATAATGGCTTGGTTAATGGAGGAGTATCCCTTCACGATCGAAGCGATCGACTTGGACAATGTATCTCATGGGCGCAGCGAGTGGGGAGCTGCACCTGGGATTGAGAAAACCATCCGCTTATGGCCGCATTTAAACCAAGGAGAAGGTCATTTCGCTGCGAAATTGACCTCGCTAGCAGAAGCAGCGCCAGTGAAAAAGAAGAAAAAAGGCAAAGGAGCGACAGCCAAGAGTCCATTGGATGCAGCGACTCAAAAGTTGTGGCAAGCCTTTCGCAAGGAGTTTCCGTTTTTACAGGCACTGAATGCGACGCCACAGCTGCTAGGAGAAAACCTCTGGCTCGTTCCTGAAGAAATGCCTTCTTTAAAAGGGATCAAGTTTATGCGCCCAGGTTTGCACGTCGGCGTCGTTAAGAAGAATCGGATCGAGCCAAGTTATGCGTTGGCATTGGCGATCCATGCAGAAGAAGGGGCACCGACAGTGCCGATCACTTTGCCGCAATGGCAGCAGTATGTGGCAGGTGAAACCTTGAGCGTGCCAGGAAATGCTGGATGGGTGATTTTGACAGTCGATGAGATCCCAGTCGGTTTTGGAAAACAAGTCCAAGGAACCGTAAAAAACTTCTTTCCTAAAGGATTAAGATTCAAAGCGATTTAAACGAAATAGTGTTTTTATTTCAGTCCTCGTGCTATGATGGAAGTAGCAAAATAAGGGAGCTGATCGATATGAAAACATCATCAAAAGTAACGATTGGATTAAGCATTGCAGCGATCGCTGGGATCACTACTGCCGTCGTTGTATCAGACAAAGTATTCAATAAAGTACGCTTCGCTTGCAACCGACACAAAGTAAAGAAATTTGTCGATGACAAATTCAACGGCAATGAAAAATTGCTGGATGTCGTAGACGGCTTGTCTGACAATGAATTGGATTCGTTGTTAGGTGTGATGAAAAAAGTCAATGAAGGCCGCAACAAAATCTCTGTTTACGGAGACAATATCAAAGATTCGACAGAACATGTCAAAGACAAGTTGACGAGCTTTGTTGATTCCGTCTTTTAAGTCAATCATTCCATTTGAAACTCGCAGGGACATCGGTCTTTGCGAGTTTTTCTCGTCTTTCTAAGCGTTTTTCGTTATACTAACAAGGAAATGCACGAAATGGTGCGAGGTAGAGGAGTGAAAGTGAAGTCGTGGAAAAAACAAGTACCTTGACTGCCGAGGAAAAAGCCTTCTTTATGGAAGAAGCAATCAAAGAAGCCCGAAAAGCAGAAGGGTTGGCAGAAGTACCGATCGGTGCTGTCGTCGTCTTGGATGGTAAAATCATTGGTCGTGGACACAATCTACGAGAAACGCAGCAGCAAGCCGCAGCGCATGCGGAGATGTTTGCGATCGAAGAAGCCTGTCGCACTGTCGGAAGTTGGCGCTTAGAACAAGCGCAGCTGTTTGTGACCTTGGAACCATGCCCGATGTGTAGTGGGGCGATGTTATTGGCACGGGTGGAAGAAGTGTATTTTGGTGCCTACGATCCCAAAGGCGGCACTGCTGGTACATTGATGAATTTATTGGAAGATGAGCGCTTCAACCATTGGTCCTATGTGGAAGGCGGCATTTTAGAAGAAGCATGCGGCCAGCTGCTAACAGATTTTTTCCGAGCATTACGAGAAAAGAAAAAACAAAAAAAGGCTGGCAATCTCTAACGAAATACGTTATACTAAGTTTTGCCGAAAGGCTAGGACAATGGAGGTCTTGTGAAGCGTGTCAGATCCGGAAGGAAGCAGCACTAAGCAGGATTCTCCATGTGTCTGATTGATAAACTGCCTGCTATTGAAGAAAGCAGTAGTACTAATTGAATCGATGATCATTCAAACCTGAGACAGACTGTCTTAGGTTTTTTTATTTTTGAAATTCTTTGTGACACCAAGGACTGTTCTAATTGTATTCTGCTTTAAATCTAGGCAATCGATAGCAGCTCTCATAGGGTTAAGTTGCATTTTTGATACAAAGGCTTTATTCCTGTTTAGAACCTTACTCTGATAACTTTTGCGTTGGCGATTTTTATACTCTCAAAAATTAGTAATGGTACGTATCATAGTGGTGAATGATGATAGAGAATATCTGTTTTGGTGTTCTCAAAGAATCATTAGTTCTGACGAACTGAAACATGGATACCTGCTCTCGATATTCGATAGAATCGTCGTTTCAAGAACTCTTTGTTTTCGCTTCAACGAATTGCCGCCGTGTTATCGATAGAACTTCCCCAAAATAACCAGAAAAAAATCACTTTCCTTTTTACAGTCAGAAAAGTGATTTTTTCTTTTGGACAACTGTCACTGCAGCTGGTTCTTTTTTACAAAAAGTCACCATTCTTTTCCAAGCATTCCAATGGTTTCCCAGAGATTTTATGCTATGCTTATTTTGTAGAGACTTCCGTCGTCTTTCTACTGGCAACCCTTGATGCCAATAGAAATGGATAGTGATTTCAGGCGACGTATTTGAAAAGAGGCGCACAATGGAAAAAATTACGATTATCCATACCAACGATCTGCATTCCCACCTAGAACATTGGCCGAAGATGCGGCGTTATTTGGATCAAAGAAAACGAGAAGCGGATACGACCGAAGAGACAGTGATCGCAGTCGACTTAGGCGACTTTGTCGATCGCTGGCATCCTTTGACAGAAGCAACTGACGGCAAGGCGAATGTCGATTTGATGAATCAAGGACATTACGATGCGGTGACGATTGGGAACAATGAAGGGGTCGGCAATCCCAAAGAGGTCTTGCAGCATTTATATGACCAAGCAGAATTTCCTGTCATTTTAGGCAATTTATTTGATAAACAGGATTTACGTCCGCCGAAGTGGGCACAAGAATACAAAATCATGGAAAGCAATCAAGGCGCCAAAATCGGCCTGATCGCTTTTACAGCACCGTTTCCGCTGACATATGCCCCAAACGGCTGGGACATTCGCGAACCTTTGGAGATTTTGCCTTCATTGGTTCAGCATTTGCGCCCCGAAGTCGATCTGCTGGTCTTGATGAGCCATCTAGGTATCAATGCTGATCGCCAGATTGCGAGGGACTTTCCAGAACTAGATGTTATATTAGGTTCCCACACGCACCATTTGTTTGAAAAGGGCGAAGTCATCAATGGGGTTCAAATTGGTGCAGCTGGCAAGTTTGGTTTTAACATTGGCGAAGTCGAAGTGGTCTTAGATGATCACCACCGCCCGATCAAGCATCGCGCCCGTGTGATTCCGACGGATTCGTTGGTGGCTTTTCCGCAAGATGAGGAAGAGATCGCCGAATATCTATCGATCGGCCATCGCTTGCTGCGGGCAAATCAGGTGGCAGAAATTCCAGCAGCGTTTACGAGGGATTGGCAAAGTGAACATTCTTTGGTTCGGGAGGCGCTTTTGGCATTATGTGCCAAAGGACAGACGGATGCCGCCATCTTAAATACGGGGCTATTCTTAGATGATTTGCCACAAGGGCGGGTCGATCAAGATCAGCTGCACACGATTTTACCCCATCCGATGCATTTGATACGGGTGACGCTGCAAGGCGCGGATGTCATTCGATTGGTCTTAGAGATGGAAAAAAATCGCAACTTTTTGCGCAATTTCCCAATTATGGGAATGGGTTTTCGAGGGAAGATTTTTGGCGAACTGGTTTATGAAGGCATCCGCTTTGATGAAAAAAACCACCAAGTATTGTGGAAACAAGAGCCCGTCGATCCTGCTCAAAGCTACACGGTGACCCTTGTGGATCACTACTTGTTTATTCCGTTTTTCCCGACGATCGAGATTGCTGGAACCGTTGAGTTTCTTTTTCCAGACTTTATTCGCACAGTGGTCGGTGATTACCTGAGTCAGAAATACCCCATCCAGTAGTTCGTCACTCCTCCAGCTGGATTTTGCGAGAAAACCTCGACTATCATTGGGGAATAAAACAAGGTATAATAAACAACAGGTGGTGAAAAAATGACCGAAAAACAAACGATCACAGATGAAATGACATCTGTACTAGAAGAAATTATTGAAGAACCAGCGAAACAACCGCAAAAAGGCGAGTTGGTGACTTTGTTAAATGATGAAGAATTAATGATTGGCAATCGACAATACAAATTGGTCATGGATTATCGTGAAGGCTTCAATCCAGAAAAGCTTGGCGAGCGTTACAGTGAAGTGTTGGCACGTTATGATTATATCGTAGGCGATTGGGGTTATGAGCAGCTGCGTTTGAAGGGCTTTTTTGAAAAAGATAACCGCAAAGCATTACCCGATCAGCGTATCGACATGCTGGAAGACTATTTGTATGAGTATTGCAACTTCGGTTGTGCCTATTTCGTGATCCAACGAGTTGGCGGCAAAAAAGAAAAAAGTACCTCCCGCCGACGCAAGAAAAAGCCAACCCAAAACAATCAAAATCAAAACACACAACAAAACGCCCATATAGAAGAAAAGCGTGACACCGTACCGCAGAAAAAAAGCAAACCAACGATCAAAAATCGTAAACCAAAAGAAAAGAACGTCAAAAAAACCGAAACAACCACGGTGAAAAAAGGCAAAAAAGAGTTTACGATTCGACAAAGGGAAGAATAAGATGAAATATAAAGGCTATTTGATTGATTTAGACGGCACGATTTATTTAGGAAAAGCGCCGATCCCTGCTGGGAAACGCTTCGTAGAATCCTTACAAGAAAAAGGACTGCCCTATTTATTTGTGACCAATAATACGACCCGCAGTCCTGAAGTCGTGGCGCAGCGATTAGCGGATGAATTTTCAATCCATGTGGCACCAGAAACGATCTATACCGCAAGCTTGGCGACAATCGATTTTATGAAAGACCATGGCAAAGGCCGCAAAGTATTTGTGATCGGCGAAGCGGGGTTGATCGATTTGATTTTAGCTGCTGGGTTTGAGTGGGAGGAAACCAACCCAGATTATGTCGTGGTTGGCTTAGACAACCACGTGACGTATGAAAAATTTGTTTTAGCAACGTTAGCGATCCAAAAAGGAGCAACCTTTATCGGGACCAATCCAGACAAAAATATCCCGACGGAAAGAGGTTTATTACCTGGTGCAGGTTCACTGATCGCAATGGTGGAGACTGCCACCCAAACGCAACCGATTTTTATTGGCAAACCAGAAGCCATCATTATGGAAAAAGCGGTGGCACACATCGGCTTATCAAAAGAAGAGGTCTTGATGGTGGGAGACAATTACGAAACCGATATTCGCTCGGGGATCCAAAACGGGATCGATTCTTTGCTCGTATTATCTGGCTTTACCCCGAAAGCGGCAGTTCCGACATTACCAGTAGCACCAACCTATGTGGTGGATTCTTTAGATGAGTGGGATTTTGAACAATGAAAAAACAAGTGTGGCTTGAACGCTTAGGATTTGTCTGCTTGTTTTTGTTTTTGGTCAGTCTAGCGATCACCCTAACGATCAATTTTCGACCGTTATATTGGTTTGATGTCGATCACTTGAATCTGCTGGATTATACCTCGCTAACAAGAGAAGAGTTGTTGAAGAACTATGGCTTATTGCTAGATTTTCTAAATAATCCCTTTGCAAGTACGCTCGCCTTGCCAGATTTTCCAATGTCTGAAGCTGGCGCTGGGCATTTTTACGATGTGAAACAGTTGTTTCTATTAAATTATGCCGTCATGATCGTCACTTTGCTGCCCAGTATCTGGTTCGTCAATCGGTTACGGCAAAAACAACAGCAATGGCGCTTGATTCGTCCCTTTCAATGGGGGATGATTTTGCCGCTGATTTTCGGGTTTTTGATGGCTGTCGGCTTTGACCGCTTTTTCGTTACGTTCCATGAGATTTTCTTCAGTAACGACGATTGGCTGTTTAATCCAGCCACCGATCCGATCATCAACGTGCTGCCAGAAACGTTTTTCATGCATTGCTTTATTCTCTTTTTCGTCTTGATTGAAGTCTTCTTTTTTGCCTTCTATTGGTGGGGCAAACGAGGCTTGAAAAAAACAGCGCAATGAAAAAAAGACCAACGATCCCCTTCCTTT
>NZ_BCPT01000016.1 GCF_001544095.1 Enterococcus casseliflavus NBRC 100478 | reverse complement strand
CACGGTTTCTGAAGGAGCGGTGGTGGTGGCTGGAGCGACTGAAGGAACAAGCATTTCACTCGAATTTAGACATAAAAAAAAGCTGAAAGCCTTGATAAATATAGGTTTTTAGCGTGAGTTATGGTATAATATGAGTACAGTAAAGTTTGTGACGGTGGCGCTTTTTTTGAAAGTGAGGTGGTGCATTATGAATGTACTATCGAAATCTGAAGAAAGGAGTAGCCTTTTGCAAGATGTGGATATAATCGGCATTTTGTTAGCAATAGCGCCTGTTTTGTTAGCCTTCATTGGTTTAATCGAAGCATGTGTGAAACTAGCAGATACGATTATAAACACGCGTTCTTCTAAGCGTAAAAGCAAGAAGAAACGAAAAAAGAATGCAAAAAAATAACCGTCAGCTTTAGCCAGAGGACGATTATTTTTTAACAATTAATTAAACTGGCCACCGTCTTAAACGGTGCTGTAGGGGAGTTGTTAGCGCAACTCCTCTTTACATAGTAAGTATAGCAAGATTTCAGTGAAATATCAACCTTTTGCTCTACAGACGTGCCTTGCACGTCTATTTTTTTTGCCCTCCTAAGTGGTGGAGGCGGCTGGAACGTGGAGGGCAAAAAAGATCGCTTTTATTTCTTAAAAAAGATCTAAGTACCACCATTGTTGTCTGTGAGGACAGCTTTTTTTGTGGGCTAGGCATAGCAAAAAGGGGCAGTAGGTTAAAAGCTGGGAATGTAGAACTACTTAATTGGTGAAACTAGCTAGAAGGGCAAAATCGACGATTCATGAGTTCGAAGGAAGGAGAATGCAAGATTTACAACTAGTTTACTGAAAAAACGTGTGGAATTTACAAGAATTTAACGCTTCATCGGTATAGTGGACGTGTGGGAGAAAATCACGGAATTAAAGGAGGGGTAAAAATGACCATGATCACCGCACACTCTGGTAGTGACAATATGGGGGAGAATAGCTGGACATTTATTCGCTTTTGTTTGGATCGCCAGCTTTGTTTTGAAGTAGATGTGCGTCAGCAAACAGATGGTACGCTAATACTAGCCCATGACAGGCAAGAAGTTGTCCCAGAATCGGTAACCCTTGAGCAAGTGTTTCAAGCAGTGGCCAATGAGAAGACAACCATGACTATTAACTGTGATTTAAAAGAAGAGGGATTGGAAATGGCCGTTTTTTCGCTGGCACAAACCTATCAAATCTGGACACAAATTGTTCTCAGTGGCTATGTACGAGTATCTTGGGCCGCGATTTGGGGAAAGCATATATTTTATAATATTGAAAATCAGTTCGAAGGGAAAAAACTTGGGGATATTACCGAAGCAGATTTGATCGAAACCTTACAGGAATTAGCCTATCAAAGCGTTCAAATCGTCAATATTCATGAAGGATGGTTAACTGAGTTGGCCCGTGAAGTGGGGCAGCAGCTAGGATTGACATTTTCTGTTTGGACAGTCAATGAACTAGAAACGATTGAGTACCTTGCGAGCTGTGGTGTTTATAATATAACCTCACGTTGTGCATGGGCCTATTTATTATGGAAGAAAGGAGCAAAAAGTCATGCTGAAATACTTGAATCCCAAGCGTCTTTATCATAGCTTTGGGAAAAGATACTTCTGGAATTTTTTCCTTTTTGCTTGTTTTCTCTTGTTTTTTTACAGCCCATTGTTAAATACCTTGATGCTAGCCTTTGCGGATACCTATCAAGTTCCCCATGTTTTCCCGACGAAGTTTGGGTTTGAATGGTGGAAATATATTTTTAGTCAAGATGATTTGTTGCAATCAATTGTGAATTCCTTTGTGATTGCGGTTTTGGCAACGGCAATTTCCCTCGTGATTTGTGTCCCTGCTGCATATGCCCTTGCTCGCTTTGAATTTAAAGGAAGAAGCTTCTTCTTGTTTTCCTTTTTACTCTCGAATGCGTTCCCTAAAATTGGGCTGTATACGGCTTTAGGTATTTTGTTCTATCGCTTTCAACTTATGGGGACCTTAGCTGGCGTGTTGATTGTTCATATATTAAATACGATGATTTTTATGATCTGGATTCCTGTTAGTTCGTTTCAAACAATTCATCAGCAACAAGAAGAAGCAGCCAGAGATGTTGGCGCCGGTCCTTTTCGTACCTTTCTAAAAGTAACGATGCCAAGTGCGATTCCAGGTATTGCTGTTGCATCCATGTATACCTTTTTAGGTTCGATGGAAGAGGCCCAAGGTACTTTGCTAGTCGGGTTCCCCGAAATCAAAACAATGGCTACCTCAATGTATAGCGTAATTTTGGACTATCCACCAATGGCAGGTGCTGTCTTTTCCCTGTTGCTTCTATTGCCGACAATTTTGATTATTTGGCTTTGTCGAAAAATTTTCGGAAAAGATATTTTTTCTGGTGGGATGTCACTGTAAAACAGGAGGAACGAAATGGCAATGGAAAAGGTACAAATACAAAAAATGAGTAAAACCTATGAAAATGGCGATGGGGTAAAAGCCATTGATTTAACGATCCATGAAGGGGAAATTTTGACCCTTTTAGGACCATCAGGTTGCGGTAAAAGTACGATTTTACGCTGCTTGGGGGGCTTCCAACCGATTGACGAAGGACGGATTGTAATCGATGGGGAAGATGTCACCACGACGCCGCCAGAAAAACGGCCTACCTCCATGGTATTTCAGAGCTACAATTTATGGAATCATATGACCGTGTATGAAAACCTGGCCTTTGGCTTAAAGTTAAGGAAGCTTCCAAAAGGAAAGATTAAAGAGCAAATTTCTGACATGCTGACCTTACTAGGGTTACCAGATGTTGCAAAAAAATTTCCTAATCAGCTTTCTGGCGGCCAACAACAACGGATTGCAATTGGTCGCTCCTTGCTATTGGATCCATCTGTTTTATTACTAGATGAGCCATATTCGGCTCTAGATGCCAAAATTCGGCAGCAGATGCGAGAAGAGCTAAAACGAATCCAAAAAGAAACTGGTGTGACGGTTGTCTTTGTGACCCACGACCAAGAAGAAGCAATGGCGCTATCCAATCGCATCGTGGTGATGGAGCAAGGGAAAATTGCGCAAATCGGGACGCCGTCAGAGATTTATGATGCACCAAAGAGTCGCTATATTGCTTCGTTTATCGGAGAGATGAACTTTTTTAAAGAAAATAATGGCTTAGAAATTGCCTTTCGTCCAGAGGATGCGCTCCTTTCTGCTACTTCTGGGACCTATCAGGGACAGATCAAACAATTGATGCCAGTAGGTCATTATAGTGTTGCGACCATCCTGTATCAACGGCAATTACTGAAGATTTATTTAGCAAAAGGTGACAGCAACAAATTTGAAGAAGAGCAACAGGTGTACTTTACAATCCAAAAATCAATCACGTATCAGGAGGAAAAAGTAGGATGAAAAAAATGGGAAAAGTAGTAGCTGGGGTAGTAAGTCTTGTGGCAGCGGCAATGGTATTTAGCGGATGTGGGACGAGTCAAGCAAGTGAAACTGCAACAGAAAAGGAAACAGTAACGCTATGGGCAGGTGGATCGGACAATGTCAAAGTCGGAATGGACAAAATTGTCGATGCCTTTAATGAAAGTGAAGCTGGCGAAAAGTATGAGCTGAAGTTACAGTTTATTTTATCTGGTACAGGGACGCAAAGCTTAATGGATCGGATTGTTGCAGCGAAAAAAACCGATCAAAAGGATACAGATTATGACTTGATTCTGGCTTCCGATGCTGAATATGCGACCTATGTACAAGAAGGTGGAGAGGATATTTTCACGCCATATGACGCAGCCAACATCCCTAATTTAGAAAATGTGAAAACGCAAGTATCAGACGGTGAAGGAGTTTTGGTACCATATCGTGGAACGACGGTTGTCTTGGCCTATGATTCAAGTAAAGTAACGAATCCTCCAAAAACAGCAGATGAGTTATACCAATGGATTCACGACAATCCAGGACAATTTGCTTACAACACGCCAGGATCTGGCGGTGCCGGTGGAGCATTCGTTCAAACAGCTATCTACAATTTCTTGCCAGAAGAAGCACTAACCTCGAGTGATACCAAGTGGGAAGAGCAATGGCAATCAGGCTTTGATTTATTAGCAGAGCTGCATCCAGATTTATACCAATCTGGTGGAAATGTTATTTACCCAAATAAAAACCAAGGGACTCTTGATTTGCTTGTAAATGGTGAGGTCTCAATGATTCCTGCATGGGCAGATATGTTGATTACCAACCTGTCAAATGGCACTTTGCCTGACACGGTTAAAATGACACAAATTACCCCTGGGTTTACTGGAAATGTCGATGCTCTAGCTATTCCATCTATTGGCTCTAATCCAGAAGGGGCACAGGCTGTTATGAACTTTATGCTAACGGAAGATGCACAACAAATCTTGTTGGATTCGATGGCAGCAATTCCAGTTATTGATAGCAGCAAGTTATCTTCTGACAATTCTAAGTACCTAGAAGGTTTAGATATTAGTTCATTTAGAACGAGCAGCATTGGCACATTAGGCAATACCTTAAATGAACGTTGGGATCAAGAAATCGGCACACTTTCAAAATGATGCAAGAACTCAAAACCAAGGAATCCTTTGAAACAACCGGAGACAACCCACAGATAAAAGCGGGATTTTGGAAAAAGCATGGACCTAAGCTGATCCCTTACCTCATGATTTTTCCAGCTTTTAGCATGGTGATGCTGTTTATTGTGTACCCTGTCTTGACTACTGTGGTTCGTAGTTTTCAAGATGGGGAAACAAAGGCCTTTACTTGGAAAAATTACACTTATTTTTTAACGGACCCAATCCAGTTGGATAATCTTTGGTATACCTTGGAAATTGTCATTACTACCGTGATTTTCTCATTGGTATTTGGTTACGGGTTAGCCTTATACATCCGCTTTAAGAAAAATCGGTTTAGCCGATGGATGAGTGTGCTGAATATGGTGCCTCGTTTTGTCCCTGGGCTAGTGGCAGTGTATGCTATGACAATGGTGATTCGGGATGCGGGAGTGATTAACCGAATAAGTCAGTGGTTTGGTCTTAATTTTAAACCAGGGTTAATGTTTAATGAACGGGGAATTATTTTAATGAATCTCTGGTTCAACATTCCGTTTGTTACACTGTTGATTCTGGCGGGACTCTCGGCTATTCGGAATGCGTCGATTGAAGCCGCTAAAGACATTGGCGCCTCAAAATGGCAGATATTTTTAAAAGTGATTCTACCGAACACATACAAAGACATTGTGGTGGCGATGACCTTTGTCTTTATGGGAAATGTTGGCTCCTTTACGACACCATTTTTGATGGGAGGAAATCACCCGAAAATGTTGGGAATTGCGCTATATGACCAATTCAACAGCTACATGGATTATGAGCGTACCTCTGCGCTTTCGGTGATTATGTTCTTGATTTGTTCCGTGTCGGCGGTTGTCTATATCGCAACGAATCTGAAAAAGGAACAGGTTCGGCGCTAGCCATGCCGCAGCAATGTAAAAAAGAAAGGTGAGACTATGAGCAATCATCCAGATAAGCAGGAAACGGTCATATTACAGGAACGCTATCAATTAGGGGAACGACACCATCAAACGCATATAAAAGTTCCCTTTGTCGTGGCTGAAGCCTACGAGTATATCATGATTCAATTTTCCTATGGGCCTCAAATTGTTGACACCGAAGAAGCGAAGCCATACTTGGAACAAGCGGTGCTCCGATATTTTACACCAGAGGAGCAAACAGAGGGCAACTGGCAGAATTTTTTGCCCTTAGTGAACCTATTGACGCTTTCGGTTTCTCAAGAGGGGCATTATTTGGGCTGTTACCACCATAAGGCAGCAACCCAAGAAATCTATTTATCCGCTAAAACCAGCTCATTGGGATTTGAACGTGTGTCTCCGACTCCTGGTTTCTGGGAGTTACAGATTAGTTTGCATTGTATGCTTTCTAGAAAAGGCTTTGCAGAAATTTGTGTGATTGGAGGCCAGCAGGATGAAGTATTATCCCATTGAATTGCATGCTCATACGTGCCATAGTGATGGCGAATTTTCCATTCATCAATTGATACAAGCTGCCAAAGAGGAGCCGTACCAAGTGTTGACCGTCACGGATCATAATACCTTCGCACCTTATGCACAATGGCGACAAGAAAAGCTGGAACAAAACCAGCAGGATGATTTTGATGGCAATCTCCTAGTTGTACCCGGTATCGAGTGGACAACTTTTTATGGGCACATGCTGGTGATTGGTGCAAATCAAGTGATTGACTGGCGCCAAGCACAAAAAAGAAGCCTTGATCCACAATTGCGTCAAATCAAGGCGGCTCAGGGAATTGTGGGGATTGCGCATCCTTTTTCAATTGGCAGCCCTATTTGCACAGGATGTCACTGGGATTTTCACATTGAAGATTATGGGTTAGTGGATTTTATCGAAGTATGGAATCGTACCACACCAGATGAAAAATATCGCAGTCAACTGGCTTATGAATGGTGGACCTCGTTGCTGTTACAAGGAGAACGTATTTCCTGCAGCGGAGGTAGAGACTGGCACCGAATGGAAGCTCCTTCCGAAAACACGGCAATCAGTTATATTGGATTGGAAACCTTCACGCTAACGGAGGTTTACCAGAGTCTCCGCCAAGGGAATTTCTATATTTCCTTAGGACCAGTAATGGAGCTCTCTTTCCAGCAAGCCCATCAGAACTATTACATGGGGGATAATCTCTTGCCAGAGAAGGGGATTTTACAGATTATGGTACAAGACACCCCACAGCCTCGATTACAAGCTTTTGGGTTTGACCCTAAAACAATTCGCATGATTCAAAATGAACAGGTGGTCGCCGAAACGAAACTGACCAAAGGGGAGCCTTTACGGGTACCACTAGAGCTTGTTCCTGGATATCTTCGGGTTGAAGTGCTAGGTACCGCCAAGGGGCAGAAAAATCAACGTCTGATTCTCAGTAATCCTTTTTACATTCAAGAGAGCTAGAAGTTGCTACGTAAAGAAACAATAACCAACAACATCCTAGAGAGACTGCTGGCTCTTCGACATTTAGTGTTGGTAGAGAAATACAACTGAAAATTTAGTCATAACCAGTTAAGCAGAGTGCTCAACTGGTTTTTATTTTACTTGGAAGATCAAGCCTTGAATGAGATACATTCTTGCTCGAAAGTTGTGGAAATTTCGATAGCCTTAGGCTACTCGTTTTATTGCTTTTATCTTTTTGTTTGTTCCTTCTAATGCACCATTATTACACCTGATTTCTAAAGCATATTGAATCCCTAATTTTTATTTATTTAAAAACGTCAGCTTCTTACAAAACCATTGTGGGAGGCGTTTATCTAAGCTGTTAATCGTATTGAAAAAGCTTTGACTGTCCTTGTGTTTAAAGTGATAGAGGGGGAGTTTAGAAGTCTCGTAAGCCCTTGTTAACCGTGGTTTCAGGAATCAAAAAGGCAGACAAGACGACCTATCATGCAAAAATCAAGTTGAGCGATACGGGACAGATCACTTTTGTATCATTTGTCAATGCGCTAAAAAAAGCAAAGAAAGTAGGGAATAAAGCATGATCAATAACGTCGTATTAGTAGGAAGATTAACGAGAGATCCAGAATTAAAATTTACACCGAACGGTGCTGCAGTGGCCACGTTCACTTTGGCCGTGAATCGAAATTTTACCAATCAAAGCGGTCAAAGAGAAGCTGACTCCATCAATTGTGTCATTTGGCGTAAACCAGCCGAAACCCTTGCCAATTACGCCAAGAAAGGGACGCTTCTCGGCGTGACTGGACGTATTCAGACAAGATCTTACGATAACCCACAAGGGCAGCGAGTGTACGTCACAGAAGTCGTGGCAGAGACGTTTCAATTAATGGAATCAAAAGAGGTGTCTGAGCAGCGTGCGAATGAGACCAACGAAACAGCTGAAAAAAGCAAACCGACACCGCCGCCGCTACCTAAACAAGAAACGGATCCATTTGCACAAAGCAGTTCGGCCATCGATTTATCAGATGATGATTTGCCATTTTGAGAAACAAAGACTTGGAATCTTTTTCCAGGTCTTTTTTGAATTAAAAAAGAAATTATTTAGGTGCAAACGACAGCTGTGTGTATCACCTATCATGAAAAGAGGAATAATGTGCGATTATTTGATGTTCACCAATTTGAATTACCTGAAAAAGAGGTGATCGATTGGGAAAAAACCAAAGGAGAGATCGGATCGATGCTCTCTAGTTATCTTGTTTCAAGAGAAAGGATGGGATTGACGAGAATGCCGCCGATCCATTCAACGTATTCGCTCTTAGACCAAGATATACCAGAAATCAAACACTCTAGCTTTGTTCAAGAAAATCAGCAGTTCAAACAAGAGTTTCTTTATTTTCACCACTTGTTTTCTTTGGGTCTGACGGCCATTAGCCATCCATATAAACCAGAAATCACCGATCGGAGACGAAAGATCTTTTTGATGCGTTTTGTTTACGGATTATCAATCAATCACGTGAGTGATCGGATCCATTATCAGAAAAATGTGATCGTCGATGATTCTCAATCAGGCTTACTGCAGTTTGCGAACGCTTTGTCTATTTTGGCTTTAAAAGAACAAGAGATCTCTGCCTGATCCTGGTATTTTTTTCTATCGATCACTTCGGGTTGTGTCAGCAACACGGTTTCTGAAGGAGCGGTGGTGGTGGCTGGAGCGACTGAAGGAACAAGCATTTCACTCGAATTTAGACATAAAAAAAAGCTAAAAGCCTTGATAAATATAGGTTTTTAGCGTGAGTTATGGTATAATATGAGTACAGTAAAGTTTGTGACGGTGGCGCTTTTTTTGAAAGTGAGGTGGTGCATTATGAATGTACTATCGAAATCTGAAGAAAGGAGTAGCCTTTTGCAAGATGTGGATATAATCGGCATTTTGTTAGCAATAGCGCCTGTTTTGTTAGCCTTCATTGGTTTAATCGAAGGGTTCTGTTGCAAAGTTTTAAAATAAACAACCAGCATTCCGTTTTGACTGCTTTTTAAGCTGGGATACCCAATAAGACCTTGATTTCAGTGCAAACCGAAAAGCCGAAGAGTGTGCCCTCTTTTCGGCTTTTCTTGTATATTCCGCGAATCGTTTCCATGCCTTTAATCGTTGTTGAGGCAGTGCGTAAGCTTCGATAAAATTTATTCCGACGTTTGATTGGTCGATGATCTTGCTCAATCAAGTTATTGAGATACTTAACTGTTCTGTGTTCTGTCTTCGTATACAGACCAGCTTTTTGTAATTTTTTAAACGCACTGCCAATAGATGGTGCCTTGTCTGTGACTAGAACCTTTGGTTCGCCAAACTGCTTTCTAAGACGTTTTAAAAATGCGTAGGCTGCTTGTGTGTCGCGTTTTTTACGTAGCCAAATGTCCAGCGTTAAACCGTCTGCATCGATCGCGCGATACAAATAGTGCCAGGTCCCTTTGATTTTGATATAAGTTTCATCCATTTTCCACGAATAAAAAGACTGTCTATTTTTCTTTTTCCAAATTTGATATAGGGCTTTGCCGTATTCTTGTACCCAACGGTAAATCGTTGTATGACACACATGAATGCCACGATCATAAAGTATTTCCTGAACGTCTCGATAGCTGAGGTTATAACGAAGATAATAGCCAACGGCGACAATAATCACGTCTTTTTGAAATTGTTTCCCTTTGAAATGCTTCATCTTCGTTCCTCCAAGCTATCTTTTCTATAATTTTAACTTAAAATAGATTCTTTTGAAAACTTTGCAACAGAACCCTGATTTTGTATTTTCTGATCCATTTACCGCAGAAGTTTTGTCTGGAATTGAGGAACAGGCAAAGAATCATGGTTATTTTGTATTGGTGCATAATGTTAATTCAGCAGAAGATGTTAAAACTATTCAGAGAAATTGGCGTTTTGAGGGGTTCATTGTTGTTGGTGTACGTGTAAAAGAATTTTTGGAATTAAATAACGTTTTTGATGGTCCTGTTGTTTATATTGATACGCATCTTTCAAAAGAGACATTAAGAGAACTTGAACAACAAATGAATCGTTTATTTGTAAATACAAATGATTACCAAGCTAGTACATTGGCAGTGGAACATTTGATTCATTATGGTCATGAGAAAATAGCGTTTCTTTCTTTTGACTACATTGTAGGTGAACCAAGTGTTATTCAAGAACGACATCAAGCTTATATCGATACATTAAAGAAATATCATTTAACCTTTAAATCGCATTGGATATATAACAACTCTGAATTTGAGCGAATTTATCAAGAATTAGCTGAATTTACTGCAATTGTTGTTACTGGAGATTATTTAGCGGCTAAATTAGTAAAATTTTTAAAAAATAAGAATAAACGAGTGATGGAACAATTATCGATTATTGGATTTGATGATATTACTTTTGCAGAATTAATGGATCCTGCGTTGACAACAATACGACTAAATCCAGGTAACAAGGGGGCGATTGCTTTTCACCAACTGATTGGACTGGCCAAACAAGAAGAAATAAAAAATCAAGTACTACTATTAGAGGGAGAATTGATTTCTCGAGACTCTGTTCACAAAATCAAATAAAAAAGCTCTGTGAAATAAGTATAGTTAACAATAAAATATCCGAACGATAGAGAGAATGAACTGTGATCTAGCAGTTCCTCGTCGCAAATTCACTAGAATTAGCATTATTTACTCTAAATTGTTCGGATATTTTTTCTTGTTTTTAATTATGATTACAGTGCCTATTTTTAACGAAATTTGCTTATTTTCAAAATGTATGATTATATTTTAGTAAACACTTTCAAATATGAAAAGAGGAGCTATTATGGTAGGAATTAGGGATGTTGCAAAACGGGCGGGTGTGTCCATTGCAACAGTATCGCGCGTGCTAAATGAGGATCCGACACTTTCAGTAACCGATGAAACCAAACGAAAGATTGCAGAATCGGTTAATTTTTATCATTATGTCAAAAAAAGTCCCGTTGCAAAAAATTTAACAAATATTGCATTAATAACGACAGTTTCTGAAGTAGATGAGTTGGAAGATCCCTATTTTCGAACGATTCGCAGAGGGATTCAAGTCGAAGCAGAACAAAGCAAAGTCAATTTGAAGAAAATTATTCGTTTGTCAGAAACACCGTTGGAGCAAGACGATTTGCTAAAATGTCAAGGTGTGTTGATTATTGGGCAGGTGCTATCTTCTGTGATTGAAGAAGTATCAGCAATTAATTCGAATGTCGTAGTGATTGATGACCCTAGTATTGAAGCTGAAGTAGATGCAGTTTATACTGATTTAACAAAAGCAACGAATCAGCATTTAGATCGATTGTATAAAAAAGGACACCGAAACATTGCGTTTATCGGAGGAGGACGTGTTCGTTTAGATAGCCAAGGAAATAAACACGTGTCAGATGATGATTATCGAAAAATAGCCTATGAGACGTGGATGAAACAAAAAGGATTAGAAAAATATAGTCAAATTTATTTAGAAGGCTGGACCACACTTGACGGAATGCAGGCAGCAGATTTACTTTTGAAAAAACATGCTAAAGATAAGTTGCCGACTGCTATCATGGTAGGAAATGATCCTATTGCTGTGGGGGTTTATCGTTCACTTCAAAAAAATGGTCTACATATTCCAGAAGATATTTCGATTGTGAGTTTTGATAATATTGAAGTTGCTGAATTTTTAACACCTGCATTAAATACGGTGAATGTGAATACAGAAGAAATTGGAAAACTAGCAGTTCGCATGGTTAATGAACGAATAAAAGAAGTTAGAAATGTTTCGATCAAAGTGATTGTTTCTAATAATATTATTGTTAGAGAAAGTGAAAAAAATATCGATTAAAAAAGTAAACATCCAAAAAAGGGTGTTTACTTTTTTGTTTACTAATATTTCTAGTAAAAAATCTTGACAAAACATTAAGTAAACAGTTATAGTGTCGTTAACAAAAAGAAAGCGCATTCAAAACAGGAGGAATTAAGATGAAACATTTCAAAAAAATAGCTTTAACAGGGATAGCTGTTTTAACTGGGACATTACTCGCAGCATGTGGTGGGGGAGATAGTAATTCTAAAGACGGGCAAGTAACTTTAAGCTATGCGAGTTGGGATACTGACCAAGCTCCAGGACTAAGAAAAATGTTAGATGAATTTGAAAAACAAAATCCTGATATCAAAGTAGAAATGGAGACAACGCCTTGGGATCAATATTGGGTTAAATTAGAAGCTGCAACAACGGGAGGTAATATGCCAGATGTAGTAACCATGCACTCTAGCGAATCCTATAAATATATGTCACAGAATGCTTTGATGGGACTTGATGATGTTATCAAAGAAAATGATATTGACATGGGAAACTTTACTGAAGGAATTGCTGATTTCTATACGCTTGAAGACGAACTATACGCAATCCCTAAAGATGCTTCTGTAGTGGGGCTATGGTACAACAAAGAATTATTTGATAATGCAGGTGTCGATTATCCAGATGAAACATGGACATGGGAAACACTCAGACAAGCTGCAATTGATTTAACAGATGAATCAAAAGGCATCTATGGTTTTGCATCACATATTGGAACAGAGACTGGCTACTGGCCATTTATTTATCAAAATGGGGGAGAAGTATTTGCCGATGACAATACAAAATCAGGTTTGAATACCCCAGAAGCACAAGAAGCTTTAGCTTTTTATCGAGATATTGCACTTGTTGATCATGCTTCACCAACAATTACAGAATTACAAGATCCTGATAAGTTAAGTCGTTTTCAATCAGGTAGATTAGCAATGATGATTGAAGGAAACTGGTTTGCACCGGGATTTTTGAAAAATGACTATCTAGTTGAAAATGTTGCTTCTGCCGTGTTACCTAAGGGAAAAGTTAATGCAACAATTACAAATGGACTTGGTTGGGCTGCCAGTGCGAATACAAAATACCCAGAAGAAGTGAAAAAACTAATGGCATTTTTAGCTAGTGAGGACGCCAATAAAATCCAAGCGGAAACGGGGGCATCAATCCCAGCACTAAAAGGCTTTGAAGACGAGTGGGCTGCTTCTTCAGATACAATTGATTTGAGTGCTTTTGGAAAAATGTTGGAGTATGGAGTCCCTCGTCCATACAATAAAGATGGATTACGAGCTGAACAAGCAGAAGTTCAAATTATTAACCGTATTCTGTCTGGTGAAGTAACTGTTGAAGATGGAACCGCTCAAATTGAAAAAGAAGTCAATGCGATATTGAGCGGAAATTAAATTAGTTAATTATACAATATACAGGCGAAAGGATTCTATTTCGTCTGTATATTAATGGATGAATACCAAAAAGGGGGATATTATGAAAAATCGAATTTTTGGAAAATATCGTAAAGATCAAGTGATATGGGGCTATATTTTTATTTTTCCAACGGCATTAGGATTAATTTTATTAAATATATGGCCAGCAATTCAAACAGCAATTTTAAGTTTTCAAAAAACGGTAGGGTTCGGTGATACTGAATGGGTCGGATTAAGAAATTACCAAAAAATGTTTGCAGACGGTGAAGTTTTTCAGTCTTTATTAAACACATTAATTTATGCAGTGGTTTCGATACCTAGTATTGTTGTATTATCCTTGTTGGTGGCAGTTTTAATGAATAGAAAAGTTAAAGGATTGTCGATTTATCGGACAATTTATTTTCTACCAGTCGTTGCTGCACCATCCGCAGTCGCAATGATTTGGCGCTGGATGTTCAATAATGATTATGGACTGATTAATAACATGTTGGCTAAAATAGGTCTCGATGGACCAGCATGGTTAACGGATCCATCGATTGCGATTTATTCTATTATCATTGTAGGAGTTTGGAGTGCTATTGGTTATAACATGGTGTTATTACTAGCCGGCTTACAAGAAATTCCTAAAGATTATTATGAAGCAGCGGAAATTGATGGTGCTAGTCCAATCCAGCAGTTTTTCAACATTACGTTACCATTAGTTACACCAACATTATTTTTTGTAGTTGTAACAACAGTTATCAATGCTTTCCAAGTATTTGATGTTATTTTTATGATGATTACTCCTAATAGTACCGCCATGTTTAAATCACAATCATTAGCCTATTTATTCTATAAACATTCATTTATTTTAAATGACAAGGGATATGGTTCGGCAATCGTTATGTTCCTTTTAGTGATTATATTAATTATTACTGCAATTCAAATGAAGTTGCAGAAAAAGTGGGTAAACTATTAAGGAGGCTATCAAATTATGAAAAATAAATTTTTTTCAAATGCGCCAATCCATATCATGCTTATTTTAGGTGGTATTGCAATGGCATTACCTTTTATTTGGATGATTTTAACTTCAGGGAAAACGTTGGTTGAATCTACCCAAATTCCACCTACAATTTTCCCTGAGAAATTTCAGCTAAGTAACTATCAACAAGTACTTGATTTATTACCATTCATGGCTTTTTATATCAATACATTTTTAATGGTTGTTGGACGAGTGATTGGCTCGGTTTTATTTTCAGCAATGGCTGCATATGCTTGTGCGCGTCTAAGTTTTCCAGGGAAAAATATCTTTTTCAGCTTAGTACTTATTCAAATGATGATTCCCGGTTCCATTTTTATTACTCCACAGTATTTATTAGCACAAAAATTGGGTATTTTAAATACAATTCCAGCATTAATATTACCAGGGGTAGTTAGTGCGTTTGGTACGTTTTTATTAAGACAATTTTTCTTAGGTTTACCTGATGAATTGGAGGAAGCGGCCTATTTAGAAGGTGCCAATATTTGGACGATCTTTTTCAAAATTATGTTGCCGCTTGCTAAATCAGGATTGGTTGCACTTGGAATATTCACAGCGTTGTTTGCATTTAAAGATTTAATGTGGCCATTGATTGTCAATACTTCAATTGATAAGATGCCTTTAGCTCCGGGATTAGCAAACTTACAAGGACAATATGCCACGAACTTCCCACAATTAATGGCAGGTTCGTTATTAGCAATTTGGCCAATGGTTGTGATATTCATCGTTTTCCAAAGAAAATTCATTGAAGGAATTGCTACAACAGGTGGTAAATTATAAAACTATTAATTAGTGATTGGAGAGTAAGTACATGACAAAAATTACATTTATTGGTGCAGGAAGTACTATTTTTGCAAAAAACGTATTAGGCGATGCGATGTTAACTCCAAGTCTACAAGATGCACATATTGCATTGTACGATATTGATGAAAAACGACTAAAAGAATCAAATTTAATGCTTAAAAATATTAATAAAAATTCGAATGAAAATCGTGCTGATATTGTTTCTTATTATGATCGCAAAGAAGCGTTAAGAGAGGCTGATTTTGTTATCAATGCTATTCAAGTGGGTGGTTATAAACCTTCAACAGTGATTGATTTTGATATTCCTAAAAAATATGGGTTGCGACAAACTATTGGTGACACCATGGGGATTGGTGGGATTTTTAGAACCCTACGGACACTACCAGTAATGTTAGACTTTGCTAAAGAAATGGAAGAAGTTTGTCCAAATGCTTGGTTATTGAACTATACAAATCCGATGGCGATGTTAACCATGGGTGTTTTAAAAGCGACGAGTATTAAGACTGTTGGTTTATGTCATAGCGTTCAAGTATGCGTACCAGAATTGTTTGAGCATTTAGGAATAGCCGATCAATATGACTTAAATGACTTTCAATGGAAAATTGCAGGCATTAATCATATGGCATTCTTGTTGGAAATTACAAAAAATGGGGAAGATTTCTATCCAACAATTCGTCAGTTAGCTGCAGAAAAACCAAATCCACATCCAGATTCTGTACGTTTTGAATTGTTGAAACGTTTTGGTTACTATATTACAGAATCAAGTGAACACAATGCAGAATACCATCCATACTTTATTAAATCAAAATACCCAGAATTGATTGACGAATTAGGGATTCCGTTGGATGAATACTTACGTCGTTGTGAACAACAAATTAATGATTGGGAAAGCATGCGAGAGGACATTGTAAATAATGGGGAGTTAACACATACGAGAAGCCGTGAATATGCTTCATATATCATGGATTCTATTACGACAGGAACTCCGTCAGTGATTGCAGGAAATGTCTTAAATAAAGGCTTAATCACAAACTTACCGACAGATGTTTGTGTGGAAGTACCTTGTTTAGTCGATAAAAATGGCGTGCAACCAACCTATGTCGGTGAATTGCCAACACAATTAGCTGCTTTAAATCGGACGAATATCAATGTTCAAGAACTGACAGTAGAAGCCGCTTTAACACTAGATAAATCAAAAATTTATCAAGCAGCGTATTTAGATCCACATCTATCATCTGAATTGTCTTTAACAGATATCAAAAATTTAGTGGATGATTTAATCGAAGCACATGGGGACTATTTACCTGAATATAATTAAAAAGAAGCTGAAAGAGTAAGGAATTTTCAATTCCTTACTCTTTTTTTAGTTAAACTTAGTAAAAATATTGACAAAACACTTAGTAAACAGTTACATTAGTGTTAACAAAAAAGAAAACGCATTCAAATTGTATAAGGAGGAGCATAAAATGAAGTGGTCTAAAAAAATCATTTTAGCTTGTATAGCACTAGGAGCAACGATCTCTTTGACTGCTTGTGGAAAAAATCAGGAAGATGCAAGCGGTAAGGTAGAAATAGAGTTTTTTAATCAAAAAAAAGAAATGACTCAAACGATTCAGGAGATTGCTAAAGATTTTGAAGCAAAAAACCCTGATATTCATGTAAAAGTTGTGGATGTACCGAATGCTGGTGAAGTAATTAAAACACGTATGCTTGCAGGCGATGTACCAGATGTCATTAATCTTTATCCTCAAAGTATAGAATTGAAAGAATGGGCGAAAGCTGGTTATTTAGAGGACTTAACCGAAGAACCGTATTTAGAGAATATCAAAAATGGATATGCACAACGTTTTGCTATTGAGGATCGTGTATATAGCATACCATTAACCGCTAATGTCTATGGTTTTTACTATAACAAAACTGCTTTTGAGGAAATGGGGATTCAAGCACCAGAAACTTGGGCAGAATTTGAAAAAATAGTAGCTGAGATTAAAGATCAAAACAAAGTACCATTTGCGATTGCAGGAGCAGAAGGCTGGACTTTAAATGGTTATCACCAACTAGCTTTAGCGACTGCTGCTGGTGGTGAAGAGGAAGCGAACAATGTTTGGCGTTTCTCAGAAGTTAATGGAATTAATGCTGAAAGCAAAGAAATGCAAAAAGATTTTAATCGATTAGATTTGTTAAGAGAACCAAAAGCTTTGCAAAACAACTGGCAAGGTGCCGGTTATAACGATACAGTAGTTACTTTTACAAAAGGTGATGCGTTGATTATGCCGAATGGTTCATGGGCAATGCCGATGATTCATTCACAAAATCCAGATTTTGAAGTAGGAACTTTTCCTTTTCCAGCAGATGAAGCAGGTCAAAGTCTAACGATTGGCGCAGGAGACCTAGCCTTATCAGTTTCTGCAACTTCTCAACATAAAGAAGAAGCCAAACGTTTTGTAGAATATATGACAACACCTGAAGCGATGCAGAAATATTATGATGTAGATGGTGCACCGTGTGCTGTTGAGGGCGTTATCGAGAATACTCAGGATTCACCATTAAGTGGTTTAACTGAACTTGCTTTTACTGATCGTCATTTAGTTTGGTTAGCCAAAGATTGGAATAGTGAAAATGATTTTTATACCTTAACAACAAGTTATTTACACAATGGCAATCAAAAAGCCATGATTAACGCATTAAATGCTTTCTTTAATCCAATGAAAGCTGACGGAAGGTAGGAAAATAAAATGAAAATAAAAGAAATTTTAAATCGTTACTGGGCAATCATTTTTGTAGCAATTCCAATTATTTTGCAGATGATTTTTTTCTACTTTCCAATGGTTCAAGGTGCTTTTTACAGTTTAACTAATTGGACTGGTCTGACTTATAATTTTGATTTTGTGGGTTTGAACAATTATAAGATTCTTTTTTCTGATCCGAAGTTTATCAAATCGATTGGCTTCACTTTAATTGTGACGCTTTGCATGATTGCTGGACAAATTGGTTTTGGTATTTTGATTGCGCGGGCGTTGAACGCAAATATTAAAGGGAAAACATTCTTTAGAGCATGGTTCTTTTTTCCAGCGGTCTTATCGGGCGTGGTTGTTTCTTTAGTATTTAAACAAATTTTTAACTATGGTTTACCAAAAATTGGTAGTATGTTAGGCATTGAATTTTTACAAACCAGTCTTTTAGGAACAACATGGGGAGCGATTTTTGCAGTAATTTTTGTTTTACTTTGGCAAGGAATTGCCATGCCAGTCATCATTTTCTTAGCGGGTTTTCAAAGTATTCCACAAGAAATTATTGAAGCTGCTAGAATGGATGGGGCGAATGATAAGCAAATTTTTTGGAATATTGAAATCACCTACTTATTACCAAGTATTTCAATGGTATTTATTATGGCATTAAAAGGTGGCTTAACAGCATTTGATCAAATTTTTGCTTTAACTGGTGGTGGACCAAGCGATGCCACAACATCTTTGGGGTTACTTGTTTATAATTATGCTTTTAAAAACAATCAGTTTGGTTATGCGAATGCTATTGCTTTAGTCTTATTTATCTTAATTGGGATTGTTTCACTGGCACAATTAAAATTATCGAAAAAATTTGAAATCTAGGAGGTTTCCCAATGAAAACATCAAAAGAAAAAAATATTTCTAAATACTTGCTTTTATTATTAGGGGGCTTCATGATTTTAGTTCCCTTAGTTTCAACGCTATTCGGTTCATTTAAAACAACACCCGATATTATGAATAATTTCTTTCGTTTTCCTAATCCAGCGACTTTGGAAAATTTCCGAAGATTGTTAGCGGATGGAATTGGTCATTACTTTTGGAATTCGGCAATCATCACAATCATTTCAGTAGTTGCTGTGACAGCAATTATTCCTATGGCTGCTTATTCACTAGCAAGAAAAATGACTCGTGGGAAAGCATACGGATTGATGTATTTATTTTTAATTTTAGGAATTTTTGTTCCTTTCCAAGTAATTATGATTCCGATTACCGTTATGATGAGTAAAATTGGTTTAGCAAATATGTGGGGATTAATCTTACTCTATCTCACTTATGCCGTACCACAGACACTATTTTTATATGTTGGTTTTATTAAACTAAATGTGCCTATCAGTCTGGATGAGGCTGCTGAAATTGATGGGGCTAGTCACTTTACAACTTATTTCAAAATTGTTTTCCCAATGTTAAAACCAATGCATGCGACGACTATTATTCTTAATGCTCTATGGTTTTGGAATGATTTCATGCTACCATTATTAATTTTAAATCGTGAGTCTAATATGTGGACACTACCATTGTTTCAATATAATTATACGGGACAATATTTTAACGACTATGGTCCAAGTTTTGCTTCCTATACAGTAGGAATTGTCACGATTACACTAGTTTATCTTGCTTTCCAAAGAAGTATTATAGCTGGAATGAGCAATGGAGCAGTGAAATAACCAATAAATTATTCTCATTATAAAGGAGTTCATAAACTTATGATTATATTTGACAATCACACACAAACATTTCATTTACAAAATAAAAAAATTAGCTATCTATTAGGAATCGAAGAAAATAATTATTTAACGCATCTTTATTTTGGAAAAAAGATTACGCACTATTCTGGTGGGTATCGCTACCCCCGAACAGATCGTTCCTTCTCACCCAACAATGCAAATGCGCAAGATCGTTTATTATCTTTAGATACATTACCATTAGAATTTCCAGGATATGGACATGGTGATTTTAGAGAACCGGCGCATAATATTAAATTAGGAAACGGTAGTCGTGTAAATGATTTTCGTTATGATAGCTACGAAATTCAAAAAGGAAAGCCCAGCTTAGCGGGATTGCCAGCCTTATATACGGAAGATGATGATGAAGCTGAAACGCTGATTATTCAATTGAAAGACGCGATTAGTGGATTGACTTTACAGTTGTTCTACACAATTTATCAAAATCACAGTGTAATTATTCGTTCTACGCAATTAGTAAATAATAGTGATGAAACAGTGGAGATTAACCGCTTAGCTAGTCAATCAATTGATTTTTCAAATCGTCCACTCGAGTTAATTCATTTAAATGGTACCTGGGCAAGAGAACGTCAAATGACTAGAGAAAAAATTCATACAGGGATAAAAGTATTAGATAGTAAACGCGGATCAAGCAGCCATCAACAAAATCCGTTTGTTGCTTTAGTAGATGCCAAAACAGATGAATTTCAAGGAGAGGCATATGGATTTAATTTAGTTTATAGCGGTAATCACGAAACGGTGATTCAAAAAGATCCATTTGACCAAACACGGGTCATTATGGGAATTAATTCATTTAATTTTGGTTGGCAACTAAAAACTGGCGACTCATTTCAAACGCCAGAAGTCGTGATGGTTTATAGTAATGAAGGTCTGAATACGTTATCACAGACGTATCATGAATTGTATAATCACCGTTTAATTCGTGGAAACTATCGTTTACAAGAACGTCCCACGTTAATCAACAACTGGGAAGCAACGTATTTTGATTTTAACGAAGAAAAAATCATGAATATTGTCGATGATGCGAAGAACTTGGGCATTGAAATGTTTGTTTTAGATGATGGTTGGTTTGGCGGTCGTGAAAATGACTTCACTTCATTAGGTGATTGGGTTGAAACAGAAGGCAAACTTGCTTGTGGTTTGGAAAATTTAGCCAAGCAAGTGCATGATAACGGGATGAAATTTGGGATTTGGTTTGAACCGGAAATGATTTCTGAAGATAGTGAACTATTTCGAGCACATCCAGATTGGGCATTGGGTATTCCAGGTCGTGACCGCTCAATTAGTCGAAATCAATATGTTCTTGATTTTTCAAGACAAGATGTTCGTGATAATATCTATCAACAAATGACGGCGATTTTTGATCGTGTACCGATTGATTATGTGAAGTGGGATATGAATCGAAATATGACAGAAGTCTATTCTGTCTTGTTGGACTCAACGATGCAAGGTGAAGTGGCTCATCGTTATATGTTAGGGTTATATGAATTTTTAGAAAAGTTAACAACGAATTATCCAACTATTTTATTTGAAAGTTGTTCGGGTGGAGGCGGTCGTTTTGATGCAGGTTTCTTGTATTACATGCCACAAACTTGGACGAGCGACAATACCGATGCCGTGGCTCGTCTGAAAATTCAATATGGAACCAGCTTAGTGTATCCAATTTCAAGTATGGGTGCGCATGTTTCAGCAGTCCCAAATCATCAAACAGGAAGAGAAACGAGTTTAACTATTCGTGGCAATGCTGCGATGGCTGGTGTTTTTGGTTATGAGCTAGATCTAACGCAATTAACTTCTGAAGAAAAAGCAGAAATTAAAGAACAAGTTGCCTTTTATAAAAAGCATCGCCAACTTTTGCAATATGGAACTTTTTATCGCTTGGAAAGTCCGTTTGAAGGCAATGATACTGCATGGATGTTTGTCTCAAAAGACCAAACAGAAGCCATGGTCTTTTATTTCCGAGTATTAGCAGAAGCTGCGCATCCATTAGTCACATTGAAATTAGCAGGATTAGCAGAAGAAGCAACTTATCAAATGGAAGATGTAACATTTGCTGGCGATGAATTGATGAATCTCGGTTTTTATATTGACTCAGAACTACATGGTGATTATGCGACACAACGCTTTTATTTGAAACAGATATAGTAGCTTGAATTGGTTCTGTTGCGAAGTTTGAAAATCAAACGCGCCCTCTCTGAACTCCAAATATCTTAGGCTGTTATTCCCATTAATACCTTGATTTCAGTAGACACCGAAAAGCCGAAGAGCGTTCCATTTCTTCGGTTCTTTTTATATATTCCTCGAATGGTCTCCATGCCCTTAATCGTGGAAGAGGCTGTACGGAGACTTTGATAAAATTTATTCCGTCGTTTAATAGGTCGATGGTCTTGTTCTATTAAATTGTTAAGATACTTCACAGTTCGGTGCTCTGTCTTAGTATATAAACCCACACTCTGTAACTTTCTAAAGGCGGAGCCAAGAGAAGGTGCTTTATCGGTCACAATTGCTTTCGGCTCACCAAACTGTTTATGGAGTCGTTTTAAGAAAGCATAGGCTGCTTGCGTATCCCGTTTCTTTCGTAACCAGATATCTAAGGTTAAGCCGTCCGCATCAATTGCACGATAAAGATAATGCCAACGTCCCTTAATTTTGATATAGGTTTCGTCCATTTTCCATGAATAGAAGGATTGTCTATTTTTCTTCTTCCAAGGATAATAGAGGACTTTGCTGTACTCTTGCACCCAACGATAAATCGTAGTATGACAAACATTTATTCCACGATCATATAACAATTCCTGAACTTCACGATAGCTTAGATTGTAACGCAGGTAGTAACCAACAGCGACAATAATGACGTCTTTTTTGAATTGTTTGCCTTTAAAATGATTCATTACTCTGTCCTCTCTGTTTTTTTTCTCAATTTTACACTAAAATAGATTTTTTGGAAAACTTTGCAACAGAACCTTTTATAATTATAGTTTGGTTCATCTTTGAATTAGTTGCTAATATCGCCGATATATATGCAAGTGATAAAATAAACAGTAGTCTCTTTACAGAGATAGGGAAAAGACTTTCCAAATTTAGAATTATGATTGCAATAGGTAATGTTTTAGGGCAATTTATAGTAAGTCGTATTTGGGATCAATTCGGAATGAGTATGAGTTTTTATTTTTCAAGTATTATTTTAATTCTATTATCTTTTGTTATTTTGCTAAAAAATGAAAAGCATTTTGAGAAAAACTGAAATAAAAACTTGCCCCCTGCTGAAAAAGCGAAGGGGGTTTTTTATTTTATTTTGTGGCAATAAATTTGCCACAAACAGCACTTAAAAAATGAGCGAAAACGGGCGAAGTCCAAGCGATATTTTTTTACTCGGAAATCGAAGATTGACGAACGATCTTGACCTTGCTTTTAGCCGTCACTTGTGAATTTCAAAAATTCGCCTTGTGAAGGCTTATTTGTTGCACGATACAACTTGTGAAATCCGGCTGGTTCACAATCTATACCTGTCATTTTTCTAGATAAATGGCATAAATTTTCAGCGCTAAGTGACAAAAGCAACTAATTTTTCATGATAGATTTTTAAATATCTCAATCTATCTCCAAAATTAGTTGCTTTTGTAGCTATAGTTGACTATGAATATGACACATAATTAGAAAAAACTGTGCCAATTAAATATAAAAATGACAAATTGATGAATCAAATTCAAATTAAGGGGGCAACCCTGGAAGTCTTAAATTTACCCTCAATGAATGGTATTGAAGATGAAAATTTAAGGCGTTTGATTAATAGCCTTGTCATTGAATTGTACAAGTATCAAGCAGAATCAGAACGAAAAAAAATTAAGGAACGTCAGGCACAGGAAATCGAAATTGCTAAGAAAAAAGGCAAATTCAAAGGTCGGCAACTGAAATTTAAAAAAATGATCCACGTTTAAAGCATGCTTTCGATTTGTTTTTGAATGGTTTATCTGATAAAGAAGTTGAAGAACAAACTGGAATCAATCGCCGAACGTTTAGAAGGTATCGAGCAAGATATAACGTGACAGTAGATCAAAGAAAAAACAAAGAAAAGAGGGATAGTTAATGAGTACGGTTATTTTGAGATCAAAGACCCACTATTTACAGATGAAACGTTTATCACCTTTGGTTTTGGGCATTTAGTGGAATTAGCAGAACCAGGTCATTATGACGAAAAGTGGCAAAATTGGAAACTTGAATCTTTGCCGATTTTTCCTGATCGATACGATTTTGAAGTTGCAAAAGATAAGGGAAAGCAGTTTAAAATTGTTGCAGAACTTCTCAAAAAGGCAAATACAATTATTGTTGCAACAGATAGCGACAGAGAAGGTGAAAATATCGCCTGGTCGATTATCCATAAAGCAAATGCCTTTTCAAAAGATAAAACATTTAAAAGACTATGGATCAATAGCTTAGAAAAAGATGTGATCCGAAGCGGTTTTCAAAATTTGCAACCAGGAATGAATTACTATCCCTTTTATCAAGAAGCGCAAACACGCCAAATTGCCGATTGGTTGATCGGCATGAACGCAAGCCCTTTGTATACGTTAAATTTACAACAGAAAGGCGTACAAGGTACATTTTCACTAGGACGTGTTCAAACGCCCACCTTATACCTTATTTTTCAGCGCCAGGAAGCCATAGAGAATTTTAAAAAAGAACCTTTTTTCGAGGTGGAAGCTAGTATAAAAGTAAACCAAGGGTCATTTAAGGGCGTTCTAAGCCCCACACAGCGTTTTAAAACCCAAGAGGAGCTTTTAGCTTTTGTTTCTTCTAAACAAGCTAAAATAGGCAATCAAGAGGGGATAATTGCTGATGTTCAAACCAAAGAGAAAAAAACGAATAGTCCGAGTCTGTTTTCTTTAAGTAGTTTGCAATCAAAAGTCAATCAGCTTTATAAAGCGACAGCGAGCCAAACTTTAAAAGCTATGCAAGGACTGTATGAAGCAAAATTATTGAGTTATCCAAGAACAGATACACCATTTATTACAGAGAACGAATTTGCTTATTTAAAAGCGGATTTTGGCAAATATAGCGGTTTTTTAGGACTTGATCTTGAAATGGTTCAA
Source organism: Enterococcus casseliflavus NBRC 100478 (assembly GCF_001544095.1). Lineage (GTDB taxonomy): Bacteria > Bacillota > Bacilli > Lactobacillales > Enterococcaceae > Enterococcus_D > Enterococcus_D casseliflavus. The sequence goes on along the minus strand of NZ_BCPT01000016.1, from coordinate 53,169 downwards.
ACAGAGCCTAGAAAGCGTTATGTGGACGGTAGTAAGGTACAGGAACACCACGCCATTATCCCAACAAAACAAGTACCTACCGAATCTGCATTAGCGAAAATGGACGATTTGCAACGAAAAATTTATGCTTTAGTCGTTAAAACGACCGTTGCCATGTTTTTACCTGATTACTTGTATGAAGAAACCAAGATACAAACGAAGGGGGAAAAACAGACTTTAGACTGAAATAAAAAAAAAAAAGCTTAGTGAATCCATCTCGATTGACAGAATTTAAGGGCAGATAGACTTCCTTTTTTTATTTCACAATCTTGTTGTATAATAGTGTAAAGGATTAAAGGAGATGATTAGATGGAAAAACAAATTTGGAAGCAGTTTGTACAAGGAGAAACGAGAGTCCTAACGCAGCTTCCATCAAAAATAGCTAATTCATGGCAATTCTGTTTACAAAACCATGTGGATCCTTTTTTAGTCAAACCACCAAAAATTTTAACTGCAAGTGACTTAACAACGAAGCAGCAAGAGAATCAAGAACTCATCCAACTTGTTAAAGCGGAATTAAGTAGCATTGAAAAACAGTTTCACTTAACAAATCAACTATTTATTCTAACCGATAATGAAGCAAATATCATTTGGCGAACGGGAAATTATCAAGCAAGAGATTTTGCCAATGAGATTGCCTTTCGTGAAGGAAGTAATTGGTCAGAGTTAGAAGTCGGTACGAATGCTATCGGTCTGGCCTTGCGATCAAAAGAAGATGAGTGTCTTGCTTTGGAAGAACATTACTCGGCAGCATCAAGAAAATGGAGTTGTGCGGCATCACCAATTCTTGATGAAAACAATGAAATTCTCGGAGTCCTAGATATATCAACGTATCAAAACTCGACGGCGAAGGATTCATTTTTACTATTGACGATGCTGACGCAAAAAATATCCAATCAGCTGATGAAACGGCACATTCAACGACGAAATGACTTATTAGAGTACGCAAAGTCTTTTTTAGAAGAAGTTCTTTTTTGTGATGCGCATTTTCGCATTATTCAAGTACCGCCTAGTATGGCAGATCAGTTTCATATAGGGCAGGATATGCGTAAAATCATTAGTCCAGCAATGATTTATGATCAAGAAAGTATTATGCGTAATCGCCAACTAATCGGTTACAAATACAAATTGTATCAAGTGAAAAATGAAAAGGGTAACACACCGACCTATCCAGGTGTAGCTTCTAGAAGTAAGAGTTACCAACAGTTTTTGAATCAGGTTATTAAGGTCTCTACAACGAGTGTGCCAATTCATATTTTTGGCGAGTCAGGTAGTGGAAAGGAAATAATATCGCAGACCATTCACCAAAATAGTCCACAAAAAAATGGCCCTTTGATTGCTATTAATTGTGGGGCTATTAGTGAGAATTTATTGGAAAGTGAGCTTTTTGGCTATGCACCAGGCGCGTTTACTGGCGCCAATGCGAAAGGGTTTGAAGGAAAATTATCACAAGCCAATGGCGGCAGCTTATTTTTAGATGAGATTGATAGTATGCCGGAAAAGATGCAACAATCTTTGCTTCGTGTATTAGAAGACAAGATGGTGACCCCTATTAGTGGAAAACCGGTCATGACTGATTTTCGCTTAATTACGGCAAGTAACAAGGATTTACGGAAGTTGGCCCTAGAAGGCAAGTTCCGAGAAGATCTATTTTATCGCTTATTTGTATGTACGGTCCGCATTCCGCCTCTTAGAGAACGCTTAGAGGATATTGCTCCACTGGTTGACCGATTTATGGTGAGCAATCATTGGGAAATTGATTGGAAGTGGAAGATTGAAAAAGTTGCCAAAGGATATCCTTGGTACGGTAACATCCGGGAGTTCAATAATTTTCTATCGCGAGTGGCGATATTTTACTCTGATTCAGAACCGTCAGAGGATGAATTGAACGCCTTAATTCAAACAGGTAGCATTTACCTAAATCAGGGTTCAACCAATTCCTACGAACCTATCTTTACTAGCAAAATAAAATCAGAAAAACATCGGATTGAAGAAGCGTTAGAAGCGAGCCATTTCAATATGACAAAAACAGCAGAAACATTAAATATCTCACGAGCAACACTGTATCGCAAACTAAAAAAATACGAGTTGTCTTGGTAAATTTTTGTGAAAAAAAGCAAATTGAGAAGAAATTTGTTTTTTTAGCAAAAAAATAGTTTGAAGCAAAAAAAAAAAGAGAAGGAAACTTCTCTTTTTTTTGTGTCTCAGAAACTCGCTAATGAGACAAACTGTATCACATCTTTGTTGCGATTGTGTCTCAAAAAGGTAAGCGATTCCAAAGTGTGTGTTTCAAGATTAAAAATATGGCCGGAGTGATTTGTTGTATAACATCGTAAATCAGTCGTATAGCAAGGATTTGTGAAAGGAGAGATGTTCTCTCTTGTTTCACAAAAAAGTTGGCATGCAACTTGCTTATTACTAGACTGAAAGCGTAATCAATAAGGAGGGACAATTCATGACAAACTATGACTTAATTGTCATTGGCGCTGGACCGGGCGGCTATGTTGCGGCGATTAAAGCTGCACAACTCGGCAAAAAAGTAGCTGTGGTCGAAAAGAATAAAATAGGAGGTACCTGTCTAAATGTGGGCTGTATACCTTCGAAAAGCTATCTGCAACATGCGCATTGGCTCTTATCATTGGAAGAAGGAAAAAAACATGGTGTAGATACTACGCTCAATGCCATAGACTTTTCAAAAATGGTCGATCGAAAAAATGGCGTCGTTCAAACACTGCAATCGGGCATTCAGCATTTGTTTTCGAGTAATAAAATTGATTACATCGAAGGTGAGGCTGCGTTAGTTTCTAAGACGTGCGTCGAGGTAGCTGAGAAAGCATTGCATGCTGAAAAGATTTTATTGGCGACAGGGGGAAAACCTTTTGTGCCACCGATTAATGGGATTGAACACGCACATTATAATACGACCGATACGTTCTTTTCTATGGCTGAATTACCGAAAAAACTTGTCGTTATCGGTGGTGGGATTATTGCAGTGGAGTTGGCATTTGCAATGAAACCATTGGGCGTAGACGTAACGTTATTAGAGGTAGCCAAAGATATTTTACTAACGGAAGATCCAGAAGCGCGCAAAATCATCAAAAAGAAATTGTCAAAAATGGGCATTGCCATTACGACTTCTGCAAAAATTGACCAAGTAACCGATAAGGAAGTCATCGTAGCTGGGAAAGCTGTGGCATATGATCGCTTACTCGTAGCTGCTGGGCGAAAACCAGATTTGACTTTAGCGAGTCAACTGGAGATTGAATTGGATGAAGCAAGCCGTTTCGTTCGCGTAAACAATACGTATCAGACCAGTATTCCAAGTATCTATGCAATAGGCGATGTCATCGGAGGTTATCAATTGGCACATGTTGCCAGTCAAGAAGGGATACGCGCTGTCGAGGCGATGTTTGGTAATGAGAGATTCCCAGTGGATAAAACATCTGTCCCACGTTGTCTTTACACTAGTCCTGAAGTAGCAAGTTTTGGACTATCTGAAGAAGAAGCGAAAGCCCAATATCAAGATGTAGTTGTGAAGATGATGCCTTTTTCAGGAAATGGGAAAGCCATTGCAGCGATGGAAACAGATGGATTTGTCAAAATAATTAGTGAAAAACACTACCATCAAATTCTAGGAGCGGTAATTGTCGGAAGCCATGCAACAGAGATGATTCATACGATTTTAGCTGTAAAAGAAGCAGAAGGAACAATTGATGAGCTTGATGAAATGATTTTTGCCCATCCGACGCTTTCTGAAGTGATTGGTGAGACGAGCAATTCATTATTTGGACGAGCAATTCATGGTTAATAAGGAGGAAAAGAAAATGACAAAAATGACAAAAGATCAAGCAAAATGGATCCTAAAAACAATGTACGATATCCGTAATTTTGAAAACCAAGTGCATGATATTTTTACGACAGGTGAAATTCCAGGATTCGTTCACTTATATGCTGGCGAAGAAGCAATTGCAACAGGCGTCTGTGCGAATTTGACAGATGATGATTATATTACAAGTACGCACCGTGGTCATGGACATTGTATCGCAAAAGGTTGCGACTTAGATGGCATGATGGCTGAAATTTATGGGAAAGAAACAGGCTTAAATAAAGGAAAAGGTGGCTCGATGCATATCGCCGACGTCGGTAAAGGAATGCTTGGGGCTAACGGTATGGTCGGTGGCGGCTTCCCAATCGCTGTCGGAGCGGGCTTACGAAATAAATATCTAAAAACAAAAGATGTTGCGGTATGTTTCTTTGGTGATGGCGCTGCGAATGAAGGGACGTTCCATGAAGGAATTAATATGGCGTCGATTTGGAAATTACCGGTCATTTTTGTTAACGAAAATAACTCATTTGCGGAAGCAACACCGCAATGGTATTCATCCGGTTCTAAAACAATCGCCGAACGTGCAGCAGCATATGGCATTCCCGGTGTAAGAGTGGATGGCGATGACTTGTTTGCAGTCTATGAAGCTACTGGGGAAGCAATCGAGCGTGCACGAAAAGGCGAAGGGCCAACACTGGTTGAATGTGTAACGTATCGTAATTACGGGCACTTTGAAGGTGACGAACAAAAATACAAAAATATAGATGGTGAAGAAAAAAATCGCCAAGACCGCGATTGTATTCCAGAATTTATCGAAAAAGCAATTGCGAAAAAATTATTAACGAAAAAAGAAGCAGAAGAAATTGCTGAAAAATCAACTACTGATATTGCGCATGCCATTAAATTTGCTGAAGAAAGTCCAGTTCCACGCCCAGAAGCATTGTATGAAGATGTATTCGCAGACTAAGCAGAGAAAAAGGAGAGAAGAAACATGACTAGAAAAATTACTTTTATGAAAGCTATTAACGAAGCATTAGAACAATCAATGGAGCGTGACGATCGAGTAATCTTACTTGGTGAAGATATTGCCGGAGGAGCAAAGGTTCCTCACTTAGAAGAGTCAAATGAAGATGCTTGGGGTGGCGTGTTTGGTGTCACAAAAGGTCTGATGCCTAAATTCGGTCGCGAACGTGTGATTGATACACCAATCTCAGAAATGGGCTACATGGGAGCGGCAGTTGGTGCTGCTGCTACAGGATTACGTCCAGTCCCAGAATTGATGTTTAATGATTTTATTGGTTTTTGTTTTGACACAATCTTAGCTCAAGGCTCTAAAATGCGCTATATGTTTGGAGGAAAAGCGAAAATTCCGATGACTGTCCGTACGTGCCATGGTGCAGGCGCAAGTGCCGCTGCTCAACACTCAGGATCATATTATGGCATTTTTGGCTCTATTCCAGCGGTCAAAGTAGTTGTCCCTTCTAACCCTTATGATGCTAAAGGATTACTAACGGCTGCTATCGAAGATGACAACATTGTTATTTTCTCTGAAGATAAGACTCTTTATGGCTTAAAAGGTGAAGTGCCAGAAGAGTACTATACTGTTGAAATCGGAAAAGCAAAAGTAAAACAAGAAGGAACGGATTTGACCATTGTGACTATCGGAAAAATGTTATACGTTGCTCTTGAAGTGGCAGATAAATTAGCGAAAGATGGCATCTCTGTAGAAGTAATCGACTTGGTTACTGTAGCACCGTGGGATCAAGAAACGATTATTCAGTCAGTGAAGAAGACAGGTCGTTTAATCGTGATTGACGAAGCCAATCCCCATAATAATACTGCGACAGATATTGCATCTATCGTCGGAGACAAAGCATTTGATTATCTAGATGGACCAATTAAATGTGTCTGTGCACCAAATACACCCGTACCATTTGCTACAAACTTAGAACAATTATACTTACCAAATGCAGACCGTGTATTAGAAACTGCAAATGAATTAATCGCGGACTTAAAGAAATAAGAGGAGGTGGATAGTGAATGGCAACAGAAATTACAATGCCTAAATTAGGGCTTACAATGACAGAAGGAACCGTCGACAATTGGGCGAAAAAAGAAGGCGATGCCGTTAGTAAAGGTGAAGTTGTATGTACAATTAGTTCTGAAAAACTAAGCTACGACATTGAATCGTCAGTAGATGGAACATTGATTAAAATTTTGGTAGCAGAAGGCGATGATGCGGAATGTACTGCGCCAATCGGCTATATCGGAGAGCCAGGTGAACAAGTAAGCGGGGAGGCTTCACCAGCTGAACCTACTTCTGCTCCAGTAGAGGAAAATAAGGCAACAAGTGAGGAACCAAAAGCACAAGCGGCACCCGAAAGAAAAGCAGGTGAACGTATCTTTATTACACCATTAGCACGCAAATTAGCTGCTGAAAAAGGATTTGATATTGCCCAAATTAATGGCTCAGGTGGCAATGGTCGAATTACTCGACGCGATGTACAGCGTCAACAACCAAGTGTGGAGACTACTATTGCAGCCGCATCTTCAACCGTCGGAGCTGGCTTAAAAGGTATGCGTAAGACAATCGCTGAACGTATGATGCATAGCTTACAATCTACAGCACAAGTAACCATCCAACAAAAAGCAGATATTACGAATTTATTAGCATTCAAGAAAGAATTGCAATCTAAATCGAGTGTTCCATTGAAGGATGGTCAATTAAGTATTACGACCTTGCTTTCAAAAGCAGTCATCTTGGCTTTGAAAGAAACACCAGATATGAATGCCTGGTATCAAGATGGTTCTTATGAAAAACAAGAGGCAGTTCATCTTGGAATGGCCGTTGCCGTTGCAGATGGCCTAGTTGTACCAGTCCTTGAAGACGCTGATCGCATGACGCTTACTGAATTAGGTAAGACCTTAAATAGTCGGATTACCGAAGCTCGTGATGGGTCGTTAGCTGGCAAGCATTATTCAGGTTCGACCTTTACGATCAGTAATCTTGGCAAGAGTGGAGCAGAGTACTTCACACCAATCATCAATACACCAGAAATTGGTATCTTAGGTGTTGGGTCAATGCAAAGCCAATTAGCATTTGATGAAAATCGCGAAGTAGTTGAGTTGAAGAAATTACCATTAAGCTTGACATTCGATCATCAAATCTTAGACGGTTCACCAGCTGCAGAATTTTTAGGCCGCATCATTTTCTACTTGGAAAATCCGTATAGTTTAGTATTCTAAAAGGTTTATTCGTATTTAAGGTCGTGTGTCAGAAGTTCTACTATAAGTGAAAAGACAGAAAAATCAAAAGTTGGAAAGGCAACTTCTGGTTTTTCTGTCTTTTCCATTCGAAGCATACGATACATCGTGATACGTTTTGTAACATGATGTTTCATAAAACTTTCCGATTTGTTACAGTGTTTCTAAGAAAGTACGATTTTATCAACTGTTTTAATTTTGGCACGCTTTTTGCTCATTATCTAAGTGCTTCACATGTTTTGAAGGAAACGTGATGAATGAATGATGCATGGAGGAACGTCAAATGAAAGCAGCAGTATGGTATGGACAAAAAGATGTCCGTGTAGAAGATGTCGAAGTAAAGGCGTGTGAACCAGATGAAGTTCGAGTAAAAGTAGCATTTACTGGGATTTGTGGTTCAGACTTACATGAATTTTTAGAAGGACCAATTTTTATTCCCGTTGATCAACCAGATCCATTTGCAAAAGGTCAAGCGCCTTTAACGATGGGGCATGAATTTTCTGGAACGATTGAAGAAGTTGGTTCACAAGTGAAGGATGTAAAAGTTGGCGATCGTGTAGCTATTTTTCCTACGATGTCAAATGAAGCAAAAGTTGAAGAAGTTGATTTGTATGATGGCTATAACTTTATTGGCTTGGCAAGAGATGGCGGCTTCGCTGAATATTGTACCGTTCCAGAACATTACGTGTACAAATTGCCAGATGAAATGTCTTTTGAAGAAGGAGCTTTAGTTGAACCAACAGCGGTTGCTGTACAAGCGTGTAAAGAAGGCGGCGTAAAATTTGGTGACAAAGTTGCTATTTTTGGAGCCGGCCCAATCGGATGTTTAGTGGCTGCTGCTGCCAAGGCTGCTGGTGCGGTGGATATTATCGTTTGTGATTTGTCAGAAGAACGTTTAGAAAAAGCCAAAGAATTAGGTGCGACAGTCACATTGAATTCAGGAAAAGTAAATGTTGTTGAGGAAATCCGTGCGATGACAAACGGTGGGGTCGATGTTGCTTTTGAAGTTGCGGGCGTTGAAGTAACAGTCAAACAAGCGATAGATGTTACGAAAGCACGCGGCATGATGGTCATTGTGTCTATTTTTGCTCATGAAATATCTTGGCACCCAATGCAATTGATTAACTCTGGTGTGAAAATCACTTCGACCATTGCCTATACCCGTACGACATTTGCCCAAACAATTCAAGCGATTGCAAGTGGTCAATTAGCTGTTGATCCAGTGATTACAAGAAAAATTGAATTAGAAGAAATTGTGGAAGAAGGCTTTGGTCTTTTGACTAGAGACAAATCACAATCGAAAATCTTAGTAGACATTCAAAAAGGTCGCTAATTAAAAATTAGGCCGCATAATGGCGATTATGTGGCCACCCTACCACAAAGATTGAAGCTGAAAAGCTCCAAGTAAAAGGTCCTGAAAATTCGAAAGTTGTTGTTCAAACTTTTGGATTTTCGGGACTTTTTGCTTGGAACTAATTTTGGGTCGCCGTGACGATTTTAAAAGACAGATTTTTTTGGCTCTTTGTCAATAAGGACTGATGGGTTGTACAAAATCAAATCTGGGTCAGAATGAACCTCATTCTGGCTCAGATTTTTTGTTATCTTACTTTGATTAATTGATTGATCAAAAAGATTCTAATTCTCATGTTCTCAAATGATTTAAATCCGTAGGATACTCGTTTCATTGTCTTTATATGGGTATTCTTCGCTTCTATTTTTCCATTGGTGTAAGGATAGATCATCGCGTTGGTGATGCCTTCTTCATAGGTCAGAAGGTTTTGGAGCTTTTCCCGAAAGCCGTCATCTAACGTTTCGGGAAGTTCTGCCAATAAGGAGAAAAATAAGTCAGGGTCTTTGTCTCGAAAGGCTTCAACTAATTCATGAAAATAGGGATACGCCTCCTTCAGGGACGTAGAAAAGCCAAGCAATCGATCAATCATCATCGCTTCCGTAAGAAATGGGTATTTTGGTGCTCGAAAACTTTTCCATGTTTTGTATTCATAATGGTTGATGTTTGCACGATTTTTTAGCAAAAAGCGCCAGTTCTTTTTCAGTTTTTCTGCCTGACTTTTCTGTCCTACTTTACGAAGTTCATTCATTTCACGGATACGCAACTCATTAAAGGCTTGATTCATGTGTTTGATAATATGAAACCGATCAATCACTACTTTCGCATTTGGCAGAATACGTTTGGTAAGCTGGAAGTAGGCGGCGTTCATGTCTGTGACTAAAAATTTTACTTCTTCAGGATTAGTGCAGCCTAAGAAATAGCTTGTTAATCGAGGCAATTTACGCGTAGGCAAGACATCAATTAATTGTCCTGTTTCGCCATCTGCGCAAATAAAGCTCATTTTATCTTCTATGGAAGCGTGCGAACGAAATTCATCAACCATCAATACTCTGGGGAGAATCCTCTTAGATTGCTTTGGTAAGTAGCTTTTAAACTCTTTCAACGTACGAATAACGGTGGTCAAAGATACCTGACAATTTTTCGCAATAAAAGATAAAGATACTTTTTCAGTCAGTAAAGAAGCAATTTTATATCTGACATGATTCGCGATTGAATGTCTGGGTTGAACAAAATAACTTTGAGCCGTCCAATGGGTTCGACAGTTTTTACAGGTATAGCGCTGCTTTTTTAAGCGCATAACCAAAGGCATGTGATTGTATTGTTCAAAGCGGACAATCGTTTCCTTCTTCCCATTTTTCACTACAATTACTTTCCCGTTTCCATCTACCACAGTAGAACCACAATTTCTACAGGTATGGGGAGCAGGTGAGAAAACAGCATCGACGATCAACGTCTTTTTCTTCTGAAAGGTCTCGTAAGAGACCTCTGTAATCATCAAATCTTTCTCTATTAATCGCAGCATTTTTTTGATAGAATCATTCATATAGCATATCGTCCTCTCAGTTGTTTATTTTGTCGTGATTTAATCATACTAGAGAACGATATGTTTTTTAATACCTAAAATAAAAATGGGGCTGAAGAATCAATTCTGATTCATCAGTCCGGTTCTGTTGCAAAGTTTTAAATCTACTATCAAATAAGGTAGAATAATAGAAAAAGATAGCAGGAGGAATGACGATGAATCATTTTAAAGGAAAGCAATTTCAGCAGGATGTGATTATTGTAGCCGTGGGCTACTATCTTCGTTATAACCTTAGCTATCGTGAAGTTCAAGAAATCTTATATGATCGTGGCATTAACGTTTCTCATACGACGATTTATCGTTGGGTGCAAGAATATGGCAAACTACTCTATCAAATTTGGAAAAAGAAAAATAAAAAATCCTTTTATTCATGGAAAATGGATGAAACGTACATCAAAATTAAAGGAAAATGGCATTATTTGTATCGAGCCATCGATGCAGATGGTTTAACCTTGGATATTTGGTTACGTAAAAAACGGGACACACAAGCAGCCTATGCTTTTCTTAAGCGGTTAGTGAAGCAGTTTGATGAACCGAAGGTTGTAGTCACAGATAAAGCCCCCTCTATTACAAGTGCCTTTAAGAAACTAAAAGAATACGGCGGCTTTTATCAAGGGACAGAACATCGTACCATTAAATACCTGAATAATTTGATTGAACAAGACCATCGTCCAGTAAAGAGACGCAATAAATTCTATCGAAGTTTACGCACTGCCTCTACCACGATTAAAGGCATGGAAGCCATTCGAGGATTATATAAGAAAACCCGAAAAGAAGGAACTCTCTTCGGGTTTTCGGTCTGTACTGAAATCAAGGTATTATTGGGAATCCCAGCTTAAATCATAGATACCGTAAGGGATTTTATTCTTTATTTAAAACTTTGCAACAGAACCGCTTTGTTTTTATGTTCATAATCTCGAAAAAAATTAACTGTTCATTTAAAATTCAGAATTATTAGTATTAGGGAAAATCTTGGATGGGGTCAGAAACTTAAAGGTTTTTGACTTTTTTTTATTCCTTGTCAATTAGCTCTTTCATTAGCCCAATAAATTAGGTCAGAAAGTTTTTTTAAGGGTGCAAAGAGGACGGTCTTTTTAGTATAAAGAAAAAAAATACTCAAATGTAGTCTTTAAATGGTATTCATATGTAGTAAAATATATATAATTATGTGAACTTAAAAATTTAAGGGGGAAATATAATGGAAGAAAAAAATGGTATTTGGCAGATGGTGAGCAAGCATTAGACGATTTCGGTTTTGATAGTGTAGATGAACTATTAGCACATTATAATATTGATGGAAACCCTCAAAAAGTAGAGTTGGTGTTATTTGATAGTGATGATAAAGTACTGGATCATGATTACTACAATACAAAGGATGTCTTTTAAAGATTATATCGATCAAAAAGGCTCCGAGTTGATCAAGTGAGGACTATTGATCTACCTCGGAACCAAAATGAAAATATGAAAGGAAGATAATATGCCTAAAATAAAAACAGAAAAATTAGTATTGATTACTAAGCGATGCTTGTTCTATCATTCAGTTGATATAAACTTAGTCGGCTCTGTACTAAGCGAGTACCATAACCACGCTGTTGTTATAACTGAACACTTTGTTTGGGAAGATCCCTTTGATGATGGAGGATTCTGGTGTCCTTCCGGTAGTAAATACGAAACATATCCTGATCATGCGAACATGAACGATCGTGAAACACAAGAATTAATAGAGTTTTTCGAAGCGTATAATATCAAGTATCAAGTTGACGGTCAAATTTTAGAAGAACTAGAAGAGTTGTATTTGGGGGCGAATAGATGACGTATCCCGTATATCGTTTTATTCAAGAAGATTTAAAAATGACCGTGTACAGATTTGCTGAGGAAAGCTTAATCAATCAAAGAACACTATCCTCTTGGAAACAACGTGATCGGTCGATCTCTAGTTTGCCAATTCAGTTAATTGATGAATTGGCATATATTTCCGGTTTTTCTATATCGGATATTCGCAGTAAGTTGTTCGTATATGAATTAGAAGATTTTGGATCAAAAATTTTACCCTTTGAGGCAGCAAAACACATGATCGACGAAGAAAAAAATACTAAATATAATCAATTTACTGAGGCGGGAGAAAAATTTGGTCGGAATCTAAAACAGAATGGCCCTAAAGCCAAAGAAAGTATTAAGAAGTTGAATCGATATAATCCAAAAACAAAAGATGCTCCACTAGACGAATTTTTAGAACAGTATTTAAAAATTTGTTCAGCTTATCAAATACCAGCGTTCAGTGAATTTACGACGATAAGTAATGATGAAGAAAAATATGGACTGATTAATCAGTTTTTGATAGCAGCTTGGAATGCAACGTTTGATGAAAAAGAAGGATGATAATCAATGGACCTTACTGAAAGGCAAATTCAGATAATTACTCATTTAAGGAACTATCAAGATTGGATTTCTAGCGAGAAAATCGCAAATCTTATACAAACAAATAAACGAACCGTACAGATTGAATTAAAAGAACTGATGGAAAATTTAGAGATTGATATAATCACTAACAAACAACTCGGTTATAAACTTGAAAATTTAACAGAGGGGATGAAAAAAAAACTCTCTAATCATGTAGGCGTTCAAAAGGTTTATGCTTCTATGAATGAAAGAGCCAGCAATTTAATTATTTTTCTTCTGTTTCAATCAGATTATGTTAGCATGCAGAAATTAGCAGATGTATTTTTTCTTTCAAAAACTGCGATTTCACTTGAGATCAGAACTATACAGAGATGGCTGTATCGCAGACCGCATCTTGAATTGGATATCTCTGGTTATAAAGGTGTTAAAATTATTTCTACAGAGGATTCAAAACGTATATTTGCGTCTCTGGTAAGCAATGAATTGAGAATACAAAGTGCCTTTCTTCCTCAAAATATAGTTCAAAGATTTAATTATCTTTATCCAAAAATAAAAAAGTTACTACAAAATTTCCTGTTGGAAAAACAGTACATTGTTTCAGGTGAAGATTTTTATCGTTTTGGAAGGTATATTACATTTATTATAATCAGAAGTGAGATTGGATTTAATATAGATTGTTCTGATAAAATAAAATGCAATGAACAGGATAAGCTAGAAAAATTTGTTCAACTAATAGAAAAAGAGACTGGATACCGATTTAGCAGTGAAGAGAAATATTTTTTAGTTAAACATTTTCTTGAACTCAATCAATTAGATTATGATATGTCGAACAATCAGGATTTATATAGTAAATTAGCTCAGTTTGAAACCAAAATAGCAATTACACTTGGGATTCCCAAAGAAACTATAAATTTTAGAACAGATTCAATAGTTAATCATATAAAAACAATGCTAAATAGAATCGAATCAGGGAATAATATTCTTAATCATTTTGCTTCTAAAACTCTCCATGAATTTCCATTAGAGGCATATCTAATACGTAAAATTTTTCCGGAAGTTTTCGAAGTTTTACCCAATTTAGCAGAAAGTTCTTATTTAGTCTTATACTTAGGAGATGCCCTTAGAAAATATAAAAGAAATGTAAAGGTCCTTCTATTAACAAATCACTCAACAAGTATGATCAATTCAACACACTATAAAATAAATGAAATGCTCAATTTTTGTACCAGTACAATCCAGACGGAACCGCTCTACCAATTTGAAACACATCCAGAGACATTTTATGAATATGATATACATTTGTCTACTGAACAAGAAATACTTTTTCGGATGGAAGACTTTGTCTATTTACCTAGTTTAATGAGTAAAGAAGAGCAGAAAGAACTTGCTACTAGAATGCAGAAACTTCTTTGGAAAAAGGAAAATCAGCTTAAAATTGATCTATTGAAAAAATACTTTCCTAATGAGAACAAGTTTGTTATGGAAGATAAAAGTATAGAGCCAATTTTCACTTTTATAAAAGACCCAGTTAATACGTCTTTCCCTATTAATGATAATACACTTTTCGTCTGCAACTTGTTTTCTGGAGAGAAAACTTTTATAAAACAATATGAGTTAAAGCATAGGTTGAAAATCGATCATAGAGATATCAAAAGAATTATTTTTGCTCAGTATAATGATGAGTTTGAGAATATATTTACCTTCTTTCAAACAATCGCTGAGTACATTTTTTAAAAATTAAGAATCGTAGGTCTTTAAATAAAGACTTACGATTTTTTTTTCGTTAAATAAAATTATCTAGTATTAATGAATTTATTTGAATGGCTGTTTCTCCATTTTTACCATATATTTGGGTTGTAAGATATCTTGCAACAATGATTAGTTTTTAACAAATTTAAGGAGGAAACAAAATGGATTATCGTTCATTAGCGAAAAAAATTATCGCGAATATTGGTGGATATGAAAACGTATCCAATGTTTATCACTGCGCTACTCGTTTAAGATTTACATTAAAAGATAATTCTATAGCAAATAAAAAAGCAGTCGAAAAATTAGATGGCGTCATTACAGTGGTTGAATCAGGTGGAATGTTTCAAGTTGTAATAGGTAATTCTGTAAACGAAGTTTATGCAGCTTTAGGTGAGTTTATGGAGACTGATTCTCATGGTACAACTAAGAATGATACTAAGAAAGACAATATATTCAACTCATTTATCAATATGATTGCTGGTGTCTTTGCACCAACATTGGGTGTTTTATCCGGTACAGGATTGATAAAAGGTTTTTTGGCATTATTAACTACGTTGGATGTTATCTCCGTAGAGTCTGGAACCTATCTTGTTTTAAATGCAGCGGCAGATTCTTTCTTCTATTTCTTGCCTATCTTCCTTGCTTATACAGCAGCAAAAAAATTCAAAACTGATAGTTTTACCGCAATGGCAATTGCTGGAGCATTAGTTTATCCAACAGTCATTCAAGCTTTTACAGATGGAATGACTGTCAATTTCATGGGGATTCCTCTAATTCTAGCAAGATATACGAGTACAGTTATTCCTATAATTATTGCAGTCTGGGTACTGTCTTACGTCGAAAAATTCTTTAAGAAAATTCTACACGAAAGTATTAAAAATTTATTGACGCCATTCTTTTGTATTTTGATTCTAGTACCGCTAACATTAATTGTAGTTGGTCCTATTTCAGATTATGCAAGCCAAATGATTGCTAACGGATACACTGCAGTTTACTCTTTGAGTCCATTAATCTCTGGAGCTGTGATCGGGGGGCTTTGGCAAGTGTTAGTGATGTTTGGTCTCCATTGGGGGATGGTTCCAATCATGACGAATAATCTGGCTTATTATGGACGGGATACTGTGGGTCCTGCTTGCTTCATGGCAGTTGCCGCACAAGCTGGTGCAGTATTGGGAGTTCTCCTCAAAACGAAGAATGTGAAAATGAAAAGTCTATCTTTATCTGCTTTTATCAGTGCCTTATTTGGAATCACAGAGCCTGCTGTCTATGGAATAACTTTAAAATACAAACGTCCATTTATTATTGCCTGTTCAGTTGGCGGAGTATTTGGAGCAATTGTAGGAGCTGTTGGTGCAGGAGCAATTGCTATCGGACCTCGAAGTATCTTGACTTTCCCTATCTATATTGGAAAAGGTTTTCCCATTTTGGTAGCAAGTTATTTCTTAGCAATTGTTGTTTCTTGTGGATTAACATATATGTTCGGATACAAAGATGAAGAAGAAAAAGAAACAATTTCTCAAAATAGACTTTCTTTAACTAAGCCAGTAAACGGACAAATTATTGATTTAAACTCTGTGAAAGATGAGACATTTTCTAGTGGTGCATTAGGAAATGGGTTTGCCGTTATCCCTTCAGAAGGGGTTGTGACTAGTCCGATAAAAGGAAAAATAACTACTGTATTCCCAACTAAGCATGCGCTTGGAATTTTAAGTGATGAAGGGGCTGAGGTTCTGATTCATATTGGTATTGATACAGTAAATTTGAACGGAAAATATTTTGAAACGCTGGTTCAAGTAGGTGACCGAGTGGATATTGGTGAAGATCTAGTTCGATTTAATAATGATAATATGAAAAAAGAAGGATACGATACTACAGTGATAATTGTGGTGACAAATAGCGCCGAATTTAAAGATATAAGTCTACCAGCGATGTAAATAAAAGCGATAATTAGTGGAGGTAATATGATGACATTTCCAAAGAATTTCATGTGGGGCGGAGCTACAGCAGCAAATCAAGTTGAAGGGGCCTTCGATGTCGAAGGTAAAGGACTATCTGTTTCCGATGTATATACTTTCGATAGCACAAAGCCAAAAGAAACATGGACAGATCAATGGTTAATGATGACTCATGAGCAAGTAGAAAAAGCACAAGATCCCGACAGTAAGGAATACTATCCAAAAAGACATGGAACTGATTTTTATTATCACTATAAAGAGGATATTAAACTTTTTTCAGAAATGGGTTTTAAATGCTATCGAATGTCTATTGCTTGGACAAGAATTTTTCCGAATGGTGATGAAACGGAGCCGAATGAAGCCGGATTAGCTTTTTATGATAAAGTTTTCGATGAGCTGATAAAATATGGCATTGAACCGATTGTCTCCCTATCACATTATGAGATGCCGTTACATCTAGTTACTCATTATGAAGGTTGGACTGATCGAAAAGTAATTGACTTCTTTATTCGCTTCGCTACGACGGTGTTTAATAGATATAAAGAAAAAGTAAAATATTGGATGACCTTTAACGAGATTAATTGTGTAAAGCATCATCCATATGTGAGCATTGGTATTATTGAGGAGAATCATCCAAACTTGGAGCAAGCAAAATATCAAGGAGCCCACCATCAATTCGTGGCGAGTGCTTTAGCAACAAAGTTATGTCACGAGATTATTCCAGGTTCTCAAGTTGGATGTATGATCAGCTATCAATTACTGGTACCATATAGTTGTAATCCTGACGATGTTCAGAAAACAGTAGAAGATCAAAGGACTTCACTTTTCTTCAGCGATGTGCAAGCCAGAGGTTATTATCCTGCCTATACAAAACGATTATTTGAAGAAAAAGGTGTTAAATTAAATGTGGAAACAGGTGATGAGGAAATATTAAAAATGTATCCTGTCGATTATGTTTCGTTCAGCTATTATATGTCTAGTGCCATAAGCGCACATCCCGAAAATCTCGAGGGAGCAGTTGGGAACCTAATTACTGGGGGGATTAAGAATCCGTACTTGGAAAGTAGCGAGTGGGGGTGGCAGATTGATCCTAAAGGTTTACGTATCGCATTAAATCAGTTGTATGACCGTTATCAAAAGCCTTTATTTATTGCTGAAAATGGTTTAGGCGCAATAGATACATTGGAAGATGATGGTACAATCAATGATGATTATCGTATTGATTACTTAAGAAAGCATATCATTCAAATGAAAGAAGCTATCAAAGATGGCGTCGAGTTATTTGGCTATACATCTTGGGGATGTATTGATATTGTCAGTGCGTCGACCTCTCAAGTTTCTAAGAGGTATGGTTTCATATATGTTGATCAGGATGATGATGGCAATGGAACAAAGAAACGATTTAAAAAGAAATCATTTAATTGGTATAAGAATGTTATTAAGTCAAATGGAGAAATATTGTAGGTCTAGGTTTTTAAAGTATTAACAGATACTATTCTAAAGATTGAAGTTTTGTTTATTTTATAAAGTACATTGTGTTTTTTGATTGACGGAAAGCTTAAATTGAACCTCTTACTTGTTAGGTACTATAAAGGTTGTTATGGATAGTCGAACTCAATAGATATTTTAACAAATGGAAGTTAGCTTAAAATTAAAAGTCCCAATTGAGATATCAGCATCTCAATTGGGACTTTTAGGTTTTATTAAAAATGGATTAAGAAAGGATTTATTTTCCGGTCGTTTGCTTTCCTCTAAACTTGCAATATTTGTTAACAGAGAGAACAGACTGATTTTCGCCATTTTTTCTTCGACAGTTACTTGCAACTCATTATACGCACCATCTAGTACTTCTTGTATATTTGCACCAACAATGCAATCTGGATTCGTCTTAGGATCGACTTGAATGAGATTTGCGTTTCCATGAATACTTTTATATATATCAAGTAGACTAATATCTTTTGGGTCTTTTGCTAAATAGGGCTTTGGTTTCCCAGTAGTTGTTCGAATCAGTCCAGTTTTTTTTAAGTTTGCCATTATTTTTCTGACATTTGCAGCATTAGTTTCTACACTTTGAGCAATCATCTCACTTGAGAGCATATTAGTATCTTTATAGATGACGATATAACACATAATATGAATTGCATCACTGAGTTGAATAGAATATTTCAAGAGAATTCAGTCCTTTTTAGATTTTCTTCTTGACTTATCTTAACATACTATTTATTATATAGGTGTAACTTATATTTGTACAGCTAAATGTACGAACTAAAAAGGAGTGTTTTATATGACATATTTAGTAACAGGAGCTACTGGTGGTTTTGGAGGATATGCACTTGAATTCTTGAAAGATTTAGTTTCTAAAGACCAGATCTATGCTTTGGTACGATCTGAAGAAAAAGCAGCTGCACTAAAAGAGAAAGGCTACAATGTAAGAGTAGGGGATTATTCTGATATCAATTCGTTGAGCAACGCTTTTGACGGCATTGACCGCTTGCTTTTTGTGTCTGGCGCACCAGGCAATCGTCAAGAAGAACATGCTAATGTGGTTAAGGCAGCCAAAGACGCTGGTGTTCAGTACATTGCTTATACAAGTTTTGCTGATGCAGATCACTCAACAAGTGCATTAGCTGCTGATCACATCTTTACTGAAAAACAAATCAAAGAAGCGGGAATTGCGCATACATTTTTACGTAATAACTGGTATTTAGAAAATGAAATGCCGATTATTGGCGGTGCTTTAGCTAGTGGGAAATTCGTGTACGCAGCTAAAGAAGGCAAAACCGGCTGGGCTTTGAAGCGCGAATATGCTGAGGTTGCTGCAAAAGCACTAGCAGGAACAGAATACCCTGAAATCCTTGAATTATCGGGCAGCCCTATTACTTATGCTGAATTAGCAGCAGCTTTAAAAGAAGCAACAGGGAAGGAAATCGAAGTAGTTTCATCTGATGATCAAACCTTTGTAGATAGTTTGACAGCAGGCGGTTTACCACAACCTGTTGCAGAAATGTTCTTGTCTTTCCAACATGATATTAAAAATAATCAATTAGATGTGACATCTAGTGACTTTGAACAAGCTTTGGGTAAACCTTTGACGAGTCGCGTAGAAGCAATCAAAGAGTTGTTAAATTAGTCTTGCTATTTCCCGATTATCGAAAATAATCGGGAAATTTTTATAAAGAAGGTGTTGACGATGAACCATAGCGAAAAGAGGAAATGGCTGATTAACTATTTATTAGAGGAAAACAGTCACTTAAGTAAAATAGTAGATGCTAGCTCGGATGATCCGAAAGAACAAAATGATTTATTGCGATGCTTATTAAATATAAGAGAAGCGCGACCTATTCATAAGGACTTTATTGACATTCAAAATCAATTTCTTTTAGAAGAAAGAGCTGAAAATCAGATTTTTTCACTAAACGATGCGCAACGGTATACAAAAAATCTTTATCTCTGGCAAGGAGATATCACGAGGTTGGAAGTAGATGCCATCGTAAACGCTGCAAACGCACAGCTACTAGGATGTTTTGTTCCATTACACAGGTGCATCGACAATGCGATCCACTCTGCAGCAGGTATTCAATTAAGACTAGCATGCAAAGAAATCATGGATGCACAAGGGCATTTGGAAGAAACCGGCTATGCAAAAATCACCGATGGCTATAACTTGCCTGCAAAAAAAGTGATACATACTGTTGGGCCAATCATAAAAGATACCGTAACTAAAGAACACGTATCCTTATTGGCTGACTGTTATCGTCGCGTCTTGTTGCTTTGCGAAGAGTATCAATTGAAGAGCGTCGCTTTTTGTTGTATCTCAACAGGAGAATTTCGTTTTCCCAATGAGTTAGCTGCAGAGATCGCTATCAAAACAACGCAAGAATATGTAACGCGTGTTCATTCACCTATAAAAATTATTTTCAATGTGTTTAAAGACATTGATAAGGAGTTGTACCATGAAAAACTACAACAATTATCAGGAAGTTTATCAAAAGATAAATGAAGCAGAGGCAATCGTTATCGGTGCTGGATCAGGCCTTTCTGCTGCTGCCGGGTTAACCTATTCTGGTGAACGGTTCAAAAGATATTTCAGAGACTTTATTGATCATTATCATCTAACCGATATGTATTCTGCCGGATTTTATCCCTTCGATTCATTAGAGACGTATTGGGGTTATTGGAGTAAACATGTTTTTCATAATCGATATCAGCCTGAGGCTTTGCCGCTATATAAAGAGCTTCTATCTTTGGTAGAAGAAAAAAATTACTTTGTCATTACTACTAATGTAGATCACCAGTTCCAAAAGACGGGCTTTGATAAGAGACGATTATTTTATACACAAGGTGATTATGGGTTATTTCAATGTTCACGTGCCTGCCATAACAAGACTTACGAGAATGAATCATTGATTATGCAAATGGTCCATCAGCAGAGTCAGTTCAAAATTCCAAAGCACCTCATACCATATTGCCCCAAATGTGGACAACCGATGCGGGTCAATTTACGGATAGATCAATTTTTTGTACAAGATGATGGTTGGGAAAGCGCAGCTAACCGATACAAAGAATTTCTAGGAAATTATTTAGGTACTAAAATCGTTTTTTGGGAGATCGGCATTGGTAACAACACGCCTTCCATTATAAAATATCCATTCCAAGAAATGACGAGGGCAACGAATCAGTCGACCTATATCGTCTGTAACCTACAAGCACAACGCATACCAGATGAACTCATGGATAAAACGATTATTCTACAAGGAAATATAGTTGAAACGATCAGAGAAATCGATCATTTTAGATAGGAGCGCATTCATGGACCATTCAAAAATGAAGACAGAAGATTATTTGAATTATTTAAAAAATGAGATTCATTCTACCGTGTTCGCCACAGTAGACGAAAACGGAAATCCGGTCACCAGAGTAATCGATATTATGTTGGTGAAAGAAACGAAGCTGTATTTTTTGACTGCAATATCCAAGCCGTTTTATAAACAGCTAAAAATGAACCCGGTCGTTTCCATCACAGGTATAGAAGGAGAAACATCAATGGAATCGTTTTCTATTACCTTACAAGGGAGAGTAAATGAAATAGGCTCTACCTATTTAGATGAAATTTTCGAGAAAAATCCTTACATGGCAAAAATATATCCCTCTGTAGAAGACCGAAATGTTTTACGAGTCTTTGAAATTTATAAAGGCGTTATGTCAATCTTTGATTTAAGCAAAAAGCCTTTCTATCAAAACGTTAAATCTTTCGGATAACTCAAAGCAAAAGGAGACAATCACATGGCAAATAAAGTATCAGAAGAGGAAATGAACGAAGAAGAGTGGTTAAGCTGGTATAAGAAGCAGGAATTACCACAATATCCAAAGCCAGCATTTACTGTTGACGATTTGATATTCAATGTCACGTCGGATGCAGTATACATTTTACTTGTCAAAAGAAAAAATCATCCTTTCAAAGGACGGTTCGCTTTGCCAGGTGGCTTCGTTAACGAAGGAGAAAATATCATTAAGGCCGCTATCAGAGAGTTAACGGAAGAAACGGGCGTGGAAGTGCAGGAAGTTTCTTTATTAGGTGTATATGGAGATAAAAATCGGGATCCCCGTGGATGGACCGTTTCTGCTGTCTATATAACTGTTCTACAGCAGATGAAGACTCTTTATGCAGGAGATGATGCTTCTGAGGCTTTTTGGTATAGGTTTGATAAGGATAAATTACTCTATCAAGACGTTACGTCAAAAGAACGATCCTCCACTGAAAACTGGGAATCTCTTTTTGCTTTTGATCATACGCAAATCATCCATGATGGATTTAAGTGGTTGAATGACGAACTAAGGTTACAGACCATCTCAATCAAGTAGTAACTGATAAAATATATGACGATGCAAATCGAATCACTAAGGTTCAAGAGCGCGGGGGAACCATCAGTTATCAGTACAAAGACAAGCCAACAAAAGATAATAAAGGAAAGACAGATAAAGTAGCCGATGTCACCATAAATAAGGGAGCGTATTCGAGCAAAGTTAGCTATGAGTACAAAACGACACAAATAAATAACATGTTTTGTTCAGATGTACAAGTTCGCGGATACTATCCAGGATAAAGTTTGCGATATCTGAAGGATAATAATATATCATTAAAAACAAAGCCGGAAGATGACCAAATTTTAAAAGAGGGGACTGTTGATTTCTATTCGTTTAGTTACTATATGTCTCTATTAGTAAGTAGTAATCCTCAGGGTGAGTTAGTTGGTGGAAATATTATGGGGGGAATCAAAAATCCTTACCTGGAAACAACTGATTGGGGATGGCAAGTAGATCCTAAAGGTTTGTGCTATACATTGAATGAGATCTACGATAGATATCAGATTCCACTGATGATTGTTGAAAATGGTCTGGGGGCAGTTGATAACATTGAAAAAGATGGATCGATTCAGGATGATTATCGAATTGATTACATTAGGGATCATATTGTGCAAATGAAAGAAGCAATTAAAGATGGGGTAGATTTGATGGGATACACCGCATGGGGGTGTATCGATCTTGTAAGTGTATCTTCTGGTGAAATGGAGAAGCGTTACGGATTTGTTTACGTTGATAAAGATAACGAAGGGAATGGAACACTAATGCGTAAGAAAAAGAAAAGCTTCTATTGGTATAAACGTGTCATTCAATCTAATGGGGAAGAATTATAGAGCTCTGAAATTATATTGAATTTTGAATAATCAAACATAATTTCTATATAAGGAACATAAAGATTTCGTACAAATCTCAATTATTTGAGATTTGTACGAAATCATTTTTATTTATCTCTCCCCAGGAACACATTTGATCTAAGATAGGAATTAACGTACTTCCTTTTTCAGAAAGACTATACTCTACTTTAGGAGGTATTTGAGGGTATTCATTTCTTATCACTATCCCGTTTTCCTCTAACTCTTTTAGGGCATTCGTTAGGGACTTAAAGGAAATAGAGCCAATGCATCTTTTTAGTTCATTATATCTCAAAATCTCCTTTTCAAAAAGCCAATATAATATTATAATTTTGTGTTTTCCACCTATAATTGACAATGTGTAGCCAAATCCCGTATTATCAATTTTTTCATTAGTTTTACTACAACCTATTGACATGTTTACTCTCCTTTAAGATAGTATCTTACATATATTTGCGTACTATACCTGATGATGATTATATCATATACTTATTGTGAATTAAATATTTGTAAGGTGGTAAAAAAATGAAAACATTAGTCGTGATAGCACATCAGAATCTTGAAGAATCAAAAGTAAATGCAAGATGGATTGAAGAACTTAAAAAATATCCAGATGAATTTACAATTCATAATTTAGGTAATAGCTATGAATTTGATGTGGTTAAGGAACAAGAAATGATAAAAAGCCATGATAAACTAGTTTTACAGTTTCCGATTTATTGGTTTAATTGTCCACCCAATATGAAAAAATGGTTGGATGATGTATTTGTTGAGGGATGGGCTTATGGCAAAAATAATCAGATGAAAAATCATAAAGTATCCTTACTAGTATCAGCTGGTATTAAAGAAAAAAATTATTCGAAAAATGGTAGGTATAAATATGCTTTGAGTGAGATTTTAGTACCGTTTGAAGTTTCTTTTTCATATATGGAAGCAAACTATCAAGGATTTTTTGCAAGTTATGGTGCGGAGTATGATTTAACTACAAATGATATTGAAAATAATCTTCCCCAGATGCTTGATTTTATCCGCAGTATATAAAGGCAAGTCAAATGGACCAACTTAGAATAATAAAAACAATTTATTTTTCTAGAAATTTCTAGACAATCATTATATATGGAGGTTATGTACGATGGATTTCAAATGGTTGAATGAGAGTAGTTTCAGAGAATCAGATGGAAAAATCGAAATTTTAGCAACGAGAAATAGTGATTTTTTTAATAATAATGGCGTAATAGGAGAACAGGGTATTACACCTAAATCTCTTAATAATGCACCATTCTATTACACAGAAATATCTGGAGATTTTATTTTGAAGGTCAAAGTTTCACTAGAATTCAAAAGTACTTATGATTCTTCATCCATTATGATTATGCAAGATCTCAATCATTGGGCTAAAGCTTGTTTCGAACTCACCGACTTCAATAGACGTGCTGTAGTGAGTGTAGTCACAAATGAATACTCTGACGATGCTAACGGTTGTAATATCGATCAAAATTTTGTTTGGTTGCAAGCAACTCGAGTGGGTCAATCGTTTGCTTTTCATTATTCATTAGATGGTAAAATATTTTATATGATGAGATTCTTTAATTTACCAGTTAAAGAAAATATAAAGGTTGGTCTCTTGGCACAATCACCTATGGGTGAGGGTGGAATTAGAACATACGAGTCTTTGTCGATAGAAAGAAAGACCGTGAAAAATATCAGAATGGGTGTATAGAATAATATTTTTTCTATGGATTCAGACTCTCCAATAGAAACATATGGAGTCATGTAGTCATACATGTTGAGGTGGTTTGCTGTTAAGCTTATGCTATTTCACTATAAATTACTTCTATTTAATGATTTCTTTTTGTTCGACAAGTATAATGTTTTTTTTACACTAAAAATACCGATTTCCAGATCTATGATTAAAGTCTGGAAATCGGCTTTTTTTTATACTCAGAAATTTTAGGGAAAATTAAGATAAATTACATCAGTTGTGCAGCATTTCTTTTTCCTTAAAGGACCTTAGAATAATGATGCTTATTACAATAATGACAGGAAAAATTATTGCTGAAAATAATCCAACTTTTAAACCTAGCTGGGTCATATTGTTACCTGGAAGTATAGCATGGACAAAACTAGAGTTTGAATTTATGACCATATTGGATACAACCCCTACCATACTGGGTCCGATAGCACATCCTATATCTCCACCTAAAGCTAGAATGCCGAACATTGTGTTCCCGCCATAAGGATTTAAACTAGATGCCAAACTTATTGATGCAGGCCATAATATAGCAATAGATAGCCCTGTTAATGCACAACCTAACAAAGAGATATAGGGTATAGGAGAAAGTGTAACTAATAAATAGCTAAAAATACAAAGTAGTCCTGAACATGCTATTAGTAAACGTAAATCATATTTTTTTGCTTTTTTTCCGTATATCACCCTTGTTATTCCCATTAATAAAGCAAATGCAAAAGGACCTAATAAGTCTCCTGTTGTTTTAGATGTTCCTAATCCAACTTCAGCAAAGAATGAAGACCATTTAGACATTGCTTGCTCTGCAGCTCCAGAACAAATCATCAAAATAATAAGTATCCAAAATGATTTTTTTAGCAAAAGAACTTTTGCAGGTACTTGTTTATCTTTATCAACTAAAGTGCGTAACGGAACTTTTAGAAACAAGAAAAGATTGATTAAAGGCACAATTCCGCTAATTATTGGTAACCATCCCCAATGATTTTGCCCAAAAATATAAAAGTATATTGTTGAAAAGAGTACGATACCTACGTAACCCCAACAATAAAAGGAATGAAGTATACCCATTGAACCAGATTTTTCGTCTCCCGGCAACGCCTCAACAATTGGACTTACAACAACCTCCTGAAAACCACCGCCTATAGCATTTAAGATTGTAGCAAATAATAAACCTGTAAATGGATCAATATAGTAAGGTAGTACTCCTAAACTGATCAATCCAAATAAGCAAAAAATATTGGCAATCGTCATAGATATTCTGTAACCAAAACGGTCAACAATCCTTGCCGCTAGAATGTCAATCGCAATTTGTATGAAAAATCCCAGCGTAATTAAAAAAGTAATATTTTCCAAAGTAATTCCCAAATGAGATTGGAAGATTACAAAAAGTAGTGGGGGTAAGTTGCTTACTATAGCTTGACAAATGTAGCCGCTAAAGCATGCGTATAATGTATGTTTATAACTTAGTTTCATTTTTTCTCCTGATTTTAATTTTTCATTGGTTTATATACAAATTAGATATTTTTATGATTTCCACTCATTATCATTCTCCCATTGGCATTCTAAGATACTCATATTAGTAAATAAGGCCTTATAGGATCCATCAGTAGGACTTCCGGCATAAATCCCAAACGATACTTTTCTTGATACATTCCACATATGAAAGATTCGCATTTGCTTCCAGTTTATACCATCCTCACTATGTTCAATTCTAAAATCACTTTCTCTTCTAGAAAGTCTATACCACATAGTATCAATTTCCGATGAAATATCAGTTGTAGCCCAATCCGAAAATCCGTTATTTGTGACTACACTTCCTAATCGTTGAATGTTTCTATCTTCATATTCGATAGAAGCTTTAATCCAATTATTCTTATCTAGATACATTGCTAAGCCACATTGATCAAATCTGTTACTACTGTCGAATTTTGTTTTTACAACAAAAGAGAAAAAAAGGTTTTCAGTTGTTACTTGCAGAACAGGTGCGGTATCAGTTTGAAAACCATAATATGTTTTAGACCATAAATCAGTTCCTGGATCCGTTGTAATTTCTACTCTATCGTTTTCTATTTTGAAGTTTGCGGGTTTTCGTATCCAAGTGGGATTACTTTTTAAAAAATCCATTTCATTAAATACTCCTTTACATATTTAAATTTTTTCTATTGAATTATATCGTTTTTCTCAACCATTAACATCGTACTAAAAAGGAAAAGTATGTTAAAATATCACAATCGAGGTGATTTTTAATGAAGAGTCTATGTAATGCGAGTACAGATGATAGTTTAAAAGAAGATATAGTTCATGGAGAAAAAAAATTTCCAATAGCTTATTATAAAGATATATTTTCTGAATTTAAAAATGGTTTAATAGATTGGCACTGGCATCGTGAAGTTGAGTTTGTTAGTGTGTCTGAAGGGTTTATATTTTGTTTGATCGGTCAAGAAAGAATTAAAATTAATCAAGGAGAGGGAATATTCATAAATAGTGGAATTATCCATCGATATGAAAATGGAAAAGATGGCATGATGGAAAACATAGTGTTTTCTCCTGAGCTTGTTGCACAAGAAGGCTCGCTTATTTATGAAAAAAATATTTACCCTCTAATTTCGTTTGGTCCAGATTATCTATTACTATCTTCGGAAACTTTTTGGAAGAAGTCAGTTTTAGAAGATTTATCAAATATTTATAGTGTGCAAGCTTTCTTGGAAAAAAGTTCTTCCCCAATTAATACTTTACTATTGCTTACAAATATTTTAAAAACTTTAATAGAAAATATACCCACTGAAATTTTAGAAGAATCAAAGGCTCATAATGGTAAATGTTTACAATCAACAAGATTACATCTGATGTTACAATTTATACATGATAATTATCATAGAAATATAGGATTAGGTGATATCGCAGCTGTTTCAAGTATGAGTAAAAGTAACGCTTTAAAAACTTTTAAACAAGGAATTGGGCAATCTCCCGTATCTTATTTGATAGAACACAGATTGATGCAGGCTTCATTAGAACTAAAAACGACGAGTAAACCGATAACTCGGATTTCTGAGTTATCAGGTTTCTCAAATAGCTCATACTTTTGTAGGAAATTTAGAGAATATTTTGGTACTTCACCATCTGCTTACAGAAAAAAAAGTACGCATAATATCCCTTCGTTTTAAATTAATTTACTTTAGTTGTCATTGGTTCTGTAAGAAATTTATGACTTTAAGATTGTTAAAAATACGTCATTGACAATCAGAAATGAGATTTTTTCAAGTTTGCCGATATCTCATTTAGAACCCTTTTTAACTTGATAGTAAAAGGCGAAAAATTGAAGAGATAAACATTTTTACTTTCTATGAAAGATATGAATAACAAAAATTTTCAGCAATTTAACCACCCATTTTCTCATTATTTCTAGTTTATCAGGTACTTAAAATACCTCTCACACGTATGAAGAAACTGAGTGGATATTTGAAATGACACTACAGAATATAAATGTACTTTTTAGACATCTTTTCGACAATCGGAGGATTTTGTTTAGGAATGAAGCAATCTGGCTATAGCTGTATTTGATATGGTGAGATCGATGGTCATGTTAATTTTTCCTTTAACTGTTTGGCGTAGTGTCGATTGACAGCATAGATTTGCCCATTCTTTGTTTGGACTTCTAATCAAACGTTCACTGGCCGTTTTTAAAACTGACTATTTCAGAAAGATTTAGAATTGTTGAATTTTGGTATGTATTGCTGCTCATAGAAAATAACTTATTTTACTAAGGAGAAACTTATTTTTTTAAAATAGTAGGCACACATTAGATTAAAAAAAACAAAACGGACAACAGGGTATACCTTCGTGGTCCTTTTCAATATTTGTTATATTGTTAAGTTTTTGAAAGGTTAATAAAGTTTGGCTACAGGTTATTCAAATTAATCCAAATCTTTAAATTTCTAAATATATTTTTGATGAATAAAACTGGTTCTCCTTTGAGAGAGCATTATCTAAGAATTACGTGCTCTAAGAAAAAAGCAAAGGGGAAAGGAAACCCAAGGTAAAAAGAAAATGATTCAAAGATCAAAGTGTTTATTCTTGAGTATAGAGAGGAAAGTAGAAATATTATTATCAATCAGAATAGGGTTACTCAAAATAAGAACCTATCCTTTGTTGAAACTAAAAATTATTATTTAATAATTTTATCCTTCCGAAATTTTATATATACTATTATCATATATAAATAATTGATAAATTCATCTCGAGCAAATGTGACACAATCTGATTCTGTCACATTCATTAAAATCGCTCCATCCTTAGAGGCTCTAAGAGGAAATCACTTTTCTTTTAGAGCCTTTTTTTTATAGTATGTTTAAATGAGACTTATTATCTGTTATAATCGTATTAAGTAACATTTGAGAGGTGGCTAAAAATGAAGAGCGTGGAACCGATTCGCGACAAAAAAAAGATCGATGCCATGAAAGCAATTTTGGCTTCCGGAAAATATGGGCAACGAAATTTAGTGCTTTTTTCGATTGGGATCAATACAGCCTATCGAATTTCCGATTTAAGACAGTTGAAATTAAGTGATGTGTTAGAAATTTCCCGTGGGCGGGTGATTGTCAAAGAACGTCTGGCCATGAAGGAACAAAAAACGGCCAAACACAATTCGGTCTTCATTTCGAACAAATTGCGAAAAGTGATTCTCGATTATGTTCAATCCGAATTTCCTGAGCAACTGCAAGTACATGACTTCAGCAATTATTTGTTTCCAAGTCGAAAAGGAGCAGATACGCCTTTGACCCGACAAAGCCTTTGGCGGATCATTCATGAAGCTGGAACGGCGGTTGGGTTGAAAGAAATTGGTCCCCATTCGATGCGCAAGACCTTTGGCTATTTTTTGTACAAGCAAGGAACCAAAACAGAGATCATTCAGTCGCTGCTCAACCATTCTTCGCAACGGGAGACCTTACGCTATATTGGGATCACCCAGGAAGACAAAGATACAGCAGTAAAGAGTTTGGATTTATGACAGAATAACGCCCTATATAATAGAAGGAAAAATTTAAGAGGTGAGAAAATGAACGAAGAAAAGCAGCCTAACTTTCCTGATAAATATCACTTATCTCGCAAAGAGTCTGTGTATTTATTGAAGAAAAACATTGTGGAACTGGTGTATAATGCGGGGAAATTTGAAGGGTTAAATACAACGTTGTTACAAACAGAAGAGATTATTAAGTATAATCGGGCCAATAACGTGGCTGTAGATGATGTCCTGACCGTCGTTAACTTAAAAAGAGGCTTTGAAATGCTTTTAAATGACGTACAGGAGCCCCTGTTAGAGACAAGTAAGCGAATTAATCGGATAGTTGCAGCGGAGGATGCCCTTTTTCCTGGTGAAATACGAACCGGTGGAGTAGAAGTATCGACTATTCAAGGAAGATATGTGCCACCAATATTAACTGAAGAGGAGGTAAAGAATCAATATGATGAGATACTAAATCAAGACATATCAGAGACGGAAAAAGCCTTGCGACTGTTTCTATTTATTTCGAAAAATCAAATATTTTGGGACGGTAATAAAAGAACTGCATTGTTGAGTGCCAACAAAATTATGTTTAGCCAAGGATTAGGCTTATTATCAATACCAAGTAATTTATTTGATCAATTTAATAAACTTTTATCAGTGTATTACAATAGTGAAGATTTAAATGAAAAAAAAGAACTTTTATCTTTTCTATATGAAAACTGTATATTTGGTATAAACTATTAAATTCAAATGACATCGAGGAGGAAATAACTTGACGAAAATAAATTGTATTAAAATTAAAGGTTTCCGAAGTTTTGAAGATGCTACAATAAATGTAGCGAAAAAATCATTAATAATAGGTGCAAATGATGTAGGAAATACTAATTTGATATACGCGTTACGGCTTCTTTTCGATAAAAAGATTAGTGAAAGCGATTTAGAATTATTTGATAGTGACTACTGCATCCGTTCTTCTACTAATCAAATTTCTATTGAAGTACACTTAGAAAACATTATAGAAGATTGTTTAGTCTCAACTTTTAAAGGTCTAATAAAAGAAGATAAAATGATAATTAAGTTTTTTAAGGAAAAGGGGAAACCATACGTAATTTATTGTGGCTTTAATAGTGAGACTATGACAGCCTTCGAAAATAGATTTTACATTAGACGCTTATTTATGGAATGTGTCGATACTAATCGTGACTTAAATAAATTTATTAAAAAAGAAAAAAGTACTCTTTTAGTCAATGCAAAAAAATCGAGGAAAGAAGAGCAAATAGAAAAAGATAATGTTCTTGAAAAAAGATTACAAGCAAAATTATCTCGAATAAATAAATCAATTGAGGAATTAAGTTATATTGAAAAAGCATTGGATGTTGTGAATGATGAACTCAAAGAGATATCTACTCATCATAGTAAAGGTGCTTTAGGATTTACAGTTCCGGAAACTGATATGTCTAAAATTTTATCCGATGTAAGTTTATCATTTAAGGAAGACGGACAGAAAATAGGAGTTGGAGGAGATGGGAAGAATAATCAGATTTTTTTAGCTACTTGGGTTTCCAAGCAAGCACTAAATGATAACTCAGATGAATATGTATGTTTCTATGCGATTGAAGAACCAGAATCTCATTTACATCCTCATCAGCAACGTAAACTGTCCTCTTACATTATGGATAAGTTTGATTCTCAAATATTTCTTACTTCGCATTCCCCATTCATAGGAACAGATTTTATACCTAAAGATATTATAAAATTAAAGAAAAATGATGGGAAAACTACAGCTGCTTCTAATGGAGCAAGCGAAAAAATTTCTGTGGGTTTTGATGAATTCAACTATAGATTGGATTTAATTACATCAGATTTATTTTTCGTTGACGGAATGATCCTCGTTGAAGGGCCTTCGGAAAAGATATTCTATCAAGCGTTATGTAATGATTTAGATATTGATTTAGATTTTTATAACTTTTCCATAATATCTACAGCTGGAGTAGGATTTGCACCTTTTATCAAAATGTGTCAGTTATTAGAGATACCATTTAGTCTTAGGACGGATAATGATATCTTTAATAAAAAAAGAGACGGTAAATCGTATCACTATTGCTCAGGAGTAAATAGATTGCATAAGTTATTTAGAGATAAAGTAATTAATGATGAAAGAGCAATTACTGATTATAATGAAATCGATCTTGAGTGGGTTGTAGAGTCTCAGGAGGAACCAAAAATTGTTCCAGCATCTAAAAGCCAGAAAATTGCCGAATTAAAAGATATTTTTGAAAGTAAAGGATTATTTTTGGCAGATACAGATTTAGAAGAAGATTTAGTTTGTCAACTCGCCTTAAGTGAAGGCTGGGATAAAAATTGCCGAAAAACGTTAATAAAAAAGTTGAAAGAAAAAAAAGCTACTAATATGTACGATTTTGTGAGAAGGGAAATTTCTTTTACTTCTCTAAAAGACAAAGATATTTTTAAACCTATCTCTTATCTTTTTAAAGAAGTTTATGGATTAGAGTGGGAGAATCAAGAATGAAAAAGCCAACAACAGAACAAATTAGAGTAATTAATAGTGATAACAATTGTGTAGTCACTGCTTGTCCAGGAAGTGGTAAAACGTTCACAATTGTAGAAAAGATTAAACGACATAGTAAAGATTTGAAAAACTATGAGGGATTAGTTGCAATATCATTCACTAATAAAGCAGCAGAAGAAATAAAAAGTCGATTAAAAGGGGAAAATAAAAGAAACTTATTTATTGGAACTATTGATAAGTTTTGTCTCAATGAGATTATATTTCCATTTTCAAAGTTTATTGTTGAGAAAAATATCGAAGATTTTGAATTGGTTGGACATAGCGATAATAAAAATAAAGATGACGATTATTATACACAGCAATTAGAAGTTGGTAAGATAAGTCTAAATGATATTGCCGATATATCTTATTTTATTTTAATTAAAGTTCCTGAATGCGTGAATTATTTAAAGGCTAAATATAAAATGATATTTGTAGATGAATATCAAGATTGCAAAAAAAACCAACATTTAATATGGAGGTTTCTTTCACAACAAGGAATAAAGTTAGTCGCAGTCGGAGATGTCGATCAATCAATATATAGTAGTTTTACGGATGCTAATCCTGAATTTTTAAGAGAGTTGATCAGTGATAATAGTTTTACCTCTTTTGAATTGACTATAAATCATCGATCACATCAAACTATTGTTGATTATGCTATGCGATTTAAAAATGCTAAGCATCTACCTCAAGCGAATGAGGATTTAAGGATAACCAAAGTGAATATTAGAGGAAACGAGAAAAACATAGTTGAGTGCTTAGAAAGTAATATTTCTGACATTAAAAATAAATATAGGGTTGAAAAGATGTCAAATATGGCTATCTTTTGTCGTACCAATGAAATGGTTAGTAGAGTAGCCCAATTTTTGAAAATTCCTAGTAAAGATTATAGTTTAGTAGCATTTAAAAAAGAAGATGACTTTAGTAGATTTTGTACGCAGCTACTAACTAGATTTTTTCTATATAGGAAAAAGGAAACTACAAAAAAAGAGTGTGTAGAAGAATTAATAAACTCACATCGTAATCAAGAATTATACAAAGAAATGAGAAAAAAAGTTGATTTGCTATTTTCTAAAAAACCAGAAGAGCTATTTTTTGAAGTTAATTTAATTTGTTCGATTTATTCTGCAGCAAAAAACAGGTTAGTTACTGATCAAAATAAAAATGAATTGATTCATGTATTAAAAGATAAATTTTTATTAGATACTTTTAAACCTGCGGAAAAAAATGAAATTCAAGTTATGAATTACCATAAATCCAAAGGGCTAGAATTTGATGTGGTTTTCTTAATGGATTGTTACAGATATATAATACCCCAAGAGTATAATAATAAATATAAAGAATTAGAAACAGATGAAAATTTGCATTATGTTGGTTTGACACGTGGTAAAAAAGCAGTATATTTTCTAATTGGAACTGAGAGATATAGAATTCGACAACTGGATTATAAACCTGCGAGTGATTCTATATTTTTATCACGAAATGGCTTAGCTAACTTAAGAAACTATGAAAATTGGATATAAGCGAAAATAATATTAAAATCGTTGCAACAATTTTTATTCCTATTAGTGTTTTGCAACGATTTTAATAGTAATTTTAAAAAACATATTAGTTTACATAAGATATATTATACAAAGTTATCGGTGATAAATAGCTTTAAATCAGCATGATTATTGTGTTGATTATATTTATGTCAACTAATTTCTCGTTATCATAAATATAATCAACTTAGCTAGATGAATTTTACTTGATTGGCTATCTTGATAACAAAGCTATTCATAATTACGTGATTTAAAAAAGAAATCATACAATTAGTTGATCCATTTCTTTTTTTATTCGGTAAACTGTTTGCCTAGTCACATTATAGTCTTTTGCAATCTTTGAGATAGCAACTCCATTCTCCAGATCCTGAACGATGCTTTTATAAACAAGGCGTCGCTGAGGATCTTTTGTTTCTGCACTGTATAACTTAGGACGACCTTTATAGACGCCGTTTGCTTTAGCAATCTTAATTCCTTGTGCCTGGCGTCGTTTAGATTCAGTACGCTCTTGTTCGGCAATCATGGCTAAGATTTGAATGATTAAGTCTTTGATGAATTTATCCAGGAGAGGATTTCCGATTGCTTCAGCCATGATTGGTAAACTGGTGATAATAAGTCGCACATTCTTCTTCTTTAGATAATTAACTGAATCGATAATTTCGTCATAATTTCGTCCAAGTCGATCAATGGCTTCTACAATAAAAATATCTTGCTCTCTGACAAAATCTAAAGCTTCCTGAAAAATTGGCCGATGACTGATAGTTGCTCCAGATTGCTTTTCTATAAAAATTTTTTCAGCGCCAAACTTTTCCATTTCTTCAATTTGGCGTTGTTCATTTTGATCGATGGATGAAACTCGAATATAAGCAATTTTCAAATTTATTTCCTACTTTTCTTAAGCATTTAAAATACACCCTAATCATACGTCAGAACGCTAGATTTTTCAACATAATATCAATGTGTATTTAGGGTACACTTTAAATTTACAACAGTTGAGTGAGAAAGACAAAGACGACAACTAAGCAAGTTGGTATCCAACTCACATGCTAGCAGTCACAACTAGCATAAAAAAGGCGCTCCCTTCCGTTGTGGTTGGGGAGTGCCTTTGTGCTATAGTACTATAAGTTTTCTATCGTTTGTCTCTCTTAGATACCGTCAATATTACTGTAAAATAAATCTATTTCATTTTTGTCATACTCTAAAATCCAATCATTAAATCTATCATACAGTTTTTTTTGACTTTGAATATTATTAGACCAAATGTCACATCCCCTATCGTCATAGATATTAACAATAGTATTTGTCTTTGAATTATATAGAAATAGATTGTCATTTACTCTCAATTTTCCAACTTCATTGAAATCTCTGTAGCACAAGCCATCAATAATTTTTGCAGTTCTTACATTGTTTCTCTGTGTATTGATGACTAAAATAGTCGCTTGATTTTCATAATATGAATCAAAAGCAGAAGTAGTAAAACTATCGACGATTTGATAGTTGGCTTTGTAGAGGTACTTACGTATCAAGCCAGCTCTTGAGAATTTAGAAGCTGGAATAATTATTTGTAGTTCTTTCTCGTCAGAAAACACCTCATTAAGCAATGCTTTAGCCCGATTCTTTGCTGCTTCGATTCTCTTCTGAAAGTTCTCTTCTGATTCAGGTGCCAGTTCAAATCTTAGATTACCTTTCAGCTTGTAAGTATTATATGAAGACAAAAATATGCTCCTTATATTGGGATTCATAAAAGTTCTCCTCTCAACCTCTTTAAAGATATGAAGGCTATTTTGATATAATCTTTCCATTTCCATCTGTTGAAGCTTTTCTTTTCCCTGATTTATCTCTGATTTTCCATTCTTTCCCCGCATGGCCTGACATATCTTTTTCTTTAGTATAGCCAGTTTTTGGATCTCTCCAAGCAGGAGGTGCCCCCTTACGATGAACTTTTTGATTCATATTTTTTAATTTCACACGACCGGTTCCGTCTAAAAGGCTCTTAGGAATGCCATATGTGTAGCTAGTGTATTCTTGCTTAGTTACTGATTTACTATAATTGTATTGTACTTTTTTTTTCGTTTTTGGCCTAGGTTTCGAATTTACATGACTTCGAATTTTATTATAAGCCCAATGTCCACTTTTTATAATGGCTTTTCCTAAAATGTATGTTCCAACAGTCACACCTACAGCAGCTGTTGCTACGACAGCAATTTGACCAACTCCTGGAACCCCATATACCCAAACTGAAGCCCATCCTACAGCTGGAATAAAAAATGCTCTGCTTTGTCCACTATTTGAAGTAGAATCAGCTAAAATACCTATGCTTAAATCAGTAGGTTCCTCTATACTTTCTAGTAAATGGTCAAATTCCTCAGGAGTATAGAAATTCCCATTGATATAAACGCCTTCTTCTGTAAACTCTATTTCAGTTCCATCATCAATTTGTTCCGAGACAAAAGCAGTTAATGCTTCTTCATTTAGGTTTTCGTCAATGGGGTCAGGTAACGTTTCATCTACTTGATTTGAACTTTCTTGACTAACTATTTTTTGATCTGTTGCGGCTACAACTGATTCACCTGTTCCAACAATAATCGACCACGGCAATAATACTGCTAAAAATACTCTAACTGCTTTTCTCAAATTTAATCTCCTCCCACTATAATACAATAGTTGTATAGTGTAACTATACGCATGTTTAATTATAGTTACAACTTACAAAAATGAAAGGAGGGTAAAAAAATGTCCAATCCTATTATAGAGTTTATTGTTTGCGTAACATTTACTTGTTTTGGCTAATAAACATGATCGTATCTGTATTTTTCTTTTATTCAAATCAAAAGAAGTTTCAACTGAATATACTCTAAAAGAAGAAACTTTCAGACCTAAATAATTGAGCTGCTGAAAGATCTATGAAATGAGGAATTAAAAAAGGGGTCAAAAACTTAAAAGTTTTTGATCTTGTTTTCTACAAATATGATTCTCTAACCAATACATAGTTAAAGAGGTATCATACTATAAAGAATAGAATACCGCACGTTTTGCTTTTTAAAGAATCAATTCTGCTTTAACATTTCTGTATTTATCCATAAAAATTACTTTCGATGAAACAGAATGCAGTAAACTTTGATATGAAGGAAATTTCTCCACATAGACAAATTTTATGACAAGTTTTTTAACGTAATTTTAAAACTACTAGCATGACAATAAACTGAATTCGAGCGATTGGTCTATTTATTAAGGCGTATAATTAAAGTAGAATGACGCGTTCAAATAAAAAAATAACTAATTAATTTATTACTGGATTTTGCTTGAACATTGCCGTAAAATAAATTTTATAAAAATTATTAGTAAAAGGAGGTATTTGATGAAGTTGAATGATGTTATGTATAGACGACAGTATAAAATAGTTTTATCTTCTGATATTTCAAGCTTGGATTTGTCTTCTTTAAACAGTTTTGGAATCTGGAGTAATCCGAAGGATAAACATTATATTTTGACATTGGAAAAACATGATGACCCTTACAATGATCCTGTAGTGTTTGAAGAGAAGTTTAAAGAATTTACAGGATTAGGTTCGAAGGATTTTAACTTAGAAACAAAAAATGGACCACTTACTTTACAAGGTGCTGTTGATTCAAGCTGGTTTTGAGAGCGTAAAATTCTTTTAGTGAATAGAATACAATTAATATGTATAATATCGGAGGAATTTTTATGAAAGAAATCGAAGAAATATTTCAATAAATGGACAAGAAAGACATAATGAGTACTACAGGTGGAGCTAAAAGAAAAATTCCTGGATGGATAAAACTTGTAGATGCTATTGGCGTAACATCTAACGATGTTACCCGCAATATGGGATACTAAAAGATCTATAAAGAATATGGCTATATCATCTGATATAGTCTTTTTTAATTTTTGAAATTCTATTGGAGGAAAATAGAGTTGATGAAGACACATAGTATGAAAGAGGTTGTAAGAAAAACCAATCTTTCATTACCTACATTAAAAAGAAAAAAAACAAACCAAGGAAGAAGGACTCTTATAATGGTTAAAAT
Source organism: Enterococcus casseliflavus NBRC 100478 (assembly GCF_001544095.1). Classification (GTDB taxonomy): domain Bacteria; phylum Bacillota; class Bacilli; order Lactobacillales; family Enterococcaceae; genus Enterococcus_D; species Enterococcus_D casseliflavus. The sequence continues at coordinate 15,379 of NZ_BCPT01000016.1, read as the reverse complement.
AATTAGGAAGGTTTGGAAAAACAGAATCTTTAAAACCCTATTCTTCATTTTAATTTTTTGGGGTCTCGTTATTTTTTTAAAATTTTTGGCTATACAAATGTATACGCTATTTACAATTATTGATTCAAGTAAGAGCAGTAGTGCCGATGGTTTTCTCGGTTTTTGGGGAGGATTCCTTGGATCGATCTTTAGTGGTATCATAGCTCTGGCCATTGTAAGAATACAGATACGAGAAGAAAGACAAAACCGAAAAGAAGAAAATAATGATAGTACTTTTTATTATCTATATTCGTTGTTAGAAAATAGAAAATTGGATCTTATGAAAATGGCAGCCTTTCAGGGGTTGAAAGAAGAAATATATAATCAATTAATTTATCAACTTCAGAATACAGCTGTAGAAATAGCTCGAAAACCAGAAAACATAAAATTAGTTAATGAATTTAGTACAGATTTGATTGAAATATTAGAAGAGAAAATGGAAAGAATCATTAACGACTTAGATTCCAAGGAAATTCAAGATCAATTTAGATACTACAAGGATGCTCTTGTGTTTGATAATACCGAATGGGATTTTAAGTATATGGATAGCTTTGAAAAATTCCAGAGAGAAAAAAACTATATTGATAAAATTAAAAAAGCTAAAGAATATGCCGAAAATAAATCTACAATTGATTTTTACTCAGTAAAAGATGTTATCGAATGCTATGGTTATCTTGAAAGTGCTAGTGGCGCTTATAATAAAAATAAACCTGCATATAGTGATTTTTATGGTTCTCTTTTAGCTGTTAAATTGAAGAAAATCAACATTCTTGATGAACAAAAAAGAAAATCAGCAGTGGAAGCAGCATTTAAGAAGAAGTTCAATTCTGTAGGCCAATACTATAAAATAGTAACAACTATCATTCAATTTCTAGAGACTAGCAATTTGAAAAAAGAAAAATTCCACTTCTTTGTTAATACTTTAAGGGCGGATATGTTTTTGATAGAAGAAATTTTACTTTATTACTATATTGAATATACTTCTAACGGATCATGTTGCAAGAAAATTTTGCAAGGGTCGGGCATTTTTAAGGACTTGAAGATAATTAATTACGAAGAAAATCCAAGTAGTATCAAGTTTTACTTTTCAAAAGATATGGAGAAAATTGTAGCATATAATGAACCAAGGAAAGGATATAGGTGATAAAAAATGATTAGGGATGTTGAATTAAGAACTTTCGATACAGTAGATGGCTACATCCGTAAGACGTTTGTTCCAAGTGATTTAAAAGTGAAAAGAAAAGATCTCATAAAATATGCAATACTGGTAGGAGAATTTTCTAATTTCTCCGTAACTGAAGAAGGAAAAATATTTTATAAAAGTTTAGTGGATATGGTTTTTATCGACTCAAATAATAAATTTGTTGCTGGTGACTCATATAAGAACGCTGAAACAACAGTCAAAACGAGTATTGGATTTTTAATAGGTATGATATCAGCAAAATGCGTAGCGGATAAGGTTTTTAAGATTGCTTACTTGCATCATTTAAAGGATCCAAGAATCAAGGAATACAAAAGTCAGTTACATCCTGATTTTTTTGGAATTGATCATGATGGGAATGCATATATCATAGAAGCCAAAGCGACACATAATAAAAGAGTTGATAATTCTATAGTAATTAAAGGTAAAAAGCAAACTCAAAGTGTTAAAAAAGTATGGTATGAACTTGATAATGGTAATATACAACCTTACAATGACTTTAAAAGACACGTTGTAGCTACTTCTTTTGAAAACAATGAATATATAATAAGCAATATAGATCCGGATGAAAAGAATGGCAAAAAAGAAATTTATATGAATGAAAACTTAAATATTTTCAATTATTATAAAAATATTTACAACTATTTAGTCAGCAAATCAAATAATTCTTTGGGCAAAGAAAAAATTAAAATTGATCAATTGGAATTTGTAGTATTAAATAGCGAGGTAGGAAAGTTTGGTATTGAAGCGAAAATATTTTCAATACTTGAAGATTATCATAATGTATTTTCCGAGTGTAATTCTCCTGAGAATAAATGGCTATTTGATGAAGAGGAGTTATTATTTTTGAAAGATAACAGTCTATCAAAAATGGAAACTAGCAAATCTAATAAATTTAAGGATAATAAAATAAGTAAAGAAGTTGATAAACAGAAAATTGAAAAAAAATTAAAATCAATTTCCGGATTATCGGCCAAAATTACAAATCTTGAAAATCATAGGCGATTTAAAAAATTTATTGATGGCAATGGGGATATTTCACTTGGGTATGATGGTATTATATATATATAATACTAAATAATTTTACTACAAATGTATATCTTAAATAAAAAATATTTTTAACTAGACTCTATTATGGCGGTGATAAATTAGTTTTGAAAGACAAAAAAATGTTCTATAAATTATTGTATTTAACTGCTACTGAAGAATGGATGAGCCAGCCAGAAATCGTAGAAAGTGTCCAAAAAATTGGGAAGGAAATTGCGTGTAAAGAGCGTTCTCGTCGCAATTTTTCTAACACAAAAGGCGTAAAAGTAACTGATTATGCTGATAATGTCCGAATGTATTCGTCTGTAACTGAATGTATGAAGTATGAAAAGCTATGCAGATCTTCTATTACTGGTCATATAAAAAGAAAATCTCAAGCCAAAGATGGTAGAAGATTTTTTGTAATAGAAGATGGCAATTTGCTTTCTCAACATGATGATGTGTGAGTCAGTAATTAGTTTCAAATTGAGATATTCGTACTTTAGCTGGGAGGTTTTTAAGTGGACGAAGAAAAAATTTTTGAAAAACGCTGGCAATTAGCTTCAACGGAACAAAAATCAAGATATAACAATTTGATATCCTCCTACCCTACTATCGACTGGACGTTTAAGGAAAAGAAGTACTTACTTTGGTTGTGTCAGCTCGATATCGATACGTTTGAAACGTTTGAAATGATCCTGAGTAAAGTTAAACAAAACAATAACAAAAGAGCGAATCTATAAAAGATCCGCTCTTTTTATTTTGCTACTTCAGTACGAGTTAATTCTGGCATATCAGCTATAAGATAGTTACGTGCGAAATCCAAATCTTTGATCCAATCTTTTATACGATCTCTTTGAATAATAAGCGGCATACGATCATGTATCGGGGCTACTGAATTATTAGGTTTTGTCGTCATAATAATCGATTCTGTTTCAAAACCCGCACCTGTTTTATGCACACGATAAAATCCTCCCAAATAAAAAACGTCATTATCCCCTGCAGTAAACAGTAGTTTTCGTTTTTCGGAATCCCACTCATAGAATCCAGAAACTGGTATGACGCAGCGAGTTTCTCTGAAGGCTTTAGAAAAAGTCTTCTTTTCTTCCACTGTTTCTGAGCGTGCATTTATCATAAGTTGACCTGGTTTAAATCCTTGGAAACCCCAATGAGTGATTCCTGATACTACCCTTGAGTCCTGATTAAGTCCTAGTGTTACTATATAATTAGTTGGAAATATTTCATTAAAACCAACACGAATATGGTTACCTGTAGCATTTTAAACAACGTGATCATAGTAGCTTTTTAGTTCATCTGAAGATAAATCAAAAAAATATCTTCCACACATATTCTCCCTCTCCTTTTCTGATCTGTTTAAAAAACGTGTGTCAGAGAGCCATTCTAAGGCAATTTAAAAGTCAAATGATGGACAATGATCTTCAATCGTCGTCTGCAAAGTCCTGATAATACTCATTTTTGATTAACTCAATATCTTTTTCTATTTTACTCTCTTTTTTCTTTTGTTTGTTGCGAGAAGATTTTCCGTCCTGAAAATAGTCAACTTTGAACCATTTTTCCTCCTTTTTTATAGATACGTGCCGAACGTCTGTCCAATAGGTCGCTTGTTCATTCAATATAAAATAGTCTTCATATGCTTCACCTAGAAATTGTCCTTCTACAGGATCCAAAAATCGCCCAAATTAGTCTTTAGTGTTTAACTGCAGCGTTATAGGTTTATGATAAAGAAAAGACTCTGAAAGTATTGTGTCGATCTCCTCACGATTCATTAACTCCAAACCAACAACTTCTTTCGTAGCCCAGGCTTCATTTTCTAAAACGCCTTTCATCAAATCATCCATGGCGTAAGCCGTTGCCCACTTCAGTCCAAATGGCCGGTCTCTGTATTGATTATAGTCCGTAAATGTTTTCTTAGTACGCTTTACCATGACTTTCAGCACCTTCAAGTCCAGACATACCACCTGCATGTCCTCCGACAAGACTGCTGCGAGCGATCGCACGTCCACCTTCCATTATGCTATTTGCATGAACGATCGATTTAAACCCGAATTTTTTGCGTATAGTATCTACCACATAATCGATTTTTAAGTCTTTTACTTGCTCGTCCGGATCTTCAAAGAGATCAAGCTGCAAAGCATTAGAATAGACGAGCTTTGAACAGTTAACTCCCACATTTCGAATGTCCTGGTATTTGTAATGACGATCAAATATCTGTAGTAAGTAGTTTGCTATTTGTTTGCTTCTATTGGTTGCTGGTACCTTCATTTGCTGGTGAAACCCTCGACTTACTGATCGATCGACATAACCCATTGAAAAGCCGATCCATAAAGAAATTACCTCAGCTTTCGCTCCTGTACGGCGTAACCTAGTTGCTACTTGGTCGGCCATTTCTTTGATTACAATTTCTATTTCTTTTCGACGTGTATAGTCCCGATTTAAGACCTGACTGTTCCCTATCGACTTAGATTTTACTTTGTATTTCTGACCTAAGAATGATCGATCGATGCCCCAGCTGTGTGCATACAGTTGAGTACCTAAGACACCAAAATTTTGCTTCAGCTGATAGTAATTTGCGTGTGCCAGGTCATGCATAGTAAATATGCCCATTCGGTTCAGTCTGATTGCTGTCCGACGTCCTATACCCCACACGTCTGTAATGTTTTCTACAGACCAAAGCTTTTGCTGTACGTCTTCATAACGCCATTCTGCTTTCATATCTGAATTTTTTTTACTTTCGAGGTCTAGTGCGAACTTGGCCAAGAGCGGATTGTCACCAATCCCAATCGTTGTGAAAATTCCAGTTTGCCGATAAACGTCAGTTTGAATGATTCTCGCCAGCTCTCTTGCGTCCTTTGCACTGAACAGTTTTAATGAGTCTGTGACGTCCACAAACCTCTCATCTATGCTGTATACTGCATGATTTTGTTCGTCAGCGTATTTCTTGTAAATATTGTTAATCTCTATATTCTTTCTCATATACAGTGTCGTTCTCGGTGGTGCGATCACGAGGTCTTCCGGATACGGAAAAGGAAGATCCCGTGATCGACTGACATTAGAAATTCCATAGGCTTTTTTTGCGGCCGGACTCGATGCCAGAATCAACCCACTTCCTCGCTGAGAAGGATCGTCTGAAGGATAGGACATGACCACTAACTTTGTCTTTAAAGGATTTAGTCCTCTTTCTACGCATTCTACGGATGCATAAAATGACTTACAGTCGATACAAAGAATATCTCGGGAAGGTTCTTTAGTATAGTCAAACCTTGGATTTACGCCAAATTGCATAACCATGATAAATCCCCTTTTCTAAAAAAAAAGATACGTTTTATATACACATTAGAACACACATTCGCTTTTTTTTTTAGTCAAGATAATTAAACTTCTATATACTAAATATATTCAATATATTTAGTATATTAGATATATTAAACTCTTTCATAAGTGAAATTTTATGATTTAGTGTTTACTGATTATATTTATAAATTATAAAATATAGAATATAAATTATAAAATAAAATTTTCAAAAATCTATTATAGTGTTTAATTAATTGATTATAAAGGCAAAATTGTATTTTACAAATTATATTTTATAAATTGCATTTTATAAAATATAATTTGTAAATAAAAAAAAGAAGATCTAAATCTTCTTCCTTTTTTCTTTCTTATATATCCGTTCTCTTTCCTGATCTTTCTTACGCTCTAATATTCGGTTGTAGGTTGTTTTTTGATTGTGATCGAAACGTGCAGTTCTTTCGTGAATTAATTCTTCGAGTAGTTCATAGGTATAATCATTATCAGTAGTATCAAGCAAAGCAGTAAATTCGCACCAGACTATGGCTGGTATACCAAGCGACTTGTTGTTTATCTTTAATACGTCTTCTTCAGGGTGAATATTTTCTAGTAAATCTGTGTTGTCAGAAGTAAATGCTGATTTCGGTTTAGGGATCTCTTTATAAGAATTATCAGGTTTTTGCTTTGAAAAGAAACCTGGTTTTGCATTATCTGTCATGTTAGTTTTCTCCTTCGAATAATTTTATTCTATGAATGAAATCTTTTGCTAAAGGTACAAAAACTTCTTCGTAAGCAAGTTTGTCCCAATAAGTGTCAGTATTTAAACCTGTCCTCGGTGTTGTTTGCACTCGCTTAACATGGGGTAAAATATTATCAAAAAGGTTTTGATCACCAAACTTTTCGATAGCATCGTTGACAACTTGGCGATCTATACTACCTTTACTCAACTGATTTGGAAGTATTCCAACTATTTCAGTTTTACAATCAAATTTTTCAACAAGAGGAGTGACTTCTTCTGATATATAATCTTCAACGCCATCTAAGCTGTCGGATTGTGTTTGAAAAGCCATAATAATATAGTCAGAAGCGTAAGCAGCATTCCTAGTGAAATCAGACATAGTAGGTGGGGTATCGATGAGAACAAAATCGTAATCCGGCTTGACTGGTTCAAGTAAATCTTTCAAGACTGAAATTCTGTTTTTTTCGACCTCGATATAATCAGCGTCTATTCCTTCTATAGCGTCCCCATAAAGCTTAGTTAAATATTTTGGAAAGTTTTTAAAATCTATATGTGATGGAATGCAATCCAAGTTTTCAATTATTGGAAGAACTAATTGTTTTAAATCTCGTTCAACGATTCCAGCTAGCATAGTTTTTTCAATAATGAAAATGTCATCGTCTTTAGAGTGATAATTTTTAGTCAACAACATTGTCTTTGTAGTATTTGATTGCGGATCGGCATCCACTACCAACACTTTAAATCCCATATTAGCAAGTACATAGCTCAAGTATCTTATAATAGTAGTTTTACCTACTCCACCCTTGGAATTTGCTACAGTAATAGTTAATGGTCTTCTGACGACATTTCTATATTCAAAAACAATTTTCAAGTTTTCTTGCGATAATTCCATTAAACAAACCTCCCGTTTATAAAATATAAAATATAAATTGCAAAATATAATATATATATCTGTCTAAGAACATTATACCAGAAAGAAATATGTTGTCAATTATATTTTATAAATTATATTTTATAAAATATAATTTATAATCAAATCACTTGATAATCTTTACAAATGTTTAAAAATAGGGTAACTTTGTAGTATAAAAAAAAGGTTTACAGCATTAAAAAAAAGTTTACACTTTAAAAGAAAATTACATAAAAAAAAAGAGACGGATAAAAAAGTGAAATTGGCCTCACTATTCTATCTGAATCACATAAAAAGCCTATGTGTTCTCGCTCGTCTCAGAAGTTATGTAAGTGGCTGACAACCACTTATGTAATTTTGATAAGTTTTTCGGACTGACAATCCGAACTTACAGACTTATTCTACCATTTTTTGACGAGCAACTCAATATATACACGCTTATTTTGTCATTCATTTAAGACTTCTAAGCTATTGGGAGAACACAAATCTTTAAGATTATTTGTGTTCTCTTTTAGTTTGGGAAGGAATAAAGTCATGGCAGCTTCTTTGGATGTCGTATATTCGACGGTATTACAAAATGGTATCCGTAAATTCAAATATAAAAACAGCCACCTAAAACCGGTCTCTTTTAGTGATCAGTCGGGGAAGGGGGCTATTTTTGCGTACCGCTCAAAGGAACACATGATCGAGGGGATTGGACTAGTGATCACTTCAGAAGAAGGGGTGATCGAAAACAATAATCGATTCACTCATTGGACACCAAATGTATTTCGCTATGGAACGTATGCTGATGAAGCCAGAATGTTTACAAAAGGTCATTCTGAGGACAATTTGCGTCAAATCAATACTTTCTTTGTTGATTTTGACACATTGGATCCAAACTTTGACTATGGAGAAATTATCTTGGCCAGTCACGAGATCGGCTTTATGCCGACAATGATTCTACGTACACCGCATGGATTTCAAGCTTTCTATGTACTAGACAAGCCTGCATACGTGACGAAGAAATCAAATTTTAAAGTGATCAATGTGGCCAAAATGATCTCAAAAAATCTAAGAAACAAATTTTCAAATGATTATCGGTTTCCAGTTGATGTAAATGCCAATCATTTTGGGATCACACGTATGCCTTCTGAAGAGAATGTTTTATTCTTTGAACCACAGTATCGTTATAGTTTTGAAGAATGGATCGACTGGTCAATGAGAGAAGATGCGGACAAAAAAGCGGAGATCAAAAACGTTTTTGTATTACCATCTACTCAAGAATTTCGTCAAGTCGATGAACCCTGGTTCCAGCTGTTGCTAAAAAGTCAAAAAATACAAGGTGAAAAGGGCGTATATGGTCGAAATAATGTCATATTCACCTTGTCTTTGGCATACTTTTCGTCAGGATACGAAGTAGAAGCATGTGAATTGACGATGTTAGAATTCAATGACCGCTTGGCTAACCCTTTATCTGATCGAGAATTAACCAGAATCATTCGTTCCGCTTACTCCGGAAAATATCAAGCAGCGCACAGAGAAAAAATTGTCCTATTATGCCAAGAGTGGGTCGATGCCAATCTTTCTGAAGAGCAACTATTCAACAAAAAACGAGGTTGGTGGAAATTCAAGAAAGAAAGAGCTATTCGCAAGTATTCACATAGTCATGAATGGGCAGAAGATCTACTGTCCTATTTGAATGAGCAATCCTATGAAGAACAACCATACATTATTTCTACAAAAAAAGAGTTAACTGAACGTTTAAAGATCCCAAAACGTTCCCTGGACAAAGTACTGAAGCAGTTAAAAGAAGAGAACAAAATTCATATTCGTGTTCGTGCTGGTCGTAATGGAGGTATTATGCTAGCTTCGATACATGGATTGATGCGCTCCGTTATCCGGCTAAAAAAAGAAAGCCAGGGGGCTTATTTCGCTGCGATCTCAGAAGCTTTTGGAAAAGAATACACGTTTATCCAGACAGCACTGAAACGCTTGATAGAACCCAATAAGATCGGCGTGCAAACAGATTTGTTCATGATCGATACAGGTTGAAATTAAAAGGTGCAAATTGCCTATTACATTATATCTATGATACGTTCCTTCTTTTTCTTCCGCCTTGCTTGCTGGTCTTAAGAAAGAGTAGTACTATTATTGCAAACGTAATAATATGGTGGGAGGTTTTTCTGACTATGAGTATCAATACCTTTGTATATCCCTACCCGATCAATGTGTTTATTATTTCGCGGTTAGGTCTTACAGTAGAGCAATTTTGTGAGTTACATGGATATAAGCAGAGTACAGTAGCAAGCTGGGTAACAAGAAACCGCAAAGTAAAGACGTTACCTTGTGATTTTTTGTATTGTCTTAGTCTTTCTTCAGGCTGGTCAATGGATGATGTTTATCGTCATTTATTGGTGTTGGAGGAGAGATTTTTAAAGAGTATTGATCCTAAAAAGAAGAAGGAACAGGTGGATTGATTAATGATTGAGGAGGAGGTATCTGCTCTTAATAGAATCAAAGAATGGTCTGTTCTTTTGAAGATTTATTATGGTATTCTGTTCTTTTCATTTGTTACAGTAGGCTTAGTTTCTCTTTTGTTGACTCTTTTATCGTTATGGACGAATATGATGTTATTTTTATATTTACTTTTACTGTTTTTCTTAGGATTAGGGGGAGTAGGTACTGCCATTCTTGATGATTATAAGTGGTCATTGTTTAGTGGAATTTGTAGGAGAATGAAAAAAAGTGCAACTGTTGAGTCTTATGAATGTTGGAAGAAGGAATTGAAGGTATAGATATATGTATCTATAAAAGCTGAGTAAAGAATACTAGGCTTTCTCTTATGTTTTTAAAATGTTTACAGGTGGAATATGAGTATTATTTGGACAGGTAGTATTTTTGTCAGAAAAATGGTGTAAATCTTTATGTAGACCTTTATCAAAAGATTTAAGTGTAATAAATTGTGTTATTTAGAAACGTTTTAATTCAATTTAATGAATTTATTTTATTTTTCAGAGTAGATCTATAGTAAATTCTTAAAGGATTGCGGCCGCATTTTTAGTTTTCAAGAAACCATGTGAGTTACTCTGGCGATTAATTTATCTAATATAATTAAAAGTGTCTTTAACGTTGAAGTTGATCCATTTTCAAAATGTATTACTATTTTATGTATAGTTGTTACAGTATATCTCTTAGTTTTTAATTATAGCGATTTACTTGACGAATATAATGTGTATGAATAATCATTAAAATTTAAATTATAATATCGGTTAACATAAAAAAAGTTCCAAAATGATTTTCTCAAAGGAAGGATAAAAATTGTTGATCAAAATGCTACCACTTTTAATACTCATAGGGTTTTATATTTTTATTAGTATTAAGATAAGAAATGCGAATGATATTAGCAAAACGACTAAATATGTTTTCTACTTTTTTATTGTTTTGGGAGGGGGAATCCTCCTTTATATTGCATTTGTTTTCTTATTTTTTGGTATAAATTTTTGAGGATGGAGGAGATGTAATAGTTATGAAGAAGACACTTGTTTTCTTTAAAATACATTTATAATACTAGTATCTAATCCAGCAAATTTGACAGTGGATAAATTAATATCTAGCGATTATGAACTATCTCAATTTATAATAGATTCGTTAGAGAAGAAGAATCTATGTGTTGTCAGTGATTGAAATCAGGATATATATTTGGTTCTAAAAAATGATCTTGTTAACCAAGATCGAGATTTATTAATACAATAGGTGAGGCGTTAAATAGAAGTAAAGAAGAGAATAAACTTCACTATACTAATAATTTAGACTATCTAGAATATCATATGGAAAACAATATGGACTAGGGAATAAATAAGATAAATCCTATTGATCATTTAGATAAAGCTCGTAAAATGCATGACGGTTGTTACAAATAGAGGGGGATAATACAATATGAAGATTTATTTAAAGTATTTAGCACAACCAAAACCCACTAACATTATGTGCACCGTTGTTTCTGAATATTTTAATTGCTTATATTTATTATACTTAAGAAGTAGCAAAATATACGACTAAAAAAATAAACAGACTGAAAGAAGTGAAAACAAATGACAAAGGAACGGCTGCAAATTTATATTGATCCTGAACATAGAGAAGCATTAGAAGAATTAAAAGAACTGTTAGCAGTGGAAGATTCGGCAACGGATAGTGCCTTAATTCGCTATATTATTTTGGAATTGTATCGATTAAAGACAAAAGAAAATATCCAAATGCGGGCACTTTTAAACCGTTTGGATGAACTTTTAATTTATTCAACTAGTTTTGCAGAAACGATGGACGTCGATATTTTTGATCTCGAAAATTCTGAAAAATACAAAGAAGTAAAGGCACAACAAAGAGGAAAATGGGCAAATAGTCGGCGAAAAAAAGCAAAAAATAAATCACAAAAAAGACCCGTTAATAATCAAAAAGAGAAAGCAAAAGAAGAAAAACTAAATTCAGAATCGCTCACTTACAATGATCTGATTGCGAAGTATTTGTAAAAATTTGTCTTTCAAAAAGGACGATCGGTGGTGGTACCTAGAGACTACTTTTCGCAAAAATGACTACTTGAGTAGTCTCTGAACAACTCCCTGACAACTGCTAAAAACTATGCTGTGGTATCACATTCATTTTCTTCAAAACGCAATAGGCACAGCCTATCTTGCCACTTTCAACATGAGAGTGGTGCGTTTACCTTATGCTCTTTCGCTTTTTAATAAATATTTGAGCTTGGTTAGTTTCTATTTAAAGGTAATTCACTATGCTGATTACACTGAAATTTTTTCAAATTTAAAATTATAGTATTACTGAAAATGGGAAAAATGACAATAGATATGATACAAAATTATGTTGCAATAAAATTTTCCTTGTATTAAAATTTTATTGACAAAAACCAAAAAAGAAAATAAGGCGAGATAAAAAATATGAAGAAGAAAATAGCTGTTTTGTTTGAAATTACAGCTAATATTTCTGGTAACTATTTAGTAACTGGAAGGAAACTAAGCTAATGACTCTTATACCATTTGTTTTTTTTGATATTTTTGTAATTGTTTTATGTTTCTTGTTTTTTAAAATGTATCAGAATGAAAAGCTGTTATTCTGGAAAATCTTGTTTGTAATTAGTTTGATTACCTTTATCATTTTAATTTTGCCGCAAGTAATTTATTTTTTTCTATAAAAAAGTTGAAACCTGAAAACTGTTAACGTTGCAAATCGTTATATTGTTTCAAAGAAAAAATGCTTGCTATGGCTAAAAAGAGAAATGGCGTACAGCGTTTGCTGTGCAGACGCTGTAGGATCTTTGCGCTAGCAAAAAATCCTTGTAGCCTTTCTGGTGTCACTTCAGCTTGCTGTGCGAGCTGAAGTGACCGTGAACCCCCATTTACTAATAGGGGGGTTAGGAAACAACTTCCTACATGTAACGAGATCAGTAAAACGTTAGTGCTGCATGGGATTGGTCAATTTTAAGGTAGGTCACATTTTCGACCATAGAAAGTTGAAAATGTGACCTATCTTTTCGATATCAATTTTCAAATAATTTCAGAACGAAAAAATGACTGGTACTGATTGCTGCATTTTGATTTTTTCCAAATTTCTTGCTATAATAAATGTGCGAAGCGATATTAAAGAACAAGCATGTTTACACCAAAAAGCCCTCCTACTGCGAATAGGAGGGCTTTTTTTGCGCTGTTGCGACTCCAGCGTTGGGGCCAGAAGGCAACTGCTTCGACTATCGGTTAATCGTCTAACCAGCGATCAACTAGTAAGAGTACTAGACCCACGAATAGTGGAGCGATAATCAGCGATATTAAAGTTTCCAGCATATTTACACCCCCTCACGGGGCAGTTGCCATTAACGAGTATAACATGAACAATTCAAGTGATCAGTTGTTTCTTTATTTTCTATTGCCTTTATAATAATCCATAAAAAGAGGAGTTGATCTTGTGCACGGTGCAGAGGATTCTCGGCTAACCTATGAACTTTCCCGCTACTTGACCAATACAGAATGGGATCGAATCGAGCGAACCAAAAAAATTTATGAAAGGATCGAGAGTGAGGAAGAACTGAACCGACTCAGTAAATCCACAAAAATCCCTTTCGACCATTTACTGCTGATCATGCAAGGTGAGATCATAGCGGACGACTATACACTAAAATTACTAGAAGAAAACATGTAGTTTTCTTACTGCATGTTCCTCTACTTTGATTGCTGCATTCAATCGGTTTCGCTTGGCAAAGCGAATTCATGTATACTAAAAGAAAAAAGCAACTGAGGTGACAACCTTTTGACAACAGATAGACAACCAAAACAAATGTTGACAGTAAAAGAACTTGCTGAATTTTTTGGTATCAGCAGACAAGCTAGGTCGTCCCGATTTGCTTGAAGCGTTCGAAGTTCCTGACACAGCAGCTGCACGTATACTAAGACTAAAAACTGATAGACCAACATTAAGAAAAGAGAATATATTATAGAAAATATAACTTTAAGGTGGAATAGTTATGGATAAATTCTTTTCAAAATATGATTATTTTTTATATTTTATTGTCGCTATTTTAAGTTTAATCGCATTTCTAGCAAGACATAGTACAACTTGGTTAGTGTTATTTTTCGGGTGGTTAAGTATTGGATTTACTCATGTTGCAAGAAAAAAGCACAAGTAGCAAAGTAAAAAAAAACTTGCAAAGATTTTTCTTTGCAAGTTTTTTTTACTTTAATTGAGATCTTATCCATTCTATTGCAGAACTTTTGCTATTATTTGTTCGAACATCTGGATTAATAGGAACATTTTTATAAATTTTATTTGTTCTGTCTTTTACAAAAGCAGAAGTTATTTGTAATGTCGATCCATCGTATAAATAGACAGATTGATTGGCAGAAGTGTAACCTGCTGAATCAGACCCAAAAAATTTAACATTAGGGATCCCCTTAAAGCACAAAGCGGTTAATTCGCCAGAACTCCCTGTATTACTGTCTATTAATATGGCAATCGGCACTTTTTTTATTTTTTTGTTATCACTTATTTTTATTGTTGAGATGTTACTGTTTAATTCGCCACTTTTAAGAGTTACAGGCTCTAAATCGTTGTTTTTATCTACATAACTAAATAATTTACCATCTGGTAATATGGCAGATAGACCTAATATCATAGGAGCCATATCTCCTCCTGTATTTCCACATAAATCAACAATTACGGACTTATAAATTTTCTTATGCAATGCCGTTTCTAAAATAGTAGTATACTCTTCGGCTTCTTTATCACTTCCAGTAAATGCAGGAATAGTTAATACTAAAATATCATTTTCGACTTCTGCCTTGGGTTTTACATATTCTTCAATACTTTTTTTTGACATATTTTCTTCATCTTCAATAAACGAATGCTTGCCTCCTGCAACTTTAATCGCCTTTTTTAAATTAGGGATTGTTTCTGCATAATCTTTAGCATTTGATGTTTCTTGTATCGTATTTTTTTTAGTTTCTACCCATTCTTTTGAGTCAGTGAACAGCCCAAGTTCGTCCATGTTATTTAGGGCAACTTGTACATACTTCTGAGGGGATGGTGGTACTAAATATATGTTTAATTTATACCCCAAAAAATAGATAATCCCTAAAAATAAAACACATATTGTCACTACAGCTAATAAAATACGCTTCACTATTTTCATACTAAGTATTCTCCATAAATGATTTTAATATTATTAAAACATAATTTGGATGGAAAACCATGGACCTTACGACCGATTAGTGATAAAAACTATTAGCGTTCATTTTTCTCTCTAATCTCTAAATAGTTGCTTATTATATTTTTTTCATATGCATTTTTGAAAAATATTTTCTAATTGATTAGAAAGGATCTTATTGAAATTCGTTTATTAGATCGGATTCCTGTATACTAAAAGAAAAACAAACGAGGTGACACCCTTGTGACAACGGATAGATAACCAAAACAAATGTTGACAGTAAAAGAACTTGCTGAACTTTTTGGTATCAGCAGACAAGCTATGAGGAAACATGCTGACAACCTAGAGCCAACATACCTTGCCAAAAACAGCCAAGGGTATAAGACAGTTCTGTGGTCGGGAGTGTTGCACCTTGCTGACAAGCTAGGACGTGCTGAGTTGCTTGAAGCGTTCGGACTTCCTGACGCA
>NZ_BCPT01000015.1 GCF_001544095.1 Enterococcus casseliflavus NBRC 100478 | reverse complement strand
TGTGGTTCATTCTGACCCAGATTTGATTTTACACAACTCATCAGTCCTTATTGACAAAGAGCCGAAATTTTGCGTAACGTTTTTTTCTTTAGACTTTCGTGCCATTGGACGCAATCACTTGCTGATACCATGCAAATGAATCTTTCTTCTGACGAGCAAGGGTTCCATTTCCTTCATTGTCTTTGTCCACATAGATCACACCATAGCGTTTCTTCATTTCCCCTGTCCCCGCAGAAATCAAGTCAATGATGCCCCACGGTGTATAACCTAATAAGTCGACGCCATCATAAGCTACTGCTTCTTTCATCATTTCGATATGGGCTTTTAGGTAGTCAATACGGTAGTCATCGTGGATCTGTCCATCCTCTTCCACCGTATCCACCGCACCAAAGCCATTTTCTATAATGAAAAGCGGCAATTCGTAGCGTTCGTTAAACCAGTTCATGGCATAGCGCAAGCCTACGGGATCAATCTGCCAGCCCCATTCAGAAGCATCGACATAAGGATTGCCCACCAGATCTTGGCTCTCATCATAGTCATAGGTTGGATCATTCTCCTTGCCTTTGATCGCAAATGACATATAGTAACTAAAACCAATGTAGTCAACACAACCTTTCGCCAAAGCTGCTTCATCTTCAGGGGTGATATCTAAATCAAATTGTTTTCTTTCAAAATAGCTGCGCATATAACTCGGATAGTGCCCACGGGCATGAACATCTGAAAACCAATAGCGCCGTTGCATGGCCACCGTGGCTGCCATCATGTCTTTGGGATCGCAAGAATACGGATAGATTGGGCACATCGCGATCATCGATCCGATTTGAAACGCAGGATTGATCGCATGTCCTAGCGCCACCGCTTTTGCACTGGCAACGAGCTCGTAATGAGCTGCTTGGTACATGACTTTTTCTCGGTCTTCTCCTTCCGTAAAGAACAGACCAGAATTGGTAAATGGCGCAAAATCTTCTTTATAGTTTGCTTGATTATTTATTTCATTGAAGGTCATCCAATACTTCACTTTCTTTTGATAGCGCGTAAAACAAACTTCTGCAAAGCGGACAAACAAATCGATCAATTTACGGTTACGCCAACCTCCGTATTCGGTCACTAAATGATAAGGCATTTCAAAGTGAGACAGGGTAATGACTGGCTCAATGCCATAGCGTAAACACTCATCGAATAATTGATCATAAAAGGCCAGGCCTTCCTCATTCGGCTCGCGCTCATCCCCCTTTGGAAAAATACGGGTCCAGGCAATCGATGTTCGGAAGCACTTCAACCCTAATTCGGCAAAAAGCTTGATGTCTTCAGGATACCGATGATAAAAATCGATCGCTTCATGATTGGGATAGCTTTCGCCCGGTTGGATACCTTCCGTGATTCGGCGAGGAATTCCGTTGCCTCCGACAGTCATGACATCAGCGACAATCACGCCTTTTCCACCCGCACGATAGCCGCCTTCCAATTGGTGAGCAGCGACTGCGCCACCCCATAAAAAATCGCTTCTTAGTTTATTCATTTCTATTCAACCTGCTTCCTTGGTATTAAACGATCTCTGTTTCTTGTTTATAGTTCAAACTATCGACTTTACGAATGAAAGGATAGTAAATAAAGAAGCCGATTGCTAAAACAACAAATTGTAAAATAGCGGTCCGAATGCCACCTACTAGAAAACCTGAAATGATCGGCGGGGTCGTCCATGGAACTTGCACAGCAGTAAATAGCGGTACGATACCGGTATAAAGTGCAAAATACGTGATCACGCCTGAAACCATCGGTGTCAAAATAAATGGTAATACCATGATTGGGTTCATGACGATCGGTGTCGCAAAAATAATTGGTTCATTGATATTAAAGAATGCCGGTATCAAGGAAAGACGTCCTAATTGTTTGAACTGCGCCGAACGGGCAAAAGCCACCATGTATAGCACGATCCCAATCGTCATTCCTGCGCCAGTTACCGTCATAAATTGATCCAAAAACTGCTGGGTCACGATGTGTCCGCCATTTTCTAATGTCAATGCTTTACCAGATTCAAGAATAGCCGTATTGGCTAATGAATTGGCTTGTAAAATTGGTCCCATGATCCCGCCCACGATCGTCGAACCATGAACCCCAAAGAACCACAAGAATGGCACTAAGAAGCCTAGCATCATTGCACCACCAAGGGAATCCGTCACCCCTTGCATTGGACTTTGAATCACGGTGTAGATCCATTCGACCACGGTTGTTTGAAAAACTTTATCAAAGAAAATATAAATGCCTAATGCGATGGTCGTCAAAACAGCGGCTGGAATCAATGCTGTAAATGAGTTTGCGACATTGGTGGGTACTTGCTCTGGCAGTTTGATTCGGATGTCGCGTTTCAAGAACCACGTATAACCCCAACCCACAAAAAGTCCCACTAAGATGGCACTGATCATTCCTTGTCCACCGGTCCACGTCTTATCAATGACATTTGCGATGGTCACATTTGCTTCAGCATCCGTCACACTTGACTCCATAGTTAATAAGAAAATAACTAAACCAATCATTCCTGCAGGGAGTCCTTCGTAACCTTCTGCTTTTACATATGAATAGGCGATGCCCATTACGGCGAAAAAGGCCATAATTGCAAAAGAGGCGCCATAGGCTTGGTTGAAGTATTCACCTAAGCCGCTATTCGTTACCCAATCCGCAATCGACTGGACGGGAAAGTTTGCTAATAGTAGGAAAATCGATCCTACGATTGAAAAGGGCATCGTATAGAGCATACCGTTTCTTAATGCAGTGATTGCTTTCGTATTGACAAATTTTAATATTGGGGGTAATAATTTCTCATTGATCCATTCGTTCATCTCACATCACTCCTAAAATAAAATTCCATCCACCGGCCAGTGAATTCGCTTACAAATAAATCTTAATAGATAATATTCCCCTTGCCTATAGCTTTTCTAAGTTATGAAACATGTTCCAACAAAAAAAACAGCCGAAGCTGTTTTTTTACGATCACTTAGATTTGCTTGTAGACTTGATGGGCTAAAAGTTCGATCAGTGTAATCACTGGGACTTGCGTCGTCAGGTTCAAATCGACTTCTTTTCCCCCACTGACGACGGGCATATAGTAGGAAATATTGTAATCTGCCATTTGGGCGATCGTCGATTTTTCATCATTAGTGATACTGAGTACTTTTGCCCCATACCGTTTGAAGTCCTCCGTTTGCTTGATCATTTGAATGGTTTCCCCCGAAACTGATAAAATGATCGCTAACGTATTTTCCATCCCACGAGGCGGTACTGGCAAAAAGGGATCGACGATGCTATAGGCATTGATGCCTAAATTAGCAAAATAGCGGCTGCCATAGGTGCCAAGAATGCCACTTGTGCCGATACCTGAAAACGCCACATGGCGTGCGGAAAGAATCAGTTCTACCGCTGGCTGGATAAACTTACGGTAATCTTCATTATTGACTTTTTTTAAGAATGTATTGACTTGGATCGTTGCATCATAGAAAAGATCAAACGCTCGTGCATCTTGTTCCTTTTTTTGACAGATCGCATACTTTAACTCTGAATACCCGCGATAGCCTAATTTCGTGATACATCGTAAAATCGTCGAGGTCGAGACATGGCATGCAGCTGACAATTCGCGGATCGTCAGTTGATCGATCTCTTCAAAATGCTGGACAATGTACTTATAAACAGCCATTTCAAGCTCGTTCAGACGCTTGATTTTTTCTTCATCAAACATACCTGCTGCCTCCACCCGACAATTTTATCCTTTGTTGATCGATTAGATTGCAAATAACTCCGTCGCTTTGTCAGGATCGGTATCATAGACTTCAAATGTTTCTCCAACACCTAGATCATGTTCTTTCATGGTGTTGACCATCGTTAAGTGCGCCAACTCTTTCAAGTTGTTTTCTTTACTTAAATGACCAAGATAGACCCGTTTGGTATTGTCGGTCAAGATATCCGTCATGACCAGAGCGCCATCTTCATTCGATAAGTGACCACGATCTCCAAGAATTCGCTGTTTGAGGCTCCATGGGTAAGGGCCCATTCGCAGCATTTCTAGGTCATGGTTGCTTTCCACAAGGTACGCATCGGCGCCTTTGATAATGCCTCGCACATGATCGCTGCAATAACCGGTGTCCGTCAACATCACGAATGATTTGCCGTCTTTATGGAAACGATAAAATTGCGGCGCTGCAGCATCGTGAGAGACGCCAAAGCTTTCAATGTCCAAGTCACCCAAGGTCAGCACTTTTCCCATTTCAAAGATATGTTTTTGTTCGACAGCGACGTTACCGATCATTGGATCAATCGCTTGCCATGTTTTTGTATTCGCATAGACATCAAGTTTGTATTTTCGCGCCAGTACTCCGACACCGTGGATATGATCCCGGTGTTCGTGGGTCACAAGAATGGCGTCCAAGTCTTCTGGTTTCCGCCCTACTTCATCCAATAATGAAGTGATCTTCTTGCCGCTCAAACCGGCATCCACTAAGATCCGCTTTTTATTGCTTTCGATATAGAGCGAATTTCCTGAACTTCCGCTGGCTAGGATACTTACTTGAAAGGCATTTTCCTTCATCATGGTTTACGTGACTTCCTCTCTGGTTGTTTCAACGAGTTCCATTATACCCGCTTTTTTATGGATTTTCTACCTTTTGAACGGCATTATTCGTGATGATCCGATTGCTAAAGGCATTGACCGTTTCGATTTGGATGGTGTCATCGCCATCTAATTGGAACGCAATAAACCATGCAGGAATATACACATTTTTTTCCCTAACCTTCAAAATCATCGTATAGGCTAATTCCGTCCAGAGAATTTTCGAGTGACTCGGCAGCTTGTTGTTTAGATAAAGCGTATTTACTGCTTCTTTTTCTGAATAGACCGTCATCTTTTCCCTTAGAGGCGTAATATTGGAGATATGTGTTTGCGTGTAACGAGCA
This sequence comes from Enterococcus casseliflavus NBRC 100478, assembly GCF_001544095.1. Taxonomy (GTDB): domain Bacteria; phylum Bacillota; class Bacilli; order Lactobacillales; family Enterococcaceae; genus Enterococcus_D; species Enterococcus_D casseliflavus. The sequence goes on along the minus strand of NZ_BCPT01000015.1, from coordinate 77,272 downwards.
ATCTGCAATAGATCATCCGTTTGTTCTAAGGTGATATCGATTCGACTTGAGCTGTCATTGAAAGGAATGCCTTCATAGGATTGAACCGCCACCACGGTCGGATGATTGGCGTTCAAGACAGAGAGGTTTTCCAAATAGTCATATTCATCCCCAAACAGGACTTGATCTTTTCGTTGCAAAAAACCATTGACGGTTTCTTCCGTTTGGGAATCATCACTGATGTAAAAGCCATTGGTTGAGACATGGATCAACTGCTGACCTTTGACCGTCGACCCTCTTTTGAACTGCGTATTGAGTTGCGGATTTCGTAGCTCCACATCAAAATCCGTCTGTTCACCGCTCAAATAATAGCCACTCAAGACCTCATCTGATAATTCGCCAGAATACCGAATGTCCTCAGACTCGAGACGTTGTTCGATAGGAATCGTTTGGTTTGATTGTGAAACCATCTGATGCTCGCTGCGAGCCTCACTGTAAACATTGAATAAAAAGACGTTCAGACCAAGAAAAGCGAGGAAAAAAATCCATTCGATTCGTTTAAAATCCAATTAATTCTCCTCCGTTTCTGCTAATTTTGTCATTAATGCATCATAACTGATCCAAGACGAGTCATAATTGACATACCAAGCAGGCGTCAAATCAACGAGTGGTGCATCTTTGATCTCCCCCCATTGATAGCCAACGATGATCTGTTGCAATAATTCAGGATCAGCCCCTGCCGCAATCAGATCATTTTTGACCGACAAACTAGAGGGTAATTCAATCTCGGTTTCAGAAGGAATCGGCACTTGAATCGCGTTCAAACTGGCAGAAATCGTCATTTCCCGACTGCCGGTCTGACCACTTTCTGAAAAAGCCACACTGATCACCCCTTGACCACCAGTACTAAAGACTGGATAGCCTTCAACGAAAACCCGATAATCCAAGTGCTTGTCTTGTTGATCAAAATAGCGGATCGTCCCAAAATTGTTGCCTAAACGAATAATATAATCCGCACTCAACATCGCCAGATCCGTTTCATCGGAATCATCTGTGGTAGTTTCAAACTTGACTTGCTGCTGATCTTGCAAGACCGTCATGTTTTGCCCACCTTCATAATAGTAGGTATCGACACTTTCATCATTGATCTTGACGTTTTTAGGATTGCTGAAAAAGGCTTCTCGAAACAAGCTCTGAGATTGAGTCGAAGAATAGTAGCTGTATTTTTTCAGCTTGATCGAATCCTGCGTATAATATTGCTTGCTGGATCGTTCTTCATCTGCCACCATTGTCGTCCATTCTCGAGGGTTGTCTGCTAGTAAGTGTTTTACTTGGCTTTTGTCCCAGTCGATTTTTCCTCGCACCACTCGTTGATGGGTAAAATCAACAAATTGGATCGTGTTTTCTTCAAGGTCAAACTGGATGCGGGAAAACGGAAAATCCTCTGTTTCACTTTCGTCCTCTAAGGACAGCTCTTTTTCAAAGGTTTTCTCATAATCTTTCAAGTAAAACGTTGTATAGTAGTTTAAGGACACCCCTTGATTGACTTCTTGGGCTTTTGAAAAAGCTTGTTCCTCGCCATAGGTTCGCAGCGTCAAATCACTGATCGTTGCCTCATTGATCGCCTCTTGGATCTCACGAATCACCGCTTCAGAGTTGGTTTCTTTGATCGCGTCCTCGTCATTCCAAGTCAAATACAGGGGCAAAAACAAATCGCTTTTTTGTTTGTAGGTTTGAACCGAAGGATTGACGCCGGTATCTGTTTCCGTGCTGGCATTGTTGAACCCAGTCGGATTCAGCCAAATCATATAGGAGAAATAAAAACTCAAGGCGATCATTACGATCAAGCCTACACGAATGATTTTTTCTGAGATTCTCATACCCACCAATCCTCCTCATACGGTTCATACGGCAACATGATGTAAAATGTTGACCCGCGATTTTCTCGACTTTCCGCCCAAATCGCACCGCCATGAGCTTTGATGACTTCTCGTGAGATCGCCAATCCTAAGCCAGTACCTCCTTGCTGACGGGCACGAGCTTTGTCGACTCGGTAAAAACGATCAAAGATCTTTGCGAGATCTTTTTTCGGAATCCCTAGTCCTTGGTCATTGATGCTAAGTACGATGTTGTTATGGGTCTCCATCAATTTCACCGTAATGATCCCGCCATCTGGCGAATATTTGATGGCATTATTCATGATGTTATCGATCACTTGGATCATTTTATCGGTATCGACTTCCAACCATAATTCTCGTTTAGTGAACTCCCGACGAATCAAGTATTTTTTGCTTTCATTCGTCACCATCATGTCAAAACGATCCAACACGAAATTGACCATTTCATTGAAATTGATGTATTCCAACTGCAGTTGCGAATTGCCGCTATCCATCCGCGACAGACTCAACAAGTCATTGATCATCCGAATCATTCGATCCGTTTCATCCAACGTCACTTTCAAAAAGTTCGGCGCAATTTCTGGGTCTTTCCAAGCACCCTCACTCAACGCTTCGATGTAGCTGCGCATACTCGTTAATGGTGTCCGTAACTCATGAGAAACGTTGGAAACGAACTCTCGCCGTTCCTGTTCATTTTTTTCTTGCTCTGTAACATCGTGCATCACCGCAACTAACCCAGAAATAAAGCCAGACTCCCGACGAATCATGGAGAAATCGATGCGCAAAATCATATTTGTTCCCGTCAAATCATTACTAGGACGCTCCAACAGCATGTCTTCAGGATTTTCCAAAAGCTTTCGTAACGTGTATTCTTCATCGATTTCCAATAACGTCAAAATCGACTGCCCGATCGCTTCTTCGTTGCTGACATTTAACAAGGACATCGCCATCTCATTGATGGTAATGACTTTGCCTCGTCGGTCGGTGGCAACAACGCCGTCTGTCATGTGAGACAAGACGCTGTCCAAGCGGTTTCGCTCAGATTCCATCGCCTCTTGAGTCTCTTCGATTCGTTCTCCTAGTTGATTAAAGGTCTCCGCCAGTTGCCCCAATTCATCTTTTCCATGAATCGCGACCTTGCGGCTATAATCTCCTTTGGCGATGCGAATCGCTTGTTCGCGCATCTCTCCGATCGGTTGGGTGATGGAACGAGAGACCAATAGTGCCACAATGATCGAAATCACTGCCGCAATCAGTGAGGCTGTCACAAAAATGACCGCAGTCGTACTGACTTCATTGTATTTTGACTCAAGATTGCTCCGTAAATAAAGGGTTCCTAAAACGGTATCCCCTGTCGGTGATTGGATCGACTGCACGATATTGAACACCCGCTGGCCGCTGGATTCATCATAGAGGACTTCACTGCGGTTCGTATCGTAATCACGGTAATCATTTTTTTCTCCCACCGAGCCACGATCATTGATATTGGTGGTTGCACGAATGATCCCTTGCTCATCCACCACCCGCATCTCCAAAATTTCCGATGAGTTGGTACTCGTTAAGATACGATTCAAGGAAGCATTCATGGAATCCCAATCTAAACCGTCATCATTATCCATTCGACTCAATTCAGAGCCTAACGTTACCACTAACGTGCTGGCACGTGCCTCCATGTCGCGTTTGAAGGCATCGACCGTTGTTCTTTCCAATTCGCGAATAAAATACGCCCCGATAATCTGGATCGCAATCAATAAGATCAAGATAAAAGTCAGGGCGATTTTGAAGTTCACCGATTGAAAAAAGCGAACTTTATTTTTCATAGCTTATTCCTGTTCTGGGTTCCGCAAGTAATAGCCCACTCCGCGACGAGTAACCAAATAATTTGGATGGCTCGGGCTGTCTTCGATTTTTTCACGTAAACGACGCACCGTCACGTCAACGGTCCGGACATCACCAAAGTAGTCATAGCCCCAAACCGTTTGCAATAAATGCTCCCGGGTCATCACTTGACCAAGATGTTTTGCCAAGTAGTGCATCAATTCAAACTCTCGGTGCGTCAATTCAATGGCTGCACCATTTTTAGTGACCATGTACGCATCAGGATGAATGGTTAAATCACCAATCGTTAATTCGCTGTTGGCGTTATCGTCTGCTTCCTTCGCAGCTGCCGAGCCGCGACGCAGATTGGCTTTGACGCGGGCCACCAATTCCCGGTTTGAAAATGGTTTGGTTACATAATCGTCCGCACCAAGCTCGAGGCCTAGTACTTTATCGATTTCAGAATCTTTGGCTGTGACCATGATGATCGGCATGTCATGGGTTTTGCGCACTTCCCGTGCAACTTCCAACCCATCCATTTTTGGCAGCATCAAATCAAGCAAAATCAGATCAGGATCGACCTCGGCTACTTTTTCTAATGCCTCTTCTCCATCATAGGCGGTATATACTTCATATCCTTCTTTGGTTAAATTAAATTTGACGATATCAGAAATTGGTTTCTCATCGTCCACGACTAGGATCTTTTTCAAAAATGTCACCTCAATTTTTTTTGGTTTCTTACTTATTATACATTATTTAAACGGGCTTTTCATCTTTCCCAAAAACCGCAGCCTCATTCTTAAGGAAAGCACAAAAAAAGAAAGGCAAGGGGCCTTTCTTTTTTACTCTTCTAAAAGCTGGATACCGATCCCTAACAACCCAGGACCCGTATGGACGACTAATGCGGGAGAGATTTGTCCAAATAAGATTTCTTTGACCTTAGGAAATTCGGCTTCTAATCGTGCTTTCATCTCTTTGGCTTCTTGCAGTGCATCACCTTGCGCCACGGCTAAACGCACATGGCGATGATCACCGATGAATTGCTTGATCAAGTCAACGGTTTTGTCCAAGCTTTTCTTCCGTCCACGAGATTTTGCGACCGTATAGTAGATCCCTTCTTCATTACAAGAGATAATTGGATTCAATTTCAAGGCATTGCCTAAGATGGATGCAACCAGACCGATGCGGCCGCCTTTTTGTAAATACTCTAAGGTAGCTACGTTGAAAAAGACTTTGTTTTTCGGCACTTCATTCGTTAATTGTGCCCGCAGTTCTTCCCAAGTCACGCCTTTTTCTAACAGTTCTGCTGCACGAATCGCTTGCAGCCCTGCACCGATTCCGATATTTTTCGTATCAAGCACGAAAACCTCAAGATCCGTCCGTTGTTCACCTAACAGGCGAACGACGTTAAACGTTCCGCTCAATCCGCTGGAGATGGTTACGGCAAAGACTTTCTCATACCCATCGGCTTTGATCCGATCAAAGATTTCCCCGATCGCAGCCCCGTCAGGTAACGAGGTACTAGGGATCTCTTGCGGCAAGCGCTCGTAGATTTCTTCCGCAGTAATATCAACTTTATCGGTATAGGTCCGATCCTTGTAGATAATTTGCAATGGCAGCATATACATGCCGTATTGCTCCATGATCTGTGCGGGAACATCGGTACCTGAATCAACTAATAGGGCAATTTTCTCTTTATTCATGGTCTTCTCCTTTATGTGTGTCTAAATAAATGACTTCTAATTCAATCGTTTTTTCTGCCAATAGTTTGTTGGCAAAGGAACGCGTCGCACCTTTCATGGCTACTAATTCAATTGGGATCGGTTCCGACGTCATTTGTTCGGGTTCTCCCATTGCTTCTTTGCCGACAAGGTGGATCGCTTTTTCTTGTTCTTCACAAAATACATTGTAGGCATTTCTGATGCCGACGACTTTCCCTTGAAAAAGGATCCCCGTCTTTATTTCAGGAATCGTCAGCACTTGCTTGAGCATCGTGATCGCAATCAAAAATGCGAGATGCTTTTGATTGTAACGTTTCTTCTCTGGTGCTGGAATCATCCCTTTTTTGACATAATTATTGACCATGGAAGAGGTCAATAGCGGATGCTTTTCCGTTTGGATCACCGGCGATAAATATTGATCGATCAATGTGATCACCTGATCCATATACAGTTCCAGCGTTGGCAATTCTTCCCATCTCGGCAGGTGGAAATTCAGCAATGAATTGCCCCAATTTTTCATGTCTGCTTGTAATTTTTCCATGTCATCCTCCATTTTGACGAACAGAAGGTTAGATTATCACAAACTAATCATCTAGTTTTGATAACTAGATACATTTTATCACGGTTTTCTGAGTTTTTAAAGCAATCTGATCAATCTTTTAAGAATTTCCTATCATTTGAATTTGGGAAACAAATGGTGTTTTATTAAGATAACGCCAGTTTCTCAACTGAAAAAAGCGCATATTTTTTTCAAAAGAATGATTGATTTTTCAACAATGGAGTGCTAAGATAATGAAGTACTTTTGGTACGGGCCGTTAGCTCAGTTGGTAGAGCAGCTGACTCTTAATCAGCGGGTCGCGGGTTCGAGCCCCTCACGGCCCATTGGGTGCCAAACCCACGGAACAGGTAAATGTTGGTGCGAAAGCATTTCGAAAACATTTATGCTGTTCCATTTTTTTGTTTATAATTAATTTATTGCCAATTGAATAAGAAGAAATGCCTTGCTGTCAAAAAGTTTCTTATTAAATGATGTATGTAAGAGCTATGCTTTTCGAAAAGTTTTTTTCTACGAGATGACTGAACTCTTTGCACGTGAAATGCTTCGTTTCTCCATAAATTAACTGAGTCAGATAATTTGTGGAAGTAATATCTTCTGTATAAATTCAGTGAGTGCTTCGCTAGTTCAAAAACCTTTACAGTAATTTTTTTCTCACTATTACCACTACAAATTAGATATGAAATCAAAAAAATCACTACCTAGTCCTAATGAAAAGGTAGTGTATTTTTAATGCTGTTCATTCTTCTAAGAGCGCTCCTTAAGAAACTCTTCTAAACGATTCAAATCTTTCTGAGATAGTTACCCTATATCTTTATATTTAAAATCTATTTTTTCTTTGGAAAGAACGAATAACGTTCCTGTGTCAATCCAAGACTCTTTTTTTAAATTTGAATCTTGCCAATCATTGATATGGAAATAAAGCTTTTTTATGCGCTCTGATTTGTGTTCAAACTTGCTTGTAATCGCATAAAAAAGAACTTCATTTTCACTATTCTCAATAATCAAAACTGGTCGTCTTTTTCCTTCTGGTTTACCCACATAAGCCACATACATTGAAACTATTTTATTCATCTTCATCCAACCAAGCCTCGAAAGCCTTATTATCATCTATCCTCGTCACATTAGTAGATTTTTTCGCTAACTTAGCAATTCGCCTAGCTTGCTTTGTTTGTTCAGAAAGTTTTACCTCAAAGGGTAATCCCCCTTTTTCTATGACTTGTTTATAAAAAATAGTAATTGCCGTAGTGGGATTCATTCCTAAATCATGTAAAATATCTTCTGCTTCCATTTTTAGATCTTTTTCAACCGCAATCTGAATTCTTTCTTTTTCCTTCTTCATAACGCACCCCCAAAAAAGAGTTTTTTATACTCATATTACACTCTATTTGAGCGCTATTTTCACTTACTATACTCATAAATAAATTTATTTTTCGCATAAAAAATCTAACTTCTTCAAATTACCTAACTTTTAGTAAGTGGGTTTAACACCCAATGAACAGGTAAATCGTGGCGCGAACCCCTATTTATATTATCTCCATATATTCTTCAAAAAATCCATGGATATTACACTAACACTAATTATCGTAACACCATAAAACAAGGAGCATAACTTGTTAACCTATGTCATGTCCCTTGTTTTTTTAATTCAGGTATTGATAAACTAAATACATAAACCATACTAATCCTATTATAAAAAATAGATTTAAAACGTTTTTATTTATTTTTCTTCTTTGCTCTCCAAAGTATGGCGACCTTTTTTGCCAAAACAATTTCCTGTTTTTCACATCAGAAAAAAACAATTTAAAAATTATAAATAACACAGGAAGAGAAAAATTTAACACTATATAAAAAATATCTGTAGGATCTCCAATTAAAACTAACCCTATCAAAATAAATAATATAATAAGAAAAATTAGTTTATACTGAACTTTCATAACTCACCTATACAATCAATTGATTTTATTCTATTTGTATTCTGAAGGTTCTGAGGGGACGATCGTCATTTTAAAATAGTTCTCCTATTTCTTACCCTCTTTTACAATTTTGGCTGATCTAATTCCTCTCATCAGCAATTGGATACAAATTTCGTACTAGCTGCTCTTATTCTTCATTTGGGGTGGTCACCGCTAAATTATTTCTTCTATCGAAGAATGCAACAAGAAAAGAAATTGCCAATCACTATTTTGCTTCTAGCATGACTGTCCTTCGTGTCCTGCACAGGAATAAGACTAACTGTATTGAAAAAGAGTAAAAAAAGTTTTGAGGCTACTTCATATATTCTTTTGCTCGATCACTACCTCATCTTCATTTACCGGTTCTTCGAATCCTGAAAAAAACCGTTGAAGGATTTCTTCTGTAATAGGAAAAGCGGAATTTGCAGTCTGGACTTTATTTCTGATCGCTAATCGTTTTCGTAAAGTATCATAATCAGCTTTTAGATAGATTACTTTAATCGTCACATCATATGCTGCCAGTAGTTCTCTATAAGCGTCTCGGTGACTTTTAGCCCAAAAACTAGAATCGACAACTACGTTTTTTCCTTCTTGAACAGCCTTTACTGTAAGCTCTTTCAATTTAACTGAAGATAATGAAGAAACTTTTGCATATTTCTCCGAAGGGTAATCAACACCATAAACGCCATAATCTTCCCAAATCAATTCATCTATTGCTAGTCTTACATAGCCTTCTTGCTCTTTTTGTTTTGAGTAAGTGGTTTTGCCTGCACCACTAACGCCACACATCAAAAGTACCTCAACCATTATTCTCCTCCTACCTTTTCTGATCAATAAACAAAGAGAACGAAAAAACCTTATTTGTAATCACCGCTCGTGTTTTAGACCACTGTTCGCCACCACATCTGATGGTACAATGATAACATTGTTTTTATGAACAACAAGCAGATTGGGAAACAATCGCAAGAAAAATAGTAAGTAAAACCATATATTAGAGAATAGAAGCGTTAGCCACTTAAGCTAACGGATAAATCAAATTTTTGTCCATTTCCACTCTACTATAAAAAAATTATTTTCTACAAAAAATAGGAACGAAAGCCAAAATACGAAAGAAACATCATGGCTAAAACTTATGTATGTAATGGTATCTTTACTTCTATTATTCCAATTTTAAAATAAACTAAGCCACCACCCAACCCCTGATAGAAAAACAAGAATAGACTCTTGAATAGAACTTGAATGCAAAACTGCCTCCAAAATCAACGCAAGAGTCTATCTGTATAGATAAAGATCTTTATATGCAAGTTCTTTTGCACCAATAAAGATCCTTAGAATCAAGCAAATCAGAATGCTTTCAAATCAAATGTGATAGTGTCATTGTTCTTTAAAATCAACGCTTGTGCCCCTTTATCGGTCATTTCGTCATTGACGGTATAGACCCAAAATAGATTGGCTTTTTGATCTTGACTGATGCCGTCGATCGAGGTGATAAAGCCATCTTTTTCTTTGATCGCAAAGTTTTCTTTCATTACTTCCAGCAGCGACTCATTTTCTCGGAACGTTACTTCTTTTGAGGTCACAGCTTCTTGATTTTGGATGACGATCGTAGCTGTTCCTTGTTCTTGCTTCAAGGAACTTTGCTGCGTGCTTTCTGGCGTTACACTTGCCTGTTGGCATCCTGTAGCGACGAGTAGTGTGCTCACTAGCAGGAATACGACAAATACTTTTTTCATCTATTTCTTCCTCTCCAATAGTCAAAATACTAATCGTTTTTCTATCCAGTATACGGATAAGAATTATTTTATCACTCTCGTTTTTTCTTAGAGCCCGCATTTTAATTGGATTTTACAGTTTGTGCAGGTACTACAGCCACCGATTTCCTCAATGGTTCCTTCATGGCAGATGGGACAGATTTCACCAGAGGCGACGGGTTCATTTACTTGAACGACAGGCAGCGGTTCAACTTGTGCGGTCAGCTCATTTTCAACCGCTTCTAAGGTAAGTACTTGTGAATCTCGGCTGCCGTCTACATAGACAGTCCCTCCTTTGGCTCCTCCTTCATAAAGATCTCGATAAACCTTGGCTACTTGGCTTACTGTATATCCTTTTGGTGCATTGACCGTTTTTGAAATGGAGCTATCCACCCAGCGTTGTATGGTGCATTGCACACCGACATGCTCTTCGGGCGTCAACTCCATAGCGGAAATGAACCATGCCGGCAACTCCGCTTTGGTTCGTTCAGGATGATCCATCAGGTATTCGTCAACGATTTCCGCATTGATTTCAATAAACTTACCTAGTCGACCGCTTCTAAAATAAGAAAAGGAGTAATAAGGTTCTAAACCAGTTGAAACTCCCGTCATCGTGCCTGTCGATCCTGTTGGCGCAACAGTCAAAAGATGAGAGTTGCGAATACCGAATCGCAGCACGCCTTCGCGGATGTGCGCTGGCATTTTTTTCATGTATCCTGTATCGATAAATTTCTTTCGCAACGCTTGCGTCTCTTGGTCATTTTTTCCAATCAGGAAGGGAAAGCTGCCTTTTTCTTTCGCCAATTCAATGGATGCCTCATAGGCAGTGACTGCCATTGCCTCGAAAATTTGATCAACGAATTGATTTCCTTCTGCCGATCCGTATTTTTTCCCGCAGTAGATCAATAAATCTGCCAAGCCCATGATCCCTAATCCAACACGTCTTTCCCCTTTCGCCTGCTGCTCATTTTTGTCAAAAAAGTAAGGCGTTACGTCAATAACATTGTCTTGGAAACGAACCGCTGTTTTCACGGTTTCTTTTAGTTTGGCAAAATCAACGGTGCCCTTTTGGCGATCCGCCATGTTTGCGAGATTGATGGCTGCCAAGTTACAGACCGCATAAGGGGTTAGGGGCTGTTCACCGCACGGATTAGTTGCTACGACTTTTTGTCCATATGCTGTAGCATTCGTCATCTTGTTGGCATTATCGATAAAGAAAATACCAGGCTCAGCAGAATACGTTGCACAAAAAGTAATCAACTCCCATAACTCACGAGCTTTGATCCTTTGATAGGTTTTGACTTTATGGCCAGCAGCTGCCCATTCTCGCACATCCCCGACTTCAGCCCACTTTGCATCATATTGCGCCATCTCTGCTTCTGAATAATTGTCGATATCTGGAAAGCGTAGCTCATACCACCCATCTGTCTTCACTGCTTCCATGAATTCTTCTGTCAAGCAGACTGAGATATTCGCGCCAGTTAAGAAATCACTTTCTTTCACCGTATAGCTGCCACCTATGCGCAATTTTTCTTTTGCCTTTTGGATCATGTCATTATGTTCCTTATCTGACGATTCAGGCAGTTGTGCTAGATAAGTGAACATTCTTTCTTCCATTTTTGTCAGAGGGTCAAATTGCAGTTTTTCATTGATCAGTTGTTTGATCGTCGCATTTGTGATTGTTTTTTTTAGGTGAAGCAATACAGCAGGATTTTGAATTTTAGAAAGAATAAACGCAAAAATATCTGGATGCCAATCTGCCATCATAATCATCTGCGCTCCACGGCGGCTACCTCCTTGTTCGACAAGGTTCGTCAAGTTTGCCAAATCATTCAACCAAGAAACTGCCCCAGAAGACCGACCACTGACACCGTGGACCACACTTGATTTTGGTCGCAAGGTCGACCCATTGGTTCCGACCCCGCCACCTCGACTCATGATTTCCATAACTTCTTGTCGATGAACAGCAATCCCTTTTCGGGAATCATGGATGAAAGGCATCACAAAGCAATTGAAGTAGGTAACTTGAGAATTTGTTCCTGCTCCATAAAGTACTCTGCCTGCAGGAATTAGGTTTTGCGCCACGATTTGTTGGTAAAACACCTCGAAGAAGCGCTCCTGGTCATGGGACTCGTTGGCAGAAATCCCTTTGGCTACACGATGCGCCACTTGCTCAAAAAAGAGTTCTAACGGTTTTTCAATGTCACTTTTTCTTCTTTTAACAAGTCCATTGGCTTGTTCATCAATATCTTCTAACGCTGAGCGATAGGCCTCTTCCACTTCGATAGAGACTAGTTCCCCATCGATTGCTTTCACAACACCGATTCCTCGCGCAGGATATTTAGGATCAGCTTTCGTTGTCAAAATCACCAAATCATCCTTACGCAATGTTTGATGGGTTTGATCCTTGTATGAATAACGATCCAGCATAATCAAACGAGCGATTCCCTCAAATGTTTGGGTCATTTCTGGTGTGATCGCCGAAACTTCTTGGAAAAACTTGATATCCTCGTTCAATTTCTCAATCGTTTGTTTTTTGTATTCCATTTCTTTCCCTCACCTTCTAAAACACAACATATTGTGCTCGTTTTTTATTATCGTACTATATAATGTGTATTTCAATCTTGAATTTTATTATTTTCCATGTATAATGAGAATGATTATCAATTAGAAAGACGGCGATTTTCATGCTTCCTCCCCAAACCAAGATATTTTCCATCCAAAGAATTTCTCATTTAGCACTGATTACTGCGGCTTGTATCGTTGGACGGTTAGTTTTTGTCTTTATCCCTAACGTTCAGCCTATGAGTGCCCATTTATTTTTAGTGGCTTTTTCTTACCGTTTATCCGATGCGTTGATGATTGCCTTATTAAGTTTGCTCGGAACAAATATCTATCTAGGCATGGGTCCCTGGACGATCAGTCAATTGGCTGCACTTACTATCACCATCATTCTTTTTCATCAGTTTGGAAAAATACCGATCATCAAGAAAAACCGCTTCTTGCAAGCTTTCTTTGCCTTTCTTTGCGGACTTCTTTATGGCTTGATCATTTCGTTGATGGAAGTTTGGCTTTATCAGTTTCCTTCGTTTCTTGCCTATTACCTTCAAGGACTACTGTTCGATTTCTTCCATGCCAGTGGAAACTTCGTCTTTTATCTGCTTTTATGGCCAGTATTTGAGCGAATAACACCCACTTCCTATAAATTGGCGAAAAAAAACGAGTGATTTCGATGGAACGAAGCATTTGGCTAACTTTGTTTACGTGTTTCTTTGAAAGAATGTTCGCGTAAAATTTTTCTTAAAAAAACAAAAAAATTACGTCTACTCTCCTGTTTCCTTTGCTTAAAAATCTATCCTAAAAGCACCAGTGAAAAGCCTTTCGAAAGGGTTTCTTCCATCTTTATACGTCCATTCATTTGAATGAAGCACTCCCTATTTCATCCATGCCCTTGACCGAATGTAGTTGGATTTCTTTCAGATTATTAATGAATGATGATGTTTGCTTTTGCTATCATCAGAAATTTATTATTTTTTTTAAATAACAATTTAATTTTTCTTGACCAAAAGAATTCAGAGGTTTATCCTAACTATGGAAAATCAACGACTGGATAAAAAGAAACAAATGAAATTTTTTTATTCAATTTGACCTTTGACATTTGTGAAAAAATGCATAAGAAACTTGATCGTGATCAAGCGCTTATGGAAAGAAATTTTTTTCTCACTAAATTTCAAAAAACGCTCTATTTTAACCAGTCAGAAAAATCATTTTAAGAAGGAGAAAGCGATGAATGAGAAACAATTACGCTGGTATAATATTGCGCTGATGGCGTTCGTCTCTGTTTGGGGACTGGGAAATGTTGTAAACAACTACGCTCAACAAGGGTTGACTGTTGTTGTTTCGTGGCTATTAATTATGGCTCTTTATTTTGTACCCTATGCATTAAGTGTTAGTCAGTTAGGATCGACCTTCAAAGAGTCAAGTGGTGGGGTTTCCTCATGGATCAAAGAAACCTCAACAAAGCGGTTGGCTTTTTTTGCTGCTTGGACTTATTGGGTCGTTCACGTGCCTTATTTGGCACAAAAACCCCAAGGAATCTTAGTATCATTGAGTTGGTTATTTAAAGGAAACGGTACATTTGTATCAACGATGGGCTCCATGGAAGTCTCATTGATTTGTTTAGCTATTTTTCTATTCTTTTTATGGATTGCCTCTAAAGGATTGACGACCTTAAAAATGATTGGGAACATCGCCGGAACAGCCATGTTCGTGATGTCGATTCTTTTTATTCTTTTAGCAGTGACTGCTCCAGCAATGACTGGTGCTGAGATTGCTACACCAAATATGTCATCTGTTTCAACCTATATCCCTAAATTTGACTTTACCTATTTAACCACGATCTCGATGCTGGTATTTGCGGTAGGTGGCTGTGAAAAAATCTCGCCTTACGTAAATAACACAAAAAATCCTGCCAAAGAATTTCCAAAAGGCATGATCTTTTTAGCCGGTATGGTGGCGTTATGTGCCTTGCTCGGCTCGATTGCTATGGGGATGCTTTTTGATGCCAACCATATTCCAGAAGATTTGATGGTCAACGGCGCTTATGAAGCCTTTCAACGACTAGGAAACTTCTACGGAATCGGCAATTTCTTTGTCATTCTTTATTCCATCGCCAATGCGTTAGCGCAAATCTCTGCTTTGGCTTTTTCAATTGATGCCCCATTGAAAATATTATTGTCTGATGCTGATTCAGAATTTGTTCCAAATGGTTTAGCAAAACTAAACAAAAAAGGAACACCAGTGAATGGGTATATTATGACTGGTATCCTAGTCAGCATTTTGATCATTATTCCAGCACTAGGAATCGGCAATATGACCGAACTGTATCGTTGGTTGTTGAACTTGAATTCAGTTGTCATGCCATTGCGTTACTTATGGGTCTTCTTAGCTTTTATGCTAGTCAACAAACACGCCAATCGCTTTACTTCCGATTATAAATTCGTGAAAAACACCAAGGTTGGCTTTGGGATCGGCTTATGGTGCTTCTTGTTCACGGCCTTTGCCTGCATTTTAGGGATGGTTCCTAAGCTTGATTATGCGGCAGATCCGCAAGCTTGGTTCTTCCAATTGGCCTTAAATATCATTACGCCAATCGCCTTTCTTTTGATTGGCTTGATCTTGCCGATCATTGCGAAACGTGTAAATAAAAAATAATCATTCCCTCAAAAAAGAGGTGTCCGACAACTATTTCGGTTGTCGGGCACCTCTTTCCTTATATATGAACTTTTCCGCCGTGCGAGGCATTTGGTCCATCCTCTTGCCGAAGCGTTCATTCTTCTTCATTGTCCTCTTTGTTGTCCTCTTTGATTCCATACTTGATCCATTGCACCTTATAGCGAAAATCTTTGATCAGCTCTTTTGCGGTCCATTCATTCGAAATAAAATCTGTCAGACTATCCATCACGACCGCCATAATAAAATAAAGGAAACTGACAGCTTCTTGCGTATCATGGATCGTAAAGCGATTTTCTTCCAACAGCTCCAACCACTGACGAATCATGGGCGAATCGTCAGAGATCGCATCGCGCTTCGTCCAGGCATTGCTTTGGGTACATAAGTGGATCATTTTCCAATGATCATCTTCAGGTGACCATTGACTGCACCAAGCCAAGTATTCTTCGATCCCTTTGAAAAAATCATTTTTGTTGCGATTGATAAACGTAAAAATCGCAGAATGGATTTGGTTTGAATAGTCGGCGATCGCATAGTCATAGGCATCTTCTAAGTTTTGAAAGTACTTGTAAAACGCCCCTCTAGAAATGTGCGACTTTTCGACGATGGCAGAGACCTTGACTTGACTGATGTGCTTGCTGAAGAATTCTTCTAAAAGCACGGCATCGATTTTTTCTTTTTTCTCTTGTTTTAAATGAAAAAATGTTGTACTTGGCAAGGGATTCTCCTCCATCATTCGCAATCTACTCCCTCTATTATAAACAAATCCCTCTACTTTTCCACTCAGACTTGTGCAGTTTCTCTTGACGGGGCGTTTTGTTCGATCAGATTGCCATCTTCCATTCGGAAAATGCGATCACTCCATTGGATCATTCGCTCGTCGTGAGTGACCATGACTGTCGCTTTCTTTTTCTCATGCGCTTCTTTCACCAATAACTTCACCACTTCATACGCATGATCGGTGTCTAAGCTGGCAGTTGGTTCATCCGCCAAAATCAAGCTGGGGTCATTAAACAACGCCCTGCCGATCGCTACTCGTTGACGTTCCCCACCAGATAAATCGCGGGGAAACTTGTCTTGAAGATCGAGAATATCTAATGAAGCAAGCAATTCATCAATCCGTTCCTTTTCCTTGGCTTTTCCTGAAACTTTGTCGACCAAATAAAATTGTTCCTTTACCGTTAGAAAAGGGATCAAATTCGAGCTTTGCAAGATAAACCCAATCTCTTTAAAACGCAACTTCCCTCGTTGCTTTTCATTTAATTGGGAAAAGTTCACCTGGTTGATGATGATCTCTCCCGATGTTGGCCTTTGTAAGCCGCCAGCGATGGTCAAAAAGGTACTTTTTCCTGAACCAGAAGGACCGATGATACTGACAAATTCCCCTTCTTGAACATGAAAATTCAGTCCTTTTAATGCCGTTACTTCGGTATGCTGCTTGCCAAATTTTTTTATAATATCCTTCATTACTAAAATGTCTTTCATCTTTGTTACCCTCCTATTGCCGTGATTGGATCGACTTTTGTGACCGTCCGAATGGAGAATAAGCCGCCTAGAACTGCCACGAGAATCAAGATGCCGCTATAAAGCAGCCATTGCTTGAATTCAAAGAAAAATGGCATGGCATCTGGTAAAAACAAACTGGTGCCGTATGCCGCCGCAAAGGCTAGGGCTACCCCGATCACACCGACCATAAATGCTTGCGCAATAATTGATTTGGCAATAAAGCTGGTCCGAATGCCTTGGGCTTTCATCACACCAAAAATCGCCGTTTTTTGCAGGGTGATCACATACATGAAAATCCCCACGATTGCCGTTGCAACGACAAATAAGAAGTAGATCATGGCATTTAAGGTCAAGTTTTGGGCAGAAAATCCAGGAAGCTTTTCAATAAAGTCTTCCGTTGCCAACACTTTAAGCTGGGTTCCTTCTTGGTTATCGACTTTCGGATCACTTGATTTGGTCACAATGATATTGATGGGCTGCTCCTTGTCAGATGCAAATGGTTGATTAGCAAACTTCATTTTCGTCCAAGTATCGAGGGAAGTATAAATCACTGGTGACACCGTATAAGACGTTTCTGGGGTGATCCCAACGACTTTGAAGGTTTCATCTGAGCGTCCGATTTTCACTTGGTCTCCGACCTTGATACCTTCTTCTGCTAAATTTTCTGAAATCGTGATCTCATTTTCTTTTGAAAACAGCTTGCCCTCTAAGACTTCTGGTAACAAGAACGCATCGTCTTGTGTACCAAAAACAGTCACATTGACTTGTTCATCGTTGACCGTGATGACACTGCTATATAAACCAATCGGGGCTTTTTGGGTTCCTGCTACACGGTCTAGATCCCCTCTCGTCAATTGCGAAGCCGCAAATGTGTCATTCGCATCTTCTGATAAAACGATCGCGGATGAATCCCAGTCGACGATGGCCTTTTTAAAATCCCAGTTAAGTCCGGTAGCTAAGCCAGACAATATAAAAACAACATAGGCAATCAAAAACATGATTCCTACGATCAGCCCATATCTTAATTTTGAATAACGCATTTCTTTTATAGCCAGAAACATTGCTCTTTCCTCCTGTTTTCCAAATGTTGACAAAGTGTCACTTTTTGAAGAATACCACACAAGGTGACACTTTGTCACTTTTTACAACTCGAAATGTTTGCAAGGTTGATCGATCATTCTTTTTCTGTCATTCACTGAGGATGTTTTTTCTAAAGGAGTGAGAAAAAAGAGAGTTGAATAGTGGGCGTTTCGCGTAAAATACGCCATTTCCTTTTAACATTCTTGGCTAGATGTAAAAAAAGCATGGCCGACCGTAAATAGTCGAACCATGCTTTGGCAAAAACGAACACGAGGATTTCATTACTAGTATTCTTGAGATCAGCTGACTTTGCTTTGTCCAATTGTGGAAATTACTGCTCGTAACTGATGACACGAAGTATCAAACTGCCGTTTTTCCTCAGGGGTAAGCGTCAATTCAATAATTTCGCGGACGCCGTTTTGGTCCACGACTGCAGGAACACCTGTGAATAAATCGTTGATGCCATATTCCCCATCAAGGTAGGAAGACACCGGCAGAATCGCTTGCTCATCATTTAAGATCGCTCGAACGATTCTTGCGACACTCATCCCTATCCCGTAAAATGTTGCTTGTTTTCGATCGATGATTTCATAGGCGGCATTTTTTACTCGTTCAGAAAGAACCGCTAGATCGGCAACGGTCAAACGATCCTTTTGCTTGATCAATTCTACGATCGGTTGACCACCGATCGTTGTATGGGACCAGACAGCGACTTCCGAATCACCGTGTTCCCCAATGATATACCCATGAATATTCCGTGGATCGATGGCTAATTTTGCCGCCACTTCTTTTCGAAGTCTTGTGGTATCGAGGGTCGTTCCCGTACCAACAACACGATTGGCTGGCAGCCCTGACACACGCCATGCTTGATAAGTTAAGACATCGACTGGGTTTGAAGCGATGACAAGCACGCCATCAAAGCCTGAAGCCATCACTTGTTTTGTGACGCTTGCCATAATTTCGGCGTTCACATCGATCAATTCAAGCCGTGTTTGTCCTGGCTTTTGGTTGATCCCTGCAGTAATAACGACGATATCAGCATCTTTACATTCCGAGTACTCTCCCGCCCAAACTTTGATGTTTTCTTGCCCCCATGACATACCGTCTAACAAATCGAGGGCTTCTCCTTCTGCTTTGTCTCGATTGACATCGATCAAGACCAATTCATTGATTAGTCCTTGATTGATCATGGAATACGCAATGCTCGTTCCAACGAAACCTGTTCCGACAACGACAACTTTTCTGCTTGTACTTTTCATGTGCGATCCCTTCCCTTTCTTTTCAAATACTTGTGCTATTGTTTTGCGTAGAGTACGCATTTTCTCAAAAAATGGATGATTTTTTGTGTTTCCTTAATAACTATGACCGGCAATCAGCGCTTTGGTTTGCTGATACAAATGAACAGCATATTTTCCTAACACATAGCAGACGACAATCACGGCAAAGCTGGTTTCAATAATCGTTAAGGCTTGTAGAAACCCAAATATCAGTGGGTGATTCGCAAAAAACAGTGCTGATTTGAACATTGCAGTCGCCGAGATCACAAGAGGAAACGTAAATGCCGCATAGCTTGGGTAAAACCCGACTGCCAGCATGTTTTTCATATAAGCGACAACACAGAAATAAATCGTTTGTGACAATAACAGCATAAAGGCGACAAACCAAGCAGAGCCTTGTTCAAATACGGAAAGGTAACCTGCTAAGCAAAGAGAACCTGGTGCTGTTAAAATCGTGATCAAAGGAACTGCCGCACGTTCCGTCAGCTTTTGATGGACGACTCGCTTTAAAATAATCGGCAAAAGCGCAAAATACAATACCAATGCGATCCAGACGATCACTTCCCCTAGCTCTTTAAAAAAGACAGCAGAAGTATTGGGAATTACGCCAATCCCGACGAAGGTAATAAACCAGCTTGGATAAATGTATTCCAGCGAAAGGTCGACAGGCAAAATATGCACGACAACAAAATAGATCATTAGAGCAAAATGTAAGCCGATAGCCCCCCACCAGAGCAGATCATTCACCACTGCATTGGGAATGACCCGTTCAAAAACAGTGGAGATCACCATCAGCGCCATCGTAAAGGTCGGCGCCACCGAAGCAACGATTGGGTTTTGCAACTCTGACATCGTGTGCTTAAATGTAAAGCATACTTTCAGAAGGAAGAGCCCCATGATGAAAATACCAAGGGTGCAAAACGCATTTCCAACCGTCTCCATTCCTTCTGAATACAATAAATTCCCCAAAGACACAGTGCCTAAAATCAAGCCGCAAATCGGGATTGGCAATGAATGTAAAAAATGCTGGATCGATGTTTTCATCAACTCATCCTTTCTTAACGTATGAAAATTTCAATTAAATTTGCTTTCTTTTTTCTCTACACTTATACTATAATCACCTGATAACTATTTGTAAAATTGTACTTTTAAATACTAATTATAAATATTATTAATAATAAAGGAGTCCGCAAAATGATTGAATTGCTCAAAACCTTCATTGTTGTTTATGAAACGAGAAACTTTAGTCTTGCCGCAAAACAGCTCTATAAAACTCAGCCAACGATCTCCTTGCAAATCCAACGATTAGAGGCGGAACTTGGCTTCAAACTTTTTGAACGTAAAGGAAAACAATTGATTTTACCCACTAGCCAAGCGGAGTTTTTGTATCCTCGTGTGGTCGAGTCCCTCCGCTCATTGTCCACTATTTTTTCGCAAGCCAAAGACACCAAAAATTTTAAAACAGCGTGTGTGCTCGCTTGTTCGAATACCACCGCCGTTTACTTACTGCCTAGCATCATGGCACAGCTGATTGCAGAATTTCCAACATTTGCCTTTGAAATCAAAATCATGAATTCGCAAGAAGTGATCGATGCCGTCGAATCAAACAAAGCCCATATCGGCCTGATCGAAAAATCAATCGTTTCGCCATTGATCCAAAAAGAATTCGTTTATCGCGATGAATTGGTGTTAGCAGGCAACCTCGCTTCTGATTTTTGGGTCTTGCGAGAAAACGACTCGGGGATGTATTACATTAACGAAACCTATCTTTACGCACAGCACCTAAATCCGCAAATCATCAAAGCCAATAATAGCGAAGTGATTTTGTCCCTACTAAAACAAAACATCGGCAAATCGATCATTTCGAAACTTTCATTACCAGAAGAGTTGCCTTGGCAGGAACTTGATCCAGAGTACCGCTATCGTGATCTTTTTATCATTCAGAATCGTCAACGTGTGACGCCGGAAACCGGAGAGGTTTATGAGGAGATTAAACGGCTGTTGTTATCATTGATTCCATAAATATTAGTCTTTTGAACCAATTAAAGTGAATACAAAAAAAGACGCTGGAGTGTCGTTTGTCACTCCTCCAGCGTCTTTGTATTTTTATAATTCCTTGATAAACCGTTTCTGTTCATGACTGCTGTGGTAACCATGATTTTCATAAAACCTGTGAGCAGCATGGCGTTTAACATTCGAATTTAATCGAATGCCTTGCATTCCTCGCTGTCGGGCTTCTTCTTCAATTGCCGACAGTAGTTTCCCGCCAACGCCTTGCTTTTGCACTTGATCATCCACTACCAAACCTAGGACATTAAAAAATTGCCCAGCAGAATAAACTGTTGAATACGGCTGTGCTTCAATCATCCCAACTGCTTTACCCTTTATTTCGGCAACAAGCAAGAGATGATCCTCCTCAGCTAAAATTCTCTTTAGGCCTTCGATCAATACTTCTTCTTCGATTGGATAGCCTAGTACTTTCGACAAATGAGTTAGTTCTTTATGATCAGACAATGCTGCGGCTCTAATTTTCATGATATTCTCCTGTCTTGCAGCTTTTGACTCAACTATATTTTTAGAATGCTTATTTGTCAAGAAAGCCCGTTCTGCGCCGCTGATGTGAAATACCAAAAACTACATAAACTGAGATGGAAATAAGAATTAAAAGAAAACCGACAAGCTGCCTTCTGACTTTCCTCCTTTCGTGCAACTCGTACAGAGGAGAGATTTTTGCATACCTTGGAAAGGATGGCTTAGGTATACATTCGCTATTGGCATTCAACCTACAAAGATTCTCGTCTGTTTCGCATTAGTATTAAAAAAGGCTCGTAAATACTTTGATAAGACTTACGAACCTTTTTCACTTTTCTATGGCACAAGCGGACTCGCCGCTTCGCGTGACTTTTTCTCAGTAGCAATTACTCTACATACAATGTCACAAATTTTGCGTGGCCTATCTTTTCAAGAGTGACTACATTCTTTTCCACAACCAGTGCTTCTTTTGTAGCTTCTTTTAAATCGACTGTTTCTACTAACTTCACTGGATGGTTGAATGTGATCGTTGCGTGTCCACCTTCATCTAAAAGCCCATTGTATAGACGCAAAATATAACCTAGACGATCTTCGGCTTTTTTCAATACACTCAGGGTCAAATTGCCATTGATCTCAAAAAGACTAAAGTTTGCCGGTAAGGTTGGTTCAACCGGTCCTAAAGTAAATATCAAGCGGGAATTCAGGAATTCTGCGGATTGATAAAGAGTGATCGGTGTTACTGCTTGTTTGGCACTCTGTGCAACATTTGCTTGATCAAATCCTTTAGCAAAGTAAGCAACAGAGAAATCAAAATGCATCGTTTTGTGGCACTGCGCAGCTGGTGTCGCAATCACTGATTCTCCTGAAGCACGCCCTGGTCGATACAGTAGATTCTCTTTCCCCATGAAGCCATAGGTTCGGAAAATCGTTAAGCGAATCGTATCAAACGCTTTCCCCACGATCTCATATTCACGTACACCCTTGGGCATGACTGCTACGCCATGGGATGCATCGAATAAACCGACAAACGATTGACAAGTTTCTATGGCGATCGGCTGCTCATTCCATTGCTCTTTATTAGCTTCCCAAAGAGCCATTTCTTTTTCAAACACAACAGGGCGCTGCAACGTGCCAAACTGTTGGTCAGCCAGCGAAAATTTCGAGGCAATTCCGGTATCAAATAGCACACATACCCGATGACTATCCACTTGTTGGTTTTCAACCGTTAAGTTGAAATCAATTTGTTGCGATTGTTTTTTCAACACGATCGTCAATTGGATCGGTAGTGAAGCCGAGACCTTCTTTTCTGCACGTTCAGCTAAATCCTTCGGAACCCTCAGCGTGAATACCACATCAATCTTTTGGTAGATTGCTGATTGCTGAATCGAGATCGTTGGTTGCGCATCAATTGATGAAATCACAAAATCTTTCACAGGTGGTGAATAATTGAATGAATCACCATCGTCGCCATTTTCTTCAATGATCCCTTGATTTTGATAAAGCACCTGATTGGTTTTATCTAGAATATCTAACGAGCCATTGCTATTGACAGTGATCTGATAGTACTCATTTTCGATCGTATTGGTTGTAATCTCCTGCAATGGTGCGCTTGTATCACCTTTTAAATCAATTGTCAGCTGGGTATACCCCATACTCGGCACATCAGTCGTTTCTATGGCAATCTTTGCTTTATAGACTTTCTCCGGCAAATAGATCTCCTTGACTGGATCTAATATGTTCCCCTGATTCAACACATACTCCGTTTGGTCGGTAAGCTCTAAAATCGTATAAGGTAACGCCTGACCTGACTGGTCAAGGATCGCAAAATCTTTTTGCGGCAAATAAACCTCTGCTTCGATCACCCCATTACGTTTTGTGTCATAGGTATTGAAAAGCGTAAAAGTAATTTCTTTTGCTTGTGGGTTGTTGATTGCAGTAGAAATCTGTCGTAACATCAATTCGACAAGATTCATAGAAATATCTCGCGCTTGCTTATAGCGCATATAGATATCTTCGTTGGTCGTATCAGAAACACAAGAACCGATCGAATCATGCGCCGCATTTTCAAACATTAACTTCCAAATCTCTATGACTGTTTCTACGGGGTACTCAAATCCTAATTGCATAGCCATGGTTAAGATAGGCTCCATGACATTGACTAAGTAATGTTGGATCTGTGTGTTCATCGCCTTCAAATCAGGACGTGAAGAAAAAATCGTTTTGTGAATTCGCATCAATTTGCCGTTGATCAGTTCACCAGCGATTTCTTCCAACTCAGGATGGCGTACTTTGACCGCAGCAATGTATTTTTCGATCGTTGAAAATTGTAACTCATACTCATCCTGATACAGTTGATTCATTCGATCAACCAATTCTGGAAGATTTTCTCTAACTGGTGCTTGGTCGAAACCATTTGGAAAATACACTTGATCCGTTGCACTGCGCCCCCAAGTCGTTTTAAACGGTTCTTGATGTAAGAACTCTGCTAATTCTGCTTCTCGTTCAGGAATGGCACCGCCAATGTAGTACCCACTTGGGATCTGGTAAACATTGACCACAGAACCATCTTCTCCACGCCATTTGTACTCTGTGTGTTTAACATCGTCATCACTGACACCGCGCCAAAACATTGTGTCTGTGATACCAAACTCACGATAGATTTGTGGCATACTAGCTGCTTGTCCGAAAGAATCTGGCACATAGCCGACATTCATGTAGGTTCCGAATGCTTCACAAATTTTCATGCCATATAACATATTACGAACAATGCTTTCTCCCGAGATCACTAATTGATCGGTTTGTGTGTACCATGGGCCAATGATCAATTTTCCTTGTTGAACAAGTTGTTGAATCCTTTCTTTGTCCTGTGGGCGCCATTTCAAGTAATCATCTAACAGAGAAGCCTGTCCATCTAAAATGAAACTTTCATAAGGATCATCCTTTTCTAGTTGTTCAATGAAGTTTTTTAGATCGTGCATCAAATAGATTTTCGAGCGACTCGTCGTAAAATACCATTCGCGATCCCAATGACTGTGGGGTACGACATGTACTGTTTTTTTCATTCAATCATTCCTCTCCCGTGATTAAAAAAGGCACGTAACGATGGGTGTCGTTCGTGCCTATTAATTTTTCTCAATTTTTTTACCATCTGGTACGCATCATTTGATCCTTACATAAATGCTTCGAATTTTGAAAATCGTTTCTCTTCAAATACTCTTGTTTTCTTCCCCAAGTCTTGTCCTTGTCAGATACCTTAAAGCGTTCTTGAAAAATCACCTGCTCGTGCCTTTTCTTTTGCTACTATTTAGCTAATCAGCCTTGTTACTTAGTTTTCAAAGCTCACTTCAATATCATCGAGGGCAATATCTTCTGTTTGTTCTTCTTGCTTATTGAAATTCACGAATAAAGGCGCGACAAAACCGATGAAGGCTGCTCCTGCAAATAGTCCAATCAAATACGCCCAACCGTTTCCAACAGTGAAGAAGCCGTAGATTCCCCCAACTGGTGGCATTTTGTCATACATTCCTAATGCGATCCCCAAACCAGAAGCAATTGCACCTCCCAACATGTTGATCGGCACAAGCCGTAATGGATTGACTAATGTAAAAGGAATTGCTCCTTCTGTGATTCCGATGAACCCCATAATAAAGTTATTACGCCCAGCATCCAGTAGCTCTTTGTTGAATCGATTTTTGTGGAACAAAGTTGCTAAGGCATATCCAAATGGTACCGCACAAATCGCAACGTTCACGATGATGGCTGGTAAATAGACTCCTTCCGCTAGTAACACATTTCCTGCCATCCAAGCAGCTTTGTTTACAGGTCCCCCTAAGTCAGAGCCAATCATTGCCCCCATGATGAATGCCAGTAAAATTTTGTTAACGTCATTTTCAATCATGGTTCGGATCCATTCAACCAAACTAGTATTGATCCACGCCAAGGGCTCAGAGAGTAAGGCGCCCATGACGATTGCTACGGACAATGTAGCAATCAAAGGTAAAATTACCAACGGCATCACCCCAGCAAACGACTCCGGTAATTTGATATGTTCTTTCGCCCACTTCACTAAGTATCCTGCTAAGAACCCAGCAATAACTGCCCCTAAAAACCCAGCATTGGTGCTAGAAGCGACTGCACCACCGATAAAGCCGGCACCTAGCGCAGCCTTATCTCCAACAGAATACGCGATAAAACCAGCCAAGACAGTATTGATCAAGCCGATTCCTGCCCACCCTACTTGTTCAATCAAATAAAGCGCATGTTTAAAGCCTTCCGTGTCAGCATAAGGATCTAAGCTTGTGATCCCCATACCAAGAGCAATCATTTTCGGAATGGCAACAACCAGTGAAGCACCAATAATCAATGGCAGTACAAAACTAATTCCACTCATCAAGTGGCCTTTTAAATCTGCTAGAACTCTTTTCATCATCCTTGCCTCTTTCCTTTAGTTTGCGTTTCTTTGTTCAACAGCAGCTACACATTTCTTCAGCACCGCTTCCGGTGCCTTGATACACGTATTGATATTTACTCGAATTTGCGGTTTTCCTTCAAACCGTTCCATCCCAACAACTTTTTGGTCAGTCGCTAAAAGCAAGAAATCCGCTTCTTTTGCTTCGGCTGCAGTGATCTCATTGACTTGCCCTAATGAGCCTTGCTGTTCGATCTTGACCTCATAGCCAAGTTTCACACCAGCTTTTTCTAAAGCTTTTGCCGCCATCGGTGTATGTGCCAATCCAGCTGGACAGGCGGAAATTCCTACTATTTTCATACAATTTTCTCTCCCATCATTTCCTTTTTGATCAATTCTGCTAAATAAGCTTTGTCTTCTGATTGTTGAATCTGCTGGATGAATGTCTCTTCAAGCAATGCGGTTGCTAGGCGACTCAACATTTGCAGATGCACCGTTCCTTCATCTTTTTTAGGAACCATCAAAGCAAACACATTTTTGACTGCTGAATCATCGAAGGTTTCCCATTCGATGGCTTGCTCTAAACGAATAAACAAAACGGTCGGTTCCAAAACGGGTTCAGCTTTTGCATGTGGAATAGCAAAGCCTTCTTGTAAGCCGGTTGAATATTGTGCTTCCCGTTCAATGAATGCCGCACATGTATCTGCTGCATTGGTAACGATCCCTGATTCATAGGCATGATGCGCAATTACGTGAAACAGTTCTTCTTTTGATGTAACAGCCACATTCAAGAGAATATTTTTTTTCTGAAAATCCATCTCATCTGCTCCTTTCCTTTATTATGAAACCATTAGCGTAATTCGTGTGGTTTATTTTCTGTACACGTTTAATTTACGGTTTCTAATTCACGATGTAAACACAACAAATTTCCAATTCAAGTGGCAATCATTAGTAAAGCGTTTTCCAAAATGATTGCCAACTCTTCTGGAAATTTTCGGTACTGGTGAAGCATTTCATTCTTATTCTTTCTATTGTATGATGAGAAAGAGCACGGAGGTGAAACAAGTGTCAAAACTTGCTTATCAACGATTAGATGATCTAATGGAAGTATTAACTAGACAAACGGCGCCGCTACCAATGAAGGAGTTAACAAAAAGCTTCTCGATTTCTGAGCGAACGGTTCGGACCGACATTGCAAATTTGAATGATTTGTTAACAAATGTGGGTGCCTCCATCAAGTTGATTCGAGGGCAAGGCTATTTGTTGTCTATTGGTTCAAAAGAACGATTTCATGACTGGTGGACTGAAAGTATGTCGACTACCGAGTCCTTTCTAACTACGAGTGAAGAACGACAAGCCTATCTACTTTTCCTTTTATTTAAGAATGAAAACCCTTTATCCTTAGATGATTTTCTTGATCGATTATTTATTAGTAAAAACACCTTTTACTCATACTTAAAAACGGCTCGAGACAATTTAGCGACCTATCAATTAAAAATAGTAAATCGTCCAAATATTGGCTTTGAAGTCTTGGGTAACGAATTCGCCAAGCGACAAGCAATCAGTGATCTTTTGATTGAAAAAGATCTCCAAGAGTATTTGGTGGGTTTTACGGAAATGGAACTTGAGTTGTTTGATACGATTGATCTGACCCGCTTGCAAGAATTGTCATTAAATCATCTGGCGCCCTTAGACTTGTTAGACTCTGACTACTATCATAAAAACATTCTTTCTCATTTTGCTTTAGCAATCAGTCGCTTTATAGCTGGCCATCAGATCAACGAATTTCCCTTGCACGTGCCCGCGCTCAAAGAAGACGCCCAGAAAGTTGTTGGTCACTTCTTAGAAGAAATCGATCATGCATTTGATATACAATTGACTGCTGGAGAAAAACAATACTTCATTTACTATCTTGCGATGAATGCACCACGTTTAGTTGAAACAGGCGATGCAAGCGATTCTTCCACGAAAACTGCGAAAGCCATTGTGGAAGAATTATTAACTGCGATCAAACAGACGTCAAACTATGCGTTAGAGACAGACAAGATGCTAATAGACGATTTGACATCTCATATTGAGGGCTTTATCAACATGAATCTAATGGATGCACGCCGTAGCAATCCATTGCTGGCAACGATCAGAAAATCTTTTCCACAGGCTTATGATTTATGTTTGACTCATTTAGAAACGGTAAGCCTGAAACACGGTTTTTATTTTTCTCCTGATGAGATCGGCTATATCGCTTTGCACATCGCAGGTGCTATGGAAAGGAGTTCCATCAGAAATCATCATAAACATCGCGTCATCCTTGTTTGCGGAACCGGTCGAGCCATGAGTCGTATTATTGAAGCAAAAATTATCAAGCACTATCAAGAAACGATCGAAGTCGTTGATCGCTTTTCTTACGTCGAGCTACAACAATGTGATCTTTCTGCCATTGATTTTGTGATCACAACCGTTCCATTAGAACAGTTCTCGGTTCCTTCTATTTACATCAACATGGCCAAGCTAGATAAAGAAATTGGCAAAATCGAACCGTTCATTGAAACGCTCAGTGAATCAAAAGATGGTATCTATTCATTGTTTCAAAAAGCATTTTTTCTTCATGAAAATCATGCAGATAAAGAAACCTTACTAAAGAAAATGGCGCAGCAACTGTACCAAAAAGATTTTGTGCCCCAAGATTTTTATGACAGTGTGAAAAAACGAGAAGCAATCAATCAGACCAATATTAACGAGTGGCTTGCTATCCCCCATCCCATGACCTTGATGGCAAAACGCTCAGCCGTTTCAGTGGCGATCATTCCTGACGGCGTTGATTGGGGAAATGGTGATTTGGTTAAATTCGTCTTTCTCTTTGCGATTCAAAAAGACGAATATGAAGATACCGAAGAAATCTATAGTCTTTTATTAGAGTTGATGGATCGTGAAGATATTCAACAAGCAATCCTGCAAAATAGTGACTATCACCACTTTTTGAGCTGTATAAAGCAATTATAAAAGGAGCTGGGGAATCCAGCTCCTTTTGTTGATATGACTAATCTTATTTGATAGCTCTTTTTCTCATTCATAGTATGCAAGATTAAGATTGTTTCTTGACCTTTAAAATTTTAAATATCATTAACAAGATGAAACCAATAATACAAAACAATCCAACGAGAACATATCGTTGATCTGCAGTTTCTCCTGTCTTAGGCAGAGCAGCACTGTCTGATTTTTTTATCCTTTTATTTTCTTTTTCTAACACTTTTGGCTTCGATATATTAGTGGAGCGATCATTTATTGAAAATTTGATCGGTGTTTTATCAATTTGATAACCACTCGGTGCTTTGGTTTCAATCAACTGATACTCTCCTACTTCTAAATTACTTATCTCAACCTTTCCATCTTTGCTCGTAACTATGTTTTTTTGTACAATATTTCCTTTCGAATCTTGCAGCTCAAACTCTGCATTTGCCAGTAGTTTTCCTGTTTCGCTGTCTACTTTTTTTAGAGTTACTTTCCCAAGTTTTGGTGATACATAAGTATTCTTGAAAATAATCGATTCTTGGTACGCTGGACTTGCCACTAATTGTCCAGATTGGTCTTCCACATTTACGGTTACATGGTATTCTGTTTGGTCATAAGTGATCGTGCTATCTGTCCCTGCGACTTCTCGGATCGTATACTTGTATGTGCCTGCTTGGTCATAGTCGATTGCATCGAAGTAAATTTTTCCGTTGGCATCATTGCTCTTGGTTTGAATCACTTCCCCTTGTTCGTCCAACAGCTGGAATTGAAATTCATCTGCACTTAGTGCTTTGCCAGTCAATTCTTTACTTGCTTCTAGAACCGCACTCCCTTTTGCGGGATTGTAGCTATTTTTAAAAACAGCACTGCCTTCATAGCTTGGACTTGCCACTAATTGCCCCGATTGGTCTTCCACATTTACGGTTACATGGTATTCTGTTTGGTCATAGGTGATCGTGCTATCTGTCCCTACGACTTCTCGGATCGTATACTTGTATGTGCCAGCTTGGTCATAGTCGATTGCATCGAAGTAAATTTTTCCGTTGGCATCATTGGTCTTGGTTTGGAGCACTTCCCCTTGTTCGTCCAACAGCTGGAATCGATATTCATCTGCACTTAGTGCTTTGCCAGTTAGTTCTTTACTTGCTTCTAGAACCGCACTTCCTTTTGCGGGATTGTAGCTATTTTTAAAAACAGCACTGCCTTCATATAATGGATCGTTTGTTTGACTTCTTTGGTTTCCGTAGATTCAATCATGTTTGGCGAATAAGTGATAGTCACTTCGCGATCTTTGTCCTCTGCTGTCAAACCTGTGACTTCCTCAATGCTTGTTTTGTCTGCGTGATAGTTCTTGATTTCAGGACTTTTCACTTCATCAAACGTTGTATCATCATCTTTGGCTTGCCATTCTCCATAGGTATTTTCCCCTGTTGCTTCATTCGTTGTCACTGTGCGTGTGAACGTGACCGTGTCTACATTGTCTGACGCGGCTTCTTTGCCGTCTTCATACATATAATGGATCGTTTGTTTGACTTCTTTGGTTTCCGTAGATTCAATCATGTTTGGCGAATAAGTGACAGTCACTTCGCGATCTTTGTCCTCTGCTGTCAAACCTGTGACTTCCTCAATGCTTGTTTTGTCTGCGTGATAGTTTTTGATTTCAGGACTTTTCACTTCATCAAACGTTGTATCATCATCTTTGGCTTGCCATTCACTAAAAGTTTTGTCACCTGTTGCTTCATTCGTTGTCACTGTCCGTGTAAAAGTCACAGTGTCCGTCTTGTCTGACGCGGCTTGTTTACCGTCCTCATAAACATAATGGATCGTTTGCTTGACCTCTTTGGTCTCCGTAGATTCGATCATGTTTGGCGAATAAGTGACAGTTACTTCAAGATCTTCTGATTCTGCAGTCAACTCATGACAGATGTAATAAGTTATCTCTCATAGTAGAATCAAAATTTTCAAACCTACTTCTAATGAAATGGAAAAAATCGTCATTAAAAGATTCTACTCCTTTTATATTCTTTCTCAGAAGTTCCGAATCTTTTAATATCTCTTCACAGTCTACAATGGATAAGCTAGAGATACTTTCATAAATAAAATAGCCCTCAGGATTATCAATGAAGCATTGGGGATAATTTTGATTATATTCAAGTATATCTGAAAGTAAGTCTTCAGTTTTTTTTTGGTAACTACGTGTAGGATTTTTTTCATCATTCTTATATTTTTGATACTCCACAGATCCTAAAAATTTTTTTGATTTAAGGGTATCTTTGTACTTATCTGGATAAAATAAGTACAAATAAATAATTGCCAATTGTTGTTCAATTTGTGTATGTCCTAGCTTCTTGTATTTTATTAATTCTTGTTTTAGGTAAAAACTAAATTGATCTAAGTCACGTAAATTTCTATTATCTTCTATAAATATTGTTGCTAAGCTTTCTTTAATTTCTAAATCAAAGATAGTACCCAATCTTTCAAAATAGTCTCCCCAAATTTTTTGAGGATGTAAAACATAAGGAAGTTCAACCCTTTGATCAATAATCTTTCTTAGATAGTCATTTTCATTATTAATTATATTCTCAAAATCACCTACAAAAACAATAGGAAGTTTATTATTTAATACATTGAAAAGCTTATATGCACTTTTTTGAGTGGGGAGCGTCAATAATTTTGTGTAAATGATTCTTCCCTACTGCAGATTGTTTCTAATTCTCAATCAGTTGGCTTAGCATTTGTTCAAGTTCGCCTTCGGCCTGTTGAAAGCCTTTATGACTGCGACCTAGGAATTTTTGGTTGTAAGTATCAAAAGACGAGACTAAGAAACGTTCCATCGACTCTTCGTTTTGGAACTGTTCCTTGCGGTGGCTGTATTTCTTGATTTGCTTATTAAAGGATTCAATCAAGTTCGTAGAATAAATACTCTTGCGTATGGCCAAGGGGAAATCATAGAAAGTGAGCAAGTGATCGTTCGAAAGAATCGATTCAACCACTTTTGGATAGCTGGTTTTCCATTTTTCCGCAAAAGCACCACGTGCTTCCAACGCCACCTCTTTAGATGAGGCTTGATACACCATTTTAAAATCATCACAGACTTCCTTACGATCATCGACACGCACTTTGTGACTGATATTACGGGAAACGTGTACACAACAATGTTGAAAACGAGCTTTGGGATAGAACCGACTAATCGCTCCTACCATCCCCTTTAAGCCATCCGTGATGAACAGGAGGACATTTTTCAAACCGCGCTCTTGAAGGTCCAATAAAATTTCCTCCCAAATCGTGATGGATTCAGTCGGTGCAATCGCATAGCTCAATACTTCCTTTGATCCGTCCGGGCGAATGCCAACTGCGATATGAATAGCTTCCTTGGCGACGGTTTTCCGCTTTAACGGAATATACGTTGCGTCCATATAAATAGCAGCATAACGGTCATGAAGCTCCCGCCCTTTAAACGCCGTTACCTCTTCTGTAAATGATTTTGTTATATTGGACATGGTTTGGGGCGTGTAGTGATGCCCATACATTTTCTCAATCAAGTCTGCGATTTACGACATGGTAATACCTTTTCGGAAGAGGTGAATGACGGTCTCCTCTAACGTGTCATTCGTCCGTCTATAAGCAGGAACAGTCTGTTGCTTGAACTCACCATTGCGGTCGCGCGGAATCTGGAGATGAAGTTCCCCATACTCGGTCTTGACCGTACGGTCATAGGAGCCGTTACGAGAATTACCCGTGTTAAAACCAATGCGATCATACTTTTCGTAATCTAGGAAAGCCGTTAACTCCGTTTTGAGAAGCGTATTGACTGCTTTCTCCAAATGGACACGGAATAATTCATTCAAATCGCCTTTGTTCGCTAGAGTCTTTAGAATTTCTGTAGTAAAATCGTTCATAGGGAAGTCCTCTCTTCTGTGAATGTGTTGTGGTAACTCTATTCTACAGAAGGGACTTCCTTTTTTCTATTTACACAAAATATTTTACACTCTCCTGAGTTAAACTGAATATCATTCTGTCTATATAAATTTTAAGATGGATTACCATACTTTTGTTTGACTCATTGACAAAAATCTAAAAAACTTATCCTCAGCGAGATTGAGTGTCTTTTACCAGACACAAATCCCTACTACAGATAAGTTTTTTATTTTTTTATGCTTTTAGGCTTTTAGGTATATGGATATTTCAGTTTTTCCTTACTGATAAGTTTCTGTCCGCAAGAATTCTTCTTGCTTTAATAGCTCCTCGATGGAACAATTTTTTTCCAATGCTTCTTTGACAAAAGCAGTGGCTTTTTCATAACCAATTTGCGGTGAAAGGGCTGTAATAGTCCCTGTACTGTTATTTACAGCTTTCAAACAAGCTGTTTCATTGACGGTAATACCTGCCACACATTTATCGGCAAAAATTTGACACGCTTTGGTCAACAGTTGACATGATTCAAATAAATTATGGAACATCACCGGCTCAAAAACATTCAATTCCAATTCTCCGGAAGCTGCCGCAAAGGTGATGGCACCGTCATTTCCAATCACTTGAAATGCAATTTGACTGATAACTTCTGGAATGACTGGATTAACTTTGCCCGGCATGATCGATGAGCCTGCTTGTCTTGCTGGCAAGTTGAGTTCATGAAAACCAGTTCGCGGACCGCTGGCTAAGAGACGCAGATCATTGGCGCTTTTGTTCAATGTGATGGCAATCGTTTTTAATCCACCTGAAATCGAGGCGAAACTGTCGGTATGCTGTGTACTATCAATCAGGTCATTCGCTGGCCGTAAGGGTCTTGGAAAACGTCGGTTCAATTCTTGATAGAGGTATTCTTGATAGCGATAGGACGCATTAAGACCTGTCCCAATGGCTGTCCCACCCATATTTAAGGTCAATAGTTCTGCCGATAAGTGGTGCAGCCGTTCACGGCAACGCGTCAAACTGTGGGCATATGCAGCGAAACTTTCCCCTACTGTCATTGGCACCGCCTCTTGCAGTTGGGTTCGCCCCATTTTTGCCACGTGCTGAACTTCTTTCGCTTTCATATGCCATCTGTCAATCAACTGTACCAGCGCTTCATCCAATTGTTCAATATATACAAGCAAAGCCAGTTTCCCAGCACTAGGATAGACATCATTGGTGGATTGGCTTTGATTGACATCGTCTAAAGGATGAAGATATTGATATTCCCCTTTCTTATGCCCCATCAATTCTAACCCGCGATTGGCGATCACTTCATTCACATTCATGTTGGTGGATGTTCCTGCTCCCCCCTGAAATGTATCAACAATAAATTCTTCATCCCACTTGCCCATGATGATTTCTTCCGCAGCAGTCACAATGATTTGTGCTTTTTCTTTGGATAGCGTGCCAGATTGTTGATTGGCTAGCGCAGCTGCGGCTTTGATACGTGCTACTTGTTTGATCATCGTCAGATCAACTTTTTGATCAGTGAAAGCAAAATTTTCTTTTGCGCGATAACTATGAATACCATAATAAGCCCCCTCGTATATAGGTAGACTGCCAATTGTATCTGATTCGATCCTCATCATGATTTAAACGCCCCTTTTTGTATTATATGTGATAAAATATCACATAAGAGAAAAAGACACGAGCCTTTTCAGCCATCTCTTTGTTAATCCTTGAAATTGATTCCTTTCACTTTGAAAAACAAAGAGAAACAGTACAAAAACAGAAAAGAGGAAAGTATTTGGATGAACTAGATAAAAAGTTGTTGAATCTGTTGCAGCAAAATGGTCGGTTATCGATCAAAAAGTTAAGTGAAGCGTTATTCATCACTGCACCTGCTGTTTCCCAACGAATAAAACATTTAGAAGAAACCGAGCAATTGTTGTATTATCAAGCGACGATTGACTATGAACAAGCCGGCTTGCCGATCAAAGCATTTATCCACCTGTCGATCGAACCACAGCAAAAAGCAAGTTTCTATCCTTTCATACAGGTGATCCCCAATGTGTTGGAATGTGATTGTGTCACCGGCCCTTATTCAATGTTAATCAAAGTCGTTTTCCCTTCTACCAAATCATTGGACAGCTTTATCAATGACTTGCAAAAATTCGGTCGAACCAACACCCAAATCGTTTTCTCGACGCCAGTTCCCTCTCGAGGATATCAATTCTGAAAACCCAAAAAGCGCGCTTATCTCACATAGACAGGCACGCTTTTTTTATATACAGGGGTCACTGGTCATCGACTGGCACTTGCAACCCTCGTGGTCCGACATTCGTTGAAAATACAATGTGGGTTTTGGTATCCCCATAAAATTGCAAATCTGTGATAAACCGATCCAAGACGACCGTATCACTAAAATAAACCTTCAAGAGCATAGAATAATCTCCAGTGATACAGTCACACTCGATCACATTTGGGATGTCTGCGATATAGGCATAGAAGGCTTCTTTATCTTTGGCATTCACTGCGCAATGGACATACGCTTTGATCAGATAACCAAGTTTTTGGTAGTCGATCAGTGCCTGATAAGAACGGATATACCCAAGGGTTTCAAGGTTTTGTACCCGCACAGAAACAGATGGCGATGAAATAAAGCATTGCTCTGCGATCTGTTTGACAGTGACTCGGGCATTTTGCTGCATGATGTTCAGTATCTTGCGGTCTAAGTTATCCATAATCATCCCCCGTTCTCATTATTTTCTCAGTTTATCGAGAAAACAACAGAAGCGCAAGTTGCAGATTACATCCTATGTTAAATTTCCTAACATCAACGCTGAGATAATTGGAAATAGCGATAAACAATCATCGCCCCACAAGCAAACAGACCACACCCAAAAAACATCATGTCAAAGCCAAAAAGACTGGCGATGATTCCCCACAAAAAAGCCCCACCTCCATAAGCTACATCTAAGGCTGCTGAAAATACCGCTGTCCCTTGCCCTCGCTGCGCCTCAGACACCGATTCTAATACAATCGTATTCATCACAGGCAATAAGCCGGCATAACCGACACCATAACAACTCGCGGCCAGAAGCAAGCTACTGAGCTGTGTCGTAAATGGCAACAGACAAAAAGAAACCAAAATCAATAATAAACTGCCATAAATCAATGTAGCCGTTTGGATTTTGGCGAGCAAACGTGGAAATACGACCCGTGTTGTGACCGTCATGATCAACATGACCGTAAAATAATAGCCTGCGCCGATAATCTCACGTTCAAGGGCATATTGTGCAATAAACGCCACCACGCCAGAATTGGCAAAGCATATCAAAAAAAGGATACCGCTAGGAAACACAACCGCTTTGATGCGAAGCAGTTCTCGTAACGATGATTTCGCTTCGCCAGAGTGCGTATTCCTCCGTGAAAAGGGCTGTTCTTTCAAAAAGAAACTCAACAAAAAAGCTGTTCCGCTCAACAAGGCAGCCATCCGAAAAAGTACAGGAAATCCATAATTTTCTACAACAGCAAGTCCTATCAACGGGCCGATGGCACTCGGCACAGCCTGGGCGATACTGAAATACCCCAATCCGACTGCTAATTTGCCTTCAGGAATCGTATCAACTGCCATCGTCGCTGCTGCTGTCGCTTGCAAACTATTGCCCACCCCTTGCAAGATGCGCAGACAAAAAAGCATCAATAGCCCCTGCAGCAGATTCAATAAACTAAAATCAATCAACAGAATGGCTAATCCCATACAAAGCAAGACTTTGCGTCCATATCGATCCAATGCCACACCGATTGGCAAACGGCAAAACAAAGCAGATAGCCCCAAGACACCTACAATGGCGCCGGATACTGCTTTAGAACCACCTAAAGAAGCAACATATAACGGCATAGTCCCCATTTGGGTCGTGATGGCTGTCATTGCTAGTACCGTGACCACCATCACTAAGTAAAAATCTTTCGACCAAAGCCGACTAGAGCTGTTCACCTTTTCCATATTGTGCCTCGTTTCTATACAGCTAATTGAAAACGTACTTGTGTCAAAAATTGCTGTGTACATTCTTCTTGCGGATCCTCAAAAATTTCTTCTGGTGTTCCCGCTTCTACCACCACACCATCCGCCATGAATATCACTTTATCCGCGACTTCTTGTGCAAATTGCATTTCATGCGTCACGATGATCATCGTTTGCCCACTATCAGCCAGTTGCTTCATGACATTTAGGACATCACCGACAAGTTCTGGATCGAGCGCTGAAGTGGGTTCATCAAACAGTAATAATTCTGGCGTCAAAGCCATCGCTCTGGCGATACCTACACGTTGTTGCTGTCCGCCAGACAGTTGACTAGGATACATCATAGCTTTATCTGCCAAACCCACTTTTTCTAAGGCAGATAACGCTGCTTTTTCTGCCAGTTTTTTTGGGAAACGCCGTGGTGTGCGTAGTCCTTCCGCCACATTTTGCAACACATTCATGTGGCTGAACAGCTCATAGGATTGAAAGACCATCGCTGTTTTGCGGGCGATCTCCAATCGTTGGGTTTTGCCAATATGTGCGAGATCATACTGGAAGTCACCGATAGAATAACTCCCCGCATCAGGCTGCTCCAACAAATTCAAGCAACGCAAAAAGGTCGTTTTTCCAGAGCCGCTAGGACCAATGATGCATACAACTTCCCCACGTTCAATTTGTAAGCCAACATTTTTTAAGATGACTTGTTTATCGAAAGACTTCTTCAATCCTTTGATTTCTGCTTGCAGCATACTCCCACCCTTTCTTTTCTATCGCTCAAAGCGCGATCGTATTGGCAGATTGTCCTTCTAGCAAAATATCTCTTGCATTGTTCAAAGCTGTTTCTGCAATTTCTTGTACAGCCAATTGGGTATAATACGCAATATGCGGGGTCAAAAGCACATTTGGCAGTTGATTCAGCTGTTGATAATAAGGATTTTGATCCCACCCAACTGAAAAATACCGTTCTTCATTGGCGATAGCGTCTAATACAGCACCAGACAAACGCCCTTGCGCGAGTGCGGCAATCAACGCATCCGTATCAACGATTCCCCCACGTGCCGTATTGACCAGACAACTGCCAGGCTTCATCTGTGCAAAAACAGAGGCCGAAAATAGCCCTTCTGATGCTTTTGTCAGCGGGATATGGATCGACAAGACGTCCGATGCAGCAATCAAGGTCTCAAAGGACACATATTCGACAGTCCCCTTCAACCGAGGATTTTCACTCCTACTAGTGGCAATCACATGTCCCCCCATATGATAAATCGCTTCTGCGACTAGAGCACCGATTCGACCAGTGCCTAACAAACCGACTGTTACGTCTTGTAGCTCCCGACCAATCACAGACCGTCGATCAAGTTTTCCTTTGATCATTGCTGGAATATTGCGTAAAACCATCAAGATCGACATCACAGTGTAATGGCCCACCGATGTTGGGCTATAAGAAGGGACATTGGTGACCGTCAACTGATGCTTTTGCGCCCAGTCAAAACGAAGACCGTCGACCCCCGTTGATTTGATCGATAACTGCTTCATCCCTAAAATATGCAAGCGTTGGTACAGGGACTCATCTTGCTGCATAGCCAGACTAGGATACAAACAGATGCCGTCGTGCCCTGCTGCCAAATGGATATTCTCCCAAGACAAGCCCTCCATTACGATCGTCACTGGTGTTTTGTGGATAAATTGCCACCGTTCGATATAAGCAATTTCCTCTTCACTTACCCCGTAATAAATCAATTTCATTGGCAACACCTCCTAAATGACCCCTTCATATGCTGGCGGCATAGCGTATTCCAACGCATCACCTAATAAAGCGATCCCTTGATCGATCTGTGCCAATGTCGGCTTCGTAAAATTCAGCCGAAATGAATGCTCATAGCCTTTTCCCGCAACACTCATGATATTGCCTGGAATGACCGCAACTTTCGCCTCATCAAGGTATTCATAGAACCGCTCTGCGTCCATCTCAGTCGATAGGAAACAGGTGATAAAATAGCCGCCTGTTGGTTTGATAAAGGTAAGCTTATCCGTTGGCAGTGCCTGTAATGCTTGCAGCATGCGGGCATATTTCTCTTGATACAACAAGGTCAATTGGGCCACATGACCTTCGAAATCATGATGATCCATATATTCGGCCAATACCACTTGCCAATAAAAATTGGTGTGGGAATCGGCGGATTGCTTGGCCAAAATCAATTTTTCCATTGCAGGACCAGCAGCCATCATAAAACCAATCCGGCTGCTGGGTGCCAAAATTTTTGAAAAAGATCCCGCATAAATGATTCGTCCTTCGGTATCTAATGTTTTCATCTTAGGGATCGGTGTACCTTCATACAACAACTCACCGTAAGGATCGTCTTCAAAAATCAGCACATCATATTGACATGCCAATGCATAAATGGCTTTACGTTTTTCCAATGGCATTGATGTGCCTAAAGGGTTTTGGAAAGTGGGGATCAGATACAACATTTTCACTCTTGCGTCTGTTTTGAGGATTGTTTCTAAAGCGTCAAGATCCATTGATTCTGCTGCAAGATCCATCGGTACCGGCACTGGTATCGCCCCATATCCTTTGATAGCATTCACCGCACCGGAAAATGTTTGCTCCTCGCATAACACCACATCGCCTTCATTACAAAAGACTTTTACCGCCAAATCCATGGCTTGGGTCGAGCCCGAAACCACCAGCACCTCCTCTTCGTTATCGATATTTGACAATTGACGCAAACGTTCTTTGATCAAGGTCCGTAAGCGCGGATACCCCTCTGATGCCCCATACTGCAAGAAAGACTCTGGGTCCGCTTCGTTATATAATTTTTGCGAGATCTCTTTCAATGTAGCCATTGGAAATGCTTCTGTCGGTGGAAATCCGTAAGCAAAGGAAATAGCTGCTGCAGACTCCATATTTTTTTTTGCATTCTCTCTTAATGGAGATGCTTCTAATGTCATGATACGTTGTGCGAATTGATAGGCCATTCTATTTCCTCCCTGCATAGTTGTTAGCCGGCCAGCTGTGTGGTAAAGCGGGCTAAAAAGGCTTTGGTTCGTTCTTCTTTGGTTTCCTCGAATACTTGTTGCGGTGTGCCTTGTTCAACAATATGTCCATTCTCCATGAAAACGACTTTGTCTGCTACTTCATACGCGAATTTCATTTCATGGGTCACCAATACCATGGTCGCACCGGCTTCCGCAATTTCTCTGAGCAGCGCCAATGTCTGTCCCACTAGTTCCGGGTCCAATGCCGAGGTAGGTTCATCAAACAAGATGACCTTAGGATTCAACGCCAACGCACGGGCGATCCCGATACGCTGTTGTTGTCCACCTGACAGTTGGCTAGGATAAAAATCTTGTCGTTCAGACAAACCGACTTGATCCAACAAAGCCTCTGCTGTTCGCAGGGCAGCTTCTTTGCTTTGTTTTTTGGTCACGATCAATGGCATCATGATATTTTCTTTGGCTGTTTTATTTTGAAACAAGGCATAATTTTGGAAAACCATCGCTGTTTGCCGTTGATGGGTCAATATTTCTTTTTTACTTGCTTTGTGCAATGTGGTGGTGGTTTCTCCCAATTGAATCACACCTTGATCTGCTCGTTCCAAAAAATTGAGACAACGCAAGAAGGTCGTTTTTCCCGAACCGGAAGGCCCCAATAAGACGACTACTTCGCCTTTAGCGACATCAAGATCAATCCCTTTTAACACTTCTTGTTTGCCGAATCGCTTATGGATATCCGTTACTTTCATCATAATGCGGCCCTCCTTAGTTTGCGCAACAGCCGATTTTCCAGTAATTGTGCCCCTTTTTCGATGACCAAACTAATCAGCCAATAAATGATCGCAACAGCCACATACGCTTCTAAAAACCGATAATTTTGCTGGGCCGTGATTTTAGCTGCCGCAAAAACATCGACAACACTGACCA
This sequence comes from Enterococcus casseliflavus NBRC 100478, assembly GCF_001544095.1. GTDB lineage: Bacteria > Bacillota > Bacilli > Lactobacillales > Enterococcaceae > Enterococcus_D > Enterococcus_D casseliflavus. The sequence goes on along the minus strand of NZ_BCPT01000015.1, from coordinate 36,704 downwards.
TGGAAGCTAAGGCCGACGCTTTAACCAACGAGATCAGCAAATTACTGAACATGGGCAATGAAATCGGCCAGGCTTGCGGGAGCAGCACACGACGGATGACTTGTAAGTTCGTCATGCCGATCGATTTGGCTGCATCGAACTGCCCTTTTTTGACTGCCGCAAATGCGCCCCTGAAAATCTCGCTGCTATTGATAGCAGACATTAAACTCAAGGCGGCGATCGCTATCCAAACCATGTTGAAATCTTTAAATCGCAAAGTCCAATGCATCGACTCCGCCCAAATATCAAACTGTTTAGCAGAAATAAGATATAACGCTAAAATCACTAAAACCACTGGGACCCCTTTTAAGACCGTGACAATCACTTGCAGCACTGGTGCGAGGATCTTGATCCTATACAGACGAATCAAGGCGATGATCAACCCAACCACCGCGCCAATGACTAGTGCGGTCAACGCCATAAAAAGCGTCGTACCAATATAATGACTTGCTGTTTTCAGCGCTTCGATCATAATAGACAATTGAAAACTCATCGCCATTCCTCCCTATTCTGGGACGTAATCCCCATCTAGATATTTTTCTGATAATTCTTTGATCGTTCCATCTGCTTTCAATTCCTCTAATGCTGTATTGACCGCATCAATAAAGTCTTGGTCCGCTTCTTTGTTGAACAATAAGTAGGCATCTGAGTTGTGGACTGGTTCGCTGCCGATCTCTAGATTTTCACTAAATGAATTGTTCCAATTATCGACTTGATATTCTGGTGCTAACGTTGCATCGACCGCACCTGAAGTGACTGCTTGTACGATTTGCTCGTTGTTGTATTCCCCATAAACCAATTCAAAAGCATCGGGATTTTCTGCCAGATAAGCCTCAGCCATTGCTGCTTGGTTAGTAGCAGTCGTCACATAGACTTTTTTTCCTGCTAAATCTTCGAAGCTATCGTAGACCGTACCGGCATCTGGATCAGAGACAATATACGTATCCCAGACCACATACCCAACATCCCCATAGACGAATTTTTCTTTCCGTTCATCATTGACTTCATATTCATAGGCAGCCATCTGGACTTTATTGCTTTCTAAATTTGATAACGTCGTTGGGAAATCCGCTCCTTCAAAGGTAAAGGTATAATCAAGTAATTTTTCGTCGATTGCTTTAACGACGGCGACATCATAGCCATCATATTCACCATTTTCGTCTAAATAAGCATATGGCAATGCTTCATTCCCAGTACCCACCTTGATTTCTGTTGCATCACTTGCTCCACTGCTTGTAGTGTCGGCAGAACTGCTTCCGCAAGCCCCTAAAACCAAAAGTGTCACCAATGTAATTGCACCTAAAATCGTTTTTTTCATTTGAATTCCTCCCTTTCCCTCTATCCAAAATTTTCCTATGTTGTTTTGATTTTTTGCTGTTTTTTGGTCCATGATATCAGTGGTACTTTTGCTGTTTGTTGTTTTGTTTTCGAAAAACTCATCCGACGTTCCAGACCGGTGAAAACACGTTCTAAGAGGAAGCTTAAGGTAATAAACAAGATCGCCGCACCGACATAGCCTTCAAGTGTATGGAAGGTCACTGCGCCTATCGCTCGCGCTTTGCCGACAACATCCACTACCCCAATGGTAAAAGCCAGCGATGTGTCTTGCAGCAGTGCAATCGTAGTTGTACCAAATGCAGGTAATGCGACACGGACAACTTGCGATAAAATCACTTGTCGATACATTTGTGTTTTCGTCAATCCGCAAGCAATACTCGCTTCCTTCTGTGTGACCGGTACACTTAGAATCGCAGCCCGGAAAGTTTCAGACTGAAAGGCAGCAGTATTTAATCCGTAGGTGATATAGATGAAAATAATTTTATTCCATGAGGAAACATCGATTTGAATCATTTGTAATAAGGCGGGTACACCATAATACACAACATACAGTTGAACCAATATCGGTGTGCCTCGAATAAATGAAACGAAGACTGCCGCCAGTTGACTCAGAAATGGCACTTTTTCGACACGAATAAATGCAAGTAAAATCCCTAAAAGCAATCCTGTAATCGACGCCACTGCTACTATCATCAACGTAACCGGCAAAGCACTTAAAACCTTTGGAAAATATTCCCAAACTAATTTCCACTGAAAAAATTCCGACATATTGCCCCTCCTTTTTTCTGAATATTCTGATTATTAGACAATATTACTAATGGAAAAAAATTTTTCAATAGATTCATTACTAAAACTTCATTAATTTTATAAATTCTCCCTTTTAACTAAAAAAAGAAAGATGCAAACGGCATCTTTCTTTTTAATATAAGAATATAAAATACTACCCGTGGTGCTAGTTAATTTTTTCCTAGAGGAAAATGTCTAAACATGTTGGTAAATCAACAAAAAAACGCATATAATAGTCTCAAAACTCCCAAGAAATGAGGACTATTTAACAAACTACGATGGTTACGTCGTGACAACTGAACATTTTGACTTAGCCAATCCTGTTACTAAAGTCGATGATATCCCCGATTATGAAATGTACAGTTAAACAATCGATAGCTTAAATAAGCGTTTTGGCAATCGTGTTTTAAAAGGCATCGAAATCGGTTACATCGCTTCTGAAAAGAATCGGATCATCGACTATTTAGCCGATAAAGATTACGATTTAAAATTACTCAGTGTGCATCATAATGGTCAATTTGATTATTTAGATGACGAAGTCAAAGATATGGATCCTGCTATTGTGATTCCTCAGTATTTTGCACAACTTTCAGAAGCACTAGTTGTTATAGAAGCAGATGTCTTTGCTCATTTTGACTATGGTTTTCGGGTATTTGGTCTATCCGTTGCTGAATTTAAACAATATGAAGCGCAGTTTTTACCGATTCTAGATCAAGTAATCAAAAATAAATTGGCATTCGAATTAAATGCTAAGAGCGCTTACTTGTATGACAATTTAGCGTTATATGAATATGTCATCGATTTATATCTTTCACGTGGTGGTACCTTGTTTAGTGTTGGATCAGATGGGCATTACCTTGAACATTTCCGTTTCCATTTCGATGATCTTTTTGCTCTGTTAAAAGCAAAAGGTGTGACGGAATTAGCGATTTATCAAAAAGGAAAGCGAATTATGGTTCCATTACCAGTCTAAAAAAACGTCCTCAGCATCAAAAGTGAGGACGTTTTTTTAGATTTCTTTTTCTAAAATCGGACAAATACGATCTTGTTTTCCTAAAGGAAAATGTTTGATCCCGATTTTTTTAAATCCATGACGTTCATAAAAACGAATACCTGCATGATTTTTTTCATAAACAGTCAAACGTAAATAACGTTTTTGTTTCGTTTTAGCATAACGATTCGCTTCATCGAGTAACCGTTGCCCTAACCCTTTGTTTTGATAATCTTTGAGCAGATAGAGCCGTTGAATCTCTATAGTATCTTTTTCATCATTGACTTTCATATAACCAATGAGTATTTGATGATCCTTAATACCAATAAATTTACTGGTTGACTGTGCCAATTCTACTGCCAATATTTCAGTTGTCAATTGTGTCTGTAAATATCCTTGCATATCAAGTGGATCTGCGCCATCGATAAACGATTCATAAAAACTGACAACACTTACAACTTGTAAAGCATCTAGATCATCATAATCTAAATACGCTAGTGTGATTTGATTGTTCATCTAACTCCTCCTTTTGACATAGTATACTATAAATCACCCGTGGTGCTAGTTAATTTTAATATCCTAAAGAATATCTCAAAGTTCCTTCAAAACGTCGTTGTGCTCGACTTAATAGAACACTGTAAGCCAGTAATATGCTTTCAAATCTACTCTCTATCCCTTTAACAGAACGTGAGTTGAAATTTTGACAACCTAATTTTTCTAAGGAAGAAAAAACAGTCTCAACTGTTTTTCTTTGTTTTCCAAGTAAGCTGTGGTCTAGTTTTTCTGATTTATCCATGTTTTTACGTGGCGGAACGGATATAGTAATGCCCTTAAGGGCAAGCTTTTCATGGATTTTATGGCTAATATATCCTTTGTGCCCTAGGATATTGGGAAGATTCGCTTCTTCCGATAAAGTCTCTAACACTTTCACGTCATGGACACCTGGATTCGTGATTGAGTAAGTAATCGGAAAGCCAGTCTTAGTAACGATCATATGAATTTTAAGACCATAAAAATAAGATTTTTTTGTTGAGTTATAGCCAACTTTGGCTATTTGATTCAATAGTTTTGCTTGTCTATTTCTAACTGGTTTACATAATAAACTAGGAAAACTATCTATAATTCCGACTAGTTCACCTTTGGTGAGCTTCTTGATGAAAAAGTATCGAATAATCTTGATAGTGTAAGCTAAGTTTGAACTTAAGCGAGTGAATCGACTCCTACTAGGAAAGTCACCATTAGGAAATAAGACGGAACAAACCGCTCTATACGTGGCTCTTTGGCTAGTATAGCCATTAATTATGCCCCATATAACACAAGCAATAATCACTGTATCGCGTTGCTTCAGTTGATCAGTATTTCTTCGGTTTTTAATCTTATCTGGTACACAATTGTGGTATATGTTAGAAACAGTTCTCATAATTTCCTTGAATGTTATAAAAGTATCTGTATAATGTTCAGTATATTTTGATGAACGCATATGTAGTCCTCATTTCTTGGGAGTTTTGAGACTACTATATGCGTTTTTTTGTTGATTTACCAACATGTTTAGACATTTTCCTCTAGGAAAAAATTAACTAGCACCACGGGTTTAATAAGTTTTGTAATAATTACTCGACACGGTAGTTCATTAGCTACGCAGCCACTGATCGTTGCATAGTTTCTGACATTGTTCTTATGATTCAGTAACTCTTATTCCGTTTGACTCCTAATAGTTCATGGGCGAAGCGCGTCCGTCTAAAATAGTTGTTTCTATCGTTTGAACCTCATTGACAATTTTTGGAGAATCTTACCATTCCTTTTCAGCAGTTAAATGTAAAATTCTTTAATAGCTACGCTTATTTTTCATCCAGAATGATAACCTCCCAAATTTTTCCTTCTATCTATATAGCATCATTTTGTGTTTCACGTAATTGAACTAGTTGAGCAAAATCAATTAAAGATTCAATCGACAATCCAGCATTTCGCAAGTTTTTTGCTAGATAAATCCAATTTAAATCATTGGTAGTATAATCTCGGTAGCCGCTCTCGTGGCGGTGAACGGGTGGTATCACGCCAACACGCTCATAATAGCTTAGTGTATCCACACTTAAATCAAACATTTCAGCTGCTTTTTTATATTCATCGAATCTCCTCCTCATTCTTCTTATTTATAATAAACCATGGAGTTAACTCTAGAGAAACCAGAAGCCTCTTGTCTCTATGCTAATACTATACTAAATACCTCCTCACATTCCGTAGACTATTAAAATATTAAGCAATAGATAAAATCAGTTAAATGCAACTTCTCATATTCTAATGTTTATTAAGTAAGAATAATGTTAAAATAAAAAAACGAAGAGTATTCGGCGCAGTCCAGAAAAACTTCCCCAAGTTTTCTGTGCCGGTACTCTTCTTAGATTAATGCATGTTGCTTAATCAGCCTACGCTATATATTTCTTTTTTGCAAGTAATTACGATGTAGAAGCAATGCTTAGGAATCCCTTACGTTTTTTCTATTTTTACTTTTGACTTCTTTTAAGTGCTATACTGGATAAGTACCATGAAAGTAGGTGTTCAAATATGAATACTAATTTTTATCCAGTAGAAGTTTTTAGTTCGGACTACCGTTTATATTCATCAAAAGCAAAAACAAATTTGTATGATTTTCAATCGAGACCACCTTTGATCACGTCATTTGCTGTGCTAAATTTGAAAGAGTTGCACAATATTCAACTCAAATTATTTATTTACGATATTGATATCGAAAAATTTTCTACTTTAGAGGAAGCTAAATCTAGATGTAACTCTCTTATGTATAAATAATTTAACTAGCTGATCATAGCTAGTTTTTTTGTATATCTGTATCTAATGAACTAAATGTTCATCCTTAATCTGCTTAATAAAAAGAAATATTTATCGCAAAACTTATGGTGGCGGATTTAGAAGTTTATAGATTAGCGAATGACACAGAAATATCTGCCATCTGCTATGGGTGAATCAGATAAAATATATTTCTGGATGGTTCCTTTGAAGAGTTTTTCTCCTTCACAGCAACTTTTTAAAGAAGTATACATTTTTTCAGAACCATCCAGATAATAAACATTGATTCCCTGAATCTGATTATAATTAATCGGAGAACGTCGTGTACAAGAAAGTTGATCTCCTAGATATTTCACTTGATTAACAATCATTGGGTCATTAAGCCAATTTTTGTTAAGTGTCAATTTTACGATTAACTGATGAATAGCTTCTTTTTGCATTTTATTCCTCCACTCAAACCAATCGTCTATCCAGTTTACATATACATAGTACGTGATTAAAAAACTCAATCTATTCTTCATTGATTTCAGTTACTCATTAAATTTTTATAATTTATAACTGTTCTTTCCGTAGTATTCGTCACTTCTGAATTTGAAAGGGTTACAACTGCCGAATTGCTGAGTAGCTTTATAATTGTTCCAGCTGCTTGTTTTTTTCTATATCGAAATATGACCTGTTGATCTATATGAAAAGCTTGGCCTTCTATTGAAAGTTGTTGTGGTTTCCATTGTGAAAAACTCATTCTTACCCCTCCTTTGAAGTATGAAAAACCCGCCTCACACATGTTGAGACGGGTTAAAAGGCACTTTTATGCTTTATAGATATTAGCAGCTTGCAAACCGCGTTGACCTTCTTCAGTATCAAAAGTAACTGCTTGACCTTCATCTAAAGATTTAAATCCATCCGCTTGAATCGCTGAAAAATGAGCAAAGACATCTTGACCATCTTCTCCTGTAATGAACCCAAAACCTTTATCTGAATTAAACCATTTTACTGTACCTTTATTCATACTATTTCCTCCTTGTGCATCATTACGAATGCGTTTTGTTGCAATAATTGTTTGATAAGCAAAAGGAGAGTATAAATTTATGTATAGCACTCTTAATACGTTTCAAAGTTTATCACTACAAGTAGTATACCACACAAACTCTTTAGTTGCAACTTTACATAAAAATATTATTTTTTTATAAACTTATCACTCACTATACACTATTTTATTTTTAATGTGCTATACTATCTATATAGAATTTCGCTATGAACGTTATCGTTACCTTTCGTCACTATTTGAGAGAGGAGAATGTATTATGACATTCACTAACAAAACAATTGATTATCGTGTTACTTTGGACACTAACTTAAACTTGTTTATTGTTTTTTCTAAAAATGATGAAACCAAAGTGGCAACCGGTACTACAATCGAAAATGCAGTACATGAATTAGAAAAACTAGCATAAGGAGTGAAACTCTCTAATGGCCAAGCTCTTTTCATATTAAAGGCAGCTACTTGTAAGAATGAGTAGCTGTCTTATTCATTTTTTGTGTGCTAATTTGCTAAAAATGATCTCCATTGTTTCAAGTGTATCGATATCCATCTGACACAACCAGAGAAATACCTTCTTTTCCTCCTCCGTCCAAGTAGTTTTTGGATAGGCGGAAAGAAGTTTCAGATATTTTACACGTTGGATACTAAATGACAATAGCCAGTGCTGTTCAAAACTCTCACTTTCTTCCATATCATCCCTCCAAAATGGTATTACCTACAGTTAGACATAGCAAATGCAAGTAACTTTTAACTAAAAAATATCACAAACTAGCAAGCCAATCATCACAGATTAAAAATTGCTTTTTTTATGTTAATAAAGCAGTACATCTATTTATTGTCTCCTATTCTTAGATCCAGCTTCAGCTCGATTTTAAAATAGAGCAAAATCCTATAATTTCTGATCCGTTAAAATCAATATTGTAGAATTCATAATCATTTTTTATCAAGCAATCATTTATTTAAAAACCATTCACATAAGTAATAATTAACTTTTCGAAACCTAAGACTTTAAGGAATATTATTTTATTCTATAGTGGTTTTCCGATAATGCTTCCACATAATATCTTAATAACTTGTAATCTTTTTCATCAATACTTTTTATTATTATTTTATTTCCAAATAACGATTTGTGTGAACTTTTTAAAAGTCTGTGATGTATCTGATTTACAATCAAATACTCTACTTCTTCGTCCTTCAAGTTAGGATCAGTAATCTTTTCTAAATCCCGATGAATATAATTATATTCTAAGTGAGACGCGTCATTAATAACTCGTTTAAATTCTTCTTTCTCAACTTTCAGGAAAATCACGTCCTTCCCTTAATAAAAAACTCAGCGAAAAGAGAGATTAACTAACCACTTCTGCTATTTAAAAATACATATTACGTAATCAAATAAATTTCAATTCAACATCAGATATCTTTACAATAGTATGTTACCCCTTACCTACAAAAAAATCTATTGTTTTTATACATAAATACCCTAACATTCTTATGCAAAACTCTTATCATTAGATCATCTAATCTAAATCATAAAAATAGACCTAATAGAATTCCCCCTAAAATGAAGAATGCAGAGTTAATTTTGTATTTAAGAATACCTAATAGACTAATAAAAAAAATTAAAATGAAATACCATTCAACAAATATATTTTGTCCTAATTGGATGGTAACATTAGCCATCAATGCTAATGCTGCCGCATTTATACCAATTAACATTTTGGAAAATGTATTGGATTGTTTAAGCTTGGAAAATAGTGGTGCTAATATAAGAACCAGTAGAAACGATGGTAAAAAAATCCCTACTGTAGCTACCAAAGCACCTGGGATACCGAAAAGTAAATATCCAATAAAAGTTGCTGTAGTAAATACAGGCCCAGGAGTAAATTCGCCTACAGATATGGCATCTATCATTTGAACTTGGGTCAATACTTGTAACTTATCAACAAATTCTGATTGGATAAACGCAAGTAATACATAGCCACTACCATATAAAAGTAAACCTATTTTCAGGAAAGTTAAAAATAAAATTGAGAGACTAAATGGCTCTATGACATAATTTTTAAAATTCCAATCTTTTTTTATTAATAGTAAGAGTATTGCGGCAACTATTAACACAGTGAGTTCCGAAGCACCAAAAACAACCAAAAGCAGAGACAGGCAAAAAACAATAAATGTAGATATATCTTTTATAGCTGTTTTAAAAAGCTTTATTAGAGCTGCTACAATAATTGCTACAATGACAGGCTTTATATACTCCATAATTGTTTGAACTCTAGGAAGGTCTCCATATAATTTATAAAAGTGCCCTATAATCATTACAATGACCATTGCTGGTAAAATAAATGAAATACCTGCTAAAAATAATCCCCATTTTCCAGCACGCCGATGACCTAATATAATTGCCATCTCTGTAGAGTTTGGACCAGGAATCAAGTTAGTAAATCCTAATAAATTTAGAAACTCTTCCTTAGACATCCATTGCCTTTTATCCACGACTTCTTCTTCCATCATAGCGATATGAGCAGCTGGTCCACCAAAAGCAAAGAACCCAAGTTTTGAGAACACTTTAACAATCTCGATGTATTTATTTTCTTCCATAAGCCCTCCAATAGCATGAGAAATATTAAGTTATGTGCTGATTTGTTATATCAATGATTGGTTTCAGTTTAGTAGATCTTTACTTTCCAATAAATAGTTTAGAAAAGGACGCAAAGAGAAAAATAGAACTTTCTCTTTGCGTCCTTTGATGAAACCTTCTGAAAAACGATAAATATATTATCATTACAGTAGATTTACTCACCTATAAATATAAAAGCAACATATAAAAAGAAGACTTCCCCAATCTGCTTTCTCCGCTACTCTTTTAATGAGACACACTAGAAAATTTTAGAACAATTATTTATATATAGCAAGTAAAATGCCCTTGTTAAACAATACTATTTTAAATTAACCGTCCAAGAGATCTTGATCAAGCCAAAATCATGTTTAATTGCATAATAAATCAAGAATAAACAACAACTGTGTTTCTACCTCCTTTTTTTTGCAGCATACAGCGCTTGATCAGCCTGATTGATGAGTTCATATACATCTAAAGAAGAATCATACTTAGAAATGCCAGCAGAAAAATAAAGCGTAATCTTTCTTTCCCCTCCAATATTCAACTTATTTTTTAATAAGAATGCCTGAAATCTTAATATAGTCTTTTGAACAGACTTTAATGTACTGTCTTTGAAAATAACTAAAAATTCTTCGCCTCCATATCTATAAACCTCTACTTGATCTTGGTGTGCTTCACTAAGAAAAGTTGTTATTTTTTTTGAAAAGAATATTAAAGCACGATTTCCTGTAATGTGTCCATAGTGATCATTAATTCTTTTAAAATGATCTAAATCCATCATAACAAAAATAAGCTTTTCCTTTTCAACATCTGTCATACTATCTACGTCTTCATTTAAGCTTCTAATATTTTTAACTTTCGTCAATTCATCGTAGTTTCTCTCAATAAGTTTTCTATTTATATCTTTTAAGAATTATTTTTGAGTACTTAGATAGTATTGCCAAGAAATACAAATAATTATAGACCCTATAAACAAAGATAGATATTCCCAAAAAGTAAGTTTATATTCAAAAAAGAGCATAGAATTCAATCCAGCCATCATTAGAGTAATTAAAACAAAAAATATATAAAACGGTATCTGTATTTTATATTTATAAAAGCTTTTTTTAATTACGAAACTAAAAGTGAATGCCAGTATACTTAGAACTAGAATACTAAGTAATGTCTTGATATCAATAATACTTATTACGATAGTCCGATAAACACCATCATTAGAGCCAATAAAAGAAAATAATTTTTCATTTTGAATGAGTTAAAGTATAAGATAAATAAAGGTAATGTATATTCATAATAAACATGCCCCACATTATTTATCGAAAAAGTTATGATAAAATACATTTGCGATACAAATAATATTAAACCAATAATTATTTTAAAAGAATATCGTAAATGGAGTTTCTTAAAATTTTTTACAAATAAATCTTAGGAAATAAGTAAGCTAATTACTATAATTGAATACAATATTACATAAAGCAAATGTAAAAGTCCCATAGACATTTCTCCATTTCTTTTTTACTGTATACCAAGACTATAAGTATGAGATTTTACCTTTTCATTCCAACTATATAAATTTATTTTGCATATCTTTTTGCTTCTCTTATTTTATCTAGAATAAAACTTGTTTGACTATAATCAGTTAGTTCACGTATTACTTTTTTCACCGTACAATCAACAGCGCAAATACCAAACATATCAGAATAGAAGTCAGTTATTGATTTGATTGGACTAAACAATTTTTCTGATAATTCAGTTTTTTTTGAGCAACTCATTTCTAAGTACCCTTTGTCTACTAGCCGATCAATAACTAAATAAGCTGTATTCAGCTTAATTTCTGGGTATTTTTTTACAAAGTTACGTTTTGTTATCCCTCCCTCGCATTCATATAATGAAATCAAAACTCGGTATTCAATTTTAGTTAAATCTACCATCTTCAATTTCACCTCTAGTAGTCCATAATATATAAAAAAATGAAGCTTGAAAAAAATACAAATTTTACATCAAACCTCAAAATAAGTTTCTTCCTAATTATTCCAATATTTAGAATTCTATCATAATTTTTGTATCGTTTCACAAACTTCTTGATAGTTTTTATTTCCTCCGGATAAATTATAAACTTGTTTAAATCCTTTGTTCAGTAAAATATTTTGTGCTGCATTTCCAGTAACGCCTTTATTACAATAAGTTACTGTCACACATTCTTTATCCAATTCCTCATATCGATCTCTTAACTCAGCTAAAGGTATGTGAATTGCTCCCTCAACTTTCGAAGTTTCAAACTGTTTTCTTGATCTGGTATCAATAATTTGTAATTTTTCGCCGCTATCAATTCTTCTCAATAGCTCTATAGGGGTCATTAACGGGGTATCATTATTTATATCGTTGTTCAAAGCCATCCCAGTATAATGAATGGGATCTTTTGTTGTAGAAAAAGGTGGAGCATATGCTAAATCCAAGTGAAATAAATCTTCAGCAGCTGCGCCAAATGAAATAGCAGTAGCAAGCACATCGATCCGCTTATCTACCCCATCATAACCTATGATTTGAGCCCCAAGTATCTTCCCATTTTCTTTATTTGCGATTGCTTTGATCACCATTTCTTTACCATTCATATAGTCCGGCTTATTAGGTTTAATATTATATAAAGTAGTAATAGCTATATTATTTGCTAAAGCATCTTTTTCTGTGAGACCAGTTTGAGCAATTGTTAAATCAAAGAATCGTAAAATACCAGTTCCTAAGATTCCCTTGTGTCGTAGATTGCCACCTGTAATAACATCTCCTGCGATCCTTCCCATTTTATTGGCTGTTGAAGCTAAAGGTCGATAAATTGGTCGCCTAGTTATGCGATCAAAACTTTCTGCAACATCACCTACAGCATAAACATTTGGAAAATTGGTTTCTAACTTATCGTTTACTTCTATAGCTCCGGTAATTCCTAATTTAATTCCCATGGATTTTGCTAATGCGGTGTTCGGCTTTACTCCGGTAGCTAATACAAAAATATCTGCCGAAAAGATAGTTCCTTTAGCCGTTTCAATAGACTTCAGACTACCATCACCGTTAACTTTTCTGACGGTTTCTTCAGGGAAAAAGGCAATGTTTTTCCTTTTCATTTCATTAATGATTCTTGAAGACATGTCCCAGTCTAAATGGGACATGGGATATTTACTTCGTTGAAGTAACGAGACCTCAAGACCTAGTCTCTGTAACTGCTCGGCCATTTCTAAACCAATATATCCAGCACCAATGACAACTGCTTTTTTTGGCTCGTTTTCATCTACAAACTTCTTGATACTTTTCCCACTCGAAATATTTTTCACCTGAAAAACATTCTCAAAATGTCTATTAACAAATATTTCTGGGGTATTATAAACCGATCCTGTGGCCAACACTAAAACATCAAAATTATTGGTAAATGATTTTTTTGTAATTAGATTGATTCCGTGCACCAATTTTTTATCATAGTCAACCTGAGTTATTTCATGAGAGGTATGAATATCTACGTCGTACCTTTTTTTAAACCATTCAGCATTACGAGGCGTCAGTTCATCAAAGTTTTCCACTTCTCCCCCCACTGCATATGGAATCCCACAAACTGCGTAAGACACATCCATATCTTTATCATACAAAACAATCTCTGCATCTTCCGTATTTCTTCTTGCTTTTGCAGCGACACTTGTTCCAGCAGCGACAGATCCAATAATGATGATTTTCATTTCTCCACACCTATCCTTTATACGTTCTTGATTTCACTCAAAGATTCCGGATTTATGAACCAGTCTTTTGTTTTATTAGAAACCTTAACTAAAAGTAACATAACTGGCACTTCCACAAGTACGCCTACGACTGTTGCTAAAGTTGCTCCCGACTGTAATCCAAAAAGTGATATTGATACCGCTACTGCCAACTCAAAAAAGTTACTTGCTCCTATCATTCCAGCAGGAGAAGCAATATTATGTGGCAACTTCCAAAATCTTGCCCAACTATAAGCAATTGTAAATATTAAAATCGTTTGAATCGTTAAAGGAATTGCAATCAATAAAATATGCAATGGATTAGCAATGATTCTTTCACCTTGGAAGGAGAAGATAATGATCAGAGTTAGTAATAAACCAATAATCGTCACTGAATCAAATTTCTTCAAGAAGACATTTTCAAAATAGGTTAAACCTCTTTTTTTTATGATCAACACTCGAGTAATGAAGCCTAAAAACAATGGAACAACTACAAAAAGAACAGTAGACAGTAATAAAGTAGCTAAGGGGACACTTACATTATCAACACCTAACAAGAAAGCAACAATAGGTGCAAATAATACTAGGATAATTAAATCGTTGATTGCGACTTGAACCAAAGTATAGGCAGAGTCACCTTTTGTTAGGTAGCTCCACACAAAAACCATCGCTGTACATGGTGCTGCTCCTAGAATAACTGCACCAGCGACGTATTCTTTTGCTAGTTCTATTGGAATCAATTGTTGGAAAATCACATAAAAAAAGAGTGCTGAAATGCCATACATCGTAAACGGTTTAATAAGCCAATTAGTAACGCACGTGATAACTAATCCCTTAGGTTTTTTAGCAGCACGAACAATACTGGTAAAATCAATTTTTAACATCATAGGATAAATCATCAACCATATCAAAATAGCCGTTGGAATTGAGACCTGAAAATACTCAAATTGACTTAATGTATCAGGAATAGCTGGAGCAAACTGTCCAATCAATACTCCGATTATCATACACAAGATTACCCATAGAGTTAAATACTTTTCAAAAAAGCCTAACCCTTCAGCTTTACCTTTTGATTTCATTTTTACTTTCCTCCTACTTAGATCCTTCTTTTACTTTGCATACACAGTTGTCTTCATTATTTACAAGTAATTGTTGAATAGATTCCATAAATTCTACAACAAATTCTTCCCTCAATGAATAATGGTGCCATTGCCCTTTTTTACTTACACAAACGACACCCGCTTTTTCAAGTACTTTCATATGATGAGAAAGTGTAGGCTGCGTAAAATCAAAATATTCAAGTAAATCACATGCACACAAACTACCGCAAGAAAGCACATCTACTATTTTCATACGATTTGGATCCGCTAGAGATTTTAATACTAATGAAAGAGATTCATAATTCATTCTTCGACCCTCCTTATATAGATGGTTGTCTATATATGTAATATAGACAACCATCTATATAAGGTCAAGTTGTTTACTCATAATTTCTAAGTAAATAGGAATTAATAGCATAGTTAGTACTCTCACTATAGGTTAATTTAGCATAGAAGAACTGTTAAAGAATATTCTATCTTGAACTCTTTTATAGTTATAGCAATCAAAGAGAGCTCATAAACCCTTAAGTTTTTGACCACATCCAAGATTTGTCCTAATACTCATAAACCTAAATTTTAATTGAACAATGATTTAGCTACGAGTTTATGAACACAAAAATAGAGTGATACATATAAATTACAGTATCTAAAAAGAGTGTCCAGAAATTAGTCATTTTCTGAACACTCTTACTCAAAATAACTCATTATGAATTTTTTATGATTCGAGAAAGCTTTTTGCACAATCTACATGGACACTATTAATGATTTAAAAATCTGTTTAAAGGAGTGTCCAACAGAGTATACTCTGGTGTCCCACAACAAATAAAGGAAGCGCCCTTGTTCAAAAGGCTACTTCCTTTATTTTTATTTTGCTTTAAATTTTGAGTCATCATTTATAAGCGAACGTAAGAGATAATAGACACCTAAAAATAGAAAGAAAAATAAAGGTAATACACGTAGTAAAACAAATGGAGTTTCAAAAATAAATGCTTTCCAAAACCACATACCCTTCATTTCCCATAAACCTTGGGTGAAATACCATGATTTAATGTTTAAAATATTATTTAAACTCCATGAATTACTGCTAGAAAAAATATAAAAATACAATAAAAATATAGATCCATATGTGTAACCATATTTCACATATCTTTTCTTTACACTTTCTTGAGAATCAGTATCAGAAAATATCTCTCTTGTTACATCTGGATGTTCTTGCTGAAAGTACTGAGCGCCACCGGAACGACTGCCCTTTATTAATTTCCAACCACTATCAGAAAACAGTGTTACGTAATCTTCGTAATTTGATTTCCTCATACTTTTTTCTCTAAAATCAATGCGTACATACGGAATGAACATTTCTTTACTAGCCATTTTTTCAAAAGTATACATAGGCACCAGAGAATTAACAGAAACTAACCTATATCCCTCTTCCTGTATAGAATTGATCCATTCTTCTTCTTTTTTCAAGGATAAGAAAATTCTAAATTTCTTCATGTTGTCCCCTCCTAATATCCAAATACAGAAGATAGTTTAATCAGGCTTCTTAGACGTTCTATTTCTAGTTTTAAAACTTCTTCTCCTATATCAGTAATTTTGTAAACTCTTCTTCTTTTTTCCCTACTTGGAATTTCTTCTATCCAATTAAGCTTAAGTAAATTTTCAATCGCTCCATACATAGTTCCTGCTGCTACCTTAACTGCCCCTTCACTTAACTTATCAATTTCTTGAATAATAGCATATCCATGAGCGGGTGTAGTTAAAACTAAAAGAATATAAAAAGTTGTTTCAGTTAAAGGTAAATATGGATTTCTAGTCATATAAAGATACTCCTTATTTTACTATAGTTAAGCTATATACAGTTGAACTATATATAGCTTAACTGTATATAAAAAGAATGTCAAGCATAAGAAAAGGTTTATTATGTTACTCTCTGTTGTCCCTTATTTTTATATCTAACAGATCCTAACTAACTGAGCTATTGAACGAGCCATAAAACGGGAGAACAAAAAAAGATCAAAAACTTTTAAGTTTCTGACCCTATATACTTAGTGCAAAAATTCATAAATTGATACTTGTGTGGAACATTGATTTATTGACTACTTAATAGTCGTTTAAGAATAATTTATTTCCACTACCAAACAAATTAATATATCTCTATTCCTTTGAAAGAAATTATCTCATTTCTCTTTGATTGAGTTACCCATTATAAATGATAATATGTAACTGCATTGCAAAATTATTTTGTAATTTATTTTTACCAATATCTAGTTTCTTAAACTTTTTTGTCCAAGTATTGATCAAATCATCAAAATCACTCGCAGTAAGAGCTGACAATTTTGCATCAGATTAATCTGCATCATTCTCATAGTAATCGCGTAGCTTTTCTAATTCATTTTCAGAGGGATATAACGATGTAACGATTATATCTTTTCTTGGAAGATTCAAGTCACAAATATTCGTGACAACTAATTGCGTATCAATAATATTCTTTAATTCCTTTAAACTCGTAAAGTGCGAAACGATCTTTATCATAAACCTTCTAGGGAATAGTATTCCAATTAGATTTTCAATCATTTCCATATGTTCAATATCACTATCAAAGACTAAAGAAAGACGGATTGGACTAATCGTTTTATTAAGTGATAGAAGCAGTTGTGGCCAATGCGTTATAATCATATACAGGTAAGTATCAATCACATAAGCTGGTTCATTTGGGAATTGAGACATAAAAACCTTTTTTATTTCGATAAAAAAGGTTTTATTATATTTCATCACCTCTTCAGAAAACATCTTGTATTTATCATATAAAATAAATGGGGGACCAAAATGAATGCTTGCAGCATTACATAAATCTACCAGCAATTTCTCCCGATGATCTGTTATCACTATATTAAAATATTCCTCAATATAATGAATAATCCTATCAAACCTCTCTTTTTTTTCTTTCAATAATGGATCATATTTTATCTTTTTTTCTAGTTCCTCATACTCAAAGATCATTTGCTCAGAAAAAAGAAAATCTAGTGCATTGATATACGGATTATTCTTCAGTGGAAAATACAATGTTCTTTTTAAGGCCTCTATGGAAAGAAGTTTAACTAAAATAGAATCTCTCAACCTTACGCCATGAGTTTGTCTTCTGGTTTGATTGGCGCGGTGAAAAACAACAAGAAGCCAAACTTTTACACGGTAAAAATCTGGATAATTTAGTCCAATATTTCTTTGCTTAAATACTTTCTTAATTATAGACTCCACAAAAGAAACTCGATAACCATCAAATAAAAATGTGCAATCTGAATATTTTTCAAGCAGCAAATGAATAATTAAATTGCATATGTTTTTTTCATTTCCATTTAGAGCAACAATTTTTGTGTCAATTTTCATTTCTATTTTAGTTAGTTCTACATTAAGCTTATCGATTAATCGACGAAGTGTAGACTCACTGATAAAGAGCTTATTCACTAACTTACTTATCGTATACTGATCAAAAAAAACGGATTCTATGATATTAAATTCTAAACTATTTTCTAAAATTTTTTGATAGTAATATTTGACTGTGATAGTCTCTGATGAATGGATTAAGATAATTCCTTCTTTCGAGCGATAAATCTCTCCTGGAGAAAAAATTTCATTTCCATACTTTATCAATGAATTCAATGTTCTCGGGTTTATCTCGAGAGCTTTTTCTATTTGATTGAACGTTTGAAATTTTTCCCTCTCAATTAATTCAATTAATGATAATAGCTTTTCATCTCTACTTGATAAAATCATTCGCATGCCAACTCACTCCCTAAACACATAGTAAATAATTTATCTTTATCCTATCATCTTTAATAAAAAATCTACATTTTTTTCGCTCTAAATAGTTTTCTTGATGATTATGATGATATAGAGATAAACCATTTTAATCCAGATCAGTCGAGTCGTCTAAGCAATTTGTCTGTATTGATATTTTAAGTTGTGTCTTCACATAAGTACTAGCCTTATAGTTTCAAACTATATTGAATATAAGTGAACATTTCATATCTGTATTCAACCGATAACCGCATAACTCTTTATTAAAAGAAAGAAAGTCCTTTTCGACTAAATCGATCACATCATTTTCTTTCAGTTCTAGCTTCAGTGCAATATCCATATCTAGGTATTCTCCTAATATGCGCAATTTTGAGTCGATACCTAAAATTTTAGGCAAATTAATCCAAAAATTCTCTGGAGAAATAGTTGTAATTAATAGTTCTAAAGTAGTTAATAGTTCTTTACTATAGGCTTCAATGATTGGATGGTTAATAATCAGCGGATTTAGCCAATCAGATAAAATTTGTTCTTGATAATTTTTAAAGTTTTCGATAGTTTTCATATTTCTGTTTTCCTAATACCAATTAGTGATGGTATATAAACACCACCACTAATCACATGTATTATAATATACGTTGTCCTTTAGTATGTTACGACATACTCATTGTAAAAACCAATTTCCCACTACAGACCTCGTTCACATTGTGCTTCATTTTCTATCCTTTTTGTATGAGCAAGAGCTATTCTCATACTCATTGTTGCGTTTCAAAAAAATTAATATGAAAAAGAGGATCATTGATCCAATCCATTTTAAATTTGAATTCCGGTCATTTGTTTGTGGTAAAATACCTGCTTCATTAGTTTCACTATCTCTAGAATTATCTTTTTCATAAAAAGAAACAACAGCCTCGCTTTTCACCCGGTGCGTATCACCATGAACTTCGAAAGGTATTAAAAGAAAGAACGAAACAACTACTAGAAATACACAAATGATTTTTTTCATTTTATTTCCTCTCTTTTAATTAAGGTTGGATCAGAAACTAACTCCCACTGGATTGTTGCATGGTAGTCTGTACTATTTTGTATTGTGTTGCGAGGTATTACCAACTGCATTCCAGAATCCATCTTTCCAAATTGAATATCAGTTATTCCTTTTTTATTAGAATCGTCATGATCAAAAAACCATGCAATTTCCTCCGCTTCTCCTCCCAAGATAATTTCTCTATCCGCTATTAATAAGTCAGAATCTCCACTAACAGATAGATTATCTAATGTGATATAGGCTCCAGATAAGGTATTTCCTGAAGCATCAGAAAATGCTTTCGGTTGAGAAACACGCAGAGCCCACGTTTCTGCCGGACTTGTATCAGTGATTTGAATTCTAGGTATTCCTCCAGCTTGATTTTTTCCAGAAGACAGTTGTTGGGTGCTACTTTGTTTTACTTCCTCAAAAAGAATATCATCTACAGTTGAAATACCGAAAAGTCCGTCAGGTAATTCTACTGTAAATGGTACTTCATAGTCTTTTACAATGCTTCGTCCTGTGCTCAGGATTTGTTCAACTCTTATAATCCCTGTTGTTGTTCCAACTTTTGTTCTGTCGGGATATTCTGTAAATCCGACCACCTGTACTTGCGGTGCAGAGGACATATCTAAAAATTCATCAAGTGACAGTTCTAATTCTTCATTCGATACATTTATTGGTATTTTAGATTTTTTAGGAATAACATAATTTATTTGAAGTGGAACATATCCATTATCCGTTACTTCTACATAAGTGGTTTCAGCTATTTTAGCTAAAGTATTGGACTGTTCATTAATAAATAGTTGTGTCATTAGTGGGTGACTAATTGACTGAGCATGGAAAATTTCCATTACATCACCTGACTTCACATCAATTCTTCGAGTGGGTAAATCACTTATTAACGAGGCAGCTTGTTGGTTTCCTTTCCCAGTTATTTCCCAAAAAGGGGATAACGTTCCAATTAGATTTACATCATCATTCGGACGAAAAAATGCGGTTGAATAGTAGATATCATCTCCCCATCCAGAATGAATCACAGAATTATTTTGCTCAGTCCCCCAGCCTATCTGAATATACTTTTCTTCTGGAAAATAGGTGTACGATCCTAACGATCTATAACTACTACCTTGCAGGAGGATCGTATTTCCCCAAAGAACAGAAATTGGCAGATCAAACTGTTCTGACACGCCGCTTTCCTTATGGATAATTTCCATCTCAGCAGTTTTTCTTCCAACTGTATCTGTGTCAATAAAAGATTTAACCTTAACTTCATATTCCGATGGATCAAGACTCTTTCCATTAAACCGAACATCTTCAACAGTGTTCATAGGATTTATGCGTTGCGAATCTTGAGTAAGGTAGACAGATTGTGGACTTACTTCATACTCAAATCCAGTTTGCTTTATTTCTTCATAGTAAAAGTCAACTTGGGTTTCTGGCTGTGTAATATTTCCTGACGAGTTACTAGGAACACCTTCTTCAATCAATTTATACCCTTCAAATTCTCGTGGTCTAAAACTATACTCTTGATATGGGATAACATAGCTCTCTTCTTCATATAAGACTTCTCCATCTACTGTAAGATGACGTTCTTTTAATAAACTTGCCTCTATTGTAATGAGGGAGGTAACTTTGGTGATATCGTGGTATTGATCGAAAATCTTTTCGCCTGTTACTTCATCATTATAGAATATGTTTTCGGTATCCAACCAATCTAGTGTATTTAAAGTGATTATCCCGTTGTCACTTATAGAAATTTCTTTAAAAATATCAGAAGTAAAATCAATTTTTCCATATAAAGTCACTAAATATAGGTCCGAATTTAGTAAATTGAACATTGAAAAGTCTAAGTATTGTGGTCCTCCTAGACTAATCCTTGACACGATACTTCCGGTGGAGTTCGACCAGGCTTCTACACGCTGTAGTACCACTCCGTTGTAACTGGCCATCACACGCTGTTCAAGTAACTCTTGTATAACAGAAAATTGTAATCTTCCCAAGATGCTATTTTCCTGAAAAGAATTTTCTCTTGAAATGTTTCTAAATTGTACTGAGGCTAGCAGAGGATTTGGCCCATCATGTACGTCATAATAAGTTGGAGATTCCACTTCTATATCTAAAGAATTCTCAACTGAGTCTGCCCAACCTTCTATATTTATAGAAAAAAACAGCAAGCCTAAAAGACACAAACCACCCCATAAAATATTTTTCATATTAGTATCACCATTTTCTAAAAGTGAATAATTTACTCAGAAACATTCGTTGGATCAGCAACCAGTTCCCACACTAATGAACTACTGTAAGTTGTATTATTCTTTACAGTATTGGCAGGAATCTCTAACAGGACTCCGTCTGTAGTACCCTCATCTGTTGGATTTCCCAATGCTAAAGACCAGCTTCCGCTACCTTGCCTCTCATCTGCAAAAGCAACCGGTTTTTCCTCTTCATTAATGACAATACTTCCAGGAGTAGTAGTCGGTGCATTCACCATATTTGGATATTGAAGATTATTAATCGTTACTCTTGCTCCCTCAAGTTCATTTCCGTCGTTATCCTGAAATGGGCGACTTTGACTCACTCTTAATTCCCAACCGAGTCTATCTGTCCCACGACGGTCTTCTGTAGAAATAAAAGGAACTCTTTTAATTTCTTCCCCGGTATTACCATCAAATACAGTATCCATATCTGCGTGAATAGCCGTAGCAGCAGAGGTATTGAATTGCCTTCCAAAACTAAAATCTGAAACGTAATTGATTCTTAGTAATCCAGGGTTAGGATTAATTGGGTTATCTGGATCTGGAATTATCGGATTGTCTGGATCATCTGGATCTGGAATCACATTATCTGGGTCATCATTTTCTAGAATCGTTACTGTTCCTTCACTGACTGCTTTAGTTGGACCATCATATTCCGCAGCTAAGACCGCCTTTGGTCCTAAAAGGGTACCTGTTAATAAGATAAATGTTGTAATTGGAAAAAGTCTTTTTTTCATTTTCGTTCCTCACTTTTTATAATTTTTATATTCTAAACTTGGTATTTTTAGAATCCGTTCACTTAATTCTCACCTCCTTTAATGAATTTAGTTTTGTTCTATAGAAAAGTATGATGCCACCTACGACTACAATTAGAACCAAGACAACCATAAATACATATTTATTGTTTGTATTTTCTTCAACATTTACAGCACTTGAATTCAAAGAATTTGCTTTTGATCTTTCAATTTCAAACTTCTTCTCAAAGTGATATTCTTTATCATCGGCAATAGCGGTTAATTCTAGTCTGTATTCTCCCGGCTGGATAGAAACATCTCCTGTAGGTATTCCTAAATCAAAATTTGAATTTGGTGCCATACGCATATCTTGCGCAGAATATTCATATACGGCTTCTTCTTTATTTACCGAATAGATTTTCGCTTCAACAGACAATTCATTTATAATTACTGCCTCTGTATTTTGCATATTAGCCTCTATGTAATTCCGATAATTTCTTTGAGCAGCCTGAACCTCATTCAATTCTAAATTGTTTTCTGGAATATTTTTTCCTTTCTGGGTAAGTAAAACACCAATGGTGTAGGCAATCTCATTGGAAATTGTTTGGTTTGTGTCTGATGTTTTTTCTTGAGTAACTCGTATTCCTCCCAAAATTTGTCCATCCCAACTTTCGTTAGGATAGTTAATAGGTATTTTAATCTCTTGAGAACTGTTGGGTGGCAAAACAACTTTTTTTTCATTTAAATTTACTAATGAATGAAATGGGTGCTTTAAGGTATTGTCTATAACCTCGTTATGTGAATAGCTAGGTATGCCGTTAATATTTGTATAAGCAGAATTAGCCTCAATATTTATTCGCATTTCTTGATTTGATGAATTATAG
This sequence comes from Enterococcus casseliflavus NBRC 100478, assembly GCF_001544095.1. Classification (GTDB taxonomy): domain Bacteria; phylum Bacillota; class Bacilli; order Lactobacillales; family Enterococcaceae; genus Enterococcus_D; species Enterococcus_D casseliflavus. Next base: position 13,563 of record NZ_BCPT01000015.1, on the reverse strand, counting down.
ATTCTAAGATGCCCCATTTCCTGTTTGCCTGGTTCTCCTACAAAATGATAAAATCCTCTTTCGTTTGACTGACCGTTTTCATCTAATGCTTCCACTGAAAACTCTATAGAGTCTGAAGAATCTGCGTATACTGTATTAACTTTTGTTAAACAGTTAAGTAGGATAGTTATCATGATAGATATAAATATAAGCAATTTGATATTTAAATTTTTCCTCATTTATTTTTGTTTCCTTTCTTTGATTAGCTATTAAATTTTTATAATAAAATTCAAACAAAAAACAATTTGATCTTTATATGAAAGTTCGAATTCAATATAACAAGAAATCTTATTTTATACCTGTCAATTTTTACAAAACGAAATGTATAATTTGACAACGTGAAATATATTTACATGAAAAAAACAAAATTGACCTTTGTTGTAAATATAGACCATGTACAATAAAAACCTAACTATATAAACATTGTTAGGTTTTTATTTAATCGATTAAAAAGACTAACTTTAACTAAATCAATATAAAAAATATAATTAAGTGAAATTAAAAAAGGATCAAAAACTTTTAAGTTTCTGACCCTCTTTTTTAATCCTCCGAACAGTCAAACGAAATATTAAAAATTCAACTATTCTTTTGTATGATATTTTTTCTTTCAATTATAAGATTCGAAAAGTATTCTGTTTGTTGTGTGGTCTTTAAGGAGCTTACTGCATGATTTACTAATTTTTTCAAAACCACTTCCCCATATTCGTCTTTTATAAATTCTATAAAAGGAATACTAGGTCTGTAAGCACGTGCTAACACATTCTGAGAAAATTTAATCTCTCCTACTTCCAAATAGCCTTTGTTTAATAATTTTCTTATCACAGCAGCAGTCGTATTTTCGTTTAGTTTCGGCAATCTTTCTAATAGTTCATGTTTAGTTAAAGTCTGGTTGAATTCATAGAAATAGCGAAGAATTTGATATTCAGATTTACTTAATTCTGACATAATAGTCTCCTTATCTTTTTCCGATGATTCTCTATTTGTAAAGTACCAAAGAGACAACCAGTAAAAACACATATATAATAGTATCTACTATAATCCATTGTTTCCTACCATCAGTTGCTTTGGTAGAAAAAGAACAACTTATACCATATAGTATTAAAAACAACGCTGCTAATGAATAACCATTCAGCCAATCAGTTAAGGTTATAATTATCAAGATCAAAATTAGTGGTACCATATATAGCCATGCATACCACTTTCTCAAATGGTAGGGTAACTTACTGAAGTTTGAATTCATACATGAATCTCCTTATTGATAATTTTTTGCTTTTATATATGATACATCACATAAAAATAAATATAAAGCTTTGTTACTTTTAAATGCTATAAAAATTTATATTTATTATCCTCCCTATAGATTCTTTCGTCTCTTCTTTATTCATTTGGCTTAATAACAAAAATTTCTCTTTGCTAATGTTACCCCTTACATATGAACATAGCATTTCATACTTATAATATTGAAGAATAGGAATATCAAAGAAGTTATCTTCAATTAGTAGGGATAGCTCGGAGAAAATTTTTTTGAATTCAGATAAATTTCTGTTCTTATCTAAACAATTAAAAGCTAGATTATTATAAAAAATTATTTTTTCGATTTTGTATTCTGATATCGTACTTACAGTGTTTAAATAACACTCTACAGTTGGAAGTAATAGGGAAATAAATTTATCATCAAAATAGGTTAAAAAGTTGTTAAATAAGGAGAATTCATAGTGAAAGAATTCTTCTTTCTCAAACAAATATTTTTTAAGGAGATTTATTTCTTTTTCATTTAAATTGTCTTTTTTTAAATAATGTTGAAAGAAAAAGTCAGAATCGAAATCAACAGGTTTTTGATCAATTATATTTTCATCAAATATTTTTTTTTCCGCTCTATTTCTGAGTTAATTAAAATAGAAAATTCTTTATAAGAAACGTTCATGCGATTAAGAATTTGTAATAGAAAATTGCTGCTCAGGTAAGCTTCTCCTTTTTCAACCTTATAATAATGTTGTGGAGTGATTATGTCTTCAGTAAGGTACCTTACCGTCAGTTTCTTACCTTTTCTTATCTGTTTAAGTATTTTACCTACGATAGCATCGTTCATGTGATAAGCCCCTTTATATGGAATAAAGATTAACGGATTTATCCGTTAATCTTTTTCTTTCTTTATTATTCGCAGAATTTCATTGATTGATTCTTGAAGTTTTTCAATAGCCTTGTCTAATTCTGTTAGAAAGAATATTGATAACACTATAGGAAAACCTATATTTGCAACTAGTTCTGCGATCACTCCAAATTTTCCATTTTTTGATTCCCCCTTACTTTCTTAACCGAATGGATTAATTTCTGTATGCATATTATTTTCCCCTCCTTCATATAGAGAGGATAAAATAACCTTAATACAAATAATTAATATATAAATTATAATTTATATGCCCATTCTTCGAAACAGTGTCGAAAATAAAAAAGAGAATAGTCCTCTGAACTGGGACTATTCTCTTTTTGCTTTTATTTTTCTAACCATTTACCATTTTGTAGCTGAACTCGTTTGATTTCGTAAGCAGCACTAATGTTTTTTGAATTTCCCAAGAAAAATGATACTCTATGACCAGTTGCGGGGTTTTCATAAGTTCGTAGTCTGAAAGTCACTTCAGCCATCTTATAATTGTTTTTAGAGATATATGATTTAACTTCTTCAACTGCTTTACGTCCTGCAATTAATTGATCATACTCCGTTGCAGCAGCTTGTTTACCAATTACATCGATCATGCTTGTACATAAAGTTGCTACTGTAGCAAAAACTCCTGTTGGAAAACTTAAATACCCTAAAGCAGTAATCACGCCCCCTTGGATCCAGCCTTTTGCCTTACTTTGGAATAGTTTTAACAATACATTGTAGTCAGCTTTTGGCGCATACTTTTTATCTAGAAAAAGTTGTTGATATTGTCTAGCTCCTTCTAAATTTCCTGCTGTAACTTGAATTGTTGCCCATCGTTCTGATTGAAATGCCATTTTTTTCTCTCCTTTGAATTTTTTATCAAATTTATTGATCAATATTTATTTGATGTCATAAGTATGCCGGATTATTCTTTTTGTTAGTCTCTTTGTAAACTATAATTTATAGATCGATCAGCAATTTCATTAAATTTGAATAAAAAAAGACGTGCTATGCACGTCCTAAGAGTTGAAACTATTCTTTTATAGAATTAGTAGAACTGCAGCCTTATATCGATCGCATTTTTGGCCATTTTCTTTTTGGCTTTTTCATCCATTGGATCTCACCTTTTGTCTGATTTTAGTTTACCACGTATTGGATAACGGTTTCACTGATAAAAGTAATGAGTGAAAAGTGATAGCACTTCAATGAAATAGAAAATAAAGTGCAGTCACTTTCTAAGCGCAGGAATCTCAAATCCCGCTTTTTCTTGCTCAAGCAACATATCTAAAGCGATACACATTAATTTCGATTCACTTTTCTTGTACTTGGTGTTCAAGTGCTTCAGTCCCTACTTCCTCTTTTCATTAAGCGTTACAGGAAGACGTGTATTTCCTTTTGCAATAGCCATAACTTGCTCTCCTTCATTGAAACGATCGTAGATTTGATAAAAGACGCAGCGAGCGTAAGTCACACTCGCCGCAGCTTTGAACCGATTCTTTTCTACTGATTGTTTTTCATGACTTCCTTTGCTTCTTCTGTAAGGGGAAAGACTTTTGCAACAGTCATGCCACAAGGAATTGCCCCTACAGATTCCTCACAAATGACACCAGCTGCTATCAGCACCTCTTCAATGCCCGCATTTTCAGACCACCCTTTGATTGCGACGAAATCTTGTTTGATTCCGATACTCGTGTTTACCGTAGCCGTTGCAACCAGCTCTTCTTCAGACTGACCTCTTCTTCTCTTAATCAGTTGAATCGCTACATTGTTATTATCTTCATATTGATCAAATATCACAGTACATTTTTTCTTATTTAAAACGGCATTCATTATTTTTCCTCCTAGAGATAAGGAGTTACAAGATCAAGCTCTGATTATTCAGTGGGTTCTTCTTTTAATTGATCCGCAAGTTTTGTAAGTTTGGCGGCATTATCAAATCGCATTCTTTCTATAGAAGACCTTTTATGAGCAAGATCTGCAACAGTTGTTGCGGCAACTCCTGATTTTTTTTGAATTTCATACAATGATTTTCCACTTTCAAAAAGCAACCATTCTATCTTATCTTTATCTGCGTACATCTTTTTTCCTCCTGAAAGGAGTATGACAATTAAAACTTGCCACTACTCACAATTATGGTATATTTTGAGTAGTAGCATTCCCTGCACGGTTTTGTTACTTGCGCTTGTTCTGACCCACTCAGAATAAGTGCTTTTTTTATTTTGCAGTAGTGATCCCTCCCTTTTTTATCCGTATACCGGATCTTCAGATAGTTATAGATCCTTTCTAAAAATTAAATATATCGGTATACCGTTGTATTTATTATACCACGGTATACCGATAGTGACAATCTATTATTGCTTTTTTTTGATTTTAATGGTCAAAAAAGATGATTTTAACCAATTTGGAAGTGTTTTGCTATAAAATAAATGACTGATACAGTAACCGAATTTCCAGCTTGTTTGTACAGCTGGCTGTCCGAAGTTATTTGATCGTATCTGCAGTTATAGTGATCAAGCCCGTTACTGATTATTTCTTCAGCGATCTGCCTATTACCGAATTTCGCTGCCAAAAAGGCCCAATCAGGAAACGACTGCAGTCGCCAACATTCAAGTGGTGTTAGTTTCCGAATCTGAAAATCATCGGTTACTACGGCTTGCTGATCACCTGTAACGACGGTATTTGCTTGCTGATTTCCCACACGTCCCCGACGTTTTGTAGATTTAGGATAAGCGAAATTGATATTATCGCCTGGTAGTGCTACAGTATAGCCTTTTTTCGTGGCTTCTTTCACCAGTATTTTGGGTTCGTGGCCGCCACCACTCATGGTGGTAAATGTAGGGCATAACCCTTCTACAGAATGGATCGCTGCAGCTGATCGATAGGAACCATCGATTGACCTAGCCACGATAATTCCGTGGCGATCTTGTGTGGTTAGGGTAAACATCGGCGCTTCATTTTCCTTCATTCTACGGCCGTTTTGACGAATAGTAGCTTTATCTGGCGTTAGGATCGGGATCGCAATTTTATTTCCTTCTCCTTTGTTTGTGGTGATCGTAGGACTAAGTCCTGAAGCGTCATACACTTGGCCATTCATTCCTCCACCGCTTGGATTGACGTTGCCAACAACGATTTGTTTCGGTGTTTTGTAGTCCGTTGCGGTCAAAGTCCCCATCAGACCGTCCGTATAGTACGTTCTTTCTCGTGTAAATCGACTTAAATCATTCGCTGCATGTGTCGTTCCAGCTAAATGGATCCTTCCTGATTTTTGATCAGCTGATCCTTCTTCTCTTGTGAGAGGAAAAATCTTTTTGGTACCTGCTCCTCTAAGATGTCCGATAATAAATACACGCTCTCTGTTTTGGGCGACAAACTCTTTGCTGTTAAACAGTTGCCATTCCACGTCATACCCCAATTCATCCAGGGTTCGGAGGATCGTCTCAAACGTAGCCCCTCGTTCATGGTTGAGGAGTCCTTTGACGTTTTCAAGGTATAAAAGCTTAGGTCGCAAGATAGATGCGAAGCGTGCAATCTCAAAAAAGAGAGTTCCTCTAGTATCTGAAAAACCTTTTCTTTTTCCTGCAAGGCTGAAAGCTTGGCACGGAAAGCCTCCCGTGATAATGTCCACACGTCCGATTCCTCGAATAAATTCATCTGAAAGTTTTGTGATATCATGCATTTCTACCTCCTGTTTTGTGTCAAAAATTGATTGATAACTTTTTCTGGCATGGCCATCGATCTCACAATACCCAACACATCGGTAGCCAGCTTGTTCCATCCCTAAACGAAATCCTCCGATTCCTGAAAAAAGATCTAAAAAGGTGCCTTTATTTTCTGTTGTCCCATTTTCCATTGTTCACTCAGTTTCTTCATGCGCATGAGAGGTATTTCAAGTACCTGATGGATTAAGAATACCGAGAAAATGGATGGTTAAATTTCGGAACAATGGTGGTACTTAGGCCTTTTTTAAGAAAGAAAAGTGATTTTTTTTGCCCTCCACGTTCCAGCCGCCTCCACCACTTAGGAGGGCAAAAAAAATAGACGTGCAAGGCACGTCTGTAGAGCAAAAGGTTGATATTTCGCTGAAATCTTGCTATACTTACTATGTAAAGAGGAGTTGCGCTAACAACTCCCCTACAGCACCGTTTAAGACGGTGGCAGTTTTATTAGTTAAGAAATAACCGCATCCTGCTAAAGTTGACGGTTATTTTTTTGCATTCTTTTTTCGTTTCTTCTTGCTTTTACGCTTAGAAGAACGAGTGTTTATAATCGTATCTGCTAGCTTCACACATGCTTCGATTAAACCAATGAAGGCTAACAAAATGCCGATTATATCCACATCTTGCAAAAGGCTACTCCTTTCTTCAGATTTCGATAGTACATTCATAATGCACCACCTCACTTTCAAAAAAAGCGCCACCGTCACAAACTTTACTGTACTCATATTATACCATAACTCACGCTAAAAACCTATATTTATCAAGGCTTTTAGCGTTTTTTAGAATCAAAAAATTTCAAGTTTCTGACCCTTTTAGTTAAAATATGACAAAGCAAAAAAATTGATTCCGCACCTTAACTGGATCTTATTGAAAAATTTATTCTTTAATGAAAATAGTGAAATAAGACTAACCAAATAGTTTGTTTATTATAATGTCCTTATACGTATTTTCTCCAGTTATTATAGAGACAGTTCCCTCAAGTCCATGTAAAAATTCATCTTGGTTTCCTTTAATCGTAGCATACGCCCAATAAAAATTTCCGTTTTCCGTTTGTTTTGGTTGCACAGAAAGACTCTGGATCTCTCCAAGAATTACCTTTTTTCTATTATCATTTGTGCTATTAATTGTAAATCGTATTTTTTGACCTTCATATATATTACTTATCTCACTACTTGGTATTGATATATTAAGGTTAACATTAAGATTATCACCCGTATTGATCATTTCCCCTAGTTCTGTACCCTCAGGGACAACAGAACCAACTTTTATATTCTCTGAAAGTTCAAATGTCCCATCCGATGGTGCAGTTATCGTATTTTTGTTCAACATATGTTCATAGTTAACTAAATTTTGTTTTTCACTTTCTAAATCTGTTTTGACATTTGAATTCTCAATTTCAGCTTCAGAGATTATATTGTTCTTTTCATTTTCAAAATTTATTTTGTTTAGTTCGATTTGCTTATATCCTGTTTCTATCAATGTACTTAACTGATTTTTTTCTTCTGATAAAGCTTCTATTTCCGTACTTAATGCGTCTATAGATGAATAACTAGCAGACTTGTGTGAATTTTTTACAGATTCCAGGGAATCATTATTACTATTTTTGACTTCTTCTTCGAAATTCACCAATGATTCTTTAAGCTTAGGATCCGTAGGAGCATAGGCATTAAACTCTCCATCAATGTATTTAATGAAGTTTTTGTAGTCATTAATTTGGGTATTCTTCATACTTATACTATCATCTATAGTACTCACTTTATTATTTGAATGATTAATTTCATCATACTTCATACTATCTTCCAAAGAATAACTTTCTACTTTATTTAAATATTCTTTGAATTTACTATGGTATCCGAACTTATTATCTTTTAATTTATCTTCGCTTTTACTAATACTAGCCAAAAAGTCATTTAAATACACTAATTTTTCTTCTTTTTCTTCAATTTTTTTATAGATTGAATCTATTTCTGTCTTTAAAGCAGTAGTATCGAATTCTATTAAAACATCACCTTTGTTGATAAAATTGCCATTCTCTGCATTTATATTTTTAATTTCTGTATTAGATGGACTTACTATTTGGGTACTTATATCTGGAATGTCTAAAACACCGTACGTTTCTATATAAGTTTCTTTTTTCCCCAGAGAAAGGAATATAGCAATGGATACAAGAAGTAATAGAAATGGATAAACAATAAAAGCACTCGTTGATCCTTGTTTTTTGGCTAACAATTCAGCACTCGTTTTTATATAACTCATATCGTTCATTGAGACCACCTCAACTTTTTCATTTTAATTAAATATCTTCCACATATTTTTATATTTACCACCATGATTTATTAAAGCTTCATGTGTGCCTTCTTCTACAATAGTTTTGTCTTCTATCACAAATATTTTGTTTGCATTTTTGATTAAAGATAATTTATGGGCTATTGCAATCAAAGTCAAATCTTTTATTTTAAAAAGGTTATCAAATATCAATTTCTCAGTAAAACTGTCAATATTACTCGTCGATTCGTCTAAAAGAAGGATTTTAGGATTTCTTAAAATTGCACGTGCAATTGCTAGCCGCTGTTTTTGTCCACCAGAAAAATTGGAACCATTCTCCTCCACTAAACTCCCATATCCCAATGTTAAATTTTCAATTTCTTCATGAATACAGGCTAATTTACATGCTTCAATAATATTTTTTAATTCAATATTTTCTTCCAAACCAAAAGTTAAATTTTCATATATGGTCCCGTTAAACAAAAAGTTTGTTTGAGGTACCATAATTAAAGATTTTCTTAGAGCTTCTTTTTGTATATTCTTTATTGAATAACCATCAAATAGAATGTCCCCTTCACTTATATCGTAATAACCAACAAGAAGTTTAGCCAACGTTGATTTTCCCGAACCACTTCTCCCTACAATTGCTATTTTTTCTCCTTGTAATATCTCTAGGTTAATATCAGATAAGCATTCTCTTTGCATTGGATAGTGAAAATTTAAACCTTTAACTTGAATATTTCCAGAAATATTCTTAATACTAATTCTTTCTTCATTTTGATTTTTTTCTTGCTTTAACTCCATTATTTCAGATAAACGATCAGAAGCTACTTTGGCAGATTGTAATTGAGGTTGTAGATTTATTATATTTAGCAAAGGATTTGTGAAATAAGAAAGTAAAATATTAAATGTAATTAATTGTCCTACACTTAAATCTCCTTTAATAACAAATTGAGATCCTATCCATAAAACAATAATATTCATTGTTAATTGAACAAGTTGCTTGAAAAACATCTGAGTAGTATCCAGTTGTACTGTTTTAAACGAAGCATTAATATATGATAAAAATAAATTATCGACTTTTTTACTCGCTGCCTTTTCTCCTTGTAAAGACTTTATTGTTTCTATTCCATTGAAGCTTTCGATTATAAACGAATTTAGTAAAGCATTTTCTTCCATTTCTTTATGGTTATAACTATCATATTTTTTCAAGAAAAAAGTTATGATAATTGTATAGAATGGTATCGATACCAAAGCTATGCCAAATAAAGTACTATTTTGGAAAAACATGATTAAAGAAATGACGATGACCATATTTACATCTAATATCATTGTGAGTATTGAAGATCCTAAAGTATTAATTATTTTATTAGCATCAGAAAACCTAGAGATTATTTCTCCAGATGTTCTAGTAGAAAAAAAGTTAAATGGAAGTTTTAATACATGATTGTAATAACTTAGCATGATTCTGATACTCATTCTATTTCCAAAGATAACTAATAGATATGTTTTTATAAAATTAAAAATCACTTCAAATACATGGACAATTATGACCCCTAGCGAAATTAATGCTAATGTTTTAATAGATCCTGAAGGAATTATTGAATCTATCAATATCTGAAAATAAAACGAGGCTATAATTCCTAGAATAGTTATTATAGTTGCTGCAACAACTATCTGAGCAATTAGTCCTTTATCTTTCAATGTTTGTTTAAAAAATGTTCCCAACGAATTCTTTTTATCTTTTATTTGAATATATTGTTCTGTGGGAACAGTAAATATGATATATTTAGTCCATACTTCTTTAAACTCTTCTTTTGAAATTTTCTTTAAGCCTTCTGCGGGGTCTGAAATCAAAATTTTATCTTTATAAACTTTATGAATAACCACAAAATGAAGAAGCATTCCATCCTTCAAGATATGGGCAATGGCTGGATAAGGTAAACTATCATCTTCAAAAATTTCCATATCAGCTTTAATGGCCTTTGCTTCAAAATTATACTCTTCGAGACCTTTTACGATCCCTAACAGATTGGTACCTGTATTACTTGTACCGATAGTCTCTCTAATTCTAGATAAACTTACATCAGATTTATACTGTTTTAATACAGTTAAGATACATGCTGCCCCACAATCCTTTAAATCATTTTGCTTTACCGACTTATACTTTTTCAAAAAGTACTCCTCTACTTTCCGTTAAATTGTCTAAAATGTCTTCTAAAAGTAAATATCTTTGATCCTCTAAATCTTTTAAGATACTAATATAGTATTCTGCTTTTGTTGTATTTTTAGATATACCTTGAGATAAATCATTAATTTCATTAAAAAATTTCACGCATAATTTCTCATAAATTTGATTATTCGAAATTTTAATTTGATTCAATATTTTCACACAATTTCCTATAGTGTCCGTTTCTCCAATTTCGAATAAATAAGCAATTCTTGCCATAATTATATGGATAAAAATATTCTCGTTTTTTTCATAGTTATAATAACTATTACTTTTCTCAATTAATTTTTTAAACATATAATGATTAAACTCTGGAGAATATATATTCATTGTGTTAGCTAAAAAAACAATATCAAAATAGGCTAACTCGTCTAACTCGTAGAAGAATGAGGTTAGATAAGTCAATTTATTTTCATTTGAATTTCCATGTTTTAATAATTCCAAGTAAATTTCACTTAGATAGAGTATGTTTTTTTGTTTATATGAAATATCTTTTAGTTTTGAACTATTACTGATAAAATTTTTCAGATATTTCATATCGTTCCTTCTATAACTACTTATGATTGCAGTTAATTGATTTATAAACTTATCATCTGTATAATTATTAGCAGTGAAAGAAATTTCTTTCAAAGCGATATCATTGTATTTTATTAACTTCAGAAATTTTGATAGGCTAATATCAATTTCTCCATTAACAAATCTATAATAATTAGACTTAGACATAACGCCATGTAAAGCTTTCGTGATCGATCTGTTTCTATTTTTAATCAACGAATCAACTATTTTATTAATATTATTAACTTCCAAAACACTCCTCCTTTAATTTTTGCATATTTGCAACCCTTTTCTTTTTGGTAATATTTATAGTATACAATAAACTTGTAACTAAAAAAATACCAAAAAGGAGGAAATGTAATGAGTCAATTAGGATTTTTAGAAAACCAGTATCAAGCTGTCACTTTAGAGGATATGTATGACATCAATGGTGGAATTATAATTACTCTAGGTGGTGTGACTTTAGTATTAACCGCTAAAGCGATTGCTGGTGGAGTTGCCCTAATTAGCGCCATAATCGGTGGAACTTATGGAGTTGGTTATGTTCTTGGTAAAGGTTGGGCTTACGTAAAATAAGAGAGGACGAGTGAATAGTATGAATAACCTAAATTTTTTAGATGAGCGTTATGTCACTGTTGAAAGTGACGAATTGTATGATGTTAATGGTGGTTTAATCATTACAATTGCTGGTATTACATTTGTCGGTTGGAAAGCTGCGGCTTTAATTGCTGCTGGTGTAACAACACTTGCTGGAGCTGCGGCTTTAGGATTTTGGAATGGCTACAATGATACAAAAAAGAAGTAGGTGATCTAGGTGCTAAAAATATTTAACAAAGAGCTCAACATAACTAATATTCTCTCAGTAGTTATTCTAATTATGGGAATAGTGATTGTGTCTCTACAAGCTTATTTTTATTTTAAATATGGCTCTCAGTTTGTAGATGGTATTACAATAGTTGGTATAGGAATTCTTTGTTTAGGGTACTATAATCTTTTTATAAAATAGCGCATAAAAAAAGTTACTCTAAAAATTGAGTAACTTTTTTTATGCTAGGAATTTCAGATTTATAATAATAAGTAAAATATATTGATTTATTGGTAGGTTATTTGTATTTTCACCAATTTCCCAATTAGTATAACTTCAATCTAATAACAATCACATTCTTAGCCAGCTGGTAACCAGCTTCATCAACATAGAAAAGATTTCTAACGGCGAAATACGTTATTTTAATATCCTTTCATCACAGAAAAAGATAAAAACTAAGCAGCGACAATAAGGAACCCTTAAATTCGTAAAACCTAATTTCTTCCATCATATAATTAAGCCTAGCAATGTTTTATTTATTTAGAAATAATTTCTCCATTGTTGTTCATCCTCTAATTAGTTTTGACCGTCCTTTCAGTGATTATTCAAGCGTTACTTTTGCAATCTAAAATTCAAAATAATTTCCGAATACCCAATCTTCATGACCGCTATCTGTAAAAGCTTTTACAGATCATATCCTCTTCATCTTTTAGCGCATGTTTTTCATAAAGGAATGCCTTTGCTTCGTTCTCCTTAAAGATTCCTACAGCTTTTACTTTGGGTAAATTGCAAATTCTCAACCGTCGCAGCATTGCTTAAAAATCCCACTAATTCGTTAAAAAAGTGGTTAGAAACGATCTCTGTCCAAATTTTTTCTTATCTATTCCTAAATAGAAACTAGTTTACCACGTATACATTTCTACCTCCTGTTTTGTGTCAAAAATTGATTGATAACTTTTTCTGGCATGGCCATCGATCTCGCAATATCCAACACATCCGAAATCCTCCAATTCCTGAAAAAAGATCTAAAAAGGTGCCTTTATTTTCTGTTGTACCATTTTCCATTATTCACTCAGTTTCTTCATGCGCATGAAAGGTATTTCAAGTACCTGATGGATTAAGAATACCGAGAAAATGGATGGTTAAATTACGGAACAATGGTGGTACTTAGACCTTTTTTAAGAAAGAAAAGCGATCTTTTTTGCCCTCCACGTTCCAGCCGCCTACACCACTTAGGAGGGCAAAAAAAATAGACGTGCAAGGCACGTCTGTATAGCAAAAGGTTGATATTTCACTGAAATCTTGCTATAATTACTATGTAAAGAGGAGTTGCGCTAACAACTCCCCTACAGCACCGTTTAAGACGGCGGCGGATCAATTAGTTAAAAATAACCGTAACCCTGCTAAAGTTGACGGTTATTTTTTTTGCACTCTTTTTTCGTTTCTTCTTGCTTTTACGCTTAGAAGAACGAGTGTTTATAATCGTATCTGCTAGTTTCACACATGCTTCGATTAAACCAATGAAGGCTAATAAAACAGGCGCTATTGCTAACAAAATGCCGATTATATCCACATCTTGCAAAAGGCTACTCCTTTCTTCAGATTTCGATAGTACATTCATAATGCACCACCTCACTTTCAAAAAAAGCGCCACCGTCACAAACTTTACTGTACTCATATTATACCATAACTCACGCTAAAAACCTATATTTATCAAGGCTTTTAGCGTTTTTTTTATGTCTAAATCCGAGTGAAATGCTTGTTCCTTCAGTCGCTCCAGCCACCACCACCGCTCCTTCAGAAACCGTGC
>NZ_BCPT01000014.1 GCF_001544095.1 Enterococcus casseliflavus NBRC 100478 | reverse complement strand
TTTTTTTGTATAGGAAAGGCCTGTAAAAAAACAGATCAAAGGATATGAGTGGTGTGTTTTTCGCCATCATGGTAAAGTTAAAGAAAGTTTAACAATAAGCGAAAAAAAACAAAAAGTAAAGGGGTTTCATTTTGACAAAAACGTCCATTTGTCAAAAGGACTTTTCTTGGTCGATCCTAGCCGTTGGCGGCAGGGGAAAAACATGGTAAATTATCCTTCGACGAAGAACTAGTGGGGGAAGAAAAAATGAATAAACTAAAGAATGTTTTCTATTTATATAAACTGGACTGGAAACGAATTTTCAGCAATCCAATCTCTGCATTTTTGATCATTGCCTTAATGATTTTACCCTCGCTTTATGCGTGGTTCAATATCAAAGCCCTCTGGGACCCATACGGCAACACCAGTGAATTGCCGATCGCCGTTTACAGTGCGGATAAAGGGGCAGAATTTCAAGACAAGCACATCGATATCGGTGATGAAGTCATCGATACCCTCCATAAAAACAAGCAGTTGGGCTGGCGTTTCTTGGATTCAAAAGAGGACTTAGTAGAAGGGGTCAAGTCAGGAAAATATTACGCGGGTATTTATCTGCCAGCGGATTTTTCAGATGATCTGATCAGCTTTACCAGCGGGAAAATCGAAAAACCGACCATCGAGTATTATAGCAACCAAAAAATCAACGCTATCGCACCAAAAATCACCGATAAAGGAGCCAGCAGCCTTCAAGAAGAGATCTCACAAAACTTTATTGAAACCGCCAGCTCCACGTTGATAAAAGTCTTCAATGAAATCGGCTATGACATTGATTCCAACTTAGTCAGCATCAACAAAGTCAAATCGATGATCTTAGACACCGATGACAATTTGGCTACGATCGATGGCTATACGAAAGAGATCGTCACCTTGCACGATAAGTTTCCAGAAATCAAAGAAAAGATCGCAAAAGCCGAAGAATTCACCGATTATATCCCACAAGTCGATGCCATGGGGGAAAAACTGATCGGCTTAAACGATAAGCTGCCTGCATTGAAGAAAGAAGCCAGCATCATTTTGACCTTGCAAGAAAAGATCCCAGAGATCCAAAATGCTGGCAAGCAATTGAAGATGATCGACGATGATTTCGATGACATTGCCAGCACTATGACGGATGGCATCGACACCGCCAAGCAAGGACTGCAAGTCATTGAACAAGTGCAAGCCGCTTTACCACAGATCGAACAACTAGGCGACCAAGCCGCCAGCTTCGCCACCGCGACCAAAGATGGGGCGCAACAATTGCAAGATGCCCTGCCAAGTATTTCTAGCAGTGTGAAGGTGACGATTGAGTCGATCAGTCAAGTGGCAACAACCACTGCTGGTCTAACAAGTACGATTCGCCAAGCGCTGGCTGACAATGAACTAACGGATGAAGAGCGTCAAGCAATCAGTGCAACGATCACTGATTTTCAAAAGAACATCCAACAACAACAAGCAGCCTTGGATTCGTTGATTGCCTTTTTAACCAATATTCAGAATTCTGGTAGTAACGCCGACCTAGAAGGCATCATTGCACAACTAAGCAATGCCAAAACAACGTTAGGTGTTTTATCTGACCGCCTATCGCAATTGAATAACCTTGTTCAAAATGGGTCTGTTGATGAAATTACAGCGTATCTCGATCAAGTTACCGCAGCTGCTCAAAACGTTGCCAATCTCATGAACAGCATCAATGTTGATTCAATCACCACCACCATCAACGACATCCTAACCAAACTAATCGAAACCATCACCACCGCCGAAGATGTCTTGAAAAAAGCCCAAGAGATCGATTTTGACTCGTTGCTGTCTTCCACCAAATCAGTGGTCAGCAATGCCGTGACGATTTTGGAAAAATACCAAAAAGAATTGCCTGCCATCAAGCAAGAATTGCACGATGCCAATACGATGCTGAATGGTCACATGGATGAAATCGTCAATGCCATCAACAAAGGAACCGACCTGTACAACAACGAATTGCCAGTGGTCGAAGAAAAATTAGGGCTGGCCGTAAACTTCTTGCAAAACGATTGGCCAACTATCAAATCAGAAATCAGCTCTACGATGGCAATGGTGGATGAAAAACTGCCAGAAGTTGAAAAAGCCTTGGATGCGGCTGTCGATTTGATCAATAACGATTGGCCAAGTATCAAAGCAGGCATCCACAAAGCCGCTGATGCGATCCGAGCAGGCGAAAATGAAGTCGATCTTGGGGAAGTCATCAAATTATTGAAACTTGATGCCACCGATGAAGCCGACTTCTTCAAACAACCAGTGGAATTAAAAAGCAATGAAATCTATCCAATCGCCAACAATGGTTCAGCTAGCACCCCGTTTTATACCGCATTGTGTTTGTGGGTAGGGGCATTATTGTTGTCAAGTGTCGCTACAACGGAGTATCATTTAGAGAAGAAAGACAAAAAACGCTTTACCCAACGTGAAACCTTTGTGGCACGAATGCTGACGTTCTTGACGATGGCAGTCGCCCAAAGTTTGATCGTGACCCTAGGAAATATGTTTTTATTAGGCGTTGATGTCCACAATCCAGTGTACAGTGTCTTCTTCGCATTACTCGTCGGACTCGCCTTTATGATGATCGTTTACGTACTGGCAGGACTGTTCGGCAACCTCGGGAAAGGGATCGCCATCATCATTTTGGTTCTCTCCATCTCAGGTGGGGGAGGAAACTACCCGATCCAAGTTTCTGGGAAGTTCTTCCAATTCATTAATCCGCTGCTGCCATTTACCCATGCAGTCAATCTGTTAAGAGAATCAGCTGGCGGGATCTATTGGCCAAATGCCGTGCCACAATTGGTTATTTTAACGATTTTGTTCCTGGTCTTTGGGATCGTCGGTACCTACGCGTATCCTTATCTAGTCAACTCTACGAAGAAATTAAGCGACATTTCCAAAGAAAGTCATTTCTTCCACTAACATCGAAAAGCAGAAAGAGCATTTGTTCTTTCTGCTTTTGTGCCATCACGTGAAATTTCTAATAATCAAAAGAGGGAAAAAGGGTCGTTTTTTCATCTGATTTTCATTGACTTTTCGCGGTTACAAGAGTAGCATACAGTCTTGATAATTCAATATTTGTGAGGATATCGTTACAAGTTTAACGAAGGATTTTTTCATGAAAAGGAGTGTAGAAAAAGTGGAGTATTTGAAACGTTTGTTGGTCGGACGTCCATTGAAATCCGCAGAGAATGATGAACAAAAACTGAGCCGGACGGCGGCCCTTGCGTTGCTATCTTCTGATGCTTTGTCTTCGATTGCTTATGGGACAGAGCAGATCGTTGTCGTATTAGTGGCACTTTCCGCTGCTGCTATCTGGTATTCATTACCGATCGCTGCTTTTGTTATTATTCTTTTGATTTCATTGACCTTGTCTTACCGTCAGATCATTCATGCATACCCTCACGGTGGTGGGGCGTATGTAGTAAGTAGTGAAAATTTAGGGAAAAATGCGGGCCTGATTGCCGGCGGCTCACTGTTGATCGATTATATGCTGACAGTAGCAGTATCCGTCTCAGCAGGGGCGGAAGCCATCACTTCTGCTGTGCCAGCGTTGTTCGGCCATCAAGTGGCGATTTCTGTCGTGATCGTGCTCTTGATCATGATGATGAATCTGCGAGGGCTGCGAGAATCAGCTAGCTTCTTAATGATTCCTGTCTACACCTTTATCGCAGTGATCACAGTCTTGATCGTGGTCGGCTTGTACAATATCATAACGGGTGCGCAACCGTTGAATGCAACCGCACTGCCAGGAGCTGTCGTACCTGGGGTATCCGTAGCCTTGATCTTACGGGCTTTCTCATCAGGTTCCTCTTCTTTGACGGGGGTCGAAGCGATCAGTAACGCGGTGCCATTTTTCAAAAAACCACGGGCGAAAAATGCAGCTGCGACCTTGACGATCATGGCTGCGATCTTAGGGTTCTTCTTCGTCGGTATCACTTTTATCAACTATTGGTACGGTATCGTACCAGAAGCAGAAGTGACCGTCCTATCTCAAATCGGCTCTGCTGTTTTTGGTCATGGGTTTATGTACTACGTTTTGCAATTTGCCACAGCGCTGATTTTAGCAGTTGCCGCAAATACTGGATTTTCCGCCTTCCCCGTGTTGGCGTATAACTTAGCCAAAGACAAATATATGCCACACATGTATCAAGACCGTGGGGATCGTCTCGGCTACTCAAACGGGATCATCACCTTAGCTGCTGGTTCCATCGTCCTATTGTTTATCTTCCAAGGATCGACCGAGCGTTTGATTCCGTTGTATTCCATCGGGGTATTCATTCCTTTTGCACTATCCCAAAGCGGAATGGTCGTCAAATGGAAAAAAGAAGGCAAAGGCTGGTTCTTTAAATCGATCGCCAACATCATTGGGGCTTTGATTTCTTTTGCGATCATTGCCATCTTGTTCGTGTATCGCTTAGGCGATATTTGGCCATTCTTCATTATCATGCCGATCCTCTTGTATATCTTTTACAAGATCCATGATCATTATAAAAAAGTCGCAGAACAGCTGCGATTGGAAAAACAAGAAGCACTGCATGTTTATGAAGGAAATACCGTGATCGTTCTCGTCGGAAATGTTACCCGAGTAAATATCGGCGCATTGAACTATGCCCAATCGATTGGTGATTATGTCGTGGCGATGCACGTCTCGTTGGATGAAGATGTGAAGAAAGAAAAAGAGATCGAACAAGAATTTAAGCAAAAATTCCCAGACGTGCGTTTCTCCGTCGTTCATTCTTCGTATCGTTCGATTGAAAATCCCATCTTGCGTTATGTGGATCTAGTCAGCCGCAATGCAGCCAAACACAATTACACAACGACCGTCATCATTCCACAGTTTGTCCCAAGACGTCGCTGGCAAAATATTTTGCACAACCAAACAAGCCTGCGCTTGCGTTTCAGACTCTCTTGGCGTGAGAACATCATTGTAAGTACGTACAGTTACCATTTGAAGAAATAACAAAAACGCTAGTTTAGCGACCTGATTCCCAAAAGAAATGTTTGGGGCAGCCGCTAAGACTAGCGTTTTTTTTTAGCTATAAAACATTTTCAGTTTGATATCCTGATCGTAATTCCCAAACCCCTTGCCAAAGAGGGTACAACCGCCGACATGCTCGGCATCTTCTTTGACTTCCACTTTTAAGTGCCACGTATCTTCGTAGGCAGGTATATCCTTGATCGTAATGTCGGAAAGAGGAACACCTTCCATGTAGGTTCCGTGATCCATGATGCGGATCGTCTTCAATAACCCGTACTGATTGAGATTGTCTGGATACCAATCCGGTGTATACTTGCCGCGAATATCTGCAAAATCCCCTGGGCTAGTCCATGTACCAAGCTCCACACCATTTAAGCTGAAGGTGATGTCTGACGGCCAGTTGTTATTGGAAAAAGGAAATTCAGACGAAACTTCCATTGAAATCTCCATCATTTCAAGTTTTTCTTCTCTTGCTAAGAAGTTTGGCGATTGGTATTCAACAAATCCTTTCGTAAACCACAAGATGCGGGCATCCATTCGTCGGGGATCCATGAAAAACTTCGGTTCATCCACCATTCCCACAAAATCAGCTGAAGTAGCAAGCCCGCACGTTGGTTCTACCGAATAATTTGTATAATGACCGATCGGTATCGCCGTTTCTTTCGTATCAAAGGCATTAAAGATTTTCTCAGGAAAGTTGATATCGATATGATCCACTCTCAAACTGGAAATCTTTTTTTGTCCCACACGCTCTGTTTTGATGATTTTGGCTTCTTCTAATTTTTTGATGTGCATCGTAATGATAGCGCTGCTTAAGCCCAACTCCTGTGCCAACTCTTTGACATTCATCTTGTTTTTAGCCAGCAATTGAATGATTTTGATTCGCACGTTACTGGCAAGTGCCTCATAGACAGGCAATGCTTCTTGATTGATTTCTAATTGCATCGTGTCACCTCCGCTTAAACTGTTTGATTTACTTGAATGTTAACATATTTGCTAATTTGTGTAAATAGCGTTGTTTATTTCGCTAGTTATTAATATATTTATTAATTAATATAGATATTATCCTAAATAAATTAATCAAAATATTGTTGACAGCGATTACAAATCAAGTTATGATTTATTTGTAAATTGAAAGTGTTTGCAAACGCTAGAAATGAATAATGCAATTATAAATGCTGGGATAGCAAATAAGAGAAGGAGGATAGGCGTGTTCGGCTTCAAAGACCAAAATTCAATTTCTATGAAAGAGGGAAAAACATGAAGAAGAAACTTATTATTATTGGTGCTTTAGTTGCAGTCGTTGCAGTTGCCCTTATTGGTTTTAATCGTTATCAGGCAGCGGAAAAAGAAAAATACACGATTAATTTTTGGTCACCCCTTACTGGTGATGATGGCGCTTATATGGATCAGATCGTAAATGAATTCAATGAACAATCAGGTTCCGATTATACAATCAATCATGTGATCACGTCTGATATGTACACTAAATTAAGTACGGTTGTAAGTTCTAAAAGTGGGATTCCAGATTTGACTTTGATGCATTCTTATAAAGTAGAGGAATTTGTCAATTCCGATATTATTGATCCGGTTGATCGTCTGGTTTCTTATCAACCTGAGTTAGAAGAAAGCAATTATTTAGATACGGCGTGGAATGCAGGGAAAATCGGCGATACTCAATATACGATCCCATTAGATATCCATGCCAGTGCCATGTATTACAATCAAGATCTTTTAGAAAAATACAATGTCACTTCTTGGTTAGACGATAACATCGTGACGTTTGATGAAATGATGTCATTAGCAGGGCAGATGGAAGAAGGCGATTATGTCGTAAATAATGCGTTACTTTCTTGGGTTATCTTAGCGCAAATCCGTAACTTAGGCGGCGCGATTTCAGACGATGCTGGGAACCCGACGGTGAATACGCCAGAAATGAAAGAAGCGTTAGAAAGAATTAAAGCGTTAACAGATGCAGGCCTGATGACACCTTATGGAGAAGATGGGTATTTGATGTTCCAAGGCGGAAACGTACTCTTATCAACAGATGGTACTTGGACTTCTACCGCTCATGATGCGGTTGAGGGCTTGAATTGGGGTGTAACAAATATTTATTCGACTTCAGATGACATCGCAACCAACCGAGCAGCTTCTCATATGTTTGGCATGTTGAAGAGTGAAAGCAGAACAGAAGAAAAAGAAGAAGTAATCGCACAATTTTTAGAATTTGTTCGTACAAACTCGATCGAATGGGCAAAAGCCGGTCAAATCGTTGCAAGTAAAGATATTTTAGAAAGTGATGATTACCAACAATACCCACAATCATTCTTTACTTCTACACCAGAGGAAGAAGAAACACTTTACATCTTTGACTACGTTTATTTCTCTTATGTCTTAGAAGCATTAGATGTTTATAGTACAGATATCGCTTACGGTGAATTAGATATGGATGAAGGATTAGAAACGATGCAACAATATGTCGAAGATAAGATTGCAGAAGTAGCTAGATAAGTGAAGGGGGGATAATTCTATCCCCTTTTCCAATTTTTAGAAGGGAATGAAAGGAATGAAAAAAAAGAGCATTAACTGGGCATCGATCGCATTCATTGGACCACACATGGTACTCTTTATTATTTTTGTATGTATTCCAACGATCTATGGTATTTATGCTTCATTTACGCAATGGAATTTGATCTCTGATCCAGTCTGGGTCGGTTTTAACAACTATAAAACATTATTGTTTGATAGTTCCTCGACGTTCTATACCCAATTTTGGAATGGTTTGAAAAATACCTTTATTTTCGTTTTGATCATGGTGCCGTTACAAATCATCATTCCACTGATGATTGCAGCTGCATTGCAACATAAAAAAGTGAAGCTGAAAGGACTTTTTCAAGCAATTCTATATATTCCAGGTCTTATCTCTGTTTCAGCAGGTTCTTTGATTTGGTCATTGATTTTCCACTCTCGATTAGGTGCCGTCAATAATATTTTTGGGTTCGATTTCTCTTGGGCTTCGCGACAACCCTATGCTTGGATCTTAATTTTTGTTGTCAGCATTTGGGGAGCAATCGGTGGTAACATGATCATTTATCGCTCAGCTTTAGCGGGTGTCAATGAAGACCTTTATGAAGCGGCAGAGATCGACGGAGCGGGAGCATTCCAAAAATTCTTGAATGTGACCTTGCCATCTATTCGCTTTCCACTGTTATATACGATCGTGATGACAACTGCTGGAGCATTTAATGTCTTTGCACAGCCTTTGATGATGACAGGTGGAGGTCCAAACCAAAGCACGACTGTATTGATGATGTATATCCGCTCACTGGCTTTTAGTCAAGGAGAATCAATTGCAGGAATGGCTTCGGCAATGGCAGTCATCTTAGGATTGATCATTATGTGTGTGTCCGTATTTCAATATTTTCTTTTAGATAGAAGCAATACTTAAGGGGGCAAAAAAATGAATACACAAAAGAAACATATACCTAGTATGGTCATCGCATATTTGTTTCTGATCGTTTTATGTATCATCTGGGTTATTCCATTGATTTTTAGCTTCGCCACTTCTTTTCGTTCTCAAACCGAAATCGTCTCCACTGGGTTTCGTTTATTACCCGTAAACTGGATATTAGATAACTATGTAGCGATTTTGACTAATACGTCTACTGCACCAATTATGCAGTGGTTATGGAATTCAATGTTTATCGCAGTCACGCACACTGTTTTAGTTGTGATCGTTGTTTCAGTGACCGCTTATGGCTATGGCAGAATGCGGTTTAAATACCGTGATCGTATCTTTTATCTTTTGATGGGGATCTCGATGTTTCCCGGTGTAGTGAATTTGATTCCGTCTTACAAAATCATTGAAACCTTCGGCTGGGTCAACTCTTCTCTTGCCATGATCATTCCAGGCTTAGCAGGGATGGGAAATATCTTTCTTGTGCGACAGTTTATGAAAGGTATCCCGCTTGAATTTGACGAGTCAGCACGAATGGATGGTGCAGATGAATTTACAATTTTTGCAGAGATCATCGTTCCTTTGATCAAACCTGTGTTGATCGTTGCAGGCCTCTTTTCTTTCACAGGTTCATGGAATGATTTCTTATGGCCAGTGATCGTGTATACGGATGTTAGTAAAATGCCGATCACAGCCGGTTTGCTATTACTACAAGACATTTATGGCAACTACCGAATGATTGGTCAATTGATGGGCTCGGCATTGATTGCGATCATTCCCACCGTCATGCTGTTTCTATTTGCTCAAAAATACTTCATTGAATCTATGAACTTAAATGCAGGAATAAAAGGATAGTGAAGATCATGAATCGAAAATTGGAAAGAAATTTACTACGTGCCAGTGCGGTCTGGGATGTCTGTATTGGTCTTGTAACGATGTTTGGGTATTATCCTTGGTTTGAAGAACAAGGGATCGCAGCATTTCAAAATCAAAATCAGTATGAATACTTGCAGTCAAGTCTGGTAGGAATGATATCGAAGGTAGTTATGATCGTTGCGTTAGCGACGATTTTGATGGGCGTTATCAGTTGGATCAACGCGAAGAATATGCGAGACAAACAAATAAACAAAGGAACGATACGTTGGATGATCGCCTGTGTCATCATCCATTTGATCATCTATGATGTGATCGGTGTCGTCCTCTATTTACTAGCTACGACGATGTATATGTCTAAAAACAAAGCAATAAAAATACTAAAAACGGAAAATGGAATTATTTAAGAAGGTGTAGAATTTATGGCAGAAAATTATTTGGAACCGATTGTATTAGAACGTGCAGACCCATGGATATACAAGCATACCGATGGATATTATTACTTCACTGGATCAAAACCAGGGTATCAGGAAATCGAATTAAGGCGTGCGAAAACCTTGAAAGGACTGGCTGACGGTGAAGTAAAAGTCATCTGGACGGCTCATGCCGAAGGCCCCATGAGTGAACTGATTTGGGCACCAGAGATTCATTTTATTCAAGGGAAATGGTACATCTATTTTGCTGCTGCAGATCATGGAGAAGTCAGAAATGATCAGCATCATCATCGGATGTTTGCGATCGAAAATGCGAATGAAGATCCCTTTGCAGGCGAGTGGGTAGAAAAAGGACAGATCAAGACGCAATTTGAGAGTTTCAGTTTAGATGCTACGGTATTCGAACACAGGAACCGATTGTATTATGTCTGGGCACAAGCAGATCCAAACATTCCAGGCAATTCCAATCTTTATTTATCAGAGATGGAAAATCCTTGGACATTGAAAGGAAAGCAGATTCTGCTGAGCATTCCTTATTATGAATGGGAAAAAATTGGCTTCAAAGTGAACGAGGCACCAGCTGCTTTGATTAGAAATGGAAAAGTGATCATTACTTATTCAGCCAGTGCGACGGATGAAAACTACGCGATGGGACTGTTGTGGGCAGATGAGGATAGTGATTTATTGAATGGGTATTCTTGGCATAAGTTGAAGGAACCAGTCTTTTCCAGTTCTGAACAAAATTCCCTATACGGACCAGGACATAACTCCTTTACAGTCGATGAGGAGGGGAAACAAGAGATCTTAGTGTATCATGCAAGACCAGAAAAAAATGATTACAGTAATCCTTTAGAAAATCCCAATCGACATGCGTATGTCCAACCGTTTACTTGGAAAAAAAATGGATTACCTGATTTTGGCGAACCCGGTGTAGTCAAAGGATAGATAAAAGAGAGGGAAAAAATGAATACAAAAAGAAAAATGCTCTGTTTAACCATGTCCGTTTTTTTTACTAGTTTATTTCTTGCTGGCTGTCAAACAGGAGATGCTGCTGAGCAACTTTCACAAAAGGAGTGGGAAACAACGACAAAAAATCGAGTGTCGATTCATGACCCATCGATTACTTCTATTCATGTTGGTGACCAAGAGCTATTTTACGTATTTGGTTCGCATCTCGCCCAAGCGAAAACAGAAGATTTACAAACTTGGGAAGTGCCTTTCACTCACGAATATGAATCAATGGAAGACAATATGATCTATGGTAACACAAAAGAAAATCTAGCTGAGACTTTTGAATGGGCAGGCTATGATGATGCCGATTCACAAGGTGGTTACAGCCTTTGGGCACCAGATGTCATTTGGAATGCTGATTATGAATGGTCAAATGGAGACAAAGGAGCCTACATGCTCTACTACTCAGCCAGTTCTACTTGGCGGCGTTCAGCGATTGGATTGGCCGTAGCTAAAACGATCGAAGGACCTTACAGCTATGCGGATACCGTGATCTATTCTGGCTTTACAGAAAAAGATTCGACAGATGGTAGTGAACGCAATACCAACTATCAAAATACCCATTTGGCCAAATTGATCAAAGAGGGGAAAATCAGTGGGTTCAGTGAAAACTGGGCGATCGAAGATGGTCTGACGTATATCACCGATTATGCGCCAAACGCCATTGATCCAGCGTTGTTTTATGATGAAGAAGGGAAACTATGGATGACCTATGGTTCTTGGTCTGGCGGTATCTTTTTATTGGAAGTTGATCCAGCCACTGGAAAACCAATGTATCCTGGGGAAGATAGCACGACGGAAGATGGGCGTATCATTGATCGCTATTTCGGGATCAAGCTTTTTGGCGGCTATCATCAATCAGGAGAAGGTCCCTATATTGTATATGATGAGGAAACCGATTATTATTACCTATTCGTCACTTACGGTGGTTTAGCAGCAAAAGGTGGTTACAATATGCGACTGTTTCGCGCTGAAAAACCAGAAGGACCTTACCTTGATGCCCAAGGAAATAGCCCAATCTTAGAACAAGGGGACCAAAATTCAAACTACGGCATCAAATTGATTGGCAACTACCAATTCTCGTTTCAACAAATGGGGTATCGAGCAGCGGGACACAATTCGGCGATCATCGATGAGAATGGTCAGTGGTCCTTGGTGTACCATACGCGCTTTAACAATGGAACCGAAGCCCATGAAGTGCGGGTCAACAGAATGTATATGAATGAGGAAGGCTGGCCAGTTCCAGCACCCTACGAGTATCGAGGCAATGAACAAGTAGCGGATGCTTTGACAGAAGATGACATTATCGGGCGCTATGAAATCATTAACCATGGTACCGACAATGGAACGACCATGCTAAAAACGCAGACGATCGAGCTTCAAAAAGATGGAAGCGTTACTGGTGACCTGACCGGAACTTGGACGTACGATGCGGGATACTTGGCATTGACTTTTGAAGAAGCGACCTTCAAAGGAATTTTATTAACTCAGGAAATAACAGAATTTGAGCAGCAAAAATTAACGTTCTCAACGATTGGCGATAATAATGAGTCCATTTGGGGAATCAAAGAATAGGAGTATAACAATGACGATTAACATTCAAAACACAAAATCAGGAACAACGATCAGCAAATATATCTACGGTCATTTTGCAGAGCATCTAGGCCGTTGTATCTATGAAGGATTATACGTTGGAGAAGATTCGCAGATCCCAAATAAAAATGGGATGCGGATCGATGTGGTTGAAGCACTGAAAAACATTCAAATCCCTGTGCTGCGTTGGCCAGGCGGCTGCTTCGCCGATGAATACCATTGGAAAGACGGGATTGGTCCTAAAGAAAACCGCAAAACGATGGTCAACACTCACTGGGGCGGCGTGACTGAAAACAATCATTTCGGGACCCATGAATTTTTTGAATTGATCAAGCAGCTGGAATGTGACGCGTATGTCAACGGCAATGTCGGCAGCGGAACGGTGCAAGAAATGTCGGAATGGGTGGAATACATCACGATGGATGGCATTTCTCCGATGGCTGATCTTCGCAGAGAAAATGGCCATGAAGATGCGTGGGAAATGAAATTCTTTGGCGTAGGAAACGAAAACTGGGGCTGCGGCGGCAATATGCGGCCAGAGTATTATGCGGATCTGTATCGCCGCTATCAAACCTATGTCCGCCAATACGGTGACAAAAAAATCTACAAAGTTGCTGGCGGAGCGAATGTCGCAGACTATCATTGGACAGAAACGCTGATGAAAAACACCCATTGGTTGATGGACGGCCTAAGCTTGCACTACTACGTTCATCCGCAGGGCTGGGAAGAAAAAGGGAGCGCCTTGGAATTTGATGAGGCAGATTGGCAAGTGACCTGTGAAAAAGCAGCCTACATGGATGAATTATTGACCCGCCACAGCGCGATCATGGACCAGTATGACCCAGAACAGCGTGTGGGAATCATTGTTGATGAATGGGGCACTTGGTTCTCAGCAGAACCTGGGACGAATCCAGGCTTCTTATACCAACAAAATACGATTCGTGATGCCATGGTCGCAGCGATCACCTTGAATATTTTCCATAAACATGCCAAGCGAGTGCATATGGCAAATATCGCACAAACCGTCAACGTCCTGCAAGCGATGATTTTGACAGATGGCGAACAAATGGT
The DNA here is from genome assembly GCF_001544095.1 of Enterococcus casseliflavus NBRC 100478. Lineage (GTDB taxonomy): Bacteria > Bacillota > Bacilli > Lactobacillales > Enterococcaceae > Enterococcus_D > Enterococcus_D casseliflavus. Next base: position 71,727 of record NZ_BCPT01000014.1, on the reverse strand, counting down.
GAAAACCCCAAGCTATCATGTCTTTGATTTGTACAAAGTCCATCAAGATGCTGAAACCGTTGATAGCCATGGAACTAGCAGTGATACCATTACGTATACGATTTCTAAAAAAGAGGATACGATCCATCTATCGGTTTGTAATTTTGCTACCCAAGGCACGGAAGAATTATCCTTCTCCCTGGAAACAGCGATCAATGAAGTGAAAGAAGCTCGTTATATCGTGGGGGACAAAATGAACGCACACAATGATTTTGATCATCCTGAAGATGTGGTGATCCAAGACTTCACCGCTTACGATGTTAAAGAGAACAAAGTCAGCTTGCGGGTGCCAGCAATGAGTGTTCTAACGATCTCATTGACAGTCTGATCCCATGACTTGTAAAGGATGCGAAGTGAAAGATGCTGCAGCAGCAGCACAGGAAGACATTGAATCCTTGATTGCAGAACAACTTTCTTTAGAAAGCGACTTGGCTTCGCCGGAGATCGTCAGTAGGAGAATCGTTGTTTGTGAGACTTGTCCATTGCGATTGAATCATACCTGTACCAAATGCGGCTGCTTTTATCGGTTTCGCGCAAATTTAGCTAAGAAAAACTGTCCTGCAGGAATGTGGGAACAAACAGGACAGCTCGTCAAGTAGCTGTCCTGTTTGTTTCAATTGGTCAAAAGGATTAACAGATAAACTATTTTTTTGATTACGCTTACATAATCGTTGTAGATACGCTATGATTAAACGAAAAACAATGTTAACAAAGTGGAAAGTGAGCGAGTGATTCAATGAAAATAAATCAACCTGCAGCGCTTGCTTATTATGAAGCTGCGAACCATGGCACGGAAGATTTCCCATTAGCATATTATCCTAATTTAGTGAGTGTTTGGCGAGAATTCTTTTTTGTGCCACATTGGCATAAAGAAATCGAAATTTTATGTGTCCATCAAGGACAGCTAGAATTAGTCGTTAATGGAGTCTCACGCAAGATTAAGGCAAATACGATCGTCCTGATTCCTCCCAACACTTTACACACTGCCTATCGAATCGCACAACAAAGCTGCCGTTTTTCGTGTATCGTTTTTTCTGAACAATTAATCACGAGTCGACAATCAGATAGAATTCAAAGCCAACAAATCGATCCTTTTTTGATACAAGAAGGTGTTACTTCTTATGTGGATTTTCCAGATAAAAGTCAACAAAGTCTCACCTTGTTTCAACTATTTGATCAATGCTTTATGGGGAAATCGTCCTATCGTGAATTACGTCTGAAAGGGATTGTTATCCAACTCTTGTCACATCTATTAGAAGTTGGGACCGACCAGCCAGCAAAAAAATCAAGCGAGCGCCTCCAAGAAAAACGGGAAAAAATAGTTTTATCTTATATTCATAGTAATTATCATGAAATGATCCAATTACAAGATTTGGCCGATTCTGTTTCCTTAAGTAAAGAGCAATTTACACGATTTTTTAAACAATCATTTCGAACTTCCCCAATGGCTTATCTAAATCATTATCGCTTGATCCGATCGGCAGAATTGTTGCGAGAGACTGATTTGACCATGGTGGCGATCGCTCAAGCTGTCGGTTTTTGTAATAGTAATCATTTTTCTGTGTGCTTCAAAAAGATGTTTGGTGAGACCCCTACACAATATCGGAAAAATGACATGATTACGATAGAACACGCCATAAAATCGAAGGATAGCCCTCTGTAATCCAGCTATACTGAAAAAAAGGAGGGTTCAAAAATGTCGTTTTTTTCAATAGGTGAGAATTACCTCGAATTTCAAAATGGAAATGAAGTCGTGCGCATTATTGCTTGGGGCACGAACAGTTTGCGGGTGGTGAGTGCACCGTCTGGTGAACTAGATTTATCCTGCTGTGCATTATTAACACAAGATTCTAAGGCCGAGGTTGCGATTGAGGGGGATGTAGGATCTATCGGTAATGGAAAAATCCACGCAGTAGTCACCAAAGAGTCAGGCTGGAACAACTGTGGCAAGATCACTTTTTACAATCAAAAAGGTGAAGTGATTTTGAAAGAAGCAGCATCTGGCGGTGCGCTCTTGAAAAAGGCGCGGTTTTTCAAGTCGATTATTGGAGGAGATTTTCAACTAAAAGCTACTTTCGAAGCCAATCATGAGGAGAAAATCTATGGTATGGGGCAATATCAACAGGATATTTTTGATCTAAAAGGGTGTAATTTAGAATTAGCGCATCGAAATTCACAAGCTTCGATCCCCTTTTATTTATCAAACAAAGGATACGGCTTTTTTTGGCACAATCCAGCAATCGGTTCGGTCTCTTTTGGTAAAAATACGACCGAATGGCGTGCCGAAAGTACGAAGCAATTGGATTACTGGATCACTGCTGGAGAGACACCAGCTCAAATCGAAGAACAATTTAGCCAAGTGACAGGACGGGCACCTATGATGCCCGAATATGGTCTAGGATTTTGGCAATGTAAACTTCGCTATGCGACACAAGCGGAAGTAGTGGCGATCGCTAGGGAACACAAAGAGCGGAACATTCCCGTTGATGTACTAGTGATCGATTATTATCATTGGCCGCGCTGTGGTGATTTTCGCTTTGATGAAAATTTCTTTCCAGACCCCAAGGCGATGGCAGAAGAAGTACGAGATAAATATGGAATCGAGCTAATGGTATCGATCTGGCCCCAAATCGACACGCGTAGTGAGAATTTTCAAGAGATGAAAGAAAAAGGCTTATTAGTCAAAACGGATCGCGGCATTGATGTACAGATGTTGTTTCATGGGAATAACATTTTTTATGATCCAACAAATCCTAAAGCTCGAAACTATGTCTGGGAGAAAGTATCAAAAAATTATGTCAATAACGGCATTCGCTTGTTTTGGTTGGATGAGGCTGAACCAGAATTTGGTACGTATGACTATGATTCCTATCGTTATTATGTAGGGAGTGTGTTGCAAAAAGGCAATATTTATCCCCGTGAGTATGTTCGTGGTTTTGATGAGGGAGAAGCCTCCTCACAAAAAGAACATTCAATCAAATTGGTTCGTTGTGCTTGGGCGGGCAGCCAACGATATGGGGCATTGGTTTGGTCCGGCGATATTCATTCGACTTATCAAGACTTTCGCAACCAAATCGTTGCTGGCATGCAAATGGGGTTAGCAGGCATCCCGTGGTGGACAAGTGACATCGGCGGATTTCATGGTGGTTCTGTGACAAGTCTAGATTTTCAAGATTTATTGATCCGCTGGTTTCAATACGGGACTTTTTGTCCAGTCATGCGATTGCATGGTTCACGTACTCCCCATAAAAAAATCTTCAAGGCAGATGGTGAAGAAACAGAGCAAACCGGAGCAGCTAACGAAATATGGGCGTTTGGGGAAAAGAACTATGAGATTATGAAAAAATTTATTGGAATTCGTGAATTGATGCGGGACTACTCGCGTGAATTGATGCGCGCAGCTCATGAAAAAGGAACGCCAGTCATTCGCCCAACTTTTTATGAATTTCCAGAGGATCACCAGGCATGGGAACTGACAACACAGTATCTCTATGGTTCTGATATTCTAGTAGCGCCCATCGTTGTAGCGCATGCTACTGAGCGTGAGGTATATTTGCCAACAGGAGCAAAATGGACCGATGCTCGAGATGGAACTATCTATGAAGGTGGACAATGGATTGTCGCACAGGCACAAATTGATTCCTTACCAATCTTTTTACGAGAGGGAAAACAGAGTTACTTGATTCATGAAGTGTAACTGGAAATGGTTACGGTGAGTTGTTTGTAAGACTAGTAGGTACCTTGTTGAGAGGGGAAGAACCATATGAATAGAAAAGCAACACAATGTGCTCAGCACATTGTGTTGCTTTCATTGAGAGGACTATTGTAATGGGCTTTTGAGTAACAAGACACCATGAGTAGGGACCTCAGCATCGGCAATTGTTTGTTCTTTTTGTTGCCATAACTCAGTGCCGCTTTTAATTGGTAGTAAAGCAGCGATCGATTTTGGGATGGTTTGCGTTTGATCAGAAACATTGAAAATGGCATAGTAGACGGCTGTGTCGCTCAACGCCTCCCAAATGATCCACTCTTGATCACGATAGAACTCTTTTTTCGTATGAATTCTTCGATACATTTCTAAGACTTCAGTATTCGTCAATAAACGTAAGGTAAAGGGATCGATGTCTGGTAAAGTACCACCGAACATCAATGGAGATTGGAAGATCGTCCATAAACTCATCAATAAGTATTGCTCGTCTTCCGTAAAACGTGTCCAACTATCACCACCGCCACCATCAACTGCCCGAATGCCGATATGACCCAACGGCAGCATATCACAGTCAGGCCAGTTACCTGGACGGACGAAAGGTGCCCACTCTGCTGCTCGGTCAAACATGGCGTAAAGGGCGTCCCAATGATCCCAAAAGTCATCCGTCAAGCGCCACATATTGGCATGATTTTGAAAGAAACTACCATTTTTGAGGGCAGCTGGTCCGGGAGACAAAGAAAGGACGATCTCTCGACCCGATCGATCGATCGCACGGCGAATCGCTTTGATTTCTGCTTTATGGGCATCACCGTAAATTTTCGAATCGCCGATATCATCCACCTTTATAAAGTCAACACCCCAAGAAGCATATAATTCGAGCAAAGAATCATAATAAAGCTGTCCTTCAGGCAATGAAACATCGACCCCATACATATCGGAATTCCAAGGGCAGATTGAATTCATAGCAATGTCCCGTGCCCGTTTATCCGTTCCTTTGATCGGCGTATTTTGATGAACTGCTTGTCGTGGAATGCCGCGCATGATATGGATACCAAACTTCAGCCCTTTTTGATGCAGATAGTCACCAAGTTTTTTGAAACCAGCGCCATCTTTTGCTGAAGGGAAACGGTTCTCAGCAGGAATCAAGCGAGAATAGTCGTCCATACACAACGGATAAAAATCATTGTACCTTGTAGACTTTGCTTCTGGTTCGCTCCATTGAATATCCACGACGACGTACTCCCAACCATAAGCTTTCAAATGCTCTGCCATAAAATCTGCATGGGCGATCACTTCTGCTTCGGTTACAGAAGCGCCATAGCAGTCCCAAGAATTCCATCCCATTGGGGGTGTTTGTGCAAAATGTAAAAAAGACATTGATTTCCTCCTAGTACGTTTTTCTTATAGTATAGTAAGCAATAAAAAAGAGAGGGAAAGTTTTGTCTACTAGAAATAAAAAAGAAAGAAATCGTCAACGAATGAAAAAGGAGTTGATCAATGGTGTTTCCACAAGAAACAAACTATGCGAAGATTACAGCATACTATAGTGTTGCCCTTGAGCGTTTTTCCATGGATCCACATCAACACCCAGCGTGTGAGATCATGTTTGTGACCAAAGGGAAGTGTAAGATAAAGGTGCAAGATCAAGTAATTGTTCTGGAAAGAAATGATTTCGTTTTCATAAATGCGTTTGTGGAACACGCCTTACTCGTTGAAGGAGATTCCTGCACCTTACTGAATATTGAATTTCTTCTGAGTGAGACACCGTCCGGCCTTTGTGTTCGTGATGTTTTTGCATACATCAAAGGAAATGTACAATTGAATGAGCCTTACGCGAAAAGTCGCGATGTCCGCCAATTTGGACAAGCGATCAAGTCATTGCTGCAGCTGCTAATGATCGATGATACTCAAGAGCAACCGTCTGCTGAACGGCAATTTACGATCGAGCTCTTGTTTAAGCGGATGTTGATGGAATTAGCCTTTTCATTACGTACGAAAGAAACCAAACGGGGCAATTGCTATGTGAACGCTGCGGTCAACTATATTCAACAGCATTTTGATGAAGATATTCAAGTCTCCCAAATCGCAGCGGCTGTGGGGATTACGAAAGCCTACTTGCATAAACTCTTTCATGAGCAACTGGGAGTGACGGTCAACCATTTTCTCACTAGTGAGCGTCTGAAGCAGGCAGCATTTTTACTAAGCAATAGTCAGCTGCCAATCGTCGAAATTGCCGCTCAAGCAGGATTCAACAGTAGGCAGCACTTTACCAATACCTTTAAACAGAAAAAAGGCATGAGTCCTAAAGTTTATCGTCAAATCTACACCCATCAAATCAAAGAAGAAGCCGGACAACATATATTAGGGGAACATACAGCTTTTTTAAGAATGAAGTAAAGACAGATAGTTAGAAAGTGTGAAGCGATTGAAGATAAAAATGAAACTTATGGTAACGATCATTATTGCGAATGTCGTTACTTCGTCACTGATCATTCTCTTTTTTTCTAATACCGCGAATAAGATCATTGATAAAAATATGGAGATCCAAGCGAAAGAGATCGAGGTCTCTATTTTACGTAATATCCATACGATCAGTACGGATCTTAATCATATCAATTATAAATTGATTATGGATGGCTACGACACGTTGAAAGAGGCCAGTGAACAACCACGGATTACGAGAGACACCTTTGAGAGCATCAAACTGACCATGGAATTGAAGGAGATCGTGGAACCATTGTATCAATTTCAACCTTATTTGCTGGGAATGGCGATTTATTCCAAAGAAAATCGGTTGATGTCGTTTGGGTTAGTTGATCCAGTTGTTGAAGAAACGTTGATTGGTTACACCAATGAGGCCGCTTATGCAAGAGAAATTGATGATTCGACTGTTTATATCAAAAATGAAATCAAAGTCGGACAAGTAGTCCTAGGGCACTTGGTGGGATTTCTTCATACAAGCGAGTTTCTTAATGATCAATTAGAAAACCTCCCAGCTGGGACGCAGATCGCCTTGTTAGATCAAAAGCAAACGGTGCTTGCTGAAGTTGGCACCATTGATGAAGACCAAGCCAATTTGTATGAGAAATCATTCTATAGTGAAGAAGTCGAAGCGTGGTTTCATCTCCATCTCCCCAAAAAACCATTTTTGGGACCGTTGACACAGAATTTGCGACTGATGATTTTCCTGTGTATCGTGATCGTCAGCATGAGTATTTTTGTGGCTACGCTGATTATATTAAAACTGTCGAAACGAATCGATCAATTAAACCAAGCAATGGAGCGGGTCAAGAATAAGGACTTATCGACCACTGTTGAGATTCAAGGAAATGACGAATTAAAACAAATGAGTATAGTCTTTAATTCGATGGTTGCCAATATCAATACTTTAATGGAAGAAAATAAAGCCAGAGAAAAAGAGAAAAAAGAAATTGAAATCGACTTTCTACAAGCTCAAATCAACCCCCATTTTCTGTCCAATACGCTAAACTCGATTACCTGGATGGCTGAATTACAACAGGCTAACAATATTGCCCATCTTTCGAAATCACTTGTATCATTGTTGCATGCCACGATGTATAAGGGACAAGACTTGATTCCTTTGTCTGAAGAAGTAGCCCATGTCAAAAGCTATGTTTCCATCCAAAAAGTTGCCTATATTGATAGCTTTGATGTTCATTGGGCGCTTGATCCAGCGATTTTATCTTGCCGTATCCTTCGATTTATTTTGCAGCCCATTGTTGAAAATAGCATTTTGCACAATTTTGTTGGAACGAATAGCGAAAAAGGGCAAATAAAAATAAGTGGAAAAAAAAAGGGAGATAAGCTTTGTTTAATGGTTGAAGATAATGGCAATGGACTAACAGAAGAAGCGATAAAACAGATAAATGAGCGAGAAAAAAGCAATGGAAAACACTATTCGAAAATTGGTATCCATAATATCGATAAACGAATCAAGCTCTACTATGGTCCAGACTATGGGATCACATATGAAACAGAGTTAGGGGTTTATACCCGGGTCATTATTGAGCTTCCTATGATTGGAGAAAAAGACGATGAAAAAAATAGCCCTCTTAGATGATGAGTTGATTTCACGCAACAAAATAAGTACTATTTTACAAAATTTCCCTCAATTTGAAATTGTACTCAGTACGGCAAATCCTTACGAGTTGTTAAATTATCTGGAGATTTATTCTGTAGATCTCATTTTTTTAGACATGAATATGCCAATTATGAATGGCTTAGCCTTTTTAGAACAATTGGAACTGATCGATCGCACGACTAAAGTGATCGTGATGAGTGGCTACGCCGACTTTAATTATGCGAGTGGTAGCATGAAATATGGAGTCGTTGACTATCTTTTGAAACATGAATTGAGCGAGGAAGTGATTTCGGAAGCGCTGAAAAAAATCAATTTTTTTACAGACGAGCCAATGGCTGCGCCTGCTTACGAGACACCCTCTCTACGAGACTTTTTTCATGGAAATACAAGCTTCTTGATGCAACAGTATCCGCATTTTGTAACTGAAAAAATGGTAGGACTTGTTATGATACCTATCTCTATCAGCAAAAATGTTTGGGACAAAGAAAAGTATAAACGAAAAGTGAGCGCTGTTTTAGAGCAATTGATTTTAGACACAAAGAATGAAACCATAGAAATGCTCTCTTTCGTGACTGATGATGGGAAGCTTTTTATGCTTTACTCGTTTGCAAAAATCAAATCCTATAAAGCGATCAATGATTACTTGGAAACGATCAAAACCAAGTGCTACCATGCTGCCAAGCGCTTACTAGATGTTGAACTTTTTCTCCTGCGATCCCCAGTAAGCAATCAACTGTCGGAGGTATTAGAACTATTTAAGAGCGATGAACGAATCTCAGATTTACTCTTTTTTTCACGTCCGAATGAGTTGCTGCATTTTTCAAGCCAAGAATGCAGTAAAAACGTCTTTCAACAGCATGAGATCGCTTTGTATCTGAAAAAAATCTATTTTTATACCAAATACATCGAACCAGAAAACATCGAATATTATAGTAAAAAACTGTTTGAGTATATAAGAGAAAAACGGGTCGCACGTTCGCTGGCCTTAGAGCTAATTGCACAAATTGATTTTCAAATCAGTTTAGCGATGAGTAATAGCTTTAGACAGCCGATGGAAACGATGATTCAAATCAATTATTATCAACAGTTCGATACGTTACTAAGAATCGAAGCAGATTTTTTTGAAGCCATTTCATTAAGTGTAAAAAATTTCCAAAAAGAAGTCTTTAAGCCTGTTGACGAGCCGGTAAAAAAATGTATTCTTTATCTTCATCAACACTTCAAAGAACCGATCAGCTTGCAGACCTGCGCCGAAGCGATTGATTTAAATTATTCCTATTTAAGTAGGGTGTTTAAGCAGCAATGGGGACAGTCTTTTTCAAAATACTTGTCTGAGTTGCGGATCGATTATGCAAAATTATTGTTGAGTACCTCGTCTTGTAGTGTCAATGAAGTCGCAAGGCAAAGCGGATTTGCGAACTATAATTATTTTTTCCGTGTTTTTAAAGAACGTGTAGGAATCTCTCCATATCAGTTTAACCGCAACATTATGGACTATGAATGAAGCGGATCATGTAAAAATGGTTGGCGAGTAAAAAAAAGAGAGTAGAAGTAAAAATTGTTAATAAAAGCGTTTTCATTTTCGACGTTATACTTAGTGTAACAAGAGTGAAAGGGATGAGAAAATGAAAAAATTAGGTTTGGTGTTTTGTTCCGCAGCATTGATCGGATTGCTCTCTGGATGCGGGGGAGGATCTTCAAGTGAGGGAGATGGAGAGTCGTCAAGCAACCAGTTAAATGTTTTAGTGGTAAAACATGGCTTGACGCAAAAGAACAAAGATATTGAGTGGTTGAACAAACTAGAAGAAGAACTTGAGCTGACCATAAAGTGGGAGGAAGTTTCCGCTGATTGGGATCAGAAAAAAGCCCCAATGTTGGCTTCTGGAGATATTCCCGATTTGATTCTAGGACCAAATGTTGTGACGGATGCGGAATTTGCGAAGTTTCCTGGCTTGTTCACCGATTTATCTGATCACTTAGATGCCCTGCCAAATGTTCAAAAGATGTTTGAAGAAAAACCAGAAACAAAAGCACTTGCTACTCAACTGAATGGAGAGATCTATGGCTTACCAAAATACCAGCGTTTTTGGCCTAAATCTGCTTCTCGTCAATATATCAATCAAACGTGGCTGGACAATCTTGGGTTAGACGTACCTGAAACATGGGATGAACTATTCGAAGTGTTGGTCGCATTCAAAGAAAACGATGCGAATGGAGATGGGGATGCTAGCGATGAAATTCCAATGGATTGGAGTCCAGTTGGAACCGGCGGTTTTGGCTATTTCCAACCAATGCAGCTTTTAGCAAGTACGGGTATCGTTGTTTCTGAAGGAGGAAATACCGGCTACTTTGCTGAAAATGGACAAGTAGGCAACTTCTTTGTTGATGAGCGTTACAAAGAAACAGTGGAATTTTTGAACAAGTGCTGGGAAGCTGGCTTGATTAATCCTAAGGCTTTTTCTCAAGATTATAGTGCCTATCAGTCCACTGGTAGAGGAGAAGGCGAGACGGCAAAAGTCGGTTTTACTTGGGGCTGGGAAGCTTCAGACCGATTTGGTAATCAGTTAGCAGATCAATATACATCAATGGCACCATTGATTCAAAAAGCTGGAGTAGAACCGACATGGAGCTATGAAACCTCGCTTAATTATGGGGTAAACTTTGCCGTTGTTTCCTCTCAAACCAAAAATATGGACGGAGCCTTAAAATTCGTCAATGCGCTATACGATCCAGAAATCGGAATCCAAGCATTGTTTGGGTCATTGGGCACTAACATCGAAAAAGACGGGGACACTTACCGCGTCTTGCCACCTGCAGATGAAAATGTCGATCCAGGGACATGGAAGTGGACAACAACTTGGGCGGACAATAGTCCAATGTATATTTCAGACGCTCTTGATGTCGAACTTGGCGCAGATATGAAAGCGAATGAGGTCCAAGATGAAGTGTTGCATCCTTACGTGGATAAAATCGTTCCTGAAGAACAAGTAGTACCATTCAATCTCTTGAAATTTAGTAATGAGGATGCCACAACACTAGCAAACAACAATACAACGATCCTCAATGAAGCAATGACAAAATTTGCTAAATGGGTGACAAAAGGCGGCATTGAAGATGAGTGGGAGCAATATGTCACAACCTTGCAAAATAGCGGCTTAGATCAAAATATCGAGATCGTTCAAAAAGGATTTGATCAATATTACGGGAATTAAGTGAGTGGTGAGGCTGGTCAGAGTTGAGTAAAGCAATCGCAAGTTCATGCTTGAATAACAAAGACCAGCCATTTACCTAAATCTATCAAAGGAGTGAAGATCATGGACACAGTTCTCGTGAAAAAAAATAATCGGTTACTTTCTCATTTCAGGCGACAATGGCAGCTATGGTTGATGGTTTTACCGGCATTAGCGATCATTTTGGTTTTTAATTACATACCAATGTATGGTATCCAACTAGCATTTCGGGAATTCGACTTTACGAAGGGACTCACTGGTGGCGAATTTGTCGGTTTCAAGTATTTCCAACAATTTTTCGAAAGCCCGATGTTCCAAACCGTGATAGTCAATACGTTGCGGATCAGTGTGACAACGCTGATTTTTGGGTTCATTGCTCCCATTTTATTGGCATTGATCATCAATCAAATCAGAAACCCTAAAAGAAAAAAAGTCATGCAAACTGCGGTTTATTTACCTCACTTCATTTCTACGGTCGTGATGGTAGGGATATTGCAAGTCTTTCTTTCACCAGAAACAGGTGTTTTAGTCAACCTCTTGAACTTGGATTCTTCTGTCAACTTAATGGGGAGCGACAGTACGTTCGTGCCCGTCTATGTCATTTCTGAGGTTTGGCAGCACTGTGGCTGGAACAGCATTATTTACTTAGCGGCACTTTCGAGTATCGATACGCAACTCTATGAATCAGCAGATATCGATGGCGCCAATCGTTTTCAAAAAATCCTCCATGTTGATATACCAGCATTAGTGCCAACGATGGTTATTTTGTTGATTATGAATATGGGTGGGGTTTTAAATGCTGGCTTTGAGAAGATTTTCCTGATGCAAAATAGTTTGAATTTGAGCGTCTCAGAAGTCATTTCTACGTATGTGTATAAAATTGGGATTTTAAACAGTCAATTTAGTTATTCAACAGCGATCGGGCTATTCAATAACATCATTAATTTTCTCTTTTTAGTTTTAGCAAATGGTCTTTCGAAAAAATACACGAACCGTAGTTTATGGTAAAGGGGTGGCTATATGAATCTATCACTAACAAACAAACCTAAATCAGATCTTCTTTTTAACCTAGCGATCATCATACTTTGCTTGAGTATCTTTTTGATTGTCGTCTATCCGCTCTTTTTTGTCGTCATCGCTTCAATTAGTGATTCCAACATGGTTTCTAAAGGATTAGTCACACTCTTTCCTAGGAATATCAGCTTTTTTGGTTTTGAAAAAATTTTACAAGATGCTAGGATCTGGACGGGCTATCGCAATACCTTGATTTATACGTTAGGAGGAACTGCGGTCAATTTAATTTTTACTTTGCCCGCAGCTTTTGCCTTATCAAGAAAGGAATTTAAACCTCGAAAACTTTTGATGTTTCTCTTTACCTTTACGATGTTTTTCAATGGTGGCTTGATCCCTACGTATTTACTTTATCGAGATGTGGGGTTGATCGATAGTATGTGGGTCTTTATTATTCCCTCAGCAGTCAATGTCTATAACTTGATCATTGCAAGAAGCTTTTTTGAGACAAGCATTCCGGATAGTCTCTATGAAGCAGCCGCTCTAGATGGTTGCTCCTATGCAAAATTTTTTGTTACTGTGGCGCTACCGCTATCCAAAGCAGTCATTTCTGTGGTGGGTCTTTACTATTTGGTCCAACATTGGAACGATTTCTTTACAGGACTCGTATTTATTCGCGACTACGAAAAACAACCTTTACAGATCGTTCTGCGAGATATTTTACTATCAAATCAAGCATCTGCAGGTGGTGCGGGCGCTTTGGGTGATGGCTACGGACAACAATATGCAGATCAGATCAAATATGGCGCCATCATTGTTTCGACCTTACCGATTTTGGTGATCTATCCTTTCCTACAGAAATACTTTGATAAAGGAGTCATGATTGGTGCAATGAAAGGGTGAGTACATGAATAAGCTAGTCGATTTACATGTGAGCATTGGGAAAAAAGGCTTACTGTTATTTCTGTTGCATTGCTATTGGCTGCTGTTTACCTTATTCGGCTTAGTTCTTTTCGGACTATTGCCAGCAACCAATGCGGTTTACGAACTTTGCAATGATGAAAAATATCAAGAAGCAAATGCGATAAAATTGTTTCAGTCCTTTGCAAAAAGCTTTCGAAAAAACTTTTGGAGAATGAATCGATTAGGACTCTTTATCCTTCCTTTAGCAGCCCTTTTTTCGATTGACTTGATGCTAATGAGACACTATGTCTTTACCGAAGCCGATACAACCGTTTATTTGTTGATCCAACTTCTGATAGTAATTAGTCTCCTTTTTTTAGCCAATCTCTTTTGGTTTTTTCAACACGAACGAGCTTGGAAACCCATGCTTAAAAAAAGTTTGATTCTAATGCTTGGCAAACCTGGATTGACCGGTCAAATTTTCGTCCTTATGGTCGGGATCAGCTGTTGCTACTACCTACTACCGGGTTTATTCTTCGTATTTGGTGTTACACCGCTGGTTTATTTTCAACTTAATTTGTTTAAACAAAAAGATGCGTATGTCTTTTTACCTGAAAAAAAGCATACGACTGTCTAAGCTCGTACATTTACCATAAAATCTCAAAATAAAAGAACAGGAGAACGTAATGAAAGAATTCGCATTAAACAAGATCCAGCTCACGGACGAGTTTTGGCAAGGATACCAAGAGCTTGTTCGCAAAGAAACGATTCCTTACCAATACCAAGTCTTAAATGATGAAATCGATGTAGATGTTCAAGCAGAACGGGAAGATCCCAATTTGCCAGCTGGGAAAAGCCATGCATTGGCGAATTTTCGCATCGCTGCAGGGCAAATGGAAGGGGAACATTTTGGCTGGTTTTTCCAAGATAGTGATGTCTACAAATGGATCGAGTCGGCTGGGTATAGCTTGTTGAATACTAGCGATCCGCAATTGGAAAAGACAGTAGATGAAGTGATTGACTTAGTTGCTGCTGCGCAAGAAGCGGATGGCTACTTAAATACCTTCTTTCAATTGACCCGACCGAAGTTAAAATACCGTCAGCTGTATTTCAGTCATGAACTTTATTGTGCCGGGCATCTAGTCGAAGCGGCTATCGCTTATGATCAAGCAACAGGCAAGGATAAATTACTGACCGTGGCAGAGAAAAATATCGCCAATATTTGCACGTATTTTGGGCGGGAGCCTGGAAAAATTCAAGGTGCTGATGGCCATCAAGAGATCGAATTGGCTCTGGTGCGTTTGTATGAATACACCGGTAAACAAATCTATTTGACATTAGCTGATTTCTTTCTTGAAGTACGTGGGGAAGATCCTGCCTTTTACGAAAAAGAAATCTTGAAAAACCAAGCGGATGGCTTATCAGATGAAACGCCAAGGGTAGACCTCACCTATTTACAAGCCTACGATCAACCTAAAAAGCAGCATGAAGCCAAAGGTCATGCGGTACGAATGCTGTATATGGCAAGCGGGATGGCAAAAGTCGCCCAGCATACCCAAGATCAAGAATTGATCGATGCTTGCGAAGCGATCTGGGAAGACATCGCCTGTAAGAAAATGTATGTGACCGGTGGCGTCGGCTCAACCGTTCACGGGGAAGCCTTTGTCGGTCCCTATGATTTGCCAAATGATACGATGTATTGTGAAACCTGTGCAGCCATTGCATTGGTCCAATTTTCTTTTGAGCTGTTCAAACTAACCAATGAACCAAAATATTTAGCGACGATGGAACGAGCGTTGTATAATAGCGTCCTTTCTGGTGCGGCAATTGACGGCAAACACTTTTTCTACGTGAATCCTTTGGAGGTCAATCCCCAACGAGATCAGGAAAATCCTGGCAAAGGCCACGTCAAAGCTCAACGACCTGATTGGCTCGGTTGTGCGTGTTGTCCGCCCAATTTTGCACGGATGGTCGCTTCGCTGCAGCGCTTGGTTTACACTTGCGATCAAGAGAAGCTTTACGTGAATTTATTTGTAGCAAGCCGTTTAGAAGAACCTGATCAATTTACGTTTGAACAAACGGGCGGGTTTCCTTTTACAGAGGACCTCACGATTCGCTATCAAGGCATTCCAAAGACGCTCATCATCCACAAACCTAACGGACTAAGTAAGTTTCAAATCGATAGTGAACACGAATGGCAGGAGACGAGCGAGGCAATCATCTTTGAGGCAGTCGAAAACGTGACGGCCAATATCCGTTTTGAACAACCATTGCAAATCTTGCGTGCGAATCCTCAAGTTATTCAAGACATCAATCAAGTCGCATTGCAACGTGGTCCCTTCGTGTATTGCATAGAAGAAGCCGACAATGGTCAAGCACTCTGGCGTTGCCGCATCGACCCACAGGCGCTGGAGGCGACCTTTTCGAAAGAGGATACGTTGTTGCCAACTACTTTACGCTTGGCGATCAAAGGCTACCAAAGCGAAGAATGGTTGGGAACAACCCTTTACGAAGAACGAGCGGAAACGGTCATACCTCGTACGTGGCAACTGATCCCATACCATTTATGGGGCAATCGGGGCATAGGCGAAATGCGCGTTTGGCTGCCGCTCGTTGGAAAGAAGTAAGAAGTAAGCAGGGCCAAAGAGCTTCCCTAAAAGGAGGCTCTTTTTTTTTCTAAACTCAACCTTCTTGGATTTGTTGCATGATTTCTTTAATTTGTTCCTATATTCCTATCTTTGAAAGCGTTATCGTTTTAGTGTAGGAATGTTGGCGGGTTTATGTAAAACAAGGAGGAAGAAGTGTGACAAGGAAAATCAGTAAAGTTGGCGTATCTTTGTTGGTATTGGCAGCGGCAACGGCAATCGGCGGCTGCACCCAAAGTGAGGCGAAGACAACTGGAAAAGTCGTTTACCAAGAAACAGCCAAAAGTACGTTGGAAAAAGCGATGGACAATCAACCGGAGTCGTCTTATTGGTTCCCAGAAGATTTGTTGGCATGGTCTTTTGAAAAAGATCCAGATGCGAAATACAATACCAGCGTTGTTCCATTAGCGCAGCGGGCAGCTAAAGAGACGTTGCCGAAGATGAATGACACGCAAACGGCAGAAACCAAAGTCGTAGCGCTTTCGATCATGAATAGCAGTACGAGCGGCAATGCACCACGAGGGATCAATACCTTTGATGCCAATGTCTTTTCTTATTGGCAATACATCGATCAATTGGTTTATTGGGGCGGCTCTTCTGGCGAAGGGATCATCGTACCACCAAGTCCTGATGTGACAGATGCTGCTCATAGGAATGGCGTGCCGGTTTTAGGAACGATCTTCTTTCCGCAAACTGCCCATGGTGGGAAACTGGAATGGCTAGATACGTTTTTAGCTAAGGATGAGGATGGCAATTTTCCGATCGTAGAAAAGATGATCGAAGTTGCCAATACGTATGGCTTTGATGGCTGGTTCATCAATCAAGAAACCGATACGGCGGTCACTAGTTTTGATGATGCAGCGGAAGGTGTCGAACAATCGGGGGCTGATGGTAAAGGACTAAATGAAAGCCACGCCAAAGCGATGCAAGAATTGATCGCCCAATTCAAAGAACAAGCCGACGAGCATTTAGAGATCATGTGGTATGATTCCATGACGAGTGATGGGAAAATGGATTGGCAAAACGCTTTGACGGATAAGAACAAAGCCTATTTGGTGGATGCAGAGATGAACCCATTGGCAGATAGTATGTTCTTGAATTTCTGGTGGACCACTGACAAACTGGCGGACAAAGAGCTGTTGAAGGCCTCCAATGAAAAAGCCCATGAAATCGGTGTCGATCCTTACGATCTTTTTGCTGGGATCGATGTGCAAGAAAATGGTTATTCAACGCCTGTACGCTGGGATCTGTTTACGGATGAAAAAGGCGTTCCTTATACCTCATTAGGCCTGTATGTGCCAAGCTGGACCTATTCTTCTGCTAGTACGCCGGATGATTTCCAAAGCAAAGAGAATGCTTTTTGGGTCAATAACACAGGCGATCCTCGGGAAAGCCAGCTGCCAGAAGCGACAGAGTGGCCTGGGATCTCCACCTATGCCCTGGAACAGACCGCTATCACAGAGCTGCCTTTTGTGACGAATTTTAGTCTGGGGAATGGCTACAACTATTTTATCGAGGGAGAAAAAGTGTCCAGCCGCAATTGGAACAACCGAAGCTTGCAAGCTATTTTGCCGACCTATCGTTGGGTCTTTGACCATGGAAAAGACAATAATTTGGCTGTATCAATCAATTATGCGGATGCCTATAATGGCGGAAATGCACTGAAACTACGTGGACAGATGACAAAAGGTAGTACCAGTCACATGGCATTGTATCAGACAGCATTTCCTGTGACGAAAAAGACGAAGCTGACGACGACTGTCAAAGCAACGGTACCGACAGCTCTTGATTTGGTCGTGACCTTAGCCGATGGTTCAACACAAACGATCAAAGGAGACAAAGAGGTCGCAACAGACTGGACGACGATCACTTACTCATTGAAAGACATCAAAGGGGAAGTGACAGCGATCGGTTATGACATAACCACGAAAGATACCAGTGATGTCTATGAGTTGAATCTAGGGCAATTAACGATCGGAGATCAGAAAGCGGAGAAATTCGCTGCCGAAGCATTAACGGTTGAGGATGTGCTCTTTGATGAAGAAGAGGGCAACTATGCGGGTGTCCGTTTAACGTGGGAAGCTGCCAAGGACAAGACAGCTGCGGTTTATGAGATCTACCAATTGAACGATGACGGCTCACGCTCTTTCTTAGCAGCTACGCCAGCAACCAACCACTATTTGAATGCCGTTGAACGACCAAAAGGAACGAAAACCAAGTTCGCGGTGGTGGCAGTGGATCGCTATGGCAATCGCGGCAAGCTATCCGATACGGTGGAGATCACTTGGCCGAACAATCAGCTGCCAAAAGCAGCCTTTACAGCCTCTAAAACCTTAGCGGCACCGGGGGAAACGATCACCTTCACGAATACCTCATCTGCGAATGCCGAAGCATTTGAATGGACGTTTGAAGGCGGAGATATCACCAGCAGTACAGAAGAAAATCCCCAAGTGACTTATTCGGAACCAGGTACCTACAAAGTCACGCTTGTTGCCAAAAACGAAGCAGGAGAGACCCCTCTGGAAATGGCGGGATTGATCACGATTTCTGCTGATGCGCCGAAAGAGTTGCTGCTGCTTTCAAAAGATGCCGAAGCAACTGCTTCATCGTTTGTCAATGATGCCGAAGCACCAGCTTTTGCCCTCGATGGTGATTTGAGTACGAAGTGGTGTGCGACAGGCAATGCGCCTCATGAGTTGATGATCGATCTCGGTCGACCACAAACGGTCAGTGAAGTACGCCTCGCCCATGCGGAAGCTGGTGGAGAAGGCCCAGACATGAATACGCGGGCGTATACGGTGCTCGTCAGTGAAGATGGCAAAGACTATGAGCCAGTTTCACGAACGTTGAAAAATGAAGCGGGCACTAGCACCAATACGTTTGCCGTCAAGAAGGTGCAATATGTAAAAATCAGTATCGATAAACCAACACAAGGAGCAGACTCAGCAGCCCGAATCTATGAAGTCGAAGTATACGGAATGGATAAATAGCAAAAAAGAGCAGGGCGTTAACCCTAAAAAGGAAAGCGGCTGAAGCGATGCTTTTCTGAAAAATGACCGAACCAAAAAAGCCGTTGCGACCAATAAATGGTCACAACGGCTTTTGCTTTTTCCAAATAAGTTTAGCGTGAAGTACGGCTGGCGGGATCTAAGCGGCGTTCAATAAAGCTTAGCCCAAGATCCGTAATGATCGCCATCAAGGCAGTTGGTAAAGCACCGGCTAAGATGATCGATGCACCATCCGTCGCATTGGTTCCACGGATGATGATGTCCCCCAGTCCACCAGCACCAACGAAAGCGCCAATAGCGGTGATACCGATCGCCACGACTAAGGCGTTTCGAATCCCTGCCATGATCACCGAAACAGACAATGGCAATTCGATCATATACAATCGCTGCCAGCTAGTCATCCCCATCCCTTTGCCGACATCTAACGTATTGCGGTCGACTTGGCGCATGCCGGTATAGGTATTTTTGATTATCGGTAACAAAGAATAAAGAAAAATCGTTAAAATCACGACATTCACACCTAAGCCCATGCCGATCATTAAAATCGAGATCATCGCTAAAGATGGAATCGTCTGGATGATATTGGCGAAACGAATCACCCAATCTGCCAAACGCATTTTTTTAGAAATCAAGATCCCGATTGGAATCCCGACGATCGAGGCAAAAAGTACCCCGTAGATTGAAATCAAGAAGTGACGAATGAACTGGGCAAAAACATAGCCGCCATTTTCTTGGAAATAGAAAAGAAATTGTTGGAATAAATTCATGTCTGCCATTTCGTCACTCTCCTTCGAAGTAATTATTTTCTTCTAAGAAACGTTCGGCAACTACCGTTGGTTCTAGAAGGTCATTATCCACTTGGTAATTCAATTCTTGCATTTTTTCGGTATCGATTTTGCCTGCTAATTTGTTCAGGGCATCGCCGATTTCAGGTGTTTCTTTCAACAATTTGTCATCGACGATCGGTGCGGCATCATAAGGCGGGAAGAAGTTTAGATCATCTTCTAGCATCACGAGATCGTAACTGCCGATCCGGCCGTCGGTTGAGTACCCTAAAACGATATCCATTTTTCCGTTATCAACAGCATCATAGACGAGACCGATCTGCATCGGTAGGATGTTTTGGAAAGAGAATCCATAGGCTTTCTGGAAGCCATCGTACCCATCACCGACCCGTGTGATCCACGCGGTATCGACCCCTGCAACTAATTGATCTGCGACATCTTTCAAGTCACTGACTTTTTCCAATCCGTATTTTTCGGCAGTGTCTTTCCTGACAAGAAAGACATATGTGTTATCAAAGCCGTAAGAAGGGAACCAAGTCTGTTGGTACCGTTGCTCAAATTCTGATTTGACTTTGTCAAAGGCGGCTTGCGGATCAGATTCTGGCTCCAACCCTAACGTCGTGGTCAAGTCAGTGCCTGTGTAGCGGGCAGCTGAGATCGACGCATCGCCATTCATCATCGCTTGGTGATTGATGGTCGTTGTTGCTAAGTTGTTAATGACGGTTGTGTTTTTATCCGTATAGTGTTCGACCATACCGGCAACCACTGCGCCAAGAATTTGGGCTTCGGAAGTGATGCCACCTGTAATCGCCACGGTATTCTCATCAGAAGTCGAGGCTAAACCGGGAAAGGAACAGCCGGAAAGTAAAGCGACACTTAAGGAAAACAACAGCGCTAATTTTGAAGTTTTTTTCATTACGCATCCCCCCTTAAGGCAGCTGGTGTCAGTTTGTTTTCTAACAAACCCAGTAACCAGTCAGCTAATAAAGCAAAGATCGTCACTGGAATCGTCCCAGCAAAAATCAAAGGCGGTTGGTAGTTATTTAGTCCGCTAAAGATCAAATCACCAAGTCCACCGGCGCCAATGTAAGAAGCCAAGGTAGCCCAGGCTAAAACATACACGGCCGATAAGCGGATCCCTGCCATGATCGTTGGGATTGCTAGAGGTAATTCCACACTGATGATCGACTGTAAGTTGGTCATCCCCATCCCTTTGGCAACATCGCGGTAATTCCAATCGACTTTTTTCATTCCAATGTAGGTATTTCGCAAAATCGGCAATAAGGAATAAATGAAAAGAGCGACGATAGCAGGGACTTTTCCGACACCTAAAATCGGGATCATCAATGCCAATAGTGCCAAAGAAGGCACGGTTTGCAATGCACTGGTGATGCCGATCACGACCGTTGCTGCTTTGGGGAAACGGGTCAAGATCACACCGATCGGTACAGCAACAAGAATCCCTAAGAGCAAAGCAGCAAAGGAGATATACAAATGTTCAAGACTTTTGGTGACCAATTGGCCGCCATATTCATTAAAGAAGCTTTGCATGCGCTAGACCTCCTCAGTTTCTTCAGGTTTCGCCGACTCAATGGCTTCCATGATCGATGGCTCATCGCCCCAAATCACGTCATAAACGATATCAACTAAGGAAGCACGGGTCAAAATCCCGACTAAATGTTTGTCGGCATCTACTACCGGCACATATTTTAAGCCGCGTTTTAAAATGCGTTGCAAGGTATCCCGCAACAAGGCGGTTTCACGAACGAAAAAGACATCTTTGTTCAAGATATCGCCGACACTAGTAACTTTGCCACGGTTGCGGTCGATGGATTCGACATCGATGTAGCCTTTTAGCACGTTGCTATTGTCGGTAACCAGCAAGGTATCGACCCGTTTTTCTCGCATCAAGTGAATCGCTTCTTGTAAGGATTTTTCTGGTGTGATAGCGATCGGGGTATTCAACATCACGTCTTTAACTGGCGTCGTGTCAGGTTTTGCTTGCAACAAGCGGTCTTCACCGATCAATTCTTCCACAAACGGTGTTGCTGGGTGTTGCAGAATATTTTCTGGTGTATCAAATTGAATGACTTTTCCTTCACTCATGATCACGATGCGGCTAGCAAGTTTCAATGCTTCATCCATATCGTGGGTAACGAAGACGACGGTTTTTCCAAGCCGTTCTTGCAAGTCTTTGACCAAATCTTGTAGAGAATCACGAGTGATTGGGTCTAGTGCGCCAAAAGGCTCATCCATTAAGATGACATCTTGGTCAGCTGCCAAGGCACGGACAACACCAATCCGTTGCTGTTGGCCCCCAGATAATTCGTTGGGGTAGCGGTCGAGCATTTCTCGCGGCAATTCCACCAAATCGATCATGCGCTCGGCAGTTTTGTTGCGTTCTTCTTGGCTGACTTTTAACAATTTTTGAACCAATGTAATGTTTTCCCGAATCGTCATGTGAGGCATCAAACCGATGCTTTGGATCACATAGCCGATTTGACGGCGTAATTCCACTGGGTTGATCTCTGTAACGCTTTTTCCATTGATCAAGATTTTTCCTTTAGAAGGATCCGTCATACGGTTGATCATCCGCATACAAGTCGTCTTTCCGCTACCACTTGTCCCGATGAAGCAAATGAATTCGCCTTTTTCAAAGGAAAGATTCACATCTTCAACAGCGACTTTACCACCTTTGTAAATTTTGGATACCTGCTGAAACTCAATCATGATGTCACCTCTATTTTTATTTAAGCAATCTGAATAATGGCTTAGAATCTGTACTAAGTATGCCGAAAAGTCCCTTGTTATTCAAATAATCTGCCCATTTTTTTCATAATTGTATAGACAAAACCGAAAATAGCGCCATAAGCAAGTCCAAATTAAGGAGCGATGCATAGGGAAAAGAAACGGCGAAGATCCCCCGTTATTTTTCATTGGGAAAAAGGGGGCTTTTTTGCAGAACGCCTTGGCAGCAGTCTCTTTATTTTTTTCTAAGAAAGGGCAGAATAAAAAGCTGTTTTTTCAATTTTTATAAAAACATGCTAGAATAGAGAAGAATTTAGGGAAAGAGAGGAACAACATGCTTACAACTGAAGATTTTGATTTTGAATTACCGGAAGAACTGATCGCCCAAACGCCATTAAGCGATCGCTCAAGTTCCCGTTTATTAGTGGTTGACCGTGAGACTGGCAAATTTGAGGACAAGCACTTCTATAACATCATTGATGAATTGGCACCAGGGGATGCTTTGGTGATGAATGATACGCGGGTATTACCAGCTCGTATCTATGGCGAAAAACAAGAAACAGGTGCTCATTTAGAAATCCTTTTACTGAATAATATTGAAGGGGATACGTGGGAAACCTTGATCAAGCCAGCCAAAAGAGCCAAAGTCGGCACGAAGATCACCTTTGGCGACGGACGATTAGAGGCAGTGGTGGAAGAAGAGCTCGATCACGGCGGCCGGATCATTCGTTTTCAATACAAAGGAATCTTTTTAGAGATTCTGGAATCACTTGGCGAAATGCCGTTACCGCCTTACATCAAAGAACGGCTAGAAGACCCAGACCGCTATCAAACGGTTTATGCCAAAGAAAACGGCTCAGCTGCTGCACCAACTGCCGGCTTGCATTTTACCCCAGAATTGCTGGAGCAGATCGCAGCAAAAGGCGTCAAGCTGGTTTATCTGACTTTGCACGTTGGTTTAGGAACGTTTCGTCCAGTGAGTGTCGATAATATCGCTGATCATGAGATGCACAGCGAATTTTACCGTTTGACAGAAGAAGCTGCCGCTCAATTGAACGAGGTTCGGGCAAATGGCGGCAAGATCGTTGCAGTCGGAACGACTTCGATCCGTACGTTAGAAACCATTGGGACTAAGTTTGATGGGCAAATCAAAGCCGATAGTGGGTGGACGAGTATTTTTATCACGCCAGGCTATCAGTTTAAAATCGTGGAAGCTTTTTCTACCAACTTCCATTTACCAAAATCAACCTTAGTGATGTTAGTCAGTGCCTTTGCAGGACGCGACCTAACACTTTCTGCCTACCAGCATGCCATCGATGAGCGGTATCGCTTCTTTAGCTTTGGCGATGCGATGTTCTTAAAATAAACAAAAAAACTGAGCGACGTAAGCGGCTCTTTAAGTTGAAACAATTTCTCAACTTTTAGAACTGCTTTTTTGTCGCCCAGCTTACTACTAGAGGAAGGTATAAGTGGTGGTCGCTTTTTGTGGTCCATGCAAAGCAATGTTTCTCGAAAATTTGTTTTCATTTACAAACTTACACATGTTTCGTGTATTCCGATACAAAATGAGACGTATCATTTTTCGATATGGAAATGTTCGATCCTTGTTACGTTTTTCTTCTTGTTACTTTACACGTTTGGTACTAGGTGAAACTTGTACGTTCAACAACTTTTAGTAGATTGAGTTTGCGATATTTACGAAAACCACCAACAGAGTTGCTACCTTCCTTACACGTATACTATAACACGAAACGGAAGCGTTTGCAAAAGAAAAAGGTCGTTTTCCTCAAAAAAAAAGACCGGCGAACCGATCTTTTAAGCAAGTGCTCGTTTAGGCAGATTGTCATAAAACGCTGCTTTGGTTGCACTGATGTAAGGTGTCAGCCATAAGTAGCCGATTCCTGCAGTCATGATGGCCAAAATGTGCCAGCCGATGAAGCTCAGATCAAGGATGAACAGTTGACCTTTGTAGCCTCTCATTAAATGACGGCTACCTGTGATGCAGCTGAGAAAATCTGGTCGCATGCCAGTTTCTTCATAAGTATCATAAAAGACAAAATATGCTTGAGAATAAGAATAAGCTTTGATGATCCCAGGAATGATAAACAGGAATGTCCACAACGTCGTGAAGATAGTCGACAAAATATAAATGACGATGATCCCTAACACGAAAGCACCACTGAAGCCACGAAAGACATCAGAAAAGGGTTGGATCGACTGTTTTTTACCGCGTAAAAGATCAAGGAAAGTCCAAGAGATCCCAGCACCGAATAAGGCAGAAAATAGACCGCTGATCAAACCGCCGCCGCCACTGCCACCACTGCCGCCAGCGGAATTGACTGCATCGGTAGAACCAAGATCATTGAACATACCGCTTTGATACAATGGAATAACAGTAAGGACGATAATGACGAATGCGATAGCGATCGAGATCAAAGTCGGTACAATACACATCAAAACACTGTCTTTCCAGCGGCCTCTCAGGATTGCTTTTGCTTCTGCTTTTAGTTCTCTATTTGATTTCATTTCAAAAAACCTCCCTTCAATATAAATAACATGATAGCAAACTTTCGCTAAATCTTCAAAAAAAAGTAATAGATGTTTCGCATGACTAGGAGAAAATACTCTTAGTTTCTTTAAACTTCCTTGCAAAATGTAAGGGCAACCCTTATCATAGATAGCGTTGCACAGTTAATCGAGTATAGAGAGAAAGTAGGGAAATGAATGACGGAACCAGCCATTCGTTATCGTCTGATAAAGAAAGAAAAGCATACCGGTGCCCGTTTAGGCGAATTGATCACGCCTCACGGAACCTTTCCAACGCCAATGTTCATGCCAGTCGGCACATTAGCAACGGTCAAAACCCTTGCCCCTGAAGAGTTGAAAGAAATGGGTGCAGGCGTCATTTTAAGCAATACCTATCACTTGTGGTTACGTCCAGGAGAAGACATTGTTGCAGAAGCAGGCGGCTTACATAAATTTATGAATTGGGATCAACCAATCTTAACAGATTCAGGTGGTTTCCAAGTCTTTTCATTAGCCGAAATGCGCAACATCGTCGAAGAAGGTGTCCATTTCAAAAACCATTTGAATGGGTCGAAAATGTTTTTATCTCCTGAAAAAGCGATTGATATCCAAAACAAATTAGGGTCAGATATCATGATGAGTTTTGATGAGTGTCCGCCATTTGATGAAAGCTATGACTACGTCAAAAAATCGGTGGAACGGACGTCTCGCTGGGCGGAGCGTGGCTTGAAAGCCCATGCCAATCCCGATCGGCAAGGCTTGTTTGGGATCATTCAAGGTGCAGGCTTTGAAGACTTGCGCAAGCAAAGTGCCCAAGACTTGATCAGTATGGACTTCCCAGGGTATTCCATCGGCGGCCTGTCAGTTGGCGAACCAAAAGCGGAAATGAATCGCGTGTTGGAATTTACAACTCCTTTGATTCCAGAAAACAAACCACGTTACCTGATGGGCGTTGGGGCAGCTGACTCCTTGATCGATGGCGTGATTCGCGGTGTCGATATGTTCGACTGCGTTTTACCAACACGGATCGCAAGAAACGGTACCTGTATGACTTCAAAAGGTCGTTTAGTCGTGAAAAATGCGCAATATGCCCGTGACTTTCGACCAATTGACGAGAAGTGTGATTGCTATACATGTAAAAACTATTCTCGTGCGTACATCCGCCACTTGATCAAATGTGATGAAACCTTTGGTATGCGTTTGACGTCTTACCACAATGTCTACTTCTTATTGAATCTGATGAAAAATGTCCGTCAAGCCATCATGGATGACAAATTGTTGGAGTTCCGTGAGCATTTTATTGAAGAGTATGGGTTCAACAAGGAAAATGCGAGGAATTTCTAACATTCTCTACTAAAATGGTGGGAATAATAGAGGAATTCTGATAAAGTATCTTATAGGAAAGAAAATAAATCGAGGTGAAAAAAATGGCACAATCTTTACCAATGCTCTTTATGCTGGTTGCTTTAGTGGCAATGTGGTTCTTTATGAGTCGTTCACAAAAGAAACAACAGCAAGAGCGTAAAAATCTTTTAGAAAATATGAAAGCTGGCGATGAAGTCGTAACCATCGGCGGACTCCACGGCGTTCTTTCTGAAGTCAACACAGAAAAAAGCACCGTGATCATCGACTGTGAAGGAATTTTCTTAGAGTTTGATCGTTCAGCGATCCGCACAGTGAAACCCGGAACTGTTGCATCCGTTGAGACACAAATCGAACCAGCTGATGTCGAAGACGCAACGAGCATCCAAGACGAAACCAAAGAATAAGCACAAACGCACCGTCGCTTTCTCAGAAGCGACGGTGCATTTTTTTTAGTAGTCGGACAGTTTCTAAAATAAAACAAGCACCGCAGCAAAACAGAGATCGCTCGTTTTGCTGCGGTGCTTTGATTGCCTTCGTTACTCGATCGGAATCAGTTTCTTTGACGCTTGTTTGCCTTGGTCTTTTGGCAACGTCAATTTCAAAATTCCTTCAGCGTAAGAGGCTTTGATTTCATCCTCTTTGACGTTTTCTAACAGGTATTGCCGCCGAACGCTTGTCAAGCTGCGCTCGCTGCGAACCAGACGTCCTTTTTCATCTTCGGTCGCATGATCCGTCTGGTGTTGTCCCGTAATCGTTAAAACCCCATTTTCATAGGTTACTTGAATATTTTCTTTAGGGATGCCAGGCAGTTCTGCTTCAACGAGAAATTCCTTGTCATTCTCGTGAATATCGGTTTTGATCAGGTTCGATTTAAACCCATCAAAAAAACTGCGGCCAAAATCTTCAAAGAAATCAAAAGGTGTCATACTGTATGAATCTGAGCGGCGTGGCACAATCTCATGTGTCATAAGAATCATCCTTTCTTTATTCTTTTGTTTTTACACTTTTTATTTTATTCATTTTTTAGCGAATTTCAAGTGATTTACTCGCTTTAAAAAAATCTTAAAAAACCTTTGATACCAACGTTTTTCTCCTTGATTTTGGCGTGTTTTTACCTTGCTTCGTTCCTGTTTTCCCCCTCATTTCGCCTACTTTTTCTGCGTGACAGTATATACTTAATGATATATACTAAAAGCGAAGTGGAGGAGGAAAAACATGGCACGTTATAGAAAACGAATGCTTGTTGCTTTGATCTATGCATTGCTGTCGTCGATTGCCCTAAATCTCTTTTGGCTGCCGGGAAATATTTATGCGAGTGGGATCACTGGTTTGTCGCAATTGTTGTCGCAGCTTTTAGATGAGCAGTTGAATCTGCAGCTTTCGATCCCGCTTTTGGTGCTTTTTTTTAATGCGCCATTGTTAGCGGTTGCTTGGGTCAAAATCGATCGAGAATTTACCATCATGACGGTTTGTACCGTCGTCCTGTCTTCTGTTATGATGAAGGTGGTACCGGTCATTGCTTTAACGACCGATCCGGTGATCTGTGCCGTGTTTGGCGGATTGCTGCACGGGGTGTCGGTTGGCTTGACATTGAACGACGATTTTTCAACGGGTGGGCTTGACATTTTAGGGATTTTAGTGAAAAAAGCCACTGGTAGAAGTATCGGCAGTTTCTTTATAGGCTTCAATGTCAGTTTGCAGCTAGCAGCTGGGCTGATCTTTGGCTGGTCTTATGCTTTTTATAGTGCCATTTCCTTCTTCATCAGTGGGCGGATGGTCGACTACGTCAACCTGAAGCAGCGGCGTGTACAGCTGCTGGTCGTTACAGAAAAAGCAGAACCCGTCATTACGACGTTGCAATGTGCCTTGCAGCGAGGCATCACGGTCATCAACGATGTCGAAGGTGGATTTGATCATCAACAGAAAAAACTATTATTACTGGTCATTTCCCATAGAGAACTCAAGACTGTCGAAGGCATGATCCAAGGAATCGATGAACAAGCATTTGTCAGTGTTTCTTCTGGCGTCAGTGCCAATCGATCGTTTTATGAATGGTAGCAAAGTGAAAGAAAGTAGGAGAGACGTTGAAAAAACAAGCAGTATTTCAAGAAGTTGCCCAGCAGATTGCGCAACGGGTTCATGAAGGTACGTACGTGACGAGCCAAAAGCTTCCTTCCGATTATGATTTAGCAGAGGAATTTCAGTGCAGCCGTTTAACGGTGCGCAAAGCCATCGATCTATTGATTGGCCAGAATTTGTTAGTGAAAGAAAAAGGCAAAGGAACCTATGTCATGAAACAGCCCAAGATCCAAAGCGGCTCTGGCGGGCTCCAAAGTTTTACCGAGACTGCCAAAATCCAAGGGAAAAAGACCCGTACGGAAGTTTTGCATATCGAAACCGTCAAAGAGCTCCCGATAGAGATTGGTCAGCTGTTTGGCGATTACGCCAAGGAACCAATCGTTTATTTGGTGCGCTTGCGCTACTTTGATGATGAGCCGATGACGGTGGAAAATCTTTACGTACTGAAACGCTATCTGCAAGAAGACACCGCAGAACTCACGAAAGCTCAATTAGAGTCGTCTTTGTATCAAGTCATTGAAGCCAACATCGAGATTGGTTATTCCCATCAAGAGGTGGAAGCTGTGAAAAGTCCGGCCGATATTGCGAAACTTTTACAGGTGCCTCAAGAGGAACCGATGCTTTTGGTCCATTCGATGACCTATTCCGCATCAGCCAAACCGATCTTATACGATACATCCTATTACCGAGCAGACAAATATACCTTCAAAAATACATTAGTGCGTCAAAAATAAAATCAATCCTTTAGAGGTGAAGACAATGGATCCACTCACAGCAAGTATTGAAGCCAATTGGTCAGAATTTCTCACGCTTTTGAGCGAGGTGATGCAGATCGCAAGCGTCAAAGGTGAGCCGGCGCCTCATGCGCCTTATGGCATAGGACCACGAGAAGTGTTAGCATACGTCATGGAAAAAAGCGCAGCATACGGGTTTCAAACAACGGTCATCGATGATGCGATCGGCTATGCCCATTGGGGACCAACGGATACCGACTATATCGGTGTGTTAGGACACTTGGATGTCGTCTCGGCAGGTTCTGGCTGGAGCTACCCACCGTTTGCACTAACTGAAAAAGACGGCAACTTTTATGGCCGAGGGATCTTAGATAACAAAGGGCCGATCATCAGCTGTTTGTTTGCCATGAAATTATTGAAAGACCTTGGTCATCAACCGCAATTACCGCTGCGGATCATTTTCGGTACAGATGAAGAAAGCGGCATGTCGGATATCCCGCATTATCTAGCGGTTGAGCAGCCACCGCGTTTTGGTTTTACGCCAGACTGCAAGTATCCAGTGGTTTACGGCGAACGGGGTGTCGTCAATGTGCAACTTGATTTTCCATTGCCCGTCCAAGAACAGCAGCTGTTAGCTGCGTTTTCTGGCGATCAATTCTGCGATCATGTGCCAGACCACCTATCGGTAACCGTAGGCAGCCAGTCCTTTGAAGCACTAGGCAAACGCTCCCCTAGCAATGCCCCTGAGCTAGGGGACAATGCCATTACAAAACTTGCGCAGCAAGCGGCACCGCGACTAGCGGAGACACCGTCATTGCAAGCAGCTTTGCAGTGGATCACCCAAAGTTTTCACCAGCAGCACTATGGCGAAGGCCTTGATTTAGTACTAGAAGATGCCGACTCAGGAAAATTGATCTTGACCCCTGTGGTTCTCCAAAAATCAGCAAGTGGACTAGCGTTAGAAGTGGCCTTTCGCTATCCTGTATCGGTAACGGAGGAACAAGTGCTCGCTGGGGTGCAAAAGGCATTGCCAAAAGGGGCAAGCCTTACGATCCTTCGCAGCATTCCAGGGTTCTGCCGATCAAAAGATGTTCCCGAAATCCAAAAGCTATCGACGATCTATCACCAAGTAACGGGCAATGATCCAACCCCCGTGACGACTACAGGAGCAACCTATGCCCGCAAGATGCCAAACATCCTTGCTTTTGGTCCGTCTTTTCCAGGGCAAAAAGGGATCGCTCATAACCAAGATGAGTACATGGCGGTTGCCGATCTACGGACGAATCTTGAAATTTATTTGCGCAGCTTACAAGCACTGTCAAAATAAGCGAAGACACGAACGAAGAAGAGTTTTTCCAATTTTTTTGAGAAACTCTTTTTTTAGTATAGACATAGTAGTATATACCGTATAGAATATACTTGAAAGCGCTATGAAAGATGGAGGGATATTTATGTGGGGAATGATTGCTACATGGCGGATGGCACACGATGGCGTGCTCGCTGCTAAAGCAATATTAGAGCAACAAGGCTCCTGCCAAGATGCAGTAGAAACAGCCATTAAAGCAGTGGAAGATTATCCATTTTATAAATCGGTGGGGTATGGCGGACTGCCCAACGAAGAAGGCGTGTTGGAAATGGACGCTGCCTTCATGGATGGTGATACCTTCAAAATTGGTGCCGTCGCTGGGATCGTCGATGTGGAAAATCCTATTTCCGTGGCACGCAGCCTAAGTGAGGAGAAATTCAATAGTTTTCGGATCGGCCAAGGAGCGGTCGCTTATGCGCTTGCCGAAGGATTCCAGCCCAAAGAGATGCTGACACCGCGAGCCAAAACCATTTGGGAAAAGCGCAAAGCAGAGATCGCTGCCAACAACCTCGATCCCTATGACGGCCACGATACAGTGGGAGTAGTTGCGCTGGATGAACACCAAAGCATGGCAGCAGGAACCTCTAGTTCTGGTTTATTTATGAAAAAAAGCGGTCGTGTTGGCGATTCACCTTTGTCTGGATCTGGTTTTTATGTGGATAGTGAAATCGGCGGTGCCGCTGCCACAGGGTTAGGGGAAGACTTGATGAAAGGCTGCCTTTCCTACGAAATCGTTCGTTTGATGGGAGAAGGGCTAGCACCGCAAGAAGCATGTGATCAAGCCGTTTACGACTTTGAAGCGCGATTGAAGAAGCGCTACGGCAAAGCCGGCGCCTTCTCGCTGATCGCCTTAGATAAACAGGGTCGCTGGGGGGTGGCAACCAATGTAGAATTTACCTTTAGTGTCGCAACCACCAATCAAGCGCCTGCTATTTTTATGGCAACACCAGGACCTGAGCAGACAACCGTGATCGAACCCATCACGAAAGAATGGTTGGAGGCGTATGAAAAACGAATCAAAGCGCCGGTCTAACAACCGCGATTGAGAAAAACAAACATTGGAGGAATGGATATGGCAACGAAAAAAATCTATTTGTTTTGTGAAGCTGGAATGTCAACGAGTATCATGGTCAATAAAATGATGGAAGTCGTCAAAAAGCACAACATGCCTTTGACGATCGAAGCATTCCCTGCGATCCATGCAGAAGAAAAAGTCGAACAAGAAAAACCAGTCGCTATTTTGTTAGGTCCACAAGTACGACACTTAGATAGCAAAATGAAAGCAACTTTCGAGCCAATGGGGATTCCAGTCGGCACGATCGCGACAGAAGCATACGGCATGATGGATGGCGAACGAGCCTTGAAAGATGCCTTAAGCTTGATCAAAAAAGCCAAAGCAAAGTAATAAAAGTGTTGGAGTAACAGGGGACTACGTGTTATCTGCCAGATAGCACGCAGATGGGAGGAAGAAAAATGCAGAAATTTTTAAACTGGTTAGAAAAAGTGTTAACACCGATGGCAAAGACGATCGGTGAAAACAAATACTTGATTGCGATTCGTGATGGTTTCTTATTATCCACACCGTTGTTGATCGTGGGTTCACTCTTTTTAGTCTTGACCAATTTTCCGATTCCAAATTGGAACGAGATGATGAGCAGTTTGCTGGGAGACAATTGGGCAACGATGTTGAATATGCCAGCAACAGCCAGCTTTGACATTATGACGATTTTAGCCGTTGGTGGGATCGGGTATAGTTTGGCAAAACAGTTTAAAGTTGATGCCATGCAAGCAGCCATTATTTCACTCGTTTCTTTTTTTATCGTGACACCATTTACGACCGTTTTCACACCAGAAGGCTCTACGGAAGTATATGAAGTTGGCAGCCTGCCATTACGATGGATGGGTTCTAGCGGTTTGTTCTTAGGGATGGTTGTTGCCTTGATTTCCACCAGAATGTTCGTTGCGTTATTACGCAAAGGTTGGACGATCAAGATGCCTGACGGTGTTCCCCCAACTGTGGTGAAATCCTTTGAGGCGTTGATTCCCAGCTTTGTGATCGTGACGGTCTTTATGATCGCCAACTGGTTAGCCAACTTGACGTCTTATGGCAATCTCCAAGAGATCCTCTTTAAGTTCTTACAGACACCGTTGTTAAGTTTAGGAAATACTTTAGGTGCCATGATCATAGCCTACCTATTTTTGCATTTTTTCTGGTTCTTTGGGATCAATGGTTCCAGTGTGGTCGGCGCTGTCTTCAACCCTATCTTACGAGCATTATCTATTGAAAATTTAGATGCTTTCAAGAATGGCGCAGAAATTCCTAACATTATCACCGGTCAATTTCAAGACATGTTCGCGACCTTTGGTGGGGGCGGTTCGACATTATCTTTGATTTTAGTCATGATCTTAGTCTGTAAAAGCCAACGGGTCAAAAAACTATCACAGTTATCGTTGATTCCAGGTATTTTCGGGATCAATGAACCCATCATCTTTGGGTTACCGATCGTCTTGAATCCAGTTCTGCTGATTCCTTTTGCTTTAGTGCCAACGATCAATATTATAATCTCATACTTCTGTATGGATCTTGGGTTAGTCAACTATACCAATGGAATTCAACTGCCATGGACCACGCCACCGATTATTTCTGGTTTCTTAGTCAGTGGTTGGCAAGCGTCCGTGTTACAAGTCTTGTTGATCCTCTTAGGAATGGCTATTTATTATCCGTTTATCAAAGTCTTAGATAATCAATATCTAAAAGAAGAAGCGGATGCCGTTGAACAAGAAGAAGAGGAAATCAATTTTGACGATTTCGATTTTGATGATCTATAAGAAGAGAGGCACCGCTCATGAAAAAAATAATTTTGATTCTCAATCATGTCACTGCAGGGATGGGAAGTGATGAAAATGCTCAGTTGCCGCCAAGCGGCATAAAAGCTGCCCTTGGTCCAGGTCGAACCTTGAATCCACTTTTTCAAGAGCAAGACGCACAAATCGTTGCAACGCTTTATTGTGGTGACCAATATTATCACGAGAATCAAGAAGAAGTGAACAAAAAATTTGTGGGGTTTGCTAAAAAATTTGACGCCGATGCCGTTCTTTGCGGACCTGCGATGCATTATCCTAATTTTGGCGAAATGGCAGCAGGATTGACGAAAGTATTCAATGCACAAGGAATTCCAGGGGCTGCAGCGATGTCAGAGGAAAACCCAGCAGTGGCAATCTATGCCAAAGACATCTATATCTTGAAGATGCCGAAAAAAGGCGGAATCGGATTGAATGATTCCTACAAAAAGATGGCGCACGTTGTTTCCCAGCTTGCCCATGGGAAGCCTCTAACAGAAGCAGACCAAGAGGATTTGTTTTAAAGAGAAAGACGATCAGCGATGGCTGGTCGTTTTTTTGTCCTCGATAGACACTAATAGCCATTGAAAGAAGGGCAGAATACTAGAGGGAGTATACGGCAATCTTAGATAAAATAGTAGAAGGAAGAGTGATTTTTTTCAAAAGTGAACAAAAAGTTTTTTAACCTATTGTTCAACTTAGCACATGACATTTTTCTTAATAAAAACCGAAACTTTTGTCCACTTATTTTCCTTAAAAGTTCTTGAAAACGCTTAATTTAAAGGGAGTTTAATAAAACTGTGAAAAAAATCACAAAAACTATTTACAAACGAAAAAAGATGTTGTATGATCTGTATGTGAAGTAGTTAACAAACAAAACATGTTTAAAAACTAGGAGGACATACAATGGCTAAGACATTGGAAAAAGAAGTGACAATCGACGTACAAGCAATGATTGACGATTTAGCAACGAAGGCAAATGTGGCGTTAAAAGAAATGGAAAGCTTTGATCAAGAAAAAGTGGACCACATTGTTCATGAAATGGCAATGGCAGCATTAGACAAACATATGCCTTTAGCTAAAATGGCAGTAGAAGAAACTGGCCGTGGTATCTATGAAGATAAAGCGATCAAAAACATGTACGCTTCAGAATATATTTGGAACAGTATCAAACATGACAAAACAGTCGGCGTGATCAATGAAGACAAACAAAAAGGCTTGATCGAAATCGCTGAACCAGTTGGTGTCGTTTGCGGGGTAACACCAACAACTAACCCAACATCTACAACGATCTTTAAAGCAATGATCGCTTTGAAAACACGTAACCCGATCGTTTTTGCTTTCCACCCATCTGCACAAAAATGTTCAGCAGAAGCTGCACGTATCGTTCGTGATGCAGCCATCGCTGCTGGGGCACCTGAAAACTGTGTACAATGGATCGAACATCCATCAATCGAAGCGACTGGCTTATTGATGAACCACCCAGGGATTGCGATCGTATTAGCAACTGGTGGCGCTGGCATGGTCAAAGCAGCATACTCAACTGGTAAACCTGCATTAGGTGTTGGACCAGGGAACGTACCTGCTTATATCGAAAAAACAGCGAAAGTGAAACGAGCAGTCAATGACTTGATCGTATCAAAAACCTTTGATAACGGAATGATCTGTGCCTCTGAACAAGCAGTGATCGTTGATAAAGAAGTCTATGCCTCTGTGAAAGCAGAATTTGAAGCACATCAAGTCTATGTTGTAAAAGCAAAAGAATTACAAAAACTTGAAGATGCCGTGATGAACGAAGGGAAATATGCCGTAAATCCAGCAATCGTTGGACATTCAGCAATGGAAATCGCGAAATTAGCAGGCATCAACGTACCAGAAGGAACAAAATTATTGATCGCTGAACTTGACGGTGTCGGTGCTGATTACCCACTATCAAGAGAAAAACTTTCTCCAGTTTTAGCAATGATCAAAGCAAACAACACAGAAGACGCGTTCGAAAAATGTGAAGCAATGCTTGATTTAGGCGGATTAGGCCATACAGCGGTGATCCACACTGAAAACGAAGACTTGCAATTAGCATTCGGCCTACGCATGAAAGCTTGCCGTATCTTAGTTAACACACCATCTGCAGAAGGTGGTATCGGAAATATCTACAACGAAATGATTCCATCATTGACACTTGGTTGTGGTTCATACGGGAAAAACTCTGTATCACGAAATGTTTCTGCTGTGAACTTGATCAACGTGAAAACTGTAGCGAAACGGAGAAATAATATGCAATGGTTTAAATTGCCACCAAAAATCTTCTTTGAAAAGAACTCTCTAATGTACTTGGAGAAAATGGAAAACGTTGAACGTGTCATGATCGTTTGTGACCCTGGTATGGTTCAATTCGGCTATTGCGATACGGTTCGTGAAGTACTTGCTCGTCGTAAAAATGACGTGAAAATCGAAGTCTTCTCTGACGTAGAACCAAACCCATCAACAAACACCGTTTACGCTGGAACAAAAATGATGGTTGATTTCAAACCAGATACAGTGATCGCCCTTGGTGGTGGATCAGCAATGGATGCTGCCAAAGGCATGTGGATGTTCTATGAGCACCCAGATACTTCATTCTTCGGCGCGAAACAAAAATTCTTAGATATCCGTAAACGGACATACAAGATCGACAAACCAGAAAAAACGCAATTCGTTTGTATCCCAACAACGTCTGGTACTGGTTCTGAAGTAACACCATTTGCGGTTATCACTGACAGTGAAACACACGTGAAGTACCCATTAGCTGATTACGCATTGACACCAGATGTTGCAATCGTTGACCCTCAATTCGTAATGTCAGTACCTGCTTCTGTTACAGCAGACACTGGAATGGACGTTTTGACTCATGCAATCGAATCTTATGTGTCAGTAATGGCATCTGATTACACTCGTGGATTGAGCTTACAAGCAATCAAGTTAGTCTTTGACTACTTAGAAAAATCAGTGAAAACACCTGATATGGAATCTCGCGAAAAAATGCATAATGCCTCAACAATGGCAGGTATGGCCTTCGCCAATGCATTTCTAGGTATTTGTCACTCAGTAGCCCACAAAATCGGTGGTGAATATGGTATTCCTCACGGACGTACAAATGCGATTCTTTTACCGCACATCATCCGTTACAATGCCAAAGACCCACAAAAACATGCAATGTTCCCTAAATATGACTTCTTCCGTGCCGATACAGATTACGCAGACATTGCGAAATTCTTAGGTCTTAAAGGCAAAACAACGGCTGAATTGGTTGAAGCATTGGCAACAGCTGTTTACGAATTAGGACAATCTGTTGGTATCGATATGAGCTTGAAAGCGCAAGGCGTCACTCAACAAACACTAGATACAACAGTTGATCGCATGGCTGAATTGGCTTATGAAGACCAATGTACAACAGCAAATCCAAAAGAACCACTAATCTCTGAATTGAAACAAATCATCGTTGATGCCTATAACGGCTAAACAATGAATCAAGAACACCTTGCGGTATCTTAGCTGCCGCAGGGTGTTCTTTTGTCGTCTCTTTTTTTGGAAAACAAGCTGGCAGTTGCCGCTTCCTTGCCCAGATCAGTTAAGAATGCGAAAAATAGCAAGTGAACAGGGGGGATCATAAAAAAGGAGTGGATTTCTCCACTCCGTAAAAGTCTCGTTTTTTCAGGATGTCACCAAGGCTGCTGCTTTTTTTGGCTAAAACAGATACGCTCGTTACTTGCTGACGTTTTTCTTCAAGCGTAGCATCTGGAAGCTTTGTTTTTCCAAGACGACACGCAAAATGCCGTCATTCAATTCCGCTGTTTTTCCATTGACGGGCACAACGTTGTTCGGGGTTGCTTCGGTATTGGCGGCATGCAAGTCTGGGTGGTGCAAGACTTGATGGGTAGCGATTTGCAATGAATCATATTGACGCAAGTCGCAAGTGAATTCGTTGGCATCCTGCAAATCCTTATTTACTAAGAAAAAGGTCAAATAGTCATCTTCGTTTTCGATCGCAATGGCATCCACATAAGAAGCTTTTCCGTGGCTGCTATCGAAATCAGCTCCTCGAAGGATGCTATGCAACACGTGACCGCGACCATAGTTGCTGATCATTTCATAGGGATAAAAAATCGTTTGTTTCCAAGCGGCAGTGTCGGAAGTCATGATCGGTGCGATCACGTTGACCAGCTGTGCCATGCAGGCGATTTTAACGCGATCTGCGTGATGAAGCATCGTGATCATCATGCTTGCGACGAGTAACGCATCTTCAAAGTGATAGACGTCTTCTAATTGTGGTGGGTGTTGACTCCAAGGTTCAATTTTTTGATCCTGTTCATTTGAGTGATACCAGACGTTCCATTCGTCGAAGGAAATATTGATCGTCTTCTTGCTTCGGCGTTTGGCTTTCACTGCATCACAGATTGCTGCGACTTGACTGATGAACTGATCCATTGCGACATTGCTTGCTAGATAATCTTGGCTATCGCCGTTACGGTTGCCATAATATTGGTGCATGGAAATGTAGTCGACTTGATCGTAACAATGACTTAATACTGTATCTTCCCACATGCCAAAGGTCGGCATCGTGAGAGAAGAACTACCACAAGCGACGGTTTCGATCGTTGGGTCCACCAGACGCATCGCTTTGCCAGCTTCTTCTGCGAGACGGCCATATTCATCGGCTGTCTTATGTCCTTCTTGCCAAGGACCGTCCATTTCATTGCCTAGACACCAAAGTTTGATGTCATGAGGATCGGCCACCCCATGGGCACGACGGAGGTCACTATAATAGCTGCCGCCTTTTAAATTGGTGTATTCGATCAGGTTTTTCGCTGCTTCGATTCCTCGTGTCCCAAGATTGATCGCCATCATCGGTGCCGTATTGACTTGCTTGGTCCAATCCATAAATTCGTTTAAGCCGAACTGATTGCTTTCGATTACCCGCCAGGCCAAATCGATTTTTGCTGGCCGTTGCTCTTTAGGGCCGACGCTATCTTCCCATTTATACCCAGAGACGAAATTGCCTCCTGGGTAACGGACGATCGGCACATTCAACTGCTTGATCAAGGCAGCGACATCTTGACGAAAGCCTTGCTCATCGGCAAAAGGACTTTCTGGTTGATAGATCCCTTCGTACACACAGCGCCCTAAGTGCTCCACAAAAGAGCCGTAGATCCGTTCGTCGACTGGTGCCAAAATAAAGTGTTTGTCTAAATACATCGTAGTTTTCTTCAATTTTGCAACCCCTTTCTTTTCTTTCATTGTAGCGATAGTCCATGAAAATAAACACTACATTCTGTCTTATTCTATTGACGTTTTGTCCGTTTTCTTTATACTAAAGACAAGTAGGAAGGAGTGAGTAGTTGAACGTAACCTATTCAGGATTTCAAATGCACAATGCTGTTTCCGATCATATTTATCGCCCCTCTGGCTTAAAGCATTATCTTTTCGTGTTGACGTTGTCTCCAATGGTTTTCACTTTTGAAGATGGTCATCAAGAAACTAGTGAAAAAGGTAGCTGCATTCTTTTTCCTCCAACCGTCTATCAAGATTATCGTGGCAAAGAAGATTTTTTTAATAGCTTTGTTGAGTTTCAAACGGATCAGGTGATCGAAGAAACCTATGCGATCCCTTGTAACCAACTGTTTCAGCCGAAAAATATTCAACAAATCAACAAATTGATCCAAAAGATCAATCATGAATCCTTGTTGCCACAACGGCACACGGAAGAATTGATCGCGGCGTATATGACAAATCTATTGGTCTTACTTGAACGCAATTTTGAAGAAAGCATCCCGCAACCACAAAACGAACACTATCAACTGTTTCAAGCGATGCGGTTGAAAATGTTAGTCAATTGCGAACAGCAATGGGATTTTTACCAGTTTAACCGAGAGCTTTCCATCGGTAAAAGCCAATTCTATAAGCTCTATCAACAATTTTTTCATACCACGCCCAAAGAAGATTTATTGCAAGCTCGGTTTCAAAAGTTTTTTTATTTACGCAGCAACGAAACACTGACGATTCGAGAGGCGGCATTTCAATCTGGGTTCCAAAACATCAACCATTTTAATCGGCTCTTTGCGAAGCGCTATGGCTGTGCACCGACAAAGTACCAACAGGAGCAATAGGCAGGTCTGATCGGTAAAAACGCAAAAAAAAGTCCGACGAATTCTTGACGGATGAAAGAGAAAACGGGACAATGTCATTAGGAGGTGGCGTATGGATACAGAAACGATCGTAAGCGAACTTTCTAAACGTTCAAGCGAATTGGAAGCGCTACAAAGAAAGTTGAGTCAAAGCCAATTAATGAATAATGAAGCGGCACAAACGTTCATTTTTGACTTAAAGGATTATTTAGATAGCTTAAAGCTCGTAACGGATTTAGTACCGTCAGCGGCAACTACAGCAGCGGAAGTTGACCAGTTGTCGTACGTCTTAGGTGAACAAAATCAAAGCATCCAGCAGCTGCTGGTTATTTTGGAAGAAGCCGAAGCAAATGACGACCAGCGCTTTTTCGGCAAAAGTGCGGGAGAAGTGCGGCGGATGATTGGCAGTCTGTCTGGGATCCTGGAACTAAACGGTCTGTTGCTGCAAGACAATCGTGGCTTTCAGCAAGTCGTGAAGGAAACTGGACCGCTTCAGGTGACTGAAACAAAGGAAGTCCCTGAGAAAAAAGGGTTTCTCCAAAAGCTTTTTGGGAAATAAGCACTAATCGTCGATCAAAACATGGATCACTTGTACCAAAAAAACGGCACTTCACAATACGTGAAGCACCGTTTTGTGGTACAAGTATTTTTTTGCTTTTTGCCAATAGAAACGGAGGGATCAGAAGGTACCGACGCTGAAACCTTAGACTGAAATCGAACTTCTGGGGGGACATTCTTCAATCCCGTAAATCAGAAAGGTGTTTTCGGTAGCTTTTCTACTAGCATTTGCCAGTAATTTTTTGCTAGTAGCTAAGCTGAATGGTTTTTCTCTGATCTCCTTGGCTCATTGCTACTTTGTCCGCTGTGATAGTGAAATCAAAGGGTGGAATCTGATCAGAAAAGGCATTGCCTAAACACGCAACGAGCCATTCCTGTTGTCCGGCGAGAACGGTTTTGCTTATTTGAGGGATGACTGTTCGACTATAAAGTAGATTCGTGTTGGGTTCTGGCATCAAGAGGGTACCTTCTTGATGCGTCGGGAAGCTTTTGATACCGACACAGCCAACCGAGCTTTGATAAAAGATGCCTTCTTTGCTAGAAAGCGCAGCACCATCAGCTGGTGCTGCAAAGCTGCCATTGACCAGTTGCAACCTTCGATCCGTTTGAATCCGATGGTAACGCAGATGCCAAGGATACATCGGAATCACAAAGGTTTCGATGACGACCTGCTCGTAGGGGCGCCAGCGACTATAGACGTAGTCATCTTCAATCGCAAAGGCTTCGTAACCAAAAGCTGTTTTAAAATCCGTCTGCCCCTCTGAGATCGCCAATGTATTATCATAGGCACCTTGTTTCAATAAAACGGTTGCTTTCGGTACGCTAAACCCAAACGTTGTCGAATAGACAAACTTTTCGTATTTGGCATTGCCGTGAGCATGTTCGTGGGAATGTTGCCCCGCAGTGAAAGCTTGCAATTCTGTGCCTTCTTGGTTATGCACCAAAAGCATCCGACTATGCGGATTGCGCACCGGTGTGGCAAAGGTTGGCACCTGCTCCTCAAGCGTCCAAAATTCAGCATCCGCTGGGATGGCCAATACACAGAAATTTTTGAAAGCCCAATAAGGCGATCCTGGTGCGTTATAGCCTTCAGCCATATTTAGGTTGGGGTAAGCATAGCCAATACTTAAAAAGCCTTCTTGCGTAAAGATTGGTTGGCGAAACCAGTAACGCATGTTTTGTAACAGTAAATATTTTCCTTCATTTTTTGTGAAGCCTTCATATTCTATATCGGCGAAAGCACCGACAGCAAAGAAACTTGATTGCGCAAACCGATACGTTAAACTACGACCAAAAGGCAATGCCGCACCGGTTTTCGTGAACCACTGCTTAAAGGATTGCGCAAACGTAGCGGCTCTTTGACGATAGCTAAACTGATAAGGGCATTGGGAACGACAAGTAAGAACACTGTAAAGGAGTCCGTAGTATTGCATCCCAAAAGGAATATAATAGTCGATTTGGTTTTCATAGCCATCAAAATACCAGCCGTCTGCTAAGTAATACCTCTCGATCTCTTCTTGATCAGCCAAAAGGGTCGTTTCTAAAAAAGGCAATGCTGCCATTTCAAAGAAGGTATTAACTAAAATCCGAAAGAAGAGCCAATTGGTTTTAGGGATGGTGTGCTGATTGATCTGATTGAGCCAATCAAAGAGATTTGTTTGCTCTCTTGGTGTGAGGAGATCCCAAAAGACGGGTTTGGTAAAAATCAAATAGCTAGCAAGGGCACCCATTTCCACAAACAATTGGTCGTAGTCATGCAGTTTTCCCCAGTACTCCTGAGAGGTCGGGGTGGTGCCTGCAACGATCCCGGCATTGGCTTGTTGAAAAAGTTTTGGGTAACGAAGGCACGCTTCTTCTTGGCTGAACAATGGGCCCAATCCCCAGAGTGTCCGTAAAAAGCCTTCGATGTCACTCTTTTCCTGAGTGTACACCGCTCCTGAATTTCCTAGGTGGACCCTCCCGGGAGTTCCTTGTTGTGCCATACATTCGTATACGGGAGTGACCAGATCAACAAGAGCCTCTTCTAGATCAGTTTTGGTTCGAAGAGGGTTCTTACTTAATGCTTCTTGGAAGTTTCTCATGTAAACAGCTCCTTTTATTTGTTATTTTACTTTATTTAGTAAAATAAAGAAATGGAAACAGTTACATTTTTCGATTTTAAGTAAAAAAATAGTAAAAAATCGCTGGAAACAGTTACATTTTTTTGTCGACATCGCTATAATGGAGAAAATACGAGAGGAGCTACATGCAATGACCCAGATTTCCTTAACGATTTATGACCAAAAGCATCAAGTAAAAAAAGGCAAACGAACACCTGAAAGTGAACCTACCCTTCTTCAAGCGACGGCGGAAGACTTTGTCACGTTGGCATCCCAAGAGTATGGTTACGAGGACGGAGATAAAATCGTTGTCTCACTCTCACGCAGTGGACAATTTGTGTGGGTCACACTCGATGAAACGCTGGCGACTACTTTGGTGTACATCAAAGGCAACGAGTGGATCTACCCCGTACATCTTAGTGAAAATGCCAAAGAAGCCGCGCCAGAAGGCCGTTTTGCTGGGAAAAGCCATTATTTGAGTGTGCGGGTAGCAACAAAAGAAGAACTAGCGGCTTACCGCAATGTCGCCTTAAACCCTCATGATCAAAAAGAATTCTTGGGTGCCTATCCGCATGCCCATGCCAATGTTGAAACAAGAGATGATGCGACGTTTTTCGCTTGTAACGCTATTGATGGCATTTTTGCCAATACGTCTCATGGCAATTATCCCTATGGCTCATGGGGGATCAATCAACAAGCAGATGCCGCTTTGACGATCGACTTTGGTCATGAGGTCCGCATCGACCAATGTGCGCTTACGTTACGGGCGGATTTTCCCCATGATAGCTATTGGCAACAAGTCACGTTGGCGTTTTCCGATGGCAGTCAAGAAATCTTGCAGACGGTCAAAAGCAGCCAGCCTCAACGGTTTTCTTTCCAGCCGCGAACGGTCACTTGGGTGAAATTGCATGAGCTGATCCAAAATGACGATCCCTCACCATTTCCAGCGTTGACCCAAATCGAAGTCTTCGGACGCTCTATCCAGGAGGAAAACGCGTGAATCCAGCAGATGTAAAAGAAGAAATTTTACAGGCAGCACAGGCGTACCTTGACACTGGTGAGGTTCCCTATTTGCCTTATCAAGGCTATCAAGAGTATCTCGAATCGGGGAATCGTGTTGTCTTCGAATCCCATTATTTTGCCCGCCGACGGATGTTGGTGGTTTTAGGACTTGCTTATGAAATGGAGCGTAAGGCAGCTATCAAAGTGCTGCTGGAGCAAGTGATTTGGGAAATCTGCAATGAATATACATGGTGTCTGCCAGCGCATCTGCCGATTGTCGATGGCCAGTTTTCTTCGCAAGCGCGCCACACAGTCGATCTTTTTACAGCTGAAACTGGGCAATCCTTAGCAGAGTTGTTTATGTTGGTTGGGGGAGACCTTTCACCAGTCATCACAGAGCGAGTGTTGTATGAGATCGATCAACGGCTTTTTTTACCCTTCGAGGAGCAAACCTGGGAGTGGGAGACAAAAGAGAACAATTGGTCCGCAGTTATTGGTGGCTGTCTTGGAATGACGGCGCTCTATGTATTGCCGAAAAAAAGCGAGCGACAATTGCGGATGATCAAACGATTGGATACTGCAATGCAAAGCTACCTCAACAGCTTTGGCGAAGATGGGGCTTGTGTGGAAGGTGTCGGATACTGGGCGTATGGGTTTGGTTATTTTTTGTATTATGCACAATTGTTGGCAGAAGTATTGCAAGAAGATACCTACCTTAAGCAGCCTAAAACCAGAAAAATTGCTGCTTTTCCTTACTACACGATGATTTCTCCAGGCCATTACATTCCTTTTTCTGATTATTCGGCGATCGAACTGCCTAGTGGCTTGGTCAGTTATTGCTACGAGCATTTAGGCGTGGCGGTTCCCCAATTATCGGGGGTCAGTCCGTTAGATTTTGATCCTTGCTACCGGTTTGCCCATAGCTATCGAAATTTGTATTGGCATAACGAGGCGATCACACGAGAAACGAATGCCTCGTTTCATCACTATTTTGAACAAGCGCAGTGGTTCATGGCAAAAGATGTGCAGCAGGATCTCTTTTTTGCTGCCAAAGGGGGGAGCAATCAAGAAAGCCACAATCATCTCGATGTCGGTCATTTTGTATTAGGAACGACAGAGGAGTTGTTTCTGACGGACCTTGGTGCAGGGGAATACACCAAAGAGTATTTTGACGAGAACACGCGTTATCACTACTTTCCCGCAGCCGCAATCAGTCATTCGCTGCCGATCATCAACCAGCACACCCAACGCCCAACAGCCGAGGAAGCAACGGTGCTACAGGTTAATGACCAGCAATTTGACTTAGACCTCAGTGCGTTCTATCCGAAAGCAGCGGTCACTGAATACCAGCGGCGCTTCGTGGTCTCGCAGCAACAAGTAACGATCGAAGACCATTTTGTCTTTGACGAGCACCAACCAAAGAATC
Organism: Enterococcus casseliflavus NBRC 100478; assembly: GCF_001544095.1. Lineage (GTDB taxonomy): Bacteria > Bacillota > Bacilli > Lactobacillales > Enterococcaceae > Enterococcus_D > Enterococcus_D casseliflavus. The sequence continues at coordinate 27,390 of NZ_BCPT01000014.1, read as the reverse complement.
TGGTGGTGGAAAACTTTATTACGAACATACCACCAATGGTGCAAGATAAGACCGTTCAACTAATGACAAAAAAAGCACGCTGTGTTCTTGGTTTTACCAGTGATAAGATCCAAGTACAGCCAGTCACTTATCAAGATCACCATGGTGTACAGGCACAAGCGTATTTGATTCAAGCCGAATACGCGCTTGAGCAGACAGGGGAAATCAAAACGACCATCAAAATAAAAAAAGGCTGAGAAGGATGCGGTGCTTCCTTGCAATGACGTTGATCAATGCAAGAAGACACCGCAGCTTCTCAGCCTTCTTTTGGTTTTGCGGTAGATTGACGAATCACCAGCTGGGTACTTAAAAAGATACGTCTGGCGATCCCAGGATTTTCGATGCGGTTATAGAGTAGCTCTAACCCCGTTTCACCCATCTCTTCAGTAAATGCTTGGACCGAAGAAAGGGGTGGGGAGACATAGCGGGACACCGAAATATCGTTGATGCCCATAACACTGATGTCTTCAGGAATCTTGATTCCATGAGCCGTTAACGTATGGATGACCCCGATCGCAAAGGCATCATTGGCTGCCAAAATCGCAGTCGGCAAGCGGTCTTGCCACAAAGCCAAAGCCTGCTCCGTTAATTCTTCCCCCGTTTGGACATCCAACCGACTATTTTCTTTCACGATAAAATAATCCTCATCAAACAGCTGATAATGCTGCATCATATCGACATAGGTGTTGACCGTTGGCGTTTTGTACCGCCGATACCCATACATATTTTGACTTTCCTCGGCGCCGATAAAGGCGATTTTTTGATGACCAAGTCCCATCAAGTGAGAAAGAGCCAACTCCGTTGCTTGCGTAAAATCGGTATTGACAGAATCGTAGTCATCCAGGGGAAAGTTACTGCCAATCACACAGAGGTTGGGGTGTAGCTCATGGAGTTTTTTGACCCGCTCTTCTGTAAACTTGCCGATCGCCAGTAAGCCGTCGACGGACTGGATCACTGACTCATCAAGGTTGGAGATTTTTAACAGATCGCAACCCAGTTCGGCGGCTCGTTTTTCCACACCCAAACGAATCGACATATAGTAAATGTCTTCCAATTCTTCATCATCCATCCGCCACTGAACGATCCCAATCGATTTGTTGTGTTTTTTTGGTACATCCACTGGTAGTTCACGCTGCTTTTGCTTGTTTTTGTATTTCGTATAATTTAGTTTTTCAGCTGCCTCGAAAATCTTTCGTTTGGTTTCTTCGGTCACTGAAAGACTAGGATCGTAGTTCAGAACCCGTGATACGGTTGATATTGATACCTCAGCTATGGTCGCTATGTCGGTAATCGTAGCCATAGAATCCCTCCTCCAATGCTTCTCCTCTTCAGTATATTTCTTTTTAGTAAAAAAACCAAGAGAGAAATTGCCCTTAAGTAAAAATTTTACTTTTTTTAGGAAAAAATATTGATTATTTTCCTAAAAAAAAGTATGATTTGAAATGAAGAAAGCGTTTTAAAAATGAGGGTGGCATGAATGAAGTGGATTAATTCGTTATTTATCCTGGGTCTACTTATAGGGTTGACTGCTTGTTCTCCAAATGAAGCAACGCAGACGCAAGCATTTTCCCAAAGCAGCGAAAAGCAATTAAAAGAACGAGCGCTTTGTTATTCTGACGAAGATTTTTCGCAAGGTGTCGTCCCGTTGCATGAATTCGTGAAGCTATCTGGCACCATCGTAAAGAGTGATGCGAAAACAGCAGACATTGAGAAAGGGGATCGATTTATTCTAGAAACAGCGGCTGGACAGTACCAAGTATTCAATGAACAAAGTCAACAACTGAAACTGCAAGATGTGGTGACGGTCTACGGAGAATATTATGGTTTTATTAAAGCGACATTGATTGAAAGGAAGGATGCGGATGCAATCACAGAAGCTGCAGCAATTGAAAAAGAATAAATTTGAAAGTTATGAAGATGTAGCAGCCGGCTTCAAAACGATCATGGATCAACTCAAACCCGCTTTTGCAAGCAGTCGTCCCGGTCATTTGGCTTTAGGCAGCCATGGGACTGTCTATGAGAAAGAGGTACAGGAACTTGAAGCGTTCTTGCGACCGCTTTGGGGACTCGCGCCTTATCTAACCCAGCAAGAAGATTCATTCATGGAAACCTATCTCTCAGGAATTATTGCTGGTACAGATCCAGAGAGTCCCGATTATTGGGGTGTTGTGGAAGACTTCGACCAACGAATCGTGGAAATGGCTTCGCTAAGTACCTTTTTATTATTAAACAAGGAAAAAACGTGGGATGTTTTATCCCAACGCCAAAAAGATGATCTCCATGCGTGGCTGATCCAAGTCAATCAACGAGAAATTCCTGCAAACAATTGGCATTTCTTTCGGGTTCTCGTCAATGTAGCCATGAAGCGTTGTGGCCGCAGCTTTTCCCAAGAAAAGATCGATGCTGACTTGGCATTGATCGAGACCTTTTATTTAGGGGAAGGATGGTACTGTGATGGAGTAGCCACTCAAATCGATTACTATGTATCTTTTGCGATCCACTACTATAGTCTTCTGTACTGTCGATTTGTCCCTGAGGATCTTGAAAGGGGAAGGAAGTTCAAACAACGAGCCACCGATTTTGCTCAAACCTTCAAACATTGGTTTGCAGCAGGTGGAGCTGCCGTTCCTTTTGGTCGAAGTTTGACGTATCGCTTTGCGCAAGTTTCTTTCTTCAGCGCATTGGTTTTTGCGGATGTTGAAGCATTGCCATGGGGAGAGATCAAAGGGTTGATCAGTCGTCACCTGCAGCAGTGGATGCAGCAAGTCATTTTTACTTCCGAAGGGATACTGACGGTCGGCTATTCGTACCAGAATCTGATCTTTGCCGAAGGCTACAATGCACCAGGTTCACCTTATTGGGCGTTAAAAACCTTTCTTTTGTTAGCGGTACCAAAGGAGCATCCCTATTGGCAAGTCACCCCGACGCCATTAGCGATCACTGAAAGAACACTGGCTCATCCAATCAGTAAGAATTTTTATCAACACAATCAAGACTTGACGCATGCCTTGATGTTTCCTGCAGGGCAATGTATCAACTATCAAAGCCATGCCAGCAGCAAATATAGCAAATTTGTCTACTCAACGACGTTTGGCAATAGCGTGCCCAAAAGCAATTATTGGTTTTATGAAGGAAATTATGACAATACGTTGGCTTTATCAGAAGATGACCATTACTTTCGCACTAAAGGATTGGATCGCCAGTATCAGCTTTTACCTGATCGGATCATTCATGAATGGAATCCATGGGAAGACGTCCAGATAAAAACAACAATCATTCCACTGATAGGCAGTCACCTTCGCATTCATGAGATCAATTCTCAGCGCGCCCTTTCTTTCTATGAAGGTGGGTTTTCATCACCGAAAGAGCCTACTGCCATCACTGAAAAAAACGCACGCAGCGCTGCGGTACGAACATCGATCGGCTATTCGAAAATCGAGGCGATCGCTGGCTATGAAACGAGCGATGTCCTACGAACGGAGCCAAATACGAACCTCTTGTATCCTGCAACGTGGCTGCCGTATCTAACTGCTCAACGACAAGCGGGAAAGCACCTGTTCGTTTCCCTCGTCACCGGCTTGCTTCCACAAGAACAAGAACAAGCAGTGACCGTCGAAGTGACAACAAACAACATTACGATCAATCAATCCGGACATATGATCCAGGTTGAGCGAATAGGAGGAAAAAATGGAAACCAGCTATGACGTACAGCTATCACAATGGGTAGCCGAGCAAATCGACTTCACCGTTAATCAAGTAAGAAAGAATACTAAGACCTTTGACACGTTGGTCCCACCGGCAGCAAGTGAACAGCTTGTCTATCGACCAGAAGCCAACCATGATTGGACGGCGAGTTTTTGGACTGGCATGTTGTTTTTGAGTAAAGAACTGACGGGATCAACAGAATTTGATGAAACCATCGAAAAACAACTGCACTCTTTCCAAGAACGATTGGACCAAAGAATTGGACTAGAAACCCATGATATCGGGTTTTTGTATAGTTTGACTGCGATTGCCGACTATCGAGTGAACGGACGGGAATCTTCGAAAAAACTCGCGATTGCCGCCGCCGATCTATTGATGGCCCGTTACTCACCCAAAGCCCAGATCATTCAAGCGTGGGGCAATCTCGATGATCCGCAACAACGGGGGCGCATCATTATTGATTGCTTGATGAATTTGCCGCTATTGTATTTTGCTTCCCAAATGACGGGGGATGAATCCTACAAACAAGCAGCCTATGCTCATGCCAAGCAGACCCAGAAATACATCGTGCGAGACAACGCCACGACGTACCACACCTATTACTTCGACGTTGAAACTGGAGCGGCGATCGGCGGCAATACCCAACAAGGCTATGCCGATGATTCCTGCTGGGCGAGAGGGCAAGCGTGGGGAATCTACGGATTTACGCTGAGTTACCTTTACACCGGTGATACCAGTTTCTTGAAGACTGCTCAAGACCTTGCGGATTACTTTATTGCTGAATTACCGGCGGACAAGGTCAGTTATTGGGATTTAGTGTTTAACGATGGTAGTCAGGAAGAAAGGGATAGTTCGGCCGCCGCCATCGCAGTCTGTGGCTTGCTAGAACTGGCGAAACATTTACCGATCACGCAGCCAAACCAAGCCGCCTATCAGGAAAACGCCTTGGCGATCTTGGCGTCGTTAGCCCAAAACTATACAACGATCGACCATCCCGAATCAAACGGACTTTTGATGCATGGGGTTTATGACAAGAATTCCCTCAAAGGGGTCGATGAATGCATGATCTGGGGCGATTACTATTACATGGAAGCGCTGATGCGGGTGTCACAAAGTTGGTATTCCTATTGGTAGTTTTAGGGGCGACCCTTTAAAAAAATGTTTAATGGAGGAATGAACATGCACTTTTTGAAAAAAGGTTTATTAGCAGCAACGATGTTTGGGACGATCGCAGCCTTGGCAGCGTGTGGAGGCGGAGCGACAGATGATTCCGCTGCTTCTGAAGATGGCGACATCAAATTGACCGTAACCACTTGGAATTACGATACGACACCTGAATTCGAAAAACTATTCCGTGCCTTTGAAGAAGCGAATCCGGGCATTACCGTTGAACCTGTCGATATTGCTTCAGATGATTATGATACCAAACTGACGACGATGCTCTCTTCAGGAGATACGACAGATATTTTGACCATGAAAAATTTACTTTCTTACTCTAATTATGCGTTGCGGGACCAATTGGTGGATCTCACCGACCATATCGGATCATTGGATATTGCCCCAGCGCAAGAAAGCTATGACATGTATGACGTAGAAGGCAAAACCTATGCACAACCGTATCGGACGGATTTTTGGGTCTTGTATTATAACAAAAAAATGTTCGATGAGGCAGGTTTAGACTACCCATCAAACATCACCTGGGACGAATATGAGGAGCTTGCCAAGCAGCTAACAAAACCAGACGAACAAATTTATGGTGCGTATCAACACACGTGGCGATCCTCTACCCAAGCGATTGCAGCTGCCCAAAATGGCGCCAACTTGATCGATCCTCAATACGACTACTTGGAAGCGTACTATGATCGTGCATTGCGGATGCAAGACGAAAAAGCGCAAATGGACTTTGGGACAGCAAAATCAACGAAAGTTACGTATCAATCACAATTTGAAAATGAAAAAGCAGCCATGATGTACATGGGAACTTGGTATATGGGAGCGTTGATGACCAATATCGACGATGGCAAGACAGATGTCGAGTGGGGTATTGCGGAAATGCCGCAAAATGAAAAAGGGGAAGTAACGACATTTGGTTCTCCGACTGCTTTTGCCATCAATAAAAATTCAAAACATCAAGAAGCTGCGCAAAAATTCTTAGACTTTTGTTCTGGTGAAGAAGGCGCCAAAGTATTAGCAGAAGTCGGTGTCGTTCCTTCGTATAAGACTGACGCCATTGATGAACTTTACTTCTCCCGTGAAGGCATGCCCGCCGATGAAGTATCGAAAAAAGCCTTCAATCCAGAAACCGTCGCGATCGAGTTTCCTGTCGATGAAAATGGACCAGCGATCGACAAAATCTTGCAAGAAGAACATGACTTGATTCTTGTAGGGGACGAAACACCAAAAGAAGGCATTGCGAATATGGAAAAAAGGGTGAAATCTGAAACCGAATAGTCCTAACGAGAGAAGGGACTTGGGCAAAAAAGTTCCTTCTCTTTATTAATGAAAGGGGGCCTGCTGGCAAGCAGCAGGAGACAAATATGGAAATAACCTCAAAATCAAAAGCAGCCAATAAGTTGAAACGCAAAAATACGCTAACCGCGCTGTCTTTTATTGCACCAAACTTTATCGGCTTTTTCTTATTTACCTTAGTGCCCGTTGTGTTTTCATTTATTCTGGCTTTCATGGAATGGGATTCCTTTAGTTCGCCTGAATTTGTGGGAATGAAAAATTTCAGCAAAATGCTAGGGGACGACACCTTTTGGATCTCGTTAAAGAACACCTTTCTCTATACGATTGGCGTCGTTCCATTGACGTTAGTATGTTCCTTAGGCTTAGCGATTTTATTGAATAAAAAAGTACGTGGAATGAAGTTTTTCCGTACGGCCTTCTTCTTTCCTTATGTCACCTCGTTAGTTGCGATCGCTGTCGTGTGGAACATGTTGTTTCACCCAGCGATGGGACCAATCAATCAGTTTTTGAAATTTTTTATTGAAAATCCTCCTAATTGGACCTCCAGCTCTGATTGGGCTTTGACGGCGATCATCATAGTCAGCGTCTGGCGTGGCATGGGGTATTACATGATCTTATACTTGGCAGGGTTACAAAGTGTGCCAAAGGAATTGTATGAAGCGGCTTCGATCGATGGCGCCAACAAGTGGCAGCAGTTTCGCAACGTGACGTTGCCGTCCTTGCGACCAACGACCTTCTTTGTTTCGATCATGCTGGTCATCAACTGTTTCAAGATCTTCGATTTGGTCCAAGTCATGACTGCCGGCGGACCCGGTCGAGCCACCAATGTCTTGGTGTATCAAATTTACAACGAAGCGTTTGTGAAATTTAATTTTGGTTACGCATCTGCGATCGCCATGGTCTTGTTTGTGATCGTTTTGGGCATCACGGTGATCCAGTTTAAGTGGAACCAAAGACAAGAACGGGTGTAAGGAGGGAGTACAGATGGAAAATACACTGAGTAAAAAGAATGTTCAAGCCAAACCAAAACAAAAAGCCAAGCTGTCGGTCGGCAGTGTCTCCTTGATTCTTTTATTAACATTTCTCGCGTTAGTGACACTGATCCCATTTCTCTGGATGATCTCTGCTTCTTTTAAGACCAATAACGATGTTTTTAGCGTACCGATCCAATGGATTCCAAAAAGTTGGCACCCTGAAAACTATACGGTGATCTGGGATCGCATTTCTTTGCTGACTTTTTTTAAGAACACAGCATTTTTGAGCGTCATCATTACCTTGATCCAACTGTTTACCTCTAGCTTTGCGGCTTATGGGTTTTCGAAGATGCATTTCAAAGGACGCGACCTGTTGTTTCTGACATACATCGGTACGATTGCGATTCCTTGGCAATCCTATATGATTCCTCAGTTCATCATGATGCGCCAGTTCGGGCTGACAGACACGCTTTGGTCTTTGGTCCTCTTACAAGCCTTCAGTGCCTTTGGCGTCTTTTTGTTGAAACAATACTATAGTAGTATTCCTGATTCATTGTGTGAAAGTGCGCGGATCGACGGCTTGAGTGAGTGGGGGATCTATCGAAAAATCATTCTACCACTGACGAAGCCCGCTTTAGCGAGTCTGACCATCATCACCTTCGTCAATACATGGAACGATTATATGGGACCATTTATCTACCTCTCCTCAACCGAAAACAAAACCATTCAGTTAGGGTTGAAAATGTTTGTCGGCTTATATGATGCCGAGTACGCCCTGATCATGGCAGCATCTGTGGTCTCCATTTTGCCAGTGGCAATCGTCTTTTTAGCAATGCAAAAATACTTCGTAGAAGGAATCGCTACTTCGGGAATGAAAAATTGAGGTGATCAATCATGTTTACCAAACCTACCTTTGAAAACAATCTTTACATGCGGATCTTCCGCTGGCTATATATTGGCTTTGCCCTGAATATCAGTTTTTGGGTCGTGAATACACCCTACACCCTCACGGCAATGTTCTTGGCAGTCGATCCTAGAAACCTCCTTTGGTTTGCATTGGCACTCTTGCTGATTGGTCCAAGCATGATCAGCCTCCTGGCTGCGATCGATCGCTTTGCAGAACACAAAGACATCGATCCAGTAAAAGATTTCTGCTACTTTTTACGAACCTTTGCCGTGCGCGGGTTTCTCTATTGGCTCATCGGCTGGCTGGGAAGTGTCATTGCGATCGTGGATATTCTGTTTGCGGTTCAATTTGAAAGTGGCAAATGGCTCGTTCCTTTCTTTCTTTTGTTAGGGATGCTTTCCATAGCTCTTAGTATCAACGCGTGGTACTTCCAAGTGCGTAATCCAAAAGCCGCTAAGAAAGATGTCCTGCGTACCGCACTTTTTTTCACTTTGAAAAAATGGCCTGTTAGTTTGTTAGCAACCTTTTTGTTTGTTGCCGTTTTTGTCGCCTTGATTTTGAAGCCGCAATTTGGCTTTACTCTTTTTCCAGTCCTTTTTTTCGGACTCCTTTATTTAAACTTACGGAAATTTCAGATAAAATAGAAAGAAAGTCGTCTACGAATAAAGGAGACGACTTTTTTTAGGAGAAAGGGGGGCTTGAAGATGGCAGAAACAGTCACACTTCAACCGATTACGGAAGAAATGATTGCTGAACTTTGGTCGATCAGCTATGGGCCTAAGGCAGATTTAGAATGGAAAAAATGGGACGGACCGTATTTCCAAGACCCCGTGTTGACGTGGGAAGAATTTCGAACGGGGTTTGGCGCTAGCTGTATCGACAACCCGTTACGTAAAGCGATCAGCTATCAAGGAAGAATCGTGGGGATCGCGACCGCTTACTGGGAAGACAATAACTTGCAGCAGTGGTTGGAATTCGGGATAGCCATCTATGATGCTTCCCTTTGGAATCAAGGGATTGGCAGCCAAGCAATTCGCCAGTGGATCAATGAGTTGTTTGAATCACAGCCTCATATCCAGCGTGTCGGTTATACCACGTGGTCGGGCAATCACCGCATGATGAAACTAGGAGAAAAGCTAGGGATGACCAAAGAAGCCCAGATCCGCAAAGTCCGTTTCTGGGAAGGCACCTATTATGATTCCATCAAGTATGGCATCTTGCGAGAAGAATGGGCACAGCAGAAGTGAAGGTAGGGGATGCGGCAGCCAATGTCGTATTCCTTTTTTTATTACAAAAAATTAAAAAATTTCTAGCATTACAGACAATAACCATGTACTATCTCTATGTAATACTTTATAATAATTCCAATGTACAGATTAGAAATATTTTAAAAAAGTCGGGAATAGCGTTTGAAGTTCATTCTCAATTAGTCTAAAATAGTGAGAAAGAAAAGATACTGGAGGGAAAGAAATGTCAGTTTTAGAAATCAAAAATCTACACGTCCAAATCGAAGATAAAAAGATCTTAAAAGGCGTTGACTTAGTGTTAAAAACTGGAGAAATCCATGCCATCATGGGACCAAACGGTACAGGGAAATCAACCTTGTCCGCTGCCATCATGGGCAACCCGAATTATGAAGTGACAGAAGGGGAAATTTTGTTCGACGGCGAAAATGTCTTGGAAATGGAAGTGGATGAGCGGGCTCGTTTAGGTCTGTTCTTGGCGATGCAATACCCAAGTGAAATTCCAGGCATCACCAATGCGGAATTTATGCGAGCAGCGATCAATGCCAAACGTGACGAAGACGACAAAATCTCTGTCATGGATTTCTTGAAAAAATTAGATGAAAAAATGGATTTATTGAATATGCCAGAAGAAATGGCGGAACGCTATTTGAATGAAGGCTTCTCTGGTGGAGAAAAGAAACGAAATGAAATCTTACAATTGTTGATGCTAGAGCCAACCTTTGCGATTTTGGATGAGATCGACTCTGGTCTAGATATTGATGCCTTGAAAGTCGTAGCAAAAGGCGTCAATGAAATGCGCGGCGAAGGCTTTGGCGCTTTGATCATCACCCATTACCAACGTCTGTTAAACTACATCACACCAGACGTGGTTCATATCATGATGGAAGGCCGTGTCGTGATGACCGGTTCGGCAGATTTAGCCAAACGCCTAGAAGCAGAAGGCTATGCTGGGATCAGTAAAGAGTTAGGGATCGACTACAAAGAAGAAGAAGCGTAAGGAGGCAAGGTAAATGGCAAAATTACAGGATTATCTTGAACAAGTCAACGTTTTTTCAGCGTTAAAAGAAGAACCTGAATGGATGTTGGAATTACGCCAAGCAGCCCTTGCGAAAGTGGATGAACTTGCGTTTCCAAAAATCGAGCGGGTGCGTTACGAGCGTTGGCCATTGTTCAATATCGACGAACAAGCACTTGCTGGTGAAAAAGAATTTGCAGGCTTCATCGATCCAACCTTACCTGCAAGTGAATCTAAGGAGACAGGTGCTGGCTTGGTTCCCGCCTTTGACGCGATGGATAACCATCCGACTCTCGTTCAGTTTGATGACACCACCATCTTTGAGCAATTACCGCAAGAGCTGATTGACAAAGGCGTGATCTTCACCGACTTGTTTACAGCAATGAAAGAAGTACCAGAGTTGGTCAATCAATACTACATGACCAAAGCAGTACCAATGGATGAAGACAAAATGACCGCAGCACATGCGGCGTTTATGAATAGCGGCATGTTCTTGTATGTACCAAAAAACGTGGTGATCGAAGAACCCCTTGAAGCGATTTTCTATCACAATGGCAATAGTCAAGCGCATTTCTTTAAACACATTTTGATCGTTGCTGATGAGCACAGTGAGTTCAGCTACTTGGAACGTTTCCAAACCAAAGGCGACCAAGCGAAAAAACTGTCTGGCAATATCGTAGTGGAAGTGATCGCCAAAGCAGGTGCGAAGGTCAAATTCTCTGCGATTGATCAGTTAGGTGTCAACATCACTACGTACATGAATCGTCGCGGCTACGTGTTGCGAGATGCGATGGTAGATTGGGCAATTGGAGTCATGAATGACGGCGACGTCGTGGCGGACTTTGATTCTGATCTTGTAGGCGAAGGCGCGCATTCGGAAGTCAAAGCGGTCGCAATCAGTGCTGGGCGTCAAACACAAGGAATCGACACTCGCGTCACCAACAAAGCACCGCATTCCATTGGCCATATCCTGCAACACGGCGTCATTAGAGAACGCGGCGTCTTAACCTTTAACGGTATCGGACACATTTTAAAAGGAGCAAAAGGGGCGGACGCGCAACAAGAAAGTCGGGTCTTGATGCTTTCTGACCAAGCCCGGGGCGATGCCAACCCAATCCTTTTGATCGATGAGCACGAAGTAACCGCCGGACACGCAGCCAGTGTGGGACGGGTCGATCCAGAAGAAATGTACTACTTGATGAGTCGTGGGCTGCGCAAAGCAGAAGCGGAACGTTTGGTGATTCGTGGCTTCTTAGGCTCCGTCTTGACCGCGATCCCAGTCAAAGAAGTGCAACAAGAATTGGTTGCCGTTATCGAAGGGAAGTTACTCGCATGATCGATGCCCAAAAAGTGAAACAAGCGTTTCCCATCTTGGATCAGCTCGTAAATGACGAACCATTGATCTACCTCGACAATGCCGCCACTACGCAAAAGCCAGAGGCGGTGCTGCAGGCGATCACCGATTATTACCATCAAGACAATGCCAATGTTCATCGTGGGGTCCATACCCTCGCAGAACGGGCGACCCATTCCTATGAAGGCGCACGGGAAAAAGTGCGCAGCTTTATCCATGCGAATGAAACGGCGGAAGTGCTGTTTACTCGAGGGACGACCACTGGTTTAAATTGGGTCTCCCGCAGCTACGGCGACCGTTTTGTCAATGAAGGCGATGAAATCGTGATTTCCTATATGGAACATCATTCCAATATCATCCCTTGGCAACAATTAGCAGCCCGAAAAAAAGCTACCTTGAAATATATCCAGCTGACGCCAGAAGGCACCTTGGACATGGAAGATGCCAAGAAACAGATCACAGAAAAAACCGCTATCGTTTCGATCGCTCACGTTTCCAATGTTTTAGGCGTGATCAATCCGATTGCGGAGCTAACCAAATTGGCGCATCAGCACCAAGCCGTCATGGTGGTGGATGGTGCTCAGGCTGTTCCACATATGACAGTTGATGTCCAAGCACTGGATTGTGATTTCTATGCCTTTTCTGGCCATAAAATGTGCGGACCAACTGGCATTGGTGTCTTGTACGGCAAGCGGCAATGGCTGGATCAGATGGAGCCCGTCGAATTTGGCGGTGAAATGATCGATTTTGTCCATCTGCAAGAAAGCACGTGGAAAGAACTGCCGTGGAAATTTGAAGCTGGTACACCAAATATTGCCGGTGCGATCGGTTTAGGTGCAGCGGTGGATTACTTAACAGAAATCGGCTTAGAAAACATCCACGCCCATGAAGCAGACTTAGCTGCTTACGTTTTGCCAAAACTGCAAGCCATTGAAGGCTTGACCATCTATGGCCCCCAAGAAGCAGCGAAACGCACGGGAGTGATCGCGTTTAATCTAGCAGGCATCCATCCTCATGATGTTGCCACCGCTTTAGACATGGAAGGCATCGCGGTACGGGCAGGTCATCATTGTGCCCAACCCCTCTTGAGCTATTTGCAAGTCCCAGCGACTGCACGGGCCAGCTTTTACCTGTATAATACAAGAGAGGACGCCGATCGACTGGTTGACGCCATCAAGCTGACGAAGGAGTTTTTCCAACATGGCACTAACGAAATTAGATAATTTGTATCGACAAGTCATTCTGGATCATTCCAGCCACCCACATCATCGGGGCACCTTGGATGATTCAACGTATAAAGTCGAATTGAATAACCCTACCTGTGGCGACGTGATCCACTTGGAGCTCGCTGTCGAAGGAGACACCATCAAAGATATCGCGTTTACTGGCGAAGGCTGTTCCATCAGTACCGCCAGTGCATCCATGATGGGGGATGCGATTATCGGTAAGACACTAGCAGAAGCTGGTGAACTATCAGGCTTGTTTTCTGAGCTCGTCCAAGGAAATGACATTCCCCAAAGCGATCGCTTAGGCGATGCTTCCATGCTTGGAGGTGTGGCGAAGTTTCCTGCACGCATCAAGTGTGCGACCTTAGCTTGGAAAGCATTAGAAAAAGCTATTGCTGCTGATAGTACACAAGCATCTGTCAGTCACAGCCACGCCAATGAATCTGACACTGAAGAAACCAGCGAATAGACAACCGCACTACAAAAGGAGTGAGAACCATGGGTGTACCCGAATTAGAAGAATATAAATTTGGCTTCCACGATGACGTGCAGCCTGTTTTTAGTACCGGCGAAGGATTGACCGAAGACATCGTCCGTGAAATCTCACGGGTCAAGCAAGAGCCAGAATGGATGCTTGAGTTCCGCTTGAAGTCTCTTGAAGCCTTCAACAAGATGCCCATGCAAAACTGGGGCCCAGACCTGTCTGACATCGATTTTGATGCCATCAAATATTACCAAAAACCAAGTGATCGTCCTGCCCGTGATTGGGATGACGTACCAGAAAAAATCAAAGAGACCTTTGAGCGCATTGGTATTCCAGAAGCCGAGCGGGCATACCTGGCTGGCGCTTCTGCCCAATACGAATCAGAAGTCGTTTACCACAACATGAAAGAAGAGTTTGAAAAACTTGGCATCGTCTTTACCGATACCGATTCAGCCTTGAAGGAATACCCTGAGCTGTTCAAACAATACTTCTCAAAATTAGTCCCACCAACCGATAACAAGCTTGCTGCTTTAAACTCAGCCGTTTGGTCAGGTGGTACCTTTATCTATGTACCAAAAGGCGTTCGTGTCGATGTGCCATTACAAACCTATTTCCGAATCAATGCCGAAAATACCGGTCAGTTCGAACGCACATTGATCATCGTTGACGAAGGCGCCAGCGTCCATTACGTCGAAGGCTGTACCGCCCCAACCTATTCAAGCAATAGTTTGCACGCAGCCATCGTTGAAATTTTTACCCTAAAAGACGCTTATTGCCGCTACACCACCATTCAAAACTGGTCAGACAACGTCTACAACCTAGTAACCAAACGGGCCAAAGCCTTAGAAGGTGCTACCGTTGAATGGATCGATGGCAACCTAGGTGCCAAAACAACCATGAAATACCCAAGTGTGTATCTTGATGGCAAAGGCGCACGGGGCACGATGCTTTCCATTGCCTTTGCAGGTGCCAACCAAATCCAAGATACTGGTGCAAAAATGATCCATAACGCACCAAATACCTCCAGCTCCATCGTCTCAAAATCAATTTCTAAAGACGGCGGTGCAGTAAACTATCGTGGACAAGTCACCTTCGGCAAGAAGAGCGCAGGCTCTATCTCCCATATCGAGTGTGACACTATCATCATGGATGACCTATCGAAATCCGATACCATCCCATTCAATGAGATCCACAACAGCCAGGTGTCCCTAGAACACGAAGCCAAAGTCTCCAAAATCTCAGAAGAACAACTGTACTACCTAATGAGCCGCGGCCTCTCCGAAAGCGAAGCAACCGAAATGATCGTCATGGGATTCGTCGAACCATTCACCAAAGAATTACCGATGGAATACGCAGTCGAATTGAACCGGTTGATTAGTTATGAGATGGAAGGCAGTGTAGGTTAGAACCTAACTATAGGCTAAGAACGTTGATATTATAGCGTTCTTGGCTTTTTATTTGCCTTCAATCTCATAAATACTATCCGAAAAACTATCTATTTGTCAGAAACCTAAATAGTTTGCTAACTTCTGACTGGTGTTTTCTGCTTGTTGCGGTGTAACGTGGCTATAAATGTTCATGGTAGTCTTTACATCCTTATGACCTAAGCGCTTCTGAACCTCATTAATCGTTGCGCCAGCTTCAAACATAAGCGAACAAGCAGTATGTCGGAAACCATGAGGACTTATTCTTTTTAAAGCGCAGCCTTCTTTGTCTGCTTTATCATAGATCCAATCAAGCCAATCGTTTACCACTTGCGGATAATATAAATCATTACTCATATTGCTAAACATGAGTTGTTTTGCCTTTGAAGTATTAAACCCAAGTTTGAAATAATCTTCTTTTTGAATACTGAACCATTTTTGTAAAATTCGTATCGTTTCATCATCTAAGCTGATGGTGCGGTATGAATTTTTTGTTTTAGGGGTCTGCAAAACAACCTGATCGTATTCATCAATGGCTATCGTTTTACCGATTGTTAGTGTCTTGTTGAATAGGTTCAAGTGTTTAATATACAGCCCCAACGCTTCTGATTTACGCATGCCAGTGATAGCAAGCAAACGGAAGAACGCATAATATTTATAGTTATCAAGTGTTTTAACAAATGTCATAAAATCGTGTAATTCATCTTTACTATAAAAGTTAGGTTTCTTTTCCTCTTCTTTTTTGCGTGGAAGAATCGTCTTTTTCATGGGGTTACTTTCCATTAATTCCATAGATACGCCATAATTCATGACCTGAGCAGTAGCACGTCTTATATAGTGATATTGCTTGTATTTGTCGTGCCATTCGTTCACACATTTTTGACAAAAAGAAACGGTTATTTGGTCTAGTTTTAACTTGCCGAATTTTGGCAATACATGACCTTCAATAAACCGTCTATTGGTGGCTACTGTAGAAGATTTAACACTTTTGCGGTGTTGTTCCAACCAATTGTCATACAGCTCTTGGAATGTGATTGTACGTTTCTTTTTAGAGCCTTTTAGAATGCTTGCTTTCAATTTATCAAACTCAAGCCTTGCTTCTGCTTTGGTGTCAAAACCTTTACGAGTGGTGACAATCTTTTTTTCTGTAATAGGGTCAGTAGCAACATATCCACTGAATAACCATTTTCTTTTATTGTTTTTATCTTTATATTGTTCAAATTTTGCCAATATTATTCCCTCCTGGTACTGCTGGGGGAAAGTGGTGGAGGTTAATCTAATAAGGTTTTCAAAAGATTATCTGCAGTTTGCTTATATTGTCGCTTAAACGAATCGGAGTTTAGTTTATCTTCTTTAATAGCCGTGTTGATTAGTCGAATCAAAAATTCTAAAGAATTTACGGATTCTTTACTCGTCTCGTTCATGAAAGTAATTATTCTTCCTAATAATATTATTTCCTCGTCAGACATTTCAGAAAAAGCATCATCATCAAAATATTCAATAACCGCTTGAACGTAGTGATCACGCCCTTCAAGGTGAGAAGTAGCTGTTTTCTTTAATTGTTTAGCTAATTCCAATTTTTCTTTGTCAGATAAGTCTTTTAATGTTCTTTCTCCAGTCAAAAGATAATTTGTTGAGACTGAAAAGACTTGCGCTATTCTTCTAATCATTTCTTGATTCGGTTCACGGTTGCCATATTCCCAATTAGAATATGCTCCTGTTGACACGCCGATTCTTTTTGCGGTGTCGGTTTTCGTCCAAGAACGTTGTTCTCTTAGGTATTTTAACCTATCCTTAAAATCCAAAAAAAGCACCTTCTTTCTATATGTTGATAGTATAGCACAAATTTTATTCAAAATGAATAATTTTTGTTGACTTATCATTCTAAAATAAGTATACTAAAGTCACAAAGTTATTCAATATGAATAACAGAAAGGAGAACATATATGTGTACATTAAAAGAACTTAGGGAAAAAAACAAGCTCACGCTGCTAGATGTTTCTTTAAAACTGGGATATAAGTATCCATCCAGTTATAGAAAAATCGAGAGTGGAGAGCAACAGTTAAAATCCAATCAAATTATTTTGTTGGCTGAAATATTTTCAGTTCCAAAAGAAAAAATTTTGCGTTCTTTTTATTCAAAATGAATAAACTAGAGAGAGGTGATGAGTATTAATGAAGTTAGAAGTAGATTTAAGCCCGACTATCGAGCAACAATTAACAGAAGTTGCTAGTCGTGTGTGGGCGGAAACAATGCAGCGTGAAGTTGAGAAACGGATTTTCCAAGAATGGATGGACTTGGAAACGACTTGTGATTATCTACAAGTATCACGATCCAATTTATCTAAGTTTATCAAAGAATTGGATTTTCCAGTTTCTGTGATCAATCAAACGAAGCGTTGTAATCGGAAAAAGGTTGATGAGTGGATGGCGCAATTTGAAATTTAATTAGCCGCTGGGGGCAAAGTGGAAAGTAAGTTAGTCAACTGGTAGCCGCAATAGTATTTTTAAAAGGAGGATAGAAATGCTGAAATTAGTTTGGATACCTAAGAAGTACAAGAATTTTTCTGTACGTGAAATTGTAGAAGAAGCAGAAAGTATTTTGAAAGAGTGTAAAGAAGCCGAAAAAGAGAATGCACGACTTTACGCTGATCTAATTGTTCTTCAAAATCAAATAGCTAATTTAACCGAAGAACAAGCAAGAAAAAATTTAGCGGTCATGATCCCATGGCTAGAAAGTCAGTTTCCAAGTTTAAAAGAAGTGGAGTAAAAAAAACTATGGATGGAGAAAAGAAAAAGCCTTTGCTGTATAGATTCTTGGCGGAATCAGCAAATGGCTACACGATAGGATACTTCCTATTATTTCTTTTCTCTAGTATATCACAATTAGAGAATGGAGCGCACTAAATATGGAAAATATTTTAGGAATTGAAAATTTAGTTACTGATGCATTTAATGTTGACTTTGCTTTGAAGGGGTTTAAAGCTTTTTTTGACAATCAAATGTCGATGCAAGGAACTATTACTACAGAAGATTTAAACATGGCAAATGCATTGCTAGTATCTATTTTAGAGTTATCAGGAAGACATGCAGCTGATACCGAGGGTTACGCAATCAAATTGAAACAAGGAGGATCTAACCATGAATGAAAAGAAATTGCTATCCAGTTCCAAGAACCTTGCAGCACGAGTAAATGACTTAAAAATCATCGAACGTCTTATCGAGAATATCGAATATTCACGAGTAACTGAAGATACATTTTCTTTAAACAAACAATTGGGAACTGGAGTGCTTGACGAAATAGGTGAGGCCTTAGAAAGTATCCGAGGGCAAATACAAGCTGTCTCCGATGAAATTTATCCAGTATAGGAGGAGTAAAAATGATTTATATAGGAAAAGTCAGGCCAGCGATCATGGAACCGCCAATTGGTAAAGATATTCTCCAATTCTTCAAGGATTATAACCCTATACGCGTGGAAGTTCCTGATGATGCCGAAAAACAAAAAGAACTCAAGACGATTGTAGCCGATGGTTTTATAAGCGGAGAAATGGTTTCACTTAGTAGGAAAAACGAGAACGTGAAAAGCAGGGACTGTCTCATTTTGGATTTAGATGATGTGATCGTTTCAAGAGAAGAATTAATAGAATCTATTCAAAGTAAAATGGCGAAATTCGAATACATTCTGTATCCAAGTATCAGCCATGGAATTAAAGGCGTGCGTTATAGATTAGTTGTCCCTTTGGACGATCATGCCGAAGAGGAAGAGTATAAGCAACTTATTGAATTTTTTTTAAAAAAAGTTATGCAGGGACTAATCAATAATTCGGACCATTCAAATTTAACTTGGTCGCAAATTCAGTTGTTACCTGTGTTTACGCAATATATAGATAAGAATGACATTATTATATATGGTGGCGAAAAAAAGTTCCCTAAGGATATAGGAGTAGAAGCTGCTAGAAATTGGGCTAAAGATCATAATACTAAAAATGGAGTTTCCACCTATAAAACATTCAAATCTTCAAATTTCAAAAAAGGCGGGTCAAGATATAGGAATACAACTACTGAACTTTTCGAAAGCATTGTATGCGGATGTGAAGAGGGAAATCGCAACAATCGCATTGCACAAATCACAGGGGGGTTGTTGGCAAGAGCAGTAGATGTAAAGGCAGTATTCGAATTAGTTAAAGTCGCCAATCAATATTTTACAGAACCGTTGTCAGATAAAGAAGTGGAGGAAACATTCTATTCGATAGCAAAGAAGGAGTTGGGAGCCAATTGAGTGAAATTATTGAGTTACAAGAATTACAAAAAAAGAAGATTGGCGAAGAAAAGAAACTGCCTTCTTGGATTTACACAGATGAAAAAGGAAACACTAAAGTAAATGCTTCTAAGTTAGGTTATGAAATTATGAACGAGATACCAATGATCCGAACAAATGGCTTGCTCTACGGTGCGAGGTTTGATAAAAAAACAGGATCATGGCGAATTGATAGTTTAAGCGACTTTTTAGACGGTTATATCACTGACAAATTGGAATCTTTCAATAAGTGGAGCCAGCAAAAACTAGGCGAAACAAAAAAGTTCATCATGATTAAGATTTTTGACCCGACTATGAAAGAAAATCCTTTTAACAATAGCAAGCCGTATCTGGCCAATTTTAAAAACGGAACTTACAACATTAAAACTGGAGAATTGAAACCGCACGATACTAAAGACTATATTCTTCAAAGCCATGATTATGTTGTAGATCCGAAATCAAATTTGAAGCCAGAGAAGGCAATCGAATGGCTGCGAGATTTGACCGGTGATGAAAAAAGCGCAAAGCATTTAATGGAAATCATAGGATACTGTTTCTATCGAAGTTATGCACCTTTTCAAACCATAACGATTTTGCAAGGGAGTGGCGAGAATGGTAAATCCACTTTCTTAGATTTTCTAACAAAAGTCATCGGTAAGGACAATACCAGCAATATGACGCTTCAAGAATTAGGGAATAAACAGAATCGTTTTGCTGGTGCCAACCTATTTCAGAAAGAAGCTAATCTATTTGCGGATGTTGATTCCGAGTTTCTCAAGTCAACAGGGCTACTCAAAGCCCTCACTGGTGGGGATCGTTTATCTGCTGAGTTTAAAGGAAAAGATCACTTTATGTTTGTGAATTTTGCGAAGTTGATATTTTCAGCCAATGAGTTGCCAGCGTTCAATGACTTCACACACGGTTTTGAGAGGCGCTTATATGTAGTTCCTTTTGATTGCGTGATAGACGAAAGCTTTAAAACTAAGCACGATTTGAAGGCCATTGAGAAAGAGATCCCACTATTCGCCACCTATTGCATAAGGATGTTTAAAGAAGCGCTAGACCGCAAAGAACTGACTGTATCAGACAAGATGAATCAAGCAAAAGATAAATGGTTGAAAGAATCCAACCATATTATGAGGTTCATTGAAGAAAAATGCAGCATTGATATGGAATCCAGTGAAGGTGATTCTTCTAAAACAATTTACGAAGAATATCAAAAATTCTGTTACCAAGAAAGTTTACGTGAATTGTCACAACCTAAGTTTAGCAAACAACTCGAGAAAATGGGGATTGTAAAAGTCAAGCAAAGTGTTAGAGGTACACGATTATGGAGATACAGACATTTACATTTAAGAAATGAGTATACCCCGACGGAAAGCTTAGAAGCGTTGGCCAGTTTGGACATATAACTATAAACGTTGCTATATCAGCATTTTTAAACACAACAAATGAAGTTTGAACGAAAAACACTTGGACACCATGTTGGACAGGTTGAAGGGGTGTCCAAGTAGGTGTCCAGCGTAAAAACGAAAAAAAATTAATAATGTTACATTTAAACGCTGATATAAAAGCATTTCAGAACAGGTGTCCAATGTGGCCGTAGAAACATAATTTCTATTGAGGGTACACTGTTGCAATCGAGAGTGCAACTGAAGAAGGCGGGAGTGAAAACACTGAAAACCAATAAAAATGAAAGAAAATACCCAATTTTAATCGCTTATGATACAGGATCACAATATGCAGTTTGGTGTCCGTATTGTTCGAAATGGCATTTTCACGGAAAGAAAGATGGAATGAGGGTGGCGCATTGCATTAACCCACACTCACCGTTTAAAAAAACTGGTTACATTATCAAGTTAGCTACAAGAAATGATTTGGATTTTAAAAGTCATAATCTCTACCCAAATGACTATCCAATGTTTGAAGAAAATTAAAAAAATGAGCGGAGGCATGTAATGGAAGAACTTACGATTATTGAACAATCGGTACTTGAATTAATCCCAAGAGGGTTTGAAAGGAAAATTAAAGTACCTGATATATGCTCTATTATTGATCTGGACGAACGAGACGTAAAAGCAGTTATTCAAATGCTGCGAGCCAAAGGAGTGCCTATTGTTTCTGTCAGAGGATATGAAGGCGGCATGTTCATTGCTACTAATGAAGATGAACGGACTATTGGTCTTAAAGCGTTTAGAAACCAATTTAAGAGTATGGAACAAACAATCACGAATATTGAACAAGCAGATCTAAATAACTGGCAAGAGTCATTAAAAATTGCAGAATAAGGAGAATGAACAATGAGTATGGATAAAGTATATATTGATAAACAAACAAAAACAGTGGGTGTAGAGCTGCCTAAATATGGGGAAATTATACTGATCGTAAAAGATGGTCAAGTAGTCAGATATGAGACGAAAACAACAAATAAATTAGATTGAAAAAAGTGTGTTAAAAGCTGATATATCAACGTTTTATAAAGATTTTATCGCTCAAATATGGTATAATAAAGACAACTTAATAATAATATCTGATTAGGAAGAACCAACGGATATGAGACGAAAAAAGCCAGTAATATGGCAGACGTCTCGTGTCCGTTTTTTATTATTAGTTGTCCTTTGAAAACTGTATACTGCGGTTGCTGAAAAAGCCGTCCTAGATGATGACAATCCCAAGCTAGACCAACGATCAAAGCCGCAACATAATAGAATACTGTTTTTTAGGAGGGAAGCATGGATAGTGAATACAATTTAAACCGCTATTTGAACATAGAGGCTTATATCAGAAAGCTGGAAGAAGAAAAACGATTAATCAGGCAAGAACTTTATTGCCAAAGCCTATGCACAGGAATTGCCTATGATGAAATTGCTATCCATGCAAAAGCTCCCAAGATTGATTATTTAGTAGCAGATAACGTTGAAGCGTGTATGCTCATTGACAAGCGGATAGAGCGTTGGAAGTTTAGGCACAAACATTTTATGCACTTCTTAAATGAATTGCATATAACTGAACGTGAGAGCCTTTTAAAAGGGGTTGAAAGCCCATCTTTGAAACAGAAAGCACTCGATGAAATATTCGAGATAGAAACAGCTGCGGCGTTCAGATATGAATGGGAAGTTCCGCAAGAAAAGGTTGAACTAACAGACGATTTGTTTTCGAATATTGCACTAATGGCGGAGGTGTTTGGATAGTGGTTTATGATTATGACATTCGCCCAAAATGGATACTCACTCAATGGAAGGCTTTTGTGGTAAATAGAAATCATTTAAAAGAGGGGAATACAGCAGGATATGCTCGTCTACTATTTACTGCTTTAAAAGAGCTGCCAAAAGAAGATGTTTTAATTCTTTCTGAGAAGTATTACGAAACTGAACAAGGTGCCAACTTTAGTTATATGCATAACGGTTATCGAACTTATATACCTATAACAGATAAGGTATTGGCTGACCGAAGAGGAATATCTGTTCTTGAATATCGAAAAATCAGGAGCAAGTCAGAGGCGAAATTACAGACTATTATTAATAGATTGAGAAAAGAGTTTATCGAGATTGATGCTGACGAACTAGAGGAATACATTTTAGGCGTTGGGACTATTTATTTGAAAGATTATCAAATTATCGAGGGAAAGCGCGCGGATCCAGATTCTTATATCTTCACGCAAGATAGGTCCAAAGCGAAAAGATTCAAACAGGACTCTATACAGGGTCGCCAGCTAAAGATGTACCTTCGATTAAAGAAAATGGAACCTCGAGACGAGTATATAAAGTTTATTGATATATGGTTTGACTGATTAAGCAGAAAGGAAAGTGTAAATGACTATTGTAGAGATTATGAAGACACGCAAAATCAAACAGAAGCATTTGTGCGAAGTCACAGGGCTAAGTCCTGAACAAGTGGAGAATGCTCTAAATGAGGATCGGGATGGAGTGTTAACTGATAAGAAGAAGTTGGTTTTGCTTAAAGGCATTTGTACCGCTGAGTTTAAACGCAAAGCAATGCTCACCTTGGTAGCAAAGAACACAAATGGGTTAGATCCTGATACTCGTAAGAAAGTAGAGGAGTTGGCAAATGAAAACAGAAGATGATTTCTTTAGCTATAGAGAATGGGAGAAATACCTGGAAGAACAACAAATGAAGCAAGAGCTGGAAGGAAATCCAGATGCTATTAAAAAGCTATCGCTGGTTGAATTAAATAAGCTGATCGAGGAAGACAGTACAAATGAAATTGCCATTGAGCGCCGCAGAGAGTTGTTGGCTCAATATAAGAAAGAACGAGTAACACAGATCAAAGAACCTAAGAAAACAGTAGTAAGTAAACTCAAAGAAAAAATCAAAGGAGCGAATCAAGCATGACAGCAGAGTACACAGTAACCACACCAGAGGTAAAAGAATTAAAAGAGATCGATATCAATATCAATGAGTTGGAGAAAGAGCTAGATAGTCTGGTTGAAAAGAGAGACAAGAAAGCTTTAGCAAAAGGTAAGTATAGTCTAGAAACATTCAAGGCTAACAAAGAAGCGAATAAGGATATTGAAGATCTTGAGAAGGTGATTGCCGAGGCGTACCAAGAACGTGCAGAGATCACCAATAGTATCTATCTTAATTATATCAATCAGTTGAGAAATGAAACCAACCGAAAAGAAGCTGCTTTATTGTCTGAAGCAAAAGAACTATTTGACAACAAAGGATTCGCTGAAGTAACTGCTTTACTGGGAACAGAAACTACTAGACTGTTCCAATTAAATGATCAGTTAATCAAATCGCATAACAGCTCAATGAAACAACTTATAGATGTGTTGGGCATTAAGAACAAAAACATATTGGATAATGTCCAACGAGAATACTACAAAGGAGGATGGGGTTATACCTCAAGGTTGGGTTCTTATTTCCATGATGTTAAACGATTAGTGAGTAACTACTTAGATGAAATCATTAGACTGAATGGCATGCCAAATAATAAATTTGAAATTAAAAATTAAATCAAATGATTAACGGTGTGGGATTGATTTATCCCCCCGTTATTTTTATAAAAAATAAAATCGGATAGGAATCGGGGATGGAACTCCGAAAAACACACAGGACCACACACGGGAGGGGGGCAAACATTGAAAAAGAAAGCAAAAGAAGCACGAATAGCGGCTGAGAAAGAAAGACTAACAACATTGATGGACGGAGTACCCAGTAGTAGCGCTGAAGTAGTTAAAGGTTTGATTGAGCGAGTTTCATTTATGAATGTTACTTTGTCAGAACTCGAAGAAGACATCAATAAAAATGGGTCTATTGAACTTTTCAAGAATGGAAGCCAAGAATTTTACAAAGAATCGGCTTCAGTCAAGACATATAACACGATGATCAATAGATATACTGCCGCAGTTAAAGAATTGCTTAGATTGGTAATTGAAAATGACCGTGGAAGACAAGGCGATCCTGATATGGATGAATTTATGAACTTTCTATCAAAAAGAGAATGATCGGGGGATAAAAAATGGATAGATTAGAATTTTTGCGGGATAAGGCAGATAACATTTGGTATCAACACACATTAAAAACAGACTTGGGAAACTCTCTTGATTCAATTTTAAATTACAAAGAATTACTTCGAAAGTTAAAAGCGATCGAGCGAGAATTAAGGCTGATTCAGAAGAGAAACAGCTCTAACCGAGAATATATAAAAGCTTATTGTTCGTTGCTTTCTAAAAGGTTGGAGATTTGCAAGTTTTTAATTAGTGGACGCCAAAAAAATAATGATATGGACAGCGCAAAGTATCGTGAATTAGTACAAGAAATGAAGGTAAAACAAGACGAATTTATTGCGATTAGAAGTAAGGGGTGAAATAAAGCATGGCGAAAAACACAAAAGAGTCTGATGTAGTCCTCAATTTTAGGATGAATGGTGAAGTTGCTTATTCTAAGACGATCAAAGAGATCAATAATGATATGAAATTGGCGAAGCTAGAATATCAAAACCAGGTGTCTGCAATGGACAAAAATGCAAGTGCATCTGAAAAATTAGCAGCGGCTAAACAAAAACTTGAAAAGCAATTAGATATAGCAGCTGCCAAAACTGAAGCTTTGCGTGAAGAGTATGCTAAATCAGCTAAAGAAACTGGCGAAAACTCCGAAAAAACACGTAAGCTTTACGAGATGTTACTAAAGTCTGAAACTAGCGAAAATAATCTTCGAAAAGCTCTTGAAAGCACTAATGATGCATTGGATGCGCAAGGAGATAAGGCATTAACGACTGCCGAGAAACTAGAAAAAATTGAAAAAGCTGGCGAGAAAATAAAAACCGCCGGCAAAGGATTGAGCGTTGCATTTACTGCACCAGTTGTAGGTATCGCAACGGCTGGCGCAAAAATGTATAGCGATCTATCTACCGCACAATCCCAAGTACAAGCGGCTTTTGGTCTAACAAAGAAGGAAGCGGAAAGCTTGAATCAATCGATTGAAGATGTTTTTACTTCTGGAATGGTTACAAGCATTGACGAATCAAAAACAGCTGTAATGGAATTGGCAAACCAATTTCCTGATTTGCGCAATGCGAGTGCTGAGACTATCACTGATATGACCAAGAAGTTTTTAGCTATTCAAACAACGCTAGATTCCGATATGACTGAAACTATGCGTGGTGTAAATGGTTTAATGGAGCAATTTGGGTTATCAAGCGAAGAAGCAATTGATTTAATTGCAAAAGCTGGACAGAATGGTTTGGATAAGACTGATGAACTAGGAGATAATCTGGCCGAGTATGCGACTAACTTCAAAGATGCGGGGTATTCAGCAGAAGATATGTTCGCAATCTTGGAAACAGGACTAGATTCGGGTGCATACAACCTTGATAAGGTGAATGACCTAGTAAAAGAGTTTGGAAATCGACTAGTTGGTGGAGATGTACAGACGGCGGTTGAAAGTCTTGGAGGTAATTTTGTTAATCTGTACAAACAGATCCAAGATGGAAACCTTTCTTCCAAGGATGCTTTTCAGCTACTCGCTGGCGAAATCAGTAATCTAAACAGCGACCAAGAAAAAGCTACAGCGATCGCTGCACTATTTGGCTCTCAAGGTGAAGACGCTGGTATAAAAGTTGTAGAGGCAATGGGTCAAGCTAATGGAGCGCTTGAAGCTAACAAGGAAGCTTACGAAAACGCAAACGGTGCAGCAAAAGAAATGTCTGACGGTGTGGAAGAATCTGTCACGTATCAATCAGCCATGAATGAGTTGATGATGGCGGCTAAAGATGTCGGTGAGGAGCTGGCACCAACGATCAGTAGGGTGGCAGATGCAGTCAAAGAAGCCGCGCAATGGTTTAGAGGTTTAGATGAAGACACAAAGAAAACTATTATGACCATAGCGGGTATAGCTGCAGTTGTCGGGCCTACATTGATTGCCTTTGGAACTATCGCTGGTTCTATCACGAAAATAGCTTCAGCGGCTAGTGGATTCTTTGGCGTATGGATGAAAGGTGCTGAAATGTTGAGCCTTTCTGGCGGAGCTTTTACATTGGTTGTTGCTGGTATTGTGTTACTGATTGCTGGGTTAGTGATGGCATACAACAAAGTAGAATGGTTTAGGAACGGTGTAAATGCATTCTTTCAAGGTATATCGGATGTCGCAGTAGAGATATTCAATTTTCTTGGAGGATATTTTGGTAATGTGTTTGGTGGCATCATACAAAATTTCCAGAACTTCTTTGATGCCGGCAAGAAAATTTTTATCGGCTTTATAGATTTTATAACTGGTGCATTTACTGGTGATTGGGAACTAGCTTGGAAAGGTGTTGCAAATATTTTCGGTGGTATATTAGATGGAATCGCTGCTATGGCGAAAGCTCCAATTAACGGAATGATCGGCTTAATTAATGGATTTTTAGGTGGTTTGAATAATATCAAGATTCCTAAATGGGTACCTGGTGTTGGCGGCAAAAGCTTTAGCATTTCCACTTTGCCTTATTTGGCAGATGGCGGTCATGTATTAAATGGACAAGCGATCGTTGGTGAAGCTGGACCAGAATTGCTTACGAATAAAAACGGCAAGACAACTGTTACTCCTTTATCAGACGAAGAAAAACGCAAAGGCATTGGCGGCAAAGTACAGCCTTCCAAAATGGAACAGCATATCCACATTGGCAATGTCGATGCGAATAACCCAAGCGAATTAAACAAAATGAACCGTAAATTTTACCGTGCAAGCAAACAAGCGCTTGGCGGAATAGGAGGATAAATAAAAGGCACCTAGTTTATCGGCTTGT
>NZ_BCPT01000013.1 GCF_001544095.1 Enterococcus casseliflavus NBRC 100478 | reverse complement strand
ATAATATGCGCCCATAGCTCAATTGGATAGAGTGTTTGACTACGGATCAAAAGGTTAGGGGTTCGACTCCTCTTGGGCGCGCTTTTTAATAACGGGAAGTAGCTCAGCTTGGTAGAGCACTTGGTTTGGGACCAAGGGGTCGCAGGTTCGAATCCTGTCTTCCCGATACTTTTTCAAAAGGGGCCTTAGCTCAGCTGGGAGAGCGCCTGCTTTGCACGCAGGAGGTCAGCGGTTCGATCCCGCTAGGCTCCATATCATTTGAATAAATGATTCTTTTTTACGCGGTGTAGCTCAGCTGGCTAGAGCGTCCGGTTCATACCCGGGAGGTCGGGGGTTCGATCCCCTCCGCCGCGATTTTTAAGAGCCTGGACCTTTAGCTCAGTTGGTTAGAGCAGACGGCTCATAACCGTCCGGTCGTAGGTTCGAGTCCTACAAGGTCCATTGTGGCATTGTATCTGTTTTATTATGGAGGATTACCCAAGTTCGGCTGAAGGGAACGGTCTTGAAAACCGTCAGGCGGGTAAAACCGTGCAAGGGTTCGAATCCCTTATCCTCCTTAACTGTCTCTTTTGTTGCGAGCAAAAGAATCACAGTCTTTTAATTACTGTAAAGTAATTACTTATCGCGGGATGGAGCAGTCTGGTAGCTCGTCGGGCTCATAACCCGAAGGTCGTAGGTTCAAATCCTGCTCCCGCAATTGCTTTTGTTTTCAAAAGCGCAATAAAAGCTAAATATGGTTTGGTAGTTCAGTTGGTTAGAATGCCTGCCTGTCACGCAGGAGGTCGCGGGTTCGAGTCCCGTCCAGACCGCCATGCGGGTGTAGTTTAGTGGTAAAACCACAGCCTTCCAAGCTGTTGTCGCGAGTTCGATTCTCGTCACCCGCTTTAGCTTTTATTTTTTGGGGCCTATAGCTCAGCTGGTTAGAGCGCACGCCTGATAAGCGTGAGGTCGATGGTTCGAGTCCATTTAGGCCCATCAAAATGTAGTCATACATTTGGGGAAGTACTCAAGTGGCTGAAGAGGCGCCCCTGCTAAGGGTGTAGGTCGGGAAACCGGCGCGAGGGTTCAAATCCCTCCTTCTCCGTTTTTTATTGGTCCGTTGGTCAAGTGGTTAAGACACCGCCCTTTCACGGCGGTAACACGGGTTCGAATCCCGTACGGATCATTTGTTACTTTTGGAGGATTACCCAAGTCCGGCTGAAGGGAACGGTCTTGAAAACCGTCAGGCGGGTAAAACCGTGCAAGGGTTCGAATCCCTTATCCTCCTTAACTGTCTCTTTTGTTGCGAGCAAAAGAATCACAGTCCTTTAATTACTGTAAAGTAATTACTTATCGCGGGATGGAGCAGTCTGGTAGCTCGTCGGGCTCATAACCCGAAGGTCGTAGGTTCAAATCCTGCTCCCGCAATTGCTTTTGTTTTCAAAAGCGCAATAAAAGCTAAATATGGTTTGGTAGTTCAGTTGGTTAGAATGCCTGCCTGTCACGCAGGAGGTCGCGGGTTCGAGTCCCGTCCAGACCGTTGTTTTTGGCTCGGTAGCTCAGTTGGTAGAGCAATGGATTGAAGCTCCATGTGTCGGCAGTTCGATTCTGTCCCGCGCCATAGGAATGCGGGTGTAGTTTAGTGGTAAAACTACAGCCTTCCAAGCTGTTGTCGCGAGTTCGATTCTCGTCACCCGCTTTGCATTTTTTATTTGGGGCCTATAGCTCAGCTGGTTAGAGCGCACGCCTGATAAGCGTGAGGTCGATGGTTCGAGTCCATTTAGGCCCATTACATTTTTAAACTGGTCCGTTGGTCAAGCGGTTAAGACACCGCCCTTTCACGGCGGTAACACGGGTTCGAATCCCGTACGGATCATGCAAACACTCTTGAGAGTGTTTTTTTATTGCCCAAAAACGATCTTTTTATCATTTTCTCAAGCATGAGTAGTCAAAATTTGTTATAATCAGTCCGTTGCAAGTTCCCGAAAGGATTCGCAGCTGCGAAGATGCCTTGTAACCGAAACATATATTAGGGGGAATACAAAAATGACAGAGAAACACTTATTTACATCAGAGTCCGTTTCAGAAGGACACCCAGACAAAGTAGCCGACCAAATCAGTGATGCCATCTTAGATGCGTTGCTTGCCGAAGATCCAATGGCACGGGTCGCTTGCGAAACGTCAGTTACTACCGGATTGGTTTTAGTCTTTGGAGAAATTTCTACTTCTGCTTATGTAGATATTCAAAAAGTCGTCCGAGAAACCATCAAAGAAATCGGCTATACACGAGCAAAATTCGGCTTTGACGGCGATACGGTTGCTGTTTTGGTAGCGATCGATGAGCAATCACCAGATATCGCTCAAGGCGTTGACGATGCTTTAGAAAGTCGTGGAGAAACGGATAAAGAAGATATCGGTGCCGGCGACCAAGGCTTGATGTTTGGTTTTGCTGTTGATGAAACACCTGAATTGATGCCTTTACCGATCGCGTTGAGCCATCGGCTGGTACGTCGCTTAGCAGAGTTGCGGAAAAACAACGAACTAAGCTACTTGCGTCCAGATGCAAAATCACAAGTAACCGTTGAATATGATGATAACGATCAACCACAAAGAGTGGACACCGTCGTTATTAGTACCCAGCATGATGATGCGGCTGATAATGAAATGATCCACCGTGATGTCATCGAAAAAGTGATCAAAGAAGTGATCCCTGCCGATCTTTTAGACGAGCAGACAAAATATTATATCAATCCTACTGGTCGTTTTGTGATCGGCGGTCCTCAAGGGGATGCCGGTTTGACTGGCAGAAAAATCATCGTTGATACTTATGGCGGCTATGCACGTCATGGCGGCGGTGCGTTTTCTGGAAAAGATGCAACCAAAGTTGACCGTTCAGCCAGCTATGCGGCTCGCTACATTGCCAAAAACATCGTAGCAGCAAAGCTAGCCAAAAAAGTGGAAGTACAATTAGCCTATGCGATCGGTGTGGCACAGCCCGTTTCGATCAGCATCAACACTTTTGGTACAGGAACCGTCAGCAACGAGCGCTTGATCCAAGCGGTACGGGAAAACTTTGATTTGCGACCAGCAGGAATTATTGAAATGTTAGATTTGCGCCGTCCGATTTATCGTCAGACTGCCGCTTACGGACATTTTGGTCGTACAGATATCGATTTGCCATGGGAACGCACCGACAAGGTGGCGGCACTTTTGGCAAGTGTGAAGGATTAAAAGAGGCGACCTCTATTGATGACTATCAATAGAGGTTCTTTTTTTTGGAGTAAAAGGAGGAGTTATATGCGAACCAATGTAAAATTAGTCACCATTGCGGTCTTTGTCGCAACGTTTATGACCGCAATCGAAGGAACGATCATTACGACAGCGATGCCTACCATCGTCAGTTCATTGAAAGGGATCGAGATCATGAACTGGGTCTTCTCGATCTATCTTTTGACCAGTGCGATGTTGACCCCGATCTACGGCAAGTTTGCCGATAATATCGGCCGCAAACCAGTCTTTTTATTTGGGACGTTGCTGTTTATTATCGGGTCGGCGTTTTGTGGGATGGCCAACACGATGTTGACGTTGATCATTGCCAGAGCGTTGCAAGGATTAGGCGCAGGGGCCATGATGCCCGTTGCCCTAACGATCATTGCGGACCTGTATCCCGTTGAAAAGCGGGCGAAAGTCTTAGGGCTCAATAGTACGGCTTGGGGGATCGCCAGTGTCGTTGGTCCCTTAGCCGGTGGCTTGATCGTAGATACGATCGGGTGGCATTGGATCTTTTTTATCAACGTACCCATTGGATTAGGGCTGATTGCCTTGATTTGGTTTTATTTTCATGAAGAAAAAAAGGCCTTTGCTGCAGTCAACATTGATTATGCAGGCAGTCTCTTGTTGATGTTGACGCTAGTAGGGCTCCTGCTAGGCTTCCAGTTGCTGGGAGATTATGGTGTGAGTCTGCCTGTCCTCAGTCTGTTCGTTTTTTCTGTCCTTATGTTCATCGGCTTCGTTCGGGTGGAGAAAAAAGCAGCAGATCCGATTATTGATCTGAAGCTGTTTCACTCAAAATTATTTGTGGTGGTCAATATCGTAGCAGCTTTGGCTAGCGGCTTCTTGATGGGGATCGATGTTTATATCCCAATGTGGATGCAAGGGGTCTTAGGCATGAGTGCGGGGATTGGCGGGCTTGTGTTGGCACCGTTGTCGATTTTATGGATGATTGGTTCCTTCTTAGCCAGCCGTTGGTTGACACAGCACAGTGTCAGCTGGGTCTTGACGGTTAGCTTGTTGATCACGGCTACCGGTGCTTTGTGGCTGTTTTTGACACCAGCACAGACGTCATTCTGGTTGTTCTTGGTCATTTCTTCTATTACTGGCGTCGGGTTAGGGGCAACGATGGTGGTTTGTACGGTTACTGCCCAAACCAGCGTTGGCCCCACGCAAGTCGGCGTGGCGACTTCTTTCAATACCCTGTTGCGAACGATCGGGCAAACCATCATGGTAGCGGTCTTCGGTATCGTTTTAAACACCAGTAATAGCGTAGGCTTAGCACAGGCACAAGTCAATGATAGCAGTGTCATGAATCAGCTAGTAGATCCAGCCGCTGCGCGCCAGCTGCCAACCGCATTACTAGGGCAATTACGGGAGATTCTTTATAGCGGTCTACACTGGGTTTTTGGGATCGGTGTTTTACTTATTGTGCTAGCGATTGGTTTGACCCGCACGATTTCGCGAGAATCTGGTACAATATAAAAAAAGGATCGCAGGTGATTGTATGGCTTTTTTACAAGCAAATATCTATTCAAATGTTCTTGAAATGGAGGTAATGATCGATGTGATCTTGCCTCAAAGTACCAAGAAAAAAATCGGCACGCAAAGCCAATCGACGGGCACAGATCTCCCGGTGCTTTATTTATTGCATGGGATGAATGGAAATCATAGTGTCTGGCAGCGACGGACGTCGATCGAGCGATATGCCGCAGAGTATCAACTAGCGGTCATCATGCCGTCTACTGATCTGGGCTGGTATACCGATACGACCTACGAAATGAAGTATTGGACGTTTATCGCCGAAGAATTACCACAAATTTGTCATGAACTGTTTCCTCAACTGACGCAAAAACGAGAAAAAACTTTTGCAGCAGGTCTCTCGATGGGGGGCTATGGGGCAGTAAAACTTGGGCTGAGAAAGCCTGACCAGTTTGCGGCGGTAGCGTCTTTGTCTGGAGCATTAGCGCTGGCTGAAAGCATGGATTCCTTGCTGCAGCTGCGAAGCCAAGCTTATTGGGAAGGAATCTTTGGCCCTTTAGAGCAGTTCAAAGGATCAGAAAATGATTTGATCCATCTGATTGAGACCATCGATCCAAGCACCGCGCCGCGCTTTTTTATTAGCTGCGGAACCGAGGATCAGCTGTATCCGGCAAGTGAATATGCGGTGGATAAGCTGCAAAAACGCAAACTAGCCGTAACGTTTGAATCGGGAACTGGGGATCATGATTGGAATTTCTGGGATCAATGGATCCAACGAGTCCTGCAATGGCTTTTTAGTGAATAAAAAAACCATCAGTCGATCGACACCTTAACGTGCCGAGAACTGATGGTTTTTTCGTTCGATACAAAATAAGATCGGCGGTTGGTTGCGCTGATTGATAAATTGATAGGAAAGGACATTGAACTTCTCTTGCGGCAGCTGCTGACAAAAGGAGTGGACTTCTTTCAGCTCTGCTTCGCCGCCAGCGTGTCCATAATAGCAGACGAGGATGATTCTACCTTTCGGGGCTAAACGTGTCAGTAAAGCTTCTAAAGCCGTTTTCGTTGTATCAGGCAGCGTGATGATCGCTTTGTCCCCTTTCGGCAAGTAGCCTAAATTGAAAATGGCGGCGTGAACCGGACCACTCACAACCTCTGCCAACGTCTCATGGCCTTGATGGATCAGCTGGACTTGCGCCAACAGCTCTTTTTCAGCCAAACGTTTTTTGGTGACTTGGAGGGCTTGTTCTTGAATATCAAACGCAAACACCTGACCAGTGGGTCCAACTAAAGAAGCCAGTAATTCCGTGTCGAAGCCGTTGCCCATCGTGGCATCAACAGCGGTTTGTCCCGGCTGCAGAACTTCTTTTAAAAGGGTGTGGCTATAGCGCATGGCGGTCGGCAGCATTGAAAGGCTCCTTTCGCACGTTGAATTTCCCTTGATAGGAGTTGCGGCGCAGCATTTCTTGATCGATCTCATTCAAGACTTCCCATTTTTTCAAACTCCACATTGGACCTACCAGAGAATCCCATGGTGCATCGCCTGTCAAGCGATGAATGATGATCTCTGGGGGGATCATTTCTAACTGATCGCAGATCAATGACACATAGGTATCGCGCCGCATCAATTGCAAACGTCCTTCATGATAATCCCGCAGCATCCGAGTATTGCGCATCAAATGCAGCAAGTGCAGTTTGATGCCTTGGATATCAGAATCTTGAATGGTGCGGCGGACGTTTTCTTGCATCATCTCGATCGTCTCGCCTGGCAGGCCATTGATCAAATGGGTACAGACACGAATATTGTGTTTGCGCAGGCTGGCGACGCCGTCTAAGTAAGTTTGATAATCATGGGCGCGGTTGATGGCATTGCTCGTGGTTTCAAACGTCGTTTGCAGTCCTAATTCGACCCATAAATAAAAGCGTTGATTGAGCTCTGCTAGATAGTCAACGACATCTTCTGGTAAGCAGTCTGGTCGGGTCCCAATGGAGATCCCAACAACACCAGGTAGTGTCAGCACTTGCTCGAAGCGCTCGCGGATCACTGCCACCGGTGCGTGGGTGTTCGTAAAGTTTTGAAAATAGACAATGTATTTGTCCACTTGCGGCCACTTTTTGTGCATCATGGCGATCTCTTTTTCAAACTGCTCTGGCAGTGGGGCTTCAGGAGCTACGATCATATCGCCAGAACCGGACACACTGCAAAATGTACAGCCGCCTTTGGCAACGGTGCCGTCACGATTGGGGCAGTCGAAGCCCGCATCGATGGGGACTTTAAAGATTTTTTCGCCAAATTCTTGCCGCAAAGCAAAGTTCCACGAATGGTATCGTTTGTTTTTATCTTCTGCATAAGGAAATGGATTCATTTTTTTACCTTCTTTTATAATTGTTTACGCGTGAAGCGCCAGACAAAGCGTTTTTGCAAGTAGTACGGATAGGTCAACAGCAGCCAAGACAGGCCAACACAAAAACCGCCTAACACATCACTGGGAAAATGCACACCAACATAAATTCGGCTGATGCCGATGCAGCCAATCAAAAGGCCCAGCAAAAGGCGGATGCCCCATTGCCAAAAAGGCTGCTTGAAGAAAACTGGGACCAAGAAGAGCAAGGTTCCATAAAAAATCATACTGCCCGTCGAGTGTCCACTGGGGAAACTGAAACTTGATTCCGTGACTAAGTGTTCAAGCGTTGGGCGCTCCCGTAAAAAGACCAGTTTGATCAATGGGTTAAAGAGCCCGGCAATCCCGATGGTACCAAAACTGAGCCATAAAGCTTCAGCATAATACTTGTTGATCACTAAGACAGCTAAAACAGCGAGAAAGAGCAAGATGATCGTGGTAGGATTCGCAAATTTCGTGACCCATAGAAAAAATGGTGTCCAAAACGGGTAGCCGATGCGGATGATGCGAGTCAAGGTTTCGTCAAAGGAGACCAACCAAGTAGGGTAAAATTTCACCACATAGCCGAGAAAAACGAACAGCAGTAAAAAGCAGCTGCCCGCAAATTGAAAATAAAGTTTTTTATGCATGGAAAAGCCTCGTTTCTAGAGAATTTCTGTCAATTATTGTCACTTAAGGCAAAGAGACATCTAGAAGGTATTATAGCATTTATCACAAGTCGGAAAAAGCAGGGAACGAGCAAGGGGTTACTCATCTGAGCAAGCGACAAGTTTATCGGGAGCAGGCCAATTGCTTCATTGCAATAAATGTTCGTTTGATTACAAAGAGTTTACAGTTTCTGAAATCGGCTCAAATACCTTTTATAAATTCTTAAGAAATTGTATACTAAACCTACGTTCACTATAAGGAAAAAACGGAGGAATAACGGACATGAACACGAGTCAATCAAGAAAAGTACATCGTCAAGCAGACCAATCGGGCGATAAGTATCGAGTGATCAAAAAAAGTGCAGTTGTTTTAGGAACAACACTGACTGCTTGCTCTGTTGTAGCTCCATTGGTGTCATCGGTTCAAGCAGAAGCCGTAGAGACCTCGATCGCCCAAGTTTCTACTAGCAATTTTGCCGCGCCGAATACTTCCGCGTTTATTGCTGAAATCGCTACGTACGCCCAACCTGTGGCAAACGCCAACGATCTATATGCTTCTGTGATGATCGCGCAAGCCATTTTAGAAAGTGGTTGGGGCCGAAGCAGCTTGTCAAAAGCACCGAATTACAATCTTTTCGGAATCAAAGGCAGCTATAACGGTCAAACCGTTTATATGAGTACCTTAGAATATTTGAACAACCAATGGTTGACTATGAATGAACCCTTTAAGCGTTACCCATCTTACACGCAATCATTTGAAGATAACGCACGTACTTTACGCTCAACTTCTTTACAAAGCGGTGTCGCGTATTATTCTGGCGCTTGGAAAAGCAATACGACTTCATATCTTGATGCAACCGCATGGCTAGCAGGCCGTTATGCGACTGCACCAAACTATGCCTCTTCACTGAATGCCGTGATCCAGCAATTTGGGTTGACGAAATATGACACGCCAGCTTCTGGCAATGCCGGTGGTGGCGCCACAGCCAGTGCTTCAACGAGTACGACGACCACGACATCAGCTGTCAGCACGAGCGGCAGTCAAACCTATACAGTCGCTTCGGGCGACTCGGTCTGGTCGATCGCCAACAAACATGGCATCTCCATGGATCAGCTGCGCAGTTTGAACAATATCAAAAACGATTTTGTTTATCCAGGACAAACCTTGAAAGTCAACGGCAGCGCCCAAAGTACTTCGGCAACTTCAACGGTATCGATCGTCAATCGCAATGCTTCAGCAACTACATCAGGCAATACCTACACCGTAGTTTCTGGCGATTCCGTTTGGTCGATCGCCAATAAGCATGGCATTTCGATGGATCAATTTCGCAGTTTGAACAACATCAAAAATGATTTTGTCTATCCAGGGCAAAAAGTTGTCGTTAGCGGTGGGTCGTCTACGAATACCAGCAGTACTACGACCGTCAGCACGGCATCAACGGCTAGCCAAAGCAGTGGCGGCACCTACACGGTGGCAGCTGGCGATTCAGTCTGGTCGATCGCTAACAAGCATGGCATCTCGATGGATCAGTTCCGTAGCTTGAACAATATTAAAAACGACTATGTTTATCCAGGTCAAAAGGTGGTTGTCAGCGGTAGTTCTACCCGTACAAGTACAACGACGAGCACGACCGTCAGCAGCCAAACCAGCAGCAGTGCTGCAGGCAACACCTATACGGTGGCTTCTGGTGATTCAGTCTGGTCAGTTGCCAATAAACACGGGATTTCGATGGACCAATTCCGCAGCTGGAACAACATCAAAAATGATTTTATCTATCCAGGACAAAAGGTGGTCGTCAAGCAAGGCGGCACGGCAGCTACTACCAGCACCTCAGCGACAAGTGGTACGTACAAGGTCGCATCGGGGGATTCTGTTTGGGGGATCGCAGATAAGTTCGGCATCACGACGGATCAATTTATCCAATGGAACAATATTCAAAATAACTTTATTTACCCAGGACAAACAGTTAGGGTAAAATAGATTGCTATTCCTAATGATTTTTGTTAGGATAAGTGCAAAGAAACTTTCACGTTTGAGAAGGAATAGTAGAAGTACGGTGGGACTTTTAGAGAGTGCATGGTTGGTGGAAATGCACAGCACACCTTTCGAACTCGTCTTCGAGTGATATCTGACTGAACCTGATTTGGCTAGGCAGATACGGCGATGGCCGTTAAAACATCGAGGTCTGCTTTTTTGAGGAGCAGATAAACTTAGGTGGTACCACGTTGATAACGTCCTATAAAAATCATAGCGATTTTTATAGGACTTTTTTTAAGTTTTGCTGGTTGATTTGACGAGCAAAACACCAATTTTTTAGGAGGAGTCCATCGTGAATTACAATCACAAAGAAATCGAAAAAAAATGGCAAAAATATTGGGCAAAGAAAAATGAATTCAACACCCATGATGAGCCGGACAAACCAAAATTTTATGCGCTAGATATGTTCCCATATCCATCTGGACAAGGATTACATGTCGGACATCCAGAAGGCTATACAGCTACGGATATCTTGAGCCGCTTCAAACGCAGCCAAGGGTACAATGTACTGCACCCAATGGGCTGGGATGCCTTTGGTCTGCCTGCCGAACAATATGCACTAGACACTGGAAATGATCCAGCGGAATTCACGAAGAAAAATATTGAGACCTTCCGCCGTCAAATCAATGCGCTAGGATTCAGCTATGACTGGAATCGTGAAATCAATACGACAGATCCCGAGTACTACAAGTGGACGCAATGGATCTTTACCAAGCTTTATGAAAAAGGGTTAGCTTATGAAGCCGAAGTTCCAGTAAACTGGGTACCAGAGCTTGGGACCGTGATCGCCAATGAAGAAGTCATTGACGGCAAAAGCGAACGGGGCGGCTACGATGTGATCCGCAAACCGATGCGCCAATGGATGCTGAAAATCACAGCGTATGCTGATCGTTTGTTGGACGATTTAGAAGAAGTTGATTGGCCAGAAAGCATCAAAGAAATGCAACGCAATTGGATCGGACGTTCGGTCGGAGCCAACGTAACGTTTAAAGTGGCAGGGATGGAAAAAGACTTTACCGTCTTTACGACTCGCCCAGATACCTTGTTTGGTGCGACCTACGCCGTATTGGCGCCAGAACATGAGCTAGTGGCCCAAATCACTACATCAGAACAAAAAGCAGCCATTGATGCC
The DNA here is from genome assembly GCF_001544095.1 of Enterococcus casseliflavus NBRC 100478. Lineage (GTDB taxonomy): Bacteria > Bacillota > Bacilli > Lactobacillales > Enterococcaceae > Enterococcus_D > Enterococcus_D casseliflavus. The sequence goes on along the minus strand of NZ_BCPT01000013.1, from coordinate 82,475 downwards.
TATGTAGAAGAAGCGTCGAAAAAATCTGATTTGAACCGAACAGATTTGGCCAAAGAAAAAACTGGTGTCTTCACAGGTGCCTATGCCATCAATCCCGTGAATGGTAAAGAGATCCCGATTTGGATCGCCGATTATGTTTTGGCTTCTTATGGAACAGGTGCGATCATGGCGGTTCCTGCCCATGACGAACGTGACCACGAATTTGCCAAAACATTTGGCTTAGAGATCATTCCTGTATTGGCAGGGGGCAACGTGGAAGAATCTGCCTATACCGAAGATGGACTGCATATCAATTCAGACTTTTTGGATGGGCTAGACAAAGAGACAGCCATCGAAAAAATGGTCGCATGGTTGGAAGAAAACCACGTTGGGAAAAAAGAAGTCAGCTATCGTCTTCGCGATTGGTTGTTCTCTCGCCAACGGTATTGGGGAGAGCCAATCCCAATCATCCATTGGGAAGATGGTACGACTACGACGCTTCCTGAAGATCAGCTGCCGTTGCGTTTGCCAAAAACCGACAATATCAAACCAAGCGGTACTGGTGAATCGCCATTAGCCAATGTCACAGATTGGGTCAATGTCACCGACCCTGAAACTGGGAAAAAAGGACGTCGTGAAACCAATACGATGCCGCAATGGGCTGGAAGCTCATGGTATTTCTTGCGCTTTATCGATCCTCATAATAAGTCTGTTTTGGCAGACTACGACAAATTGAAACGCTGGATGCCAGTCGATATTTATATCGGTGGCGCAGAGCACGCTGTCTTGCACTTGCTTTATGCTCGCTTCTGGCATAAATTCTTGTATGATATCGGTGTCGTGCCAACGAAAGAACCATTTGAAAAATTGTTCAACCAAGGGATGATCCTTGGGGAAAACAATGAAAAAATGTCGAAATCCCGTGGCAACGTCGTCAATCCAGATGATGTCATCAATCAATACGGTGCGGATACTTTGCGTCTATATGAAATGTTTATGGGACCATTGGATGCATCGATCGCTTGGAATGAGAATGGCCTTGAAGGCAGTCGTAAATTCTTGGATCGCGTGTGGCGCTTGATCGTCGATGAAAATGGCAAAATGCGTGACCGCATCACGACATTCAACGATGGCAAATTGTCGAAAGTTTACCATCAAACCGTTAAGAAAGTGACGGAAGATTTTGAGCAGCTGCACTTCAATACGGCGATTTCCCAATTGATGGTCTTTGTCAATGAAGCGTACAAAGCCGATGCCTTGCCTTACGAATATGTCGAAGGATTTGTGCAGCTATTGGCGCCGATCGCACCGCATATCGGGGAAGAGCTATGGTCGATCCTCGGGAATGACCATGGGATCTCTTATGTGCCATGGCCAACCTATGACGAAAGTGCCCTAGTGGAAGACGAGATCGAAGTCGTCTTTCAAGTCAACGGCAAAGTTCGCGCCAAAGCAATGGTGCCAGCGGATGCCGAAAAAGCAGTGCTTGAACAATTGGCGCAAGAAAACGAACTTGTCCAAGAACAGCTCCAAGGAAAAACGATCCGTAAAGTGATCGTCGTACCGAACAAATTGGTCAATATCGTTGCAAACTAAACGCTAAAAAATAGCTGCCTAGCAGATCGAGGGTCTGTTAGGCAGCTTTTTGGTGACGACAAAGAAAAAAAGTGTTACTGAGTGGTTCTCAGCAACACTTTTTTGTTATTTTTTGCGAATGATCCCATAGAACAAAGCGGCTGTTGCGACCAATGGAATCAAGATCACTAGTAGAAAGCCGTTTGGATATGTAGCGCGAGTGAAAATTTCTGATGAAGCATCACTTCCGCCAAATAGATGATTGGAAATCATGAACTGAGCCATCATAGCAACGATTGCGACAAAACCAATTGCAGCACCAGTACCGACGAAAATTTTTTTCTTTGCGTTGTTCATTACATTTGCCCCTTTTATAGTCTCTATGTATCATTATACAAAATTTGGATGCGTGTTCAATCTGATTTTGTCAAATAATTGATTCGTAATACACTTGAAATGTTTCTGACATATTTAAGCACCAGAAAAGTAAAAATTCCCCTGTAGACCGATCATATTATTCGCTGATCCTCACGGACTCTCGTATAATAAAGTAAGAGAAAAGAAAGAGGGGACTTACATGGAGTATCAATCATTTGAAGGCCAGTCGGCTTTTTTTGAAGATTATGCACGGATTGCCAAACCTGGCTATGAGGAAGAGGCAGTCACTGCCGATGTCTTGGAACAGTTGAATCAACAATTAACAGAAGAAGAGCTGTTTTACCGTTTAGCAGCCGAAGATGCCAAAGAAGGGCAAGTCTTTTTGTTTCCTTTCAGCAAACGAATGTTTACCGAAGACCTTGACGCCGCCATTTCAACAGAATTTCGTTATGATGGCGCACCCTATGTCTATGAGACTTACGAAGACGAACAACCTTAGTCACGCAGAAAAAAAGCTTTCAGATGATTTAACAGATCATCTGAAAGCTTTTTTTGTTGAGACAACTTGTTGCTATTGGTGTTTGGCTTGCTGCTGCGCTAAGGTCAAGTCACCGATGTAAGGGACTTTTTTTCCAGCGACTTTCAAGTATTGTTCGGCGCCTTTGCCCGCAATAATCACGATATCCTTACTGTCTGCTTCAGCAATCGCCGATTTGACGGCTTGAGCCCGATCCATCTCATGAATGATGGCAACTTCAGGATTGGTGATCGCAGCTGCGATTTCTTTTGCGATCGCATCTGCTTCTTCAAAATCAGGATCATCGCTGGTCAGGTAGACTTTGTCCGCATATTCTCCTAGCGCTCGTCCCATATCTGCTCGGCGAGATTGGGCTTTGCCGCCAGCACTACCAGTGACAAAAAGCAGGCGGCCATCTGGGCGCAATTGGCGGGCAAGTTCACTTAATGATTGGAAGCTAAGGTAATTGTGGGCATAGTCAACGATCATGACTGCGCCATTTTCTTTTTCTAAAACGATCATTCGTCCAGGGATGATCACTGTCGGCAGGACTTTCTGAGCGTCCTCACGAGAGGCACCCGCTAAGCAGGCAGCTAAAATCGCCGCTGTGGCGTTCTCATGGTTGAAAGAACCTAAGATCCCCAGTTGATATTCACCAGAGACTTGCAAGACATCAGAAGCAGCTGACAGCGCAAAGCCTTTTAGATCTGTCCCTTCTTGGACGACATAATCGGCGTCTGAACGTCCGTAGGTAATATAAGGAACTTGATGGACTTCACAAGTTTCTCGCAGCAAGTGGTAGTGATCGCTTTGGCGATTTAAAATCATCTGTTTGCTGTTGCGGATCAGTTCTCGTTTGCAGTAAAGGTAATCGTCATAAGTTGGATGTTCCACTGGTCCAATGTGATCAGGCGAAATATTCAAGAACGCGCCAATATCAAAGGTAATACCGGCGACCCGTTTGGTTTTATAGGCTTGGGAAGAAACCTCCATCACAAGATGGGTCATGCCGTTTGCGACAGCCTCGGCCATCATCTTATAAAGATCCAGTGTTTCGGGGGTCGTCAACACTGCTTCATTAAAGGTTTTTCCGTCGACTGAGTTTTCCTCAGATGAAAAGAATGCTACTTTTTGACCCGTCGATTCTGCTAAAATCGCCCGAGCAAAATAGGCGCAGCTGGTTTTGCCTTTTGTTCCCGTGATGCCGATGGTCACCAACTGTTCTTGAGGATGGCCATAAAACGCTTGAGCGATCACTGCCATCGTTTCTCGAATGTCGGTGACGATGATTCCATAAGTTGCAAAGTTGTCATAGGGCGTTTCTGAAATGTAGCACTGAATCCCTTGGTCAATGGCGGCAGCCAGGTAGCTTTCTTTAAAAGAAGCCCCTTTACAGAAAAAAAGCGTCGCCGCATCGGCTGTTCGCGAGTCGTAGCTTAATGAGGTAAAGGCAAGATCAGTCATTTCTTGCGGCACGGTATAAACCCAATCAGTGGGGGTGATGATTTCTTTCAATAGGTTTTCCTGCAATAAGAGCTTGCGGATCTGTGGCACGGTAATGAGTTCCTTTTGCATCGTTGTTCTCCTTCATTCCTCTAAAGATTTCTCTTATTATAGCATAACTCCTAAAAACCGCCGTTTGGGAGGGAAAAGTTTTCTTTTTTTTCTCCTTATTTTGAAGAAACTTTAAGATGTTGCAAAAATAGATTGCGACCAACCCTTTTTCGAATTAAAATGGAAGGGATATGTTTGTAGAAAGTTGGAGATAATGGCGATGGATAAACACATGCGTTCAGTGTCAAAAGAATTAACTACACAAGAAAAAATGGCTCAAGGATCTGCTTGGATGACGATGGGAAATATCGGCTCACGTTTGCTTGGCGCCATTTACATTTTACCCTGGTATTATTGGATGGGCGCAAATGCGGATAAAGCAAATGCGTTGTTTGGAATGGGCTATAATGTTTACGCCTTATTTTTAATGATCTCCACTGCGGGGATCCCTTCAGCAATTGCCAAACAGATTTCTTTTTACAATTCTCGCCAAGAATACCGCACGAGCCAGAAGCTCTTTTTAAGAGCGTTTCAATTGATGGCAGGTTTTGGCGTGGTGACCGCTGGAATCATGTATTTGGCAGCCCCATGGTTGGCAACGGCTTCAGGCGGAGGCGCAGAATTGATTCCTGCGATGCGCTCATTGAGTATTGCTTTATTGGTTTTTCCTTGTATGAGTGTCATGCGAGGGTATTTCCAAGGAAACCAAGACATGAAACCTTTTGCGATCTCGCAAGTCGTTGAACAAATCGCTCGTGTCTGTTATATGCTTTTAGCGACCTTCATCATTATGCGGGTCATCGAAGGCGAATACACGGCAGCCGTGACGCAATCGACCTTTGCCGCCTTTATCGGTGTCTTAGCCAGCATTTTGGTATTAGGCTATTACTTCCAAAAGCAGCGGGTGCGGATGGATGTTTTAGTGGATATGAGCAAAGAAGAAACGGTGCTGCAAACCAAAGAATTGGTTTTAGCGACCATCAAAGAAGCGATCCCTTTTATTATCGTAGGCTCTGGGATCACGATTTTAAAATTGGTGGATCAGTACACCTTTGTTCGAATGATGAGCAGTTTTACCGAATTTTCAAATGATCAGCTCTTAGAACTAATGGCGATTTTCGGCAGCAACCCTGATAAGCTGACGATGGTGGTTATCGGATTAGCTACTTCCATGGCTTCAACGGGACTACCTTTGATCAGCGAAGCAGTCGCCAAAAAAGACAAAAAGAACTTAGCCAAATTGATCAGCAACAACTTGCAATTGTATTCCTTTGTAATGTTTCCAGCGACTTTTGGGATGATCGTACTGTCTTATCCCCTATACACCTTGTTTTATCGTCCAGATGCATTAGGGGCGAGCGTCTTAGTCGCTGCCTGTCTGTCTGGTTTGGTCTTAGGCTTGTTTATGCTTAGTTCCAGTATGCTGCAAGGGATGTACCACAACAAAGAAGCGGTTGTTTTCTTCTTTGTAGGGTTACTGGTGAAAGTGATCTTGCAGTATCCAGCGATTCGTTTGTTCCAAGTCTATGGTCCATTGGTTTCCACCACGATTGCCTTGGGGATCGTCTGCTGGCTGAACATTCGCAAGATGATTCGCAAAGGCCATTTCAATGTAAACTTGACGTTGCGACGGACATTATTGATTGGCGCGATGACGATCATTATGGTGATCGCAGCGTTGATCGCTCGCCAACTCTTTGGGCTTGTCTTGAGCTCTGAAAGAAAAGTTCAAGCCTTTATCTTGAGCTTGCTAGTTGCAGGAGTCGGCGGCAGTGTGTACATCTACATTGCGCTGAAATTGCGTTTAGCTGAAAAACTACTCGGCTCATCAATGGTTCGTTTACGCCAGAAATTACACATCAAATAAAACCAGAAGCAGCCGCTGAGCCTCCTTTGTGAGACCTTGGCGGCTGTTTTATATGAAAGGAAGAAACCGATGCGTTTAGACAAATTTTTAGCGGATATGGGCTATGGCTCCCGCAAAGAAGTGAAACAGTTGATCAAAAAAGGGCTCGTGACCGTCAATGGACAAGTCATCAAAAGTGACAAAGCACAAGTACAAGAAACACAAGATACCGTTTGTATTGAGGGGGAACCCATCGCCTATCAAAGCCAGTTTTATTATTTGCTGAATAAACCCGCCGGCGTGATTTCGGCAACCGTCGATTCCTATGAAGAGACGGTCTTAGATTTGTTTTCTGAAGAAGCATTTCGCGAAGATCTGTTTCCAGTAGGACGGTTGGATAAAGACACCGAAGGCTTTTTGCTGATTACGAACGATGGCGGATTGGCGCATCAATTATTGTCGCCTAAGAAGCATGTGGAAAAAGAATATTATGCCCAAGTCGAGGGAATCATGACAGCGGAGGATCAAAAAATCTTTGCCAAAGGCATCAAATTAGACGGCGAGTGGACCTTGCCGGCTGAGCTGCAGATCCTCAACGTCGATGAAAATGAATCGCGCAGCGAGATCAAACTGATCCTCCATGAAGGCAAGTTCCATCAAGTCAAACGGATGGTCCATGCAGTAGGAAAAGAAGTCGTTTATTTGAAACGGATTCGCATGGGAGGCCTGTCCTTGCCAGATGATTTGGCATTAGGCGAGTATCGGGAATTAACGTCTGAGGAATTGGCGAAGCTGCAAGAGCGAGGATAAGGCGATTGGCGAGCTAAAGAAATTCTTATAAAAGTTGTTATTCTGCTGCAATATTTGTAAAAAAAGCCCGTTTTATAGGTAATTTACATGAAAATTTGCAACAATAGACTTTAAACTGTTGGAAAAACCCTCTTTTTTTTCATGAATAAGCATGTTAAAGTAGCCAAGCTACTAAAAAAAAGAAGGAGTTGCCTCATTGAAGAAAAAGATTTTTTTATTGCTCGCCCTTACGTTGCCGCTTTTCCAGCCAGCTGTCAGTTATGCTGCTGAAACGAAGAGCACCGAGGAACTGACGGTTTTGACTGCAGAACTTGCAACGTATGAAGAGGAAGTCACCACTAGCCAACAGAAAGTCACAGCGCTGGAAAGTCAATTAGCAGATTATCAGGAAGAATTAAGCCAATTAGCACAAGAAAGCCAGGAAGTTCAAACGCAGATCGCTGCTCTGAATGACCAAAAAGCCCAGCATCAAGAAAGCCAAGCGCCAAGCAGCCCGGTAGTCGACGGACCACAAGCCACGATCCAACAACTACGCAAGTTTAGTGAACAACAAGCGGCTTTACGGGAAGTGAACCAACAATTGGCGGAAAAAGAAGCCCAACAGCAACGAATCACTTCGTACCAAACCTTGACGCAAGCCCAATTAGTACATAGTAAAGAACAACTAGCAACAGCAAAAGAAGAATTGCAGAGCCAACAAGAGAAGTTGCAGCAAACGCAAGCGCAAGTACAAGACTTGCAAGAAAAAGTGGACAAAGAAGCAAAAGCCGCTGAAGAAGCAAAACAAAAAGCCAAAGAAGCAGCAGAGAAAGCAGCAGCCAGTGAATTTTCACTGCCAATCACGGGCGCCGTGTCGATCTCCAGCGGTTTTGGTACTCGAGCTGACCCAACTGGTTTTTCTGGGACGCAGCATGATGGGATCGACTTTACAGGTCAAGCGGGGGAGAAGATCGTCGCCGCTCGTGATGGTCAGGTAGAAGATGCTGGTTATGGTCCAAGCACGGGGAATTACGTGATTTTGGCTCATGATAACGGCTTTTACTCGTATTATTTTCACTTAACAGCTATCAGTGTCTCGAAGGGGGCAACCGTTGCAGTCGGCGAGCAAGTCGGTACGATGGGGACGACTGGAAACTCGACTGGCGTCCATTTGCACTTTGGATTGAGTAAGACGTTGTGGTCAGATTTCGTTGATCCAGCAGCTTACTTACCGCTATAAGCCGAAGCACCGAGTAGAAACATTAAAAAAACATCTGAAACCAAAAAGCATGACTGACAAGAGGGGTTCCTCAAGTCGTCATGCTTTTTTTGTTTACCACAAGCCCGGTTGAGCGATGATCACTAACTGTTCTTTGGTAAAGGGATGCTCCAGATGCAATTCATAGCCATGCAGCAGCAAACGCGGCGCTGGTTTGTTTTGGTAAAGCGGGTCACCGACGACTGGATGACCGATACTGGCAAGGTGGACGCGAATTTGGTGGGTCCTCCCCGTATCTAACACACAATACACATCGGTCGTCTTTTGTTGGGTGTGGGCGATGGTTACATGGGTGACGGCTGACTGACCGTTGCGGGGGTCAATGATTCGCTTGCGACGATCGTGACGGTCACGACCGATTTTTTTGGCGATCGTTTGATCTTGCGTAAGTTTGCCCCAAACTGTGGCTTGATAGCGGCGGAAAATCTGTTTGTTTTCCAACATTCGACCCAAGATCGGCAACACCAAAGGATTTTTTGCGAATAAAACGACACCGCTGGTTTCTTTGTCTAGACGATGGACCACATAAGGCTGCTGCTGTTTCGGCGCAAGGTAAGCAGCTGCATCATTCAATAGGGTATCTGCTTCTAATGGCTGATTGGGGTGCGTCTTGACCCCCGCAGGCTTGTTCAGCACCAATAAGTGCTCATCTTCAAAACGTACGTCGACTTTGTCTGCTTGGCCTAACTGGATCGGCTGATAGCTGTAATCACTGTCTTCAATGATCAAAGTGATTTGATCGCCGCCACGAACTTCTTGATGAAACATCGCGGGCTGCTGATTGACGATTACATTTTTCCGCGTGCGCAGAAAATGGCGCACTTTTCGTGGGACGAGCCACTCCCGTTCCAACAAATCGCGAAGCGGCATGGGCGGGTGATTTTCGGGTAAAGTCATGGTGTATTCCATAAAAACGTCCTTTCTTTGCTGTTCGCTACCGACTATTATAGCATCTTTAAGCTTTTCTTATAAAAAAAACAATAAAAAACAGAGCATTCAATGCTAGAATAATAAAGCATTCTTTTCGAATGAAATTACGTCTAGAGCCGTATAACAAAGAAAGTCATTTATGCTACACTTAACCAAAGGAGCGTGAAGTAATGGATTGGAAACACATCCTTCACAAAATAAAGACCGGTTGGCTGACCTTTTGGCGCTGGTTAAAACCGTATTTGCAGCAATTTCATCAATGGCGCAAGCGGGTTTGGAAAAAATACCACGTAAATAAAATTTTTATTTTACTTAGTTTAGTTGCTATCTTAATCATGAGCGGGTATTTGTTTTATATCGCCAAAAATACGAAAGTCAGTGAATTAGAGTCAGGTCTGAAAGAATCGACGGTGATTTTTGATGCCAATGGCGATGAAGCAGGGCAGTTGTACTCGCAAAAAGGCACGTACGTTTCTCTTGATGCCATTTCCAGTGATGTGGTCAACGCCTTGATCTCAACCGAAGACCGCAACTTCTATAATCACCACGGGTTTGATATCAAGGGGATCGCTCGAGCAGCCCTGCGCATGCTGGTCAACCGCAGTGCCGAAGGCGGTGGGGGAAGTACCATCACCCAGCAGCTTGCCAAAAATGCCTATCTGTCCTTGGATCAAACCTTTAGTCGAAAAGCCAAGGAGCTTTTCTTAGCGATCGAGATCGAGAAGAAATATTCTAAAGATGAGATTTTGGAAATGTATTTGAACAGTTCCTATTTTGGTAACGGGGTTTGGGGCATTCAAGATGCCTCGCTAAAATATTTCGGTGTCAATGCTTCTGAACTAAGCGTGGGAGAAGCTGCGACGTTGGTGGGGATGCTCAAAGGTCCTTCGATCTATAACCCGATCGACAATCTGGAAAACGCCACGAACCGTCGCGATACCGTCTTGAGTTTGATGGTGGATAACGGCAAGTTGGACCAGTCCGTTGCTGACCAAGAATCACAAGTTGCCTTAGCTAATTTACTGTATGATGGATTTGGCAATTCAGAATCTGGCTATAAGTATCCTTATTATTTCGATGCGGTCATCGATGAAGCCGAATCCTATGGGTTGGACGCCGATGATGTCATGAATCGCGGCTACAAGATCTATACAGCACTGGATCAAAACTACCAAGCGCAAATGGAAGCTGCCTATAAAAACGATGCCTTGTTCCCTGAAAATGCCGCTGATGGCACGATGGTGCAATCAGGCTCTGTCGCACTTGATCCGAATACCGGTGGGGTGCAAGCGGTGGTGGGTCGTCGTGGCGAGCACGTCTTTAGAGGCTTTAATTTTGCCACGCAAATGAAACGTTCACCAGGCTCCACGATCAAACCGATCAGCGTCTTCGCCCCTGCCCTAGAAGCTGGGTTTGAACCCGACAGTATCCTGAAAGACGAGCCCCTCGATTTTTATGATGCTCAAAACTTTGATGGGACCTATGCTGGCGAAGCAGTCATGTATCAAGCCCTCGCCCAAAGCCTGAATCTGCCAGCAGTTTGGCTGTTGCATGAGATCGGCTTAGATCGTGGGTACAGCAAAGCACAAGAGTTTGGACTTTCCTTGACCGAATCCGACAAATATTATGGCTTAGCATTAGGTGGTTTGGAAAAAGGGGAATCACCCATGACGATGGCAGCAGCGTATGGCGTTTTCGCAAATGGCGGGTATTACTACAAACCGCATTTGATCACCAAAATCGTTGATTCAACTGGTTCCGTGATCGTTGACAATACGTCTGTGCAAGGCAAACGGGTGATTTCTAAAGAGACCGCTGATAAAATGACGAGCATGATGCTGGGCACCTTCTCTAACGGGACGGGTGTTAGTGCCAGTCCGTACGGCTTTACGATCGCCGGCAAGACAGGTACGACAGAGACCAACTTTGATGCTTCTAAGGTCAATGACCAATGGATCGTCGGCTATACTCCTGATATGGTTCTTTCAACTTGGTTAGGATTTGAGCATGTGAGTGAAGATCATTACTTAACGGGAACTAGCGGACAAGTCGTTGGGAAAATATTCAAAGCAGAGGCCGAAAGCTTACTGCCTTATAGTCAAGGCACCCAATTCCAAGTTGCAGACGCTTATTGGACAGGTGGAAAATTGATGGCAGCCGATGAAGTACCAGATCCTGAGAGCAGTACGTCACAAAATGGCAATGATTGGCAGAAAACCATCGATGACTTTGCCGAAAGCGCCAAAGAAGGTATGAAGGAATTCGGCAGCAAGATCAAAGAAGGAACGAAAGAACTGTTTGGCGGCTTGTGGAATTCCATCAGCGGAAATTAAAGGAATTAGGCAACTGCTAGTCTAGAACCTGAGAAGAATGGTATACTAGAAAAAAAGAGGAGGCGTCAAAATGGCAAATATTTATGATACAGCAAACCAATTAGAACGTGAATTACGCGAGTCAGAACAGTTTCAAGATTTGAAAGGTTCTTTCGACCGCTTGAAAGCAAATGAAGAAGCGTATGCGTTATTCAAAGAGTTTCAAGAGTTGCAACAAAGCCTGCAACAAAAAATGATGGCTGGCGAAGAAATGACAGAAGAAGAAGCGCAAAAAGCCCAAGAATTATCGCAAAAAATTCAGCAAGACGGCATTGTTTCTGACTTGATGCAAAAAGAGCAAGCCTTCAGCTTAGTAGCCAATGACTTGAACCGCATCATCATGGGTCCTGTAAGAGATCTATACGAAGCGTAATCGCCAACCAACAAAGACCAAAGAAGCAAGTGAATCTTCAGAGCAATCGGCTGCAACTGCAAGAGCCTTTTCCAAAGAAGTTTCAAAATCGCTTCTTTGGTTTTTTTTATGAAAAAGGCGAACAAATTTTCGTATTTTGCTGACGAAATGCCTGAGAAATGTTATGATAGAAGCATTAAGGAGGGAGAAAGAAATGCGATTTTTACATAGTGCAGACCTGCATATCGACCGGTCATTTGAAGGGGTTCATTTGTTATCTGAAAAAGTGAAGACCCAACTCCCTGCCATCAATCAAAAAATCATCCGTAATTTGGTGGATGTTGCCTTAGAAAAAGCGGTCGATTTTGTTTTGCTGGCTGGGGATACATTCCATCAAGCACGGCCGAGTCTAAAAGTGCAGCATGACTTTTTTGCCCAACTGCAACGACTAGGGGAAGCACAGATCCCTGTCTATATGATTTTCGGCAACCATGATTATTATGATCCGCAACGGTATTGGTTTGCTTTTCCAGAAAATGTCATTCTCTTTTCATCAGAAGAAGTTCAAACGGTTCAAGGAACAACGAAAAACGGTGAAACCTATGCAATCAGTGGATTTAGCTACCAACATCCTTGGATCACTGAAAATAAAGTAACAGAATTTCCTGCAAGAGCAGCGGTGGATTACCATATCGGGCTTTACCACGGGGACCAAGCTGGTGAACGGTATGCCCCCTTTTCAATCAGTGAAATGAAACAAAAAGGCTATGATTATTGGGGCTTGGGGCACATCCATGTACCTAAGACGCTCTCAGAGCAGCCACCGATTCTCTATCCAGGTACACCTCAAGGAAAGACCAAGAAAGAACAGGCGACTGGGGTGATTTTGGCAGACTTAACGCCGCAGGGACCAACGATCGAGCGCTTGGAGATCGCAGAGATCGCTTGGCAAAAGCAAGTGGTCTCCTTAGCGGATGTGACTGCCTCGAATGCCGTATTGCCAGCGATCATCGAGCGCTTAAAAAGTCCTCGTTCGCGCTTGCTGCATCTGGTGTTGACCGATGTGCAGCAGCTGCCGCCAGATTGGTTTCCAGCTGCGGAAAAAAATGAATGGCTGACCTACCTCAATGAACGGTTGGCACAAACAGAGCCGCTGCAAGTGATCTATGCCCTTGAAGTCGAGCAAGCCAATGAAGACAAGATCGCATTGGTGGTATCAGAAGATTATATGCTGCAGTTTTTAGCGATGTATGAGTCGCCAGAGATGTTTGCGGATCGATTGTCGGATCTATTGCAGCATCCACTGATCCAGCGGGGGATCACCCATGAATCATTTCAAGAAGAAGTCTTGCAGCAAGCCAAGCAATTGTTGAAAGACGACTTTCAATGGGAGGAGCAGTCATGAGAATTTTAAAAGCAGAGATTACCGGTTTTGGGAAATACCATGAACAAAGCTTTGCCTTTCATCCGCAAAATCAGCTGCTCTTTGGGCACAACGAGATCGGAAAATCGACGTTGTATCAATTTATTGCCGCCATTTTGTTTGGCTTTCCGAAAAAGACAGCCAAGAAAAAAGACTATACCCCCAAAAACGGTGCTGCTTACGGTGGCAAGTTATGGTTGGCGCTGGAACCCTTCGGTGAAGTGATCGTGGAACGCTATCGGCAAGTGGACCGTGGTCGTGCCAAAGTCCATGTCGCTGGCCAGACGGTCGATGAGCAATGGCTGGCACAACACCTGCAGCCCCTCAATCGAGCATTGTTCTTCGATGTCTTTACTTTTCAGCAAGAGCAATTGACCCAGATCGATAAGCTAGAAGAAAATGAGCTGCACCAAGCGTTGATTTCTCTAGGGATCAGCGGCAGTCAAAAAATGCTGCAGCAAGTGGCGCAATATGAAACCACCAATCAGCAGCAATACAAGCCACGAGGGCAAAAGCTGCCTTTGAACCAAGCGTTAAAACAATTAGAAAAACTGCAAAAAACGATTGCGGAAAAAGAAAGCGAAGAAAGCCGCATCCAACAGCAGTATCAACAGATCGCCCAGCTGCAAGAACAGATCCAAGACTTGCGGCACCAGTATCAAGCATTGAATGACGCTTATCAGGAAAATCAGCAACAGCTGAGTCACTGGGGCCTTTATAAAGAGTGGCAGCAAATGGCACCAGCAGATACGCTAGCCGATCCTCAGCAAGTCCAAGCCATCAAACAGTTTTATCAGCAGTATCAGCAGCTGACGGAAGAAATTCGCAAAAAAGAAGCCGAATTAGATCAGTTGGAGCAAGGAAAAGAATCAGACAAGTATTTCTTTTACCTTGATCACGAGCATCAGATCAGTCACTTGCTGCAGCAGCAAGTGACGATGGCGCGTTTGGCAGATCGTGAAGCAGCAGCCAATCAACAAGAAACTGTCGCCATCACAGAGTTGAATCGCTTGATTGAAAAGCGCCAGTGGAGCAGAGAATCGCCGCCGCTAGTAACGGCTTCGATCCATGAACAAACCACACGTTTACTGCAAGAACGTGTGCAGTTAGAAGAGCTCGAAAAGCGCATGAGGCGTTTAGAAGAAAAAGCGCAATCTTTGCAAGCCACCGCGGCCCGCTTAGAACAGCAGCATCCTCAATTGATTGGCCGCAAGCCCGTTTCTCGCCCGCTATGGCCGCTAGGGATCGTCGGTGGGCTAGTCACAGTGATCGGTATCTTTTTGCCAAGTCCGTGGCGCTGGCTTGCATTAGGTGCGGGGATCTCATCGATCATCGGCAGTATTTTGCCGCTGATGAAAGCAGCACCAAACAAGCAGCAAGGCGTCAAGCAAGAATGGCAGACGGTCCTCATGCAGCTGGATCTACTGGGCGAAGAGTTGGCACAGCTGGAAAATGAGCAGCAGCAAAAGCAGCAGCAGATCAGCCGTGCCCACCAAGCGTTGACACCCTTTTTTGGTGATTTGCCGGTGGAAAACTGGCAGTCGCATCTATTCGCTTATGATGAAGATGTTGCTAGCTATCAAGCCTACTCGCAGCAGCGCAAGCAAGCCTATCAAGAACGGCAAGCTGTCACGGAAGAATTGGCCCCCTTTGAGGAGCAATTCCGCCCGTATGCGGAGTGGCTGCCGCTGCAAAACAAAACCTTGTTAGAAAAAGCGGCGATGTTGCAGAAGTTTCATGAAGAGATGCAAACGATCAAGCTTTCGCGGTTGCAACAACCTAGCACGTTACTGGCCCAACAATTGACCCGTACCCGCAACGAACGCGACCAGCTGTTTGCCCAAGCCAGTGCGCTCTTGCAGCAGCAAGGGTTAGATCACCCTGCAGAAATCAGCCTCTGGTTGAAGCAATGGGAAGCAGCGCAGCGCACGCAGCAGCGAGCAGAAGAATTGGCGGGGATGTTAACACCGATCTATCCCAAACCAGTCACACAAGCAGAATTGCTGCAGCAAAAAGACCAGATCAAGCAGCAGCAAACACAGCTTCAGGCACAAATGCAGCAGTTGACGGAGCACAAACAACGCTTGGAATTAGAAGCAGCAGCCAGTCAAAAAAACGGCACCTTGAATCAGCTTTATCAAGAAGAAAGTGAGCTGAAGGCGGTCATTGAAGAACTCGCTGTGGCATGGGGCAGTCGTCAGTTGGCGGCTTCAATTTTGACGGATGTCACGACTGAATTGTCAGAACAGCAATTGCCGCAGCTATTGTCAGCCGCTTCGACTTATTTTGAACAGCTTTCAAACGGACGTTATCAAAAGATTCTTCTGGAAAATGGTCTGTTAGTAGCGGCAAATGCCAGCGAGACCTTTTCGATCATTGACTTGTCCACAGGAACGAAGGATCAGTTGATCATGGCGTTACGTTTCGGTTATCTAGCGCTGCAAAAAAATCATCCTTTGTGCCCGATCATTATTGATGATGGTTGGTTGCATTATGACAGTGTTCGTAAGGAACGCTTCGCAGCACTATTAAAAGAGTTTGGACAAAGTTATCAAGTAATTTGTTTGTCTTCTGACCAAGAAATGGTAAGCTATTATCAGAAGTACCAGCAGCCTATCGAGGATCTGAGTAAAGGAAGTGAAAGATTTGGCTGATCGGCCAAATAAGCCCATGAAAAAAATTCGTGAATTAACTGTTGATGAAACGTTTCAACTTTTCTTACTGATCAAAAATGCCGATGTACGGATCGCGAAAAACGGCAAAAAGTTTATTGCCTTCACGTTTCAGGATACATCTGGCACGATTGATGGAAAGTTTTGGGATGCATCAGATGAAGAAATCGCCCGTTTTGAACCCGGGAAAGTGGTACTACTAGATGGGAAACGAGAAGTTTACCAAGGCAATCCGCAAGTCAAAATCATGCATTTGCGTTTAGCGAAGCCGGAAGAACCCCACGAACCAAGCCAATACATGGAAAAAGCGCCCTTGCGAAAAGAAGAGATGGAAGAAGAAATCAGTCAAACCTTGTTTGAGATCACAAATCCTCACTGGAATCGCATCGTCCGTTTCTTGTTGAACAAGTATAAAAAGGAATTCTTTGATTTTCCAGCTGCGAAGCGCAATCACCATGCCTTCGCCAGTGGATTGGCGTATCATACGACAACTATGCTGCGCTTAGGAAAAGCGATCGTCAAAGAATACCCTGAATTAAATGCGTCACTGCTGTATGCGGGCATTATTTTACATGATTTAGGAAAAGTGATCGAGTTGACAGGTCCGATGACGACAGAGTATACCTTGGCGGGGAATCTAGTAGGGCATTTGGTCTTAGTGGATGAAGAAATCACGCAAGCCTGTATGGCTTTGAAATTTGATGACAAAGAAGAAGATATCGTTGTTTTGCGGCATATGGTTTTAGCCCACCATGGCTTATTAGAATATGGGTCACCTGTTCGCCCCCGCATAATGGAAGCGGAGATCCTCCATCAGATCGATAATTTGGATGCTTCCATGCAAATGATGCTGACGTCGATTCGTTTAACGGAACCTGGTCAATACACAGACCGAATTTTTGGCATGGACAATCGGAGTTTTTATGTACCGAAAGAAGTGTAGCGGTGACCTTGTAGCACGATCAACTAAAGTGAATGACGGAAAGAACAAAAACCACGCTAGGCTTGCTTAGCGTGGCTTTTTTAGCTGCTGGAAAAGCAGTTGAATCGTAGATAGAAATCTAATCGGCACAAAAAAAGAAGCACCGCTATGACGGCACTTCTTTTTTTGTTTATTCAGCAGAAGAATCTGTAGCACTTTCACTTGTTGCAGTAGAATCATCGGTTGCCTCAGTAGCAGAAGAATCTGCTGCAGAGCTGTCTGTTGCATCCGTTGCAGAAGAGTCAGCAGTTGAATCTTCTGTTTCGGCAGCTGTGATGTAATCAGAAAGCAAGTCTGCTAAGTCAGAGTCTTTCATTTTCACGTTGGCTGCTTGCAATTCTTGACCGATCGTTGCTGCCATAAAGGTTGAATCATTCAACAACGTGTTTTGAGCAATTTCAGTCAATTCATCTTTGTATTTATCCATATCGTTGCCTTTGTCTTGGTTTTTCACCATTTTCACGATATAGTATTCCGTCGTATAAGTCGACGTGTTGGTTGCAGAGATCACTTCAGAGATTTCACCATCTTTTAAATCAAAAGCGGCTGTTTTCACTTCGTTTGGCACAGCAGTTGACGTAGAATCGAATTTGATCGTTCCGCCATCTTCTTTTGTTGCTGCATCCGTTGATTTTTCTTTAGCGATTTCGCCAAAGTCAGCATCATCTTTTTTCGCTTCTTCTAAGACATCTTTGGCATCATCTTCACTTGCTACTTTGATGATTTGTGCTTCTACTTCTGGGTGGAAAGAATCCCAAGCAGTTTTCATTTCTTCATCAGTAATATCCATGTTGGCTTTTAAGCCTTCACGTAACGCAAGCTGTTCTTTCAATTCTGCACGGTAAGATTTCACCGTATAACCAGAAGCAGTCAAGGTTGATTCAAAGGAATCACTACCGCCGTATTGTTCAGCCACGTTGTTGAATTGTTCGTCGATCATTTCTTCAGTCACGTCATCGCCGTATTTTTCATTAAAGACTTTTAAGACGATCATTTGACGCAACGCTTGTTGGTTTTCTGAACTTGTTTTTGCTTTGTCATAAAAATCTTGAACAGTGATTTTACCGCCCTTCATTGTTGCGATTTCCTCACTTGAGTTTCCACAAGCCGCTAATGCAAAAAGACTCATTGCACTGACTGCTACTAAAAGTAATTTTTTCTTCATTCGTTTAAGCACTCCTAATTCTAAAAAGATTCATAATAATCACTGCACCTACTATACCACTTCTAGAAATGGTTGGGAAGAAAACAGTGGATGTTTCAAACAAAATTCATAAAAACTACAAATTTTCGATTTGTTTGTCATCCGCTGCGCTTTGGGCTTGAATCGTCGTAATGTGTTGATTCAATTGCTCCATTTGGGTCTTGATCCGAGCAAGGCGCGGTTGGGCTTGGAATTTGAAGGCTTCCAAATCTTTCGTGAAAGACTCCGTAACAACAGGGATCGTTTCGTCGATCGTTTTGCGGGTCACCATTACGGCATCTTTTAGCTGTTTGACGCTGTCATTGAATTCTAAGGTCGCTTCTGTCGTGTCATCTAAATAGCGAATCAATTCTTCACGGGTTTCATTGCCGCTTTTCGGTGCAAAAAGCAAACCGCCTAAGCCGCCGGCGATGGACCCGAATAATAGTCCTTTAAGAAAATTGCCGATCATTTAGTCCACCTGCTTTCCAATTTTTTCGGCGATTGCCGCTAGTTCTTCCCCCGTGTAATTGTCTGCGTGATTGCCAAAATGGATCTTGAAATCATCGTCTTTGCTGTAACGAGGAATCAAATGGACATGGGAATGGAAGACCGATTGGTACGCCAATTCTTTATTGTTGTTGATGATATTTAAGCCTTCGATCTCAGGGAATGCTTTTTCGATCGCCCGAGCAATCTTAGGGATGCGGGCAAAAACCGCTGCTGCCAACGTTTCATCGTACTCAAAAATATCCGTCACATGGGTTTTGGGAATCACCAATGTATGACCAGGGGTGACTTGGGAAATATCTAAAAAGGCATAAACTTGCTCATCCTCGTAGACTTTGTAGCTAGGGATCTCACGATTGTTGATTTTACAAAAAATACAATTTTCCATTGTAAAAAAACCTCCTTGATCTATTACCTCTACTTTACCATATTTTGCTTTTTTTCGTCTGGTTTCCTCTTTGAAAAAGTCGGAACAAGGCAACTGTTCCTTCAACAAAGGCGCTTTTTAAAGAAATGCGAAAAGCGAGCGAGAAACGCTTGCATTTAGATTCCAACAACCCTAGACTTAATATCAGAAATCAATTGGAAAGAAGGAACCTATGAAACCGATCATCAAAGAAACCTTACAGAAAAAAACAACGACTTCAGCGAAGCTCCGCTATTTGGCTTATGCCTATAAAGAATGGTTGATTGCGATCACGCTGTTTGTGGTGTTCGCAGGTTCGATCACCTATTCGCTAACGCGTCCAAAAGAAGAAGTAGTCAATGCCGCCATCGTCACTGAAACAGCGATGGACCCTACGGTGCAAAGTGAATTGGAGACAGCCGTTGAGACCTGGGCGATCGACCAAGGGTATCAAAAAGAAGAGCTGAGGATCAGTCTGGTTTCCTATGCTGAACCTGCTGCTGTTCAAGCCTTTACTACCCGCCTTGCCGCCGGTGCGATCCAAATGGTCATTTTTCCAGCGAGTGATGCACAACTGTGGCAAGAACGCTTTGGCAGCCAAGAATTGCCGCAAGAAACCATTACAGTGGGAGAAAACGAATTTATCTTACAAGTCACGAATAAAGAAAAATAAGCAACGGTTTTGCTAGCGGATTGAAAAAAAGAGCCTACGTTGACAGAAAGCCGTAATTAGGCGAATCGGAGGAAAAGAATGACTTTACAAGTAGCAAATGTGACAGGCGGTTATAACCAGCTGCCAGTCTTAAAAAATATTGATTTTACGATCGGCGATGGTGAGCTCGTTGGTCTGATTGGCTTGAATGGGGCGGGGAAGAGTACGACGATCAAAGAAATCATCGGGTTACTGCAACCTCACAGCGGGACGATCACGATCGACGGCTTGACCTTGAAGGAGAACCCAGAGCAATACCGCAAACAAATCGGGTATATTCCCGAAACCCCATCTTTATATGAAGAATTGACCTTAAGAGAGCACATTGAAGTGACAGCGATGGCCTATGATCTTCCGCAAGAAGAAGCCATGAAGCGAGCGGAGCGTTTATTAAAAACCTTTCGCTTAGAAAACAAACTCGATTGGTTCCCAGCAAACTTCTCAAAAGGGATGAAACAAAAAGTCATGGTGTTGTGTGCCTTTTTGATTGAGCCAAGCGTCTACATCATTGATGAACCTTTTCTAGGATTAGATCCTTTAGCGATCAATGCGTTATTGGAACTGATGAATGAGATGAAACAAACCGGGGCATCAATTTTGATGTCCACCCACATTTTAGCAACCGCAGAGAAGTATTGTGACAAATTCATCCTACTGCATAACGGTGAGATCCGCGCACAAGGGACATTGGCGCAGCTAAGAAGCCAATTTCAAGCACCAGAAGCCTCCCTTGATGATCTGTACCTCGCACTGACAAAGGAGAGTCAAGCATGAAGCAGTTTTTCTCGCAACGCTTACAGCGGCATCAAAAACAGATGACACGCTATTTGCGCTATGTCTTCAATGATCATTTTGCTTTGATCAGCACCTTCTTAGTGGGAGGCCTAGGGCTGTATTATTCGGAATTGCTAAAAACATTGCCGCGGCCGTTTCCATTAGGCGGCGTCATCGTGGTCGCTGTTTGGCTCTTTGTTTTACCGCTGGGACGTTTAGCGACACTGACGAAACCGGCAGATTTGATTTTTCTGTTAGCCAAAGAAGGGCAAATGAGAAGTTACCTCAGTCAAGCTCTGCGTTATTCTCTCTGGCTGCCCTTTGGGGTCTTATTTTTAGCCGTAGGAGCAACGATGCCTTTAGTCGTGGTCACAGCAAACAGTACATTTGCTTCCTTTCCCTTCTTTTTAGGAATGATGTGGCTGTTAAAATTGGGGGATCTTTCACTGCAGCGGATTCGGTTGTATCAAGAAACACAGCAGCAAGTCAAACAGCAGCGAGGAATCTGGTTCGCCAGTGCGTTAGCTGCCACACTTGCCAGTATTTATGTAGCACCTTGGCTAGGGTTGGTGATCAGCATCCTCCAAGCAATCTGGTTCCTCTTTGGCGTGAAATCTAATCGTCAGCTCTTGGATTGGGACTATATGATCCAAGCCGAGCAATCGCGCTTATTACGGATCTATCGGTTTATCAACTTGTTTACAGATGTTCCCCAAATCACGACGGAAGCCAAACGACGCAAATACCTCGACTGGTTGCTGGCAAAGATCAAACCAGCCCAAAGCAATACGTATCTTTATCTTTACTTGCGCCGAGTGATTCGTGGTGGGCAATACGGCGGTCTTTATGTCCGTTTATCCTTGATTGGTGGCTTCGTCTTATTCTTTGTCGATGAGCTTTGGATCAGTCTGCTGATCGGCTGCTTGTTTCTTTATCTGATCGGTTTCCAACTGATCCCTTTGATCAATGAATTTCAATACATGGTTTTGACCCATTTGTATCCCGTGCCAGAAAAACAAAAAGCCGCAGCAATCAAAAAAATTATCGGGTCACTTTTGCTTGTGACGACTGTTTTTTTCGGCGTGATCTGTTGCTTGCGCTTGCCCGTTGTTTGGCAAGGGGGCATCGCTTTTGTGGGCTTCTTCCTCTTTGCGGGTCTTTTTTTAGGCATCTACTTGCCAGGGCGATTAAAGAAAATGCACGCCTGATCCTCAGGAAACCTCTCTTACAAAAAGCGAACGCATATGCGCTTGACGGCGACCCTTTAGGAAGCTAGAATAAGAGGTACTGCGAAATAAGGAGAGAAGCTAGGATGGATATTCGCTTGGATCAAGATTGGCGTATGCGGCCGATCAAAGGCGACACCGGGAAAGCCTATATCGGGCTCAAGGACAACGACAAAGTCTTTATCAAACGAAATACGACCCCGATGCTTGCGGCACTCTCTAAAGAGGGCATTGCACCCAAACTCGTCTGGACGAAACGGACGGGAAATGGGGATACGCTCTCCGCACAAGAATGGCTGGATGGACGGGTCTTAGATCCCGATGAGATCGGCCAAAGAAATGACGTCATTGATGTGTTGTATCACTTGCATCATTCAAAAACGCTGGCACAGATGCTAAGCAAAATCGGCGGACAAGTCAGAACGCCTGAACAAATGCTGATGGATTATCAAGATCAGCTGCCTTCTGCGGTGGCTCAAAACCGTTTTATTCATTTGGTCACCGAGTATTTAAAAGCCAATATTCCAGCTTTTGACGAGCAAAAAGCCGCGGTCGTCCATGGCGATGTCAACTATCGAAATTGGCTGGTTTGTCAAAACTATTTGTATTTAGTCGATTGGGATTCCGTGATGTTTGCAGATCCAGCAATCGATATCGGGACTATTTTAGGTCACTATGTGCCGCTATCCAGCTGGTCCCATTGGCTGGTGCGCTACGGTATCCATAGCAGCAGCGAAGTGATCGAAAAAATTTATTGGTATGCATTGTTGAGTATGCTGCAAGAGGTCAAAAAATATTATCTGCGGGGCGATTACAAAGCCATGAATGCAGAGATTTTACAATTAAAACGAATTTATAGTGAATGAAGAGAAGATGGAGCGAGGCAATTTGGTTCCATCTTGTTTTTTCGGAAAGGAAGAAACATGAGAGTAAGAAAACGTGCAGGTGCAAAAGAGCTGATTGAAGCTCATCCACAATACGTCGTTGCAGAGCCTACCGAATGGAAAGGGCGTTGGCATGAACGCTTTGGCAATGATCATCCGCTACACATCGAGATCGGCATGGGAAAAGGTCAATTTATTACGGAAATGGCGAAAGCTCATCCCGAAATCAATTATATTGGGGTAGAGATGCAGATCAGTGTCGTTTCGATCGCATTGGATAAAATGATCGAGCAGGAGATCCCAAACTTGCAGCTGCTGCATGTGGATGGTTCGGCTTTGACCAACTATTTTGCGGACAATGAAGTAGACCAGATCTACTTGAATTTTTCTGATCCATGGCCTAAGAAGAAGCATGAGAAGCGCCGTTTGACTTCTAAAGCCTTTTTAGCGGTGGACGAGCAAATTTTACGACCTAATGGCGAGATCCATTTCAAAACGGACAACCAAGGATTGTTTGAGTATTCCTTAGCGAGCTTTTCTCAATATGGCATGATCATCAAACAAGTTTGGTTGGACCTGCATAACAGTACCTTTGAGAACAATATCATGACGGAATATGAAGAAAAATTCTCAAGCCGCGGGCAGCGAATCTATCGGGTGGAAGCCCAATTTGTGGCAAAAGACCCGCAGGAATAAAGAAGTGACGAAAGACGAAGCAAATTTGCTTCGTCTTTTTTTTCTATTCTCAAAAGGCTTGCGTATTTCTTTTTAGGAGGGATAAGTCGTGGATATTCAAGCATTCTCAGATGAGTTGATTCACTATGGCAGACAAGAACGCATGCAGGATCTGGCCATTTTGCCGAGCGGTACACAGATGGAGGTGATTTTCAGTAAAAGCTATCTCAGAAAGACCTATCAAGTACTGACCAACGAAGAAGCCCAGCAGCTGATCACTCGCTTCAAATTTTTAGGAGGAATGGAGGTGGGAGAACGACGCAAAGCTCAGTTAGGAGCAGTCAGTTATCCGTTAGGCGATCAGCTGCAGCGGCTGCGCATCTCCACAGTCGGTGACTACCAAGGGCGTGAAAGTCTCGTGATGCGGTTTCTTTATCCTTTGACTCAGGAGCATCTGCGCTATTTTTTTGCAGAAGACGTCCAACAGATCCAACAGGCAACCAAACAAAGAGGACTGCATTTGTTTTCCGGTCCCACTGGCTCAGGGAAATCGACCCTCATGTATCAATTAGCTCGGGCAACCAAGGGGCAAATCATTACCATCGAAGATCCTGTGGAGATCGAGGAGCCGCGCTTTTTACAGCTGCAAACCAATTTGAAGATCGAACAAGACTATGATGAATTGATTCGCTTGTCCTTGCGGCATCGTCCAGACCTGCTTTTGATCGGCGAGATTCGTAACAAAGAAACGGCGCAAGCCGCTGTACGAGCCGCTCTGACAGGTCACCGAGTATTTGCCACGATCCATGCCCGAGGTGTAGCAGAAACCAAGACGCGGCTGCTGGAATTGCTCGGGACAGACGATCGTCTGGCGCACGCGTTGCAAGGGATCATTTATCAGCGATTGTTGCCAAATGAAGCGAATGAACCTCATGGATTGCTGGCATATCACTTTTATGAGGGGCAAGTGGAAAAACAGTGGCAACACGTACTAAAACAAGTGAAAGAAAGTGGGTGGATCAGCGATGAAGTTTATGAAAAAGAAGCCCCAGCTACCACGCCGTGCAACTGAAGCCCTCTTAGTCACCTTCACGGTGTTATTGGAGAGTGGCTTTTCCCTACAAGAAAGCCTCCAAGTGCTGCTGCGCAGCCGCCAGTTTTCTGAACCTGTGATCGAACAGCTGATTGTCCATCTGGCCCAAGGGCAAAGCTTTGCAGCAGCGGTAGCGCCGTTGTCGTTATCGGCTACTGAAAAAAGTCAGCTTCATTTAGCAGAAAGGCATGGGGATCTCACGGCGACCTTGCGGCGGATGGTCGACTACCATAAATTGGTCAACAAGCAAAAACAGCTGCTGTACAAAGTAGCTGCCTATCCGCTTTTGTTACTGGTCTTTTTAATAGCTGCGCTTTTTGGGATGCACCGCTTTTTATTGCCCCAATTGCTAGCCTCTGGCATGATCGACGAAGGTCATTGGGGCATTCGCGCCATCACTTGGGCACCAGCAGTACTTATCCTCTTCTTGTTGTTAAGTGTGCTGCTTTTTGTGATCAGCCGCTGGGTGTTTGCCCGCCGCACTGCCTTGCAAAAAGCTGTGTTTTTCAGCCACCTGCCATTGTTCGGAGCATTGTACACGAGTTATCACACGAGTTTTTTCGCATTGGAATGGGGCAAGTTGTTTCAGCAAGGGTTAGATATCCAACAGATCATCGAGTGTATGGAGCACACCAATAAAGCTACCTTGATCCAAGAATTAGCACGAGAACTGCGAGTGACCTTGACACTTGGGGGCGAACTCCCAGAAAAACTTCGTCATTTCTCGTTTCTCACACCCGAATTTTCTTTGATCGTCTTTCAAGGAGAAGTACGAGGAAAGTTAGGAGAAGAGCTTTTTTTATACAGTCAATTATTGATGGAACGCTTGTTTCAACGAATCGAAAAAGCCATTCACTGGGTTCAGCCTCTGATTTTTTTGTTGGTTGCTTTAATGATCGTTGGGATCTATGCCGCTATGTTTTTACCAATCTATGGAAATATCCAAGGAGTGATCGAATGATAGAAAAGAAAGTAGCATCTCCTCGCAAGCAGGGGATTTGGCGTGTCAAAAAAGGCTTTACATTGGTTGAAATGCTAGTCGTTTTATTAGTGATCAGTATTTTGGTTTTGTTGTTTGTCCCAAATCTTGCCAATCAAAGAGGAATCATTGATGAGAAAGGAAATGCGGCGATCGTGAAAGTAGTGGAAACCCAGATCGAACTCTTTCGTCTAAATGAAGATCGGGTGCCTTCGAAAGAAGAATTGATTGCAGAAGGGTATGTATCTGAGGAACAATATGCGATTTATGAGCAGAGAAAGTGAGAACAATGGCACTAGGGGATTTTCTGGGTTTACCTTGATGGAAAGTCTCTTGGTACTCTTGGTCAGTAGTCTCTTCCTCTTTTTCCCCGTCGTGGCTATCGAGTACTATCAACGATCTGCGGAAGTTTTCGGCTTTTGTGCTCGCTTAGAAAAAGGACTCTATACCTTGCAGCAATCGGCCATCATCGATAACACACAAACTCGAGCAATCTATCAAGCAGAGCCAACACCAACTGTTTCATTTTACGGCGCTGCAACTGAGCCAGTCACCAAGATCGACGTTCCTCCTCAACTAGCGATGCAGGCGTTTCCCGATATTCTTTTTAGTAGTCAATCCGGCAACAACAGCAGTCTGCGAAGGATCATTTTCTATTGGCAGGAGAAAAAGCAAACCATCAGCTATAAGTTTTTATTTGGGAGTGGCCGTTATGAAAAAATCGTTGAATAGTGGGTTCATCTTAGCAGAAAGCCTGATTGGCTTTGGGGTCTTGGCAACTTGTGTGTTACTGTTTTTAGCAATGCAGACCGCTTCACTGACGCAAAGTGCGGCATTGCAAGAAAAAGCCCAAATGCTGCGGGTGCTGTATGAAGAAGTCCAGAACCACTCCTTTGATGCGTCAACCATTACCTACACGACGCAGCGTCAGGCAGTCTATCAAGTTCGCTTTTGGCAAGCAGCGCAGCATCAACAAGCACGCATCCAAAGCTGCGAGCAGCTCTGGGAGATCGTGTATGAAGAGTAAAGGCTTTACTTTGTTGGAGTGTCTGTTGTCTTTATGGGTATTGGCGATCTTCTTATTGCTGATCAGCGGGATCGTTAAGCACCTCGCACCCGTCAATCAGCAGATCATGGCTCGCAAAGATCAAGAATGGCATGTGTTTTTGTTTCAGCTGGAACGGGAATTAAGTACCTGTACCTATCTATCGGTCAGTGAGACCACACTGTATTTGCGAAGCAGTCAAAACAATTCGGTCACCATCGATCGCATCAATCGCGTGCTGCGAAAGCGGGACAACAATGGGTATCAACCACTATTGACAGAAGTAACGGATGTGTCTTTTGAGAAAATTGGCGCAGCGATCCGCTTTACCGTTTCCTTTGAGAATGGAGAGCAGAAAATTGGACAATGGAAAATTCACACACAAGAGGCGGCATAAAGGCGGTATTTTACTCACAGCATTGTTGTTTGTGCAGCTGTTGAGCTTGATGTTATTGCTAGTGTTAGAAAACAGCCGCACAACAGCCCTTTTTTATACAAAAACCATTGAAACCTATGAAGCCCGCATCATGAGCGAACTGTTTCATGCGGAATTCTTGCAAAACGAATTGGCAGATCAAGGGTCACGACTTTATAATGTAGGAAAGTTGACCTATGAACGGCAAGGACAACTCTTACAGATCGAGTGCCATGTCAAAAGCCGCCGCTTTACATTTACCTTTTTGTTACCTGAAGAAGAGCCTGAAATAGACACAGATGACCAAGAAGAATAGTACAGGAAAAGGATGGTTGTTTCGACCATCCTTTTTCATACAGAAATAGAAAAAGAATGTTTACAGCTTCACAAATTATTCTAAACGAAAGCGATTGATTATTTTGGATGAATCGGCTAAAATTAAACAGGTATATATGTTGTTATAGTTTTGAAAAGAGGTGCAAGATGTCCGCAGAAAAAATGGAAACGTCTTTTCATTTGACCGTTGAAGCGATCCAACTGCTTCAAAACGCATTGGAAACGTCTTTTTTTGATGCTTACGTAGAGACGATCGAAAATTTTGTTGATCAATACCAAGTTCGCGTGATCGATGGGGTACCAGATGAAGCAACTGCTGCTCGTTTAGAAACCATCTATCAAGAAATTCGAGCAATGGAACTATCGGCAGAAGAAAAACGCAAGCTTGCGCAGTTGGTTTTGTTGAAAGGCAGCCAAACGGAGCGCCTGCAGGCCAATCACCAACTGACACCAGATAGTCTTGGGTTTTTATTCGTCTATTTGATCGAGCAGTTGAGTAGTGCCGATCAACCAGTGAAACTTCTTGATTTATCGGTAGGCATGGGGAATCTCTTATTGACAGTCTTGCTGAATCTGCAATTAGCCAAGCGTCCAGTAGAAGGAACCGGTGTGGATATTGACGAAACCTTGTTGGCGATCGCAGCTGCAACTGGCGAATGGACCAAAGCGCCCTTGCATTTGTTCCATCAAGATGGCTTGCAAGAGCTTTTGATCGAACCGATGGATCTGGCGATCAGCGATCTACCGGTGGGCTATTACCCACAAGATGACAAAGCCCGCAGCTTTATTACGGCGGCTCCAGAAGGACACAGTTACGCCCATCATTTGTTGATGGAACAAGCGATGAACTATGTCAAAGCTGGCGGTTACGGTTTGTTCTTACTACCAAGCAATTTCTTGGAAACGGAACAGAGTGAATTTTTGAAAAAATGGCTGAAAGAAAAGGTTTATTTGCAAGGAATGATTCAGCTTCCTGAAGAACTCTTTAAAAATGAACATTCACGTAAAAGTATATTGCTTTTACAAAACCACGGAGGGACAAGCAAACAAGCAGAAGAAGTCTTGCTGGTCAAGCTAGCCTCACTGAAAGAACCAAAGAACATCACAAAACTTTTTGAACAATTTGCGGCTTGGAAAGCAGCAAATCTGTAATATAATTCGGATAAGGAGATCATCATGTCAAAAACAATCGCAATCAATGCTGGAAGTTCAAGTTTAAAATGGCAATTATATCAAATGCCAGAGGAAACAGTTGTCGCTAAAGGAATCGTTGAACGAATCGGTTTGAAAGATTCTATCTTTACCATCAAATATGGGGAAGATCAAAAATTCGAACAAATCATCGACATCAACGATCACGAAGTAGCTGTAAAAATGTTATTGGATCAACTGATCGAATTAAACATTTTAGGTGCTTATGATGAAATCACTGGCGTCGGTCACCGCGTCGTTCACGGCGGAGAAGATTTCCCTGATTCAGTTGTGATCACAGACGAAGTGATGGAACGCATCCAAGCATTGGCTGAATTTGCGCCATTACACAACCCAGCAAACTTGATGGGGATCACTGCTTTCAAAAAAATCTTGCCTGAAATCATCAGTGTCGCTGTTTTTGATACTTCTTTCCATGCAACGATGCCAAAACACAATTACCTATACAGCTTGCCATTAGAGTACTATAACGAGTTTAAAGTACGTAAATATGGCTTCCACGGTACAAGCCACCGTTATGTTTCTGAGCGTGCGGCAGAAATGTTAGGCAAACCAATCGAAGAATTAAAAATCATCACTTGCCATCTAGGGAACGGTGCGTCGATCACTGCGGTTGACGGCGGACAATCAGTAGATACATCAATGGGCTTCACGCCATTAGCTGGTGTAACGATGGGAACACGTTCTGGTGACATCGATCCTGCTGTTTTGCCTTACTTAATGGAAAAATTAGATTTGAACATCGATGAAATGGTGGATGTTTTAAACAAAAAATCTGGTTTATTAGGCTTAACTGGTATTTCCAGCGACATGCGCGATCTAGAAGCAAACTACGACAAAGAAGAAGTCAAAGTTGCTTATGACGTCTTTACTGACCGCATCCGTAAATACATCGGTGGCTATGTAACGACCATGAACGGTGTCGATGCGATCGTCTTTACTGCTGGTATCGGTGAAAATGATGCCCACGTCCGCAGCGAAGTTATCAAAGGCATGACTTGGTTTGGTTGCGAATTAGATGCCGATCAAAATGCCAAACGCGGCGAAGAATTAGTGATCTCAACTGAAGAGTCAAAAGTCAAAGTACTTTTGATCCCAACAGATGAAGAATTAATGATCGCTCGCGATGTGGAACGTTTACGCGGCTAAGCGAAAACCTTCCTTAGAATAGAAGCTGAAACACATGCAAGAGAAATGCTTGCATGTGTTTTTTTGTAGGAAAGTCCGCAAAACGGGGCTAGAGAGAAAAATTGGTGAAGACCATTTTCTAATTTTTTAAACAGAAAATTTAATAATTATACATATGAAAATTGGCTCATACTGCACCTAGGTGGAGGGCTTCTCATTTTGCTTTCATTTGAATTTAAATTTCCCTCCTTTTTTACAAGATGTTCTCAGGGAAATACCCTTGTAAAAGTTGCCAAATGGGAATAAACTGGCATTTGTGAATTTTCAGAAAAATTCCGCTATTTTATTTTCATTAATTTTTATAAGGGGCCATTACATATGGAAAAAGAAAAAACATTCTTAGGTCAGCCGCGAGGGCTGTCGACTTTATTCTTCACGGAAATGTGGGAACGATTCAGTTATTATGGTATGCGGGCGATTCTGGTGTACTTCATGTACGATGCAGTTGCCAACGGCGGCTTAGGGTTGCCAAAAGGAACGGCTGTGGCGATCATGTCGATTTACGGTTCCTTAGTGTATATGTCAAGTATTGTTGGCGGCTGGATCTCGGACCGTCTGTTAGGATCAAATAAATCCGTCTTTTATGGTGGGATCTTGATCATGTTAGGACACATCGTTTTGGCAACACCTTTAGGGATTCCAGCGTTGTTTGTGTCCATGATGCTGATCGTCATCGGAACCGGACTCTTGAAATCTAACGTGTCGGGTATGGTGGGGCATTTATACAGCAAAGACGATATCCGTCGGGATGCTGGTTTCTCGATTTTCTACATGGGGATCAATATTGGCGGCTTGTTAGCACCGATCATCGTCGGGATCTTAGGACAAGAGGTCAACTACCACTTAGGCTTTTCGATTGCTGCTATCGGGATGTTCATCGGGTTGGTGCAGTATTATGTGCAAGGAAAAACCACGTTGAAAAGTGTAGCGATCGCGCCAACGAATCCCTTATCGGCAGCCGAAAAGAAAACCTTCTTCCGAGCAGTCGTTCTGGTTCTTCTCGCATTGGCAGTGTTGTTTGGCGCAGCAGCAGCAACTGGCCATCTGACGGTTGATTTCTTCATCAACTTTATCAGTGTTCTAGGTATTTTCTTACCGATCTACTACTTTACCAAAATGCTGCGTTCGAAAGATGTCACACCAGATGAAAAGAAAAAAGTGTTGGCCTACATTCCGCTGTTTTTGTCAGCGATCGTCTTTTGGTCATTGGAAGAACAAGGCTCATCGATCTTGGCATTGTTTGCCGCTGACCGTACGCAATCAACGTTATTCGGCATCAATATTCCAGCAAGTTTGTATCAAACCTTAAATCCACTTTTTGTCGTCTTATTGACACCTGTCTTTGTCTGGTTGTGGACCAAACTAGGCTCTCGTCAGCCACGGACAGAAGTGAAGTTTGCCATCGGTTTAGTCTTAGCCGGTTTGTCCTTTCTATTGCTAATGCTGCCAAGCCTCTTGTTTGGAGTAGAAGAACGGGTCAGCCCATTATGGTTGGTATTGAGCTTCTTCATCATGATTGCAGGGGAAATGTGTCTTTCACCGGTGGGCTTGTCGGTGACGACCAAACTAGCGCCGAAAGCCTTCGAAGCACAAACCTTGGCGATTTGGTTGTTAGCAGACGCTTCTTCACAAGCCATCAATGCGCAAATCGCTCGGTTCTATACACCGCAAACAGAAGGGATGTACTATGGCATCGTCGGCGGAGTAGCCGTTGTTGTCGGCATCATCTTGTATTTAGCTAGAAAACCGATCCGCAACTTGATCGGCAACATTCATTGATCAAAAAATAAAAACTTGATTTTCCGCGTATGCATGGATTGAACAACCCATGCATATGGCAGGAAAATCAAGTTTTTTTGTTGCGAATCAATCTCTTAGTCAATCAAGGGGCTCAGGGACTGGCGCGTGATCTGCTGCTGTGCAATGACCAGGGCTTCTTGGAAGTGCTGCTGTAAAAAGTAGCGGTCATGGCTGACCGCCAGCAGGGTCCCTTGATAATCTTGCAGCATTTCTTCAATTTCTTCTCGGGCATAGCTGTCGAGGTGATTGGTTGGTTCATCCAAAATCAGGACGTTGATTTTTTCTAAAAAGAGTTTCAGTAACGCCAAACGGATTTTTTCACCACCAGATAAATCTTTGATTCGTTTGGCCACATCACTTTGATAAAACCCACTTTTGGCCAATTGCCGACGAGCAGCCTCTTCGTTTCCTGTCAACATCTGTACGTAGGCCAACAAGCGGCTCTCAGGATCGGCAAACTGTAGCTGTTGGGGCAAATAGCCGATTTGTAAGCTGCTGCCGCGCTTGATAGTGCCGCCGCTAGGAAGCTCCTCACCGAGAAGTAATTTGAGTAAGGTTGATTTTCCGGTACCATTGTCGCCGATGATGGCTAGATGCTCCCCACGGTAGATTGCAAAACTGCTGTCTTTGAATAGGAGCTGATCGGCATATTGCTGGTGCAAGTCACGAACGATGAACACCTCTTTGCCTGATTTCCCGCCATTTGCCAAGCCTTGCAGCCGATTTTTCGGGGGCGCTGGCGGTTTGACCAGTGTAAGTTTCGCTAGGCGGCGTTCCAATTCTTTGGCTTTTTTGAAGAAGGATTCATTGTCTCCTTCATGGCCCCACTGACGAAACCGACGAATCATGACTTTCAGCCGCTGGACTTCTTTTTGCTGCAGCTCGTAATTTTTGGTCAGCTCCGCCAAGCGAGCTTCTTTTAAGACACGAAATCGGCTATAGTTCCCAGGATACTCAATCAAGGCGCCTTCTTCCAGTTCCCAGGTCTTGGTGGTGACTTGATCGAGAAAGTGCCGATCGTGCGAAACGACTAGAACCGCTTTTTTCGTATTCTGTAAATAATTTTCCAACCAGCGAATACTGGAAAGATCCAAGTGATTGGTTGGTTCATCCAGTAACAGCAGGTCAGCATCAGCAACTAATACTTTGGCTAAAGCGACTTTAACCCGTTCACCGCCGCTAAGCTCTGTTAAGCGTGCGTTCTGTCGATGGGGAATTCCTAAGCCTTGTAAGATCGCGGAAATTCGGTCTTCCAATCCATAGCCGCCCAGCTCTTCAAAGCGCTGCTGCAGCTCGCCATAACGGATCAGACACTTCTCTAAATCAGTATCGGGTTCTGCCATCAAGGCTTCGTAATGGCTCATTTGCTGTTTGAGTTCTTGAATGGTAGCAGCAGAATGGAGCAGGTAGTGGGTAACGGTTGCTTCAGAAACTGTCAACTCTTGCTCGACCGTCCCGACCCTCAAGCCTTTTTGGCGGCTGATAACGCCGCTATCGACGCCTTCACTGCCAGTCAAGATTTGTAAAAAGGTTGATTTGCCCGTTCCGTTAATGCCGACTAAGGCAATTTTTTCTCCAGCTTCGATTTGGCAGGCTAACTCCTCAAATAACGGATTCCCGCCGATGGTTTTTTTTATAGCAATTGCTTGTATAATCATGATCTCTCTCCTTGAGACCACTCAAAAAGGCCATGGATACCCATGGCCAGTGTTATTTAAACTCAGATTTCCTTGAGAAAAATACCTTGAGATGGCCATTGATTTTACGTAAATTTAACTGTTTTGGACAGACTCGTCCCGTCAACAGCAACTGTAAAACCAATTGCATGGCTAAATGCGATATGGTATCGTTGGTAATTTTCATTACTTGTTATTTTAGTCATGCGCATCATGGTAGTTTCCCCTCCTTTGTGTCTTTGTCTTTTCAGTGTACCTGAAAGTATCAGAAAGTTCAACCAGTACTGGCGGTTTCTTAGCGTTCCTCGATGCGTAATTCTGTCAGAGAGCTTTCTTTCATCTGACCGATGACTAATGGAACGGTCTCATGAACCACATCACTGTATTCTAAGCCGAACCAGCGTTCAGGTGAAATGGTATGGCGTTTGATAAAAAGCTTCGTCTGCATGACTTGCTTCTGCCATTTGCTTAATGCAGTTGCATTCGACAGCTCTTCTTCGATCATCACGAATTGGAAATCGCCCACATTGCGTCCAGGCGTTAAGGAGTAGCGTTGCGGCTGCAGCGGCAAGCGACCATCTTTCATCAATTCTTGAATGATTTGGCGAATGTAGAGATTGACTTCTTGCGGCACCCGAAAGCCGAGATAAAGCTTTAGTTTAACGATAAAATCGGTATCTGCCATCGAAACTTCATATTTTTTCGTATAGGGTTCGTCGGTGACTTCCACATTGACGAACCAATACACTTTGGCACGTTTTGGCCGTTTGTCTAAAATGGAATAGATGAACTGCTGACCGATCTGATCGTCTTGCAGTTTAGGAACCATGAAGACGACGTTCGTCTGAGATAACGGCAAAGAATCATCTTCCCGCAACTGTTTCAATTGAGGGATGTAGGTAGAAAGCGCAACTTCTTCGGCAGCATTTTCTTGAATACGATTGCCCCATTCCCAAATCAGCATCACGCCGATGATCACGCTGGCTAATAAGATGGCAACGTAACCGCCATGGAAAAATTTGGTCGCACTGGAGATAAAGAAAATCCCCTCGATCGCTGCAAAAAAGAGCGTGATGAACGGTGCCAAGAAACGGGTCTTCTTGTTTTGGTGCAAGTAGAAATACAGCAAAATAGTGGTCATCAACATCGTTACCGTAATGGCCAATCCATAAGCAGCTTCCATCCGAGTAGAGGTCTGGAAGAACAAGACCACGCCAGAACAGGCGATCCACAGCAAGGTGTTCAAGGCAGGAATATACATTTGCCCGATAGACGCCCCCGGATAGATGATTTGCATCCGCGGCAATAGTTTCAACTTGATGGCTTCAGAAACCAGGGTAAAGGAGCCAGACAGCAGGGCTTGCGAAGCTATGATGGCAGCGAGGGTGGCAAAGCTGACACCAAAGACTGTCCACCCTTGCGGCAACGCTTGGAAGAATGGATTCAAGTTTTCGATTTCTTGATAAGTCGGGTTTTGATAGACTTGCAGCAACCACGCCGCTTGACCAAAGTAATTTAGCATCAAGCAGATTTTGATATAGGGCCAGCTGGCATAAATGTTTTTCTTGCCCACGTGACCTAAGTCTGAGTAGAGGGCTTCCGCACCAGTCGTTGCCAAAAAGATATTGCCGAGAATAAAGAGACCGGCACTGTTATCGGGACTAAAGAGCAAATTGATCGCATAACGGGGATCAAGGGCGCGAATCACCGAAAGGTCACCAGCAAAGTTCATCATCCCGACGATCCCTAAGAAAGTGAACCAGCCTAGCATGATCGGTCCGAAGGCTTTGCCGACAAACTCAGTCCCAAAGCGCTGCAGGGCAAAGAGGACCAATAAGATTGCTAAGGTGATGCCGACGATGATCGATTGGTCATTGCCGAAGCGATCAAAAAAGACTGGAATCCCCCGTAATCCTTCGATGGCAGTGGTCACCGTCACGGCTGGCGTCAACACGCCATCTGCTAGCAGGGCTGCGCCCCCGATGATTGCTGGAATAATCAAATAGCGGCTGTTTTTACGAACTAGAGTATAAAGGGAGAAAATCCCGCCTTCTCCATGATTATCCGCGTTTAATGCGATCAAGACGTACTTGATCGTCGTTAACAGCGTTAGCGTCCAAAAGACGAGCGAGACGCTGCCTAAGATAAAATCGGGTGTTAAGGTGCGTAGTCCGCCATTGTCCTCCACCAGGGCTTTCATTACGTAAAGCGGGCTCGTACCGATATCACCGTAGACCACCCCCATGGCGACTAAAAGTCCGCCGGCGGTCACTTTTTTCATTTTACTTGAACTCATTGACTGTTTTCCCTCCATTTTAAACTGCAAAAAGACCTAAGCGGCCCCTTGCCACTTAGGTCTTGCAAGAAACATCTTAAACCAGCGGATTCCCGCTTGCTGTTGATCTAAGATCATGGAACGATCCATGTGCTACTCCCCTAAAGTGCTCTTATTATCTTTGTTTTTGCAGCTCCTGTCAATTGATTTGTTAAAAATGGCAATAAACATTTTTCATTTCCTGCTTTTCAGCGTAAGATAACAATAGGTATGGAATAAGGAGGCAGGAAAATGATTGAGATCAAGAATCTGACGAAACAGTATGGACCAAAAAAAGCGTTGTCTGATCTTTCCCTGACGATCCGTCAAGGGGAGATCTTTGGCTTTCTGGGACACAACGGAGCAGGGAAGTCGACCACGATCAAAAGCTTAGTGAGTATTTTGCAACCGACGAGTGGGGAAATCTATTTTGATGGCCAATCCCTCGTGGAACATCGCGAAGCGATAAAAAAACAAATTGCTTATGTGCCGGACACGCCAGATTTGTTTTTACAGCTAACGGCAGGGGAGTATTGGGACTTGATTGCCGCCGCGTATGAGGTGCCAGCAGCGGAAAAGGCCGAGCGTTTGCAAAAATTAGGGCGCTTGTTTGATATGCTGTCTCATGAAGAAGAGACCATCGCCAGCTTTTCCCATGGAATGCGGCAAAAAACGCTGCTGATTGGGGCATTGATCCCCGATCCAGACATTTGGATCTTGGATGAACCATTACAAGGCTTAGATCCCCAAGCGGCGTATGATTTAAAAGAAATGATGAAACAGCACGCTGCCAAGGGCAAGACCGTGATTTTTTCCACCCACGTCTTGGACACCGCCCAGCAGTTGTGCGATCAATTGGCGATTTTGAAAAAAGGTGAGCTGCTGTACAATGGCTCAGTGGCAGATTTGCTGGCACAGCATCCGTCGCTTTCTTTGGAAACGATCTATCTGCAAATGACTGGGAGAAGTCAAGAAGAAGCGATTCTTGCAGAAGCGGAGGAAGCGTAGATGCGAAAACAACAATTTCTGACTCTGACCTCCGTTAATTTGCGGTATGCCAATCCCCAACTGACAGATAAAGCCCGCAAAAAAGGCAAGGCTGGTTCGACTTTGACCAGTTATTTGTTGTTTCAATATGCGTTTTCTGGGGTAGTATTTCTGCTAGTCTATGGGTTGACGATGATTACATTGGATTTTAGTCAGATGCCAGGCTTTTTTACCTATTATGTCGCTTTGTTCGGGATCTTAGGCTTTTCCCAAGGGATTTCGTCCATTTACAATGTCTTTTTCGAGAGTCAAGATCTGCC
Source organism: Enterococcus casseliflavus NBRC 100478 (assembly GCF_001544095.1). GTDB lineage: Bacteria > Bacillota > Bacilli > Lactobacillales > Enterococcaceae > Enterococcus_D > Enterococcus_D casseliflavus. The sequence continues at coordinate 46,092 of NZ_BCPT01000013.1, read as the reverse complement.
AGCGTATTTGCCGCTGCCTTTTCGACAGAGTGAAATTTTTCTGGCAAAGATCGTGGTGGTGTTTCTCACCGTTGCGCCGTTTATTTTTCCTCTGTTGGTCTTATTTCTCCTGACAGGGATTCGGGCAAACGTCTTTTTCTTGTTGACGATCTTATGGGCGTTCTTGCTGTTCGGCTTGTTTTTAGTCTTGATCTTCAGCATTTGCAGCTTGATCGTCTTCAGCCTGACCCGCACCAAGTTTTTCTTGAAGCATAAAAAATTGGTCACTAGTTTATTGCTAGGCGTGACGATGCTGGTTGTTGTGATCGGGGTCTTAATGATGAATCAGGTGAATACTTATGAGACAGACGTGGTAGATCGGGGAGCGATCAGCTTTTTATTGCCCTTTTATTATGTGATGGTGGCACCGTTTCAAACGACTGGTTTGCTTAGTTTGCTAGGGATCATCGTCACAGCAGGCGTGTTGCTTTTTGCCCTCTATCGGTTGATCTTGCCGAAGTTTTATGAGCAAGTGGCAGCCGCGGCGCCCAACCAAGGGAGTGTTCGTCGGAAGCATAAACCCAATCAAGGCTTGGGCCAGCTGTTGTTTAATTACAATTCGCAGTTGATCCGAGATCCGAATTTGATCATGCAAGTCTTTTCTTCTTCGTTGCTGATGCCCATCATTTTCTTAGTGTCCTTTGTGTTTACAGGAGCGATTCAGTTAAGTGAATTGGATGAGCGGTTTATCGGTGTCGTTTTTGTGGCTGGGATCGCCTTGGCAGCATTGATGGTCAACCCGACTTCTTTTATCAGTAATTTGATCTCACTGGATCAGGAGAATTTCTTGTTTGTCCGCTCCTTGCCGCTATCGATGAAGCGCTACTTGCGGGAAAAATTCCGCTTTGGGGTCGTTTTGCAGCTGAGTTTAACGGCAGTCATCGTGCTGGCAGCAGTCCTTTTGTTCAAAATGCCGCTGATTTTGGCTGTCTCTTTTCTAATCGGGGCACTTTGGAGCAGTTTTCTTTTGTGCTTGAAATATTTTGCTCGTGATTATCGGCTGCTGCTTTTGGATTGGACCAACATCAGTCAATTGTTTACGAGAGGGGCGGGTAGTCTTGGGTTAGCCATTGGAACGATCGCAACGCTGTTTCTTTCCATCATTGTTATCATCCTTTACGGCTTTGCTGCGACTTCGGTTGATTTTTGGTTATTGAATGGTCCGGTTTTCTTTGTGATCCTCTTGACCAGCGTCCTTTGGATAGCCCATTATCACCATAGATTTTGGCGTCGTTTTTCCTAAGGGAAGCGACGCTTTGCTTTTTTTATTTAAGGATGGGTAAATTAACTATTTATTCAGAAAATTCAGAAAAACTATTTACAATCAAGCGGAAACATGGTTAGATAGGAGTACCTATTACTTTGCTTTCATTTTTTGCTGTACAAGTTTGGATAACCGACTTGTCAAAGAGCTGTGACCAAAGTCAAAAAGACCAATGAGACCTGAGCGCTCGTTGCCTCTTTTGCTTTTGTCACGGTTTTTTTTGTACAAAAAAACCTGCCAAGCAGCGGCAGGTCGTCTCACTATTAAGCTTTCGTGTGGTCTTTTGCTGGGACTTTGTTTTCTAGGTCTGTCCGTACAACTAACACATCACAGCCGGCATGGCGAATGACATATTCAGAAACGGAACCGATAAAGATTCGTTCCACGGCATTTAAACCAGTGGCACCGATCATAATCAAATCGATGTCGTGATCTTCGGGCAATTGTTTGGCAATGATCGGTTTTGGCGAGCCGTATTCGATCACAGTTTTGACCGCAGTTACTTGATGCTTGCGGGCATAATCCTCATAGTCTTTCAAGGTTTGTTTGGCCATTTCGGTTGCTTGTTCAGCAAGCATGCCGTCAAAAGAAGAAACGGTTTGAAAGGCACGAGTGTCGATCACATGTGCTAAAACCAATTCAGAATCATTCCGCTGTGCCACGTTCACGGCTTTTTTGAAGGCTAATTCTGACTCACTAGACCCATCGACGGCTACCATGATTCGTTGATATTGTTGTAACATAAGAAACACTCCCATCTGTTATCTTCTACTTTTATTGTAATGCTTTTTTCTGGAAAAAGAAAACCTAATCTTCCTTTTTTTTCATTTTTTGTGCCAGCAAGATGCTGAAAGATGCGGAAGAGAGCAGCAATAAAGCCAAATAAAACAAGGCAATCAGCTCCTTATCGACAAAGCCTACAACCAATGCCACCACGCCTAAAAGGAAATGAATGAGACTATAGGTTTTTAAGAAGACCTTATTCGCCTCGGTGGTAGGGATCAAAGTGAAAAAAATCGCTTGTTTGGCATAAAGCAAATAACTGGTGCCGAATAATACGAGTGCCACGATCGTAAATAATAGAAGAATCATAAACATACGCCATCCTGTCCTAAGTTGATAGGTTTAGTATAGCGAACCCTAGAAAGAATAGCAAAAGCCACCCTTACTCTGATGTCAGGCAAGGACGTTTCACTGTTGCTATCAGTTAGAGAACGCAAAAAAGCCATCTGTTAAAAACAGATGGCACATTCTAAAAAGAATGGGTAATATCCGTTGATGCCGTTCTTTTTCCCATAGTATTGATCCCGCAAATTCTAGCAGGTGGGTTCCACGGTCTAAGCTTCGAACTACCAAAGGAAAAGGCATGTTACCAGCATTGACACAAGACGGATCCCAAGATATCAATAAAAATGTTCGGTCAACACACAAAAGGGACAACTCGTACATCACAGAATTCCCACCCTTATAGTAGCATAGGAATGACGAAGGTGCAATAAAGTTGTTTGAAAACGATACCAAAAAGTCACTATTTTTTCTAAGCACCTAGTTTTTTTTCTTTCGCTGCTGCAACTGCTGGTACCGTTGACCTAATGCTTGCTCATATTTCCCGGTGGCTTTTGGTTGGTAATAATGAGTATTTTTCAGCTTATCAGGTAAGTATTGCTGATCGACCCAGGCATCATCAAAATTATGCGGGTATTGATAGCCGACACCCCGATTCAAGCTTTGGGCACCCTTGTAATGACTGTCTCGTAAATGATCCGGGACATCGCCAGCTTTACCGCTGCGAATATCTGCGATCGCTGCATCCAATGCCATGTAGGCAGAGTTGGATTTTGGTGACAGACATAGATCGACCACTGTATCGGCTAGCGGAATCCGAGCTTCTGGCAAGCCCAAACGTTCAGCGGCTAACACAGCATTGACGGTTCGAGCAGCGGCTGCTGGGTTAGCTAAACCAATGTCTTCATAGCCGATGACCATCAAGCGCCGACAAATGATCGCCAGATCGCCTGCCTCTACTAAACGACCTAAGTAATGCAGCGCACCATCCACATCGCTGCCGCGAATCGATTTTTGAAAAGCAGAGATCACATCATAGTGCGCATCCCCATCTTTATCATGGGTCAATGCTTTGCGCTGCACGCACTCTTCGATGATTTCTAAGGTCAAATGAATAATGCCGTCTGGTCCTTTTGGGGTGGAACGAGCAGCGAGCTCTAAGCCGTTTAGCGCACTTCGTAAATCGCCGTTGGTCGCTCGCGAGAGATGCAAGCGGGCATCATCGGTCAATACGATGGTTTCTGATCCAAGTCCGCGAGTTTCATCTGCTAAGGCTTGATCAATGGCGGTCAAAATATCTTCTTCTTGGAGCGGTTTGACTTCAAAAATCTGTGTCCGACTGCGAATCGCTGGATTGATCGTAATGTAGGGATTTTCCGTCGTGGCACCGATCATAATGATCTTGCCGCTTTCTAAATGGGGCAGTAAAAAGTCTTGTTTTGTCTTGTCTAGTCGATGGACTTCATCAAGCAATAAAATGACAGTACCGCTCATTTTGGCTTCCTCTGCCACGATCTGCAGGTCTTTTTTTGTATCCGTGGCGGCGTTCAGCATGCGAAACGCATAGCGTGTCGAGCCGGCGATCGCACTGGCAATGCTGGTTTTTCCGGTTCCCGGCGGTCCGTATAGGATCATCGAAGAAAGCATTTTGGCTTCGACCATTCGGCGAATGATTTTCCCCGGGCCAACCAAATGCTGCTGTCCGACGACTTCATCTAAGTTCCGTGGCCGCATTCGATAAGCAAGTGGCTGCTGCATAAAACGATCCTCTCCTTTTCCTGTAAGTATAACATAAGAACGTATATTCTCATAAACAAGCTGATTTGCGTCTTTACAGAAACAACAGGGCGCTTATTTTCCACTCAGTCAGCAAAAATCAGGTTCGTTGAAAAGAAATCGTTGAGATCGTCGTAACTCTGTAGTCAAAGATAGTAAGTTCGCCGAGAATTGTGTAGAATAAAGAGGGTGATGAGAATGGATGAATTAATGGCACTTTTTGCGACACAGCCGACAACGACCATCGCACGTGCCTTATTAGGAATGTATTTGGAACATGAGACCCCAGAAGGAACAGTAGGTGGGTATATCGTGGATTGTGAAGCGTATCTAGGTCCCGATGATTTGGCGGCTCATAGTGTGGGCATGCGAAACACACCAAGGGTTCGGGCGATGTATCAGGAACCAGGTACGATTTATTTATATACGATGCATACGCATCGAATCGTCAACTTTATTACGCAGCCAAAAGGCATCCCGCAAGGAATCATGATTCGCGGGCTAGAACCGGTGGATGGGATCGCCTTGATGGAACAACAACGACAAAAAACAGGACCGGATGTAGCCAACGGCCCCGGGAAACTGGTACAGGCACTGCAGATCCCCGCTGAGCTTTATGGAGAATCGATTTTTACAAGCCCACTGCATTTGGTTCCTGAGCGCCGACGTACCCCAAAAGAAATTTTGGCATTGCCTCGGATCGGTATCCCAAATAAAGGGGAATGGACCCAGATGCCGCTTCGTTTTGCGGTGGCTGGCAATCCGTATTTGACAAATATACGAAAAACCGCTGTTCAGCAAGACCATGGATGGTGTTAAGAAAGAAGGAATAGTGATGGCGAAAGAAACGATATTGACTTACTTAGATCAGCGATTAACGAAAAAAATCACCGACTATGATGTGGCGATCGATTGGGATGCCAAAAATCATACGATCGAATTGGTGCTGCGCTTGTTTGCTGAAAATCCTCACCACGTGCAGATCGACGATGCACAAGGTGTGGCATCAGAAGAAGCGATCATTGAATTTGAAGATGGGATTTTGCTGTATGATCCACAAAAATCAACGTTTGATGAAGAAGATTATTTAGCGACGATCCCTTATGCAGGGAAAAAAGGGATCCAAAAAGCCTTGTTAGACGGATTGGTTGATTACATTCAAGAAATTTTAGAAGAAGGCCAAAGCGATCTGCTTGATTTCTTGAACGATGACAGTGAAGAAGCGATCTTTGAATTGCGATTCAACGAAGAAGAATTTGTGGAGAAAATGACGAACTATCAAGCGGGAGCTGGGGAAACCATGATCCCGTACCCTAGTTACTAAGGAGAACGAACATGAAATGGAATGAAGTAACCGTAGCGACAGCTAGCGAAGCAGTGGAAGCAGTCGCCAATATTTTAATGGAACACGGAGCAAGTGGGGTAGCGATCGAGGACGTTTTAGATATCGAAAATTTTAAAAGCGATGCGTATGGCGAAATTTTGGATAAAGAAACCTATACGACCTTAGAAGAAGGCGCCCAAGTCAGTGCCTATTTCCCAGAGACGATCTTTTTACCAGAAGTGCTGCCGACGATCAAAGCAGCCATCGACCGTCTGCCAGAGTATGGTTTGGCGATCGGCAAAAACACCATCACAACGAGCGAGGTCGTGGAAGAAGCATGGGCGACGGCCTGGAAAAAATATTACCATCCAGTCCGTATCTCCCGCTATCTGACGATCGTGCCGAGCTGGGAAAACTATCAACCGCTGCAAGAAGATGAAAAGATCATCATCCTTGATCCGGGGATGGCTTTTGGGACAGGCACACATCCTACGACACGTTTGACATTACAAGCCCTAGAAGTCTACTTGCGAGGCGGTGAAACCGTCTTAGATGTCGGGACGGGCTCAGGCGTGTTGAGTATCGCCAGTAAATATTTAGGTGCCAAAGACGTGTTCGCATATGATCTAGATGAAGTCGCTGTGAGGTCCGCCCAAGAAAATATGGCGATGAACCCTATTGCTCACGATGTGACCGTGCAGGCCAATGATCTCTTGCAAGGAGTGACGGTCCCTGCTGATCTTATCGTTGCCAATATTTTAGCGGACATCATTTTATTGATGATCCCTGATGCGTGGCGTCTATTGAAGCAAGAAGGGACCTTGATCGTTTCTGGGATCATTGAGACGAAAAAACAATTAGTGATCGATGCCATGATCGCACAAGGCTTTGAGATCGATCAGTTGTTCAATCAAAAAGACTGGTATGCGATCGCCTTTAAAAAACCAGAGGTAGAGTAAGATGCAGCGATATTTTTTACAGGAGCCTTATGAAGCAAAAGCGGTGTTTGCCGTTTCGGGAGAACCCTTCCACCATATGATCCGAGTGATGCGCATGACTCCCGGGGCAAAAGTCGGTTTAGTTTTTGAGGATCATTTGGCGATTATTGCCAAGATCAAAGAAGCCGATGAAGAAACGGTGTACTTAGAGGAAGTCGAAAAAGAACAGCAGGACAAGGAATTGCCGCTGCAGGTCACGATCGCTAGCGGCTACCCGAAAGGCGACAAGCTGGAATTGATCGTTCAAAAAGGAACGGAACTGGGGGCGGCAGCCTTTATCGGTTTTCCAGCGCAAACTTCGGTCGTGAAATGGGATCAAAAGAAATTACAGAAAAAGCAGCAGCGGCTGCAAAAAATCGCCCAAGAAGCGGCGGAGCAGTCCCAACGGCAGATCGCACCAGCCATCACGCTGCTGGATAACGCCAAAGCATTTTGGCAAAGCCTCAGTCAGTATGATGCGGTCCTAGTGGCTTATGAAGAATCAGCCAAACAAGGAGAAGCGGCGATGCTGCTGCAAGTGATCACCGCATTGCCTGTTGGCAGCAAAGTTTTAGCGATCTTTGGTCCAGAAGGCGGTCTGACCCCCTCCGAAATCGAAGAAGCCCAGCAAAACAACGCTAAATTATGCGGGTTAGGCCCTCGAATTTTACGAACAGAAACAGCACCGTTTTATTTTTTAAGTGCTGTCAGTGTGCTAACGGAATTAAAGAGGATGTGAGTTGATGAATAAGAACCAAGAAGCAATCAGTGTCCGTTTGTTGACGGCCGATCTGACCGACTGGGTCTTGAAGGATTTTATCAATCAATATAAGACGACCTTAAAGGAAGTCGTCGTTTTGCCTAGTGCCATTCGACGGGCGAAAATCTTGGCACAAGGCTCTTCCCTACAAATCGGCGCAGTGATCGATTACCCCCTTGCCCAAGGAACATTGGCAAAGGTGGCGTTTGAAATCGGTCGGGCGTTTATGGAAGGCGCCGATTTTTTGGAAGTCTGGCTGCCAGCTTCTTCCTTCATGGAAAATGATCGTGGCTTTGCGGAGTTGACTGAAACGATCCGCTCCTTGACCTTGACAGGAGGAGAGATCCGCTTAGCTGTGCAAACCGAGATCATGAATGAATTGACGAAGATCCAAGTAGCACAACGCTTGAAAGAAGAAGCTTGGCCAAAGATCGTGTTAGGGCAAAAACAACCGCTAGCAGAAGCATTGCATGACGTGAGCTTGTTTTCCTTAGATGGTGGCAGTCAACTGTCGATCCAGATCAATCCTGACACAGTAGATGAACAAGCGCTGCAATCACTACAGGCTGCTGGCGCTGAGAAAATCGGGCTCTCGTATCATGTTTTTGAAGAATTGCTTAAGGACCAGCCGTCGCCCGATGTGCTTTGAACAACAGCGATTGAAAAATAGCTGAAAAATTTGTATAATAATACTACTAAATAAGAACTGCAGGTTAGACAGGAGTCCCATGCTTAGAACGTTTGTCCGCAAGGCTTTGGGTGCGTGACGAAACGTTAACAGCGACTTCTGTCTGCCTTTTTGATAGCACAAAAAAGAAAAGCAGGAGGCGGAATGAATGGCAAAAGAAGTTATATTGACCGGGCCCAATGTCATCAAATTGGTCGCTCATTATATGAGTGAAGAGCATGTTGCCTTTGTCCAAAAAGCATTAGATTACGCGACAGAAGCCCATAAAGAACAATTCCGTAAATCCGGCGAGCCTTACATTATTCATCCAATCCAAGTTGCGGGGATCTTGGCAGAATTGCAGATGGATCCTCATACCGTTGCAACTGGTTTTTTGCATGATGTCGTCGAAGATACCGATGTGACGTTAGCCGATCTGAAAGAAGAATTCGGTGCCGATGTAGCGATGCTAGTGGATGGCGTGACCAAGCTGGGTAAGATCAAGTACAAATCTCATGAAGAACAATTAGCAGAAAATCATCGAAAAATGTTGATCGCCATGGCGCAAGATTTACGGGTCATCATGGTCAAATTGGCTGACCGTTTACATAATATGCGTACGTTGAAACATCTGCGGGAAGACAAACAACGCCGCATCGCCCAAGAAACGATGGAAATCTATGCCCCATTGGCTCATCGTTTAGGGATCAGCCGCATCAAATGGGAATTAGAAGATATTTCTTTGCGTTATTTGAATCCACAGCAATATTACCGAATCGTGCATTTGATGCAGACAAAGCGAGAAGAACGGGAATCCTACGTTTCCGAAACCGTGGAAGAGATTCGGATCGCTACGGAAGAACTAGATATCTATGCTGAAATCTATGGCCGACCAAAGCATATTTACTCGATCTATCGCAAAATGAAAGACCAAAAGAAACAGTTCAATGAAATCTATGATTTGTTGGCGATCCGAGTGATCGTTGACTCCATCAAAGATTGTTATGCGGTTTTGGGAACGATCCATACAAAATGGAAACCAATGCCTGGGCGGTTCAAGGATTATATCGCGATGCCAAAAGCCAACATGTACCAATCGCTGCATACGACGGTCATTGGTCCTAAAGGCAATCCTGTCGAGATCCAAATTCGGACCCATGAAATGCATGAGATCGCTGAATTTGGGGTTGCTGCGCACTGGGCCTATAAAGAAGGCAAGACCGAAAAAGTTAGAGCCGACAAAATGACCCAACAAGTTGGCTGGTTCCGAGAAATCTTGGAACTACAAGACGAAAGCTATGATGCTTCTGAATTTATGGAAGGTGTCAAAGGCGATATTTTCAGCGACAAAGTCTATGTCTTTACGCCAAAAGGTGATGTGACGGAGTTGCCTCAAGGCTCCAGTCCCCTGGATTTTGCCTATAGCATCCATACCGACATCGGTAACAAAACTACTGGTGCCAAGGTCAACGGCAAGATGGTCCAATTGGACTACAAGCTAAAAAATGGGGACATTATCGAGATCTTGACCTCACCAAATTCCTTTGGTCCAAGCCGCGACTGGGTCAAACTAGTGGCTACCAGCAAAGCGAAGAACAAAATCAAACGATTTTTTAAAGCCCAAGATCGTGATGAAAACATCATCAAAGGGCATGAGGCAGTGGTTCGTACCTTACAAGATATGGGCTTTGTGCCGAAAGAATTTTTGACGAAAAGCAAAATGGCGGAAGCCTGCGAACGGTTCAACTACCAAACAGAAGATGATCTATTTGCCTCCGTCGGCTATGGGGAAGTCAGTCCCACGACCTTAGCCAACCGTTTGACCGAAGAAGAACGGCGCGAGAAACAAATCGAGAAGCAAAAGCAGCAAGTCCAAGAGATGATCAATCAACCGGCGAAAAAAGAACCAGAAAAAATGAAGGTTCGTCACGAAGGCGGCATTGTCATTGAAGGGGTCGATAACTTGTTGATCCGCATCTCCCGTTGCTGCAATCCAGTCCCTGGAGATTCGATCGTCGGCTACATTACCAAAGGCCGAGGGATCTCGATCCACCGCAGCGATTGTCCCAATGTTCAAAACAAAGACGCCGCGAACCGTTTGATCGATGTTGAGTGGGAAGATGCCACCGACATCAACAAAGAATACGATGCCGATCTTGAGATCTACGGTTATGATCGTTCTGGGTTGCTCAATGATGTCTTACAGACAGTCAACACTGTCACGAAGCGCTTAGTGAGTGTCGAAGCCAAAACCAACAAAGACAAAATGGCAACGATCCGTATCACGGTGGCGATTCAGAATTTGACCCATTTGAAATCGATCGTTGATAAAATCAAGCAGATTCCAGATGTTTACAGCGTCAGACGTACGAAGGGATGAGAAAGAATGCGGGCAGTGATCCAGCGAGTTAGTCAAGCAAGCGTGTCGATTGAGGAGAATATCGTCGGTGCGATCCAACAAGGGTTTATGGTTTTATTGGGGATCACCCATGAGGATACAGGCGACGATGTGGCTTATCTCGTAAGAAAAATCAAAAATCTGCGGGTTTTTGAAGACGAAGAAGGTAAAATGAATCGGTCACTGGAAAGTATAAATGGCGCCGTCTTGAGTATTTCACAGTTCACCCTCTATGGGGAGACCAAGAAAGGCAATCGCCCCAGCTTCATTCAAGCGGCACCGCCAAGTATTGCGATCCCGCTTTACGAAGCTTTTAATGAAGGTTTACAAGCCGAAGGGATCACTGTTGCTACTGGAAAATTTGGTGCAGATATGCAAGTCGCCTTGGTCAATGATGGCCCGGTGACGATCGTGATCGATACGAAAGAAAAATAAGTGATACAAAACGAAGGATTTTCTCGCTGGGAAAGAGTGAGAGAATTCCTTCGTTTTTTTATACTCTCGAAAGCGCCAAGCATTTTTGATGGAATTCAAGTAAAATTTAAGTTGAAATCGGGAAATCTTACAAAACTGTTAGCAAAAATACCATTCTTTTATTTGTTATTTAACATCTTTTTCTTGTTCTTTTATAAGGGTTTTTAAATGGAAATATCGTTTGTACTCGTTTTTTAATATTTAAAATTCGAAAAACGATCCTTTATTGCGATTGTTCTTGAGGGAGAAGTATGGAATAATTGTTAAAAAATAATGTCACTGGAGGAAAAAACAATGAACTTTTGGCAGCGTGCATTAAAAAGTATCACCAGAAGAAAAGGGAAATCATTTATTTTATTTTTAGTTCTATTTATTCTAGGCAATGTGATCGCTGGTGCTGTAGCAATTCAACAATCCACTGCCAACGTGGAGCGAGAGACGAAACGCAAGATGGGGAACGTAGCTACGGTGGAAATGGATTGGGAAGGTTTCGAAAAAGATCATGCGGATGCTTCGGACGAAGAGCGGTCTCAAGAAGATTTTTATCCGAAACCACCAGCGCTGGATGTTTATGAGCAAATCGGTCAGTTAAGCTATGTGAAATATTTTGATTACCAAAATCAAGCTTGGTTAGAAACAACAAAATTGAAAGCCTATACGCCGGAGGATGGCTCGGTTGGCATGGGTGGCAACTATTTCTCTTTGAAGGGCGGAAATTTGGTTGAGCCATTAGACATGCAAGAAGGCTTGATTCGCTTGGATGAAGGCGAGGGATTAACAGAAAAAGATGTCAGTGAGTTGACGAATGCGGTATTGATCAGTAAAGAGATCGCAGAATTGAACAACCTGAGTGTCGGTGATCAATTGGTATGGGATACACGGGCAGAAGTCATGATGGAAGGTGGTTCAAGCGAGGGAGTGAGTGACGATAGTGAGGATGCGACGGACGAAACGGCTGAAAGTGGCAATCGTGTCGCAACCTTTGATTATCCTGTGACCATTGCAGGGATCTTTTCTGTCGTTAAAAAGGATCAAAGCAATCAAGGCAGTTCATCAGATCAAAGCAATTCTCAAAATAGTGATCAGATATGGCAAGTGATGGATCAAATCAACACCTTTTATGCTAGCAATAATTTAGTGCAAGATTTTAACAAATTGCAGTCTGAAAAGCTTTGGGGTCAAGAAGTGATCGAAGAAGAGTCAGACGCCTATTATCAACCGATCTTTGTCCTAAATTCAACGGATGACGTCGAAGCCTTTAAACAAGAAGCCGGTGCGTTATTGCCGCAATACTACCGCGTCATTGCCAATACGGATCAATACGAGCAGATCGCCGGTGGTTTTACTCGTTTAGGGGTGATCGCAAATTACATCGTGATCATTGCATCGATCGCTACCATCTTTATCATTTCCTTAGTGGTCTTGCTTTTCTTACGAGATCGGAAACAAGAATTAGGCATCTATCTTTCCTTGGGGGAAAGTCGGGGGAAAGTCATTGGTCAGATCGTGATTGAAGTCTTGCTGGTTAGTTTAGCCGCACTGCTATTGTCCTTAGTGACAGGGAACTTATTAGGTGGTGCCGTTTCAAATACCTTGATGCAAAACGATTGGATGAGCAATCAAAATGAGATGGGAGGTGTTTATTCTGGCGGTTTGATGGCAGCTAATATTGATTACATGGATATCAAGAATGCTTATCAAGTGTCCTTCTCAGCCGGCTACATCATCACGTATCTGCTGTTAGGTTTAGGAACTGTCTTACTCTCAGCGATTTTACCGCTATTGTATATTTTACGCTTGAATCCAAAGAAAATCATGATGTAGGAGGAACCAACGATGACTTTATTAGAAACCAAAGCAGTCGATTACTATTACCAAGACGGCGATCAGCGTCGCTATATACTGAAAGAGACTTCTGTTTCTTTTGAAAAAGGCCGATTTTATGCCATCTTAGGTCAATCTGGTTCGGGAAAAACGACGTTTTTGTCCTTGATCAGTGCACTGGATAGTCCGAAAAGTGGGCAAGTATTATATGAAGGCACCGATATCGAAAAAATTGGGCATGAGAATTACCGCCGCGACGACATCAGTATTATTTTCCAAAGCTATAATCTGATTCCCTATTTGAGTGCAGTCGAAAATGTCTTAGTGCCGATGGCAATCACGAAAAATCAGTTGCCGGACAATCAACGAGAAGTGGCGTACAATTTGCTGGATTATATAGGCATCACTAAAGAAAAAGCCGATCGTCTCGTCAATCAATTATCTGGTGGAGAACAACAACGGGTAGCGATCGCCCGGGCGTTAGCCACCAATGTCGATATCATTTTAGCGGACGAACCAACCGGGAATTTGGATGAAGAAATGGAACAGGAGATCATCGATATCTTTAAAGAGCTGGCACACGTCCACAACAAATGTGTGATCGTCGTGACCCACGCCAACGAGATCGCTCAACAAGCGGATGAAGTCTTGTATTTACGTAAAGGTGTGTTGAGTAAACATGAGTGATTTTTTATCAAATTTTAGCCCGGACAACTATGATGGCAAAAAGAAGCCCACGCCCGATCGCGAGAAAAAAACCAGCGAACCTGTCGTAGATCAAAACGCAAGTGGCGCGGAGCAAGCGGGCAAACCAGCAGAGCCGACGACGGTTCACCAATCAGAAGAGTCGACCGCTAGTGAGCCACTGAGTCGTTCGGCAGCCCGTCAACAAACACAGACGACTGAAGCAAAAGCGGCGAGTTCTGCGACGGAGAAGGTAGCGTCAAAGGAACCAGTCAGCCGGTTTGGGAAAGAAGAAACGGAATTTGATCCGACCTACAAAAAGCGTAAGCAGAAAAAAATCTTGCTGATTGCCCTACTGACCGCCTTGGCGGTTGCCGTGATCGGGATCGTCTACTATCAAATGACCCATGTGAAGGTGCCAGATTTCACTGCCCAAGATTTGTCAGAAGCGCGGACGTGGGGCGTGGAAGAAGGCGTTGCTATCAAAGTGGAGCAAGAATATGACTTTGACAAAGACGTCAACCAAGTGATCGACCAAAGTGTTGACCCTGACAAAAAGATCAAGAAGGGTGCCACATTGACACTGACGGCGAGTCTCGGGCCTGATCCTGAAGAACGCTTAGAGCTGCCAGATTTTTCAGCGATGCAAGTGACCGAAGCAAAAGAATGGATCGCCAGCAATAAAGCCGAGAACCTCTCTTTGATCGAACAATTTGACGACAACGTAGCAGCAGAAGCCTTTATTAAACAAGAGGCGGCCAACAAAGAGCTTGATTTGGCGGAATACAAACGCAAAGACCGTTTGAGTGTCTATTATTCAAAAGGGAAAGAGGTCTTTGAAAAAAATATTGAAGTACCTGATTTTACAGGCAAAGCCAAGAGTGAAGCTTCTGAATGGGCGAAAAAGAATGACTTGAAATACAAAGAAGAAACCGTCTTTTCTGACAGTGTCGCCCTGGATCTGGTGGTTTCACAAGAACCAGTCAAAGGCAGCAAACTCGCGAAAAAAGATGAATTTGTGGTGAAGGTCTCAAAAGGCCAAGCTTTGACCGTTCCAGATTTTTCACAATACACGATCGAAGAAGCCCAAGGACTAGAATCAAAAATCCCGCTGCAAGTCAGCACAGTCTATTCCGATCAAGTGGCGTATGGTAGTTTCTTGAGCCAGTCGGAAGAAGCAGGCAAAGAATACAGCGAAAGTGATACTTTGCCAACCGTCAAAGTCGTCTACTCATTAGGCCGACCATATTTAAAAGACATCCGTTTCCAAGCAACGGAAGGCGACTTGCCAAAACTATTCTTTGATGAATACAAATCAAAAGGCGCCAACGTCTATTACGAAATCTACTATGTCGATTCGGCTGAACCAAAAGGAACCGTTGTTGAAATGAGCCGCTACGGCGAGTTTATTCCCCTAGAAACGTGGATCACCATCGGGATCAGCCGCGGCAATCTGCAAGGCAGTACCCAAACTCCGCCGACAGATGATGGCGGTGATGATACCGATGAACCGGTCAGTACCGCTGGTTCAAACGCTACCGAATAATCCTTACTAAGTGCTTTTTCAAACCGCATCAAAAAAGCAAGCACCCTTCTTTGGAAGGGTGTTTTTACTTACTAATTGTAAAAAAAACACAAGCGAGCCGCTTGAAATCGCTGGGTCGATAAAGTAAACTTGATGGTAACGATAAAAAATGGCTCCGCAGTGCCATCTATAGAAGGGACGAAACAAATGATAAAAAAATTACTCGCGAATGTTGGCAGCTATAAGAAGGACAGCTTGCTGACCCCTGTGTATGTAGCAGGAGAGGTTGCCTTAGATGTCATTATGCCCCTGATCATGGCCATGATGATCGACCAAGGGATCGAAAAAGGAGACGCCGGTGTGATTCTAAGAGATGGCGGCTTGCTTTTTTTATGTTCCTTGATCGCATTACTTTTAGGAACGCTTGGCGGACGAACGGCAGCAATCGCTTCGGCTGGTTTTGCCCGCAACCTACGGCACAATCTGTTTCGCCGAATCCAAGATTTTTCCTTTTCAAACATTGACCGCTTTTCTTCCTCCAGTTTGATCACCCGCTTGACCACTGACGTGACCAACGTCCAAAATGCGTATCAAATGATTATTCGTATTCTGGTCCGCAGTCCGTTAGTTCTGATTTTCTCACTTGCAATGGTTAGCACCATCAGCCCAGAACTTATGACGATCTACTTAGTTGTTTTACCGATCTTAGCGATTGGCCTTGCCTTAGTGATTCGTTTTGCCCACCCGCTATTTCTAAAAGTATTCCGCATTTATGACCGCTTGAATAATGTGGTGCAAGAGAATCTACAAGGGGTTCGCGTCGTGAAATCGTATGTCCGGGAAGAACAACAAGAAGAACTGTTTGGCGAAGTGTCCACCGATGTTTATCGGAATTTCACTCTTGCGCAACGAATCGTCTCTTTTAACATGCCATTGATGCAATTTGCAGTCTATACATGTATGTTGCTCTTGTCATGGTTTGGTGCCCAGTTGATCGTGGAACAAAGTAGCCTGACGACTGGTGAATTAGTCAGCATGTTCAACTACACGATGCAGATTTTGATGAGCTTGATGATGATGTCGATGGCTTTCGTGCAGATTTTGATCGCACGAACGTCGGCAGAACGGGTCGTGGAAGTATTAGATGAAGAAAGTGACTTGAAAAATCCCGACGAGCCAGTCAAAGAAATCAAAGACGGCTCCATCATTTTTGAAAATGTCGGCTTTAGTTACGCCAATGACAAAAACAAGTTGGCGCTGACCGATGCGAATCTACGCATCGAATCCGGTGAAGTCATTGGGATCATTGGTGGAACCGGGAGCGGGAAATCCACCCTCGTCCAGCTGATCCCGCGCTTATATGATGTGATTGAAGGGCGTGTCATCGTCGGCGGTCATGATGTTCGCGACTATGATTTAGAAGCATTGCGGGACCAAGTAAGTATGGTCTTGCAAAACAATGTCCTTTTCAGCGGCACCATCAACGACAATTTACGTTGGGGCAATGAAGAGGCGTCGGATGAAGAGATCCAGCGCGTGGCAACGATCGCACAAGCCGATCCCTTCATTCAAGAATTTCCTGATAAATATGAAACGCAGATCTCACAAGGAGGAAACAATGTTTCTGGTGGACAAAAACAACGGTTGACGATTGCTCGTGCCTTGTTGAAGAAACCGAAAATCTTGATTCTCGATGATTCTACCAGTGCCGTCGATACCAAAACCGACCGCAGTATTCGTGAAGGCTTGAAACGAGAAATCCCGGGAACGACGACGATCATTATTTCCCAACGGATCAATTCGATCGAAGACGCCGATCGGATCATCGTAATGGATGATGGCAAAATCAACGGCATCGGTACCCATGAAGAATTATTGGCAAACAATGCCATCTATCAAGAAGTGTACCATTCGCAGCAGAAAGGATTTGGTGAAGGTGAAGAATAGACAAGCAGCAAATCCCAAGCGCACATTGAAACGCTTATTGCGGACGATGTTTGGCGACTACAAAGGACAACTCCTATTCGTCGTTGTTATGATCTTATTAAGTGCCTTTGCCAACGTTCGCGGTTCGTTGTTTTTACAAGTCGTGATCGACGATCATATCACACCGCTTTTAGGGCAAGCCAATCCTGATTTTGGCGGCTTGTTTCGGGCGATCGTTCAAATGGCGATCATCTACCTGATTGGGATCTTGGCCGCACTGATCTATAACTTTATGATGGTCAAGATCAGTGAAGGAACGCAGAAAAAAATCCGTGACCAAATGTTTACGCATATGCAGTCTCTACCCGTCGGTTACTTTGATGCCCGCTCAGATGGCGACATCATGAGTCACTTTACCAACGATACGGATACGTTGCGCCAAATGATCTCCCAAAGTATTCCCAACTTGATGATGGCGGCGGTAACCTTTTGTTCTGTCTTTATCGCCATGTTCTCCATCAGTGTCCCATTGACTTTGTTCGTGATGCTGTCGATTATTTTGATGCTGAATGTGATCCGCATCATTTCTCGCCGCAGCGGCCGCTTCTTTGGCGCACAGCAACGAGATTTAGGCGCTGTCAACGGGTATATCGAAGAAATGATGCACGGGCAAAAAGTCGTCAAGATCTTCAATCATGAAAAAATCGTCATGGAAGAATTTGATGCCTTAAATGACCAACTACAAGAAAGTGCCACTAAAGCCAATGTCAATGCCAATACCTTGATGCCGATCATGATGAACTTACTGAATGTCCAATATGTCTTGATCGCCATCATTGGGGGCCTGTTTGCCATCAATGGTGTTTCTGGCCTAACGGTCGGGATGATCGCTTCTTTCTTGCAGCTGAGCCGTTCATTAAATGGTCCTATCAGCCAGGTGTCACAACAAATCAACTTTGTGATCATGGCGTTAGCTGGTGCCGAGCGGATCTTCCATCTATTAGATGAAACGCCAGAAATCGATCATGGCTACGTCACACTGGTCAATGCCAAATGGTCGCAAGGTCAGCTAGTTGAAACCAAAGAACGAACAGGCACGTGGGCGTGGAAACATCCCCACGAGGATGGAACCATTACTTATACGGAAGTGACGGGAGACGTGCGATTTGAAGATGTTGATTTCGGCTATGTCGACAATCAACTGGTCTTACATGATATCAATCTGTATGCAAAGCCTGGGCAAAAAGTTGCTTTTGTCGGTGCCACAGGTGCTGGTAAGACAACGATCACCAATTTGATCAATCGGTTCTACAACATCCAAGACGGGAAGATTCGTTATGATGGCATCAATATTGAAAAAATCCATCTTGAATCCCTGCGCCGCTCCTTAGGGATCGTGTTGCAAGACACCCATTTGTTTACTGGAACGATTCGCGAGAATATTCGCTTCGGAAAACTGGATGCTAGTGATGAAGAAGTGCTGGCAGCGGCAAAATTAGCCAATGCCGACATGTTTATCAACCACTTGCCAGAAAAATACGACACCGTGATCACGGGCGATGGCGAAGGGCTTTCCCAAGGGCAACGTCAGCTGTTAGCAATTGCGCGGGCAGCGATCGCTGATCCGCCAGTGATGATCTTAGACGAAGCCACCTCAAGCATCGATACCCGTACAGAGCGGATCGTCCAATCAGGGATGGACCGTTTGATGTCTGGACGGACCGTGTTTGTGATCGCCCATCGATTATCTACGATCCAAAACTCCGATGCCATCATGGTGATGGATCATGGCCGTATCATTGAGCGGGGGACTCATGAAACGCTATTGGCGGAAAAAGGCACCTATTATCAGCTCTATACTGGAAAAATCGAATTGGATTGATCCTGCCATGGCTACGGCTTGAAGCTGCAGCGACTGGCGATCTACCTATTTTTTCCCTTGTTTGCAACGACCGATTGGCAATAAGCCAGTCGGTTTTTTTGCGCAGCTCGAAAAAATGGTATACTGTCACTGAGATAGCCGCACAACGGCGGCAGCACATAAGCAGTTGTGCTGCGAAAAATGGATTCCATGAGGTGAAAATATGAAACTAGCATTGGCAAAGATCGTTTTAGATGATGAGTGGTATGAAGTGGTCCAATCGGAAAAAGGGCTAGTTTATTTTGGTCGGCAGCAGGATCATCATGAATTACTCAAGTTCTTTCCATTGGCTGAAATCAGTAGTACAGTTGACCTTGATCCAGTAATTGAAGCGCAGCTGCAAGCTTATTTTGCAGGGGAACCAGTGACATTTACTTTTGCGTTTGATTTTGTCGGGACACCATTTCAACAAACCGTTTGGCAAGCACTGACCCAAATTCCTTATGGGCAAACCACTACGTATAGTGACTTGGCGCTGCGCATTCAACGACCGACTGCTGTCCGCGCTGTCGCAAATGCAGTGGGGCGTAACCCGATGATGATCGTGGTTCCTTGTCATCGGGTGTTAGGAAAAAACGGC
Organism: Enterococcus casseliflavus NBRC 100478; assembly: GCF_001544095.1. Lineage (GTDB taxonomy): Bacteria > Bacillota > Bacilli > Lactobacillales > Enterococcaceae > Enterococcus_D > Enterococcus_D casseliflavus. Next base: position 26,888 of record NZ_BCPT01000013.1, on the reverse strand, counting down.
CGCTTGACGGGGTACCGGGGCGGGTTAGCAACCAAACGCCGACTACTGCAACTGGAAGGGATTCCGTTTAAAGAGTAAGGGAAGCAAACTATTTATAGTAAAAAATACTAAAAAGCAATTTCATTTCCTTTTTTCTCTGGTATAATAAAATTGATTCCGGTTACAAGAAGGGGTGGAGGAAATGAACATCGTTGATTTGCAAAATGGTTCTGATATTCGAGGAATTGCGATCGCAACAGAAAAAGAGCAGGTGACACTGACAGAGCAAGCGGTTCGGCAAGTTGCTTCGGGCTTGCGCAACTGGTTGGCAACAAAGGGCAGCGGTCCTTTTCGCGTGGGAGTCGGTCGTGACAGTCGCTTGAGTGGCGAAGCACTGCAAGAAGTGTTGATGGCACAGCTGCAGCAAGAAGGCGTGGCAGTGATCGATTGCGGCTTGGCAACGACACCTGCCATGTTTATGAGTACACAGTTTGCGGATTTCGACTGTGATGCTGGTGTGATGCTGACAGCGAGTCATTTGCCTTATTACTTTAATGGAATAAAAATTTTCAGCCGCCAAGGCGGTGCCGAAAAAACGGATATCCACTATATTTTGACCCACACTACCGTTCATGAGGCAGCGGAAAAAGGAAGCTATCAGCAAAAAGACTTGCTGACGCCTTATGCCCAAGATCTACTGCAAAAAATTCGCCAAGGGATTGGAACCAATGAAGAAAAACCTTTGGCTGGATTAAAGATCATTGTTGATGCAGGCAATGGCGCCGGCGGCTTTTTTGCTGAAAAAGTATTGCTGCCGCTGGGAGCAGATACGAATGGCTCGCAATTTTTAGAACCGGATGGGCATTTTCCCAATCATATCCCGAATCCAGACAATAAAGAGGCAATGGCAAGTATTCGCGAAGCCGTCTTGCGGGAACAAGCTGATTTAGGCATTATTTTCGATACCGATGTCGACCGCTCGGCCGTCGTGACCAAAAGCGGTGAGCCCTTGAACCGCAACAATATGATCGCTGTATTAAGCAAGATCATCTTAGCGGAACACCCTGGCACGCGTATCGTCACCAATTCGCCAACCTCTAATCATTTAAAAACCTTTATCGAAGCACTGGGAGGGCAGCAAGTACGCTATATTTCTGGCTACCGCAATGTGATCAACAAAGCGATCGAATTGAATGAAGCAGGACTGGACACACAGTTAGCCATCGAAACCAGCGGGCATGCCGCGTTTAAAGAAAATTTCTTTTTAGATGACGGGGCGTACGTGATCGCCAAGCTCTTGATGATGCTGCCTCAATTGCAACAGCAAGGCACGACACTGGATGAGCTGATCGCGGCGTTGCAACAACCCGCCGAGACCCAAGAATTGCGCTTTGCGATCCAACAAGCCGACTATCAAGACTATGGTCGCCAAGTGATCGCGGATTTAGCCGATCATTTGCTGCCAGGCTGGCAGATCGATCCAGAAAATGAGGAAGGTATTCGCATCAACTTGGCAGCGCCCTATGGCCAAGGCTGGTTCTTGCTGCGAATGAGCCTGCACGAACCACTGCTGGTGCTGCAGATCGAAAATGATGAAGCGGGTCATCTACCGGCAGTCGTTCAAGCGATCGGTCGCTTCCTATCGCAGTATGAAGCCATCGATCAAAGCAAACTGACACAGTTTTTAGCACAGCAACCAAAAATTTGAAGAAAAGCAGGGAACTAAAATGGTGATCTTGATGCTGCTGATCATGGCAGTGACGTATGGTGTGAATTTTTTCTTGTTTCGTTATTTGAACAAACGACCAAAAATCGATGTCGTTGAACGGTTATCAATGCTATTAGGTGTCAACATGAGTGTGCTTTTTTTCGATGGGATTTTATTGTTTATCGGAAAACTACTAATTGAGACTGTTGAGATCATCGAGTAACCTAGTCGTCCGTTTTTTGTTTGCCTCTTCACTGATTCCTCAGGACAGTGAAGAGGTTTTTTAGGGTTTGCTAAAAACGTCGATTAATGTTCGCATTCGTTTTTGATATTTGATAAAGTAAAGAGGAGAAAATTACGCAAAGTGAGGGAATTCACGGATATGGCAAAAATAATGGTAGTAGAAGATGAAGCGGTGATTCGCCAACTGATTATCGAAGAACTAGAAAAATGGCAGTTTGAGACCTTTGGCACGACGGATTTCCATCAAGTGTTGACTGACTTTGAAGAACAAGAGCCCCAACTGATTTTACTGGATATTAATTTGCCGGTTTTTGATGGCTACTATTGGTGTCAAAAAATCCGCGAAGCTTCCAAAGTACCAATCATTTTTATTTCCAGTCGCAATACCAATATGGATATGATCATGGCCATGAATATGGGGGCGGACGATTTTGTGACAAAACCTTTTGAGATCGACGTTCTGATTGCAAAAATCAATGCCTTATTGCGCCGTTCCTACAACTATGTAGAAAGCAGCAGCGAGACGTTAGTGCATAACGGTTTGACCCTCAATATCGACAACAGCAGCATGTATATCAATGGCGAAAGCATCGATCTTAGCAAAAACGAATACCGCCTGCTGTATATTTTGATGAAAAATCACGGCAAGATTTTAAGTCGTGAAAAAATCTTGCGGGCCTTATGGGATGACGAGCGTTTTGTAGATGACAATACCTTGACGGTCAATATCAATCGTTTGCGACGAAAAATCGAACAAGCGGGGATGAATGGCTACATTGAAACCAAGGTTGGTCAAGGGTATATCGTACCATGACAAAGTGGCGGGTTTTGCGCAGTTTTTTGAAAGATCGTTGGCTGCTGTTTATTGGCTGGCTGGTCTTTTTCGTGTTGACGGTCTTAGTTTTTTGGCTGACTCCTCATTCCCCGATGGATTGGGGTACAGTCGGCTATCTCTTTTTGATGCAAAGTGTCTTGATGGTGTTCTTTTTGGCAATCAGCTACTTATCTAAGCGGCGTTTTTGGCAAAAAATCACCCCCAAGCCCGGAGACAGCTTGCTGCAAAACTACTTGCAAGGAGCACGCTCGGCGGAAGAAGAACGGATCGAATCTTACATCAATCAGTTGATCCGAGAGCACCAAGAATTGATGCAGCAAGTCGTCAGCAATCAAGAAGAACAAAAGGAATACATCGATTCGTGGGTCCATGAAATCAAAGTACCTTTAGCCGCATCACGATTGCTTTTGCATTCGATCGAATTTGATATTCCAGATGAAAAATTCATCTTACTAGAAAATGAATTGAACCGCATGAACGAATACGTCGAGCAAGTCTTGTACGTCGCCCGTTTGGACAGCTTTTCAAAAGATTATCTGGTCCAAGAAATTTCATTGAAAGCCGTCATCCAGCCGGTTTTACGCAGTCAGGCAAATTATTTTATCCAAAAGAACCTGCACTATGCCGTTGAAGGTGAGGATCAGCAAGTGTTGACCGATGAAAAATGGCTCGGCTTTATCTTTCGACAATTGGTCAGCAATGCCGTTAAGTACACACCACAAAATGGGCAGCTGACAATTCGGATCGAAAAAGATGCCCAAGGAACCTATCTTCACTTGCAAGATAGTGGGATCGGCATTCCTAAAGAAGACATGCGTCGCATCTTTGATAAAGGCTTTACGGGCGAAAATGGGCGCCAAACGGACACCCACTCGACGGGATTAGGGCTCTTTTTAGCGAAAAGTTTAGCGAAGGAATTAGGCATCGAGCTAACGGCTTCGTCGACAGTTGGAAAAGGAACCACCATGACGCTGTTCTTTCCCTTGTTGAGTTATTATGAGGAAAAACGCTAATCTGCTTTTTTTCGAGTATCTTTTTGTGTTTTTTGACAAAAATCACTTGTCCCTAGAACGTTTTCACTGATACACTAAAGCTTGTGTTTAAAATTGAATGGTAAGGATGAATGAAATGGAGATACTCGTTGCATTAGTACCAATGTTTGCGTGGGGCAGTATTGGTTTAGTAAGTGCCAAACTTGGCGGGGATGCGAACCAGCAAACGCTAGGAATGACGATTGGTGCCTTTTTCTTTTCTCTGGTCGTATATTTTGTGACGATGCCAGTGATTGATGGAAAGGTGATTTTGATCGGTCTTTTGTCTGGTCTCTTTTGGTCCGTCGGTCAAAACGGTCAATTCCATGGCATGAAATATTTAGGTGTGTCTGTTGGACTGCCGCTTTCAACCGGCATGCAGCTGATTTTAAATACGGTCGCCGGTGCATTGTTTTTTGCGGAATGGACCCAGACCCGCGATTATGCATTAGGTGTTAGCGCATTGATCTTATTGGTGATCGGGGCTTATCTGACCGCTCGCCAAGATGGTGAAAGTCCGGTAGAAGCCGGCAGCAAGATGCTTGATTTTCCTAAAGGATTTCGGGCATTGATCTCATCCACGATTGGGTACGGCGCCTATACGATTTTGATTACTTGGGCAGGATTGGACCCATTGGCGATCATTTTGCCACAAAGTGTCGGGATGCTGATCGGTGCCAGCCTATTTGCTTTAAGAAAGACGAAGGTCGACCGTTTTGTAGGGAAAAATACCTTGTCAGGATTGTTATGGGGCATCGGCAATGTCTGCATGCTGATCACGGTTCAGCAAGTCGGACTAGCGGTGGGCTTCTCATTGTCGCAGATGGGAATCATCATTTCAACGCTAGGCGGGATTTTTATTCTCGGCGAAAAGAAAACCAAAAAAGAACTGCGGTATGTGGTGATTGGTTGTCTGCTGGTGATTATCGGCGGTGTTTTGCTGGGGTATATGAAAGCAACATAAACGTATATTTTTGAGGAGGAGTTATGGATTTATTTCGAAAAAAAGTCATACAACGGGAAAGTGTGACGAATTTAAAAAAAGAGTTGAAGTTAAAAGATTTGATTATGTTGGGGATCGGCGCCATTATCGGCACAGGTATCTTTGTTGTTACAGGGACTGCTTCTGCTGAGTATGCCGGACCGGCATTGATTCTTTCCTTTGTTGTAGCTGGTATCGTTGTTGTGTTATCAGGGCTTTCTTTTGCGGAATTTGCTTCTCGGATCCCCGTTTTAGGGGGCGCCTATTCGTATCTGTATGTCGTTTTTGGTGAATTTACCGCGTGGCTGGCAGGCTGGTTTTTGATTTGCGAGTTCTTATTGGCCGTTTCTTCGGTGGCATCTGGCTGGTCAGGCTATGTGCAAGGCTTTTTGGCCAGTGCGGATATCCATTTACCAACCGCGTTGACGGGCGGTTATGACCCAAGCAAGGGGACCTACATTGATTTGATCGCTGGTTTAGTCATTATTTTTGTAACCTTGTGGGTCAGCCAAGAAGCGAAAAAAGCGTTACGTTTGAACAATGCCATGGTATGGGTCAAATTCGGCGTGATCCTCTTGTTTATCGTCTTTGGTGCCTTTTTCGTGGAACCAGACAACTGGCAGCCCTTTATGCCCTTTGGTTTTTCAGGCGTCTTTAATGGTGCAGCGTTAGTCTTCTTTGCTTTTCTTGGCTTTGATGCCGTCGCAATGGCAGCGGAAGAAGTCGAAGATGCCAAGAAAAATGTCCCTCGAGGAATCATTGGTTCCATTGCGATCGCAACTGTCCTTTATATCATTGTCACACTGATCATGACGGGAATCGTTCCGTTTGCGGAATTAGGAGTCAATGATCCGGTAGCTTTTGCGATGCGTTATGTCGGTCATGGGGTTGTCGGATCAATCATTTCTGTGGGTGCGATCTTGACCTTATTAACAGTGACGATCGCTATGATGTACTCCTTGGCGCGTCTGTTATATGCCATCAGTAAAGATGGGTTATTGCCAAAAGCGATGCAAGCCATTGATCCAAAGCATCAAACACCAAAGAAAGCGACCTACATCGCGGGTGTTTTTGCTTTCTTCTTTGCGGCAGCTTTCCCATTGAATATCTTGGCAGAATTGACCAACATTGCGGCATTGTCGTATATGATCTTAATGTCCTTAGGAATCATCAAGCTGCGGAAGATGATGGGCCCACCTGCTAAAGGCGAATTCAAAGTACCACTGGTACCGTTATTGCCTTTGTTGTCCGTTGCCAGCTGTCTCTTCTTGATGACCCGTCTACAAACGGCGACCTGGATCGTTTTTGGGATCTCCTTAGTGATCGGAATCGCGATCTATTTTGTATATGGCTATCGTAACAGCGAATTAAATGAGAAAATTGACGAATAGGATTGTGAAAAGGCAAAGACCCGGATGCGGTTTTTGTCTTTTTTTATGTAAATATAGCCGAGCTTCCTATAAGCAGCGTTTTAGGAGGCTTTTTTTGTTATTCAAATAGTGGTCATTTCTGGTGCTGATCATTGCAATGACAGTCTTTCTTGATCAAAAGTCCTCTATGAATCTGCTTTTTTTGAGAAATTTTCCAAATGACAGATTCGCTAAAGGTTCATCCAGTATGCTTTTGTTAGAGAAAAAAAGAGAGGATGTTGGCAATTGAATTATATGAAACGGGCATGGCTGAGTGTGACGAGAAAGCGAGGAAAATCTGCAATATTGTTTGCTGTTATTCTAATTTTAGGAAATGTAATCGCTGGAGCAATTGCGGTCAATCAGTCGACTCAAAATGTCGAAAAGCAGATCAAAAACCAATTAGGTTCCCTCGCAACGATCGATATCGACTATGAAGCCTTGATGGCAAATAGTGAGGGCGGCACAAGTATGGAGGAGATTCAGCCGCTGCCGGAGGAGCTGATCAAACAAATTGGCGAGCGCTCGGAAGTCAAACAGTATGACTATTTGCGAGAAGCAATGATTGCTGTTGATAAATTCAAACCCTATAGTTTTAGACCAGAAGTTGAAAACGAGAATATCATGGTTTCTGGAGGTATGGATTCTTGGGTCTATTTAACAGGAACCAATCTCTTACAACCGTTGGATTTTGAAGAAGATACGGTGAATTTAACACAGGGACGCTTCTTTACAGAAGAGGAACAGCGTACCGGAAAACGTGTAGGGTTGATTTCTGAAGAGGTGGCTCAGGAAAACGGCTTGACCGTTGGTGACACCATGGTATTAGATGGACAGTTTATCGATTATTCATCTGGTGGAGATCCAGAGAAACAAAAAGGCAATGATTATCCTATCGAAATCGTCGGGATCTTTAAAAATACCAGCTTAGAAAAAGCGAATGAACAAGGACAAGAGGGGGGAGTCAGCTCGTTTGCTTTTGATGATCGTCCCTTCAATCGGATCTATATGCCAAATGATGCTGTGAAAACGATTGTTGAAGAGGAACGTGCGGGGCGACAAGCGGCGTTTCCAGCGACAGACCCCGGATCTGACGAGGATTTCTTTACCCCGCAATTTATTTTGAATCAACCAGAAGATGCAGAACAATTCAAACAAGAGGTGACACCACTCTTGCCAAATGGCTATAAGGTCAATGCTTCTACGGATGAGTATGACCGTGTGGGAACCAGTATGAATCGCTTATCACAAATTTCCTCGTATGTCGTAGTGATTGCGGTGATTGCTTCCTTGATTATTATCTCCTTGATCATTGTGTTGTTTACCCGTGATCGTAAATATGAGTTAGGCATCTACCTTTCGTTAGGGGAACGCCGGAAATACGTGTTTGCACAGATTGTGATCGAACTCCTGTTGATTGGTGTCAGTGCAATGCTGATCTCCTTGGTTACAGGGAATATGCTGGGCAAGATGGTTTCTGAATCTTTGTTAGCCAGCAGTATGCTAGAGGCAAACCAGGCAGGGATGGAACAATTCTTTGTGGGGGCACCGAAAATCGACCAAGCGACGATCAACGAGGCGTTTCGCGTTCAATATACCTTATCTTATGTGATCGCCTTTTTAGCGACTGGGATCGTGACGATCTTGCTTTCGGCAGTGGTGCCGCTGTTGTACATTTTACGGTTGAATCCGAAAAAAATCATGCTGTAAGGAGCGATGAACATGGCAATTTTAGAAACAAAAGACATGACGTATTACTACCAAGATGGCGAGAATCGCCGGAAAATTTTAGATAAAACCAATATCTCCTTTGAAAAAGGTAAATTTTACACGATCTTAGGAAAATCAGGCTCAGGAAAGACCACTTTTCTTTCCTTGATCAGTGCATTGGATCAGCCAACCGATGGGGAAGTGTTTTTTGAAGAAAAAAATATCAAAACGATCGGTTATGAAGAATATCGCCGCAACAAAATCAGTTTGATTTTTCAAAGTTACAACTTGATCCCTTATTTGACGGCTTTAGAAAACGTCCTTGTTTCGATGGCGATTTCAGACAACAAACTCCCGGATCAGCACGATCAAATTGCGTATCGTTTGCTGGACTATATCGGCATCAATTCCACGAAAGCCGATCGTTTCGTCAATCAGCTTTCCGGTGGGGAACAGCAGCGGGTCGCCATCGCTCGTGCTTTAGCGACCAACGTTGATATCATTTTAGCCGATGAACCTACCGGGAATTTGGATGAAGGCATGGAACAAGAAATCGTGGATATTTTTAAAGAACTAGCGGCGATCCACAACAAGTGCATCATCGTAGTGACCCATTCGACCGAGATCGCCAAGCAGTCAGATCAGACTTTTTACTTAAAAAAAGGTGCGTTGACGGCCTATGAGTGATTTTTTATCGAAGTTTGAAGAAGAACCGAAACAGCCAGACAAGGAATCAGCAGCAGCCGAAGTACCTTCTTCCCGTGCTTCCCGAAAAGAAAAAGGTTCAGCTTCTTTAGAAGAGGGGATCGAACATGATCCCTCCTTCAAAAAGAAGCGGCGAAAAAAACGACTGCTAGGGTTAGCTGCCTTGCTTGGACTCTTTATACTCAGCGGCTTTTTATTTTTCCAATTGGCGTATGTCCGGTTGGATAACTTTGTGGACAAAGAGATCTCAGAGGTCAGAGAATGGGCAGCGGAACATGATCTTGCGGTTGATGTCACACCAGCCTATGATGAAGCCCCAGCCAATCAAGTGATCGCCCAAGCAGAAGCTGCCAGAAGTCGAGTCAGAAAAAGAAGCACTCTGCATCTAACCGTGAGCCAAGGACCTGATCCAGAAGAGAAATTGGCATTGCCAGACTTTATGGAAATGACGAGGGACGAGGCAGCAGAGTGGATCGAAAAAAATCAAGCAAGCAATTTGACGATCGTCGATGAATACCACGATGAGATCGAGGAAAAAGCACCGATTCGAGTAGAATTTACCAATAAAGAAGTCTCACGAGAGAACTATCATCGTCGAGATGTCGGACGAGTCTTTTATTCCAAAGGCGAAGAAACCTTTGAAAAAGATATTGAAGTACCAGACTTTAGTGATAAAACCCGTGCAGAGGTAGAAACATGGGGGAAAGCCCATGAGCTGGAGCTTGAAGTCAAAGAACAGGCTTCGGATACTGTGGAAGAAGGCAAAGTCATTGAACAAAGCGTGGCACCAAAAGAAAAAATCGCGAAACGGGATGCGTTTCAAGTAACGATTTCCCTAGGGAAAGGGGTCACCGTACCAGACTTTTCAACGATTTTACCAGATGATGCCCAGGCCGCTGTTGAGGGTGTCACTGTGCGGATGCGGATGCAGTTTACTCAGAGTCTGCCCTATGGACAATTGATCTCGCAAAGTGAGACCGCCGGGACCGTCTTAACCAGCAAAGATGACCAAGGCATCGAAGTCGTCTATTCGGCAGGTCAACCTTATATCAAAGATTACCGTCGAAGCGAGATCCTTGAAGGGGATCTGCAAAAACTCTTCTTTGATGAATTCCGTTCAAAAGGGGCGAACATCAGCTATCAAGTCCGTTATGTCAATTCAGCAGAACCCTACGGGACAATCGTGGGGATGAGCAAGTTCAATCAGTTTTTACCGTTAGAAGATACGATTACCTTTGATATCAGTTTAGGCAATCAGACAGCCCCTGCGGCATCTGATTCTGAATAGTCGCTTTCTTTTTTAGTCAACCTGCAAAAGGAGGAAACCCATGCGTCATCAAGAGAATTTTCAAGACCTTAGGAAAAAGCTGTTTGTGTTTTTACTAAGCGGTATGGTAGCATTGTTGCTACACATGTGAATTCATCAATCCAGCGAACACGTGCGGATCGTTTCAACAGAACGTTTTATTGGAGAACAATTGGAATGATCCTACAGGAATGATTGTGCTTACCGAAAAGTGATTGAAAAAGAAATGATGAGTGTAAAAGGGGGACTGACCAATGCGGATTTTATTCGTAGAAGATGAGCCATCGATCGCAGAAGCGGTTGCCAGCTTATTGAAAAAACAGCATTATTCCGTTGATTTGGCCTTTGACGGCGAAACCGGACTAGATTATGCAGCGAGTGGTGTATATGACATTCTCGTTTTGGATATCATGCTGCCAAAAATCGATGGGATCACATTGCTAAAGACGTTACGCAAGCAAAATATTCGCACGCCGATCATTATGTTGACGGCCAAAAGCGAAGTCGATGACAAAGTACTCGGCTTGGATGCAGGAGCCGATGATTACTTGACGAAACCCTTTCAAATGAAAGAGCTGCTGGCACGGATTCGTTCGCTAGGCAGAAGAAAAGATTTGGATTATCAAGAAGACCAATTAGCCTTTGGCAACGTGGGCTTAGATCGTAATGAGCTGCAGTTAGCCACGCCTAGCAATCAAGTGGTGTTGTCACCCAAAGAAATGAAACTGATGGAACTGTTCTTATCTAGACCCAAAGTGATCTTATCAAAAGAAACCATCATCAATAAAATTTGGGGCTTTGATCCCGATGTGGAAGAAAACCGCGTTGAAATCTATGTGTCTTTGCTGCGGAAAAAACTGACGCTGCTTGAAGCGGATATCGGCATTCGCACGATCCGCAATGCGGGGTATATTTTGCAGAGCAAGGAGCCGCCATGTTAAAAAAATTGCGAAATAAAATGCTGTGGTTCAATATGGCGTTGATCTCAATCATTGTCTTAGGTGCCTTTACCTTTATCTATATTTTGAATGCCACCCAAATTGAAAACGAGATCCAATCATTGATCTCGCAAGAAGCAAACACCCTAGCTGCGGTACCTTTGGATGAGGAGGAAGTGCGGCAATCACTGACAGAACCTGAGTATCCAATGATGTTGACCATCACGAATAGTACTAGTGAGCTCAGAGAGATCGCTCTACTTGACATTAGCCAAATGGATGTCGTGATTCAAAGTATTGATGAGAGCGTCGATCAAAACGAGCTTTATGAAGCCTTGGTCGATGCAGCGGCGAAACAAGGGGAGATCCCTAACGAAGTGAAGGTGAATGGCCGAAATTGGCGGTATGCGCTCTTTTTGGTGACTTCCTTTAGTCATTATTCGATCAATCATGATTCGATGGGGGAATATTCCACTAGTATCAATAATTACGAGCCATTTTATCAAGTGCTGTTCTTTGACGTCACCGACTACAAAACCAGTCTAAGCAACTTAAGAACCACGCTTTTGATCATCGGGGTCTTAGCCTTAGTCAGTATTTATATCGCTAGCTTTTATGTCGCCAATCGAGCCTTACGACCAGTGGAACTGGCTTGGCGCAAACAAAAAGAGTTTGTTTCTAACGCTTCCCATGAGCTGAAAACACCACTGGCGATCATTCAAGTCAATGCCGAGGTATTAGCTGGCAGTCCAGAAGAAACCTTGGAAAGCCAAATGAAATGGCTGGAAAACATTCAGTTAGGTTCCGAACGGATGGATGAGCTAGTAAATAGCTTATTGATGCTGACCAAATTCGAAAGTGCCGAGCAAGAAGTCGTGCGTTCGGTGATCGATGCCAGTCAAGTCGTGCAAAGTGTTTATCAAAGCATGGAGGCCATTGCACTGGAAAAAGGGATCCACTATCAGGAACAGATCGCTAAACAGGTGCGCCTTGAAAGCAATGAGCAAGCCTTACGGCAATTGACCATGATTTTGGTGGACAATGCCTTGAAATATACACCTACTGGAGAAACCGTCACAGTGGCACTCGTTGAACGCCAACGAAAAACGGTGCTGCAAGTGTCCAACAGTGGTTGCCCGATCCCAGAAGAAAAAATTCCCTATGTCTTTGATCGCTTCTACCGCGGGGATCCTTCTCGCAACCATCAAGACGGTGGCTATGGGTTAGGTTTAGCCATCGCCAAAGCCATCACAGAAATGCTGCAGGCACAAATCAGTTTGACGGTGGATCAAGACGGCGTCAATCACTTTGAAGTTTCATTTCATTGAAAAATGAGCTTTACCGTTAGGAAATAAAAGATATGCGCTGCGCTCATCAAATCTTTTACCGCATTTCGAGAAAGTCTCGCTTCCTCGAAATGCGGTATTTATGCAGCAAAACGCATTTTTTAGGAGAAGGGGACACCAAGGGAAAAAGTTTTTTTATTTCTCCTTGCAATTTTCACAAAGTTCGGCTATGATAGGTGTGTAATCGGTTACACAGGAGGGGAGCAACATGCCAACAATTAAAGATGTCGCCAATTTAGCTGGACTTTCCGTGGCGACAGTTTCAAGAGCCATGAATGGGACTGGCTATGTGAGCGAAAAAGCCCGTGAGAAAATCCATCAGGCGATCAATGAACTGAATTATTCCCCCAATGAAGTCGCACGTTCGCTGTATCAGAAAAAGTCAAAATTGATTGGTTTGCTACTTCCTGATATATCCAACCCGTTTTTTCCGCTAGTAGCCAAAGGCGTTGAAGACTTTCTACAAAAAAAAGGCTATCAAGTCATCCTTGGCAACATTCAAGAAGACAATGAGAAAGCCAATGAATATTTACGTGCGTTTGAGCAAAACAATGTGGCGGGGATTCTTTCCGCTGTCGAAAATAAAAATCGTACCCAAAGCAATATTCCGACGGTCGTCTTGGATCGGATCGATCAAGATGTCGAATATGGGGTTTATTCGGATGACCTTCAAGGCGGCGAACTTGCTGCTGAAGCGATCTTAAAAGGTGACCCCAAAAAGGTAGTCGTGATTGCTGGGCCTGAATCTGTCACCCGTGCTCGGGATCGTTTATTGAGTGTTGAATACACATTGAAAAAAGCACAAGTTCCTTATGCACTAGTGAAATCCACATCCTTTCTCTTAGAGGATGCGACCTTGACAGCGAAACAAGTTTTTTTAGAACATCCCACTGTCGATAGTGTGATTGCCCCAAGTGATACCCATGCGATTGCCATCATGCAAGAGGCTTATCATCATGGCGTAAAGATCCCAGAACAACTTCAAGTGATCGGCTATGACGATATTCCCATCAGTAAATTGGTGGTGCCACGCTTGACGACGATCCATCAGCCTGCTTATCAAGTAGGTTACAAAGGAGCAGAAATGCTCTTTGCATTGATCAACGATCAATTTATTGAACAGAAAAAAATCATCCTTCCTGTTCATTTAGAAGAAAGAGAGACAGTAAGAAATGGAGGAACGCCAATTGAATAAGATCATCGTCATTGGTAGTATGGCAACAGATTTTGTAGTCACTACGAAGGTGAAACCCAATCAAGGAGAAACGGTTTTTGGGGAAAAATTTGACACGAATTTTGGCGGCAAAGGAGCAAACCAAGCCATCGCCGCTAGCCGTTTAGGCGCAGAAGTAGCAATGCTAGGCCATGTAGGAACCGATCGTTTCGGAAATGAAATCGTCGAAAACTTAAACGTGAATGGCGTTTCTACGGAGAATGTGGAACCCGTTACACATTTTCCATCTGGTGCCGCGCATATCATTTTGCATGAAAATGACAATAGCATCATTGTCATACCCGGTGCCAATAATGCGCTTGATTTAGCTCGCTTTTCCGAAATAAAAGGAAACATCACAGAGGCTGATTTAGTGATTTTGCAAAACGAGATTCCCCAAGAAGCCAATGAAGCCATCATCGACTGGTGTTGGGAAGCAAAAATCCCTGTTTTATATAATCCAGCACCTGCGAGAAAGCTCAATCCGCGTATGTTATCTAAGGTGGGGTATCTGACCCCTAATGAACATGAGTTTAAGTTACTTTTCCCCAATCAAAAGCTTGCTGACGTTTTAGCAGCCTACCCTAATCGATTGATCGTTACCCTAGGTGCCAAAGGAGCGATTTTCCACAACGGGAAGTCGGAGGTCTTAGTTCCTGCCTTTCCAGTTGCTGCGGTCGATACTACGGGAGCTGGTGATACCTTCAATGGTGCATTAGCAGTAGGGATTTTAGCAGGTGTTCCCTTAGAAAACGCCATTGCCTTTGCCAACTTAGCAGCAGCAATCTCCGTCAAAGGATATGGTGCTCAAGGCGGAATGCCTACATTAAAGGAAATGAAGGAGAGTCCATTGTATGAAGAAGCATGGGGCATTAAATAGTGAGATCGACAAATTATTGGCGGATTTAGGCCACACTGATCAGCTTACGATTGGGGACTTGGGGTTGCCAGTACCCACAGGGGTGAAAAAAATCGATCTGGCATTAAAACTAGGTAGTCCGAGTTTTGAAGAGGTGTTATCGGTAATGCAACAAGAGATGGCAGTCGAGGCGATCGTTTTAGCAGAGGAAATAAAAACGGAGAATGCGGAGCAGTGGCAATTGATTCAAAAAACGTTCCCGAATGTTCCGATTCGTTTTGTTCCACATGAGGCATTCAAAGAAGAAACAAAGGAAAGCAAAGCCATTATTCGAACAGGGGAAGCGACACCCTATTCAAACATTATTTTACAAGCAGCCGTTATCTTCTAAAGAGACAGGAGGAAATCATGTGCAAGTCGAGATGAGCAATATTGAGAAATCCTTTGGGAAGAATCAAGTGTTAAGAGATGTCTCACTAACATTGTACCCTGGAGAAATCCATGCCCTAATGGGAGAAAATGGGGCAGGCAAGTCAACGTTGATGAACATTTTAACTGGGTTACATGCCAAAGATGCAGGGACGATTTTGATCGATGGCAAAGAAACGAACTACGCCGATCCGAAGGAAGCCGAACAAGCCGGTGTGAGCTTTATCCATCAAGAAATGAATAACTGGGAACAGATGACTGTATTGGATAACTTATTCTTGAATCGGGAATTGAAAACCACCTTTGGGCTACTAGATACGAAGAAAATGGCAAGCAAAGCGCAGGCAGTCTTTGAACAATTAGGGATTCAGATCCCCCTTCAAAAAGAAGTGGATGAACTTTCAGTCGGGCAACAGCAAATGATCGAGATCACGAAAGCGCTGATGACTGATGCCAAGGTGTTGATCATGGATGAACCGACTGCTGCCTTGTCGGATAAGGAAATTAATAATTTGTTTCAAATCATTCGTCGCTTGAAAGAAAACGGCGTAGCGATCGTTTATATCTCTCACCGAATGGAGGAGATTTTCAAAATAAGTGACAAGATCACTGTGATGCGGGATGGTCTATCGATCGATACGAAAAAGACGCAGGATACAACGATGGATGAGGTCGTGAAGAAAATGGTCGGTAGAGAGTTAGCTGATTATTATCCAGAAAAACAAGCGCAGATCGGTGAAGTCGTTTTTGAAGTAAAAAATTTAACAGCAGCTTCTAAAGTTTACCAAGGCATCAATTTTCAAGTCAGAGCAGGTGAGATCCTTGGGTTCTCAGGTTTAATGGGTGCTGGACGCACAGAAGTCATGCGAGGAATATTTGGTTTAGATGAAATTGAAAGCGGTACCTTAATCGTCGAAGGGCAAGAAGTGAAAAACTCTTCGCCTTCAAAGGCAATCGCCAATGGCTTTGGCTTTCTAACAGAAAATCGGAAAACGGAAGGCTTGGTCTTAGACTTTTCCCTGACCGATAATATCAGTTTGCCCAGCATTGATAATTTTGTCAAAACAGGCATGGTCGATAGCAAGACTGAAGCCAGTTTCGTTGCGTTAATGATCGAGCGCTTACGCATCAAAACGATGAGTGCCCAGAATTTAGCCAGCGAGCTTTCTGGTGGAAATCAGCAAAAAGTGGTTTTGGCGAAGTGGATCGGTGTCGGACCAAAAGTATTGATTTTAGATGAACCGACACGCGGAGTAGACGTAGGTGCCAAACGAGAGATTTATCAGCTGATGAATGAGTTAGCGGAACGTGGTATTGCGATTTTGATGGTTTCTAGTGATCTACCAGAAGTGCTAGGTGTCAGCGATCGCATCATTGTTTTACACGAAGGAAAAATATCAGGGGAACTCTCTCGGCAAGAAGCCACACAAGAGAAGATCATGACGTATGCGACAGGAGGAAACTAATATGGAAAAAAGTGGTATGAAAACAAAACAACTCTCGGAATCAATTAGTAAATTGGGACCTTTACTCGCTTTGATTGCTCTAGTGGCTGCTGTCACTGCCTTAAATCCAAGCTTTTTATCACCCAGTAATTTGTTGAATCTTTTGCGGCAAGTCGCAGCGAATGGCTTTATTGCATTCGGAATGACCTTTGTCATTTTGACTGGGGGCATTGATTTGTCTGTAGGGTCCACCTTGGCACTTTCCAGTGCCTTGACAGCAGGAATGATGGCCAACGGGGTGTCACCTTTAGTCGCTATTTTGATTGGGTTACTAAGTGGAGCGATCCTTGGTGCGTTGAATGGACTACTGATTTCAAAAGGAAAAATGGCACCGTTTATCGCAACCTTAGCAACGATGACGATCTATCGGGGCGCTACCTTAGTGTACACCAATGGAAATCCAATCACTGGACTAGGTGACAGCTTTCTATTCAGCTTTATTGGTCGTGGGTATCTTTTCGGGATTCCTTTTCCAGTCGTATTGATGTTTCTCGTGTTCTTTCTTTTGTTCTTGTTGCTTCATCGCACCGCCTTCGGACGAAAAACCTATGCCATCGGTGGCAATGAAAAGGCCGCTTTTATTGCTGGGGTGAAAATCGATAAGATAAAACTGATCATTTATTCGATCTCTGGATTGATGGCTTCAATCAGTGGCATGATCATCACTTCTAGGCTGAATTCTGCGCAACCAACAGCAGGGCAAGCCTATGAGATGGATGCGATTGCAGCAGTCGTTTTAGGTGGTACGAGCTTATCTGGTGGAAGAGGCAGAATTTTTGGCACGTTGATCGGGGCATTGATCATTGGTACGTTGAACAATGGTCTAAATCTATTGGGTGTCTCAAGTTTTTATCAACAAATCGTTAAAGGGATCGTGATCGTAATTGCAGTGTTACTGGATCGGAAAAGGAAATAAAAAATAGGAGGATCTATTATGAAAAAAATGTTTTTATTGGCAGCAGGCTTATTGGTACTTTCTGGATGTGGAGCGGCAACATTGGACAACGGTGGCAGTAGTGAGACACAAAGTGAGGAAAAAGCAGCTTCAGAATTGACAGTTGGTGTATCGATCTCCACCCTCAATAACCCGTTTTTTGTTTCCATGCAAGAGGGGATCAATCAATTGGCTGAGGAAAATGACACCGATGTACGCTTTGTTGATGCCCAAGATGATACTGCCAAGCAAAGCAATGATATTGATGATTTGATCCAACAAGGCGTGGATGTGCTTCTGATCAATCCCGTTGATTCTGCTGCTATCGTCCCAGCTGTTGAAGCCGCTAATAATGCCAACATCCCAGTTATTGCCATCGACCGTAGTAGCGATGGAGGAACGCTTTTGACGACGGTTGCCTCCAATAACGAAGAAGGTGGAAAAATGGCAGCAGAATTTATTCTCGAACAATTAGGGGAAAATGCAAAAGTGGTAGAACTTGAAGGTGTCCCTGGTGCTTCTGCAACCAGAGAGCGAGGAAAAGGCTTTGATGATTATGCTAAAGACAAACTGGATGTTGTTGAAAAGCAATCCGCAAACTTCAATCGAGCAGAAGGATTAACGGTTATGGAAAATATCCTCCAAGCCAACAATGACATTCAAGGCGTCTTTGCTCAAAACGATGAAATGGCTTTAGGGGCAGCCGAAGCGATGGGAAACCGAGAAGGCGTGGTGATTGTCGGGTTTGACGGTACTGAAGACGGCCTCAAAGCCATCGAAGAAGGTAGAATGACGGCAACGATCGCTCAAAAACCAGAAGAAATGGGCCGCCTTGCATTGCAGGCAGCGTTTGACCATTTCCAAGGAAAAACAGTCGCTGAACAAATCGATTCACCATTAGAGTTGGTGAAAAAATAGGTAAACGCTCAATGCAGTTCCTACTTTCAACATCGAAAGCCCCTCTTTGGCTGACCATCTAGGTCACCAAAGAGGGGCTTTCTTTAATGTGTGGCATTTCGTTTACTTGTTGCTGGTTAAATCCAATAAGCGGTCTTTCAAGTCTTCTTCTAGATGACCCAATTCCACTTCGGCAGCACGACGTTTTTCTTTTCCTTCTTTTTGGATCCGTAATGTTTCTTGGATCGTTTCCACAAGGTCGTTTTGTGTTTTTTGCAAGGTTTCGATATCGACGATGCCGCGCTCGTTTTCTTTCGCTGTTTCAATAGCAGAAACTTTCAACATTTCTGAGTTTTTCTTCAATAGATCATTGGTGGTCTCAGAAACTTGGCGTTGTGCCGTAACTGCATCTTTTTGACGCAATAAAGTCAAGGCAATGACCACTTGGTTTTTCCATAGTGGGATCGCTGTATTGACAGAAGCTTGGATTTTTTCTGCTAACGCTTGGTTCGTGTTTTGGATTAGGCGAATTTGCGGTGCCTGTTGGATCGTGATTTGACGTGCCAAGCGCAAGTCATGAGTTCGCTTGTCTAAACGATCAAGAAATTGCGTGTAATCGTTGGCGATCTGTACGTCCATTTGATCATTCGTTTCTTCTGCTTTTTTCATGGCTTCAGGAATGATTTTGGTTTGCAATTCTTGCATCTTCAACTCGCCAGCGGCAATGTAGATGTTCAATGCATCAAAGTAATCTTTGTTCTTTTGATACAACTGTTCCAACATCATGTTGTCTTTTAGCAAACCGTCTTTTTCTTTATCCAATTTGACGGCGATCTTGTCGATTTGGGCACCGATTTTTTGGTATTTAGCGGTGATTTCAAAAATGGATTGTTTTACTTTACCAAACATCCGCTTGAATAAGTTGCCTTCCCCTGCACGCAGTTCGTCTGGATTGGCTTCTTGCAAGCGATACATCAACTCCGTCAATGAGTCGCCCACAGGGCCGATATCAGCTGCTTGGACATGGTTCAACATGGATTGGGAAAACTCTCCAAGTTTGGTTTGGGCAGCTGCACCATAGGTGATGACCGCTTGCTGGTCGGTCGCATCGATTTTGCTGGCTAATTCTTGGGCCTGTGCTTGACGCTCTGGCGGTAATTTATCAATCAAACGCGGTGCCGTTTGTTGTTCTTTCAGCTGACTGATTTCCGCTTGTTGAGTGGTGGTCAAAGTGTCGACAGGGGTTGAAAATGGGTTGTTCAATAAATCGTCAAGCGTATCCGTTACGGGTTTTGCTTGATTTGGTGTTTCACTCATAATAACTCCTCCTAATAATTGTCTGCTTTCGAAAAAAATCTAGCCTGGGCTAGATTTTTTTTTAGATTCTTTTCTTGTTGCCAATCAGAATCTATCCCTATTCATTATCTCGTTTTATGCTTTGTTTGGCAATGGATAACTCAACATCCATGTCATCAAGATCGTCTGCTACAAATTGGGAGTAGTCTTTGGCGATCAAGGAAGCCATTTGCTCGATGATTTGGGTGCTTTCCTCGATTTTATCATAGGTCTCACGACTTTTGATCTCATGGCTATTGATTTCAATGAACTTATCGGTCAAATCGACCATGTTGGGCAAGTGTGTATAAAGGAAATGACTTGCCAAAGGCAGTTTGGTCGGTTCTTTCACGAGTTCTTTGAAAAGAGCTTTTGAGGCACGCAAGGCATCGTGACGCAAGTCAATGGCTTTTAACTTGTTATTGCTAGTGATATTTTTTTGGTATTTATCGATTTGGTGTTTCGTCTGATTCATCGTTTCACGGAACAATTCGATCTCACGAGCAGTCATTCCGCTTTTCAAGTAATGGGCTTCTCGTTCTCTCGTTAAAGAAGGCAAAACTTGTGGATCGGCTGCTGGAACTTTACGCCCTCTAATACCGACGTAGACTAAAATCGCACCGACGATTAATAATAGGCTCGCAAATGAATCGCCTACTACGTTAAAAATAATACTGATGAGGACGATCGCACCAACGATCAGCCAGATGTTTTTTTTCATTTTTCCTCCTCCTAAAAATCTCTTGGACAAGTAGATTGGGTTATTCGACATCTTTATTTTAGCATGTTCACTAAAAGAAAAATATCAGACTTGGGGTGGATTTTCCGATTTTTAGTAAATTCATAAGCTTTCTTGCTATTTCTTAAGAAGATATTTTTTCTAAATTATGCTAAAGTGTTTGATAGATAAGACGTATGAGGAAAGTTAGGTGTCGATAGATGTTAGAATTTAAAGATTTTGAAGAAAAAACGATCCAACGGAATGAAATTTTCCATGGCAAGATCATTGATGTGGTCGTTGATGATGTCTCCTTGCCAAATGGCGGGACCAGTAAACGCGAACTAGTCTTTCACCCTGGTGGTGTTGCCGTGATCGCCTTGACAAGTGAGAACAAAATGCTGTTTGTTCGCCAATTCAGAAAACCGTTAGAGCGAGTGATTTTAGAGATACCAGCAGGAAAAATCGATCCAGGAGAAGGCGCTCGTCCAGATTTGACTGGCGCCCGGGAATTAGAAGAAGAGACCGGCTATCGTGCAAAAACGCTGGAGCACGTTTCTTCGATGTACCTTTCACCAGGCTTTGCTAATGAGCTCTTGCACGTCTATTATGCCAAAGAACTGGAAAAAGTGACAAATCCCTTACCGCAAGACGAAGATGAAGTGCTGGAAGTCTATGAATTGACCTTAGAGCAAGCACAAGCCGCTATCGCTGATGGAACGATCTGTGATGCGAAGACCGTGTTTGCGATCCAATTTTGGGAGTTGCTGGACTTGAAACGGAGGAACGGACTTGCCTAAAGAACCATTGATCACCCGCAGTGAGCTTCGACGCAGACGCGAAGAAGAACAAGCAGCAGCTGAACGCAATCAGCAAATCGTAGAAAAGCAAAGCAAGAAGGAATGGAAACAAAAAGAAAAACAAATTGATAACCACTACCGAAAAGTGCGCAAGAAAAACAAAGAAATCACGAAGACCCGTGCCGGTGAGAACCAGAAATCTCGGGATCTGAACCGTTTTTTAATGAAAGCCATTGTGATCGTCACTTTATTGTTAGTCGTCGTTGGTTTAGCGATCTTTTTGTTGTGATTCTTCTAGTACTAAGAAAAAGCCGCCCCTGCATCTTCTGCAAGTGCGGCTTTTTTGTTATTCGGTCGGCTTTTTCAAAATAGCTAAAAACATGGCAGCTGGCTGATTCATGAACAAATGATCCGCTTCATGAAAAACGGTAAAGGAAGTGGCAGTAAACCCAGTCGTCTCTGCCAGTTGATTCAATGCGGAAGGATCGAACCCATTATGAACGAGCGGGTGAGACACGGCGGGATTTTTGAGAAAATCCACTAGATAAAGGGTTCCTCCTGGCTGTAGCAAGGCGTATAGTTTTTCCATCATAGCGGCTGTGTCAGGAATATGCAGCAAGACGAGGGATAGCAGCACAGCGTCTGCTTTTGCTTGTAAGGATTCTTGCAGCAGATCGTGGACAGTTGCAGAAGCATTGGCCAGCTGCAGTTGGTTGATTTTTTTTTCAGAAACCTCGATCATGTTAGGGGCAGTATCCCAGATGGCTAAGTGCTGGACATAAGCTGCTAAGGGCAGACTTACCAGGCCGGTACCGCCGCCGATATCGATCAGAGTGTGGTGCTGGTTGTCTTTAAAATAAGGTTCAAGGGTTTGGGTGACTAATTGTGCTAACGCGATCCGTTCAGGGGTATCGTATTTTGCTGCCATGGCTTTGAAAATTTCAGACATAAGTGCCTCCTTTTATAATGACAAAAAACTGTTCGTTTCGTCAAAACTAGTTTATCATGAAAGGAGAAAAACACGTCAGTAGATACGTGGGAATTTCTGTTATTTTTCATTTTAAAGGATGAAAAATAAACGAGAAGTAGGAGGCAAACACATGAAAATTGGCATTATTGGTGCAATGGAGGAAGAAATCAAGGCGTTGCGGGAACAGTTGATTTCACCGCTTTCTTGGGAACGCGGCGGCGCACTATTTATTTCAGGAAGTATCGGCAATCATGAAGTGATCGTCGTTCGTTCAGGTATCGGCAAAGTTCTGGCATCGATCACCACTAGTTTATTGATCCAACAATACGGGGTCAATATGGTGATCAATACTGGATCAGCTGGTGGGATCGGTGACGGCTTACAAGTAGGGGATTTAGTGATTTCAGATAAAGTGGCCTATTTTGATGTCGATGTGACGGGCTTTGGTTATGAATATGGCCAGCTGCCTGGCGGGATGCCTTTGTATTATGAAGCCAGCCGCTATTTGATCAGTGAGATGACGAAAGCCGCAGAAGCGACCCATCATACCGTGAAAAAGGGACTGATCGTTACCGGTGACAGCTTCATTCATGACCCGCAAAAAGTACAGGAGATTTTAGGACATTTTCCAGATGCCTTGGCTTGTGAGATGGAAGGCGCCGCGATCGCACAGACCGCGCAGCAATTCAATATTCCTTTCTTGATCGTGCGCGCGATCAGCGACACCGCCGACCACGCAGCAACCGTCTCTTTTGATGAGTTTATCTTAGAAGCTGGCAAGCGTTCCGCTGAAATGGTCTTGGCATTCGTTGAAACATTAAAGTAACTTAAAAAACAGGAGAGCCGATCCGTACGAGGAGGAAGGAAGCATGAGAGCATTACTATCCATTGATTATACGTTTGATTTTGTTGCAGATGAGGGACGATTGACCACGGGTGCTGCTGGGCAAGCGATTGAAGCTGCCTTAGTGGCTCGGACGCAAGCCTTTATCGAAGCCGGTGAGTATGTCGTTTTTGCCATTGATCGTCATGAGGAAACAGACAACTATCATCCTGAAAACCGCTTGTTCCCACCCCACAATCTTGCGGGCAGTACGGGGCGACATCTTTACGGCCGTCTAGCACCGCTTTATGAAAACTATCAGGAAGCGCCAAATGTCTATTGGATCGACAAGCGTCATTACTCCGCCTTTAGCGGTACCGACTTAGACATCCGTCTGCGGGAAAGAGGGATTACGGAATTGTACCTGACCGGCGTTTGTACCGACATCTGTGTCTTGCATACAGCAGTGGATGCCTATAATTTAGGCTACCAACTGGTGATCGATGCAGATACCGTTGCCAGCTTTGACGCGGTCGGACATGAATGGGCACTACGCCATTTTGAAAATACCCTAGGCGCGAAAATCATTTCTGCGAAGGAGGAAGCATAAATGGGATGGATGGATCAATTAAAAGCAAATTTCAGTTTCAGTGAACTGACTAGCCTTTATCAAGCGTATCAAAAAGGGGATCTTGATGTAAAGGCGTTGTTGAACAATGACTTCTTACAAAAGTATACGGATTTTCAGAACTTGGATGAGTTTATGGCTAAATTAGGCATCCAGAATGAAAACCAAATCTTCGACTTTCTAAAAGACCGCCCCAATCGGCAAAAAGCCGATCAAGTCGTCAATGAGCATTCCCAGTTTGATTCTGTGATCAGTATGATGAAAAAAGCTTTACAGAAATAAACAACGATAGAAGATGGAGCCTTCGAAAATCAATTGATTTCCGAAGGCTCCTTCTTTATATATTAATTGGTGGGTTATGTAACAAATTGATTTTTATTTGCTACCACATACCCCAATTATTAAGCTGTCTAAAGTTTAGCCGGCTGTTTCGTGTACCCGCTAAAGTATTGATGGCAGCAAGATCAATAATAGATACGTACATTGTCGCCATAGCGGTAACATACATGGTAGCAATTCCCGCTATCCCAATTGGATTTGCACCCAGGAGTAAAAGAAAGACAGAGTCTAAAACGGTGTCATACATCCCTTTTAAAGCCTTTTTCGAAGCTTGATCAATGGTTTCTTGTGTATCGATCATCTTGGAAATTTCTTCCATGAATTTTTCTGGGGAGTTTATGGATTCTAATGAAGATTTTTCTTCAGTGAAATATTTATGAATAGCATCAATAAAAGAGGCTCCATGTTCTAAGGTCTTATATCCCGCAATGGATTTTTTTACGTTAGAGACATGATTTTTAAGGTTATAGATATCTAGATTTGAAAAATAATCTTTGAGACTAGTTACCGTATCATAAGATGATAACGCAAAATTCAAGTACTTGGTTCCCGTAGTGGTTCTAAGAAAGGCATTGTAAGCGTTGGTGTCATTGAAGGTGTAATATTCAGGGTAGTAACGAAGGGGAAGTCTGTCACCCACCAGCCCAGCATTGCGCTCATAATCATGCACATCAAAATAATAAAGCATAAATGTGTGCATAAGTTGATCATTGGTGGGATTGTTCCCGTAAATTCTAGTGGCAAATTGTTTGACTTTAGGAAACTCAAAAGGAACGACCGGCGTAACAGCTGGTAAATTTCTTTCTGAACGCTCCTCTGCTGGCAATAGTGACTGGTACTGTAAATTTTCAAAATCGATACTCGTATTAGCAATGATTTCCAAAGATAAACCGATTTCTACTAGCTCTTCTTCAAGGGCGACCAATAGATTCGCTTTTTCGTAATGGTCATCAGGAACATCTGCAAAATTGCCACTCTCACTGACAGCATATGCCGTGATTGGTGAGAAAAAACCACTCAGTAAAACGACAAGTAACAATATAACTGAATATTTTTGCTTCATTTCAATTCCTCCTCATAATTAAAGTTTGACAACACGTGTTATACAAGTTAAATTTATCATATAAAAATACAAAAATGAATTATTTTATTTAAATTTGATTAATTTGTTTAAAAAATGTAGGATTAGTTATTTCGTCTTAATTTTTGGAGGTATCCCTAAGCAGATAACCTTGCTTGCTAAAAGAGGAGGGAGGGAAGTGAAAAAATTCAAGATATTCGACGATGATACAACTAAAGGAAAATTGTATGCTTTGATTGATTATCTAGTGATCACCTCAGCCCTTTGTTTTAGTGCATATCATTCTTTTCCGCTTACGATTCCTAAGTATTTACATATTCCGGGGACGAACGAGTATATGGTAGGTGGCTTATTTAGCGTATTAATGTCCTACTCTCTTTATAAGACCTATTTGTTGAATGCGCATAAAAACATTCCTAAAGAAAAAAAACATAGTATAGAAATCAGCTTTTTTCTCGGTTTACTCGTCTCTTTTATTTTGCTTTTATTCAGATCAGAAAGCTTAATTAATCATTTGCTTTTTCGAAACCAATTACCTTTGGAACAGATTATGTATCACTTCGATCGATTGTATTTTCTCAATCTACGTATGTTACTGTTCGCTTTGATACGGTGTTTATTCGCTTTTGACTACTATCAAGCCTTTTATTACAAAAAAAGAAAATGCTACATGGGCTATATTTATGTATACAGCTTTTTATTTCTAGTAGGAGGTGCACTCTTCTATATGTGGATCATGTCCATAAACTTTTTATTTCGCAAATAGTGTCTTCGGAGTTTACGTCCATACCTCAGTGCCATAGGAAAAGTTTTTTCAAAAATATACTCAGTTATGAATAGAATAGGGGGCTTTGTATTGGGGAAAACGGATCAAGTGACGTTATACAAGCGAAAAGGAAAAATCTATTCCATCATTGATCATATAATTATGGGGGCTGCAATATTATTTGAAACATATCATAGCTCCCCAATTAGACCTATAATTCGTGGGAGATCAGATATTCGTGGGATTGGGTTGTCGGCTGTGAGCGCAATGGTGTTTTTGCTAGCTTGGGAGACAACTTTAAGTTTGAACCGTCATGAGCTTGTTCCTGAATACAAAAAGCATATCGCTGGAATTGAGCACTTTTTCTTCTTCTTGGTTGGTTTTTTTATCTTGATTTTCACTGCCGATCCCTTGATTGGTTTACTATCGCGAACGATACCGGTAGAGAAAATCACCTACCATCTGGAACGGCTCTACTTTCTTCATTTTTTTATGATGTTCTATGTTTTGTTGCGGTGTGTATTGGCATTCGATTATTATCAAGCCTTTTATTATGAAGATAAAAAATGCAGGATGTATTATGTCTTGCTTTGTTTTTTCGTGGGCGTAGGTGTCATTCGTATTCTTCGTGCAGCTCTTACTTAATTTGTCTCATTTATTCACCCCTTCTAAAAGAATCCATTAGCAAAAGACAAGACTCAGCTGATTAAAAGATTGTCTTTCAATCGAATAAGTTTGTTACAGGATTGCTTTATTTAAATTGTGAGGAGGTTTTTAATGTGTTGAAAAAAAGATATCAACCCCTTGATAGTGATCAGCGAAAAGGAAAAATCTATTCCATCATTGATCATACAATTATGGGGACTGCAATATTACTTGAAGCATATCATAGCTCCCAAATTTGGCCTCGTAGATTATCGATTAGACCTATAAGAACTCTTGGAAATTCAGATATTCGCGCAATTGGGTTGACAGCTGTAACCGCAATGATACTTTTGCTAGCCTGGAATACAACTTCAAGTTTAAACCGTCATGAGCTTGTTCCTGAATACAAAAAGCATATCGCTGGAATTGAGCACGTTTTCTTCTTCTTGGTTGGTTTTTTTATCTTGATTTTCACTGCCGATCCCTTGATTGGTTTACTATCGCGAACGATACCGGTAGAGAAAATCACCTATCATCTGGAACGGCTCTACTTTCTTCATTTTTTTATGATGTTCTATATTTTGTTACGGTGTGTATTGGCATTCGATTATTATCAAGCCTTATATTATGAAGATAGAAAATGCAGGATGTATTATGTCTTGCTTTGTTTTTTCGTGGGCATAGTTATCACTCGTGTTCTTCTAGGGGTTCTTTCGTTAGTTGTCTCGTTCATCTATCACTTCTAAAAAATCCA
>NZ_BCPT01000012.1 GCF_001544095.1 Enterococcus casseliflavus NBRC 100478 | reverse complement strand
TTTTTGATGAGGGCTTTTCGATTATTATACGATTCGCTTATTGTGCGTAATGCGCACGAGGACCACCAATATATTTGGGCCGTGATCCCAGAGCTGTGACATGGGCAGCGCCGAGGGACTTGATAGAGGGACGGATCGGGATTTGAACATGTTTGACATGCATGCCGATTGCTGTGTCGCCAATATCGATGCCAGCTTTTGCTACTATGTGCTCCACTTCAATAGGCTCATCGAACAGCTGGAAAGCGGCAACTGAGCAAGCACCGCCTGCATGCAACTGGGGCACTACTGCGACTTCTTCTAATTGATATAGTCGAGCCGTTTCACGCTCAACAGCTAAAGCCCGATTGAGATGTTCACAGCCTTGAACGGCTAAATGAATATTTTTGGGACGCAAGATCGCTCGTAGTGTTTCAACGATAACCATGCCTACTTCTTTACTGGAATTTTTGCCAATCAAGCCGCCTACGACTTCACTTGTTGAACAACCAAGGACAAAAAGATCATTTTCACCAACATTCGCTGTCGTAATGACTTCTTCAACGATCGTAGTTAAATCCGTTTTTAATTGATTGATATCTGTCATAAGAATCACCTTTCATTTAAAGAAAACTTTTTCGTGCGGCGTAAGGCATGCGTCAGGGGTAAAGCAACGATGCTGCCAAAGACCGTTTGGATCAAATTACTTGGGATCGAGGCGATCCCAGCGCCTAAACCGAATAGCAAAACTGTTGCTGCTGCATAGCCGGCGATCATGATTAAGCTGCCGACAATGACTGCTGCTAGTGGCCGATGGCTCATTCTACCTACGATCCAGCCTTGCACACCATGGATCACGATGGAAAAGAAAGCCCATTCAGGGTAACCTGATAGAAAATCAATGATGCCGCCGCTCATTCCACCGACGAAGGCACCGGCGCTAGGTCCGAACAAAAGGGCCGAGATATAGATCCCTGCTTCACATAAGGTCACAAAGCCCTTCGTTTGCGGAACAGGAATGATAAAGGTCAAAGAAAGTGCACACGTGAGTGCCGTCAGCATAGCGATCGTCGTTAGGTTTCTTACTTTCATAGGTGTTCCTCCTTTTTAAAATAGGCGAGCTGATTGACGTTGCCAGAGGTACCTAAAGGCAAACCGTCTTCAATCCCTGCCCAAACAAATGCTTTTGCGGTTTGGATAGCTGCTTCCAACGAAGTGCCTTTAGCAAGCATTGCGGCAATCGCTGATGAGAGGGTACAGCCAGCACCGTTGGTTGTGGTTCGCGTACTTTTTTCTGCCTCAAAAACGGTAAATTGTCCTTCTTGATACAAAACATCATAGGCTGTTTCCCCAGTTAGTCGACTGCCACCTTTGATCAGAACATTTGGGGCACCAAGCGCATGGATTTTTTTTGCCGCCGTTTTCATCTCTGCTAAAGAGGTAATGCTTTGTCCAGATAAGTGTTGTGCTTCGAGCAGATTAGGTGTCACTAATGCTGTGTAAGGAAACAATGAGATCAATCCTGCTTGATAGGAGTGGTTAAAGGCAGTATCTCCTTCTTTGAAGGCGAGAACGGGATCGAGCACGATCGGTCCGGTAAATGTTTGTAAAAAAACTCGCAGCAATTCAATGATGGCCGTTTGATGAAGCAGCCCGATTTTGATTGCATCTAGGGATACGACCGAGCGCAGTGAATCCAGCTGTGCTTGGATCACAGGCTCAGGGAGATCATGGAACATAAGATCATCCTTGATGGCGACCACACATGTTAATAGGGCATGGCCAAACACCCCGAATTCCTCAAATGTTTTCAAATCAGCCGTCATGCCGCCACCTGCCAAACTGTCGAGACCGGCGATCGATAAGACTTGTTTCATGTCTGCTGCTCCTTTCATTTCTCATTTCTTTCTATTATAAACAGTCGGTAAAAAAGAAAAACGGCCAATTGGATGTTTTTTCCTCATCCAATTGACCATTTGCTTATTTCTCATTTAGTAAATCTCGCTCACGATACCATTCATCGGGACGCCAGATCCATTCAAAGCCATCGGCAGCTAAGAGATCATAGGCTGCTTGGGGGCCCATCGTTCCTGCGGCATAGTTTGGAAAATCAGGTGTTTCTTGGTCCCAAGCGTGACGGATCACATCAACGATGCGCCAAGATTGGGCAACTTCATCCCAGTGGGTAAAGTTAGTGCCATCACCGTTCAAGGCATCTAGAATCAGTTTTTCGTAAGCTTCAGGGGTGTTTTCGACGATTTCAGTACTATTTCGGTAATCGAGCTTCACTGGCAATGTCTCAAACCCTTGGCCAATTTCTTTTCCGTTCAAGGAAAGAGAGAAGCCTTCCGTCGGTTGAATGTAAATCGTCAGCACATTCGGTGCCAAACTCTCGATTTGCTTTTGTTCATTTAGGTCTTGCTTAAAGACATTGACTGGGACTTGTTTAAAGACAATGTTGATGCGAGTGCCTTTTTCCGTCAACCGTTTCCCAGTGCGCACATAAAATGGTACGCCGGACCAGCGGAAGTTATCGATCAAAAATTTCCCAGCAACGAAGGTTTCCGTTGCCGATTCTTCATCCACATTGGCTTCTTCACGGTAGCCAACAAATTTCTTGTCTTCTAATTGTCCTTTATCGTATTGCCCACGAACGAAGTGTTGTTTCACTTCTTCTTCGGAGTAGATACGGATCGCATTTAAGGCTTTGATTTTTTCTGTCCGTAATTCTTTTTCAGAAAAAGCCACTGGCGGTTCCATGGCTAATAAGGAAAGAATCTGCAGAATATGATTTTGGACCATATCCTTCAAGGCACCGCTCTTATCATAATAGCCGCCGCGTTCTTCTACGCCTAAGTTTTCTGCGATATTGATCTGAACATTGTCAATGTAACGATTGTTCCACATTGACTCAAAAATGTTATTGGCAAAACGAATCGCAGAAATATTTTGGATCATTTCTTTTCCTAAATAGTGATCGATTCGGTAGATTTCTTGTTCCGTAAAGACTTGATTGATCTCTTCATTCAATTCTTTTGCTGAATTATAGTCGCTTCCAAACGGTTTCTCGATGATCACCCGATGGTAGCCGTCAGTATCCAGCATTCCTTGGGATTTCAAGTGAGAAACGATCGTCCCAAAGAAATTAGGGGACATTGCTAAGTAAAAAATCTGATTGCCTTCTAAATGGTATTTCTGATCTAAGGTTTCCGCCAAATCCTTTAATGAATCATAATGGCTCGTATCTGTTACATCATGTGATTGGTAGTAGAAATGAGAAGCGAATGTCTCTGCTTGTTCTTGTGAGTCACTCAACTCTTTGATTGTACCCATCACCACTTCACGATAGTGTTCATCCGACCAAGGACGGCGTGCAGTACCAATGACTGCAAAATCTTCTTTCAAATCGCCTTTTTTGTACAACCGAAACAAAGAAGGATATAGTTTGCGTTGGGCAAGGTCGCCCGTACCGCCAAAAATCGTAAAAAGGACTTTTTTTTCCATCATCTTCACTCCTTACAGTTTATCGACAAAAATCGTGCTGGCGGCTTTGTAGCTGACAGCAATTTCTTTTGTGTCATTTTTGATCGTAATCGGACCCTCGTATGCTGCCGCATCGATGATCTCGTATTCTTCATGAATATTCAATTTGATCGAAACGAGATAATCCAGCAGTTCTCGTTCGTCAAGGACACGGGCGATACGAATCTTGGTTCCTACCGGATAAGAACTCATGGTGTTTTTTTCGCCTTCGTGAATGAGTTCTCCTTGTTCAGGAATCATTCCCCCATGTGGGCAATACCGAGGATGATCAAGGTAGGCTTCTAAGCGGCTCGCCAACGTTTCTGAGGTGACATGTTCTAAAACTTCTGCGTCATCATGAACTTCATTCCATGAATAATGCAGGTGCTCCACAAGAAAGACTTCCCATAAACGATGCTTACGAATGAGGGCACTTGCAGAAGCTAAACCAGTTTCAGTCAACTGTACCCCTTGATAAGGTGAATGTTCGACTAAGCCTTCTTTTAATAATTTTGAAATCATTTCACTTACTGAAGCTGCTGAGACGTCCAGACCTGACACGATTTGTTTGTTATTGATCTTCTTTTGGTCACCACCAAGCTCTAAGATGAGCTTTAAATAATCTTCACGATTTGGTGTCATCGGATCCATCCTCTCTTATCAAAGACTATCAAAGTAGATTTTATCAAAAAAGCCAGCTGATTACTATGAAAAAAGCCGCCGGTTCTCAATATTCTATGTAAAAAGAAGACCGAGGGGAGCTACTCCACCTCAGCCTTTTTTTATTAAGCCCAATCACCATTGCGGAAGACAGGAACTGTGGTGCCATCTTCTTTGATGCCATCGATGGACATTTGGTCAGAGCCGACCATGAAGTCTACGTGGGTTTGGCTGCGGTTTAAACCAGCCGCTGCCAGTTCTTCTTCACTCATCTCAGTGCCGCCTTGTAAGCTGAAGGCATAAGCAGAGCCTAAAGCCAAGTGGTTTGAGGCATTTTCATCAAACAACGTATTGAAGAAGATGATGCCAGATTGTGAGATAGGGGAAGGGTCAGGGACTAAAGCGACTTCACCTAAAGATTTCGCTCCTTCATCGATCGCTAGCAATTTGCCTAACACTTCTTCGCCTTGTTCTGCAGAAAAGTCCACGACTTTACCGTCTTTGAAGGTGAATTTCATGCCAGAAATAATCGTTCCTGCGTAGCTCAATGGTTTCGTACTTGAAATATAGCCATCGATGCGACGATTATCTGGGGCAGTAAAGACTTCTTCTGTCGGCATGTTCGCCATGAATTTTTCATTGCGGGTGTTGTAGCTGCCAGCACCTTCCCACAAGTGATTTTTTGGTAGGCCGATGATCAAATCGGTACCCGGTGCTGTATAGTGTAATGCGCTGAATTGTTCTTTGTTCAATTCTTCTGCCTTGACTTGCAGTGTTTCATCATGTTTTTTCCAAGCAGCAACAGGATCTTCTTCGTAGATACGCGTCGTTTTGAAAATTTGATCCCATAGCTTGTCTTGTGCTTCTTCTGGGGAAGCATCAGGGAACACTTTTTGTGCCCAATCTTGACCTGCAGCAGCAACAACGGTCCAGCTGACTTTGTTGGCTTGTGTTGCTTGACGCAGTTTCATCATCGCCTTACCAGAAGCTGCTTGGAAAGCGGCGACCCGATCTGAGTCAACGCCCGCTAACGCATCGGGATTGGCAGAAACGACACTGATGCGGCTCGCACCTTTTTCGACCCAATCTTCTGTTTGATCAATTTTGTGTTGAGGGATCGTAGACAAGCGATCCTCAGCTGCATGCGCAAGAAATTCTTTTTGAACCACATCGTCGGTCCATTGAACGATTACTTCATCAGCGCCTAGCTCATACGCTTTTTTTGTCAATAGTCGAGCTAACGGTGCTTGGTCCACGGCGATTTGGATGACGATGGTGTGCCCTTTTTGGACATTTACACCAACTTCTGTGATCAGTTGGGCATATTTTTCAAGGTTCTGATTAAAGTTTGGTAAAACCATTAAAATTCCTCCATTTATTCTAAAATTATAACTGTCTTCATGATAGCACTAAGTATTTTTGAAAACAAACGAAAAAGAGAGCAAAAAAACAGAGGTCTTCAAATTGAAAAACTGAAAACACTAGGGGCAATAATTTTAAAAGTTTTTTTGCAAACTTAAAAAAACATGATACAATAAGTAAAAGGTATTTCTGAAAGCGATGTATAGCAGAATTAAGGAGATTAAAAAATTATGGCAAGAAAGAAAACTATTACTAGAGACCAGATTTTAAAAGCTGCCTATGAAGTTGTCGCAACCGAAGGATTTACACGTTTTACCGCACGCAATATCGCAGCGAAGATGAAATGTTCAACGCAACCGATCTACTTAGAATTTAAAAATATGGATGACTTAAAAAATGCATTGATCAATCAGATTTACGACTACTTAGCGACAGAAGTTTTTCCAGTTGAAAGACGGGGAGATGTCATCGTTGACTTAACGTTAAATTATATTGGCTTTGCAAATAAAGAAAAACGATTATACCGAGCGCTATACTTAGAAGAGCATGGTGGTGGGGATTCCATGCAGCAGTTTTCATTTGACCTTTTTGTGAAATCAGTGAAAAAAGAACCAAAGTATCAAGATCTATCGGACGTGAAATTACAGTCCTTGCATACTGGTGTCTGGATCGTCGCTACTGGCTTAGCGGCATTGATGTCTTCGGGGATCATTCATCCCACAGAAGATCAGATTGCTAAGCTGATGACGGAAACCACCGATAATATTTTAGCAAGAGAAACACCCATCGATATCAGTTATCATTAAGCAACAAGAAAACCTCCGACAGAATCAAGTGATTTTGTCAGAGGTTTTCTTGTTTTATTCTGCAAATGCTTCCGCTAGCTTTTTGGCAAAGGCTTCTAAGTTTTGAATATCGTCTTCTTCCGCAGCCAAGTCGACCTTGACGCTATCTGCCCCTTTTGTTGCACCTGTCTTACTAAAGACGGCTTCAAAGTCATCGACGGACTTACAAAAGTCATCATAAAAGGTATCGCCAGAGCCGCAGACCCCAAAGATTTTGCCACTTAAATCAAGTTCTTGCAAATCTTCGTAAAAATCGACGATCTCATCAGGCAATTCACCGTCACCGTATGTATAGGTTGCGACGATACAGATATCGGCGTCTTCAAACTCATCGGCATCCACTTGGGTACACTCATTCATTTCAACTTCCATGTCAAGATTTTCAAGGGCTTCAGAAACGATATCTGCAATTTCTTCCGTATTCCCCGTCATGCTTGCATAGACGATTTTTGCTAAAGCCATGGGCTTTTTCCTCCAATCTCATTCCTATTCTCAAGGAAAACTCTCTTACAGATTATAGCAAATGCATGAAAGATTGAAAACAAAACTTGAAAAACTCTTTACAATGTCTGTGAATTTTGTAAAATAAGGGATTTCTATGGTAAAATAAGAGGAATTTAATTAAGGGAGACGAGAACATGATTACATTAAAATCTGCCAGAGAAATTGACCGCATGGCCGAATCCGGCGCGCTGTTAGCAGATGTCCACAAACAATTACGCAGTTTCATCAAACCAGGTATCACGAGTTGGGATATCGAAGTGTTTGTCAGAGATTATATTGAAAGCCACGGCGGCATCGCTGCCCAAATTGGTTTTGAAGATTACAAATATGCCACTTGCTGCAGTATCAATGATGAGATTTGTCACGGGTTTCCTCGAAAAAAACCATTGAAAGACGGCGATCTGATCAAAGTCGACATGTGTATTGATTTAAAAGGCGCCATTTCTGATTCTTGTTGGAGTTATGTCGTAGGGAACTCGACGCCTGAGATCGATCGTTTAATGGAAGTAACCAAAAAAGCATTGTATCTAGGAATCGAACAAGCGCAAGTGGGTAACCGAATCGGTGACATCGGTCATGCCATTCAAACCTATGCGGAAAAAGAAGGCTACGGTGTTGTGCGCGATTTCGTAGGACACGGCATTGGTCCAACGATCCATGAAAGTCCGATGATTCCTCACTACGGAGAAGCCGGCAAAGGGTTACGTTTAAAAGAAGGAATGGTTATTACCATCGAACCTATGATCAATACAGGGACGTGGAAAATGAAAATGGATCCTAACGGCTGGACCGCCTATACTCTAGATGGTGGCTTAAGTTGCCAATATGAACATAGTTTGGCGATCACCAAAGAAGGGCCACGCATTTTGACTTCTCAAGGAGAAGAAGGAACCTACTAAATTTTGGCGGTAGGAGACTTCTGATTGTTACGTATGACAAAGAAAAAAAGGCAGATGATTCGCTGGCGGAGGAAGAAACATGAAAATCGTTGATAAAGTAAAAAGCAATCAAAAGCTGATGCGTTTCATTGAAACAACGCAAAATAGAATAACCGATTCAGAGATGGGGACCACATCGGTCGTCGTCGCCTACTATTTATTGCTTTCACTTTTCCCGTTAATGATTGCGCTGGGAAATCTGTTGCCTTATTTATCGATTGATCCGAACACGGTTTTATCTTATGTACAAGAATTGATCCCTAGTCAAATCTATGACTTTATCGGACCAGCGATCGAAAACCTCCTCACCACAAGCTCTGGCGGGTTATTATCGATCTCCGCCTTGGCTGCGTTGTGGTCTGCGAGTCAAAGTATCAATGCCTTGCAAATTGCGATGAACAAAGCCTTCGGTGTGGACCAGCGTTCCAATTTTGTCGTGGTGCGCGCAGTATCATTTGTGATCATCCTGCTCTTTATGATTGCGATCGTTGGTGTTACGATGGTATTTGGGCTTGGAAAAATCATTCTTGATTTTTTGCAGCCGATTTTTAAGTTTCAAGACAATCTGATCGATACGTTCCAAACAGTCAAATGGCCAGTCACGATCGTTGCTTTGCTGTTTATCATGATGCTGATCTATTGGTTAGTGCCGAATGCAAAGGTCAAGTTGCGTTCGACTTTGCCAGGGGCGATCTTTGCAACGATTGGCTGGATGTTGCTGTCACAAGTGTTTGGCTTATACGCCCGTTACTTTGCTGCGAAAATCATTGGCTATCAAATTATTGGAAGTTTTATTGTTTTAATGATCTGGTTGAATCTTGCTGCGACGATTATTATCTTGGGTGGAATCATCAACGCAGTGGTAGAAGAGTATGTGTCGGGACAAGAGATCAAAGAACGAACAGATCCTGTTCAGCGGATTTCTTCGAAAATCGAAGATACATTTACCAATAAAGAGAAATAACGGAAAGCGAGAATAAACGATGGATTTTGCATTCAAATTTGTAATGCGCTTATTTATAACAATGATCGTGTCTTTATTATTGACACCAGTCATCAAATTGATATCTTGCAAGATTGGTGCAGTTGATCGTCCAGGAGAGCGTCGGATCAATACGAAGACCATGCCTTCAGCTGGGGGATTAAGTATTTTTTTAGCCTTTTCCTTTGCGCTGCTTTGGGAATTTCGAACAATGATCCCTTTCGACTTCGTTTGGCCGATTCTTTTAGGTGCAACAATAGTGGTGATTACAGGATTGTTGGATGATATATTTGAACTGTCGCCAATGCAGAAATTAATAGGTCTGACATTCGCAGCGCTGGAAATTTATTTCGTTGCTGGAATAAAAATCAGCACAGTCACGATTCCTTATTTTGGCTTTATTGATCTGGGATGGTTTGCCTTGCCTATGACTTTGATTTGGATACTGGCAATTACCAATGCGGTGAACTTAATCGATGGTCTCGATGGGTTGGCGAGCGGCGTCTCTATTATCAGTTTGACGACGATAGGGATTATCAGCTATTTCTTTCTGCCGAATTTTGTGGAAGTACCAATGGTCATTTTTACTTTGATCGCAGCAATCATCGGTTTCTTTCCATATAATTTTTATCCAGCAACCATTTTTCTAGGAGATACTGGAGCATTGTTTTTAGGATTTATGATCTCTGTGCTCTCACTACAAGGATTGAAAAACGCAACTTTTATTTCTGTTCTGACGCCCATGTTTATTCTCGGTGTACCGATCACGGATACCGTTTATGCGATGATCCGAAGAAAGTTTAATAAACAGAAGATTTCCTCTGCCGATAAAATGCACTTGCATCATCGATTGTTGTCGTTAGGGTTTTCTCATCGCGGCACAGTGCTAACGATCTATGCCTTAGCATTAGTCTTTTCTTTTATTGCTTTACTAATGAATTACGCGAGCAATACAGCGATTGTTTTATTAATCATTAGCACAGGATTTGGAATTGAGCTGTTTATTGAGCTGATTGGATTAGTCGGTGAAAATCGTCAACCACTCATGTGTGCGTTAAAGTTTCTGGGAAATCGGCGATTCAGACAAAGTGTACTAACTGAACGTGCTGAAAGAAGAAATGCTGATCAAGAAAAAGAAAACAAAGATTTGGCTGCTAATGTTTCTCAGACTAAAGAAAAGCGGCGAAAGAGAAAACATTACCAAGCAAAACACAAAAAATAAACGATGACAGTTGCGGCAAAAGAACCCAACGGATGAAATGGATATTGATAGAAACCAAACGGTAAAAAATCAGGCCGGGAATCCTGATTTTTGCCGAGCAGCTGCGTATCAATGATTCTTAAAAAACAGTGGGGTGCTCTTGCCGCTTTTTTGAAGTGGCAGAAGCAAAGCCGTTTCCTGTCGAATTCTTCCGTCTTGAATTGACGGATCTAGCCCTAAACGTCTATACTTAAAAAGAGCAGCAGACTAATCAAAGAAAGAAGGATATGAACGAATGCCAAATGTGAAACAACTGACGTCAGAAAGAATGGGAACAATTTATGAGCTTTCCAATGATAGCGGTACCATCGTAAGGCTAAGTCCTGAAGGCGCACGCTTATTGGATTGGGTCGTTCCAGTAGAAGAAGGTCGCGACATTGTGGTCGGTTATGACACGATCGAAGGACATCGCCAAGCACGTTATTATGGCGCAACGATCGGCCCTGTGGCGGGAAGGATCGCAGGTACTCGCTTTGAGATCGACGGACAAGAATACCAAACGGAAGACAATGATGGCGGCAATACGCTTCATGGCGGTTCAAAGGGGCTGGATACTGATACATGGATCACTGAAACCTTTGAAGAAGCAGACAAAGCTGGGGTGATTTTTACTACCACACGGCAAGATGGCGATGGCGGGTTTCCTGGGAATGTTCGTTATCAAGTCACCTATACGTTGACGAATGACAATGAACTATTGCTTGCTTATGATGCCAACACTGACAAAGCGACTTTATTTAACCCAACGAACCACGGTTATTTCAATTTGACAGGTGATACCCAACAGCCGATCGATGACCACTTGGTTCAAATCAATGCCGAACATGTGGCTGAAACGAATGACGATGTGACGACGACCGGTGAAAAAACGCCTGTCGCAGGCACAAAGTTTGATTTTAGACAAGAACGCCCGATGGGAACGACGATGTTGGATGATCCGTTCTTATTAGACCATACGCAAGAGTGGGATCTAAAAGTAACCAGTCCCGATCAAAAAGTGCAGCTGACTGTAACTACTGACCGTCCTGCCGTTGTTATTTACACAACGGGTGAGGGAGAAGCTGGTGCATCAATGAAGACTGGTCCTTTTGCCAATCATGGCGGGATGGCGATCGAAACACAAGGTGTTCCTGGTTCTGAGAAATTTACCCACTTTGGTGAGATCGTGTTGCGTCCAGAAGAACCCTTCCACTCTGTGACGACGTATCAGGTCCACTTTTAAGCATAGGAACCAAATCATTTTTAATGAAATAGAAAAAAGCATTGTCAAAACGCAGAAAGTTTGGCGATGCTTTTTTTTGACAAAATACGATTACAAATGTAAACTTAAAAATGTGAATCACTTATGAAAGGAAGTGGACAAATGCAACCTGTGGTCGAACCAATCAAAATCAGCGATTCTGAATGGGAAGTCATGCGTGTGATCTGGACATTAGGACAATCCGACGCGAAAGAGATCACCGCTTTATTGAGCGAAAATAAAAATTGGAAAGCAGCAACGGTCAAGACGCTTTTAGGACGACTCGTCAAAAAAGGCGTATTGAAAACAGAAAGCCAAGGGAAAAAATTTGTTTATTCGCCGCTTGTTTCCGAAGAAGCAACCGTTCGCAGCGCAGCTGAGAATCTTTTTTCTCATATTTGTGCCAAAAAAGTTGGGCAGACATTAGCAGAAATGATCCAAGAAGCAGCATTGACGGCAGAAGATTTGGCGATGCTCCAAGCAGCAGTCGACCAAAAAGTGCCAGTAGCAGCGATCTCATGTAATTGTATTCCTGGTCAGTGCCAATGCAAAACCCATGCAACAAAATAAGTAGCCAACGAACTGTTAAAAGAAATGAGGAATCGTAATGAAAAAAAACATGCAAATCAGCGGAATGAATTGTGCCCATTGTGCCGCAAAAGTTGAAAAAGCGCTTAGTGAAGTACCGGGTGTGAAAAAAGCCAAAGTGGACTTGAAAAAAGCTCGCGGAACAGTCAAGTTTGACGAGTCGCAAGTGACAGAAACAGCCTTAGTCAATGCGGTCTCCGAAGCGGGTTATCAAGGGGTATTTGAGTAAGCAATGGAATTGCTAAAGTGAAAATGAAAAATCAAAACAAATGAAAAGTGTCCAGCCGCTTGAAGCTTTTGTATGAAGGAGCAAGACTGTACGCACATTCAGTGAAATAGGAAGGGGAATACTAGGATGAATCAGAAAAAAACGTCTTCCGCAAGTAATAGACAGACGTCAAGCCATCATAGGCATGAACCTGCTTTGAATGAGCGGGATAATGGTACACAGGGAAAAGAGCAACATGCGCAATCACAAGTGACAGAAGTCCCTGAGCCTAGCCATGAGATGAATGGGATGGATCATCTCATGGCGACATCAAAACAGCCGGAGCATGAAAGCTCCGATAGTAACCATGGTCTTATGGATCATGAAGTGTCCAGCATGGACTATAGCCATAAGGGCCATGAGATATCTGGCATGGATCACGGCCATAAGGACCATGAGATGTCTGGTATGAATCATAGTCACATGAATCATGAGATGTCTGGTATGGATCATAGTCATATGGATCATGGAATGGGTGGCATGGATCATAGTATGCATATGGGAAATTTTAAGCAAAAGTTTTGGCTATCCTTGGTTTTGGCGATTCCAATCGTCATTTTATCACCAATGATGGG
This sequence comes from Enterococcus casseliflavus NBRC 100478, assembly GCF_001544095.1. Lineage (GTDB taxonomy): Bacteria > Bacillota > Bacilli > Lactobacillales > Enterococcaceae > Enterococcus_D > Enterococcus_D casseliflavus. The sequence goes on along the minus strand of NZ_BCPT01000012.1, from coordinate 87,453 downwards.
CATCGAATTGCCCTTTCAGTTCACGTTTCCTGGCTCAGATTGGGTCGTATTGCTTTTAGGAACGATCCTGTTTTTCTATGGAGGGCAGCCGTTTTTAAGTGGTGCGAAAATGGAATTGAAACAAAAAAGCCCAGCCATGATGACGTTGATTGCTATGGGGATCACGGTTTCTTATTTTTATAGTCTTTACGCATTTATCGCCAATCATTTTCTTGCTGTTCCTCATGTAATGGATTTCTTCTGGGAACTAGCGACTTTGATCGTGATCATGTTGTTGGGCCATTGGATCGAGATGAATGCCGTTTCTAATGCTGGCAATGCATTACAGAAATTAGCAGAACTATTGCCAAAAGAAGTGATTCGGAAAAATGCGGATGGATCAGAAGAACAGATTCCATTAGAAGAAGTGACCAACAAAACACAGTTGATCGTTCACTCAGGAGATAAGATTCCTACCGACGGAACGATCCTTGAAGGAGAAACAACAATCGATGAGTCGGCAGTGACTGGTGAATCCAGACGGGTACCTAAAACCGTCGGCAGTACTGTCATTGGAGGATCTGTCAACGGCAATGGTACCATCACGATGGAAGTCACAGGAACTGGGGAAGACAGCTACTTAGCGAAAGTCATGGAAATGGTGCGAAAAGCCCAAGCAGATAAATCCCGCTTAGAAGCACTTTCGGACAAAGTGGCAAAATGGCTGTTTTATATTGCGTTAGTTGCTGGTGTCTTGGCATTTGCTGTATGGCTGTTTGTTGCTGACCTACCGACTGCTCTTGATCGAATGGTCACGGTGTTCGTCATTGCCTGTCCCCATGCGTTAGGGCTAGCGATTCCCCTCGTAGTTGCTCGTTCGACATCGATCGCTGCCAAAAATGGCTTGCTCTTAAAAAATCGCAACGCACTGGAGAATGCGCATCATGTTGATTATCTGATCCTCGATAAGACCGGTACGTTAACAGAAGGAACGTTTACCGTAACTGGCATCGAGGCGACAGGCAGTCTTTCTGCATCAGAAGTACTAGCTTACCTAGCAGGTCTTGAGAAAACCGCCAATCATCCGATCGCAGAAGGTATTTTAGCCCAAGCTGAAAAGGAAAACATCACAGCCAAAAAGGCGACTGATGTTCAAACAAGAACAGGGATTGGTCTGGAAGGCGTGATCGATGGACAGAAGTGGGTGATCGTCAATCAAAAAGGATTGGAGCAATTAGCCATTCAGTATCAAGGGAACTCCTTGGAAAATTATCAAGAACAGGGCAATACCATCAGCTATTTGGTTCATGACGGAAAAGTGGAAGGAATCGTCGCATTAGGGGATAAGGTGAAACCAGAAGCGAGTCAATTTATTCAAAAAGTGAAAGACTTAGGCATCACACCAGTTATGGCTACTGGAGACAACCAAGAAGCGGCGCAAGCCGTAGCCGGTTACCTAGGAATCGAAGCCTTCCATGCGGCAATGTTGCCAGACGATAAAGAACGTCTAGTCAGTGACTATGTCAAAGAGGGCAAGCACGTCGTAATGGTAGGCGATGGAATCAATGACGCCCCAAGTCTTGCAAGAGCGACGATCGGGATTGCGATCGGAGCGGGTACCGATGTAGCGATCGATTCAGCCGATGTCGTTTTGACGAATAGCGAACCTCAAGACATCTTGCACTTCTTGACTTTGGCGAAAAAAACAAGACGCAAGATGATTCAAAATCTCTGGTGGGGCGCAGGATATAATATTTTTGCCATTCCTTTGGCAGCTGGCGTCCTCGCACCGATCGGGATCATTTTGAACCCAGCAGTCGGAGCTGTCTTGATGTCTATGAGCACGATCATCGTTGCCATCAATGCAATGACCTTATCAATCGAAAAAAGCGGCGATTAGCCGCTTTTTTGTTTCTTTTCCTAGGAGCAGTGAAATACCTCTATAATCTGCTTCTGGATTTATGCTATAATGTGTTCGTTGAGACAAGGAGGACGTTGATTATGGAACTGAAGAAATTGGATGTTCCCACTACTTCAATTACTGAAGTAAAAAAATCTCCGATGGATGTATTTAATCAAGCGCGAGAAGCAGGAACAGCAGTATATGTATTCAATCGTGAAAAAGTGGCGGGGGTCATGTTGACACAAGAACAGTATGAAACGTTATTGCAGGAATTAGATTATTTGCGTCAGCGACCGATGATGGAAGAAGAACCCGAACAGCCGCCAGTGGCAGGGCTAGAGGAATTCTTACAAATCATGCGGCAAGCGCTGATCACCGGTGCGAGCATCTCGGCAAAAAATTTAGATGAGCGAATGGTGGCGTTAGGGTTCATCACTCGTAAAACTGGTTTTGGCGGTGTCGTTGACATGGTGAACGAATTGAAAGAAACAGGCAAGATCGTTTACCAGCTACGTAAAAAACAAGATGGTAAATCGGTGACCGCTGAAGTCATTGGAGAACAAGACAATCAAACGCAATTATTTGATAAATTGATCATCAAAAAAATCTTTCTAAAAGAAAAATAAACGCTGGAACTTGTCCCAGCGTTTCAGACGGTAGACAAAGTACGGATGTGTTCGTACTTTGTCTTTTTTTCTATAAAATACTGGAGCTTGTTAATTTTTTTAAAACTGTGAAAGATATTGCTCATCCAACCAACAAAAGTTCCAGCCAGTTACAGACTAGGTTTTAAGTCAGCCAGTAAGTTTTCCCGTCTTTCGTCCGTTGCATAAATCCGTATTCGATCAAATAACGTCGGACAGTGACGTAATCGGTGATCGCTTGCTTTAATACATCGTTTACGGCAGCTTCTGAATAATTTTTCTTCGGATCAAATTTTTGTGCCAGTACACTCAAGACAACGATCTTGCGCTTTTCTTTGCTGGGAAACTGTTTGATAAACCCCGTTTCATCAAAATAAGTAGCAATGATCTTTTCTCTTTCACTAGCCGTAATGGCATAGCGATCATCAAGCATCGTCGCCCCTTTGTGAGGCGGCAGCAACGGGGTATCTTGCAACAAGGACATGATACTTAAAAAAACAGTCGCTTGTCGCTGTTTTTCTTTTAGTTTAAAGCGATGATTCCTGACGGTCGAAGAAGAGATACCTAAGCGCTGGGCAATCACAGTATCGCTAACATCTTGGGCAAACAGTTGTAAAATCTCCTGTTGGCTTTCTGATAGGCCTGTTTGTTCTTTTGGTAAAGCCAACAATGCGGATAAAACGGTTCCGTGATGCTCAGTGATATGCTGCATCATTCGTTTTTTTGCTGTAAAAAAGGCGCCATCAACGGGATAGATTTCTTCTTTGTCGAAGGTCTCCTGACAAAAGACGCAACAATAATCCGTTGGTGTTGCGACATATCCTTGCTGATAATCAGAAATGGTAAACTCTTGATAAGGTTTCATTTTGGGTTCTCCTCTTATTGTTTATATATACTAACATAAGTTGAATTTGTTTGTAAATAGACAAACGAATTTATCGTTATTAGATTAATTTCATCCGTTGCTTAAAATCGTCGCCTTTTTGTGTTAGGATTAACAACAATAGCGAATGAATTTGCTTAATTCAAAGGAGTGATACTATGGCAGACGTAAGCCAACGCTTCAATCACGAAGTGTACAATATAGCTGTTTCATTGATTCGTAAATTTGATGAACGGGTTTCTTCAATTCCTGATATTTTAAAGTTAACGTTAGGCGAGCCGGATTTCAACACACCGGAGCACGTGAAAAAATCGGGTGTCCAAGCAATCGAACAAAATTTCAGCCACTATTCTGGAATGGCAGGCTTAGCAGATGTTCGGCAAGCAGCCAGTCTCTTTTTGAAAAATAAATATCAGCTTGATTACGACTTTCAATCAGAAGTATTAGTGACGATCGGTGCAACGGAAGCAATCTCAGCTTCTTTATTAGCCACGTTAGAACCTGGTGATAAAGTGATTCTACCAGCACCAATTTATCCAGGCTATGAACCAGTCATCCATTTAGCTCATGCCAAACCGATTTATCTTGATACGACGGATAATGAGTTTGTTTTAGCGCCAGAAGTTTTGGAAGCAGCCTTAAAAGAACATGGGGAGCAAGTCAAGGCAGTCATTTTAAATTATCCTAGCAATCCAACAGGGGTCGTTTATACCCGAGAACAAGTCAAAGCATTGGCAGAAGTTTTAGAAAAATACCCCGTTTTTGTTATTAGCGATGAAATTTATAGTGAGTTGACTTATGATGAAACCCACGTATCCATTGCTGAATACTTGCGGGATCAAACGATTGTAATCAACGGCTTGTCGAAATCACACGCGATGACTGGTTGGCGCGTCGGCTTCATTTTTGCACCAGCAGCGTTGACTGCTCAGATCATTAAGGTCCACCAATACTTAGTGACCGCGGCATCAACGATTTCTCAAAAAGCCGCAGTGCGGGCATTGATCGAAGGCATCAACGATGCAGAAGTCATGAAAGCCGATTACCGTGAACGCAGAGATTACTTGTTTGAAAAGATGACTGCCCTTGGTTTTGAAATGGCGAAGCCATCTGGTGCATTCTACATTTTTGCCAAAATACCAGCAGGTTTCAACCAAGATTCCATGGCTTTTTGTGTCGACTTAGCCGAAAAGAATCAATTAGCAATCATTCCAGGGATCGCCTTTGGTCCCGAAGCAGAAGGCTATGTTCGTTTAAGCTATGCGGCAAGTATGGAAAACTTGGTGGAAGCGATGGATCGCTTGACACGCTATATGCAAAGCAATTGATTCTACAAACGTTTCTTTAGTTCATAAGTGGTTAGATAAAGTAAGCCCCCTCTGATGGATGCAGCGGGGGCTTTTTTAGGCAATCGACGAACTTTACAAAAGATTTACATCACTTTATCGATTCTTTACATGAAATCCATCAAGGGTTTACACCGCCTTGCTAAACTAAGCATATAACGAAAGGAGATTTACTAAATGAAAAAATTGGGACTTTTATTTTTTGCAACTGGATTATTATTAGCTGGCTGTGGGAGCGGTGGCGCAAGCACTGAGAGCAGTCAAGCATCAGGCGGATCTTCATCAGGTGCCGCATCAAATGAAAATGTAGAAATTTTAGCTGTGGGCTCAACGGCATTGCAACCATTAGTTGAAGCAGCAGGTGAAAGCTTCTCAGCAGACAATCCCAATTATACAATTACGGTTCAAGGTGGCGGTAGCGGAACTGGCTTAAGTCAAGTAGAAGCAGGCGCGGTGACGATCGGCAATTCCGATGTGTTTGCGGATGAAAAAGATGGTGTGGATGCCAGCAAATTAGTTGACCATAAAGTAGCCGTAGTTGGTATGGCACCAGTGGTAAATAAAGACGCAGGCGTTACGGACCTTAGCCAACAAGAATTGATCGATATCTTTACAGGCAAAGTGAAGAATTGGTCTGAACTAGGCGGAGCAGATCAAGAAATCTCTGTAATCAACCGCGCATCAGGCAGCGGTACGAGAGCGACCTTTGAAAAATGGGGCTTAGATGGTGCAGAGACGATCCAAACACAAGAGCAAGATTCTTCTGGAACAGTCCGTAAAATCGTTGCTGAAACACCAGGAGCAATCAGCTACCTTGCTTTATCCTATTTGGACGATTCGATCCAAGCGCTGTCTCTTGATGGGGTAGAAGCGACTCCTGAAAATATTGCAGATAACAAATGGCCAATCTGGTCTTACGAGCATATGTACACGAACGGCGAGCCAGATGCAAACGTCAAAGCCTTTCTTGATTACATCATGACAGACGATGTCCAACAAGGAATCGTTATCGAATTAGGTTACTTGCCAATCACTGATATGAAAGTAGAACGCAGTGTAGACGGCGAAGTAACGAATGTTGAATAGTGAAATGACCGAAGAAGGAGAATGCTCCTTCTTTTTTTGTGTTTAAAGCATCAAGAAGATGGTATTGGCTGGTGCTTCATTTGGTAATGAAAAACAACTACAAAAACAGCCGATAACAATTATTCACCTGTTATCGGCTGTTTTTTATCAATATTCATCTTTTTCATGAAGTGGCAAAGTCACCGTAAAGGTAGAACCAATTTTGGGGAAACTGTCAACCTTGATGCTGCCATCTAATAATTTGGTATAGTCTTTAACGATAGCCAGCCCAAGTCCAGTGCCGCCAGAATTGCGAGCGCGGGCTTTGTCCACCCGATAAAACCGCTCAAAAATCCGTTCTTGATCTTCTTCATCGATGCCGATGCCTTGATCCTGCACTTGAAATAGCAGCTGGCCGTCTTGCTCTGAATAGGATAATGTGATGACCCCACCAGGTTTTGAATAGGTGACAGCATTTTCTACCAGATTTTTTACGATGGGCTGCAGCAGCTCTTTTTTGGTAGATAAAATGAAGTGTTCGGGTCCTTCAAATTGAAAGGTCAATTGCTTCTTAGCAGCTGCGGGACCATAGGTTTGAACGACTTGTTGCAGCAGCTCAGAAAAGTTGATCGGTTGGTCGACATACTGGAAAGAATCACTGTCTTGAGACAGTTGGATGATATCTTGTATTAGATTTTTCAAGCGATAAGCATCTTTTTGAATGATCTCTAAAAAGGTCTGCAACGTTTCTGGGTCTTCTTTGGCGCCGTCCAGCAGTGTTTCGGTAAACCCAATCAAGGAAGTTACCGGCGTTTTTAATTCATGGGAAACATTGCCGACAAAATCTTTTTGCATTTTTTCTAATTGTCGAATGCGCGTCAAGTCATAAGAAATACCAATCAACTGGTTTTCTTGGAAGCTTCGCAAGGTAACATCCAAGACTTTTGAACGTTCCCCGCTAAGGGTGGTTTCCGCATGGAAAATAGGGGTCTCGTCGTTAAATTGATAGATCAATTGGATCAGTTGTGTGTCATGAATCACTTCAGTGAAGGGCTGCGGCAAGGTTGGCGCAGTTTCCATCCCCAACTGTTCTTGCATCGTCGGATTCAACAGCAGCAGTTGATTTTCTTCATTAATGATAAAGACACCGATCATCAGTTCACTGAGCAGTCCATACAACTGTTGTTCAGATGCCGCATAGGCCCGATAGGTCTGGCTCATTTGTTCGCTCAGCTGATTGATCAGTTGATACAACTCGTCATGTTCAGGGGTTTCTTGCATAATGATTGCTTGTTGATCGGGCGAGGTGATCATTTTTTTTACGACGGGCAGAATCGTTTGGATTGGACGATTCCGCTGACGCAGCGTGTGAAAAATCAGCAGGCTGATCAAGAAACAAAAGACAAGATAGACAATCAAGATCGATTGCTTGATTCCTTGGTTTTTCGTAAAAAAAGCAGCAGTCGGTTCTGCGATCCGCAAGATTTGAGTTAAGTTTCCATCTTCTTTGACAGGAATCGCCACATAAAGCAATTCTTCATGCAAGGTGTCGCTTTCCCGCAACGATTGACCAACGGCGCTTCCGCGCAAAACGGCTTGAACCTCTGGACGATCGGAGCGGTTTTCATGGAGGGTATGATCATAAGTATCGAAAATGATTTGGCCTTGATCATCTAACAAAGTGATGCGGCTATTGCTGTCTTGAACATAGGCATCGGCAAATTGTTCGAGCGCTGCGGTTTGGTTATCTGAGAGATTCAAAAACACAGCGGCTTTCTCTTGCAGAAAATCCACTTGCTGGGCGATGACTTGCTGACGGTAAAAACTGCTTAGAACTTGCCAACACAGGAAAAAAATCAGCAATAGACCGATTGACCATAAACCATAGCCATAGCGTTTTTTCATTGGGTCGGCTCCTGAAATTTATACCCAAATCCTCGAACGGTCACCAAGTATTCTGGACGCTTGGGATCAGCTTCCAATTTTTCTCTTAAATGACTGATGTGAACATCCACGATGCGACTTTGTCCATCAAAGTCAAAATTCCAAATACGATTGAGTAAGGTATCGCGATCGATCACGCGGCCTTTACGTTTCATAAAGTAAACCAGCAGCTCGAACTCTTTCGGTGTCAGGAAGATTTTCTCCCCATTCACACTGACCTGGAAATTGGTCAGATCGGCTTGAATTCCGCCGATTTGCAAGATTTCTGCAGGTTGATCTTCTTCTCGTGCTTGTTGACGAGGTTCTAAGCGACGGAAGATGGCCTTCATTCGAGCCAATACTTCTCGAGGGCTGAAGGGTTTCGTCAAGTAGTCGTCAGCCCCGATCTCTAAGCCCAAGATCCGGTCGATCGGATCATCTTTTGCGGTCAAGACGAGGATCGGTGTCTCGATTTTTTCTTGACGTAATTTCTTTGTGATTTCGATACCGTCCAAATTCGGCAGCATGACATCCAAGATGATAAAGTCAAAAGGTTTTGACAACGCCAAGTCGAAGGCTTTTTGACCATCTGAGGCGGAAACGACTTGGTAGCCCTCTTTTTCTAAATTAAAGGTTAAAAGTGTGACGATTGAAGGTTCATCATCGACAACGAGTATTTTTTTCATGATAGACTCCTTTCGTTTCTTTTTTTCAAGAAACGATTAAATTTCAACGAACAAGTCCTATTTTAGCATGAATAGACAATTGGTACTATTGCAACCACTAAATAAATGCTATAATAAAGGACGATTTCATAGGAAAGCTGAGGGTGCTAAATGATTGGAATCAGTGCGTGTCTAGGCGGTGCCCTTTGCCGCTACGATGGAAAACATCAAGCAGTACCACAATTGATCGAACTTGTTCGTGCGGGTCAAGCAATGATGGTCTGTCCAGAAGTTCTTGGCGGCTTGCCGATTCCACGCGAACCGGCCGAAATCGTCGGTGGCGATGGGGTGGATGTTTGGGCGCAACGAGCGAAGGTCGTCACCATTTCAGGAGAAGACGTGACGGAACAATTTACTAAAGGCGCGAAAATTGCTTATCAAAAATTACAAGAGCAAGGCATCACCCAACTGATCTTAAAAGAGAAAAGTCCCTCTTGTGGCAGTCAGACGATTTATGATGGCAATTTTTCTGGAATCAAAAAAACAGGGGTCGGTGTCGCTTGTGCCTATTTTCGACAACAAGGCATGACTGTTTTGTCCGATGTCGAATGGCTTGCAAAACAGGAGGAAGCAAATGGAAATTGAAAAGACCAATCGCATGAATGCGTTGTTTGAGTTTTATTCCACGTTATTGACGGAAAAACAGATGAATTACATGGAATTGTATTACGCAGATGATTTTTCTCTAGGAGAAATCGCTGAAGAGTATCAAGTTAGCCGTCAAGCAGTCTATGACAACATCAAACGCACCGAACGTATTTTAGAAGACTATGAAAAAAAACTACATATGTTTTCGGATTATATCATGCGGGAAGACTTGCTGGATCAGCTAAGCGAGTATACGAAAACCCACTATCCAAAAGACGAAACCTTACAGGGGTTTATTCAACAGCTCCAAGAAATTGAAGAATAAAGGAATGAAAAAAAATGGCATTTGAAAGTTTAACTGAACGCCTCCAGCAGGCAATGAGCAAACTGCGCAGAAAAGGAAAAGTATCTGAAGCAGATGTAAAAGAAATGATGCGTGAGATTCGTCTAGCTTTATTAGAAGCCGACGTCAATCTACAAGTTGTAAAAGAGTTTACCAAAAATGTCCGTGAACGGGCAGTGGGGGTAGAAGTATTAGAAAGCCTATCTCCAGCGCAACAAATCGTTAAGATCGTTGATGAAGAATTAACCAAAACATTAGGATCAGAAACAGTTGGGATCGAAAAATCACCGAAGATCCCAACGATCATCATGATGGCTGGTTTGCAAGGGGCAGGGAAAACCACCTTTGCTGGGAAATTAGCCAACCATTTGATCAAAACCGAAAACGCACGTCCATTAATGATCGCTGGTGACGTGTACCGACCAGCTGCGATCGACCAGTTGAAAGTATTAGGGCAACAATTGGATGTACCTGTTTTTGATATGGGAACTGATGTCAGTCCAGTTGAAATCGTCCGCCAAGGATTGGCTTTGGCTCGGGAAAAGAAAAATGACTACGTTTTGATCGATACGGCGGGTCGTTTGCATATCGACGAAAACTTGATGGAAGAGCTAAAACAAATCAAGGACTTGGCACAGCCAAATGAAATTTTACTGGTAGTGGATGCGATGACAGGACAAGATGCTGTCAACGTGGCGGAAAGCTTCAATCAACAACTGGGGATCACAGGGGTAGTCATCACCAAGCTAGATGGCGATACTCGTGGCGGGGCGGCATTGTCGATTCGTCAAGTTACGGGCGCTCCAATCAAGTTCACTGGTACCGGTGAAAAATTGACTGACCTTGAAGTATTCCATCCAGATCGGATGTCTAGTCGGATTCTCGGTATGGGTGATATGCTGACTTTGATCGAAAAAGCACAGCAAGATTACGACGAGAAAAAAGCAGAAGAACTTGCTCAAAAAATGAAGGAAAACTCCTTCGACTTCAATGACTTTGTTGAACAGATCGATCAAGTCATGGGCATGGGCCCAATTGAAGATCTTTTGAAAATGATTCCGGGAATGAGCCAAATGCCTGGCATCGAGAACGTCAAAGTTGATCCAAAACAAATTGCCCGTCAAAAAGCCATGGTTTATTCTATGACACCAGCTGAACGGGAAAATCCTGATTTGTTGAATCCAAGCCGTCGCCGCCGTATTGCTGCTGGTTCTGGAAACAGTGTCGTCGAAGTCAACCGTATGATCAAACAATTCAAAGAATCTCGCAAAATGATGCAGCAAATGAGTAAAGGTAATATGAACATTCCTGGCATGGATCAAATGTTTGGCGGTGGGGTCAAAGGGAAACTTGGAAAAATGGCCATGAACCGCATGGTCAAGAAACAAAAGAAGAAAAAGAAAAAACGCAAATAATCGTTTAACACTGATAGGAACTGAGAACTGAACCTTATCTTTGTGTAATTAAAAAACATGATCTGAAAAGGCACCAAATCGAGAAGCTGTACCTGCTGATTCTAGCAACTGCAGCTCCTCAGATTGCCTTCTTCAGGTCATGTTTTTTTATGCTCACAGCGTCCTCTTTAAATGAACTCCTTCAAAGAACATCAAATAAAACATCTAGAGAACATCCTTTTTTATAGAGAAAGCCAGCTTTCTACCGAATATCTCAAATCGTCCAAGAGTCAAAAATAGCGATCAACTATCGTTGCGGACAACTCTAATAATAGGATAGAAGCAGAACATTCGTGCTTTTTGTTAAATGGTGCTACTATTAATTTATAGCAAGTATGAAAGGAGTTTTTTACGATGACAAACAAAGATCGCATTGAAGGAAAAGTAACCGAAACAAAAGGGAAACTTACAGGAGATGACTCCGAAGAATTAAAAGGCAAAACCCAAAATAAATATGGGAAAGCCAAAGATAAGGTTGAAGATTTTGCGGATGATGTTTCTCGTAAAGTAAATGACTTCTTTGACAAAAAAGACGACGACAAACCTAAACATTAAACTTAAAAGCATCCCTGCAACAAGAACATGTTGCAGGGATGCTTTTTTATATTCCACTGATTTGTTTGTTTTTTCGTTTGTACCACCAATTCATCAGCGCTTTAGGATAGACAAGCAGCAAACTGATGAATAAGCAGGCAACCAGTAATAAACCGAGCCGAAGAGCGATGTTCCAGAGACTGACATCATACCCCTCATAGAGATTACGGTAAAAAATTTCTAGTGGGTAATAAGAAATCATGGATAAATAGAACCAGGTTCCCAAAGAAAGCAGCCAATAAACTGGTGCGCGCAATTTAGGGATCGTTAAATAATCACCGTCATTTTCTAAAGAGATTTTCGAGAACACTTTTTCGGCAGCAAGAATCAGCAAGCCGCTCAAGCCGAGGTAAAGGAGCAGCAGCCACCAAGGGTAGACATATCCTTGCGGCCAATCGATCCACGTTTGAAAAGGAATCAGAAAATCCCCATGACCAAGAAACACAAAACTAAAAAACTCGCGGGTACATTGGAAAAAGCTATACCCCATTGATCCTAGAGAAATAGTGAAGAAGACCGAGAGCATGCCAGTAAACAGATTCCCCAGCAAAACGCCTAACAAGAGACCTGCAGCAAATACTAGCAGATTCGTTGCCAAGGTACTAAGGGCAGAAAGCAGCACGTCTTGAAGCGGCACAGCGAGATAGCGAGCTGGGATCATCGTGTATTCGATCAGGATATGACCTAACAGACCCAAGACTAAACAAGCGGTCAAGGGTAAGCCGATAAAAAGCAGTTTCTTGTGAAAGACGTGCTTTCTGCTAAAGGGTAAAGCAAATAAAAAGCGATTGAAATTGGTGCGGCCATCGACAAAAAAGGACAAGAAGCCCCAAATAAACAGGAAGACAATCACAAATTGATTCATGGTGGTCATATAAGGGCGATTGTAATAAATCTCATCAGGGGACTCATTGCTGATCGTCAATACCGCATCGCGGTACTCTGTTGCCGAATCAAAGTAAACCGGGGTTTCACCCTTGTAGCTTTTGACATAGTACTCTCGATTTTCGTTGAAATCTTTGATAAATTCTTCAGATGTCAAATAGCGTTCTTGCTGATGCCAGGCTTTTTGTGATTGACAGCCATCACCAAGGTACATTAAGAGTAAGACAAAACAAAAGCCGATCAGCAGCTTGCCGTAGCGTTCTTTAAATATATTGCTTAACATCGTTTTCCGCCTCTATCCTTCCACTAATGCCTCTTGTCGTAAATTTGCTTCAAACAGATCTTCCAAGGTCAATGGCAATTCTTCGAAAACCAAAGGATCAAGTTGCTGGATCTCAGCCGCCAGCTCCTCTGTGTAATTGTCAAACAAAGCGGTCAGAACCCGTCCTTGTTTTTGAATCAGCTTGGAGCGCTGCTTGATAAGGGGAGGAATCTGTTTGCTGCGAAAGACAAGTTGGAGTTTGCGAGATTGTTCGCGAATCGTTTCCAAACGGTAGTCTCCTTCAATCGTTTTCCCTTTGATCAACAAGGCACGATCAATAATATGCTCTAATTCATTTAGATTATGGGAAGCGATCAATGCGGTACGATTCGACTCACTGAGGCTTTCCAGCAATAGTCCGATCACTTTTTTACGGACGATCACATCAAGCCCATCAAAAGGTTCGTCTAACAGTAAGAACGTCGCATTTGAAGCGATCGCTAGAATCATCTTATAAAGACCTTGCATTCCTTTTGACATTCGCCGGTAAGAAAGCGTTAGCGGCAGACCATGGCTTTGCATCAATTCTAAATAAAGATTTTGATCAAAATTCGGATAAGCAAGCCGATAAAATTGATTGATTTTTTTTAACGAGTAGGCAGCCAGAAAGTTTTCTTTTTCATCGATATAAAAAAGCTGTTCTTTTAATTCCGGGTGCTGATCCAGGCGTTGGTTATCGATTGAAATCTCGCCATCATCTAGTAAATAATGTCCAGCGACCGTCCGAAACAACGTGGTTTTCCCAGAACCATTGCGGCCGATCAATCCTACGAGTTCTCCTTTTTCCAAAGAGAAGTTCACGTTTTCTAAGATAGTTGTTTGTTCCATTTTCTTGGTCACATGTTCGATCTTCACTGTGGATCGCCTCCTAACTCTTGTTCAAAGCCATTCATCCAATCGCTCAGCTCACGCATGCTGATCTGTAAATGGCGTGCTTCGATCACCAATTCTTTCAAACGTTCTTTCACTTGTAAGATCCGAATCTCATCGCGTGGCAGATCCTCAGTAACTTTCACAAAGGTGCCTTTTCCTTTGATGGTGACAAGCACTTGCTCATTTTCCAATACTTTGTAGGCTTTGCTGACTGTATTTGGATTCATCAACAGGTGCTTGGCCATTTCACGAACCGAAGGCACTTGATCTCCGGCGGTTAGAACACCGTTCAGAATATCTTCTTTGATACTTAAAACCAATTGCTCATAGTAAGGTTTGCTGCTGGCTTTGTTAATACGAACCACAAAATCAGCTCCTTTCATTTATGTGTACTAGTATACGTAGTACACTAGTGGAAGTAAAGTCTTTTATGATAAAATAAGCAAAAAGGAGCTGATGAGGACAATGGAACGATGTGAGTGGGCCAACAGTACACCAGCAATGCAGGAGTATCATGATACAATCTGGGGGAAACCTGAATACGAGGATCAGCAGTTGTTTCGAAAACTGGTGTTAGATATGAATCAAGCAGGATTGAGCTGGCAAACGATTTTAAACAAGATGACGAATTTCGATGCAGCATACGATCAGTTTAATATCATAAAAGTAGCGAACTATACGGAAGAAAAAGTGGAAGAACTGATGATGAATCCCGGAATCATTCGCAATCGACGAAAGATTGAAGCAGCGATCATCAATGCCCAAGAAGTTTTAAAAATCCAGCAAGAATACGGCAGTTTCTCCGCATTCTTGTGGCGATATGTCGATCATCAGCCAATCATTAATGAATTTCAGCAGCAATCCGATGTACCGACCCATTCGGAAATCTCTGATCAGCTAGCGAAAGATTTGAAAAAGCGAGGGTTTAAATTTGTCGGAACGACCATTATTTACGCCTTTATGGAAGCTGTCGGCATGGTCAACGATCATTTAGTCACTTGTGTTTGTCGAACATCAGCAGCAAACAAAGAATAAAGGAGCGAGCATAATGGGAAAAGTGATATTCTATGGTGCGATCAGCCTCGATGGCTATTTAGCAGGTCTGAAGGATCAACTGGACTGGCTGTTTCAAACTGATACCGGTGTCGCCACGACTTATGAAGCATTTTTTGCAACCATCGATGCGACAGTGATGGGGAGAAAGACCTATCAAGAAGCAAAAAAACTTATGGATGGAGGACTGTTGTATCCCGAAACGACAAATTATGTTTTTTCCCGTACACAAAAAGAACCGTTGCCGGATGCAATCCTAGTGGAATCGGATCCAGTGGCATTTGTTTCAGCATTGAAACAAGAGAAAAACGTATGGGTAGTGGGTGGGGGTTCCCTATTAAAACCCTTACTAGAAGCGGATCTGATTGATGAATGGTTCATTCAAATTGCGCCGGTTCTTTTAGGAGACGGCAAACGATTGTTTGAAGCAGGGGATTATGCGAGGCGCTTGACGTTTGTTGAAACAAAACAGATGGGGGAACTGACAGAACTTCATTATGTTCGAAAAGCTGAGCAAGTAAGCAAGTAAAAAATACAAACTATTTTTCTACGCAAAAAAGACCAAGAAACTCAACGCTGAGTTCCTTGGTCTTTTGATACAGATTCATGGATTAGTTGAATCGTTGAAAGAATTCAATATATTTTGCAAGGATCGTTTCGAAGAAGCTCACTGTATCTGGGTTGATCTCATTGTTTTCATCGATCAAGTTGGTGATTCCACCGATATAGGCTTCTGGTTGTTGCAGAGTAGGCATATCCAAAAAGACTAATGATTGACGTAGGTGATGGTTTGCACCAAAGCCGGCGATCGCTCCTGGAGAAACGCTGACGACTAAGGCTGGTTTGCCACCCCAACTGCTCGCACCGTAAGGACGAGAACCAACATCTAAAGCATTTTTCAAGGCTGCAGGAACAGAGCGGTTGTATTCTGGTGTAAAGAAGAAGACACCATCAACGGCGCTTAATGCTTCACGAAATGCTGTCCATTCAGCAGGAACTTTTCCTTCAACTTCCAAATCTTCATTGTAAAAAGGCAAGTTGCCGATCTCGATGAAAGATGCTTCAAAACCTTCTGGTAATAGTGATGCGAATTTTTTCGCTACGAGTTTATTGTAAGAACCTTCCCGCAAGCTGCCGACGATAAAACCGATTTTTTTTGTCATGTAAAATTCCTCCTTGTTGTTTTCTACTCATTTAGCTTACCAAAAGTAAGTGGATGGTGCAAATAAAACGATTTGACCTTAAAAAGGTTTCTCTAGTATTTATGATACGCGTCCAGATTCATTCTGGCAAAAGATAACCATGCCGAAAAAACAGGAAAGAAAAACTTTTTTCAGCTGTAAAGAAAAAACTCTTTACACCATCAGAAAAACCTGTTAAACTAGCTCTTGTGATTAAATCAATGGAGGTGTAAATAATGGCAGTAAAAATTCGTTTAAAACGCATGGGTTCTAAAAAGAAACCTTTTTACCGTATCGTCGTAGCAGATTCACGTTCTCCTCGTGACGGACGTTTCATCGAAACAGTTGGTACTTACAATCCTTTACTAGACCCAGCTGAAGTAACAATCAAAGAAGATCTAGTTCTTGATTGGTTATCTAAAGGTGCGCAACCTTCAGATACAGTTCGTAACATCCTTTCTAAAGAAGGCGTTATGAAAAAACACCACGAAGCAAAATTCACTAAGAAATAAGGTGACTTTGGATGAAAGATTTGCAAGAATTAGTCTTAACGATCGTTTCACCACTTGTTACCAAACCTGAGGATATCAAGCTTGAGCTGGTAGAGTCAGATGATTTCTTGGAATATAATCTTACTGTGGCACCAGAAGATATTGGCCGTATCATCGGTAAACAAGGTCGGGTTGCCAAAGCAATTCGAACGATCGTTTACAGTGTACGGACAAATGGACCGAAAAAAGTTCGTTTGAATATCATTGATGGTAAATAAGCAAGAGTGTAAAGCATTTCTCAAAGAGAAATGCTTTTTTTGTAAAATTCATGCTTAAGATGGAGGACAAAAAAGGATGGTTTTGAGATAATCAAAAATGAGGAGGTGCTTGTATGTCTCAACTAATCGCATGGATCGTCGTTCTTTTGATTCTCGTCTTTATTTATAAAATCGGTTCTTTTCTTTGGCGAACGCTAGGGATCTTGTTGTTGCTCTTTTTAATTTGGGTCTATCGTGAGGAGATCATGACGCAATTGAACCAATGGACACAAAACTTTCGTTGGGGCGACCTATCGACGATCGCCAATCAAGTTTGGCAATGGATCAAGGACGGCTTCCAATCACTGCAAAATTGGGTCACTAGTCTTTAAAAAATCGACAAAAAAAATGACAGACAATCTGACTTGTTTGTCATTTTTTTTATTGAGGGGTACCCTTTGTATAAGGAGGGGAACATCATGAAAAAAGAACTAGGATTATTTGTTACGCTGCTAGCGATCGGAACCTTGGCTGGCTGTACTAATCAAAAAGACCAAGAAACCAGTCAAGCCAGTACAGCTGAAACAACAGCAACGACTATGGTGGAAAGTACCCAAACACAAAAAAGTAGTCAGTCAGAAACCAGTCAATCAACTGCATCGACTAGTCAGGCGGTTTCTGAGGATTCTTCAAATACGAGTAGCACCACAGACATCTATAGCCAAATACAAGCGGTATTCCCTGATCTTGCCTTGCCAAAGGACGTTCCGCTTGCTTCGGGTAAAGTGTTGAATGCTGCCACAGCTGGCAGTCAATCCGATGCCTCGATTCTTTATTATGGACTTGATCAGCAATTGTCTCTCAATGACAAGGCGTTGAACGAAGAAACACCGCTTGCTGCTTTTCAATCAAAAGAGTATCAATCAGCGGCTGCAGCGGTCAATGTAACAGCGGATGATGGCGGACAAGCCGTTGATCTCGGATATGGGATTACTGGGCATATGCAAGGAGCTGCTGGCTCCAGTTATTTAAGTTGGCAAGAAGGAAATTGGTCATTGACTGTTCGAGCAGTCAACCAAGAGGAACAAGATCCTGTGCCGGTTGCCAAAGAAGTGGTAGCGTATCTAGAAGAAGCCATGCTTCCAGCACCTGAGGTCGGTCAAATCACTATCGATGTGGGAAAAAATGACCATACAGCAACTACCGTGGTCTGGCAACAAGAAAAGATGCTTCGAACGGTGCAACATCAAGATGCACGTTCAGCATTGGAAATGGCCGTTTCAATGAATCAATAAGTTTCAGATTAGGACATTGCCCCTTTGATCAAGCGTCGAAGGGGCGTTTTTCGCGCGATGATTTTGAGGAAAACAGGGGGTGCTAGGAAACGGCTAGAATTCGCTACTTTGCTATGCTAAAATAGAACAGAAGTTAGAAGAAATGGGGAACGAACGTGACAGAATATTTAAACGTAGGGAAAATCGTCAATACACATGGGATCCGTGGAGAAGTACGAGTGATATCGCAAACGGATTTTCCAGAAGAACGCTACCGTAAAGGGGCTGAATTGACACTTTTTCGTGAAAATAAAGAGCCATTACCATTGATTGTTTCAGGTCATCGCAAACATAAAAATTTTGATTTGTTAACGTTTGAGGGCTATCCTAACATCAACGACGTTGAACCGTTTCGTAACGGCATTTTAAAAGTTACCAAGGATGATTTGGTGGATCTAGCAGAAAATGAGTTTTACTACCATGAAATTATTGGTCTGGAAGTCGTCGAAGAAGATGGTACAGTCATTGGCAAAGTCAAAGAGATCCTTTCACCAGGCGCCAATGATGTTTGGGTCGTTCAACGAAAAGGGAAGAAGGATGCCTTGATTCCTTATATCGAGTCGGTTGTCCACACGATCGATCTTGAAAATGGTCAGGTCACTGTGGAAATCCCAGAGGGGTTGTTAGACGATGAGAATTGATGTATTGACACTATTTCCACGAATGTTCGAAGGTCCTCTAGGAGAGTCGATCATCGGCAAAGCACGGGAAAAGGGATTGTTAGAAATCAATGTCTCTAATTTCCGTGATTATTCTGACAACAAGCATCAAACAGTGGATGACTATCCTTATGGTGGTGGAGCAGGAATGTTATTAAAAGTCCAACCTGTCTATGACAATATCAAAGCGATCGAAGAAGCGACACCAGAAACGAAAAAGCGGGTGATCCTATTAGACCCAGCGGGAAAACCCTTTGATCAAAAGATGGCGGAAGAATTCTCTACCGAAGAGCACCTTGTTTTTATTTGCGGTCACTATGAAGGCTATGATGAACGAATCCGTTCATTGGTCACTGATGAAGTGTCACTGGGCGATTACGTCTTGACTGGCGGCGAATTGGGGGCAATGGTTATGATCGATGCGACGGTCAGGCTATTACCAGAAGTTTTGGGCAATCAAACCTCCGCACAAACTGATTCTCATTCCACTGGTTTATTAGAGCATCCGCAATATACACGCCCAGCAGAGTTCAAAGGCATGAAAGTGCCGGAAGTTTTGATGAATGGCAATCATAAATTGATCGAGCAGTGGCAATTAAAAGAATCCTTGCGCCGAACGTATCAGCGACGTCCAGATATGCTGGAAACTTATCCGCTGACCGCTGAAATGCAGAAGCTTTTAAAAGAAATTGAAGACGAAGCGAAGACTGGCAACTAAAATAGTGCCAGTTTTTTTGATATTCTGCGCCATGACAAGAAAATTCTCTTTACAGCCTATGGTCGACTGTGGTAAGATATTTCAGTGAGTGTAAACTCAACTATTACGATGTTCCGCTGGAGCTTTCATGCTTTAAGAATGTTTGGGAATAAGGAGAATGATAAACATGAATCCATTGATTCAAGAACTAACTCAAGAACAATTACGTACTGACATCCCAGCTTTCCGTCCTGGGGACACTGTTCGCGTTCACGCGAAAGTTGTCGAAGGAACTCGCGAACGTATCCAGTTATTTGAAGGTGTTGTCATCAAACGCCGCGGTGCTGGTATCAGCGAAACTTATACAGTTCGTAAAGTATCAAACGGTGTAGGTGTTGAACGTACCTTCCCATTGCACACACCACGTGTTGCACAAATCGAAGTTGTTCGTTACGGTAAAGTACGTCGTGCAAAATTGTACTACTTGCGTGCATTACACGGAAAAGCAGCTCGTATCAAAGAAATTCGTCGTTAATCATTTATTATCAGATGAAGCAAAAGCCCTTGATTTCAAGGGCTTTTTTCTTTTGTTCGGCGTTATGTTCTATCATTTTAAAGTTCTAGAATTGATTAATTGTGGAAAAAGGGGAGGCTGTTACAGTGTTTTCTTTCTTCATAGATAAAAAGACAAAGTACTGGTTATAGTACTTTGTCTATCGAGAGGCTGTCCATTGTTCGGACGAGCGTTTTTTAATTAGCTTTGTCTATTCATCCCTTGAAACAACAACCATAGATTTGATCGTTTTTCGTTCCTGCATATCGGCATAGGCTTGGTTGATATCATCTAAATCATAGGTTTGGGTGAAAACGCGGCCTGGATTGATAGTACCATCAAGCACCGCTTTTAACAGGATTTCCTTATCATATGTTGTGACCGATGCAGATCCTCCCGCAATGGAAATGTTTTGAGCAAAAGTGGAACCGATTGGTCGATCGTCATAGTGAGGGACGCCGACATAACCTACACGACCACCATTATGCAATACACCAAGGGCTTGTGTAATGGCAGCTTCTGTACCAACACATTCAAGAGCGGCATCCGCGCCTCCGCCAAGGATCTCGCGTACCTTCGCGATTCCCTCTTCACCACGCTCAGCCACAACAGCTGTAGCACCTGATTGAAGAGCCATTTCTTGTCGATCTTTATGACGGCTCATTAAAATAATTTGGGAAGCCCCACGCATTTTTGCCGCGATGACAGCACATTGTCCTACGGCACCATCGCCAATCACGACGACTTTATCCCCTTTTTCTACATGTGCACAACGTGCCGCATGATATCCTGTGGGCATAACATCTGCCAAAGTTAAAAGAGACTTGATCATACCTTCCGTATAATCAGCTGGCTGACCTGGAACTTTTACAAGGGCCCAGTTGCCGTAATGGAAGTTGATATACTCAGATTGGAAACCGTTAGACCAATTCTTTGTACCTTGATGACGGTCGCATGTGCCATCAAAGCCGGCACGGCAAGCATCACATTCACCACAACCATGGGTGAAGGGGACGATGACAAAATCTCCAGGTTTCACAGTCGTAATGTCTGGACCGATTTCTTCAACGATGCCTAATGCCTCATGACCATCATTAACTGAATGAGGTTCTTTACTATCGCCATGGGCATACGACCAAAGATCAGAACCGCAAACACATGCTCGGACAACTTTAATAATAACATCATCGGCTGCTTGCAAAGTTGGCTTTTTTACTTCTTCCACTTTAACTAATCCTGCTTTTTCAAAAATTGCTGCTCTCATATAAATCCTTCTTTCTTAAGTTAGTATTGTTAGTATAAATGCTGAAGTTAACTTTAGGTCAAGAAAAAGACACATCAAGAAATGACGTTCTCTAAAAAATTCCATTCAGGTTTTCCTTCAAGAGCAAACGTAGTGCTAACAAAAATAATTATTTCTATTCGTTAGCCGTTTCTTACGATGTTTTAAGTGGAGCATGCGCAAATGACGCCTGGAGACGGTTTGTCATTCAAACCGCCTGCCGTTTCTGAAACTTCTATCCAACTTCCCTCAATGCTTCATTTGGCGCAACAAAAATTACATGTACGTCAGAGTAACTTTTTTCATAAATGATTTTAGCTTATCTAGCAGAGGATACCATGAAATGATCGTCTAAAGTTTTGCGAAGACAGAATACTTTCTTCAGATTCAAGTTTATTTCCCTCTCAACAACTGTTACTGATCAGCAGTTTTTTATAAAAAAGGCAAAGAGGCAATAAACGGAGATTTTAATTAAACGTTCACTACACATTTAGGCTATAGAAGTTCATTTTGAGTGATTAGGTAGTTGCTGATTGATTACTATGTTTTTCCGTATTATGTGCCGATCGTAGTTGGGGAGCCTTTTGGGCTTTTTGATTTTGACACAGTAAGGCCATGAAGCAGGTTACGGGATGTTTCTTATGCTGCGTACCGCTGGGTACCCTTGTATTTTGATGGGAACAGTCGTCTGAGTGAAACACAATGCCATCGATTGAAACTTTTTGTGGATACTTATCGGCTGTCCAATAATGACAGAGTACAGATTGTCGATTGTTTGATCGACCGCCTTTGTGCACTAGTTGCTTTTGTGAGTAGAAAAGGAGAAGAAGGGAATGGAAATTTTCAGAAAAACATTGACGAGGGATATCTTGCTAAATACCAATAGGACATTCAGCGCCTGAAAGAAAATAAATCGCAAGTCATCGAAGGGATAAAAATAGAAGAATAGAAGAACAGTGAGTACAAATCATCCTACAGTCTTCTATCAGATCGTCTTGGTGTTTTTTATTGAAACGATTGTTATTTATAGAGATGAATTATCTCTATCTTTTTACTTTTTAATTTTATGTAATCTGGAAATAAAGAAAAAATTTTGAATGATTTCATTATTGTTTTCTAATAAATGATTACAGAAAAAAAGCAATAAATTCCCCTTTTTTTGATGATTTCTATGGTAATCTTCTCGATAGAGAACTTTCTTTTATCTAGCTATTGCTGACCTCTATGCGTTAGTTAACTACTTCACAAATAAAAGGAAGTTCTTTATTTAATCGAATTGAAAGAGGTGTCTTTGTGAAAGCAGCTGTAGTATCAAAAGATAAGGTTGTAAAAATCGAGGAAAAAGAATTAAGAGCGCTTCGTCCGAATGAAGCATTATTGAAAATGGAGTGTTGCGGTGTCTGCCATACTGACTTGCATGTAAAAGATGGCGACTTTGGAGATGCATCTGGGATCGTACTCGGACACGAGGGAATCGGTAAAGTGGTTGCAATCGGTGATGATGTTACTTCTCTAGCAATCGGTGACCGTGCAAGTGTCGCTTGGTTGTATGAAAGCTGTGGATCATGCGAATATTGTGTGAACGGGAATGAATCATTATGCCGTTCGGTTAGAAATGCCGGCTATTCTGTAGATGGTGGTATGGCTGAAGAATGTATCGTTGTAGCTGACTATGCAGTGAAAGTTCCAGAGGATTTAGGTTCTGCTGAAGCCAGCAGCATTACTTGTGCAGGTGTAACCACATATAAAGCGGTAAAAGTTTCTGACATTAAACCAGGTCAATGGATCGCCATCTATGGTTTAGGGGGACTAGGAAACCTAGCCTTACAATATGCTAAAAATGTCTTTAATGCAAAAGTGATTGGAATCGATATCAACGACAAACAGTTGGACTTCGCAAAAGATCATGGCGCTGATCTTGTAATCAATCCTGCGAAAGAAGATGCGGCAAAAATCATTCAAGAAGCAACCGGCGGCGCACATGCAGCTGTAGTAACAGCTGTTTCAAAAGCAGCCTTCAATTCTGCTGTTGATGCTGTTCGTGCGGGCGGTACGATTGTAGCGGTCGGTCTCCCACCAGAAAGCATGGACTTGAACATTCCTCGACTTGTATTGGATGGGATTAAGATTGTCGGTTCCCTTGTTGGAACACGAACTGATTTAGCAGAAGCTTTCCAATTTGCAGCGGAAGGGAAAGTCGTTCCTAAAGTAGTCATGCGTCAGTTAGAAGAGATCAACGATATTTTTGATGAAATGCTTTCAGGAAAAATCAAAGGACGGATGGTCATTGATTTTCAAGAAAAATAAACGAAAATAGAGAAACCGACTATGAATTTTTAGCGAAGGAGAAAATTTCGTGTGTAATTTATTGATCATTGACAGCGAAGAGCGAAGAGCAGTTAGCGAGATGGTTCGTTTGATTGATCGTCATTTCCCAAATGTCATCTTGCTTCCAATGGTTGATTCGAAAAAAGCACTTCAGCGTACCTGTCTTGAGCAGATGGTTGAGATTGCAGTGATCAATGCGGATGGCGAAGAGGACTGTTTTGAATTATACAAAGAGTTGCTTTCTTTTTATCCGAATGCAAAAGCAATTTTGTATTCTGCAGTAGAAAGTTTTGCTATCGCTCAAAAAGCGTTGCGTTACGACTTGATCGATTATTTGGTCGAACCGATCACCAATGATTTTGTTTATGCATTGGACCGAGGGATTCAATCCATCAATCAGATTTCCTTGCTGCACGTCGAGAAAAACAATGAAGCTTCTCCTTCGCTTTCTTTAAGACATAAGATATTGCGCTATATTCATGAAAATTATAGAGAACATATTACGTTAGACACTTTAGCAGATCACCTGCATTTAAGTCGGTATCACACCAGCCGTTTGATCAAGAATACATTAGGAATGACCTTTTCATTGTACTTGATGATTTATCGTATTGAAGTTGCCAAAAAAGAACTCTCAACAAGTGATCGATCAATCAGTGAAATTTCTGTTAGAGTAGGATTCAATGATCCAAATTATTTTAGTAAGAAATTTAAAAAAGCAACTTCTTATACGCCCAAAGAGTATCGAAAAATTTATCGTGGGAAAGTAACCGTGATCGACTCAAGACTTGAGCTTTGAGTATTAAATAAAGTAGTTTGGGCTGATTGTATTAGCGAAAACATGATTCTTTGCTAATGCTTATCAAGTTACTTTTTCATAGATGAGAAAAGCTAAAAGGCCTATGTGTGCAAGGCCTTTTTTTACTTGAAAAAAATTTTGGATCAAGTTATTCAGACTAGCAGCAGAGGACAAAGACTGATGTTTTTGTGAATGAACCGATAGGTGCTATAATGAGAACGGATTCAGCAGTGCAGCTTACCAAAGAAAGGGAGCAAGAAAATGGCGAACAAAATGGTGTTTATTAACTTGCCTGTCACTGATATCAAACGTGCAACATCCTTTTATGAAGCGCTGGGGTTTGTAAAAAATGAAGAGTTCTCAAACGAGACCAGCAGTGGAATGGTTTGGAGTGAATCGATTTGGTTAATGCTGTTAGAACATGCGTTTTACCAACAATTTCTAAATGGTAGAAGTATTGCAGATACAAAGAAGACGAGTGGCGCATTGATCGCGTTTAGTTTTGACACACCAGAAGAAGCAAAGAATTTTGCAAAAATCGCTGAAGAAAATGGTGGACAGTCGTTCCAAGTTGATATGGGGATTCCAGAGGACATGATGGTCGGTTATGAAATCGTTGATCCTGACGGCAATCAGATTGAGTCTGCTTGGATGAAGGGCTATTAGCAAAGTGCTCGTTTAAATAAAAAGGAAAAAAATGGTTCAGTATGCAGTTCCCTCAAGAAGTTAGGCTTTTGTGCTAACTTTTTGAGGGCTGCTTTTTCTTGATGGGATCCTCGAGTTTTGTAAGATTGGTCAGTACCCTTTGTCTAAATCTGAAAAAAGAGGTATGATACAAGAAAAAGGAGTGGAGACGAAGTGAAATATTCAACGAAATACAGCGACGCCATTCACATCCTCGCTTACATCCACCTCTTTAAAGGAACTGATCTATCAAGTGATCGGATCGCCCAGAGTGTTGAAACGAATCCTGCTTATGTTCGCCGGATTATGAGTGATCTGCGTATTGCCGGATTGATCGAAAGCCAAAGAGGAAAACCAAACCCTAAACTAACGAAGGAACCAAATGAGATTTCTTTGTTGGACATCTATGCGAGTGTTGAAAAAGATCAGCATCTTTTACATGCGGACAAAAAGACCAATCCCAATTGCTTGATTGGGGGGAATATCCAAACGGTATTAGAGGAAACTTACGATGTGCTGCAAAAGAAAATTGAGCAGGAAATGAGCGCTATCTCGCTACAATCCATCATTGACGGCATTCAAGTAGAAGCCAATCATTAAAAGTGTCACATAAAAGGCTGTAAAAAAAGAACTTTCACCTGCTAGGCAAATTCTTGACAGGGAAGAAAGTTTCTTTTATACTCTAGTTGTAACTTAATTAGTAACAACTGATTTTGAAAAAAACAAAAGTAGGAAGGATGATCATTATGAAAATCGGTATTATTGGCGCAACAGGGAATGCAGGTTCAGCAATTTATCAAGAAGCAGTACAGAGAGGACACGAAGTGACTGCTATCGTGAGAAATGAAGCGAAGGCCAAAGAACAACTTGGTGAGACGGTCAAAACACTTACAAAGGATGCTTTTTCTCTCACAGAAGAAGAGCTCAGTGACTTTGATGTGCTTGTTGACGCGTTTGCGACAAGTCCTGACAAAGCTTACTTGCATGTGGATCTGGCAGCAAAATTAGTGCACCTGTTTCGAGAAAAAAACACTCGTTTGTTCTTCATCTTAGGAGCCGGCAGTTTATTCAATGAAGCGGGGGAACGTAATCTCTCTGAGTTGAAAAAAGCACCAGGAAGCGAAAGTTGGATTGCGATTCCAGAAAATCAGCTAGACGAATATCTCTTTTTAGAAACAGTCAAAAATGTCCCTTGGGTGGGGATTTCTCCTGGGAATGTCTTTCAAGAAGGACCAGCTAAACCAGCGATTTTAGGGAAAGATCACTTACTATTCAACGAACAAAAGCAATCGGTGACATCTAGCGGTACGTTAGCTAAGGCAATTATCGATGAGATCGAAACAGTACAACATGAAAACACTCGCTTTACTGTGATTGATGCCTAGTAAGTTTTCAAAGACGACTGAGAAGGAAATGCCATGAGTAGCGTTGACTATTGGTACGAGTGGATGGATAGGCTATTTTAGGCAACAGTTCTTTTTTCACATTATTGTTTCCCATACTCAGTAATTTAGACAAGACAAATCCTCTGTCTTTGCTTATAATCAAGGACAGAGGTGAGAAAATGAATAAAAAAATCGAAGCGTATGAATTGATGCTTCTGCAATTAAAAGGATTATTAGAAGCAGAGAGTAATTGGATCGCTAATCTAGCAAACTCTTCTGCTTTATTAAATGAAACATTGGAAGATACGGTGTTTGCCGGCTACTATTTGTTTGAAGAAGGCGAACTGATCTTAGGCCCGTTCCAAGGAAGAGTATCTTGCACCAGAATCACTATGGGCAAAGGGGTTTGTGGGGAGTCAGCGGCAAAACAAACGACATTGATCGTCCCAAATGTCAAAGAACATGAGAACTATATCTCTTGTGACTCGGCAGCTATGTCTGAAATCGTTGTTCCTATGATAGCTGATGATCAATTGATTGGTGTTTTGGATATCGATAGTGGCAAAACGAACAGCTATGATGAGATCGATCAGAAATATCTTGAAGAATTTGCGGCGATCCTAGTAGCTAGTCGTAAATAAATCGTCATTTCTTAATAATTAGCAAAAAACAATATAACGTTTACAAAGCAAGTGTTCATTGAATAATGGGCACTTTTTTCATTTTCGTTTTAAATGGACATGCATATCGCTTTATTTTATTAGAATTAGATGATAAGATGATAATACAATTAGAGAAACGAGTAGTAAGGAGCGCATTATGGAAGCAGAAACAATTGTATTAGGTAAAGCATATGAATGTAAACCAGTCGGTTTAGAAAGCCGCGTTATCGGAGAAGTGGTCAGAAAAATGGAACGTTGTGCGGTTTTGCATGTGATCCGTTATGAAGAGACTGATCATGACGAGCTTGAAGAACGTTGTGGACGAGTTGTGGCAAAATACAACGAGATCTATCAACCAGCATTGGTTGAATGCTTTTCTAGCTAAGGGTTAATCCCAATCAAACGAAGCCATGCACGTAAACCAATTCCCTTAACAAAGGGGCTGTTTCTTGGAAGCAGCCTCTTTTTTTGATTCTTGGACACCGCTGCGTAGAAAAATACATGCTATAATGGGCGAGAAACTAGCAGAAAGCAGGGAGCGAAATGGAATTAGAAAAAACGGTCATTGATGACAAACAGATGCTTTTTGAATTGCCGAAGGAAGCAGGGCAACTGCAAATTGTTAAAGGAAAACTTATTGAAACAAAAGACAATACCGTCCTCTTAGCCATAAAAGAAGGCCAATTACTATCAGTAGCAGATGAGAAAACATTTGATGACAAGCAAGAATATGATCGCTTAATGATCCTTACACCACCTTGGGAGATCATGGCGCCATACTTAGCAGCCTATTATCAAGAGAAATATCAACTGTCCAATGCTTCCAACGCACCTATCGTGATTCCACAGGAACTGCAACAAGGGGTCGCTGTTTGTGCGGAACCATTTGATTGCTTGATCGATTTTCTGGGTTATGTATCTACCAGCAAAAAGGAAACGAAAGCGGTGAAAAAAGGGGGTAAGCCTCGTCATAAATGGTCAAAAGAATTACAAGATGAACCCTTTATGGTGGATTATCAAGGAAGTACAGCAACGGTCTATTGGCAGAAACGCAACGAGGTTCGAATTGAAAAAGGCGCTACTTTGCGTCAAGAGGTTCCTTTGAACAAAGACGGCTCGGTGGGCTTTTCAGCTCGATTAGCAGAAAAGATACGGCAAGAGAATCAATCAGCGATCAAAGAGGGACGAACGATTGCAGACGTCGTATTAAAAAGTGTCAATGAGGTCGGCATGTTTCTTTACTATGGGGGGACCAATGGCTGGCTTCAATTAAAAGATCAGCAAGGAAGAACCCTGAACGAGCGAACGGTAGAATAGAAAAGAGAGATACTGAACAAGAAAGCGATCCACCAAAGCGAACGGAATCAGCTTTGGTGGATCGCTTGTATCGTTTAACTAGGAGTAGGCTCTTCATCGATCAAGACAAATTCTTGACCTGTTTTGGACAAAACAAGGCTCGGTTTTGCAGTTCCTTCCTTTTCTGCTCGATACGCCTCTCGGTGCTTTTGCAGATGTTCGGGGCGTTTTAACCAAGCTTGAAATGCTTTTTTCTCAGTCCATTTTGACACCAACTGGAAAACGAGGCGGTCTTTTGATTCTGAAAACCAAGCTTCAGCAGAGTGACAGCCAGCAAATGTTTTCATTGAGGCGGTATCTTTTTTCATTTTAGCAAGAAAGATGTCTTTGCCTTCTGGAATGACTTCAAATGCGACGGTACGGATATACATGAAATTCCTCCTTTGACTGTGAGTGATTTCATTTAGTATAGCGCTAATTGAGAATCATTGTCAATTAGCGTAAGGAATTTGTACATTTTTATCGATTTTCATTTTTTGATTAAATCATTCAAAAGCCTTGAACAAATGAAAAAAGTACGTATAATTAATATACGTACTGAAGAGTCCGAAGAGTATTGGAGAAAATGGATACTTGGGGAAGTCTTTCTTTTCTCACGTGCAATACTCTTCGTTTGTTTAGTGTACCACTCCCATTTTAAAATAGATACGTTTTTTTTACTTTCTGAGGAGATTTCTTTTATTCCTTGAGTTGAAAGGCAAAAAAGTGGGAAGGCTCTGAGAAAGCGCTATGAAGACGAAATTTATGTCTTCTTTTTTTGTGTGAAAGGGAAGGAAAATTAAGAAAGTTTTTTTATCCATTTTACCTGCGAAATGATGTATAAGAAAGTATCAAAAGTTCTGATTACTAGAAGATCAGGACTTTTTTGTATGCTTTCTTGGCACGACTCCTTTCAACGATATTCAGTATAAAGTCGCTCTTTTCTACTTTTTACATTCAGAAGAGCGCTTCTGACACAACTATGTAACCTCTTACATTTTTTGGTCGTGTTAAATTGACAGGCTGCATAAACATGCGGTAAACTCGGTACAACAAACAGAATTTTTTGAATTATCTGAATGTTAGAAGGGGATGAGTAAAAATGGGGAAACGTAGCAAATATGCAGTATCGCTTGTGTTACTAGGCAGCTTATTTTTAGCAGCTTGTCAAAATGGCAATGAAGATAACGAGACGGATTCATCAGCCGCTTCTTCTGCAGAGCAAGTGATCAATGTGCAATTTTCGGCAGAGATGGGCAGTGCAGATATTTCTTTAGCAACCGACTCTTACAGCTTTATCACGTTAAACAACGCCTATGAAGGTCTTTATCGCTTAGATGAAAACAATGTTCCTGTGATCGCTGGTGCAAGCGAAGACGCTGAAGTTAGTGAAGATGGGCTTTCTTACACCATTTCACTGCGGGAAGAGGCAAAATGGTCCAATGGCGATCCAGTTACTGCAGCTGATTATGTTTTTAGCTGGCAACGCACCGTTGATCCAGCCACTGCTTCCAATTACGCTTATATGCTGGCACCCGTTAAAAACGCTGCCGCTATTTCAGATGGTACGCTAGATAAAAGCGAGTTAGGGATCGAAGCAGTCAATGATCATGAATTAAAAATCACGTTAGAAAAACCGACGCCTTACTTTTTATCTTTACTGGCTTTTCCAACTTTCTTCCCACAAAACGAGCGTGTCGTGGAAGAGTTCGGTGACCAATATGCCTTAACCAGTGAAAACGCGGCGTACAATGGACCATTCCTATTGACCAATTATGCTGGACCAGGCACCGACATCCAATGGACATTGGCGAAAAATCCCGATTATTGGGATGCCGATTCGGTCAAACTTGAAACAATTAACTTTGATGTCGTGAAAGACTCATCGACCGCTTATAACTTGTACGAAAGCGGACAAGCCGATGACATTATTTTAAGCGGTGAATTGGCGATGCAGAATGTGAATCATCCTGATTACATTGTTCAGCCTAGTGCAACCACTCAGTATTTAGAAATGAATCAAGCACCAGAAGATTCGCCTTTTCGAAATGCAAATCTGCGCCAAGCCATTTCGTATAGTATGAATCGACAACAAATCGTTGACAATATTTTAGGCAACGGCTCCTTACCGGCGGTCGGTTTTGTTCCTTCTGACCTAGCGTTTAATCCAGAGACAAAGGCTGATTTTGTCGAGGATGCGGCAACCACGTTAGCCTTTGACGAAGAAAAAGCCCAAGAATATTGGGAAAAGGCAAAAGCTGAACTGGGGATCGATACATT
The DNA here is from genome assembly GCF_001544095.1 of Enterococcus casseliflavus NBRC 100478. Taxonomy (GTDB): domain Bacteria; phylum Bacillota; class Bacilli; order Lactobacillales; family Enterococcaceae; genus Enterococcus_D; species Enterococcus_D casseliflavus. The sequence goes on along the minus strand of NZ_BCPT01000012.1, from coordinate 56,946 downwards.
GTCTTTTGAACTGTTGACATCAGATACCGATCAATCGAAAAAAATGGCAGAATACATTCAAGGCACCTTGCAGCAAACACTGGATGGGCTGACTGTCGAAGTCACAAACGTTCCATTTTCTGTGCGCTTGGATCGTTCAAATAGCGGCGATTTTGAGATGGTCATGAACAACTGGATCGGGGATTATGCAGATCCAATCAACTTTTTGGAATTGTTCAAAAAAGACAGTTCCTATAATCGTGGAAAATGGCTAAATGATGACTACAATCAATTGATCGAACAAGCCTCCAATGAAAATGCTAACGATCCAGAAGCCCGTTGGGAAAATATGGTAGCAGCAGAAAAAATCTTAAACGACGACTTAGGCGTTATTCCACTCTTCCAAAGTGCTGAAGCACATCTACGGTCGCCAAAAATCAAAGGCCTCATCGTTCATAGTGTTGGCGCGGCCTATGATTATAAAAATGTCTTTGTCGAAGAATAAGGAGAAAAAAGCTCCTTTTGTCTATTCATTGTCTGACTTCGCCAAAGAGGGCAGCAGACGAGAAAAACGTTACTAGAATGTTTAGCAACTTGATAACAAGGAATAAAGCAGTTCTTTTTCTAGCAGCGAACAATGACGTATTCATTTTAGCTAGATAAGAACTGCTTTTCTTTTTGGGAGGAACACCAATGAAAATCACAGCAGTTGAAACCAAACGAATTCCGATCCAGCTGAATGCACCCTTTAAAACGGCGCTCAGAGAAGTGCACGCCGTCGAAGTGATTCGAGTGCTGCTTTTTTTTGATAATGGGATCGTTGGCATCGGAGAAGCAGCACCTACCGAAGTGATCACCGGTGATACAAAAGAAAGTATTTTAAAAGATATCGAAACGGTCTTTGCCCCGTTCCTGTTAGGCAGAAAGGTAGATGCCCAATTGCTAGTAATGGATGAGCTTCATGCGTTGATCCAGCATCATACGAGCCCTAAAGCGGCGATTGATATCGCGTTGCATGATGCACTGGCAAAAGCGGCCAACTTGCCTCTTTACCGCTATTTAGGTGGTTCTGCCAATACACTGACAACCGACTATACGATCAGTGTTGGCTCACAGGAGCAGATGCTGCATGATGCCCAAGCGAAAGTCCAGGCGGGATTTCGCTCCTTGAAAATCAAACTAGGGGCAGGAACGATCGAAGAGGAAGTTGCCAAAATTCGCCGCATCAATGAACGCTTGGCAGGAAAGATTCCCTTTCGAATTGATGCGAATCAAGGCTGGACCAAAGAAGAAGCGGTGCAGATTTTAGACCAATGGCAAGACATTCCGATCGAGTTTGTTGAACAGCCAGTAAAAGCCCATGATTTTGCTGGACTCAGCTATGTGACTGCTCGTACGACGATTCCAATCATGGCTGATGAAAGTCTTTTTTCCTATGAGGATGCCAAACGTTTGATTGCTGAAAACTGCTGCAATTATTTGAACATTAAATTGATGAAAAGCGGCGGGATCAAAGAGGGACAAAAAATTTATCACTTGGCAAAAGAGCATCAAATGCCAGTGATGGTCGGTTCGATGATTGAAGGGTATGGGGGAATGGCGGCAGCCGCCCATTTTGCCTTGGGGATGGCCGACGTCCAATTTTATGATCTGGACGTTCCTTTTATGTGGGAGACCCAAACGACTTCCCCTGAAATGCAAGGGATTCTTCAGCGTCCAGGAAGCTTGAGGGTCACCGAACGCATCGGTCTAGGAATCAACGAATAAATAGTTATGAGAGGAGCAAAGATGAAACAAATTGTTCAGGCTGGCTCTTCCTTCTTATGGAAGGAACCCAAAGAAAACAAAGTACTAGCAAAAATCAAAGCATTTCCTTTAGAAGCGCTGCACACTTTTTTGACTGATGAAGATACGATGCGGCTTTATCAGGAAAGCTTAGTGGACTCCGAAGTATTATATGGGACGATAGTAGAAGTCATCACCCAAACGGATGGTTGGTCCCATGTGATCGTCTTGGATCAAAAAAGCAATAAACACCCACTCGGGTATCCCGGTTATCTGCCGAACGAGGTATTGAAGCCATTGCCACCAGATTATGCACCAGCTAAAAGAAGGATTGGGGTGATTGCAAAAGAAGCCGTGCTTGTTTTTGACTCGACCACACGACTTGTTTCTTTTGGAACAGTTTTACCACTTGTTGGGGAAACCGCAGATTCCTATCAAGTGGCTACGCCTAATGGATCAGCAACGATCGCTAAAGCTTTTGCTCACGTCCTATCGGACACATGGGCAAAGCTCCCAGAAAAAATAATAGCATTGGCAGAACAATTTATAAACCAGCCCTATGTCTGGGCAGGCATTAGCGGCAGTGGCTTTGATTGTTCTGGATTCATGTATTCGCTGCATCGACTTCATGGTATTTTAATCCCCCGAGATACGATCGAGCAAGCACAACAAGCAAACATCGTACCTTACAGTCAGGCACAACCAGGGGATCTGCTGTTGTTTGCTTATGAAGAAGGAAAAGGCGAAGTCCATCATGTCGGTCTATATTTGGGGGATGACGAAATGATTCATTCAAGAACACCTGGGTCACGGGTCATGAAAACCAAAATCACTGGCTCTAATTATGAACCAGAACTCGCAGTTGTGGCGCGTTATTGGCAAAACCAGCCGAATGCATCACAGGAATGCTCATGAACATTCTTTTCATGATCGTAAGGAAAGGGGCATTTGATGGGAAAAGATGACTTGCGTGTAGCAATTAAGCCTATTCTAGAAAACTATCAGACAACCTTGGAAATGGGTTTATGGATCGGTACGCCAACGGAATGTCTCATTGACTATCAGAGTCAAAAGTCGTTTTCGGCAGCGAGTATCAGTAAGCTTGTTTTGTATGCCTATTATCTTGAACAGATTATCGAAGAAAAAATCGATCCGCAACAGCTGATCGGTGTGAACGCCGTTGATCTGACAGGGGGTGCTGGGGTGATCCGTCTTTTTCCTCAGAAGAAAGGTTGGACCATCAGTGAACTTCTCACGGCGATGATCGCCGTATCTGATAATACTGCGACCAATGTACTATTGGACTTAGTAGGGTTGCCCACGCTTCAGGCCTGGATTCAGGAGCCAGAGATTCAATTTGAACGGTATATGATGCGACCGATCAAAGACAAAGAGAACCGCTTGACCCCCTCGGCGGCTGCTAAACTACTACTAAGGTGTGTTAAACGAGAAGAAGCTGCACTAGGGTTTTCACCCTTAAATCAGCAGCAATTTCAAGAAGGATTAGCGGGAAATTTTGCGGAAACTGCGCAGCCCGCTTGCCGCATTTTTAATAAGACAGGCCGTCTTGACCGCATCGAACACGATGTAGCGTATTTACAAGCCAATGAAACGACGATCATCATTGCGGCATTTTCCTATGATAAAACCGGTAGTGGTCAAGGGATCAGTTGGCTAAGAGAAATTGGTCAAACAGTCTATCAGCAATATTTTTAAGTAAAATGCGCTGCGTATCGCTCCTCACTTAGAGGCACTTGATCCGCAGCGTATTAATTATTTACAACAATAAAATCCCCCATATCATAGCGGTGCCTTGATTGGGAAAATTCAAAAGGCGTCCCATCGCCGAGGTAAACCGTTTGCTCAACTTCTAAAATGGGATCGGTGGCGGCACAAGCTAAGTATTGCTGGTCATAGGTGTCTGCACGATCCGCTTTGATACGACGGACAGATGTTCCAATCGAAGAGTGGAGTTGGTTCGTGATGTAGCTATAGACGGAAGAGGATAAGACTTCTTCGGTAATGCCAGGAATGACATGAAGCGGCATGATGGTATACTCTAAAACAACGGGTACATCGTCAAATAGACGCAGACGAACGATATCATAAATTTGCTGGTCACTGCGAATTTTTAGTTTTTCTTGTTCTTTCTCATCGGGAAAAAGAATGGCAAAAGAAATGATCTTGCTGGTGATTTTTCCTGTCTCTCCAAGGCGCTTCGTCAGCCCGCGATTGATCTTGGCGTTGTAATCGAAGGTTGAATAGGAATCACTGATAAACGTACCCGTGCCTTTTTTACCGTAAATAATGCCTTCCATTTGTAAAATATTCAATGCTTTTTGAATCGTCACGCGGCTCGTTTGATAATCCGCAGCCAGTTCGGATTGCTTCGGCAATTTTTTCTCTTCTTCGTAAAACCCGTGATTGATTTTGCTCCGTAAATCGGCAGCGATGTCATGGTAGTTCGCCATTTGCTTCACCTCAAAATAATAATAAGTGATAAAACGAAGTATGTAAACTTGGAGCTTTACATACCCTGTTTTGAAGGATTTTCCTGCGTTTACATTCTTCAGGAAATGAATTACATTTGTAATATAATCGTTTTCTAACAATTGAAGAATAGGGGTATAGGAGGGAGTTTTATGCAAGGATTTATGGATCGACTCGCTGACGTTTTAGGAAAGTTTGCCAATAGGATCAATAATTTACGCTACATCATGGTCATTAAAAATGCCTTTGCTGCTTTGATTCCAGTAATCATTACAGGGGCGTTTGGTACATTGTTTTCAGCAATGGTTTTTGATGCTGAAAATGGATTGGCACAAATCGAGGCACTGCGCTTTTTAGAAAGTTTAAAACCGATCTCATCTGCGGTCAGTTATGTGACGTTGAGTTTCTTAACGATCTATGCAGTGTTTCTGATTGGGATTGAGCTAGCAAAATTAAATAAGATTTCTGGGGTCTTTCCAGGAATCATCGCAGTAATGTCTTATCTTTCTGTTAATCCAATGATCTTTGAATTTTTGCACGAAGATGCGACGGTGGTTGCCGAAAACGTGCTGGCTAAGCAATATACTGACACGAAAGGCCTATTTTTAGGCATGTTCGTTGCGATCGTTTCCATCGAGCTTTATGCGTGGTTAGGAAGACAAAAACGGCTGCAGATCACGATGCCTGATAGTGTTCCTGGGAATGTTTCGGCAAGTTTTTCGGCATTGTTTCCAACGATTTTCACCGTGACCATCATCGCCACCGCTGGTTTTGCTATCAAAGCACTCACAGGGATGTATGCTTACGATATCATCTACAATGTCGTCCAACGACCACTGGAAGGGATCGTCCAAGGATTGCCAGGTATCTTGTTGTTGATGTTTATCGCACAAGTTTTTTGGGTCATCGGGATTCATGGGAACCAGATGGTCAAACCCATTCGCGAACCATTGTTGCTGGCAGCGATCGCTGTCAATACGGAAGCTTTTGAAGCTGGAAAAGAAGTACCCAATATTATTACGATGCCGTTTTGGGATATGTATATGAGTATGGGCGGCTCTGGGGTTACGATTGGGTTGCTGATTGCGATTTTGATCGTCGGCAAGCGGGAGGACATGCGCCAAATCACTAAATTGTCATTAGCACCTGGGATTTTCAATATCAATGAGCCAGTGATCTTCGGAATGCCAATTATGCTGAATCCCATTTTGGCGATTCCCTTTATCCTGACACCGTTAGTAACAGGAACGATTGGGTACGTGGCGACAAGTCTAGGCTTTGCCGCTAAAGCCGTGGTAATGGTCCCATGGCCGATGCCACCGATCGTCAATGCTTATCTAGCTACTGCTGGGGATATCGGGGCTGTGATCACGCAAGTTATCTGTATTGTCGTGGCAATTTTGATCTATCTATCTTTTGTTTTGGTAATGAATCGTACGACCAATGAAGTTGCATAAAGGAGTTTTAAAAAAATGGTAAAAATACCTGAAACATTTATTTTAGGGGCTGCTTCGTCTGCTTGGCAGACAGAAGGCTGGCAAGGAAAGAAAGAAGGGCAAGATTCGTATCTCGACCGCTGGTACAAAGAAGAACGCTTTGTCTGGCATAATGGCTACGGGCCGTCTGTTGCGACGAATTTTATGGAAAAGTTTTCAGAGGATGTTCAACTGATGCAGGAGGTTCATTTGACCCATTACCGAACATCGATCAACTGGGCGCGCTTCTTTACCGACCATGAACAGCTGATCGTTGATGAAGATTATGCTGCTCATATCGATCAGCTTATCGACCAATTGCTTGCTGCTGGGGTCGAACCGATGCTTTGTTTGGAACATTATGAACTGCCAGCTAGTTTGATGGATGCCTATGATGGCTGGAGCTCGCGGAAAGTGGTCGATCTATATACCCGTTATGCCGAAATCGCCTTCGAGCGTTACGGTGATCGAGTCAAACAGTGGTTTACCTTCAATGAGCCGATCGTTATTCAGACTCGTTGCTATCTCGATGCGATCCGCTGGCCCCATGAGCAAAACACAAAAAAATGGATGCTTTGGAACTATCACAAAGTATTGGCGTCCGCCCAAGCGGTGGCTGTCTATCATGAAAAGGGCTACGAGGGGCGCATCGGTTGTGTGCTAAATCCAGAAATGGTTTACGCACGCTCTTCCTCACCAGAGGATCAAAACGCGCAAAAAATGTACGATCTTTTTTTCAACCGAATCTTTTTTGATCCAATGGTTAAGGGGCATTATCCAGATGAACTTATCACGCTTTGCCAAACCTATGACATCTACTTTGATCCGACAGAAGAAGATTTGGAAACGATCCGCACCCATACGGTGGATTTCTTAGGTGTCAATCAGTACTATCCGAAACGCGTGCGGGCACCACGATATCAATGGCATTCGGATACACCATTTCATCCAGAAATGTTTTATGAGACCTTTGATTTGCCAGGAAAACAAATGAATAACTCCCGTGGCTGGGAAATCTATCCGAAGGTCATGTACGATATGGCTAATTATCTTAAAGAAAATTATGGCAATATTCCATGGCTGATCACTGAAAATGGTATGGGGCGGGAAAATGAAGAACAGTATATGGATGCCACAGGTCAAGTCCAAGATGATTATCGGATTCAGTTTATTACCGAACATCTTTACTGGCTGCTAAAAGCCGTCGAGGAAGGCGCCAACTGCGAAGGCTATATGCTTTGGGCATTTACCGATTGTGTTTCACCTATGAATGCGTTCAAAAATCGCTATGGTCTCGTACGAATCGAGCTAAATGAAGAACGGACTCGGTCATTAAAAAAATCAGCCGCTTGGTATCGTTCCCTGATTGATGAACGGTGGCTTCCATTTGAAGAAAAACCATTGATTCTGTAATAAAAACCCACGATGATTTCCTCATCCTAAAGGAAATCAGCGTGGGTTTTCAGTTAAAAGGGTTGTTTATGAGGAGCAAGTTTCTCCCAGTCAAAGGTGACGCCAATCCCTGATTCTTCTGGGGCAATCGCACAGCCATCGGATGGATCGATCACTAACGGTCTCGTGGTGTATTGATCGATTGGGAAACTGTGCATTTCGAGATACCCAGCATTAGGCATCGCTGCTAGTAGACTAACGTGCAATTCTTGCATGCCATGTGTAGAAACAGATAAGTTACTTGTTTGTGTTAAGGCAGCAATTTTCAACCAGCCGGTAATCCCACCGCAATTGGAAGCGTCGGGTTGCGGAAAATCGACATTGCCATATTTGATCATATGAGCAAATTCGATAGGGGTGCGCAAGTTTTCTCCGCCTGCCACCGCAATTTGCCCTTCTTTAGCGATACGAGCGTAGCCTTCGTAATCTTCGGGGATCGTTGGTTCTTCAAGGAACAAAATGTCATAAGGCGCCATCAGTTTGGCGGCTTTGATCGCTTTTTCAACAGACCAGCTCATGTTGGCATCCACCATAAAGACAACATCGGGACCAATCAATTCTCTGACCGCTTTTATTCGAGCAATATCTTCGGCAAGTGTTTTTTGTCCCAATTTGATTTTGACCGCTTTTAATCCCATGTCTAAATATTTTTGATTATTGGCTAAGAGTTTTTCAAGAGGAAAGTTTAGATCAATCGCACCACCATAGCATTTTACTTTGTTGCTTGCGCCGCCTAAAAGTTTGTAGAGGGGTTCTTGTGCTTTTTTCGCACGTAAGTCCCACAAGGCGATATCACAAGCCGCAATGGCAAAACTTGCTAAACCGCCTCTGGCAACATAGTGGATTCCCCAGTTCATCTGATCCCACAAGGCTTCCACACATGCTGGATCTTTCGCTAAAAGGATCGCTTTTAGTTCTTTATCGATCAGTTTGGCGATCGATTCGCCACCGAAGCCACCAGTATACGTATAGCCGACCCCTTCACGTCCATCATCAGTAACGATCTTGACGATAGGCACTTCAAAGTGGGTGTGTAAGCCATGCTTCGCATCTTCCATGATTTCTGGAAGAGGTATCCGATAATACGCTGTTTGTACATCTGTAATTTTTGCCATTAAAAATCCTCCTCAAATTAATGTTCACGTGTGCATTTTAATGTTAACGTTTGCATAACCATGGTAGCATGGGAAGGCGAGATTGACAAGGCTGAATTTCCTCAAATTCAAAACTTTAAAAGAAGGAGGATCACTAACGAAGGGATCGCATCTCTTCAACTGATGCTTCACGGAACCATTTAGAATATAAACAGATATAGGGAATATTAGCTAGAAATGAAGTGAAACCCCTATAAATTGTCACAAAATAGCATTTTGTTTATTTTTAAAGCATAGTTATTGAATAAAAATCAGTTTTGTATTATGATTATCTTAACAACGAGCAATGAAGAGTACTGGGGCAAATGAAAGCTTGGGGAAGTCTTTTATTTGGGATACCTAGTACTCTTATCTTTGTTAAACGACAAGTGAAATACAAAAGAACGACTGAACTTCTTTGGTTCAGTCGTTCTTTTGTATTTCAAAAAGCGAGCGAGAGTAACTTGTCGTAAGGAAGAAAAAGTTTTTTCTCAATTGACAAAGGAATAATCATTGGCGGTTAAAACAGTACGAGCTTGTTTTACCTGATGCTCCTTGATTAAAATATAATCAGTATTGAAGGTAGAAACAGCAAAAATACTGATTGACTCCTCGGCTAGAAGGGAAGAGATTTTTGCAATAATGCCAATTAAGCTAAAATCCAGCACACCAATTATTTTCATCGCTTTCCATCCATCTTCTCTGTTTAGTGTTTCAGCTGGAACGTTTGCCGTTGGTAACACCAAAGAAAGTTCTTCTGACGTATGGGCAAAAAATAGAGGAACGATCTTCAGTATCGAAGGATCAATACGCTCTACTTGGATGACAGAAAAAGAGGGTGCCAATAAGGTTAGTTTCATCTAATCACGTCCTTCGTTTGATGCAATCATCATATCAAAGGATAAGAAAAGAAAGAAGGGAAGGCGATTATCATTTGATCACGTATGATTCTAAGCATTGTGTCGTTTCTGCGAGACGTAACAGAAGGGTAGATTCTATACAGAAGAAAATAAGCGGTTAAAACTGATGGGTATACCTCTGTTTCTGGAGAAGAAGAAATATCAATTGGATCCGCAATCTATGCTGAATCAGATTTGAAATCAATCGAGTTAATAGAAGATAAATAGCACTCAATCATAAATCAATGGTTGAGTACTATTATTGTACATAAAATTATGGTGGACAGAGGAATGGAATATAAATCACTAATTGTTTGATTGGAAGAAAAATTGATACTGAGGATCATAAAGAGAAGAAGGAACATGCTAAATTTTACGAAGACCTTACAAGATTCAAGGAGAAGGTAAAGAACGCTCTGTAATATTTTGATAAACTTTAGTCAAGGAGGTGTGATAAATGGATAAATTTTTCAACTTTATTGAAAAAGGACTTTCCGAAGAAATTAATTTTTTTATGTTTTCCATAGATTTGGAACATTATTTAGTCGATCACTACGAGGAAATGTATACCGAAAACAAAGAAGCTACATTGTACCTGAATGATTTACTTCCTGATGAGGCTGAGAAAATGGAACCTGGAATGAATCCAGATAGTTTTTGTGAACGAGTAAAGGAAATTGTAGAGAAATCGAAAACACTTTAATTAGCACTTTTTTTGCTGAGGCAGAGTCAGATCAAGCCAGCAACGAACTATCATAGATTGTTGATGATCAAGCAGATTATGAAACTTACATCAAGCTTTGATGATAAGAAACATCTTCAAAAAATTTCATGCGATGAGGCAGGGAAAATAACTATTGTAGAAGCAAAGAAAGCCGTTGCGGACGCAAAACAGGAGTGAAAAAAAGTGTATCTAAAGATACTAAGGAGTAAAAAGCCTTAAATCAAACATAGAGTAAAAAAATCAGCCCAAGAAAAACTCGCAAAAAAGAGATTCGTATACAATTTGGTGAAAAGGTACGCCATTGAAGAGCATTGATTGCTTAAAAAAAGCATCTGACTTCACTTGAACAATTAATGTAGGATAAGAAATACAATCTAAGAAAAGCGAGGAATAGCACATCGGTTTAAAGCTGATAATTAACCACCATTTGACTACCAAACAAGAAAACTACGAAAAACATTGTGGAACTGAAAATACAAAAAAGTGTTCAAAACCTCTTTAAATCAAGGCTTTGAACACTTAGGAAAAACTACGAAAATCTAATCGATTTTTCTTTATGGAGATGGCGGGAGTCGAACCCGCGTCCAAACATATTGCTACCTAAAAATCTACGCTCATAGTCAACTCATTTGAAGGTTCGCTTTACAGCTTGCCGAGTGACAGGCAGTCTGTATCGCTAGTCTGATGCTCTCTTTTTTATCTTACAGACGGAAAGATAAAACGTATCCCACTTAGAATAGGACCCTTACTCGAGCACATGGGCGATGCCGAGAGGATCTACGCTAACTGTTTTTAGGCAGCTAAAGCGTAAGAGTTTTCGTTTTTAGCAGTTATATTTAACTGTAACGTTTTAACGTAGACGTAACCTACGAAGCGCAATTCAGGCTCAACTATGCCTGTCGAATCCGTAACATCCCCTTGATAAAAGGGGTATCGCTACCATTCATTAGTATACCATAGTTTTGCCTGTATGCAAAGAATCAGATTAAGTCAAAGTGTTTCAGGGCGTGCACGATCCCGCCTTCGGTATTTTTCAGGGTCACGAAGTCTGCCAACTCTTTCAACTCTTGAATTCCATTTCCCATTGCAATTTTGTGGTCGCAGGCTTCTAAAAGAGCGAAGTCGTTGCTGCCGTCACCAAAGCCGAAGGTAGGTACATCTTCTAGACCCAACAATTCTACCAAGGTTTTTACGCCCGTCCCTTTAGAGGTGCCAGATTTTACGACATCGATGGAAAAGGGGGTATTACGATAAAAAGTTAATTCTGGAAAACGCTCATGATAATAAGCATCGTTGCCGACACCTAAAACCAACAACATATTGGTCCGATCTGTTTCATAATGCAGAGGATCGATTTCTGGTAAAGGGCTGCGGACATAGTTGTACGCACCAATCATTTCCTCGGTATGTCCAGTCGCCCAATAGCCTTTCTCATTGTAATAGCACAGTTCATCACCATTGTCTTTGACTGCTTGGAACATCCGTGCGCAAAGTTCAGGTTCAAGGGTATCGGAAAAAACTTCTTTGCCGTCAATACGGATAAAGGCGCCGTTCATGACGATGTTCGAGGTGATCCCAGCTGCTTCACGAATGGCGGTAACTTCAGGTTCGGTTCTTCCTGTTGCAATGATCGGCAGTACTTGGTTTTTTCGCAACATCGCCATCGCTTCAGCGATTTCGGATGTGATTTGCGAGTGTTCATCTAAAAGCGTACCGTCAAGATCAAAAAAAGTTAATGCTTTATAGGTCATGTATCTTACTCCTAAGGTTTATAGTCATAGTCCACTCACAATCTTATCAAAGATTGAAAAAAAGGCAAACCTTTATGAATAATCGGTGAAGTTGTTGGTAGAAGAAAGAAATTCGAGTATACTATAGGAAGAATGGAGTGAAACGATGATTTTTTTAGTAATTGGCATCATTTTTTTCTTGATTGGTCTCACTTTTTTTCTTTTTCCATCAAAAAAAATGAACCTTATTTATGGCTACCGTTCCTATTTAGCAAAACAAAATGAACGCAACTGGCGGCATGCTCAGAAACTATGCGCCCGTTATTTTCTGCTTTTTGGCGGAATCATGGCGGTCATTGGGTTTGTCTTGAAATGGCAAGAATGGACCAATTTTTTCCTAGTTGAAATGATCGCGATCCCTTGGTTCATCGTGCCGATCTTTGGCCTGATCGAAGAGAATCTGCAACGATTTGATAAAGAACATAGAGGTGAAGAAAATGAATATATTAATGATTGAAGACAACGAATCTGTTTCTGAAATGATGCAAATGTTTTTCTTGAATGAAGGATGGGAAGCGGCTTTTAAGTACGACGGCAAAGAAGGACTGGAAGCCTTTGCTGCTGAACCAGACAAATGGGACATGATCACCCTTGACTTGAACCTTCCTTCCATGGATGGCATGATGGTGGCGCGCGAAATTCGCAAAATCTCCAGTACAGTACCTATTATTATGTTGACGGCCCGTGATTCAGAAAGCGATCAAGTCATCGGGTTGGAGATGGGGGCAGATGACTATGTGACGAAACCTTTTAGTCCACTGACCTTGATCGCGCGGATCAAAGCCTTACACCGCCGCAGTGAGTTGGTTGAAAAAACAACGCCTGAAGCTTCCGATGCAACTTTTGATGTTGTGACCGATCATTTCAAAATGAACACAAAAACACGGGAAGCCTATTTAAATGGCAAACCCATCGATGGGTTGACGCCGAAGGAATTTGATTTGCTTTATACGTTAGCGAAAAAACCGCGGCAAGTCTTTTCACGAGAGCAATTGTTAGAACTAGTTTGGGATTACCAATATTTTGGTGACGAACGGACGGTTGATGCGCATATCAAAAAACTAAGACAAAAAATAGAAAAAGTGGGACCTCAGATCATTCAAACCGTCTGGGGTGTGGGGTATAAATTTGACGATGCAGGTGCTGCTTAATGCGCTACTTGTATCAACAGCTGATTGCGTTTTTTGTTGTGATCTTCGTGATTTTGATGACGATTGGTATTGCGTTTACACAAATGACGCGCCAAACATTACAAGAACGAAATTATGAGCAGTTAATGGGGTATGCTTCGTCGGTCGCGACGATTTCGCAAATCAGCGATTCAGAATATTTGCAGCAAAATATGACGCGAGATGGCTATCTGCAATATTCTCTGCATTTGGCTGAAAATATTTTGAGCAACCAAGACATTTCTTTTGCTTTCTTTAAAAGCCCCGATGACATTATTTATCCATTAGATACGACTCGTGCGGTGGATTTTCCAATTTCTGAAAAAGACTGGCAATCCTTAGAAAACGGGGCGCGTCTGCAATTGACATCACCCACGAATCTATATGGGGAAAAAGAACTGACTTCCTATGTTTTGATTCCTTTTTCTGTCAATCGAACGGATTTTTACGGGGTGATGGTGGTTTCACAATCGGCAAGCAGCATCTTGAATCTTGTCAGTGCTTTTAACCAAAACTTGTTTAAAGTATGTTTGATCTCGATCGTCGTTTCCTTATTGATCAGTTACCTATTTGCTACGTTCCAAGTAAGGCGGATCAATCGCATGAAACGAGCAACCAAGGAGATCACCAATGGCAATTTTGATATCTTCTTGCCAGTGCATAATCGGGATGAATTTGATGAGTTAGCCGAAGATTTTAATTTAATGACGAAATCCTTAAAAGAGTCGCAAGAGGAAATTGAACGACAAGAAGAACGTCGTCGGCAATTTATGGCAGACGCTTCTCATGAGATGCGCACGCCTTTGACGACCATCAATGGCTTATTGGAAGGGTTAGAGTACAACGCGATTCCTGAAAATCAAAAGGACAATGCGATCCGCTTGATGAAAAATGAAACCAATCGCTTGATTCGGTTAGTCAACGAAAACCTTGACTACGAGAAAATCCGAACCAATCAAATCTCGATGGTCATCAAAAAATTCGATGCAACGCAAACCATCAAAAATCTGCTGACGCAACTTGAGAGCAAGGCAGAAATCGCCAAAGATGTGTTGATTTTAGAAACAACAGAGCCAATTGACGTCTATGCCGACTACGATCGTTTCGTCCAAATCATGGTCAATATTTTACAAAATGCGATCCAGTTTACGGAAGATGGAGAAATTCGGGTTCGAATCGAAAAAGGCTACTTGGAAACGATCATTGAGATCAGTGATACGGGAATCGGCATGTCTGAAGAACAAGTCAAGAATATTTGGGATCGTTACTACAAAGTCGATCCTTCCCGTAAAAACCGTCAATTTGGTGAATCAGGTTTGGGCCTATCGATTGTTGAACAGCTCGTACGCCTGCACAAAGGAAAGATCAGTGTAGAAAGTGAACTTGGCAAGGGCACGACGTTTAAAATCTCTTTTCCTGATATCGACTTAAATGAAGAATAGCAATCGACCGGCAGCAATTCGCTTAGCCGGTCGATTTTTTTTGCGGTTCAGTGGCAGCAGCCCAAACAAAAAGACCTGCTTTTGCAAGCAAGCCTTCTTGTTTGGGGGCTATGTAAACTATAGATAAGTAGTATAAGGGGTATGGGCAAAGCATTCGTCTTCATGAATCAAATAGATGGCAACAGCAAATTGTTCGGCGATTTCTTGACACAAGGGCAACAGGGTTTGAACCTCTTTCGTTGTTAATGTGCTCAAGACATTTTCGATTAAAAGGGTTTGTCTTTCTGAAAGCAAAGCTAAGAGCAGTTGAATTTTGAGCTCCTCAAAGGGTGTTAACTCTGTTCGATCTTTTTTCAAAGCCGATAAGGGAAGCTGTACATAAGGCAGCACATCCTCTAAATCGCCCCCCTTTTTATTTGCAAGAGATACATTGTCCATGACCGATAAAAAGGGGACGGAGGGCCACTGTGCGCGAATCAAGATTGCTTTTTTTTGTGAAAGCAGCAAACTTAATTCAGATGTTTTTGTTTCATTGTCTTTCGCAACATAAAAGAAACCAATTGATTTCGTTAGCTGAGTTGGTTTTTCCATTGTTTTTTCCTCCAATACAGACTATGTCCGCTAGCAATCAGACCAGTAAAGCTGGTAACCGCGGCAAGCAATACGATAAGTGTGTGGCGCGTACTTTCAAATAAAATAGCCAGCCAAGTGGTGCTGTTCAAGTCAACATTTTGGACCATAATTTGACTGTTTTGCGGGATCGTAATGGCGAATTCTTGACCGGGAAGACTTTGAACAGCCTCCCAAAAGTGATCCGAAGCACGCTCACGATCAAGAGCGATGATATGCCCGCTAAGCAATTCTCGCTGGAAATAAGGCTGGAAGAGCAGCAATAACACAAAGGCGATCACGGCAGCTGCTAAAAGCGGCAAGAGCATTTCAAGCAACTGCATCGCCACCCATTGTCTGGTGGTGGCACCGCTTGCTAACCAGGCAGTGTATTCTGAGCGTTTCGATAATTGGTAATAAACTTGAAAGCCGATAAAGACCAGTGTAAAGGCACTAAAAATCAAATAGAACAGTTGATGATAGATCGTCGTGACTGGTTGGATCTCTTCCGCTACTTTCGTTTGCAAATCTTCTGTTGTTAAGAGATCTCTGGTTTGAGCGATTACTTGATCCATTGAGTAGATCAAAGCGAAGGTCACGATCAAGCCAATCACGGCAAAGAAGGATACAAGCGTATAAAGGACCATGGCTTTTTTATGATAAAATATGCTGGCAATCGCAAAATGTATAGTTTTCATCTAGTTCACCTCATCCTATTTCATAGTATAAAAGGGGAGTTTGAATAAAGTATGAAGTTCTTGTAGTAAAATATCGAAGCTAAAAAAGCAATAAAAAAAATCGGGTTTTTACGAACAAAACAGCCGAAAAAAATCCAGCAAAGCATCCGCCTTGCTGGATCGATCTTGTAGTACTTATAGGTTATTCTCCGCTATCTTGTTCCGTCATCTGCTGGTATTCTTGGAAGGTTTTTGTTTGATACAGATCGACGGTCGATTGATTGCCATTTTGAGAAAAGGCACTAGTTGAATCACTGCCTAGATTCTTTTCAATGTCCATCATTTGCTGAAGGGCGTCTTTGTAGTTATAGGTCGAAGGATCAACTTCTTCTAGACCGCTTTTCGCGTAGAATCGTAAAAGGTCACCATTATTGATCTGATCAGAAACCGAAAGCTGCTTGTCGACTTTGGCTTTCCATTCATCGACTTTGGCTTGCAATTCATCGGATGGATCGTTGATCGGCATGCCGGTACGATTGTCATACAATGTACTGCTGTAGTAGGTGTAGTCTGGTGTCACAAAGTCGCCATCGCGGAAAGCAACCAGTTGTTCGTTTTGATCAGAGAATAAATCTTGTCCTAATTGGATATAGTTTGATGTATCCACACCCAGTAAGTGCAATAGGGTTGGCAAGGCATCGACTTGGCCACCATACGTATGATTGATGCCGCCGTTTGATTGTCCTGGAATATGAATCATATAAGGCACACGTTGTAACGAGGCATTGTCAAAGTTTGTCCATGTAGAACTTGTTTTTCCAAGCAATTCTGCTAAGTTACGGTTACGAGAATTGGAAATTCCGTAATGGTCACCATATAAAACGATGACTGAATTTTCGTATAAGCCACTTTCTTTCAAGTAATTGAAGAACTCTTCCACGGCTTTATCCAAATAATTCGCGGTTGCGAAATAGCCATTGATCGTTTGATCAGAAGTGTTCGCTAGCGGGAAGCCGCCTTCTTCATTGGTAAATTCAGAATATGGGTAGTGGTTAGAAACCGCAATGAATTTTGAATAGAACGGTTGTTGCAGACGTTCTAAGTATTGTACGGATTGTTCAAAGAATGGTTTGTCATGTAGGCCGTATTGGAATGAATTTTCATCATTGACATCATAATAAGATGCGTCGAAGAAATAATCATAGCCAAACCGTTTGTAGGTTTCATTTCGGTTCCAGAAGGTACCGGTATTTCCGTGGAAAACCGCACTGGTATAGCCTTGCGTTTGACCTAAAATATCTGGAGCTGCCTCAAAGGTATTTTTCCCACCCAGTTGAGTGAATAACGCTCCTTGATTCAATCCAAACAGGGAATTTTCGAATAATGTTTCGGCATCACTGGTCTTCCCAGCTTTTACTTGGTGGAAGAAATTATCAAAACTAAAGGTACTATCGCTATGGTATAAACTATTGATAAACGGCATGACTTCATGTTCCACGCCATCTTCATCTTTCAATTTATAATCGATCAAGAATTGCTGAACACTTTCTAAGTGAATATAAATGACATTCTTGCCTTTTGCGATACCGAACAGATCATCATTTGGTTCTGCGTAATGTTCTTTAACATAGCTCTCTACTTCGTTCATGTCGTTGGGACTCGCTTCGGCACGTACTTGCGAAGCTTGATAAGTTTGTACCCCATCATAAACCGTAAAGGCGTTGATCCCAAGGTATTTCACTAAATAGTCACGAGAAAACGTTCGAGTAAGCAGTTCAGGACGATCCGCTTCTGCTAAGAAAAGATTGGCAGAAAAGACCATGACAGCTAAGGTTGAGATCGCAAAAGCCATCCGTGCCCGCACAGGACGAGTGTCCATTTTGATTTTTTTCATTGAAAAGGCTGCAATCAGCACGATAAAGTCAATGAAGTACAACACATCGTAGGGACGGAACAAGCGAATTGCGCTTTCTCCTAGACCACTTGCTACTTTTCCTACACCGAGCATCGTGTTGATGGTGATAAAGTCAGTGAATTCTCGATAGTACGAAACATTAGAGAACAACAGCAGAGTCATCAAGAAATAGATCACAAGCATCGTGATATAAGCTGCTTTGGTTCTTCTTACGTACAATGCGATCGACAGCAACAACAAAGTCGTTGCGATCGGATTGATGAATAAGATGAAGTACTGAATGCTGCTTTCAATACCTAGGTGGAAGTCCACCATATAGGCAAAGATATTTTTTAGCCAAAATAATAGGGCTAATAGGAAAAAAAAGCCCATTCTTGTATTCACAAAGGTGGATACTTTATTTTTTTTCAAAGGAATCGTCCTCTCTTTTTCCAGTATAACCGGTAAATTACGATTTTACATCACAGTACATTTTACTAGGCTGTGAAAGACGTGTCAAATGAATTCCTTGTCATGACGCGGAATTAAGTATTTCTTTACTTTCAAGGATACAGACAATACAGTCGCTTTTTGCTATACTAAAAAGGAGAATGAATGGAGCAGATGAACATGAAAATAAAACTAACGAAGCAAGGATCAGCGAAGCTTCGCAAAAAGAATCCGTTGATCCAACGAGAAGATCTTCAACAAGCAATCGAGACGAAGGAGTGGGTCACCTTTATTGATCAGGCCAACCATTTCTTAGGTGTCGGCTATCTTGGGGAACAAAATAAAGGGATCGGATGGGTCGTATCCTTTGAAGAAACAGTGATCGACCAAGCATTCTTTGCGCAACGCTTTGCGAAAGCAAAAGGCAAGCGTAGTGCTTACTATCAAGATGACCTGACAGATGCCTTTCGTCTGTTTAATGGCGAGGGGGATCAATTGGGGGGACTTACCGTAGATTTGTATGGCGAGTATGTCGTTTTTTCTTGGTACAATGCCACCCTTTATCAACATAAAAAAGCGATCGTGGCGGCTTTTCGTCAAATATTTCCCGAGATCAAAGGGGCTTATGAAAAAATCCGCTTTACGTCTGAACTGCCTGAATCAGCATGGGTCTATGGAAAAACGGCACCTGAACCCTTACTGGTGAAGGAAAATGGCGTCACGTATGCGACGTATTTGAACGAAGGACTAATGACGGGCATCTTTTTGGATCAAAAAGAAGTTCGTGGGCAACTTGTTGATGGCTTGGCAGCTGGCAAGACGGTTTTAAATATGTTCAGTTATACGGGGGCGTTTTCTGTCGCTGCTGCTGTCGGTGGCGCTGCTCAAACAACGAGTGTCGATTTGGCAAAACGCAGTCTAGAAAAGACCCGCGAACAATTTGCAGTCAACGGCATTGATCCAGATACCCAGCGTATCCATGTCATGGATGTTTTTAATTACTTCAATTATGCCAGCAAAAAAGACTTGCGCTTTGATGTGATCGTTTTAGATCCGCCGAGTTTTGCCCGCAACAAGAAAAAGGTCTTCTCGGTTGCGAAAAATTATGGCGACTTAGTCACTGATAGTTTGGCGATTTTAGCGCCGGATGGCTTGTTGATCGCCTCAACGAATGCGGCCAATCTTTCACCGAGGAAGTTTCAAGAAATGATCGAAGCATCCTTAGAGAAAGCACACGTTGCTTATGAATGTATTCAAAGTTATCGTCTACCAGCTGATTTTGCGGTAGATAAGCATTTTTCCGAAGGGAACTATCTGAAAGTATTCTTTTATCAAATGAAAAAGGAGTGAAGTAGATGAGCCGATCAAAACCAGTAACGTTAGACGGGAAAACACCGTTGATTTGTGTGCCATTGATTGGGAAAACCAATGAAGAGATCTTGAAACAAGCCATTGCTGCTGAGGAATCAGAGGCACAGATCGTCGAATGGCGTGTTGATCATTACAAACATGTCGAAGACCAGCAAGCGGTCTTAGATGCGTTATCACATATTCGCACGACATTAAAGCACAAAGAGCTGCTCTTCACTTTTCGAACCTTGGAAGAAGGGGGCGAGCGGCCGTTCACATTGACCCAGTACAAAGAATTGTGTTTAGCTGCTGCTGATTCAGGCTTGATCGATTGGATCGATGTCGAATTAGAGAAAGCTGAATTTTTAGGTCGAGCCTTTATTCAAGAAATCAAAAAGGCACAGGTAAAGCTGATATTGAGCAATCATGATTTTGAGAAAACGCCAGAAGATGCTGTGTTGATTTTAAAGATCGGCGTAATGAATCAATTTGGTGCCGATGTTGGCAAGTTAGCGATGATGCCCAAGCAAGTCCAAGATGTTTTACGTTTGATGGGGATCATTACTAAAGCTCGTGGCTTCAACCAACTGCCGTTGGCGATCATGTCGATGGGGGAGCTGGGGAAAATCAGCCGGGTTAGTGGGGCATTGACTGGTTCGGTCTTTACTTTTGCTTCGTTGCAAGGTGCTTCAGCACCTGGACAAATACCGATCGAACGAATGACCAACTACTTACAAGAATTTTCACTCAATGAGTAAGACCAGCCAAGGCCTTCTCTTAAAAGAAACCAAAACAAAAGAGGGATAAAATGGCGAAGAAGAAACAAAAAACCAATGCGATCCGTCAAGTAGAACAACAGAAAATCGCTTATAACGAATACACCTATGAGTGGTCGGAAGACCATCTCGATGCGCAATCCGTCGCTGCGCAACTAGCACGCCCGCAAGCCATCTACAAAACGCTGGTGGCAGTGGGCAACAAAACAGGTCCGCTGGTGGCTGTGATTCCTGGAAACAGAGAAGTGGATCTGAAAAAGTTAGCCAAAGTCAGTGGAAACAAAAAAGTAGAGATGCTGCATCTGAGAGATTTAGAAGAAACGACTGGCTATATTCGCGGCGGCTGTTCGCCGATCGGGATGAAAAAGCTCTTTCCTACTTATATTGATCGTGGGGCGCAGACACTGGAAGAAATCGTGGTTTCTGCAGGAAAGCGCGGGTTGCAGATGGGGCTTGCCCCACAAGCGTTGCAACAATTGACTAGGGCGGTCTTTGCCGATTTGTTGGCACCTGAACACGAATAAAAAATCCCCGTGAACCATCTTGAAATGCCGTTCACGGGGATTATTTTGTACTATTTTATTCCATTACTTCAATATCGAAAACCTCAATATTTTCTAAACCACCATAAAAGTCAAACCACGGAGTGGCATATTGTTTTAGAATGGCGTTTAATTCTTCAACATTTTCTTTCCCTTGGGTGTCCAGCCATTCCAGTAATACTTTGGCGCCTTGCTTCCCATAGATTTCCACACTATCGCGCCAAGTTGCTCGTCCACCTAAGATCCCTGAGAATTTAGCACCGTGTTGACCAGCAAAGGTCAATTCATCGCGAAAGACATTCGCTGGGACACCCGCACTCAAATAGATAAATGGTCGCGTCGCAGCATCACTAGCTTCTTTGAAGTAATTGGCGGCTTCTTCTTGCGTATAGACGGCCTCTAAGCCTTCTTTTTGGAAACCTTCAACTAAGTCGAACTGAACCGGTACTTCGACTTTCAAAATATCGATATGGTAGTGATCTTTCGTCAGTTCCTGAATGGTTCGGATGACCTTGCTCGGTTTGATCTTGGCAAAAGCAGGTGATTTGTCATCTGTGATCTCATCGTCGTAAACGATTGGCTCTACAAATAACGGAATATCGGCCGCTTGTGCCTCCGTACCTAAACGTTCTAAAAACGCATGTTTGGTATCTAAAATCTCTTGCGGTTCATCTGGATTATAATAAACCAAGACTTTTGCAGCATCTGCCCCTTTTTTCACTAAGCGCTGCAGCGATTCATTGGGTAGAATTTCTGGCAAACGACCCGGCGTATTGACATCATACCCTGTTTTTTCATAGGAAAGGATCAAGCCAGCATTGGGATTCTTTGCTTCGATCCCTAAGAAGCCATATTCCTCATCTAACAAAATACTGCTGACATATTTGGTCAATTCTTGGGAAACCAACTGCTTGAATTCATAAATGTGTTCCATCGTAAAGTCATCCGGTCCAGTTGCCGCCTTCATCATTTTTTTCATGGAACCACGTTGGTCGATCGCTAGTGCGGCAATCACACCATCCTCATTTGAAAGTTTTTGCATTCGTTCAAATTTACCTCTTGAAATTCGTTTCATTAAAAACCCTCCCTCGATCTTGCTATCTTTAGTCTACGCCTACTTTGAGAAAAACCCAACTAATAAGCAAAAAGAGAGGAGACCCAGGTGTTGGTAGCAACGGCAAGGATATTGCTGCAAACACCTGAGTCATCGATCAATAACTGAAATAACTAGCTGTTTCTGCTGCGTTTTTCCCTGAAACATGTCCAGTACAAAACGCTGCTGTAATGTTGAAACCACCTGTATACCCATTGATATCCAATAATTCACCAGCAAAATACAAGCCGTTGATTTTCTTGCTCTCCATGGTTTTTGGATTGATTTCTTTCAGATGGACCCCGCCACCAGTCACGAAAGACTTTTCTAACGGGAACGTGCGAACGATAGTGACTGAAAAGCCTTTGATCAAGGAAGCGAGCGCCGCCAACTGTTCTGGTGAGGCTTTTTCAGCAACCAGCTCATGCAGGTCTAGCTGCTGCAAAAAGAAGGTCATCAAGCGCTCAGGCAAAAAGCCAGCTAAAGCATTCGGCAATTGTTTCTTCGAAGCTGCAGACTGAATCAATTCCTGGGTCAAGGCTTCATGGGATTTTGCTGGCAGACAATCCAGAACAACCGTCACGGGTTGTTGCTTTTTCAATTCTTGATTTACAAAAGAGGAACAGCGTAAAGCAGCTGGACCAGATAACCCAAAGTGGGTAAACAAAAGATCCATGGTATGGGCGACGATGGGCTTTCCTTTTTGATCCAAGACACTCAACGTGATGTCTTGCAAGGAAATGCCTTGCAACGTCCGCTCTTGAATAAAGGAGTCTTCTGAAACAAGCGGCGATTCGGTTGGATAAAGTGGCGTAATGGTATGGCCGACTTTTTTTGCCATCTTATAGCCGTCCCCCGTTGCGCCCGTGGAAGGATAGGTGCGGCCACCTGTCGTCAAAATCACACTAGGGGCAGAGAACTCATCGGTTTCGGTTCGCACGCCGCGAATTTGAATACCGTCATGGATCAGCTTTGTGACGACCGTGTTCGTCAATAGGGTGACGTGATGATCGTTGATTGCTTGAAGCAACGCTTCGACGATGGTTTTTGATTTGTTCGTCACAGGGAACATCCGTCCGTGATCTTCTTCTTTTAAGACGACACCTAAGTCTGCGAAAAACGCCATTACATCATAATTATTGAATTGAGAAAACGTGCTATACAAAAACTTGCCGTTTCCTGGAATATGAGCAACTAAATCATCTACCGGCCGATTATTGGTTACATTGCAGCGTCCGCCGCCAGTCATCAATAATTTCTTGCCGATTTTTTTGTTTTTTTCGATTAATAACACCCGCGCACCTTGTTTGGCAGCAGTGATCGCAGCCATCATGCCGCTCGTACCTGCACCAACAACAATGACATCATAGGTTTTTTCCATTCTTTTCACCTCTTTGGGATTGTAACACATCGGCTATGAGTGCTGAAAGGATTGGTCGATTTTTTTCGAATAATAAAAAATTCTGACAATTCTAAAAAAAAGCGTGCAATTTCAGAAAATTTCTTTAAAATAGAAAATATCTTAAAGGAGGTAATGCACTATGACCAAAGCTTCAGCTTACGTGAAAGAAATTCAAGCGAAGATTCATGAGAAAGACCAACACCAACCGGAATTTCTTCAAGCAATTGATGAATTTTTGCCTACGATCGTTCCCTTTTTAGAGGAGCATCCAGAATATATTGAATCAAATATCCTTGCACTCTTAACTGAACCAGAACGTTTTATCCAATTCAGAGTCCCGTGGCAAGATGATCAAGGCAACTGGCAAGTAAACCGTGGCTATCGGATTCAATTCAACTCGGCAATGGGGCCTTACAAAGGCGGCTTGCGTTTTCACCCAAGTGTAAACTTGAGTATCTTGAAGTTTTTGGCGTTTGAGCAAATCTTCAAAAACAGCTTGACAGGTCTGCCGATCGGCGGCGGCAAAGGCGGAAGTGATTTTGATCCAAAAGGAAAATCAGATGCCGAAGTGATGCGTTTTTGCCAAAGCTTTATGACGGAGCTGTCAAAACATATCGGACCTGACTTAGATGTTCCTGCTGGCGACATTGGTGTCGGAGGCCGAGAAATCGGCTATTTGTTTGGTGCCTACAAACGATTGAAACAATACGATGCTGGTATTTTAACTGGTAAGCCATTAGACTTCTGGGGCAGTAAAAACCGCACAGAAGCAACGGGTTATGGCGCCGTTTATTTCGTTAAGCATTTATTGACAGACCTAGGTGAAACCTTTGCAGGCAAAAAAGCGATCGTTTCTGGAAGCGGCAATGTTGCGATCTATGCAATTGAGAAATTGCAAGAATTAGGTGCGATCCCTGTCACGTGTTCTGATTCCTCTGGTTTTATCTATGATAAAGACGGCATTGATCTGGCCTTGTTAAAAGAGATCAAAGAAGTGAAGCGTGAACGGTTGACGGCTTACGCCAAGGAACGTCCATCAGCCGAATATCATGAAGGGGCATCTGTCTGGGATTTTGATACACCAGCGGAATTAGCCTTTCCTTGCGCGACACAAAACGAGATTGATCTCTCACAAGCCAAACGTGCAAAAGCCAATGGTGTCCGGGTCGTTTCTGAAGGCGCGAATATGCCTAGCTCATTAGAAGCAGCAGAATATTTTATTGAAGAAGGAATTTTCTACTGCCCAGGAAAAGCAGCCAATGCTGGCGGCGTAGCCGTTTCTGCGTTAGAAATGAGTCAAAACTCCCAACGACTGCAATGGGAAAAAGCTGAAGTCGATGCCAAATTGGACGATATCATGAAGTCGATCTATGAAGCATGCCGTGATACTGCTGAAACCTTCGAACAAAAAAATAATTTTATGTTAGGTGCGAACGTCGCAGGCTTTGAAAAAGTTGCTAAAGCAATGTTTGCTCAAGGACTTGTCTAAAATCACCCAACAGGCTACCTATCAGGAATTACTTGAAAAAAGTTGAAAAAAAACGTAAAGTAGGTAGTGTATGAAAAACTATTTTTTCAAGGAGGACAAATCATGTCACACATCAAGTTTGACTATTCGAAAGTAGCACCATTCGTGAACGAATACGAATTGAGCTACATGCAAAGTCAAGTTACAGCAGCAGACAAACAATTACGCGAAGGAACAGGTGCTGGTAGCGACTTTTTAGGTTGGATCGACCTTCCTAAAAACTATGACAAAGATGAATTTGCGCGCATCAAAAAAGCGGCTGAAAAAATTCAATCTGATTCTGAAGTATTAGTCGTGATCGGGATCGGCGGATCTTATTTAGGAGCGAAAGCAGCGATTGATTTCTTAAATCATTCTTTCTTTAACTTGCTACCAAATGAAGAACGCAAAGCACCACAAATCTTTTTTGCAGGTAATTCGATTTCTTCAACATACTTAGCAGATTTGATCGAAATCATCGGTGACCGTGACTTCTCTGTGAATGTGATCTCAAAATCAGGAACAACTACTGAGCCAGCGATCGCTTTTCGTGTTTTCAAAGAACGTTTGATTGAAAAATACGGCAAAGAAGAAGCCAACAAACGCATCTACGCAACAACGGATAAAGCGAAAGGTGCAGTAAAAGTTGAAGCAGATGCTGAAAACTGGGAAACCTTTGTGATTCCAGATGACGTCGGCGGCCGTTTCTCTGTATTGACTGCTGTTGGTTTATTACCAATCGCTGCCAGCGGAGCGGATATCGATGCCTTGATGCAAGGGGCAGCAGATGCTAGCGATGCTTACGCAAGTGACAACCTTGAAAAAAATGAAGCGTATCAATATGCAGCAATGCGTAACATCCTTTATCGTAAAGGCAAAGTAACCGAATTGCTGATCAACTACGAACCAGGCATGCAATACTTCTCAGAATGGTGGAAACAATTATTCGGCGAGTCTGAAGGAAAAGACCAAAAAGGGATCTATCCTTCAAGTGCAAACTTCTCGACAGACTTGCATTCTCTTGGTCAATACATCCAAGAAGGCCGTCGCAATATCTTTGAAACAGTTGTTAAAGTTGAAAAACCACGCAAATCAATTGCGATCCCTACACAAGAAGCAGATCTTGATGGTCTTGGCTACTTAGAAGGAAAAGAAGTTGATTTTGTTAATACGAAAGCCTTTGAAGGAACATTACTTGCACATACAGATGGGGATGTACCAAATCTGTTAGTAAAAATTCCTACAATGGATGCATACACGTTAGGTTACACCATGTACTTCTTTGAGATCGCTGTGGGTATTTCTGGCTACTTAAATGGCGTGAACCCATTTGACCAACCAGGAGTTGAAGCGTACAAAAAAAATATGTTCGCCTTACTTGGCAAACCAGGTTTTGAAGATCTTGCAAAAGAATTGAACGAACGTCTATAATTCGATAAAGAAACGCCTTGAGCCAGTCTGATTGGCTCAAGGCGTTGTTTTATTTTCGCATTTGTTGTGTTACTAGATCGTTGGGCCAATAAATCAGCGGTCTTCTTTTAATCCCCAAAGCAACGCAGCAGACAATAGTCCAAAGATACAGGTTTGAATAATTGGCATTTGACTCATCTCCTTTTGATTTCCTTTAGTATAAAATGCTTTTTAAGAAGTCGCACGAACAAAGCAGTGGGTTTCAACGAACGAAACTGTCATTTCTTGGTGACAAATGCGTGATGAATTGAAATAAAACGTTTTCAATTTGATGCTTTTTTGTTATTATATCTTTAAGAAAGAAAACGGTTGAGGTGAGGATATGGAGAATATTACGATCGGTGAAAAATATGTCTGCCAACCTGTCGGGGCGAGCAAGCCTGTGATTGGTGTGGTGGAAAAACTATACGTAAATACGGCGTTGATCGTCGTTTCAAGTTATGAAGAAGAAGATCAAGCACAAGTAGAAGCTTGTAATCGTCGAATGATCGTCAGTTTCAATAAAATTTGTACGCAAACGAACGTTGCCTAACCAACTAGCAAAAAATGCTGCTCAACGGAACACCGTGAGCAGCATTTTTCTTCGTGTGAAATCAGCCAACGCCGATCACAAAATTCAATAGTTTGTCTGAATAAGTCATATCTTCTTCCGTCACACTCAACTCTTCATTTAAGATCTCCATCTGGTCAGTAATGATCCCGTCCACCCCGTAAAAACGCATCCGGCTGATAGTATCCGCATCATTGGGGGTCCAAACGAACACTTCCTTGCCATCGGTTCGGGCAGAAGCGATGAAGTTGCGGTTGATCGTACTGTATTCCATCGTCAGAAAATCAGCACTGGTCAGTGGTGGTCCCACGACATTGAAGGGCATGATGTACCCTGAAATCAATTGAGGCGCCTGAGCCTTTAATTCCTCAACAACTGTATAGGAGAGACTTTGCATAATATGCCCATTTGCAAGGAGGTCCTCTTGATATCTTGCTAAAAAGGCATTTACAAGTTCCGCGGTATCTTTTCGCTGCGTTTTGATCTCCACCAGCAGTTTTTGGTCCAATTGGTTGGCAAGTGCCAAGTATTCATCAAAGGTTGGAATACGTGCTGTCTGGTTGTTTTCCGAAACCGTCAGTGATTCGGCGTAACTCAAAGGCAATTGCTCTGGTTTTCCCTGACCACCTGTCAACGGACGGTAAGAAAAATCATGATAAACAATAAAATGACCATCGCTTGTTTGTTGGACGTCCATTTCAACGTAATCCGGTTGATACTTCTCGCTAGTAAAGCGTAGTGCTTCAAGAGAATTTTGGACCCCTTGTCCGTCGCTGACCCCTCGATGGGAGATCGTTACCGGATGGATCGAAGCAGCTGAAGTCAGATAGTTCATATTATATAGACTAACACCGACACCGAAAAGCACCGTTACCAAGGTAAACAACGAACTTTTTAGACCTAAGAAATGACGCTGGTTCAATGGCTCTTGGTGGAACCATGAAGGAATCTCCGGTAAAAAGCCTTCATCATCCATGAAATCAACGATGATGTAAAAAATGGCTACCGTCGATAAAATGACATTCAGTAACAAGATAAACTGCAAGAAAGTCATAATAAAAACAGCACTATACAACGCATAGTCCGGTGTAACAACTTCAATCACCGCCTGAATGGTAATCAGCAAAGTGAAGCCTAGTGTCGAAATCAACAAAATGCTACCGCCGATAAAGACAAATTGTCCAACGATGGCAAAAAAACGGCGTTTTGTTACTTGGAGGCTTTCTTTGATGGCTTTTCGAAAGGGCAGATCACGTAATATCATTTCTGGCAAGGCAAAGATCACGCGAATCCCCAAGTAAATCAACAAAACATAAACCAACAGCACTGCCCCGATGATCAAGACACGGTTGGCAAAAATGAAATCCATGATAAATGCGGGAATTTTGATTTTTGCGAGTAAATCAGAATTAAAACTCAACCCACCGATCGGTAAAATCAGTAAGAAGTAAAACAGGAAAAATAAAAAGGTCATCGGCCGTAATTTACGCAACTGCAAAACAGTCATCCGTAACAATTGCCGCAAGCTGATCGGCTGTTTCTTTTTAATAAAATAGACACTTAGCAGCAAAAAAGTAAACTCAAAAAAGACAGCTAATAAAATCAAAAGTAAAATCAGTGTTAATGAGAGCAGCACGACTGGGTGGTCGGTAAAGATACTGCCGATATTATCAAAAGAAAGGTAAGGCAAGCCCCCGCGTTTTAAGACGAACTTGGTGGAAGCCGATAAGATTGGGATCACTAAGAACAACAAAGCACCGTGCATCAGTAACACATCACGGAAGTAGGCGTTGCTGTCTTTCAAAAAATCCCAAGTGTTGACTAAGCTGTTTTTTAAATAATTCATGGTCGTCATCCTAACAAAAGTAAGTATTTTAGTTCCTATTTATTCTAGAAAGGCGGAAAAAAAAGAGTCGAACAGTTTCAGAAGCACATTCGCCACAGGTATAGATCCCTGTATGAAAAGCAGCTCCTTCATGTTCGGCTCAATGAATTGATCGTTTTTCTTACCTATTTTTCTTATCCGCCTAACAAACCAGTTAAGAATGTTCCACCATAAATCAAAGCCATGCTGTACAAGAAAATTGAAGCAGGTTTTGCCAACAAAATAATCAGCGTAAATTTCTTCACTGTCATGTTGGTCAAGCCAGCCATTAGACAAAGGGCATCATCTGGGGCGACTGGTAGAAAGATTGCAAGGGCGAAAAGTTTTTCAAATCGGCTTTGGTTATCTAACCAGCCAATATATTTATCGTAAGTTTTGTCACTGATCATACTTAAAATGAATGGTTTACCGTATCGTCGGCCTAGCAGGAAAATAATGACAGAACCAATACTGATTCCTACATAGTTATAAACGAATCCTAGATAAGGACCGAAAATCAAGACACCTGCAGCGCTGGAGACACCACCGGGAATGATCGGGATCACTACTTGCAAGATCTGCAAAAGGATAAAGACGATTGGTCCTAAGATAACGGAATTTCCAACTAGACCTCGCAGTGCATTAATGTCTTTGAAAACACCTAGATTGATAAAATAGATCGTTAATGCGATAGATAAACCTAAGCCAATAATAGAAATCGTATTAATGATACGACGAGAAGTTGCTATGCTCACAGGACTTCATCTCCTTTATGTTTCATAATCCCACTATACGGGGTGAGACCAGAAAAATCCAGTAAAACAAATGACAAACGTCAAACAGTTTTGTAAGGTATGCCTTTATTATAAAAGAAGTCCGAAAAGAAAACATTGTACTAAAGTCTGAAATAAGAAAAATTTATAGTTTCTGCGCACCAATAGTTTCAGGAGATTTTTTTATCTGAGGGATGTTTTTTCGTTCGCTTGATTTGCCAACGATTCACGATCTTTTCAACCACACTCGTCATCATGAAGCCTCCAGCGATCGCCCCAGCGGTGATGACAACGATCATCAGATTTTCAAAGCCGACAAAGTTGTCGCCCAAAGCGAATTCTCGAACGGCTTTGTAGGCAGGACCACCCGGTACGAGAGGAACGAGGCTAGGAATGTTAAAAATGATCATGGGCATTTTTTTTCTGCGGGAAAAAAAGATGCTGACGCAACCGACGGCAAATGCGGCTAAGAAGTTGGCGCTGCCTAGACCATAGCCAATCGTTTTCAATGACCAATAGATCATCCAGCCAACCGTTCCAGCGATGCCTGTTGCAACTAAGGCTCTTTTAGGAATATTGGTCAAGATACCAAAGGTCACGGTGCTTAAAAAGCTAAAGGAAAGGTGAATAAAAATCGTCATGAGATCCCTCCAAATAAGGTGAAGACCGTGGCGATGCCAACACCGATCGCGGCAGCTGTGAAAATAGCTTCAGTTCCCCGAGCAGTCCCACTGATGAGATGGCCTGCCAAAATATCCCGAAAGGAATTGGTGATCGCTACACCAGGAACTAAGGGCATGACGGCACCGATAATCAAATTATCGACGTTTTGTGCGACATGAAGAGAGACCGCCAGAAGAGACAAAGTACCGATCAGTAAAGAGGCGCAAAACATATCCAAAAAGCGGATATCGATGACTTTTTTGACCCAATAGGCGCATAAAAATCCTAGACAGCCAATGACAAACGTTGCTAGAAAATCAAACCAAGCACCGCCGAAAATAATCATTAAAGTACTGCTGACCACGCCCGCACTAAACACCTGCAGCCAATAAGGAAAACTTGGTGTCGTTGGATTGACCTTTTTTAATGCCTCGTGCAGTTCCACTAACGAGATTTTTTTTTCAGCATAGGCACGAGACAATCCGTTGACGGCAACAATTTTTTCGAGATTGATGACTCGATCATGAACATTTTCTACTTGTGCATAGTGGCTACTGCGTAAGCCCATAAAAAGTCCAGTTGCTGTTACATAACTAATGCTGCCTTGCTCTCCGGCATTTGCTGCAATTCGATTCATTGTATCTTCCACTCGATAGACTTCCGAGCCGTTTTCCATCATGATTTTTCCTGCCAACAAACAGGTCTCCAATAATAGCTCTTTTGATTCAGCCATTTCCAAACTCCTTTTTCAATCGAATTTGCGCACTACATTCTTAGTGTACAATTTCAGCGAGTTTTCAACAAGGAAGAAAAGTAGATTTGAAAAATAACTAGCAGCCAATGCGTAGGATTTTTTGTGATAAATGAAAGGAGAAGCACTTCTTTTAATTAGTAAACATTCGTTTTTAATGAACAAAGTGAATAGAAATAAGATAACGGATGGAGTGTTTTATTTTAAAAAAATGAATATCTCGGTTACAATTAAATAAATATAAAAAGGGGGATATATTGATGCGAAGGAAGGTCTATACAAGAGAACACATTTTGAAGGCCGCTTATGAACTGATCAATAGAGAAGGTTTTGGCAATTTTACGGCCCGGAATATCGCTAAGCACATGGGAATTTCTACTCAACCGATTTATCTTGAGTTCGAAAATATGCAGGACTTAAAAAATACCTTGGTGGAGGCTGTTTTCAAAGATTTATCGGAAAATGTTTTTCCAGTTGTTCGAACAGGAGACAAACTTGTTGATTTAGGCCTGAATTATATACGCTTCGCTCAAGAGCAGCACAATCTCTACATCGCCCTTTTTATCGACGACTATGGCGGTGGGAAATTGATGCATGATTTTTCATCGACCTATTTCAAATCCTTGATCAAATCAGAAGAAAAATATGCGGATCTTTCAGAAGATGCGGTAAATGCACTACATAATGGCGCATGGATCGTTGTGACTGGTTTGGCTTCCTTAATGTCGGCGGGTATCATCACACCCACCGATGACCAGATCATCAAAATCATCAACGAGACCATTGAAGGCGTAATCGAAAAGAAAGATAGCTACATCTTCGATTAAAGAACAAAAAATCTGCATCCCATTACTTATTGGGTGCAGATTTTTCTTGACATTTTTAATAAAACTAGCGAAAATAACTGTTATGGAGAGTTGGCAGAGTGGTAATGCAGCGGACTCGAAATCCGCCGACCCGGTTCATCCCGGCGCGCAGGTTCAAATCCTGTACTCTCCTTATGAAGAAACCAGAAGAACCCTTGATTATATAAGGAATACTTATATATCAAGGGTTCTTGCATTTTTTTAAATGTAAGAAAGTGGAAGAAAACTAGAGAAAATAGAATGATTTTGCACCAATTTTGCACGAGAATATGGATTCATGCAAACAGCTCACCCATTGTCGTGCTAACGATTTGAGACTCTTTTTGTTCCATTTCATCAAGAATATGCTGATAAATACCTAATGTCGTTTCAATTTTTTTATGGCCCAAACGTCTGGAAACGTATTTTAGATTAACACCTTGATAGATAAGTATTGATGCATGTGTATGTCGAAGTCCATGAAAGTTTATCGGTTGATCTATTCCAATTTTCTTTTGATGTTTCTTCAACGTTTTGTTTACTGCAGAGTTTGATATCAACTCCATATCGTCATTTAGGAAAACTAGATTTTTCTCATTCTTTAGTATCCTACCAAAATAATATTCACGTTGATGTTTCTTTAATTGTTTTAAAAGGTCAAGAGTGAAGTCGTCAACAGTAATAAGGCGCATTGATTGGTAATTCTTTGTATTTGAAAAGTCTTGTTTGTATACATAGTCCCATGTTTTCTCAACTCTAACAGTTTTATCTTCAAAATCTATACAGTTCCAAGTCAATCCAAGTATCTCCGCATATCGCATTCCTGTAGCAATACCTAAAAGAATCATATATCTAGATACGTAGGTTGGCTTGATGCCATCAATCAAAGAATTTGTGAGTTTTTTGGTTTCATTGTAGTTTAGGAATTTATCTCTATCTGATTTATCTGAAATACCACCACGAGATGAAACCTTATAAGTAGGGTCTTTAAAAATAATTCCTTCTTGCAGTGCATCTTGGATCGCTGCTTTCATATAGATGTGAAGCAAACACACCACAAATTCAACCAAAGAAAGTAGGAGAAACCATGTTACTATTTAGAAATCAAAATGATCCGAAAGTTTACTTTTTGACAGGAAACAAATTTACTCATGTGAAAACAGAAGGCGACTTGAAGAAAATCCAAGCGATGATGGAAAAAGCAGGCTATGAAACTTGGATTCACACAGATCCAGTTCAAGTTGCGTATCTCCGCAAAGTAGCAACAGAAGCATAAAAAATCGCCCACTCAAAATAAAAAAGTGGGCGATTTTTTTATTAATAGGACAAAGAAAGCTTTCAATTAAATTGTTTGTTTTGATTTGCAGCCGATAGTTCCTTTACAATAAAACTTAGAAAAAAGAGGAATTAGATGCGATTTTTCGAGTGATCGAAAAGCGAAAACTATTAATCTGTTTTTTATTCCCTCTCCTTTTAGTTCATTAGATAAAGGGTTGAGTGTACTATCAAATTTCCTGTCAGAAATCCATTTTTTAATTCGTTTATGTTCAATTAGAAAATCATTTCTATGAGCCTGTCTTCCTGAGAACAGAAGGAACCAAACATAGTAACGCTTAATAAAGTATTTTAAGTAGGCATCTGATTGACCATGTGCAGCTTCAATTAACTTATCTAATAAGAAAAGAATATCAATATCTTTATTAAAACCTTTTTGACAAGTATTTGAGATACTGTGGCCATTAAAATACCAATTATATCCGACATAATCAATTGACACTATTTTTTTGGTGTTGCTGAATACTTTTAAATTAAAGTAAACATCTTCACCAATTGGATAATCTAAGAATAAGATATTGTTGTCTATCAAAATCTGGCGATTATAAATTTTTGCCCACGGCGCAAGAATAACATATTTTCCCCAATCACAATCCCGTGGAAAATCAGAAAACATGATTTTGCTTTTGTTCACACGCTTATAACCACCGATTACCAAATCAGCATCGTTCTTGATACAATTATCAATAAATGTCTGAATGTAATCCTTCTCAATATAATCGTCGTTATCTATAAACATTATGAATTTCCCGGTCGCTACTTTTATTCCAAGATTTCTAGTTTTAGATACACCTTCATTGATTTTTGTAATAACTTTTATTCTTGAATCTTCCATTTCTTTTTCTTTTAGGATCTCTAAGCTGTTGTCAGTTGACCCATCGTTAATTAACAGTAACTCAAAGTTTCTAAACGTATTTGCAGTTATTGAATCAATGCATCGAGTCAAATGTTCTGCAGCATTATAAATAGGGACAACAATTGTGAGTGCGGTTACGGTCGACATTTTTTCACCTTTTATTCTGAAATAAGTTTCTTTTAATAAAAAATAGCACTCAGAGTAAAAAAATACAACTTACAGAATTGTCACATAACGATCAGGCAAAGGGTGAGGTAATTTAATTGATTTTAGAATTGCTCATGCAAAGAGTTGATTTTTTTATCAACAAAAATAGCCTGCTTCGGCGGGCTTGTACATAGAATCATAAAAAATAAGGAGTAGATTGATGGGACTGTTAAAGAATTAAAAGCACTGTGGAAAATGCTACTAACATTCTTACTGAAATTGAAAAATGCTCTCATACTTTAAATGAGTATGAGTTTTTTTATATTTTTAGTTTAATAATAGAATTGAACTGTGTTAATTTTACTGATATTATGTGTTAGGGAATATTCATGTACCAATATGATAAAAGGAGTACTACTATTGAAAAAAATTAACAAGTCACGTATGAGGTATTATGATATTATTGTGTATACAATTTTGTTTGTTATGATAATTCTTATAGGATACTATCCTCTGTGGAGTCAAAACTTATCTTTGGTTTGGAATATAGATGGTTTAGGACAGTATTATCCAGCTTTCATCTATACTGGAAAATACCTCCAAGAAATATTTATAGGGATTTTTAATGGACAATTAAAGTTTCCAAGTTTTGATCTTGCAATTGGTATGGGAGAAGACATAATTGGCTCCTTAAACTACTATGGTTTTGGTGATCCATTAAACATATTTGCAATTTTAGTAAATGATAGAAATGCCCCATATTTATTTTCTTTTATGATTGTATTTAGGATGTGGTTGTCAGGTTTATCACTTATAAAGTATCTATCGAACTTTAACCTTGATAAAGTAGCTGTTAATATAAGTGCTTTGGCTTATGTATTTTGTGGCTTTTCCGTAATGGGTGGAACAAGGTACGTTGAGTGGTTGTCCGTATTAATTTTTTCTCCGATGATTTTGTTAGGTGTTGAAAAGATTATTTATAATAAAAATTTTACTCTTTTTATTGTATCGGTAATGTACGCTGCCCTATGTGGTTTTTATTTTTTATTCATGATTTCAGTTGTTCTAGCTTTTTACCTCCCTATAAGACTTTTGTTTCAGAAAAAGAGTTTTAGAATAATGATTTTAGAAATAGTAAAATCTATTTTTGCTTATACTGTTGGTATACTTTTAGCGGCACCATTTTTCTTTCCGACTCTTCAAAGTTATTTTTTAAGTGAAAGAAAAAGCGAGCCAATTCAAAATATAGTTTTTAATTCAAATAATTATATTCCTAATGTTTCAATAAAATTTGATAAATTAATTAGTCTACAAGCAGTAGAACCACCAAATTTTTTGTCCGGAATTATCATACTGGAATTATTGGCAGTTGTATTATTGTTGTTTTTACCTAACAATAGAAGAAAATTACAATGTTTGATTTTCTTTGTAATTACTTTTGTCGCTTATTCATTACCAATTACTGGGTATCTATTTAATGGTTTTGGTCAGACAAATGATAGGTGGGTGTTTATTGTTCATTTATTATTGTCAGGAATTTTAGCATATGTATTGACCGAATACAGAAAGATTTTGGAGAAAGAGTTTGCTCAACATAAAAGTAAGGGCAAAAAAATAAATATTATTTTTTCTCTAACAGGATTGATGGTTTTTTTGAATATTATTATCAATTTATGGGGTGTTTATAGTAGCTATGGTTATGACTGGACAAAAGAATTTATTGCATATGAAAATTCTGAAGTTTATACCAACTCACCCGTAAACTTTTCAACTAAAGTACAAAAAGATTCTGAGTTGTATAGAGTATCAAATGATATTCTTACGGGTATAAATGGACGACCTGAAAATGTAGCAATGATTAACGATTACTATGGATTGTCTTATTGGTTTAGCGTTATTAATAATCGTTCGCAAGAAATTGTTGATCAATATAGTCAATCATCATTAAAGTGGCGCTCCTATGGTTTTGCCAGCCATAATACGATGAATACATTAAGTGGCGTCAAATACTATTTTTCAAAAGAACCTCTAGTTGATCCTACAGGGTACCAACTTATCGAAAATGTTTCTTTTAATAATCAGAACTGGTTTGTTTATAAAAATGTAAACTTTCAGAGCATTGCGTTTGTTTTAAGTGAGGGAGAACAGGGAAGATTTGCAATAAACAATCCAGAAGACAGGGAATTACTCATCAAATCAAGAAATGACGCAGATGGAAAATTGGAAGATATAGTTTATAGTGGAAACACATTTGAAATAAAAGCATCTGCTTCTTTAGGAGAAAAACTTTTGCTACTAGTTCCATATCATGAAAACTGGAATGCTTATGTAAATGGTAAAAAAGTTGATCCCAGAATTGGACCTATGAATTACATGTATGTGATCTTAGATAATGGAGAAAATAGTGTACGATTTGTTTATTCAAACCCATTTATCAAATTAGGTCTGATATCGTCAATTTTAGCTTTGGTCATGTGTATTATATTTTATATTTATTTTAAAAGAAGTTTCTAAAAAATTAATGTATAAATTTCTATGAAATTAATAATAGAGACGTCTAATTCATCTATAAATCGTAAAGTAGATAATGAAGAAAAATAAAATAGTCCGCTACGCGGGCGTTTGCATAAATCCTATTCATTTTACTTGCAGTAACTAAGTTTATCCTATAGATTAGTAGGTACGTGCAATACTCTACGAGGAGTATTAGGCGGTAATGCTTGGGGAAGTGTGCCTAGTACTCTTCGATTTTTTTATTTTAGCATTATTTCAATGTAATAGATATTATTGATTAGAAAACCGTCATAAATTGGTTGAGTTTGATTAATAAAAGATGTATCTTATACTCATACCCAAAATGTTTATTTTTCGTTTACTCTTTCGAGATCCACTCTATCATAACTAGGGTGGATTTTTTGTTGAAATAAAAACTATGTTCTTGTAGAATGGAATCATAGCCTTGACCGGGGCTATTTCATTTTATATCTTTTTTCAGGCCACTCTCCTTGAGGGTGGGTTATTTTTGAGCATAAGGTTTGAATAAATTTTAGATTGCTCATAAAATTAATTTACCATATAAAAAAACTTTTTTATCTAATTGAGCCACTCCTCCCCGAGAGTGGTTATTTTTTGTAAAAAAAGCACAGCATATTCTCATATGCCGTGAAAGAGTGACAAATAAAAATGTGAAAAAACAGTTCTCACTAAGAAAATTTATTTTGCATCAATTTTGCATTAACTCTGAAAATTGGCTTCTAAATCAATGTTTATAATGGGGGTTTTAGGCTTGTACTCTCCTTATATCAACGCTTTGGAGCGTTTAGCCTATCTTTCGAGATAGGCTTTTTTGTTTGTTGTGGGCAGAAGCGTGGGCAGAGAAGCTAACTGACTGCCGAGCTTGATCAATAACTATCTGAAAAAACCTCAGCCTATCCTCGATTTGGAAATCAACAGAAACATACGCCAATTTGCTGAACCCTTTTTTTGCTTGTGGTCCTGCAACAAACGAAAAGAATCAATCGGGCAAACGTGCTAAGGCATATTCAATTTGTTCAGAAGTAAAGCCTTCATAGGAAAGTTGGTTCGCCACACGCTCATATGATAAGGATAAATTTTGCGAGTAGCGAATCGCTTTTTTCAATGCTTGCTCGTTCCAATCGGCATCTACCGTAGCTACGGCAAAGTCTGCGGCGCTCTCAGAAAAATCCTCATAGAGTAGTTGGCGTTTTAAGCTCGACTGAGAAAACGCATTGCTGGATAAGTATCTTTCTGCACGATTCAGTGCATTTCTTTCTTCGCGGGAAAGTTGAGGTGTATGTTGCTCGTTGTTTGCGGGTTCTTCTTGTTGCGCGCTACTTGCTTCGTTGTTGCCAGCTGTTTGTTCTCCTTGTGGTTGTTCCACGGGAGCAGCGGCATCGCCAAAGGATTCATTTTTCCCTGATTCGTTACGTAAAGAAAGGCTTAATTGCGCAGTGATGCTATCGAAAGACGCCACATCTTGGTAGAAGGACAAGCCACCATACGAAAACAAGACAATAAAAGCGGAAGCGACAATGAGAAAAACATTTCGATCTCGTTTGTTTTTTTGAGTTATCAACCCAATATAAAATAAGATAATGCCAAAAATGAAACCAATCAAACCGATAAAAAACAAACCAGCGAAAAATGTAGCCATAAGCATCCCCCCTAAGAAAACAGTTTCCTAAAGTTAATAGTACTATGTCTGGAATCAGAAAACAGATTTGTCTTTTCATGAATAGAGGAAAAGGATGATTTGACAAATGTAACGTCTATGCTATTAACAGATCATTCATATGTATTAAAGAAGTGACGCTCAAGAATTACTGGTGAAATCGCTGGTAAACGAAATGAAAGTACAGTTGTATCAGTAGGAGGGAAGAAGATGGATTTTGAAGAAAAAGATTACTTCATGCGTTACACAAAAATTGCGGCACAGGGATTGAGCAAATTTATTACGCAAGGATCTGTTGATGAAATCTTACAGCTGGATGAACAGCAAAGTGGACAGAAGCAAGAAGCGGATACTGCAAAAGACAAAAGCGAGCAAAAAAAACAAGAAAGCACCTAGCTAATTTTTTCCTTAGCGAGGTGCTTTCAGTACGAATCGGTATCCTTCATTTGGATAAACTCCTTATGCAGTTTTTTTCAATTCTTGTACAGCTTGCTCGATCGTAATTCCAGTCGCAAAATGATTCGCATCTTTTTTATCGAAAACGATAAATAAATTCAATTTGGTATCCAGAGTTACACGATATTGTAGATCTGTGTTATAGAATGTCATAGTCATTCTCCTTTCTTAAATCTTGTCATTGAAAGGCAACGGTTAGTTGATAACGAAATTCCATAGTTAGAATAACACTTTTTTTCACAATAGTCCAATAAAACTATCAAGCGAACAAATCTGACTGATCCTTTTCAGGAAATCAATGCCTGAGAATGGCAGCAAAAGAAGTTTCCTGGAGTCAGTAAATTCGGGAAAAGTATCTTTGTATATTTTCAGAAAAATAGAATTCATAAAAAATTTCTTAAGAATTTTGAGGATAGCTATTTTCTTAGATAACAAATTTGTAAGATTGAGAGTATGAGATGATTGGAAACCTTGATATCATAAGGTTTGTCTCCAAATTATGTTTTGTGCAAAAATATATTGATTGTATTTTTTTGAAAAAGAGATCGTATCTCTTGAATTCTATGGTATGATTTACTTTAGAAAAATGAAAATGGATTATGAAAACGGATGTGAAAATATGTGCGGAATTGTCGGCTTTGTCAATTCGAAAGACCAAAAAGAAATCATTATTGAACGCATGATGGACCGGATCGTTCATCGCGGACCAAACAGTTCAGGAAAATTTACCGACGACCAAGTAGCGTTAGGGTTTCGTCGTTTATCGATCATCGACTTAGAAGGTGGCTCACAACCGATTTTTAACGAGGATCGAACAAAAGTCATTATTTTTAATGGGGAAATCTATAACTTTCAAGTGTTGCGGGAAGAATTGATCCAAGCGGGTCATGTTTTTTCTACCCATGCGGATACCGAAGTAGTCTTACATGGCTATGAGGAGTGGGGCATTGATGTTTTGCAGCGCCTGCGGGGAATGTTTGCTTTTGCCATCTGGGATACTCAAAAACAAGAGCTTTTCGGCGCACGAGATCACTTTGGCATCAAACCATATTACTATGCGCAAATGAATGGCAGTTTTATGTTTGGTTCTGAAATCAAGAGCTTTTTGCCTCATCCAGATTTCAAGAAAGAGTTGAACCAAGAGGCGTTGAAACCTTATTTGACGTTTCAATACTCGCCTTTGAACGGAGAAACCTTCTTTAAAGGCGTTCATCGTTTGCAAGAAGGGCATTATTATTTGTTTAATGAACAGGGATTGACGATCAAGCAGTATTGGGATGCAGATTTTTCAGTGAAAGAAAATCATTCAAGAGAAGAATGGGTCGACAAAATCGATCAAGCAGTCCAAGAATCAATTGCCGCTCATCAAATCAGTGATGTTGAAGTCGGCTCATTTTTATCCAGTGGTGTCGATTCAAGTTACGTAGCTTCTGTCTTGCGACCAGATCGCTCGTTTTCAATCGGGTTCGATGACAAAACCTACAACGAAGCGATCGAAGCCCGCAAATTGACGGAAAAACTCGGTTTGAACAACACAGCAGCGGTCATCGATGGTGAAATGTCCTTTGAGGCATTCCCGTTGATTCAGTATCACTTGGACGAACCAGATTCTAACCCTAGCTGTGTCCCTTTGTACTTTTTAGCCAATCTGGCAGCACAGCAAGTGCGAGTCGTTCAATCTGGGGAAGGGGCAGATGAATTATTTGCCGGTTATGCTGCTTATGGCTTCCACACAAACTCTAAAGCGGTGCGCGTTTTTGCCCAAGGATTGAAAAAATTGCCACAAAACATCCGCTTTCGTTTGGGACGTCAAATCGGCAAAATGAAAAACTTCCATGGTCGAATCCATCTTTATGAAGCAACGGCACCTGCCCAAGACTTCTTTATCGGGCAAGCACTGGTCTTTGAAGAAGAGGAAGCACTGCAGCTTTTAAAACCAACGTATCAAAAAGGACCCTCTGTTGCTGAAATCGTTGCGCCTCATTACGAGAAAGTCAATGGTCTCAAAGACGAGGTCAATAAGATGCAATATTTAGATCTTCATCAGTGGATGCCGAAGGATATCTTGTTAAAAGCAGACAAAATGTCCATGGCGAGTTCCTTGGAATTACGTGTTCCTTTATTGGATATCGAGATGCAGAAGTTGTCGCAAACGATCCCGACGAAATATTTGATCAATCAAAACAACACCAAAGATGTGTTTCGACAAGCGTCAAACCGTCATTTGCCAAAAGAGTGGGCAAACCGTGAAAAACTCGGCTTTCCTGTACCTATCAAGGCATGGCTGAAAGAAGGAACAGGGTATGAAGCAGTCAAGAGCCTTTTTGAGTCAGACTTTGCGGCAACCTTCTTCGATCAAACAGCAATTTTACAAATGCTTGAAGACCATCGCCAAGGAAAACCGAATCTTCAGCGAAAAATCTGGACGATCTTTACGTTCTTGACCTGGTATAAAGTATTCTTTATTGATGAATCGATTCCAGAAGCCAAAGAAATCGTTTATGAAACACTTTGATTTGAATATGGAAGCAAAAAAAAAGCTGATGCGGACATCCCGCATCGGCTTTTTTTATAGACCTAAATATTTTTCCAAGTAATCGACCATGCCATCTTCCGCATTGGTTTTGTCGGTAACATCATTGGCGATCGATTTTAATTGTTGCGTGCCATTCGCCATAGCAACGCCCCAACCCGCATAATCCAGCATCTCCAAATCGTTGTGTTCATCACCAAAAGCGATGATATCTTGTCGATCCAAAGACAAAGAATCCGCGATCACCGAAAGACCAAGTGCTTTATGGACCCCTTTTGGTACGATCTCTAAGATAGCTTGAGGTCCGCCCCATGTTCGAACATCGACCGCATCGTCGAATTGATCCTTGATACGTAAAGAAACAGATTCTGCTAATTCATTTTCGGTTTTCACCAGTAATGAAGTGGGGTCCGTTTTTAAATTTGCTAATAGATTTTTTTCGGAAGCATTGCCCGAAAAGAAAAAGTGCTGATCAAATCCACTTAGGTCATCAATAAAAAAGGTTTCGCGATTTTCTGCTGCCACAAACGTCAGCCCCAACTGCTCTTTTTGCGCCATGAGCTCAAACGCAATTTCTCGAGAGATCGAGTGCTCCATTTCATTTGCCCAGACTTGTCGAGGTTTATGGACCAACCCGCCGTTAAAATTGACCATTGGTGTTGTGAGCGCCAATTCTTTATAGAACTGATCGCTCATACGAAAAGGTCTTCCTGTAGCGATGGTAACAAAGTGTCCCGCTTTGGTGGCGCGAACCAGTACCTCACGTGTGCGAGGGGAAAGTTGGGATTCAGTATTTAAGGTTGTGCCATCTAAATCAATGGCGATGATTTTTGGTTTCAAAAGACTCGCTCCATTCTCTTATGGTAGTGGCTTAAGTGTAACATATTTCTGTCATTTCACAATACAAGTAAGTTTTCGATAAGTTTTCATAATATTTACAAAGCAAAACACGAACATTAAACGTTTTTGGTTCGTTTTATTCGGAAAAAGGTTTGAAAAGCGAAAATTATTCCCTTATAATTTGTAATTGTTCGATGAAAAGCGCAATTATTCATTTTTTCTTTTCATAGAAACGATTAAAGTTCAGGAGTGAAACATAACATGGAAAAGTTTTTCAAATTAAAGGAGAATAAAACGACGGTTTCAACAGAAGTGATGGCCGGGGTCACCACCTTCTTCGCGATGAGTTATATTTTGTTTGTAAATCCGACGATTTTATCTGCTGCAGGCATGCCGTTTCAAGCTGTTTTCTTAGCAACGATCATCGCTTCAGTGATTGGGACCCTGATCATGGGCTTATTTGCAAATGTACCTTATGCGCAAGCGCCTGGAATGGGACTTAATGCATTCTTCACCTTTACCGTTGTTTTTGGTTTGGGCTATACGTGGCAGCAAGGATTAGCAATGGTTTTCATCTGCGGCCTGATCAACATTTTTATCACGGTCACTCGAATCAGAAAACTGATCATTCACGCCATTCCTGAAAGCATGCAGCATGCAATCGGCGGCGGAATCGGGATCTTTGTGGCTTATGTAGGGATCAAAAATGCCAACTTGCTAAACTTCAGTGCAGACACTGCCGCAGTGACTGGTTCAGTTGTCGACGGTGAGACGATCGTGAGTGCCAATTTTAATGGTGGGATCGTCCCAGCTTTGGCGAATTTCAATAATGCACCTGTTTTGTTAGCAGTGATTGGTTTAGTAGTGACTACTTTATTAGTGGTGAAAAATGTTAGTGGGGCAATTATTTTTGGTATTTTAGGAACGACGATCATCGGTATTTTGATGGGTGTAGTGGATTTAAGTGCCATTGATTGGCACGGGAATTCATTAGGAAGTTCCATCAGCGAACTAGGCATCACATTTGGCGCTGCGTTTGGCCCTGAAGGAATGGGCTCACTATTCAGTGATTCTGCCAAAATCCCTCAAGTAATCATGACGATTTTAGCGTTTAGTTTATCAGATGTCTTTGATACGATCGGTACCTTTATCGGAACAGGACGTCGTACAGGGATCTTTTCGAAAAAAGATGAAGAAGCGGTTGAAAACAGTAATGGGTTGAACACAAAGATGGATAAGGCTCTTTTTGCAGATGCCGTAGCCACTTCTGTAGGTGCCATCGTAGGGACCTCAAATACAACGACTTATGTGGAATCAGCAGCTGGTATCGGTGCTGGTGGACGCACGGGCTTGACTTCTGTTGTAGTGGCAGCACTCTTTGCAATCAGCAGTATCTTTTCTCCACTGATCTCAATCGTTCCCGCACAAGCGACAGCACCAGCGTTGATCTTAGTTGGGGTAATGATGATGGCTTCGTTTGCAGACATCAAGTGGACCGATCTAGAAGAAGCAGTTCCCGCTTTCTTCGCGTCTATTTTTATGGGCTTGTCTTACAGTATTTCCAACGGGATCGCTGTTGGTTTCATTTTCTACGCATTAGTGAAAGTAGTGAAAGGAAAAGCCAACGAAGTGTCTCCGATCATCTGGGTCGTCAATGCGTTGTTTATCCTAAACTTTGTCATTTTGGCTTTGATCAGTTAAGTTTAATGAAGAAAATCTTTCTGTATTTTAGATGCAGAAAGATTTTTTATTTGATTATTACTCACGATACGGTATAGTATTTGTGAAAGAAGGTTTGTAAATGAAGATTGATTGGAAACGAAATCTACTGATTTCATGGGTAGGTTGTTTTTTTACGGGTGCCAGTTTTAGTCTTGTCATGCCATTCATTCCCTTATATATAGAAGAGTTAGGCGCTCCAGAGAGTCAAATTGAGTTGTTTTCTGGATTAGCAATCTCAGTAACGGCGTTTGCGGCGGCTATCATTGCTCCAGTATGGGGAAATCTAGCAGATCAAAAAGGTCGTCGTTTAATGATGATTCGCGCGGCTGCGGGGATGACAGTGACGATGGGTTCATTGGCTTTTGTACCGAATGTCTATTGGTTGTTGATCATGCGATTCTTTACCGGAATTTTATCGGGGTATATTCCCAATGCGACTGCATTGATTGCTTCGCAGGCGCCTCGAGAAAAAAGCGGTTGGGCGCTTGGGACATTGGCTACAGGAGCCATCGCAGGGAATTTGATCGGTCCATCGATGGGTGGAGCGTTGGCGCAATGGTTCGGTATGAAAAATGTTTTTATCATTACAGGTGTTGTG
The DNA here is from genome assembly GCF_001544095.1 of Enterococcus casseliflavus NBRC 100478. Classification (GTDB taxonomy): domain Bacteria; phylum Bacillota; class Bacilli; order Lactobacillales; family Enterococcaceae; genus Enterococcus_D; species Enterococcus_D casseliflavus. Next base: position 12,713 of record NZ_BCPT01000012.1, on the reverse strand, counting down.
CTGCTGATCACGCTCTTGCTTACGATTTTTCTCGTTCAAGAAGATTTTGAGCCGGTTGAAAAGGGCGATTTGCTGTCCATCAAAGAAATTTTTGGTCAAATCAAAAATATGCAGCTGCTCGTCGGTTTGTTTATTACGTCACTGATTTTACAGCTAGGTGTAACGAGTATTAGTCCGATCCTTACGTTGTATATTCGTGATCTAAGCGGGAATAGCGGCAATATTTTGTTTGTCAGCGGATTGATCGTCTCTGTTGCCGGTGTTTCAGCAATCATCTCTTCGCCATTTTTAGGCAAAATCGGTGATCGTTACGGCAATCACAAGGTATTGTTAGGCGGTTTATTGCTGTCATTTTTCTGTTTCATTCCGATGGGCTTTGTCTCCACACCGTTTCAGTTGGGCGTGCTGCGCTTCTTGCTTGGTTTTTCTACTGGTGCGTTGATGCCGTCGATCAATACACTGATCAGCAAGATCACCCCGATGGAAGGGGTCAGCCGCATCTACAGCTACAACCAAATGTTCTCTAACTTTGGGCAAGTGTTAGGTCCGATGGTCGGCTCAACGGTGGCAGCCGGTTTTGGTTATCCCGCCGTCTTTTGGGTAACTAGCGGGTTTGTACTGATCAATATTTTTATCTCAGGATTTAATTTCCGTAAAAGCTTGCGTAAAACGGACATCAGTGAATAGTTGAAAAGAAAAAAAAACCAGTTACAATAAAGGTAACTGGTTTTTTTTTAATGGCTTGTCTTTTCAGGCGCTGGTGCGATAATACCAACAAGAATGATCACCACACCTGTGACCAAAGAGATGATTGAAGTTAATTGAAAATCATAAGTTGCTCCAGCAAGTGAGCTGCCTAGATAGCCAACGACTTGACCTAATACAAAAGTCCAAAATAAAGTGACTAGGTAACGCATGACGACACCTCTTTTCTGCGTATCTTCCATTTCGACTTTAGTTTATCACAAAAATATTTATTGTAAAGATTTTCACTTTTTCATTTTGTTTTTCAAATCTAATTACTAGCAGAAAGAAAGAGAATTTTCATTTTTGGAGGGATTTCAATGTATTCACAGCTCACCACCTTAAGCGCCTATTCGTTGCTGCAAAGTACGATCAAAATTCCTCACTATATAGAGCAAGCCAAAAAGATGGGCTATCAGACGTTGGGGCTGACCGATCATAATGTTCTCTATGGCGCGGTCGAGTTTTATCAGCAATGCCTAGCACAGGGCATCAAGCCGATTTTTGGCGCTTTGTTCGACTGTACCTTCGGGGAGGGATCAATGTCCTTTCCATTGTACGTATTTGCAAAAAACCTCAAGGGCTATCAAACCTTGATGCGTTTATCAAGTGAAAAAATGATCACCGAGCAGTTGAATTTGGCTGCTTGTGATTCTTTGCAGGACCTCTTTGGTTTGCTGCCTGAAGGCGAGGGATTTCTGCCTTCTCAGCACGATGATCTAGAAGCCAATCAAGAAGCACTGCGAGCAATCAGCCATAAATTTGATTCTGAGAGCTTGTTTTTAGGTATTACTAGCAAAGGGGTAGATCCAGAAACGATCGCTTGGTTTAACGAGCAAAACATTGCACCATGTGCGTATCAACCAATCGCGGCTTTAGCACAAGAAGAAGCCTTTGCAGTCAAAGTGATGACCCATATCAAAGAGGGCTCGCAAATTGAAGACTTTCGTCAGGCAAAAGAGCAAGGGACTGCGCAGCTTTTTCTACAACCGGCAGACCAACTGACCGCGGCATTTGGTGAAGCGTCGCAGGCATTGATGAATAATCAGCGGATTGCAGCTGAATGCGCCGTCGAGCTGCCACTGCATCAGCGGCTATTGCCTCATTACCCGCTACCAGCCGAAGAAAGCGCTGCGGACTATTTGCGGAAAATTTGTTTTGAGCGTCTGCCTCAGCGTGTTGATCACGTTACATCGGCGTACGAACAGCGTTTGGATTATGAGTTGTCTGTCATCCATAAGATGGGCTTTGATGATTACTTCTTGATTATTTGGGACGTCATGGACTTTGCCCACCAACAAGAAATTGTTACCGGAGCTGGACGGGGATCGGCTGCCGGAGCATTGGTGGCGTATGTTTTATCAATCACCGACGTGGATCCCATCAAATATGATCTTTTGTTTGAACGATTCTTGAATCCAGAACGTTACACGATGCCTGATATTGATTTAGACATTCCTGACAATCGCAGAGACGAGATTTTACAGTATGTGCGCCAAAAATACGGACAAGAATATATGGCACAGATCGCCACGTTTGGCACCATGGCGGCCAAAATGGTTCTGCGAGATGTTTCTCGTGTCTTTGGTCTTTCGCAAAGTGAAGCCAATCGCTGGTCAAAAGCCATCCCCAATGCCTTGAAAATGACCTTAGATCTTGCTTATGAGCAATCCAATCAGCTGCGAGAGTTGGTGTCGTTTAATGAGCGAAACCAAGTAATGTTTCAAGTCGCCAAAATTTTAGAAGGCTTGCCACGTCACGTATCGACTCATGCCGCTGGTGTGGTAATCAGTGACAAGAATTTGCTTGATCTGGTTCCCTTACAAGAAGGCAGCGATGGGATCTGGTTGACCCAATTTACCATGAATGACGTAGAAGCCATCGGCCTATTGAAGATGGACTTTTTAGGCTTGAGAAACTTATCGATCATTGATAATACCTTGAAAGGCATTAAACGAATCAGCCAACAAATTGTTACCCAAAAGGAGGTTCCTCTTGATGATCCAGCAACATTGCGCTTGTTTCAAAAAGGTGAGACCGCAGGGATCTTCCAATTTGAATCAGCGGGGATACGCAATGTGCTGCGTAAGTTAGGACCAGAAAGCATCGAGGATATTGCCGCAGTCAATGCCTTGTATCGTCCAGGACCGATGCAAAATATCGATACCTTTATTAAGCGGAAAAAAGGACAAGAGCGTGTCTCTTATCCAGATGACAGTTTGATTCCGATTTTGCAAAACACTTACGGAATCATTGTCTACCAAGAGCAGATCATGCAGGTAGCTTCCAAAATGGCTGGTTTCAGCTTAGGACAAGCAGATATTTTGCGTCGAGCAATCAGTAAAAAGAAAAAAGACGTCTTGGATGAGGAACGTCGTCATTTTGTGCAAGGAGCCTTAGCCAATCAGTACGATGAAAAGACCGCCAATTTGGTCTATGACTATATCGAGCGGTTCGCCAATTATGGGTTTAATCGATCCCATGCGTTTGCCTATTCCTTTATCGGCTTTCAAATGGCCTATCTGAAGGTACACTATCCCGCACCATTTTTTGCTTCGATCCTACACTCGGTACGCAACACCGCCAGCAAAATGAAAGAATATTTAAATGAAGCCGCACGTTATGGCGTAGAAGTACTGCCGCCTTCGATCAATGCCAGTGGGTTTAGTTTTCAACTGCAAAATGAAAAACAAATTCGTTTTGGTTTCAGCAGTATCAAAGGAATCCGACGCGACATGATCCAAGACATTTTGGCAGAAAGAAAAGAGCATGGTAATTTCACGTCTATGGATCAATTTTTGCTTCGCTTAAATCAGCGTAACAGCAAATGGTTAAAATTGGATTATTTATTACCGCTTTTGAGCATCGGCGTATTCGATGTGATCGCCCCCAATCGAAAACAAGCATTGATCCAGCTAGAAGGAAAGATCCAAAACATTACTTATAGTGGCGGCAGTTTGGATCTCTTAGAAACTATGGCACTAAAAGAAGAAGCCGTTGCTGATTACAAACTGGAAGAAAAACTGGCTTTGGAAGAAGAATACTTAGGTGTTTATTTGTCTGGCCATCCCGTGGAACAGTTTCATAAATTGCACCAGTTAAAACAAATCACCGACATTGCCGATCTGGTTCCGAATGAACGGGTGCGTATCCTTTTATATGTGCGCAAGATTCGAGAGATTCGAACGAAAAAGGGCGAACAAATGGCGTTTGTCGAAGGAACGGATGCCAGCAAAGAAGTGTCAGTAACGATTTTTCCCATCGTTTATCGACAAGTACGTTCCTTGATTGAAGAAAATGCTGTTCTTTATATCGAAGGAAAGGTCGAGGTAAGTCGTTACAATGGTGAAATCCAACTCATTGCTGATAAAATAGACTTAGCAGAAAACGTTCAAAATAAAATTGCGTCACAAACTTGTTACTTAAAGATTTCTGCTGAAGCTGAAACGTCGCACCTGCAAGCATTGTCGAAGGAAATGAAGCAGCATCACGGAAATATTCCAGTGGTGATGTTCTATGAAAGCAGTGGCAAAAAAGTGTTATTAGCAGAAGAAAACTGGGTGACGGATGAGCCGAACTTTGTCAAACAACTGATCGCATTATTAGGAAATGGAAATGTAATTTTCAAGTAATTTTCCGAAAACGGTAATTCAACTTACACTTTTTTCAACTTTTTCCCACTATTTCAAGACATTTTCATGGAATAATGGTAGAATATGTCTCGTGGTTATTACTTGAAAACTAGCAAACAGGGGCTTCCCTAAACAAAATCTTTTGATGAGGTGAAAGAATAATGAAACGCATTGGAATTCTAACCAGTGGCGGCGATGCACCAGGAATGAACGCAGCGATTCGCGCAGTTGTCAGAAAGGGTATTTTTGACGGACTTGAAGTATACGGAATCAACTATGGCTATGCCGGACTAGTCGCAGGCGACATTCGTCGCTTAGATGTTGCTGATGTTGGTGACAAAATTCAACGTGGTGGAACATTCTTATATTCAGCACGTTATCCAGAATTTGCGACACAAGAAGGACAATTAAAAGGAATCGAACAATTAAAGAAATTTGGCATCGAAGGGCTAGTCGTGATTGGTGGAGATGGATCTTATCATGGTGCGATGGCACTTACTCGTCACGGTTTCCCAGCGATCGGGATTCCAGGAACGATCGATAATGACATTCCAGGAACAGATTTCACGATTGGTTTTGATACAGCCATCAATACTGTCTTGGAATCGATTGACCGGATCCGTGATACAGCGACATCACATGTCCGCACATTCGTGATCGAAGTAATGGGTCGTGGTGCTGGCGATATCGCTTTATGGTCAGGTGTGGCCGGTGGTGCGGATGAAATCATCATCCCAGAACATGATTTTGACATGCAAGTTGTTGCTGATCGTATCCGTGAAGGACGCGACCGCGGGAAAAAACATTGCTTGATCGTTTTAGCCGAAGGTGTGATGGGCGGAAATGATTTTGCTGACAAACTTTCTGAATACGGCGATTTCCATACCCGTGTATCAATTCTAGGACATGTTGTCCGTGGTGGTTCACCAAGCGCTCGTGACCGTGTGTTAGCAAGTAAATTTGGTTCATATGCCGTTGAATTATTGCAACAAGGCAAAGGCGGTCTATGTATCGGTATCGAAAACAATGAAATGATTGCTTCTGATATCATCGATACCCTTGAAAACAATCGTCACAAACCAGATCTTAGCTTGTATAACTTGAACAAAGAAATCTCATTCTAAAGAGATTTTTAAAGCAACGCAACAGTAATTTTGTAAAAAAAGCTTATTAGCTATTTTAAATAAATGAATAGGAGCGTTTAGTAATGAAAAAAACAAAGATCGTAAGTACATTAGGACCAGCAAGTAACAGTGTGGAAATTATTTCTCAACTGATTGAAGCCGGTGCGAATGTCTTCCGCTTTAACTTCTCTCATGGAGATCATGAAGAACAATTAGCGCGTATGACAATGGTTCGTGAAGCCGTAAAGAAAACTGGTAAAGATGTCGGTATCCTTTTAGATACAAAAGGTGCTGAAATCCGTACAACTGTACAAAATACGACAGAAGCAGACTTTGGTCGTGCTGGATACATCCAATTCAACGTTGGCGATGAAACACGTATTTCAATGGATCCAGAACACAAAGGAACAAAAGAAAAAATTGCTGTAACTTATCCTGGTTTATTTGAAGATGTTCATGTGGGCGGACACATCTTGTTTGATGATGGCTTGATCGACATGGAAATCAAAGAAAAAGACGAAGCAACCCGTGAATTAGTGGTTGTCGTTAAAAATGCTGGAATGTTAGGATCACGTAAAGGGGTCAATGCTCCTGGCGTATCAATCAGCTTACCTGGTATTACTGAAAAAGATGCAGAAGATATCCGTTTTGGTCTTGATAACGATATCGACTTCATTGCCGCTTCATTTGTACGTAAAGCGCAAGACGTTTTAGAAATTCGTGAAATTTTAGAAGAAAAAGACATGACTCACGTGCAAATCTTCTCTAAAATCGAATCACAAGAAGGTATCGATAATATCGATGAAATCATCAAAGTTTCTGATGGTATCATGGTTGCCCGTGGTGACATGGGTGTTGAGATCCCTGCTGAAGAAGTACCAATGGTTCAAAAGAGCATCATCAAAAAATGTAACGCTGCTGGTAAATCAGTTATCACAGCAACACAAATGTTAGAATCAATGCAACAAAACCCACGTCCAACTCGTGCAGAAGCTTCTGACGTTGCCAATGCTGTCTTTGACGGTACTGATGCAACAATGCTTTCTGGTGAGTCAGCAAACGGTGACTACCCTGTTGAAGCAGTAGCAACAATGGCACGTATCGACGTGGAAGCAGAAAAAGCTTTATCAGAAAACAGCACTTTCCAAATCAACCAATTTGATAAAACAGATGTAACGGAAACAATCGGTTTATCTGTTGCTCGTGCAGCGAAAAACTTAGGGGTTAAAACAATCGTTGCTGCCACTGAATCTGGCTACACTGCAAAAATGATCTCTAAATATCGTCCAGATGCTGACATTTTAGCTGTCACATTTGACGAACGCACAAAACGCGGCTTGATGCTTAACTGGGGTGTGTACCCAACCGTTGCTGAAAAACCATCAACAACTGATGAAATGTTTGAATTAGCAGCAAAACAAGCAGTTGATTTAGGCTTTGCTAAAGAAGGCGATCTAATCTTGATCACAGCCGGTGTTCCTGTTGGTGAACGCGGAACAACCAACGTAATGAAGATCCAATTGATCGGATCAAAATTGCTTGAAGCGCAAGGAATTGGTGAAAAATCAGTTGTTGCCAATGCCGTGATCGCTCACAGTGCCGAAGAAGCAATTGCGAAAGCAAAAGATGGCATGATTTTAGTTGTACCAACAACAGATAAAGAATATATGCCAGCAATCGAAAAAGCAGCAGCTTTAGTTGTTGAAGATGGCGGCTTGACTTCTCATGCAGCAGTTGTCGGAATCGCGAAAGATCTACCAGTGATCGTTGGTGCCAAAGACGCAACAACAACCATCAAAGATGGCGAATTGGTTACTCTTGATTCTCGTCGCGGTATCGTTTATCGTGGAGAAACAACAGCGATCTAATGATTTTTAACGATTGATCAAGCAACAGGCAAGTGCACGTTGTGCGCTTCCTGTTGTTTTTTTGAGAGTGTCGAAATCCCTTGAGAAAAGGCATTAAAATGACACGATCAAAAATGAAAAAGGTGTCAAGAAAATTTCATTGACAAAGCCTCAGAAGCCCTGTATAATTGCTTTTGTTGCTTAGGGGTGATAAAAATGAAATGGTCTTTATTGGAATTAAAAAAATACCAAGAGACACCGCTGATGTTTGAAGAAACACTTGACCTAAAAAGTCAACTGATAAAACGCGATGGACAGATCATTGAATTGTCTCCTGTAAAAGTAAAAGGGCTGATGAGTGTTGATAAGCAAGGATACTTGCTGCACTATCAAGTGGAAACGACGATGACATTACCATCTACTCGTTCTTTGACACCTGTAGCGATTCCTTTTGATTTTTCAGTGGATGAACAATTCATGACACCAGAGCAATTTCAGCGTCGCGATGAAACGATCGTCGAAGAAGAGGTTTTGATCATTGAAGGTCAAACCATCAGCTTAGATGAATCAGTCGCTGATAACCTATTACTTGCGATTCCATTGCAAGTCCTGACAGAAGAAGAAAAGCAAGGTTCAGCAATGCCATCTGGCAACGATTGGGCTGTTTTGTCAGAAGAAGACTTTGCAAATCAAAAAGAAGCGCAAGCTCAACAAGTTGATCCTCGTCTTGCAAAATTATCCGAATTATTCAATGAATCAGATGACGATAACGCGTAGGATTGGAATAAATTGCAGCCTCAAGGTTGCGTTCATTAACAAGGAGGTGTAGCAAAATGGCAGTACCAGCTAGAAAAACTTCGAAAGCGAAGAAAGCAAAACGTCGTACACATTACAAATTGACAATCAACGGTTTGAACGAATGTGCAAACTGTGGTGAAATGAAAAAAAGCCACCATGTCTGCTCTAACTGTGGTCATTACGATGGCAAAGACGTAGCAACAAAAGAAGCATAATTCCTTTTTTTCAGAAAGAGGATTCTAAAACCTTAGGCTAACCATGGAGCCTGAGGTTTTTTTGTTTTTTTTGGAAAAGATGGAACTTTTCAGAAATATTTTTTGTCCATCGAAAGAGAATAGTTCAAAAGCAGGTACATTTGCGCTATAATGAAAAAGATAATTGAATCTTAGGAGGATGAAAGATGACAAAACAACAAATCGGCGTTGTCGGTATGGCTGTTATGGGCAAAAACTTAGCGTTGAACATCGAAAGCCGCGGTTATTCAGTTGCCTTATTTAACCGTACTGGTTCAAAGACAGAAGAAGTAGTAAAAGAACATCCAGATAAAAATTTTAAAGCAACTTATACGATAGAAGAATTTGTCCAATCAATTGAAAAACCACGTCGTATTTTATTAATGGTAAAAGCAGGATTTGCGACGGATGCTACGATCCAAGAACTATTGCCTCATCTAGACAAAGGCGATATTTTGATCGATGGCGGAAATACCTTCTTTAAAGATACCGTTCGTCGTAACGAAGAGTTGGCAAACTCAGGAATCAACTTTATCGGTACGGGTGTTTCTGGTGGGGAAGAAGGCGCCTTGAAAGGTCCTTCGATCATGCCTGGTGGTCAAAAAGAAGCATATGAATTGGTTGCACCGATCTTGGAACAAATTTCAGCAAAAGCTGAAGATGGTACACCTTGTGTAACTTATATTGGACCAAATGGTGCAGGCCATTACGTAAAAATGGTTCATAACGGGATCGAGTATGGCGACATGCAGCTGATTGCGGAGTCTTATGACTTGATGCAAAACATTTTAGGTCTATCTGTTGATGAAATGGCTGATATCTTTGCCGAATGGAACAAAGGTGAATTGGATAGCTACCTAATTGAGATCACAGCGGATATCTTGACACGTAAAGATGATCAAGGAACAGGCAAACCGATCGTTGATGTGATCTTAGATGCTGCAGGCAATAAAGGAACTGGAAAATGGACAAGCCAAAGTGCCTTAGACCTAGGTGTTCCATTGCCATTGATCACTGAATCTGTTTTTGCTCGCTATATCTCAGCATACAAAGAAGAACGGGTCAATGCCAGCAAAGTATTACCGAAACCAGAAGCGGTTGCTTTTGAAGGAAATAAAGAAGAATTTATCAATAAGATCCGTGAAGCCTTATACTTCAGTAAAATCATGAGCTATGCACAAGGTTTCGCGCAATTACGTACAGCATCAAAAGAGTACGATTGGGATCTTCCTTTTGGTGAGATTGCCAAAATTTGGCGTGCAGGCTGTATCATCCGTGCGCAATTTTTACAAAAAATCACGGATGCTTATGACAAGAACGCTGACATCGAAAACTTATTATTAGATGATTACTTCAAAGACATCACCAAACGCTATCAATCTTCTGTACGTGAAGTAGTTGCGCTAGCTGTCCAAGCGGGTGTCCCTGTGCCGACGTTCTCTTCTGCGATCGCGTACTTTGATTCGTATCGTTCTGATCGTTTGCCAGCGAACTTGATCCAAGCACAACGGGATTACTTCGGCGCGCATACGTATGAACGGACAGATAAAGAGGGAATTTTCCATTATTCATGGTATGACGAAGCGTAAGCTTCAAGAGAATTCAAAAGAGAAAGGCCGAAAGTGAGAACTTTCGGTCAATCTCTTTTTTATTTTTTAGATACATGATAAAATAAGACAGATAATGTCTATTTTAAAGGCAGAATAATCAATAAAGGGGCTATCAATAATGAGTAATATTCTAATCATTGAAGATGAAAAGAACTTAGCTCGATTTGTGGAATTAGAATTGAAGCATGAAGGGTATAATACCGAAGTTCATTACAACGGACGGACGGGACTGGATGCTGCGCTGAATAATGAATGGGATGCAATCTTATTGGATCTAATGCTTCCAGAGCTAAATGGGTTAGAAGTTTGCCGCCGTGTGCGTCAATCGAAGAACACCCCGATCATCATGATGACCGCGAGAGATTCTGTGATTGATCGAGTATCAGGTTTGGATCATGGTGCTGATGATTATATTGTGAAGCCTTTTGCAATTGAAGAATTGCTGGCACGCTTACGTGCGTTGCTTCGCCGTATCGATATCGAAGGGGACAAAAACGTCGCAAAACAAACCACGATCACTTACCGCGATCTAACGATTGAAAAAGAAAACCGTGTCGTTCGACGTGGAACAGATGTCATTGAACTAACAAAACGCGAATATGAGCTATTGTTGACTTTAATGGAAAACGTCAATGTCGTTTTAGCCAGAGATGTTTTATTAAACAAAGTCTGGGGCTATGAGACAGAAGTTGAAACCAACGTTGTCGATGTTTACATCCGCTACTTACGGAATAAAATTGATGTACCAGGGGAGGAAAGCTATATCCAAACCGTTCGTGGTACAGGTTATGTGATGCGGTCGTGAACCTTAAAAAAAGAATGAAAAAATTAAAAGAACTGAAGGGGCCTTCTTTAACTGTAAAGTGGGCCTTCGCAAGTTCTTTCTTTATATTCGTCGTATTTACGATCTTTGCTGTGATCACCTATAAAACATCGGTGAATTTGATCGTCGCTAAAGAAGAAAACAATGTGGAGCGGACGATGTCAGAGGTCGCTTCTCGTTTAGCCAATTCGGATCAAGAACTAACATTGGTTCGAACATATCGTAATTTAACCAAAAATGATGCGGGGACGACGAGCATTTATGATCGCACTTCAACGATCGATGGCAACTTAATGAAAATCGATTCCTTTATTTCGGAATTAGGCCAAGCGCCGTTGAGCTTGTTTGTTTATAATTTGAATGAGGATCTTGTGTTTAAAACCCATGAAAATGATTTAGCACTGATCGACACGCAGCGCAAGGCGCCAACCATCGTAACGCTGGATGGTATCACAGGTTTTCTCTCGATCCAGCCCATCTATTCAAAAGGCACCAGAGAGCGGATTGGCTATGCACAAACATTTTATGAATTGACTTCTTTTTACGAAATACGCAGCAAACTGCTGCTGACTTTGATTATCTTAGAAGTCGTTTCTCTGATTCTTAGTAGTGTGCTTGGGTTCTTTTTATCAGCGTATTTCCTTCAGCCGTTAAAGGTCTTGCGAGATACGATGGAAACTGTTCGGAAAAACCCACAGTCAACGGTGCATATGCCAGAATTAAATACGAACGATGAACTGTCTGATTTAGCAGATATATTTAATGAGATGTTGGATCGCATGCGCCTGTACATTGAGCAGCAAGAGCGATTCGTCGAAGACGTTTCTCATGAGTTGCGAACACCTGTGGCGATCATTGAAGGACATATGAATCTGTTGCAGCGTTGGGGAAAAGACGATCCAGAAATTTTGGATGAGTCTCTGGCAGCCAGTATGCAAGAGATCAGTCGGATGAAGACGCTAGTACAGGAAATGTTGGATCTCTCAAGAGCGGAACAAGTGGATGTTCATTATGCAAATGAAACAACCAATGCAAAAGAAGTTGTCTATCAAGTCTTCAATAACTTTAAAATACTGTATCCAGATTTTGTTTTTACATTGGATGATGATTTATATCATGAGTTGAAGCTGAAAATCTATCGCAATCATTTTGAACAGATCATTATTATTGTCTTGGATAACGCAGTGAAATATTCCACTGATCGAAAAGAAGTGCATCTATCCATTTCGTTGGATCGGCAATCCTTTGAAATTGCCATTCAAGACTTTGGTGAGGGAATCTCCAAAGAAGACCTCGACAAGATCTTTAATCGTTTCTATCGGGTAGATAAAGCCCGTGCTAGAACCAAAGGCGGAAATGGGCTAGGGCTATCTATTGCGAAACAGTTATTGGAAAGCTATAAAGGAAAAATTTCAGCAGAGAGTGTCATCGGTCAAGGAACGATCTTTCGAATCTATATACCGATCGTCCAATCAGAAGATCGGACGAAAAGAGAACGTTAGGCGAAAAGCTTAAGTTCTCTTTTTTTATCCATTAATGATAGATTTAGCCGCAAAATACTTCTTATAAACGAACGTTCGAATCGTTTGACAATGAATAATTCGCTTATAAAAATAGTTGCCCAAAAGCCTATTTTTTTAGTTGATTTTTCCTTTAAGAATTGCTATATTATTACTTGTCCTTGTTAAGACATTTGTAACAAACACTGATTGATCTTTTTTGAAATTAGTTGTTGACGAAACATTTTACAAGTGTTATTATAACAAAGTCGAAAAAATATCATCTCTGAAAAACCTAATAAATCAAAAAAACTTTTCAAAAAAGTGTTTGACATATAACGGTTGAGATGGTAAGATAAAAAAGTCGCTGAGGTTAAGAAAGAAGTTAAATAACAACTTCTTG